>CAWGKJ010000015.1:0-206174 GCA_963823115.1 uncultured Alphaproteobacteria bacterium | reverse complement strand
CTACACTGGATGTGCTTCCGATAAAGTAGGTGGGCTTCCATCCTAGCTCCGCAACCTTTCTCAGCGCTTGTGCCGCCGCTTTTGGCGTGGTCCACGAAATGAAAATATCGGCTCCAGAATCCCTCAATCGAGCAATCTGTCAGTCTAATGTGGGGTCAGTCACTTCATAGGAAGCATCCGCGACGATCATGCTCACCTTGTCGCCGAGACCTTCTCGCGTACCTTTCATTTGGTCTTTGCCGGCGTCGTCATTTTGCCAAAGAGCCGCAATCTTTCCATTCGGGAAACGATCTCGAATATACTTGGCGTAAATTCGCGCCTCACTTCGATAGGTGGGTATCCAACCCATCGTCCAAGGAAAGTTCGCAGGAACGCCAAACTTCGTGCCTCCGGAGGCCAGGAACAATTGAGGAACCTTCTTCATGTTCATGTATTTCATGCGAGCAATCACCTACTCGATGTTCGACAAATCGGAGCACCCAATCATGATTGAGACTCCCGAAGAAGTTCTTCAAGTCCGCCTCCAGCACCCAGCCGATCATGCCGCCGGCGATGGCCTCATTGAGGGTCGCCAAGGCGTGATGGGCGCTGAGCTTTGGTCTGCACGGCGGGGGCAGCCCCGTCGGTGGGCCACCGCGAGCTCAGTGCCCGTCTCTATTGGATTTGACCCGAATAGTGGAGATCAAGGCGTATCCCGTAGGCGTCTTGATTTCAGTGGTGACCGGTTCAACGCGAAAGGAACGATGCTTGTTGAGGAAGGGCTCGACCCAGTCGTGGTGGTCACGAAAAAAGACAAGCTCCTCGCCGCACCGGGCAATGACTTGGTTCATGGCGCGAACTTCACTCCGTGACGAAGTTGTAAACGGCAGCAAAAGGCTTTGAACGTTGTATCCATATGCAAATCGCGGGCATCAAGATCAGGACGAATACGCAGTGCGAGATCGGGCGCCAGCGGTACCAGCCTGTTAATGATCCTCGGATCGTCAGAGAGTTCGATTCCGTTTGCAAAATCGCTCGTAAAGAAGGGACTATTCTTGGCGTGCTCGTTAACAAGGATGTCCCAGGCGGAATTCCCCCAAATGTTCACTCGCTCCATGATGCCGTTGATACCAAGAGCTTGCGGATACTTTTCGTCGATCGTCGTTTTCAAGATCCCACTCTCGATCAACTCGGTATAGCTCTTGCCTCCAAGCGCTTCCGGCGCCCTCGGAATTTCTCCCGAGGCGTCAAGGATCTTGCCCGTGGCTTCAACCGTGCTTCTCAAAGGCCCGGCATGCAGCCGCATCGCCGCCGGCGAGCAGCTCGTGGCATAGGCCGCGAAACCCGCGATCACATGGACTGTGTCCCGGCTCGGCCTACCGGTTCGCAATTCAGCGATTGCGGCGTTGTAATTGGGTTCGACCGTTTTCAGGAATTCCTCAATCGCACGATCGTTCAGCAAATATTCGTTGGTGCTGCCGTCCTGCACACGGCAAACATCCTTTGAGCTGCACGGAAAAACGTGACCGTCGCGTTTGCGAAAGCCGTGCATCTGCTTTCCAGCAAGTGCTGGCGAATGGAATTGCCGCAGGTGAACCTGTGAAACGTAATGATCGAGAGGCATGTTCCTATCGGAGACTAGGTGTCACCAAGCAAGCGCTGGCATTCATGCGCCCTTTCGATCAATTGCGTAGCGAGACGATCAACAAGGGCATTGTCCAACCCTTCTTCGCGGACGTGCGAGCGCGCGGTAGCCACCTCATCGGGGAGCTGCTTGGCCATGGAGATGAGCACTTCGACGAGGTGATCAACATCCACGCGCGCTTCACGGGCAAATTTCTGCCATTGACGCAACCCGATCAGGCTCACCTTATACTCACCGCCGATCTTCATCGCGAGTTTGGCCTTGCGCAGATCGACCTCATCGTAAGGAAGAATGCTTGCGATGTCGTAGAGCGGGGCAAGCCGGACGTCAGGGCCACTCAGGAGTAGAGAGTAGTTTTTGGCATGTGCGTCGGTACCTGCGATCAGCCAGTTGAAGCCAAGAGCCGCGCCGAATGTAACGAGATCAGTGTCGCGATCCGTTGAATAAGTGCGCAAGAGTTCGATGATATTGACTGGACTCGGCCCACCTTCGTTCTGATACTTCTTGGTCGGCATGATCCCGAGCGCCTGGCAGATATCCTCCTGATGCACGCGAATGATGTCGTTGCCTTTCTGCTGCCTGTCGTACCGCTCAACGACGATGGCCACTTCATCTTTAAACCGCATGACCTTTGATTGGGCGGCGGGCAGGCCAAGATTGCGTGCGAGCATGAGGCAGATATGCTCATTCTCCGCATGGCCGTCAAAATGGCCGGTCGGCGGCTTTAGAATATGCGTCGTTGGTATGCGCCCCGAGGGAATGCCCCAGCGCTCATTTTGCAGGAGCAGTGCCGTTTTGGGTTGGGCGCCGGCAAGGCTGAACTGGCCGGTGTCACGCGGCAATCGCCAGGCGGCGTGATCTTCACGCAACAGTCAGCAAGCGCTTGGCGACTTCGGATTCATCGAGCCATTCGACTTTATCCTCCTTGCCGCTGCGTATGGCCTCCAGGCGTTCCGGGGTCACGAACTGGACAGCGCCTGCACAGTCTTCGCCGACATGCGAGATGAGAGCAAAAACGTTGCGGGCTGAGACTTGAAACTTCGCGGCCCAGCGAGCAAGCACCTGTTCATTGTCCGGCAATAAGCCCCAGAGAAAGGCCTCGACCACGGCCCGGCCGTGCTCTTTGGATACGATCGGCATGGAGAGGGATAGAGGATATGCCTCGGGGGCGTTGCGCCATTGATCGTCATAGACAAATGTCAGGCGGCCGCGGGCATCGTTGTGTACGCGGCCGACTTCCTTCCCGTCGAGAAGAGTGACAAGTTCGCTCATAGCTTTTTCTTCTTGGCCCTAGCCACGATCGCGTTGATGTCGACAGTGCCTGGACGTGGGGTCTTTGCTTGGGCGATGTCCGCATCGAGGTTGATACCCAAGGCATCGATGACGCGAAGCACGAGGCCCAGCTCGGCGCGCGGATGGCCGTGCTCGAGTTCAATGAGCCATTGCCGGCTGACGCCGATCTCGTCGGCTAAGCTTGCCTGATTGCGCTTGAGTTGCTTGCGCCGGTCTCGGATGACGGCACCGAGGTCGGCAGGTGTACGCGTAAGCATGAGATTCCCGTATGTAATCGTTCGACGACATTACCACATGTCGTCGAACGATGACAATATGAAAAGTAATCGATCGACTACATATGTATTATCTCGCTGATATTATTATAAAATATAATATCTTTTCCATTAGGATGAAGAGGCGGCAATCTTAAATTTTTTCAAAATTGGCCAAATAGTCCCCTTGAAACGGACATTTTGTCGTGCATATTGGGGACATGATGTCACCAACTGAACTTGAGCAAAGTCTTCTTCGCCTGGCTCTGGAGCCAGCAGAATCGGCCCAGCTTCTCGGCGTTACGCTGCGCACCTACCGGCGCTGGCTTAGCGGCGAGGAAATACCCGGCCCCGTCGAGCAAGCCGTCCGTGCGTGGCTGCGCCTACATGACCGCCGCCTACCGTGGCGTCCCGACAGTACCGCCATCGCCGAGGACGATCCGGACCAAATTGCTCGCCACCGCGGACACGCAATCGATCTCAGCGACGTGATCGCCCGCGTCGAGGCGCGCGGTGGCCCCCGCACACCGTGGAGCGTCGATCGTCAGCGCAATCGCGCCACCCTCGGCCCTATGGAAATCTCATTCTATACGTTGGCGAACGGTGGCTTCTCCCTCGGAAATTATACCCGCAGGGATGGCAGCCCGGACGTGCAGCGCGATCGGGAATTGATCGAAGATGCCGCTTATTGCATCGCCAAGGAATTCATGAGCGGCCCGGTAACGCTCGTCCATCACGATCGTCCGTGGGGCACCGGCACCGCCAAACAAACGCTCGAAAATTTTCCATCGAAAGAAGCGGCTATTCAGCGCGCATGCGCAGCAATGGACGCTGCTGAATTCCATGACGCTTTCATCATGGCAGGGACTCAACCGCTGCTCGACAAACTTGAGCTTCGGCGCGAATGCCAGCGCCGCAAGGACGCCGCCGCCGCATTGCGGGCGCTCGCCGCGTATGCGCTCAAGCATTCATCCATCTTTGCGAGGGATGGCGCCAGGTTGTGGAGCCCCGACCAAACCGCGAGACAGAAGCAGCTGATTGAAGCGGTAGGGGACGAAGATAAACGCCCTTGCCGAGCCGACCTTGCAAGGCGCCGTCACCTACGAGCAGTTCGAGTCGCTCTTGGGCGAGCTTCATAAGCTGGGTTTCTTCCCGGAAACGGAGCTTGTATCGGCCGTAGCACGTGCATTCGTATGACCGGAAACAAACGCTGCGCCGCGGTAAACAAGGGATGAGATAGCGAGACGCAATGCCTTATAAGCGCAACCGGCTTTCGCTTCGTATTCCCTGGCTGGTCGAAGCTGTGACCGAGGGGCCGTTTGCAATTGTCGTTTTGCTCCTGCTGGTCATTCTTATTCTGGCCGCCAAAGGAGCAGGCTGGTGGTAGGGGCGCGTGCAACCATCTTGGTGAAGCCCGACATCTGCCCCCCGGTCTTCGGCGACGGGAACACATAGTCAGAAGTAGCACGCTGAAAATGTTTCGCCGCTGCCAGCACCTCATCGATCGGCTGCGTGCGCGGCACGTCGTGGTGTAGACCCATCTTGGTCCAGGCTTCGTCGAAGGTGATGCGGTCGTCCAGGATATGCCTGGACCATTCCAGCATCGTCGGCTCGCTGCGGCGCGGACCACCGAGCAGGCACAGCCGCGTCAGCTGTCCAAACGTGCCGAGCTTACCCGCCGCCTTCCATACCTTGATCACTTCATCGTCGGTGAGCGCGCGACCCTTCTGTCGGCGCCCGACCCGCTCCGCGCGAGTCTGTTTTGGATTTCGATAGCCGGCGAGAACGTTGGTATCGACAAAGCCTCGGCTCACGCACCATTCCAGAAAGGTGTGGGTGTGCTTACGCATATCATCGGCGGCGCCGCGCTTGCCGGTGGCGGCGATCCTGTCCGCGTCCGCGACGATCTGCCGGCGCGTCAGGGATCTGATGTCCTTGGTCAGATGCCCGGCCAGACCGCGCCGCATCGCCGACAGTGCAACCTGCCAGTTCACAATTCCACGCTGTTGCAGCGCCCTCTCATACGGCCCCTTCGCCTCGATCAGCTCGCCCAGCGTCTTCCGCTCTTTTGCGGCCAGCTGTTGCTGTTTGGCTTCGCGCTTGGCGGCGTTCGGGTCGCCAGTGCGCACCAGATCGCCGGTCGCGATCTTGGCGGCGGCGCGCGCGTCTTTTTCCTTGAACCTTGGCCAGGCGCCCAGCGTCTTGCGCTGCGTGCCATCGACACCCGGCTTGGTGAACAGATAGACCCAGCTCTTGCCGCCGCTGGCGCGGACTCTGAGCGCAAGGCCCGGCTGTTCGCTGTCGTAGAGATAGAACCTGCGATTTGCCGGCCGGCAGCTCGACGCGCTCAACGGCGGCGTCGGTGAGCTTGACGAATTGCTGCTCCGATTCGGACCTGAGACCTTTTCCCTTGTCGGGGTGAGACATGAGACCTTTCCCGCAATTCTGTGCCCCGATCTGTGCCCCAGGGGAGAATTGGCCTCGGGGCACAGCAGGGGCACAGGTTTCGACCTATGGCCACGTGTGGCCGATTGAGGTCTAATATTGCAGGAAATCCTTGTACTGCAAGGTCTTTTTGGATTCCGCGTATGGTCTGCTATGGCCGCCTTGGAGCCGTGGTTCTTCCTTCACACGGGAGAGGTCCAAGGTTCGATCCCTTGTGCGCCCACCAGACGTTCCCGGATCCTAAATCCCAAGAACCCAAACCGCGACGATGGCGCCGAGTACGGTCAGGCCGGATATCGTCCAGCCGGTCACGTAGCCCGTACCATCCGTGTCCGGCCTGTCGACCATCGTATCATGCCAGCGGGTCATGGCAGCCTCCTGGAGATCGCCTCTGGTGGGTAGGTCTCGCCCAGCGGCTCATGGTTCAAATACGATAATCCCGGCGTTGGCTGCCGGTTCCATTGCTGCGGTGCGCCAAAGTCATTTGGCAGCAAACGGTGTGCCTGCCGTACGAACCAGCTTGTCAGCTTTGACGAGAACGTAGGTGTTGTCAGGCTGCTCTTTGGCAAAAAAGCTGATCGCGACAAACCCCGCGCAAAACAGGAAGCCCAGGAACATTATCTTCCGGTGCGTGCGCTTATCCGCATTGTGAAATGAACTGGACATCGTTCATCACAATCATCTGCGGACCAAGGGCGCAATCGAACTCGCGATTTAACCTTGCTTTTGAAGGTTGGCAACGAGCGCGAATTTAAACAAAACTGACTCTATCAGCCAATGACGGCTGCAAGACCTGGCGTTGCCGCATGGAATTCCCGTCCGAAGGGATTTCCGCCGTCGTTACCATGCTACGGATGAGAGGCCGCCGACCGCCCGGCTTTGCGTCGCGCCGAACGACATCTCCTTCGAAAGCATTGCCAGAAATGCCTTCATTTGATCGTCCGTTATTTTGACGATGCTTGATCCCGCGGCTTTATACTTTCGCGCGACAGCGCCATTGATCTCCGCGCTCGTCGTTTTAGCGATTTCATCCAGTTCGAACATTCTATAGAGCGGGGCTAAGCCATCTGACAGGATTGCCCTGACGTCATTCCGGGCGATCACGTCAATAACCTGCATGTTCGCCTTGTTAAATTCCGCTGCGTGAACATAGGCAGCAACTAGATCCTCCCACGATTTCATTGCTGATGTTCCTTCGGACCACCTGCGACAATCCCTGAAAGAAATAGTCGAGCCAATTCGGGCTGCACTTCTCTATTTGCGACCTGAAGGCATAGGCGGCGGATCCTTTGCCGCCGGCCGAAAGGAGTGTCGATAAGATATTGACACGGGAAAACGGATCGGGTGCAGCGCTGCCGCTTGCAAACGTGCACTCCTGATTGACCTTTTCGAAAAAACCGATGCCTGACGGAAGGCTGACAATAAATTCCGCTTTCACACCCAGAATTTCTTCGGCAGAAAGCGCGCCGCCATTTGCAACCGCCTTGTCATGGACCATCTTGAAAATCAGATCGGCAATCGCACGGCCCGTACCAATGCAATGATGGCTGCCGCGCAGCTGCGCCGACTGTGACATTACGAAAGCTCCTGCCCCGCTAAGAAGTCGCGATACATTGCGCTTAATGGGTAAATGAAAAACCAACTGGCTATCGCGCTTGCGGCGGCAAAATTCAGCCACTGCAACTCGATAACGAACACGCGCTGCACGGTTCAATTTCCTGTCTGACATTTTGCAACTCAAAGTCGTCGTAGATGCCCAATCCGCCTCGCATGGCGCCCCCGCCTCACCTGGAGCACCGGCTTCATCGCGCCATCCGCCCCCCGTCCATACCGGGATCGTCAGCAGCTGTTTTGCGGGCCGAAATACGCGTCGACCGGTCTGTACCAGTCATGACGCGAATGCCAGTTGCCGCCCTTCCCGTCGCCGCCGATCGTCACGGCGGGTGTCCCAGCGACATCGCCAGATTGGAATCGGTGCTTGAGCCGGCAAAGGTGAAAATGCGTCAAAATAAGAGATGGAGTCTCAATTCTGATTCAATCAGAACCAATAGGACTCTTAGGCAGCGGCGACCTCGCCATCAACATCGTTTTCCGTGACGATGCGGTTGCGACCCATCCGCTTCGCCTGGTAGAGCGCGCGGTCGCATCGCTCGATCGTAGCCTCGGCCGATTCCGCCAACCGGAATTGTGCTAGACCAATTGAGACAGTGACGCTCGCTATCTCCTGCCCGGTGGCGCGCCGCGTCAGGCGCGCTTCAGAGACGCGGCGACGGATGCGCTCAGCGACCTCCGTACAAGCATCAAGATTGGCACCGGGAAGTACCGCAATCAGTTCCTCGCCACCATAACGCGCCGCGAGATCGACGTCACGAACGCTTTCCTGCAGGACCTTCGCCACCAGCCGAAGCACCTGATCCCCGACCTGGTGACCGTAACTATCGTTGAACTTCTTGAAATGGTCGATGTCGATCATCAGGATGCTGAGCGGCTCTCCGGTCTCCATCGTTGCAATTTGGGCCGAGCGAAAGAACTCCTCCAGCGAGCGTCGGTTGGCCAATCCGGTCAGCGCGTCGGTATTCGAGCGCTGTTCGGCCACTTTCAGCAAATCGCGGATCTTGTCCAATTCTTTCGAAGTGCCGAGGAAGTTCGCTTCCAGAGCTGACGCCCGTGTGGTCGCCGTGGTCAATTCGGCCACCAGCTTTTCGATAATCGGCCTCGGATCGCAGGTTGCGTGAACTTGCGAGGATACCTCGCCGAGCGCCTCGATCTGATTGCGGTTATCGGAAATAGCCGTCGCGAGAAACTGTTTGGCGCTCGCTATCACGTCACGCATCTGTTCGGGGAAATCACCTGAAGTGCTCGGGCCTGACGGCGCGCCGACATACGTCAAATAGAGTTCGTGATTGATCGAAGCATCGAACTTGCGCTTGTTGCCGATCAGGATATCGATGGTCTGTCTCAGCGCCGGTGACGCACCCATCGCGTAATTGAACCATACCGCGAAATTGCTCGGCGTTGCGGGCACCGATTGCTGCGACATCGACCGGATGGCCCTGTCGGCCACCGTTGCTGCATATTCAACGTCCATGTCGTCGAGCAGGTCGCCAGCCATGATGTTGATCCGATGTTCCAACGAGAGATAGCCATCAATTATGGCATCGGAACTAAACTTTCATTAATTCCTCGACCGCCAGGCCGAGTAGCAATCCGAAATTTCATTGGCGGTTTATGGGAATTGCTCGCATGTGATCTTGAATGGATGCACCGGCAAGCTCAACCGCCCAATCCCGCCGCCCTCAGCCGTTCTGCCAGCCAGCCGGACAGGGGCTGGTCGATCACGCCGCCAACGTAAACGTCCGAGACGACGCTCTTCTTTCCCAGCACAAGGTAAACTCCGATCGCATAGGCAAACCACAGATGGGGATCTGTCAGCGCACGCAACTTGTGCTGGTCATGTTGCGGCGGCTGATGATTGCCGGCCTTCCTGACTTCGATCGCCAGCAGATTGTTGGGGGTCTCGCGCTTGTGCACGACGATATCTGGATAAACCGATTTTGCGAGGTGATCGTCGGTCGAGACGATCGTTCCATGCGGCAGCCGCAGCGTCCGCTCGCCGAGCCGGTTGTAGTCACAATCGACCTCCCATCCCGGAAATTGCTTTTCGAGGTGCACTGCCAGCCGGTGCGTCAGCGTGCGCTCGCCGAGATCCTTCTCAAACAGGAAGGTTTCTCGCGCATAGAACTCCTGAAGCGCCGTTACGACCTTGTTCAGTTCGGTCTGCATTTGGCCTCCAACAACATTCCGTCACTGCGAGGAGCACTGCGACGAAGATCCACAACCGCAGTATGCATCTTATGGAATCTTCGCGGAGCCTGCCATCGGGCGGCGCCTTGCGCCGACCCGTTGGCTCGCAAAGATGACGATCTTATCGTTCGCGGCATTTCCGCGGCATCTCGATCGTTTTACGAACTGTCCAAAAAGCGTCCTTACATCTGCACTTCGATCAGCCGCGGTCCCCGCTCCGGCATGGCTTCCGCCAGCGCCTTGACGAATTCGTCTGCGGTGGTGACCGCGCGCCCCGGCACGCCCATGCCCTTGGCGAGCGCGACCCAGTCGAGCGTGGGGCGGTCGATCTTCAGCATGTCCATGGCGCGCTGGCCGGGCTCGCCGGCGCCAACGCCGTCGAACTCGCCGCGCAGGATCTGATAGATCCGATTGGCGAACACGATCGTGGTGACGTTGAGGCCTTCGCGAGCCTGCGTCCACAGCGACTGCAGCGTGTACATCGCGCTGCCGTCGCCGACCATGCAGATCACCTTGCGGTCCGGGCACGCCACCGCGGCCCCGGTCGCGACCGGAGTCGAAAACCCGATCGAGCCGCCCATGTTCTGCAGCCAGTCGTGCTGATGAGCCGCCGCCGTCGGCGGAAAAAAACCGCGCCCGGTGGTGATGGATTCGTCGACCACGATGGCATTTTCCGGGATCGCCATCGCGATCGCCTGCGCGATCGAGGCGTGCGTCAGCGCGCCCGTCGGCTTTGCCAGCTCGACCATTGCCTGCGGTTTCGCGTCTTGCGGCCTGGCACCCAGCGCGGAGGCGAGCGCCTCCAGCGCGGCGACGGAATTTTCCCCGCCCGAGCTCATGCGATGGACCTCGCAGCCCTCAGGCTTCAGGAGGCTGGGCTTGTTCGGATAGGCGAAGAACGCCACGGGATCGTTGGCCTCGACCAGGACGATGTGCCGGAAATCCTTCAGGATCGGCAGCGCCTGCTCGATCACATAGGGAATCCGGTCAATCGAAAAGCGCCCGCGCCCGCGCGCCATGCGCGGATTATAGGTCTGCCCCATCACCCTGCAGCCGGTCTTGCCGGCAATTTGCGCCGCCAGCGCCAGCCCCTGCTCGGTCAGCGCGTTGCCGGTGAGCAAAAGCAGCGTCTGCGCGCCGCCGCGCAGCACCTTGGCGGCGTTGTCCACGGCCTGCGACGAGTAGCTCGCGCGCTGCGATTCCTCCGGCACCTGCGCGACGCCGTCGGCCTCGTTCCAAGCGGTGTCGGCCGGCAGGATCAGCGTGGCGATCTGCGGCGGCGAGCTTTTGGCGGCCGCGATGGCGGCAGCACCATCGCCGGCGACGGACTTCGCGTCCGGCGAGGTGCGCACCCAGGCCGACATCGGCCGCGCCAGACCCTCGATGTCGGATGTCAGCGGCGCATTAAATCCGATGTGGTAGACGGCGTGCTGGCCGACGATGTTGACGATGCCGGAATTCGCCTTCTTGGCATTGTGCAGATTTGCAAGGCCGTTGGCGAGCCCCGGTCCGAGGTGCAGCAGCGTCGACGCTGGCGTACCCTTCATGCGGAAATAGCCGTCGGCCGCGCCCGTCACCACGCCCTCGAACAAGCCGAGCACACAACGCATGCCCTCGACCCGATCGAGAGCCGCGACGAAATGCATCTCGGAGGTGCCGGGATTGGCAAAGCAGACGTCAACGCCCCCAGCGACCAGGGTCCGCACCAGACTTTCCGCACCGTTCATCGTTCCGCTCCCGTTCGCGACGTTTACAGGCGCATGGTCATGCGCGCGTTGGCAAAGCCCATTGAAGATCAATCATTCCCGGAGCGTTTCGTCAAAGGGGTCGCCGGCATTGCAGCCATCGCCGGGAAATGGTGCCTTTTTAACCGCAGCGTATGAAAATCGGGTGGGCTCACGGGCTCGTTGCTTGCGAAATGGCTCCAATTATGGCCTGTCTCGCCGACAATCAGATTTTCTTGAGAGGGCGAAGATGATCCGGGCATTTGTAGTGCTGTTTGCAGCGGTGACCATGCTGGCCGGCATCGGCCAGGCGCGAGCCGAGGGCTTCGACCCGCGCGACCTCATGGGCTTCGGCCCCAATTTCGGCGTTGGCAGCTCGAGCCCGATTCCGCGGCAGACCGTGAGCTTTATGGGCAATTATGCGCCCGGCACCATTTTAATCGACACCGCCGAGCGGCGGCTTTATCTCGTGCTGCCCAACGGCCAGGCTTTGCGCTACGGCATCGGCGTCGGCCGCGACGGTTTCCGCTGGAGCGGGGTCCATCGCATCTCCGCCAAGAAGGAATGGCCGAGCTGGACGCCGCCCTCGCAGATGCTGGCGCGGCGGCCCGACCTGCCGCGCCACATGGCAGGCGGCATCGACAATCCGCTCGGCGCCCGGGCCATGTATCTGGGATCGACGCTCTACCGCATTCACGGCTCCAACGAGCCGGAGACGATCGGGCAGGCGGTATCCTCCGGCTGCTTCCGCATGACCAATGACGACGTGACCGATCTCTATAATCGCGTCTCGGTCGGCGCCACCGTGGTGGTGAAGAACTAGGCCCGGCGCTTCGAAACCGTACTCTTCGTCGTCCCTGCGAAAGCAGGGACCCCAGCGTGAGCGCAATGCGCTCATCGATACGCCGCGGCGTTGTCTAGAGAAACGCTGCCTGACGGCTTTCGCGCAACAACACAAGCCTGTGGTTATGGGTCCCTGCTTTCGCAGGGACAACGATGTTGGTATTGTTTGCAATGAGCCGACCCTTGCATTTTCCGATATTCGCGGTCGCGTTGACGGCAATCGCGCTCGGCAGCGCTGCCTGGCAACCGGCAGCTTCCGCCGAAATCGCCGCCGTCGCCTCGCGCCAGCGCACCGAACGGAAGGTATTTACCGACAGCGAGATCACGGAGGGATTTCTGAAGACCGCCTTTGGTGCCGAATATCATCTGGCCGGCCGGGTCGACCGTATCAGGAAGTACGACATGCCGGTGCGGGTGTTCGCCGACGGCAACCGCGCGGACCGAAAGGCGCAACTGGCAAAAGTCGTTGCCGACATCGGGCAGCGCATCCGGCACATCGACATCGCGATGTCCGACACCAGCGAAGGCGCGAATGTCCTGGTCAAGCTGGTGCGCGACCGCGATCTCTTCCACACCATCACGACATTCTATGGCAGCGAACGGGCGCGCGAAATTCGCAGCTCACTCGATCCGCAGTGCCTGTCCGGCTTTCGCAAGAACGACAAATATGAGATCGAACACTCCGACGTCATTCTCACCGTCGACAACGGCGATTTCATCTTCCTGGATTGCGCCTATGAGGAACTGCTGCAGTCGCTGGGGCCGATCAACGATACCTCGACGGTGCCCTGGACCATGTTCAACGACAATGTGTCGATGGGATTTTTCGACATCTACGACCAGTACATCATGAATGTACTGTACGACCCGCGCATCAGGGCCGGCATGACCATTGCCGAGGTCAGAACCGTGCTGCCCGACGTGCTCCCAGACGTGCGGGCGTGGGTGAAGAAGGTCAACAATCTGGCGGAATAGAGAAACAACTCGCGGGTCGTCCCTGCGAAGGCAGGACCGAAGCGAAGCACGATCCCTCAACGTCGTCCCGGCGAACGCCGGGACCCATAATCCCGATAGCCTATTGTTGCAGAAGGTGTCGCACAGCGGCGCCTAACCGAAGGGCCGCGGCGTGATGGTGTGGACGGCCCCCTACGGCATCGAGTGTGCCAGAATGAGGTTGTTGCAAATCTCAGACAAGGGAGCCGTCCGTGAACCAGATTAGCCGCATTGGAATGGATACGTCGAAGCATATTTTTCAGCTGCACGGGGTTGATGCCGCCGAGCAACCGGTGTTGCGCCGGCGGCTGCGGCGCAAGGAAATGGTGGCATTTTTTGCCAAGCTGCCGCCGACCGTGATCGGAATGGAGGCTTGCGGAGCTTCGCACTACTGGGCTCGGGAGTTGGGACAGCTCGGCCACACGGTGAAGCTGATCGCGCCGCAACATGTGAAGCCCTACATCAAGCGTAACAAGAACGACGGGCGGGACGCCGAGGGACTGTGCGAGGCGATGAGCCGCCCGACGATGCAATTCGTACCGGTGAAAACCGAAGAGCAGCAGGCCGCCCTGATGCTGGCGGGCATGCGCGAGCGGCTGGTTGCCCGGCGAACGCAGCTGAGCAATGCGATCCGAGGCTACGCGGCGGAGTTCGGCGTGACCGCGGCCAGGGGGCTCGACAAGATCGAGCCGTTGCTGGCGGAGATTGCAGCGGATGAGGCCTTGCCGGAGCTGGCGCGCGAGCTGTTTGCGATTTACGGGGCGGAGTATGTGCAATTGCAGGCCGAATTGAAGAAGGTCGAAGCCCGGCTGATGGCCTGGCACCGCGCCAATGCCGACAGCCGGCGTCTTGCACAGATTCCGGGGATCGGGCCGATCGTCGCCACGGCGCTGGTCATGAAGGCGCCAGATCCTCGCCTGTTCCCGTCCGGCCGGCACTTCGCGGCCTGGATCGGGCTGACACCGAAAGACCATTCCACCGCCGGCAAGACCCGGCTCGGCACGATCCCTCGCGCCGGAGATGAGATGTTGCGCAGCGTGCTGGTGGCGGGAGCCACCGCGGTGATCCAGCAGGCGAAGAATGGCCGCGGCCGTCCGTCGCCCTGGCTCCTTGCGCTGTTGGCGCGCAAGTCGTCGCGCAAGCTCGCCGCGATAGCGCTCGCCAACAAGATTGCCCGCATCGCCTGGAAGCTGTTGGTGACGGGCGAGAGCTATCATGCAGGCGGCAAGCCGATCGCATCGGCGCACGCCGCCTAACAGAGATCGGTCGGGCGGCGCCTTCGGGATCGCCACCTCGACCGGTGCCGGAGCTGCAAGAGGAACAGATGGTAGGATCGATCGATCCGAGGTGCGAGACACTCCGTGGGACCCATTGGCCCGTAAAGGTCGCTGGCGTGTTTGGAACTCGCGTCGCGGAGAACCATCTTGGCCAGCGGTCACCAACCGCATCAACAGGCCGGACATATGGATGCAAGCGATCCGATCAGACCTCGAAAAACTCTTGCGGCACGGGGGCCGTCCACATATGGGTCCCCGCTTTCGCGGGCACGACGCACCAAAGATTTAAATTTCAAACAGCAGTATTGCATTAAAACACAGCTTCGCGATCTCGCCGCATGTTTCGCGCGAGGTATGCTGAAATTTCCTTACCCTCTCCAATCAGAGGGCGCAGGGAATGCCGGGCGCCCGATGCGCCCGCAGCCGCGCGTGGCGTGGTAGCAAGCACGCGCGTTAGTCACCACGGTCACACCGGAAAACGCCCGGCATTCCCCGCGCAATGGTTTTAACGGTTTCCTTCGTGCTCTCCCCAGCGACCGGGCTTGATTGCCACTGTCATCGGCGGAGTTGCCTCTACCGACTTGATGCCAGCGTCGGGGCATCAAGACCACACGACTTCGCCGTCCGCGAGGCACGCGCGTTCGTCTTTCGCGCCGCCTGCGTCCACCGCATCCCATGCCCAACGTCCGTGACGATCGCAAAACGCCCCTTGTGGGCCGGGACGGGGCGAGCTTGTAAAGATGATTTGCCCGACGAGCAAAGTGGAATATTTTCTTGAAAGGGGCTGGACAGCAATTAATGATTTGCCCGTCAGGCATCGGTCCCGACATGCGGATACAAAGCGTCCACAGGTCAACCCGACTTCACTCCGTTCCTCCGGAATGTGCTCGCTCGGTAAACCGTCATTGCGAGCGAAGCGAAGCAATCCATCGAGCAACAACAAAGAAAGAGTAGATGCTTCGCTCATCCGGGCTACGCTTGCTGTCGGGAGACGGCGGTGGTGTGAGGTGTTAGAATAGCCTTTTGTCGGCATCGGAGCGCAAGTACCGTACACTTTACCTTTGACTTTATAAGGGGGCTTATGGTGCGATCCCGCGCGTTGAGATTGATAATATGTACGGCTTTTTCGGCTCTTTCTGCAGTCGCAAGCGCCCAAGCACCTGGGGCAGTTGTCCCGGCTGGTAGAATGGTCTTTCCGCCGGCCGCTCGCGGGATCTACGTGTGGCCGTACGACTGGGCGGTCAAGAAAGGCGACTTCGACAAGGCCCTTGCCATTCCGGGCGTTGACGGAGTCGGCGTGCACCTCACCTGGTCGGAGATCTCGCCCGCGGTCAAGAAGTATGACTTCACGGCGATGGACCGCCAGCTCGCGGCGGCGCGTTCGCGCCATCTAGCCGTAGAACTCGCGGTCTCGGCGGGCCAGGGCATTCCGGATTGGATGTTCACGCCGCCTCCGGCCGGTCTGGGTCTCCAGCGCCTCGATTTTGAAATCACCTACCACGGCGGCGTGGAGCCCTGCCACAAGGTCTCGATGCCCGCGCCCTGGGATCCCAGGTATCAGGACGCGTTCGCCGACATGCTGGCGCAGCTCTCCGCGCATCTGCACTCCACGGGCTACGACCGCGACGTGGCCGTGATCAAGCTCGCCGGCATCAACACCCTCACCGAGGAACTCGCCCTACCCAACGAGAATCCCGCCGAGTTGCGCAATCCGAACCCATGCGTGACGGACAGCCCACGCATCTGGGCGACTGCGGGGTATCGACCTTCGCTCGTTATCCGCGCCATGAGAGGGATCGCCGCGTCGTTTCAGCGCTCCTTCCCGGACAAGCTGGTAACCCTCCCAATCATAGTCATGGGGGCATTGCCGCCCATCGGCGAAGACGGGCGTCCGATCCCACGGTTCGAGGCAATCGGACTCAACAACAAGCTTCTCGACGACCTCGTGCGTACGGCGACGCAGGCGCTCCCGGGGCACTTGGTGTTGCAGGACTGCTTCCTCATCGGCGACCTGCCAGCGGACCAGCGGACCGTGGACCTCGCGCGCGCCAACAGCCTACCGATCGCGTGGCAGACCAACATTTGGTTCGGCAAGATTGGCAAGGGCGCTGCTTGCGGTGGACAAGGCAACAGCTTCCTGGAGAAGCTGCAGCACCCGATCGCGTGCAATGAGAAGTCCTTCCTTAACCTGCTCCACAACGGCATGTATCCCCAGGGCGGGTCAGGACCCAGCCAGAACGCGCTGTTCATTGAGGTGTTCCCGTCGGACGTCGTCGACTTCCCCGGCGCGATCAAGGCCGCGCACGACGAGTGGAAGCGCTGACGTCGAGTGCAGTCGCCGACGAGATTAAGCAGCTGATACCAATTCGCCGATTGCTTTAGCCAAAGACAAAAAAACCAAGCCTATGCGGCAGTAAGCTCCAAATGATGCAAAGTAGGAAATTTACTGAAGTACAAAGAAATACTAAATCACCAAACCGCGAAAGGCGAGGATCTTGGAACTTTCGATATTTTCGAAGCGCAACAAAACCGATCAATCGAATTTCCTGCCTTATCGATTTTTTCGAAAACAGGGATGGCCTTCCCAACTGCTCCCATTCAGAAGGATGGGATTTTTTGAGTTCGGCATCGAAACTGAAAGTCGCCCAAATGCCAACCATTGTAACCAAGGTTATTAGTAAGCGTCCGGCCGTTTACGCCTGTCGCTCTGGGAGGTGTCGGCTCATGATGCGCTCGTTAACTGGCAAATCAGTGAGCCCATATGTTGACGAACGAGATGTCCGCCGAGGCGGAGCTTATCTGGCGATTGGGCCGGTCACGCGACCTGCTTCCAATTCCAGGGGAGCAGGTCACCGATCCGATTGATCGGGTGATCAGCGATGCGTGCGAAGATGTCACGGAGATAGGCTTCGGGATCGATGCCGTTCAGCCGGCATGTCGAGATGAGAGAGTACATGGCGGCGGCCCGGATGCCGCCGGCATCCGAACCGGCGAAGAGGTAGTTTTTTCGGCCAAGAGTCTAGCGGGCGGATGGCGCGTTCGGCGGCATTGTTGGACATTTCCAGGCGGCCGTCGGTCGTATATCGGATGAGCGCCGGCCAGCGCGACGTGGCGTAACGAATGGCCCGGGCGAGTGTGGATTTGCCGCTGATCTGAGTGAGCGTCTTGGTAAGGAAGCTTTCCAGGGCTGCGAGCTTGGGAACGGCCTCGGCCTGTCGCATCGCCAGGCGCTCGTGAGGCGGACGCCCGTTGATCGCCGCTTCGATGGCGAACAGTTCGGCAATCTGCTCCAGCGCCTCCTTGGCGAGCGCGGAGCCGGTCGCCTCGAGGACATCGAAGATTTTGCGCCTTGCGTGCGCCCAACATCCGACCTCGACCAGACGCGGCACCTCTGTTCCCGGACCAGTCGCATAGAGGCTCTGGAAACCGGCATAGGCGTCGGCATGCAGGAAGCCACGACAACCACCCAACAAGGCCTCGGCGTGTTCACCGCGGCGGTCTGGCGAGTAGCGGTAGAGGACCGCCGGGGGCGCGGTGCCCGACCACGGTCGTTCGTCGCGCAGCGCGACCCACAGGCGCCCCGTCTTCGTCTGCCCCCGGCCAGGCGCGAGGACTGGCACCGGCGTATCGTCTGCGTGAAGGACGGGACCGGACAGAACATGTCGGCCCAGGGTCTCCACCAACGGCAGCGTCAGAGCTGCCATGGTGCCGACCCAGTCCGCCATGGTGGAGCGGTCGAGATCGACGCCCTGGCGAGCGTAGATTTCGCTCTGACGGTGCAGCGGCAGGGCGTCGCCGTACTTCGAGACCACCACATGAGCCAGCAGACTGGGGCCCGGTCGGCCACGTTCGATCGGGAACGACGGCAGAGGCGCCTGCAGGATCGTCTCGCACACCCGGCAGCTCACCTTGGGCCGCACATGCTGCACGACTTTGAACGATGACGGCACGTATTCCAGGACTTCCGTGACGGTCTCGCCGATCTGGCGCAGCACGGTCCCGTCGCAAGAAGGGCAAGCTGCAGGCGGCTCGTGGACGATCCGCTCGCGCGGCAGATGCTCGGGCAGCGGTTTGCGGCCGTGCGGCGTACGGTTTTGCTTCGCGCGAGGTGTTTCGGATTGCTTGGCGGCCGCTGCGGATCGCATCTCGCTTTCCGCAACTCCTTCCTCGAGATCGCCAAGCAGCAATTCCATTTGCTCAATCTCGCGATCGAGCTTCTCCGAGGATCGTCCGAACCGCGCCCGCTTGAGCAGGATCAACTGGGCTTTCAAGTGCTCGATTTGCAGCGTCTTGGCGTAGAGTTCCGCGTCGCGCACAGCGATGATGCGGTCGCGTTCCGTAAGCAACGCCTCCTTCTCGGCAAGCAACTGCCGCAGCATCGCAACTTCATCGAGATGATCGAAACGGTCGAGAACCATAACAAACACAGTATCCGACGCGTTCAAACAACTCTATTGACTCATTGTCGATCTAGACAAACGCTGCAAATCACTTTGTCATCCGGCGCGCCGGACAATATCGGTGCGAAGCGGTGATCTCCAGTCAATCCCTTCGCACAACATCGACAATTGCGCCGGCGTCAGCAGCACCGCACCCTCCTGCGTCACTGGCCATACAAACCGGCCGCGCTCTAATCGCTTTGCGTAAAGGCACATGCCAGTGCCGTCCCACCATAAAATCTTCATTCGATCCGCCCGCTTGCCTCGAAAGACGAACAGATGCCCCGAGTATGGGCTCCGCTTCACCACCTCCTGCGCCAGCATCGCCAATCCATCGAACCCGCGGCGCATGTCGGTCGCTCCACACGCGACCCAGATCTGCGCACCAGCTGCGATAGGGTGGATCATCGCGTGCACTCTTCAAGTGCGGCCGCCAATTGCACCATGCGCGCGGCCGCCATGTTGGGCGCAACTCGCAAGACCCGACCGTTGCGCAGAACGACTTCGATCAAAGCCGTGCTCGTACCGTCAGCAATACGCACTTCCGCATCCCCACCGGGCGCGACGATCGAAACCGGCACGAACCCACGCTCCGCCGTCTCACGGCTGGACAGCCCTTCCACGCGCGCCTGACGGCGCCACAGGTGAAGCAGGTTCGGATGGACTTCGTGTCGCCGCGCAATCTCGACAACACAAGCTCCGGCTACCAAGCTCTCCTGCACAATCCGCCGCTTCTGCTCGTTCGTCCAACGCCGCCGGCGCTCTGGACCGGATAGAACCGTCACCATCGTCATGTTCGCTCGCAAAGATCCAAATCACTCTGTCACTCCGCAAGCTTCACACGCCATGCACGGCCGCAAAAGGCGTAAACAGCCGGACGCTTACGGTTATTAGGCTAACCATGTATAATGATGCTGCTAGCATGTTATTCCCACCCAGCCCGTAGGCGGAAACAGCCGGTCAGTTCCTGCAAATCGCCTTGAGCGACGCCCACTCTGGCGGCGTCAGCAGCGGCGGACCGGCTGGCGGCTGATCCTCCCGGCTCATGCGCGCCAGACGATCTTCCGTCAGCGGGTGGCTCGCCAGGATCGACAGGCTGCGGTCACCTTCTTTTCCGGTGACGCGAAACATCAATTCACCCATCGGTTTGGGCGAGCGGCCGAGCCGGCGCATCACGTCGATTGCAAATGTATCGGCATTCTGCTCGGCCTCGCGCGAATAGGACGCCGTTACGAGCGAGCGCGAAGCAAAGATCAAGGCGCCGGAGCCGGTGACGTCGCCGAACAACAATCCGATCAGGAACGACGTGCCGCCGTTGTAGATCAGATTGCGCGTCGCATCGCGGTGTTTCAGATGGCCGAGTTCGTGCGCCAGGATACCCGCGATCTCGTCGGCATTGTCTGCCTTTGCCAGCAACCCGCTTAACAGGAAGACTCTGTCGCCCGGCAGCGCGAAGGCATTGGGAATCGGGGTCGACAGCACCGCCGACTGGAAGGCGCCATCAAGGCCAGCGGCCGCGCCAACCGCATTGACGAGCTTGCTGAAAGCAGCCTGGCCTTGCGCGTTGTCGCAGGTCTTGCTGCTGCCGAACAAGGTCTTGACCTGACCTTCCGCCACGTCGCCAAGCCGCCGTTCGAATGCTTGCGGCACCAACGGCGTCAGGCGGTCCGCGGCAAGCGGGACGCCGAACAAGACTACGGCGACAATCGAAACCGCTGCCGCGACCGACCAGCCCACAATTCTCGCGACACCATGGCGTCCGGGGACATTCTCATCCAGTTGGGCGCAGCGGGAGGTGAGTTCCGCCGCCACGCCGACATCGCGGATCTCAAGCCGCGCCAGCGCGGGCGCCGTCAGACAGGTCAGCCGGAGGATGCCGGATGGGCTGTCGGCGCGACGGATATCGGCATAGGACCACGCAGCAAGCGTGTGGCCATCCCCGTCAATTTCAAGCTGGTCCCTGAACGCAAGCGAGACGGCGCGCCGACGGCTCGACGTCCCGTCGAAATAAACCGCCGAACTGCCCGGTGGCGGTGACGCCGAAACTTCTGCCGGCCCGCTATCCATCGACATAATGCTCATGGCCTAAAATCCGGCGACATCCAGCCCGTCAGCAAAGCCCTCACCCAGCGCGTTGGCCAGTTCGCCCCTTGCGGAAACATTGGCTGCCGCCTCGATGCCCCGCACATGGGTCGACGCAAGCACCCTCAGCCACAAATCGCGCAGGAGATAGACCCGCATCACCACATTGATCGCCAGCGCGAACGCCAGATAACCCAGGCCCGCCAGCACCAATAGCGGAATACTCTTCATGAACACCTGCGGCACGAAGAACTGGTTGAGCGGCGCGCCGCTCATGCTCGCCACCAGGCCTGCGCATAGGGCCAGGTAGGCGGCGAACATCGCCGCCAGCAGAACCATCGAGCCGATCACTTTCCAGTACAGGCCGATCAGCGCGCCCCGTCGCAACGTCGATTCCAGATGCACGCCGCCAAAGCGGATTCCTGAAAGCCACCAGCGCCATTCCACGGCTTTGAAGGCAGCATAAACGAAGGGCGCGAGCGGGAATATGTAGAAAACGATCGGCGCCAGGAGCCATAGCCACCAGCCGCGCTTGAAGAATTCCCAGCCGCGGCCTTCAAAACTGCCCTGAAGATCGCCGTAATAGGAATGCCGCATCTTGTAACGCTCAAGCGCCGCTTCGCGCCACGGCAGGATCAGTCCAAGGGTGAGCAGCATCAGCAGGCCCCACAGCGCCGAGCGCGCGGCATAGGCCCAACCCGAGCCGCTCATCCAGAACCGGACCCCGCGCCATACCGTGCGCGTCAGGCGATAGCGCCGAGCGCGGTAGATCGCGAATTGTCCGAACAGGTAGAAAAATGCGAGCAAGGGAAAGCTGGCGAACGCCTTGTAGCGTTCGGCTTCAAGTCCGGCGATAAAATAGGCCAGGTAAACCGGCATGATGATCGCCAGCGCGATCAGAAATCCGATCAACAGTTCCTTGGCCCGGCCGGTATATTCCGCCGCGTCGCCATCGATATGGGTGTTCGACCACAAGTGGCGGCGGATGTCGGTGGCGAGCCAAAACCGGTAAAAACCCACGGTAATGAATTCGAGGCCGGCGCCGCGCATCGCCAGCTGGAAAAATTCGCCGCGATTGCCCGAAAACGACAGCGGCATTGGCGGCGGATGCAGCGGCACGGAACTCATCTGATTTACGGATCAACCCCCAAAGGCAAGCAAACCGCGATGCAACCTATCAGAGGTTTGTCGGCCGAAATGTGACCCGGTTCGATGGCCCTTTATGAAAATTTATCGAACAACTCGCGCCCGATCAGCATCCGCCGGATTTCGCTGGTGCCGGCGCCAATCTCGTAAAGCTTGGCGTCGCGCAACAGCCGGCCGGTCGGATAGTCGTTGATGTAGCCGTTGCCGCCGAGCAGCTGGATGGCGTCGAGCGCGCATTGCGTCGCCTTTTCAGCGGCATAGAGGATTGCTCCCGCCGCATCCTCGCGCGTGGTCTCGCCGCGGTCGCAGGCCTTCGCCACCGCATAGACGTAAGCCCGTGACGCGTTCATCGTGGTGTACATGTCGGCGATCTTGCCCTGCACCAGCTGAAAGGTACCGATCGGCTGGCCGAACTGCTTGCGCTCATGCACGTAGGGCAGCACCACATCCATGCAAGCCTGCATGATGCCGATCGGGCCCGCCGCCAGCACAGCGCGCTCGTAATCGAGACCGGACATCAGTACGTTGACGCCGCGGCCGACCTCGCTGAGCACGTTCGCTTCCGGCACCTCGCAATTGTCGAAAACCAGTTCGCAGGTGTCGGAGCCGCGCATGCCGAGCTTGTCGAGCTTCTGCGCGGTGGAAAATCCCTTCATGCCTTTTTCGATGATGAAGGCGGTGATGCCCCGCGAACCTGCCGCGGCGTCGGTCTTGGCATAGACCACCAGCGTATCGGCGACGGGGCCGTTGGTGATCCACATCTTGCTGCCATTGATAACGAAGCGATCGCCCTTTTTCTCGGCACGGGTCGCCATCGACACCACGTCCGAACCGGCATTCGGCTCCGACATCGCCAGCGAGCCGACATGCTCGCCGGAAATCAGTTTCGGCAGATATTTCCGCTTCTGCGCTGCGCTGCCGTTGCGGCGGATCTGATTGACGCAGAGGTTGGAATGCGCGCCGTAGGACAGGCCCACCGATGCCGACGCCCGCGAGATCTCCTCGACCGCGATGCAATGCTCGAGATAGCCGAGCCCCGAGCCACCATATTCCTCCTCCACGGTAATGCCGTGCAGGCCGAGGGCGCCGATTTTCGGCCAGAGATCCCTCGGAAACTGATTGGATTTGTCGATCTGGTCGGCGCGCGGGGCGATTTCGTTGGCCGCGAAAGCCTGGACGGTCTGGCGAATCGCGTCCGCGGTTTCGCCGAGATCGAAGTTGAACATCCGATGCGCGTTAGGGATCATGGTCGGGCGGCCTCCAGGCAAATCAAGCGGTTCTTCTCGCCTACAGCCTTAATCTTTGGAAATAAGCTTGTCACGGGCGGAAGTCGCCGGGAAAGGGAGCTTCGGCCGGACCGCCGACCGGGCGGCGTGCCATGCGGCGGAATGCAACAAACTCGCACTTGCCCCGGCGCGCGCAACGGGATGTAATTCCCCAAAACAAACGCCCTCCGGAACCTCCCGAGGAAGCGGACAATCAGGGGAGAACTGCCCGATGCACGGGACGATGGATTCTGCTCAAAATATCAATCAAAGGACCGCGCGGGATATGGCCTGGTCCATTCGGCTTGCGGATATTGACGTCAGCCAGCCCGAACTGTTCAGGACCGATTCCTTCTGGCCGTATTTCGACCGGCTGCGCAAGGAAGATCCCGTCCATTACTGCAAGGACAGCATGTTCGGGCCGTACTGGTCGGTGACCAAATACAACGACATCATGGACATCGAGACCAATCATTCGGCGTTCTCGTCGGCGGCATCGCTTGGCGGCATCACCGTTCGCGACGCCGACCCTGACCTGCGCCGCGAAAGCTTCATCGCCATGGATCCGCCGCGCCATGCCGCCCAGCGCAAGACCGTGGCGCCGATGTTCACGCCGACGCATCTCGACCAGCTCGCAATCAACATCCGCAAGCGGTCGGCCGAATGCCTCGACAACCTGCCTGACAATGAAGTGTTCGACTGGGTCGACCGGGTATCGATCGAGTTGACCACGCAGATGCTCGCCGTGCTGTTCGACTTCCCCTGGGAGGACCGCCACAAGCTGACGCGTTGGTCCGACATCGCAACAACGCTTCCCGGTCCGGACGGCTTGGTCGCGACGGAAGACGAGCGGCAGGCTGAATTGCTGGAATGCGCTGCTTATTTCGGGAAGCTGTGGAACGAGCGCATCCATCAGCCGCCGAAAAGCGACCTGCTGTCGATGATGGCCCACAGCGAAGCCACACGCGACATGGACCCCGGTAATTTCCTCGGCAACATGGTCCTGTTGATCGTCGGCGGCAACGACACCACCCGCAACACCATGTCGGGCAGCATTTATGCGTTGAGCAAGCATCCGGATCAGTACAGGAAGCTGCGCGAAAACCCTGATCTGATCGACAGTTTCGTGCCGGAGGTGATCCGCTGGCAGACGCCGCTGGCGCATATGCGCCGCACCGCGCTCGAGGACATCGAGTTCCGCGGCAAGCGGATCAAGAAAGGCGACAAGGTCGTGATGTGGTACGTCTCCGGTAACCGCGACGAAGAGATCATCGATCGTCCCTACGAGTTCATCATCGACCGGGCCCGGCCACGCACCCATCTCTCCTTCGGCTTCGGCATTCATCGTTGCGTCGGAATCAGGTTGGCCGAGCTGCAATTGAAAATCATCTGGGAAGAAATCCTCAAGCGCTTCGATCGCATCGAGGTGGTCGACGAACCCAGGCGGGTCTATTCCAGCTTCGTTAAAGGCTACGAAACCCTGCCGGTGCGTATTGCCGGCTGATACGCGCGTATTCCGCCAGCATCCATTGTTGGACGACAAACGATGAATATCCAGACAGCAGTCCGAGCCGACAAGGCCGAGCTTCAGCGCCAGGCGCGCGAGGAGGCCTATTCCACGCCGCTCAGGGATTTTCACCCCGGCGCGCCGCGGCTGTTCCAGAACGATACGCTGTGGCCCTGGTTCGAGCGGTTGCGCAAGGAAGAGCCGGTGCATTATTGCACCAACTCGCCGATCGAGCCCTATTGGTCGGTGACCAAACATCACGACATCATGCATGTCGATACCAACCACGGCATCTTCTCCTCCGATGTCTCGCTCGGCGGCATCTCGATCCGCGACGTGCCGCCGGGCTACGACTGGCCGAGCTTCATCGCCATGGATCAGCCGAAGCACTCGGCCCAGCGCAAGACCGTGTCGCCGATGTTCACGCCGGACCATCTGGATGAACTCGCCATCCTGATTCGCGAGCGCACGGGCCGGGTGCTCGACGCCCTGCCCCGCAACGAGACCTTTGATTTCGTCGATCGCGTGTCGATCGAATTGACCACCCAGATGCTGGCGACCCTGTTCGACTTTCCCTTTGAACAACGCCGCAAGCTGACGCGCTGGTCCGACGTCTCCACCGCGCTGCCGAAAAGCGGGGTGGTCGAATTCGGCGGAACAGCGCCGGACTGAGATGGACGAATGCGCGGCCTGTTTTTCGAAGCTCTGGAACGAGCGCGTCAATGCCGAGCCAAGAAACGACCTGATCTCGATGATGGCCCACAACGAGGCCACAAGGTACATGGACCCCGACAACCTGATGGGCAACATCGTCCTCTTGATCGTCGGCGGCAACGACACCACCCGCAACACCATGAGCGGTTCGGTGCTGGCGCTACATGAAAACCCCGACCAGTATTCGAAGCTGCGCGCCAACCCGGTGCTGATCGACTCCATGGTCCCGGAAGTCATCCGCTGGCAGACGCCACTGGCGCACATGCGCCGCACCGCGCTGGTGGATACCGAAATTGGCGGCAAGAAGATCCGCAGGGGCGACCGGGTGGTGATGTGGTACGTCTCGGGCAATCGCGACGAGGAAGTCATCGAGAACCCCAACGACTTCATCATCGATCGCCCCCGCCCCCGCACCCACCTGTCGTTCGGCTTCGGCGTCCACCGCTGCGTCGGCATGCGGCTCGCCGAACTGCAGCTGAGAATCGTGTGGCAGGAAATGCTGAAACGGTTCGACCGGATCGAGGTGGTCGGCGCGCCGAAGCGCGTCTATTCGAGCTTCGTGAAGGGCTACGAGTCGCTGCCGGTGCGCATACCTGCTTGAACAGTCCGGCCTCTTGATCGCCGCTTCCGACCCGCCTATCCACGGCGAAGAATTTCAACCTCGCCGCGGGCTCTTGCGCGCCTTCGGTCTGCCAGCCGGGTTCCGATGACCGCCACAGAACAAGACGACCATACCGACATCCGCGACGCCGTTGCCAAGCTCTGCGCCCAATTTCCCGGCGAATACTGGCGCAAGCTCGACCGCGAGATGGCCTACCCCAAGGCGTTCGTCGATGCTCTGACAGAGGCCGGTTATCTTTCGGTCCTGATCCCCGAGGAATATGGCGGCGCCGGGCTGAAACTGTCCGCCGCAGCCGCCATCCTCGAAGAGATCCAGCGCGCGGGCTGCAATGGCGGCGGCTGCCACGCCCAGATGTACACCATGGGTACCTTGCTGCGCCACGGCAGCGACGCGCAAAAGGCAAAATGGCTGCCAAAGATCGCCAGCGGCGAATTACGGCTGCAGGCGTTCGGCGTCACCGAGCCGACCAGCGGCACCGACACCTCGTCGCTGAAGACCTTTGCCAGGCGCGACGGCAATGACACTTATGTCGTCAACGGCCAGAAGATCTGGACCAGCCGCGCCGAATACTCCGACCTGATGATCCTGCTGGCGCGGACCACGCCGAAGGAGCAGTCGAAGAAGCGCACCGACGGCCTGTCGGTTTTCATCGTCGACATGAAGGCGGCCAAGGATCACGGACTTTCGATCCGTCCGATCCGCACCATGATGAATCACTCCACGACCGAAGTATTTTTCACGGACATGCGGGTGCCGGCGGAAAACCTGATCGGCGAGGAAGGCAAGGGCTTTCGCTATATCCTGTCCGGCATGAACGCCGAACGCATCCTGATCGGGGCCGAATGCATCGGCGACGCCAAATGGTTTATCGCCAAGGCCTCCGCCTACGCCAAGGAGCGCGCGGTGTTCGGACGGCCGATCGGCCAGAATCAGGGCATCCAGTTTCCGATCGCCAAGGCCTATGCCGCGATGCGCGCCGCCGAGCTGATGGTGAAGGAAGCGACCCGCAAATACGAGGCAGGCATGGATTGCGGCGCCGAGGCCAATATGGCCAAGATGCTGGCGGCCGATGCCTCCTGGGAAGCCGCTAACGCCTGCGTGCAGACCCACGGCGGCTTCGGTTTTGCGGAAGAATATGACGTCGAACGCAAATTCCGCGAAACCCGGCTCTATCAGGTAGCGCCGATCTCGACCAATCTCATATTGTCGTACGTGGCCGAGCACGTGCTGGGCATGCCCCGCTCCTACTGAGAACAACAGATGCTGCCGCTTGAGGGAATAACCGTCATTGCCGTCGAACAGGCGGTCGCCGCCCCGTTCTGCAGTTCCCGGCTGGCCGACGCCGGCGCCCACGTCATCAAGGTAGAGCGGCCGGAGGGCGATTTCGCGCGCGGTTACGATGCGGCGGCGAAGGGCCAGAGCAGCTATTTCGTCTGGCTCAACCGCGGCAAGGATTCGGTCGTCATCGACCTCGCCACCAAGGAAGGCCGCGCCGGCCTGGAAGCGCTGATCGCCGGCGCCGATGTGCTGATCCAGAACCTTAAACCCGGCTCGATGGACAAGCTCGGTTTCTCGCTGGAGCGCCTGCGCAAGGGCTACCCAAGACTGATCTGCTGCACCATCTCAGGCTATGGCGACGAAGGCCCGTACGCGCATCGCAAGGCCTACGATCTCCTGATCCAAGCCGAGAGCGGGCTCGCCTCGATTACCGGCGGCCCGGGGGGCCCCGCCCGCGTCGGGATGTCGATCGTCGACGTCGCCACCGGCGCCACCGCGCATGCCGCCATCCTCGAAGCCCTGATCGCACGCGCATGCAGCGGCAAGGGCGCCGACATCCGGATTTCGATGTTCGACGTGATGGCCGACTGGCTGTCGGTGCCGCTGCTCAACGCGGAAGCGGGCAATCCGCCGCAACGGATGGGCCTCGCGCATCCTTCGATTGCGCCCTACGGCGTTTTCCGCTCCAGGGACGGCAAGGACATCCTGATTTCGATCCAGAGCGAGCGCGAATGGAAAAAGCTCTGCGCCGATGTGCTGGGCCAGCCCGAGCTGCCGAACGATCCCCGGTTTGCCAATATGGTCGAGCGTGTCCGCAACCGAAAACTCACCGACAAGACCGTCGGCGACAGCTTCGCGACAATGACCCGCGACGACCTGCTGAAGCGGCTGTCCGACGCCGACATCGCCTTTGCCGAGGTCAACACCATGGCCGACCTCGCCGCGCACCCGCATCTGCGCCGCATCGAGGTGGATACGCCGGCGGGTCCGGTCAACTACCCCGCGCCGGCTGCCATTGTCGTCGACCAACCGCGCCACTATGGCGCGGTGCCCGCGATCGGCGAACGCACCGGAAATGCCAAACCCGCTCACATCAGGACAAAAACGTCATGACCGACAAACCCGACATCGAGCATTTGCGCCAATGGATCGGCCGCAGCAACCAGACCTCCGACATCGTCACCGCGCAACTGATGAAGGGCTTGCGCGCCACCCTGTTCATGGAGATCGGCGAACCGAAGCCGGGCGATGCCGCGCCGTTCACCACCCATTGGTGCCTGGCGCCGGCGGTTTGCCCGATGTCGGAACTGGGACCCGACGGCCTTCCCACCCGCGGCGGCTTTCTGCCGCCGGTGCCGCTGCCACGCCGGATGTGGGCCGGCGGCGAGCTTGAATTCTTCGATAGCTTGCGCGTCGGCGATGAGGTGACGCGAACCTCGCGCATTGCCGATGTCACGATGAAAACCGGCAGTACCGGCGTACTGTGTTTCGTTTCCGTCGACCATCTGGTCACGACGCCGCGCGGCACCGCGCTGCGCGAGCGGCAGGATATTGTCTACCGGGATATCTCGACCGCACAGCCGTCCGCGCCGGTCAAGCCGGCGCCACCGCCGCCCACCGCGCAGCACCGCGAAAGTCACATGGCAGACCCAGTGCTGCTGTTCCGCTATTCGGCACTGACCTTCAACGGCCACCGCATTCACTACGATCGCGACTACGTCACCAAGGTCGAAGGCTATCCCGGCCTGGTCGTCCACGGCCCGATGCAAGCGGCGTTTCTGGTGGAATTCGCCGCAAAGCTGCATGGCGGCGCGGCACCGAAGAAATTCAGCTATCGCGGGCTGCAGCCCCTGTTCGAAGGCAGCGAATTCAGCCTTAATGCCACCGATACCGGCGCCGGCATGGAATTGTGGGTGGCGAATTGTGCAGGCCAGCCGACCATGAAGGGCACCGCTGTTTGGTGAGGAACGTTCCGTCTTCCGTCATTGCGAGGA
Organism: uncultured Alphaproteobacteria bacterium; assembly: GCA_963823115.1. Taxonomy (GTDB): domain Bacteria; phylum Pseudomonadota; class Alphaproteobacteria; order Rhizobiales; family Xanthobacteraceae; genus Bradyrhizobium. The sequence goes on along the minus strand of CAWGKJ010000015.1, from coordinate 176,870 downwards.
GCAACGCGACGAAGCAATCCATACCTAACAGCACGTGGCCGGATCTGGATTGCTTCGCTTCGCACGCAATGATGATCTAATCTCAATAATTTTTTCCATTCCGTAGAGATCACACGGCATTGTCCCGCAAACCTGCTAAGACTGCCCGAACATCGATCAGCGTAAAACGGGCAACGCTCGACCTGTTGCGAGCGTTCGGAGTCCGCAAAGTGTTCGGCAATCCCGGCTCGACCGAATTGCCGTTCCTGAGCGACTGGCCGGACGATATCGACTATGTGCTGGGCCTGCAGGAGGCCTCCGTGATCGGCATGGCCGACGGCTACGCGCAGGCCACCCGCAACGCCGCCTTCGTCAACCTTCATTCGGCCGCCGGCGTCGGCAACGCGCTCGGCAACATCTTTACCGCGTACCGCAACAAGACCCCGATGGTGATTACCGCGGGCCAGCAGGCGCGCAGCATCATGCCGCTGCAGGGATTTCTTTATGCCGAGCGGGCGTCGGAATTTCCGCGTCCGTATGTCAAGTTCTCGATCGAGCCTGCGCGTGCCGAAGACGTGCCGGCGGCGATCGCGCACGCCTATTACGCGGCGATGCAGCCGCCCTGCGGGCCGACCTTCGTGTCGGTGCCGATCGACGACTGGGACCGTCAAACGCAACCGATCAAAGCCCGCCACATCGGCCGCGAACTCGGCCCCGATGCGGACACGATGAAGGCGCTCGTCGCGGCGCTTTCGGCCAGCAAACGCCCTGCCCTCGTGGTCGGTCCCGCCGTCGATCGCGCGCAAGCCGTCGATCTGATGGTGCGCCTTGCGGAGAAGGCGAGAGCCGCGGTCTGGGTCAGCCCGTTTTCGGCGCGCTGCAGTTTCCCGGAGTGGCACCCGCAATTCGCAGGATTCCTTCATGCTTCGCCGGCGCAGCTCTCGGACGCACTTCGCGCCCATGATCTCGTCGTCGTGATCGGCGCGCCGGTCTTCACTTTCCACGTCGAAGGCCATGCCCCGATCTTCGATGGTGCCACCACCATCTTCCAGATTACCGACGACCCGACCGCCGCCGCGGCAACCCCACTCGGTACCAGCATCATCGCGACCATGAAGCCCGCGCTGACCATGCTGCTCGAATTGCTCGGCGAGACGAGGCGCGCAATGCCGGCAGGCCGCACGCCGCCATCCGCACCCCGCGCAGCCGATCCGATTGCCGTCGAATATCTGTTGCACACGCTGTCGGCCGTCATGCCTGACGGCGCCGCGCTGGTGGAAGAAGCCCCGTCGCATCGCCCCGCGATGCAGAAGTTCATGCCGATGCGCGGCCAGGACAGCTTCTACACTATGGCGAGCGGCGGGCTGGGATACAGCCTCCCGGCCTCGGTCGGCATCGCGCTGGGACGCCCGGGCGTGCGGACCGTTTGCCTGATCGGCGACGGCTCCGCGATGTATTCGATCCAGGCGCTGTGGACCGCGGCGCAACGCAAGCTGCCGCTGACGGTCGTGGTGCTCAACAATGCCGGCTATGGCGCGATGCGATCGTTCAGCCGGGTGATGCAGGTGCGCAACGTGCCCGGCATCGACCTGCCCGGCATCGACTTCATTCAGATCGCGGAAGGCATGGGCTGCGACGCCGTGCGCGTCAGTAAGTCATCGGAGCTTGCGCCCGCGCTGAAGCGCGGTCTGGCGCATAACGGCGTCAGCCTGATCGAGGTGATCGTGGATTCGGCGGTGCCGCAGCTCTACGCGAAGAAGGGCTAACACATCGCTGCAGGGTGCTAAATTGGCTACTGATCAAACCGACCGTCACAGCCATCTACGCTGCCGTTCTGGCATTGCTGTTCGTGTTGCTCAGCCTCCGCGTGGCATATGCCCGGTGGCAAACGCGTTCGTACCTCGGCGAGGATGACAGACATCTGGCGCGTCTTGTTCGCGCGCACGCAAATTTCGCCGAAAACGTTCCGTTCGCGGTAATCTTGGTTGGCCTGTCCGAAATTCTGGGCGCTCCGCCCATCGCGCTGCATCTGTTTGGCGCTTCGCTCCTGATCGGACGCGTATCGCACGCCTACGGGCTCTCTTGCGACAACGAACTGATCTGGTTCCGTGTAACAGGCTAAACGCTCACCATCTCTGCCATCGCGGTTTCGTCGCTGACGATCCTCTACCTCGCGATCGTCCGCTGAGCGACGGAAATTACTCGGCCCGCGGCGACGCCTGGGCTAAGCGTCTCGCCTACTTCCCGTACGCTTCCCGCATCTTCGCCTGGATCTTCGCCATGCCAGATATCCAGCGGTCGTAATTCTCGGTCTTCTTGCGCATGTAGCCGAGAACCTGCGGATGCGGCAGAATGACGAATGTTTCCTGCTCCAGACCCTGCAGGACATCCTTTGCTACCTGCTCCGGCGTCAGGTCGCCGTCGCCGGACTGCGGGCCCTTCGGGATCGACCTGAGCATGTTGGTATCGACGCCCTGCGGACACAGGATCGAAACCTTGATGCCATCGGCCTTGTGCGAGATCGCGAGGTTCTCCGCAAACCCCACGGCCGCGTGCTTGGTGGTCGAATAAGCGGGGCTTCCGACCTGGGACAAAAGTCCGGCGGCGGAAATCGTGTTGAGGAAATAGCCGCCGCCGCGCGCCTTCATGCGCGGGATCAGGTGCCGCGCGGCATAGATATGGGCCATGACATGGATCGCCCAGCTTCTCGCAAACGGCTCGTCGGAGGTCCCGCCAGCATTCTCCGACAAGGGATCGAAGCCGCCGCCGATGCCGGCGTTGGAACAGAACAGCGCAATCGGGCCGAACTGGCGCTCGGTTTCCTCGATGACGTGGAGGATGTCCTTTTCCTGCCCGACGTCGCATTTGAACGCCGCGCCATCGACCGAAGCCGCGACGGCTCTCGCACCTGTGATATCGAGATCGGCGACGATTACCTTGGCCGCGCCGGCGCGATGAAAGGCCTCGCAAAGCGCGCGCCCGATGCCGTTGGCGCCGCCGGTGACCACCACGATTTTGCCCGCCACCTGCATTCGCACCCCCCGCTGTTTTGGAAATCTTCAGGCCAGAACGAGATCGAGCACGGCGGTGTAATGACAGGCCGCGCCCAGCAGCACGAAAGAATGCCAGATCGCGTTTTGAAAACGCAACCGCTGCCAGGCATGAAAGATCACCCCGAAACTATAGAGCAGGCCACCCGCGACGATGAACCAAACCGCCAGCTGCGGCAGCGACGACAGGCCGGCGTCGTAGGCGGTCACCCCGCTCCAGCCCATCGCCAGATAAAGACCGACGGATACCCTGTCGAAGCGCCCCGGGAAAAACAGCTTCAGCACGATCCCGACCGCGGCCACGCTCCAGACACCGGCCAACAGCGACATCGCAAACAGGCGGTTCTGCAACTGGGCAAAGACGGGCGTATAGGTTGCCGCGATCAGAATGTAGATCGCGGAATGATCGAAGCGGCGGAGTAGCCATTTGCGTCGCGACATCGGCCAGAGATTATAGGCGGCCGAAAACCCGAGCATGGCGAGCAGGCCCGCAGCGTAGACCGATACCGAGACAATTTCGTACGTGGAAGCGAATACGCCAGCCAGCACGATCAGCACGGTAGCCGCGATCAATCCGCTGAACACGCCGATCCCGTGCACGATGCCGTCAGCGATCAGTTCGGCCCGATCGTAATTCCAGCGCACGGCGCCAGCCGCCGCATGGGCGGACGTCGAAGCGAGTTGTTTCAGTCTGAAGATGGTCATGGCGGCCCGAAAAGCTTGGTGGTGAAGCGATAGATGATACCTTTGGGGAGGTCAACGAACCCTAAGACCACAAATCGCGTCCTAAGTATGAAACTTGATTTTGGCCCGCCAATCGCCACTTTCCGGATAGCTCTGCCGCCAGTCTTCTCCGTCAAATCGAGTTCCTCCCGTCCGCATGGCTGTCCGTTTTTCCGATATCGTCGAGGAAGCACGCCTGTCGGCGCGGGCCTTGCTGGACTACGGCGAGCACTTTTTCAATCCCGACGGTCCGGCTCGGCGTCACCGGGCTGTCGCGCGCCGGCAAGACCGTCTTCATCACCGCGCTGATTCACGGCCTCACCCGCGGCGGCCGTTTTCCCGTTTTCGAAGCTTTCGCCTCCGGGCGGATCGCCCGCGCCCGGCTTGAGCCGCAGCCCGACGACGCGGTGCCGCGCTTCGACTATGAGAACCATGTCCGCACCCTGATCGAGGAGCGGCGCTGGCCGAACTCCACGGTCGATATCAGCGAACTGCGGCTGGTGATCGACTATCAGCGGCAAAATGGCGCGGACCGCACGCTGACGCTCGATATCGTCGACTATCCCGGCGAATGGCTGCTCGACCTGCCGCTGCTCAACAAGAGCTACGAGCAATGGTCGAGGGAAAGCCTTGGCTTGTCGCGGGAGCGACCGCGCGCGCCGCTGGCGGCGCAATGGCACGCACATCTGGCGACGCTGACGCCGAAGGCCGCGAGGACGAACAGGCGGCGCTGGCCGCCGCGCGGCTGTTCACCGAGTACCTGCGCGCCTGCCGCGACGAGCGCTTCGCCATGAGCCTGTTGCCGCCCGGCCGCTTCCTGATGCCGGGCAACCTTGCGGGCTCGCCGGCGCTGACCTTTGCGCCGCTCGATCTGCCTGACGACGGCGTGGCGCCCGAGGGATCGGCTGTGGGCGATGATGGTCAGGCGTTACGAGGCCTATAAGGATGTGGTGGTTCGCCCGTTCTTCAGGGATCATTTCGCGCGGCTGGATCGCCAGGTGGTCCTGGTCGATGCGCTCGCGGCGTTCAACTCGGGACCGGAAGCGCTGCACGACCTCGAGGCGGCGCTGGCGGGAATTCTGGATTGTTTCAGGATCGGCCGCAGCACGTTCCTCAGCAGCCTGTTCCGGCCGCGGATCGACCGCATTCTGTTCGCCGCAACCAAGGCCGATCATTTGCACCATTCGAGCCATGATCGTCTGGAGGCGGTGTTGCGGCGGACCGTCGGCCAGGGCCGTGGCGCGCGCCGAAGACACCGGCGCCGAGATCGACGTCGTCGCGCTGGCCGCGGTGCGCGCCACCCGCGAGGCGATGGTCGCGCGCGGCCGCGACAAGTTGCCCTCGATCCTGGGAACGCCCGCCCCCGGCGAGATGGCCGATGGCGAGACCTTCGACGGCAAGACCGAGGTCGCGACCTTTCCGGGCGATCTGCCCGACGATCCCGAAGAGCTCTTTGGGGGCGAAGGCGCGTTTCGCGGCCTTGCCAGCGCGGCCGCCGAAAAGACCGATTTTCGCTTTCTTCGTTTCCGGCCGCCGCAGCTGGAGAGCCCGGACGCTGACGGTCCGACCCTGCCCCACATCCGCCTTGACCGCGCCCTCCAGTTCCTGATCGGAGACAGACTGCAATGAGCGAGCGCTCTCACCATCGCCGGCCGGCGACCTTCAAGCTCGACGACCCCGGCGTGATCGTGATGGACCCGGACGAATTCGAGCCGCCCGGCGCGCGGCACGGTCCATGTCACGCCGGAAATCGGATCCCGCGCTGCTGCCGGTCCCGGTCGAGGCGCCGATCGTACCGGTACAGCGCGGTTTCCGCTGGGGCGCGGTGTTCTGGAGCCGCGATCGGCGGGCTGATCCTGCTCGGTCTCGGGCTTGGCGTTACCCAGCTGATCGAGGATCTGTTTGCGCGCAGCGAAGGCCTCGGCTTTCTCGGGCTGGCATTTGCGTTTGCCGCCGCGCTGGCGTTTGCCGTTGTTGTCGCGCGCGAAGCCTTCGGGCTGGCGCGGCTTGCGGCGATCGAAAAACTGCATCTGCGCGCGGCCGCGGTGCTGGTGAGCGACGACCGCGCGGAAAGCCGGACCATCGTGCAGGACCTCCTGAAACTGGCGCACCAGAACCCGCATCTGGCGCGGGCCCGCGCCACGCTGCAGGGCCATGCCGACGACATCATCGACGGCGCCGACATGATCCGGCTGGCGGAGCGTGAATTGATGACGCCGCTCGACCAGGAGGCGCGCCGGCTGGTGTCGTCGGCCGCGCAGCGCGTCTCGGTCGTCACCGCCGTCAGCCCGCGCGCGCTGATCGACGTGCTGTTCGTATTCGTGGCGTCGCTGCGGCTGATCCGGCAGCTGGCGCGGCTCTATGGCGGGCGGCCGGGCGCGCTCGGCATGATCCGGCTGATGCGTCACGTCATCGCCCATGTCGCGATCACCGGCGGCATGGCGGCCAGCGACAGCCTGATCCAGCAGGTGCTCGGCCACGGCATCGCGGCGAAATTGTCGCAGCGGCTCGGCGAAGGCGTGCTCAACGGGTTGCTCACCGCGCGACTCGGGCTCGCCGCCATCGACGTCACCCGTCCGCTGCCGTTCACCGCGTTGCCGCGGCCCGCGCTCGCCGATCTCGCCAAGGACCTGCTGCGCAAGCGCGACGGCGACGAGTAACCTCACTTGGGCGCGACGATCCTTGTTCGCAGCGACATCAGTCCTTCGAACGCGATCACCATGTCGTCGCCGGGCTGCAAATAAAGCTCGCCCGCGTTCGGCTGCCCGACCGCGACGCCGCTCGGCGCGCCCATTGCGATCAGGTCGCCGGGCTCGAACACGACGTACCGCGAAAAGTGCTCCAGCACGTCGGCGATCTTGTAGAGATAATCGCCGGTGTTGGAGCGCAGCCGCCGCTTTCCGTTGACGTCGCAGGTGACCCAGAGATTGTCGGTATCGGCGACTTCATCCATGGTCAGAACGTAAGGGCCGACCGGCGCGAAGCCGGGCATGTTCTTGGCGGTCCAGAACCGGCTGCCGGAGGCGACCTCGCGCTTCTGGATTTCGCGCGCGCTGACGTCGTTGGTGAGCGTGAAGCCCGAAATATAGTCCATCGCGTCGGCCTTCCTGACGCCATGGGCGCGCTTGCCGACGACGTAGCAAAGCTCCGGCTCGTAATCGAGCGTGGTGATGTCGGCAGGCTTGACCACCTCGTCGCCGTCGCCCGACATCGTCGAGACCAGCTTGATAAAGCCGGTCGGCTCGTTCGGAACCTCGGTCAGCATCTTGTTGGCGGCGAGCTCCTCGCGATGCTTCCTGTTATTCTTGCCGACGCAGAAGAATTTCGAAGGGTCGGGAATCGGCGGCAGGAACTTCAGGCCGGCGATCGGGCGCAACAGCTTGGCGCGTTCGGCCGCGACCGCCAGCTCTTCCAGCGCCGCGATCGTCTGCGCGCCGCTGGTCAGCGCGATCTTGACCGTGGTCGCCGGGACCGCCCGATGCAGCGCATTCGCGGCCGCGACGACATCGACGATATGTTCGCCGCGGACGATGCCGAAACGCGGCCTCATGGCCTTGCCTGGGATCGGCAAAAGTCGCCAAACGCATATTCACTTTCCTCCCGGTAATTGCACGTCGTTGTCTTTCACGAGCTTGCTCCATTTGGCAACGTCGGCGTTGATGTAGCGGCCGAATTCCTCCGGCGTCTGCGGCTTGGGCTCGGCGCCGAGCGTCGCCAGATGGTCGCGGAATTCCTGCGTCTGCATCGCGGCGACGATGGCCTCGTTGATGCTTGTTGACGATCTCGGGCGGCGTATGCGGCGGCGCCAGCAGGCCGAACCAGCCGACCAATTCATAGCCGGGCACGGCTTCGGAGACGGGCGGCACGTCGGGATAGAATTTGGAGCGCCTGGTGTCGGTGACGCCCAGCGCCTTGAGCTGGCCCGACGCCACGAACTGCTGCACCACCGGTCCCGGCGCGAACATCATGTCGATGCGCCCGCCGAGCAGATCGGTCACCGCGGGACCGGTGCCCTTGTAGGGAACGTGCAGCATCTTGATCCCGGTTTCGCTGGCAAACAGCAGCCCGGAAAGATGCGACGCCGCGCCGACGCCGGATGAGCCGAACGTCAGCCCCTCCGGCTTTTCCTTTGCCAGCCGGATCAGATCGGCCGTCGAATTGACCGGCAAGGTCGGGCTGACCACCAGCAGATAGGGCGGCGCCGCGGCGACCACGATCGGGGAGAGCACCTTGTTGACGTCGAACGGACCTTCGCCGTCGGCGCTGGCGGACACCGCCATCAGCGCGCCGGTCGATGCCATCAACAACGTGTAGCCGTCGGGCGCGCGCCTTCATCGCCGCCCGGGTGCCGATCGCGCCGGATGCGCCGGGCTGGTTTTCCACCACGACCGGCTGGCCCCATTTGCTGTTGAGGTTTTGCGCGATGATGCGCGCCAGCACGTCGGTGCCGCCGCCGGCGGCAAACGGCACGATCATCTTGATCGCGTGATCGGGATAATCGGCGGCCGAGGCCGGCAGCGCCACCGCAGCGCGAGCGAAAGCGCCAATGCAGCGATCCGAACAGACATATCTTCATTGATCTCTCCCCGAGACGGTCTGCGACGCCTTGGTCGGTTCGCCAGGCGCCGCAACACTGCAACGGCAGCCTGACATCGCCCGCCAGCGCGCGACACGCGATAGAGCGGCGAATCCGGCGGCGGCGAAAGCTCCGGCGTCCAGCCGGTCAGTTTTTCCAGCGCATAGGTGTCCATCACGATGCCGCGCCAGCTGCGGTCGACCCGCTCCAGCGGCTCCCGGACCGCCGTGGTGGACGCCCATAGCGGGCTGGCGTTGTCGGGCTCGCGCCCGACATAGAGCCCGGTATGACCCTTGATCAAATCCATGCCGGGATCGCGAAAGCCGATGAAACCGGCCGCGCTCGTTGATCTGGATCACCGGCACGCGGCCGTTGAAATACCAGCGCAGCATCGAATAGGTCCGGTAGTCGGTGGTGGCGATCCAGGTCGCGCCGGTCTTCTGCAGTTCGGCCTGCGCGCGGTCCACGACCTGCTCGATAGCCCGCCTCGCCGCCGATCGGATCGGCCCTGCCGATGAAATTCCAGGGGGCGACGACGTAATAGAGAAACACCAGCGACGACGAAGACGATGCCGGAAGCGATCGCCGCCTTGGCCCAGCGCGATCGTCGACTTGATCATCCAGGCCGGCCAGCCTTCCCGCGGCAGCATCGCGATGTTGATGGCGGCGGCGGCAAATCCGGCCGGCCACATGAACATCGGCCAGGTATCGCCGACCCGCAAGCGTCAGCGACTTCCAGAAGAAATAGAGCGAAGGGAACGATCACGGCGGTCGACAGCAGAATGGCGACCGCGTCGCCGCGGCGATAGCCGCGCCACGCCGTCAGCGCCACGCCCGACAAGCACCACCGGCAGCAGGATGAAGCCGACCAGCCCGAACTGCAGGCCGATGAAATCGCCGACGGTGCGCAACGACAGTTCATGGGTCGCGGTGGCGCGCACCGAACTGAAACCGGAACGACGCCCAGTCGTGCCCGGCATTCCAGATCAGGACCGGCAGAAAACACCGCCACCGCGATCAGCGCCGCCGCCCAGGGATACGGGCTGAACAGCCAGCGCCGGCGCCAGGCCGGCACCAGCATGAATGCCGCGACCGCCGGAAGCAGCATCACCGCGGTGAATTTCGACAGCAGCGAAAGCCCTGCGAACACGCCCGCGGCCAGCCACCAGCGCGCGTCGCCGCTCTCGGTGAGCCGCACCAGCGCCCACAGCATCGCCACCGCAAACGGGATCAGCGCGATGTCGGGCGAGACCTTGGCCATCAGCAGCCCGTAATAAAGCGCGGCCTCCGGCATCAGCACCGCGAGCACGACCGCGCGGACGTCATGCGTCACGCGGCGGACGATATCGGCGAGCAGCAACTGCGTCACCAGCATCGCCACGATGCCGGCGAACCGCACGCCGAGATTGGTGTCGCCGAAGATCGCGGTGCCGAAACGGATGAACCAGGCAATCATCGGCGGATGATCGAGGAAGGAAAGCACGCTCTCCTTCGACCAGGTCCAGTAATAGGCCTCGTCGGTGCGCAGATCGATCGACGCCGGCGTAAATCAGCCGCAACGCCGTCATCGCCGCTATCAACGCGGCAACGGCCAGCAGTTGCCGAAAGGCGGAACTGTCCGGATTTGTGCGCGGTGTTATCGGGAGGCGGCAATCGTCACGGCGCTTTTTCCCCGACTCCACGGGGGTGTCAACTTGAGCTAACCTCGATCGTTGCCCTGGCGACCGCCGCGGACGACTCGGTCACCGCGGGAATTAAACTCTACTATCGCCGATCTCTGTCGATGAGCACTCGACGGGATCGCATGGCGCCGGCTCCCCAGGAACGACTGACGAAACTCCTCCGCGGCATCGGCGTCCGGCAGGTCCGCCTTGCCTGCGGGCTGGTGCTGTTTACCTATCTGGTCAGCCATTTCCTCAACCATGCGCTCGGCAATATCTCGATGGAGGCGCTTGCCGCCGGCGTCTATTACCACACCGCGTTCTGGCAATTTCTCCCGGTCGCGATCGCGTTCTACACCGCGGCCCTGCTCCATGCCGGTCTCGGGATCTGGGCGCTGTACCAGCGCCGGCAATTTCGCTGGAAGGCGATCGAGCCGCTGCAGCTCGTGCTCGGCCTGAGCATCCCCGCGCTGATCATCGCCCATATCGTCGGCGTGCGGCTCGGCTAGGCGCTTGTTCGGACATGAAAAGCTCTATCCGCAGGTGTTCTTCGCGTACTGGATCGTATGGCCCTACAAGATCTGGCATGATGTTCGCGGTCCTGCTCATCGCCTGGATCCACGGCTGCATCGGGCTTTATTTCTGGCTGCGAATGAAAGCGTTCTACAAGCGCGCGGCGCCGTTCCTGCTCGCCGCCGCGGTGCTGGTTCCGACGCTGGCGATGCTGGGCCTCTATCAGGGCGGACGCAGCGTCGTTGCGACAGCGACAGCGTCGAATGGAGGGCGGAAAATCTCTCGCCGCGCCAGGTCGGCACGCCGGCCCAGCAAGCCGTGCTGGACGCTCATCGAGGATTATTTCCTGATCTTCTATCTCGGCCTGGTCGGGCTGGCCCTGCTGGCAAGGGGCGTGCGCGCCGTGAACGAGCGCCGCGGCGGCATGATCAGCCTGTCCTACGGCAATGGCCGGACGGTTCGGGTGCCCAGGGGCCTCAGCGTGCTGGAGGCGAGCCTGCGCTATAATGTCCCGCATGCGAGCGTCTGCGGCGGCCGCGCCCGCTGCTCCACCTGCCGCATTCGCGTGATCGGCGACTTTAGCGCGCTGCCGGAGCCGTCGCAGCGCGAGGCCTTCGTGCTCAACCGGGTCGGCGCAGCCGACCCCTCGATCCGCCTCGCCTGCCAGCTCAGGCCCGAGACCGACCTCTCCTTCTTCCAGCTGTTCATGCCGCAGGCGATGTCGGCGAACGCGCCCGCCTCGCAACCGCACCGCATCGGCCAGGAGCGCTATCTGGTCAGCATGTTCGTGGACATGCGCGGCTCGACCAGGCTTGCCGAAAACCTGTTGCCGTTCGATACCGTCTTCATCGTCAACCGCTTCCTCGGCGCGGTGTCGCAGGCCGTGATCGAATGCGGCGGCCAGCCCAACCAGTTCGTCGGCGACGGACAACTGGCGCTGTTCGGGCTGAGCGCGGGCCCGCAAACCGCCTGCCGCCAGGCGCTCCGGGCGGCGGCCATGATCGCTGCCAATGTCGAGGAACTGAATCAATTCCTGAGCCATGACCTGCGCGAACCGATCCGTTTCGGCATCGGCATTCACGGCGGCGAAGTCATCATCGGCGACATCGGCTACCGCGACCACATGGTGTTCACCGCACTCGGCGACGCCGTCAATGTCGCGGCAAGGCTGCAGGACATGACCAAGACCCTTGCCTGCGAAGCGATCGTCTCGGAGGAAGTTCGCATCACCGCCGGGCTTTCCGCCGATGCATTGCCGCAGCAGGAAGTCGCCATTCGCGGACGCAACGAGCCGATGATCGTCCGCGTCGTCACGAGCGCGAAGACGTTGGCCGCACTGGTTGGCGATGCCGGTGTCGTCGCTGCCTGACGCGTGAGCACTCCCTAAATCGCTTCGGATTCAATTTTCAAACAGCCAGGCCGCAAGGGGCTCTGCATCGTCATTGCGAGCGAAGCGAAGCAATCCATAGAGCAGCAAGAAAGAGAGCTGGATGGCTTGGTCGCTTCCGCCTTCGCTCGTTCCATCTCGCAAAATGGAAGAATGGATTGCTTCGCTTCGCTCGCAATGACGGCAAGATATGCATCCGCATTCCCGCGGCGCGACCCGCCCGAGTTTTGCATAAATCTTCCGCCCTGCAGAGGGCGTGGGGAATGCCGGGTGCCCGGTGCACCCACAGCCGCGCGTGTATTGGTAGTAAGCACGCGCGTTGGTCACCACGGTCACACCGGAAAACGCCCGGCATTCCCCGCGCAATGGTTTTAACGGTTTCCTTCGCGCTCTCCCCAGCGACCGGGCTCTTTTGCCACTGTCAGGAAGCTTGCTTCTTGGAAGCTTGACGCCAGCGTCGGGGCGTCAGGACCACGCGACTTCTCCGTCCGCGAACAGGCATCGTCGTCAGCGCGCCGCCGCGTCCACCGCATCCCGCCCCAACGTTCGTGACGATCGCGAAACGCCCCTTGGGGGACGGAACGGCGAAGGATATAGAGGTGATTTGGGCTCGGCGAGAAGGGGAATATTTTTGCAGACGGGACTGGACAGGAAAAAATCGCCAGGCGTGGTGATTTGCCCGACAGGCGCATTACGACGTCGCGCCGCAAGATGATGAATATCGCTGCGCGCCACCAATCCTACCTGCTACGGGTTGTTGAGGTTGAGATAACCTTCCTGCGTCGGATCATCCAAACAATCGTTCCAATGTTACCCAGCGCTGCGGCAAATATGCTCAATAGTATATTGCCTACGCCACTTCTCTGCTTGATTGAGATGAGCAAAGCCGCACCAATAGACAACAAAATCGATAGACCATCGAACTTGATTAGTCGTGGCGTCATCTCGATCTTAAAAGCATGATCCATCGGTCGAACGTAATCTATTATCGCGAACGCCATGCTCATATCGAATGTGCTATACAGCCACGAGACAAACGCCAGCAGAGCCAGAAAAAGAATTGCGGCATGCACCAATAGTCCGTTAGCGCGAAGTTTGGCCGAAAGCAGTGCAGAGAAATCCACGAAGGCATCAAGGATTGCGATGGCCGCCAGCATCGGAACAATCGCGAGAATCCAGATTTCTACTTCCATCGAATTCCCTAGCGTCCTGACGGCTTACCGCTTACTCGTCCGCAAAAATACTGCAAATTGTTTTGGACGACATTTCTTCTGTAGCGCGCAGAGCGGACTGAGCCGAAGGCGTAATCCGCCATCTCTGCACGTAACGGCGGGTCACGCTGCGCTGATCCGCCTGGGTTTATATCCCTTCGCCATCAGCGGCGCACCGCGCCGCTCTTGTTCTGTCGGGCGAGATCGAGGAATCTGCGCTTTGATCTGCGCGAACAGGCCGGGTGGAATGAAGCCATAGCCGAACACGCCCGGCTTTCCCGGAACCGGTGAAAGACCGGCGTTCGGCCATTCGTCGATGTTGTGCTCGGATACGATGACCCAGCTCCGTGCATCGTCGAGACCGATGGCCCGTTTGACCTTCGCCGGAATCTCGATCCCGATTGTATCGCCATCGGGCGGCGTATGGGTGATCGGCAACAGGACCACAAAACGCGGCCTCGTCTGGCTGTCGGTCGCGGCCACGAGACAGGTCGGGCGGTCCTTTCCCTGATCACGTCCCGCTGCCGCTTCATGAGTCCAAAGATAATCATAGCGGACGACGAAGCCCGGCTTTGGTTCAGGAAAGGCCACCTGGCCTGCTCACTTGAGCAGTTCGTCGAGCGCGGCATGCTCGGCGTCCATCTCGGCCCGTTCAACGGCGTCGATCACCACCTCCGTCGCATCGACCGTTCGATAGGTGCGTTTGGCCGCCGTCGTCAGCCAGTCAAAATGTTCAGCCGACATCAGGACAAACTCCCGCCGGCCGTGGCGCGTAATCTCAACAGGCTCGCGCCGGGCCTGGTGTTGAAACTCTCCGAATTTGCGCTGGAACTCCAAGGCGCTTGTCTGAACCATGACGGCGTATCTCGTCTTGCTGTTTGCTGTAGCGGCTGATCAGGTTTGTATTATACGTGTAATACGGATTTAGGTCAAGCCGCCGTGCAAGGCGCGGCCCGATGACAGGCTCCGGCGTAGTTCGCCATTTCAGCGGGCGTAACGGCGGATCACGCAGCGCTGATCCGACAGGCTGCGATTAGCAAGATTTACTTGGGCACCAGCCAAGCGACTTCAGCCATCGCTTCCTTTCGGCAGGGTCGTCGGGGTTGAATTTGATCACGATTTCAATTCCCTCATAGCTGCTCTTCTGCACGCCAATCAGCGATTTATTCGGGACGGTGATCTGCAATTTGCTGGGAGACAGCCATTGCATGACGGGGCGGTTTGTAAGGTCGCCATGTTCTTCGATCGCAAAGACATCATCGCTATTCTCAGGTTCTTGTCCTCGTCGTGCTAGTTGAACAATATCGCTGATGCCCGTCGAAGCGAATCCCGGACCTTGGCAAACTTCCTCCTGAACCATAGCGATCCAAGCGCCTTTCCGGCGACACGAGTGTCGCAACCATTGTCCGCTGACATCCCAGCATTATTGGTTCGGCATCCGCCGAGGACGCCAGCGAAGCCATCACCGCTGCGCAACAGATCAGGCCCTTACAGAATACTTCGCAAAATTTTTTCATATCCCCTCGTGGGATTTTGGCGACCGGCCGCAACGTCGCGCGGCAACATGATGCGTATCGCGTGCGCTCAACCTATCAGGCTACGGGCTCTGTTTTCGACGCGAAGACGTTGTCCGCCCTGGTTAGCGATGTGGATGTTGTCGCTGCATAACTGAGCGCGACGCCGTTGTGTGATCTATCACACACCTGAACATTCGTTCAGAAAAATGTCCCCGAACCACAGGCTGTTTTCTCGAACCCCGCTCCGAAAGGGCGCGACTGATGTGCGATGGGTAAGACTGAAACGATCAACCCGCGCCACGGCGCACATCGAAGGAGAACGACCATGTTACGCAAGCTCGCTCTTGGACTTGTTGCCGCAGCTTCTCTCAGCGCGATGGCGCTGGCTCCCACCGCTGCTTCCGCGGGTGGTGGATGGGGCGGCGGCTGGGGTGGCGGCTTTCACCATCCCCACTGGGGCCACGGTTTTGGTATCGGCTTCGTTGGCGGTGGCGTCGACGACGGATGCTACGTGACGAAGCTCGTGCCCACTCCGTTCGGCTACCGCATGCGCACCGTCAATATCTGCGCCTACTGATCGAAGCTTGCTTCGCTCAATCCAAAAGCCCCGGTCGCTCGCCAGCGGCCGGGGTCTTGCGTTTGTGCAGCCGGTCGCGCAATCCGCCGCACGCGAATGGCAATTGCGTCTTGCCGCATCGCAACGCTCTCTTCACGCGCCAAAAGCAGGAATTGACACAGGCGTTGCCGATGCGGACTATCCCATCAATATGTCCGGGGGCAACCGGACTTCACAAAATTCGGGGAAGCCTCATGATGGACAGACGAGAGCTGATGAAGCGCGCCGGCATGGCGGCGCTTGCGACGGGGTTCGGTTCAAAGGCGTTCGCGCTCGATACCGTCACGCTGCCCTTCGACAACGGTGAACGGCCGCTGGTGAAATATCCGCAGAAGCGGCCGATGATCGGCCTGACCCAGCGGCCGCCGCAGCTCGAGACGCCATTTTCGATCTTCAACGACGGCCCGATCACGCCGAACAACGCCTTTTTCGTCCGCTATCATCTGGCGGACGTGCCGCTCAATATCGATCCGGATAAATTCACGCTCGAGATCAAGGGCAAAGTCGACCATCCCCTCAAGCTGTCGCTGAAGGAAATCCGAAAGCTTCCCGCGGTCGAACTGGTTGCCGTCAATCAATGCTCGGGCAACAGCCGCGGCTTTTTCGATCCGCGGGTGGCGGGCGGCCAGTTGGGCAATGGCGCGATGGGCAATGCGCGCTGGCGCGGCGTGCCGCTGAAAGCCGTGCTCGACAAGGCCGGCGTGCAGGGGGCTGCGAAACAGGTCACCTTCAACGGGATGGACGGACCGGTCAGCGACAAGACACCGGATTTCATCAAGGCGCTCGATATCGACCACGCCCGCGACGGCGAGGTGATGCTGGCCTATGGCATGAACGGCGACGACCTGCCGGTGCTCAACGGATATCCGCTGCGTCTGGTCGTGCCGGGCTACTACGGCACCTATTGGGTCAAGCACCTCAACGAAATCACCGTGGTCGACAGTGTGTTCGACGGCTTCTGGATGAAGTCAGCCTATCGGGTTCCGGACACGCCGTGCGCCTGCGTCGAGCCCGGCACCGCACCGAAGGCGACGACCCCGATCAACCGCTTCGACGTTCGTTCCTTCATCACCAGTGTAACCGACGGCGCCAAGCTGAGGCCCGGCACGACGACGCTCAAGGGAATTGCCTTCGACGGCGGCAAGGGCATCAAGGAAGTCGCGGTCTCGACCGACGGCGGCAAGACCTGGACGCCCGCCAGGCTTGGCAAGGACCTTGGAAAATATTCGTTCCGGGAATGGAAGCTGCCGGTGAAGCTCGCGGCGGGCAGCCACGCGCTCCAGGTTCGCGCCACCAACAATGCCGGCGACACGCAGCCGAGCGAACCAAGTTGGAACCCGCCCGGCTACATGCGCAACGTGGTCGAAACCGTTCGCGTCACCGCGGCGTGAGGAGAATTATCATGACACGCTGGTTCCTTCTTACGCCTCTTCTGGCCATTGCCGCCATCGCAGCCCCGGGTTGCGGTTCGGTCACCGCGGCGCCGGTGTCCTACACGCTTCCCGAGGAAACCGCGGCGCTCAAGCCCGGACCTGGTCTCGACGTGGTCAAGAACAATTGCACCGCCTGCCACTCCGCCGACTACATCCAGACCCAACCGCGCGGGCCGAAATTCAAGAAGGACTTCTGGCAGGCCGAAGTGACCAAGATGATCAAGGTCTTTGGCGCGCCGATCGACGATGCGGATGTGCCCAGGATCGTCGATTATCTGGCCACGACCCACTGAAATTCGATTGCGAACCAACCCCGCGCATCTGCAACCGGCAGGATGCAGGCGTCGATGATTTGCGCTTCAATAGAATTGGAACGACCAGCGTTTTGCGGTCATTTGTCCGTCAAATGAAAGAAAAACGGGCAAGAAACTGCAAATGCGCCGCGATAATGATCATTTTCCGCCGAAATCCCGGTGTCGTTTAGGCTATCAAGCGTGCCCCATATTGCGTATCTTATCTCCCTCGGAAATGCCGGTTTGCGGGGACCGGAAGTCCGCTTTTATTTTTCGATCCCGCGGAGACGACGTAATGGCTAAAGGTACTGTGAAGTGGTTCAACGCGACCAAGGGCTATGGCTTCATTCAGCCCTCCAGTGGCGGCAAGGACGTTTTTGTTCATATTTCCGCGGTCGAGAAAGCCGGCCTATCCACACTCAACGAGGGGCAGACGGTGGAATACGAAGAGGTTGCCAATCGCGGCAAGACCTCGGCCGAAAACCTCAAGGTTTGACCCGAACTCGCTGCCGGTAACCGCGCCCTTCCGGAGGCGATCCGGGAGTGGCGCGTTCCCAGCGAATCTCGAATAGTCGATGCGTTCGCCGGAGCGGGCACCGCGCTGGCGTGCCGTTGCGATGCTGGACGGTCGACAGGAAGCCCGAGCGCGCTGTCACAGGCATGTTTCTGGTTGCCCACTGCCGCCGCAGGGCAACCGCTTCGAAAGCTCCCGAATCTTTCGTTTTGATTCAGCTTGAGCAAGAACATCGAACACGCTGGCGGGCACCAGCTCGGTGGCTCGACGGAAATCGCCGGTTGCCTTTTTCGGATTGTTTTGCGCCTCGTGGATTTTTGCGCGTGCAAAATAGCTCTCGACGGGGTCTCTTTCTGCGAAATTGCCCGGTCGAGGTCGTCCCGTGCCTTGTCATATTCCAGCATCGCAGACCAGGCGATGCCACGCAGCGCCAGGGCGTCCGGAAAGCCGGGCCGCACGTTTAGCACATAATTGAGGTCTGATATCGCTTCGGCCGGCTTCTTAAGCGCCACCAGCGCACGTGCGCGCAGCATCCGTGCAAGCGTATCGTCGGCCATTTTTCCGATGATCTGGTTGAACGAGACAATCGCGCGATCAAATTGGCCCGAGGTCAAGAGCCCGAGACCCCGGCCGAGCTGCGCTGCCTGATTGTTCGGATTCTTGTCGAGCGCGCCGTTGATGTCGACCAGCCCTTCGGCACTCCGGCCCTTCAGCAACAAGGCAAGTCCCCGCCACGCCTTCGCCAGATCGTTCGACTGGTTCAGAACCAGGGCCTGATCGAAATCCAGCAAAGCCTTGTCGATCTGATTAAGCGACACGTATGCCAGGCCGCGCTCGGTAAACGCCAGTGCATCTCTGGGGTCGATGGCGATTGAACGATCGTAGTCTGCGAGAGACTCCTGAACTTTTCCGCTGCCTGCCTTGATAATGCCTCGCCCGAGATAGGCCGCAGCATTGTTGGGGTCCAGCGAGATCGCACGGTTGACGTCAGCCATTCCTTGATCGAACTGCTTCAGGCTCGCCGCTGTTATCCCCCGCAGCGCCAATAACGGCGCATCGTCCGGCTTACGCTTGAGCAAATCGTTAAGGTCATTGCGGGCTTCGGCAAGCCGGTTCAGCCTCAGGTATGAGAGTGCTCGCAAGCGAAGTGCCATTTCGTTGTCTGGATCGGTGGCAGGCACCTGATTGAGGCGTTCGGCGGCAGCGGCGTAATTTGCCTGATTGATAAATTGCTTGGCCTGATCGATCTGCTGGTTGAGAGTTGGAACCGCTGGAGCAGCGGGCTGCGACGGAAGTGCCGTAACTGTTCACGAGCGCGTTGCCGCTGGCTGCTTTGGTGCGACCCGGGCAAGCTCCGCCTGCATGGCGATTGCCGATTGACGCTGCTGCTGAGCCTCCTTGTTATCGGGTGTCAACGACAACAGCTTGTCAAAATCAGCAATGGCGCTGGCATATTCGCCCTTGGCGCTGAACAGCTGAGCTCGCGCAAAATAGGATGCGCGCTCGGTTTGAGGAGCCTGCGCGATCGCGCGGGAGAAATCTTCAATCGCGTGATCGATGTCGCCTTTCCGGCGATAGACCTGGCCACGCCAGAAGAATGCGTTTGGAACATTTGGGTTGAGGGCACGCGCGGTGTTGAGCTCGCCGAGCGCCGCATCGAGCTGCGCCGTTTCGACGAAGGCGCGTGCGCGTCCGACGTAGGCCGGCGCCAGATCCTGGCGCAGCGCTATAGCCTGGTTGAAGTCGGCAAGCGCTTCCGCCCAGGCCCTTTGATCGCTTCTGAGATTGCCGCGGGCAAGGAACGCGATGGCATTCTTCGGTTCAAGCTCCATGGCCCGGTCAAGATCGCTGCGCGCCAGGTCGAAGCTGCCGCTTCGCTGGCGCAAATATCCGCGCAACAGCAGGGCGGGCACAAACTGGAGATTGAGTTGAAGCGCCGCCTCGACGTCACTCAGCGCGAGATCCAGTTTCGAACGGCTCGCAAACAGACGCGCACGATTTGCATAGGCTTTCAACCGATCGTCCGCCGAACGCGATGCGTCATCGATCACCGCGGTGCAGGCCGGCTCGATCTTCTCGGCGGCAGCGCCGTTGCAGTCTTCCAGCTCACCCGCGCTGACCCGGCCCGATGTCGCTGACAGCGCGGCGATCAGCAGCAGCGCGTGCAGCCAGCCGGGACGAAGGGAAGTCGCCCCCGCAGTCTTTGCGGAGGAAAAGTGATTTGGGCGTGAAATCATCCCTTTGGGCTCCGGCGCCGATCGATGGCCTTATGCTATCTACAACCGACACGGGTAGATTGCCACATCGCGGAACATGCAGCCACCTGCTTCAGCCGTTCAATCTTCCGTCGCCCATTTCCCAACCGTCATGACATCGGGCGGCTGCAGATAGCCGCGCGGCCACAGGTCCACGACCCATCCGACCTTGGTCGCGCGTTCGACCAGCACTGCCGTGTTGTGCGGCGTCTGCAGCACCAGCGCATTGCCCCGATAATGCGGGTCGCCCACCACGTGAAATCTGAACAAACCCCATTGCTGCAGCACCAGTAGCAGACTGGTGGTATTGCGGGTGGTGTCCCAGCAATCGTAATTGTGCTTGTCGTCGAAGTAGCGGAAATCCGCTTTCGCGACGCGCTTGTCGGTGCCGATCACCGGCCCCATGCGGCGATCGAACCAGATCACGGCCTTTTGCACCGCAGCCCGCTCCGCCGCGGCCGATGCACGGCCCGCCGCGAGGATCTGCGTCAGCGCGTTGCGATCGCTCGCGGTGAAGTCGAGGATCTCGCGGCGCCTGCAGCCGAAGCCGTAACAGACCGTCATGCGTTGCGCCGAAGGCGGGAAAATCGACACCGTGCCGTAGAGCGCCGCCTGCGGCGCGCTCAATTCGACCGAGAGCGCCGGCCGCGGAGCGATCATCAGGTTCAATCCGGCAAGAGACACGACAAGGCCGCAAACCGCACGGGTTTTGCCTCGCCTGCCCGATCGCTCCCGCCTTGCCAACGGCCCCATCGCCCCACACTTCGCCCCAAATAAAAATCTCGCGAAAGACTATCGCAGCGGTTTCACGACGCCAAGGCCGGCGGCATGATAGGCATGGGAACTTGAGACGCGCCATGAAACCAGATCCCTCAGCCCTTCCGCCATTCGGGGCACCCTACGCGCCGGACGATTGCGCCGTTGCCGTCCGGCTGCTCGAAACCGTCCGCTTCAGCGCGGAGCAGGACGCGCGGGTTGACCGCATGGCGACGCGCCTGATCGATGCTATCAGAGCCAACGACGACCGACTTGGCGGCGTCGAGGACATGCTTCGCGAATTCGCGCTTTCCACCAAAGAGGGCCTGGCGCTGATGGTGCTGGCGGAAGCCCTGTTGCGGGTGCCGGACGCCCGCACCGCCGATCAGTTCATCGAGGACAAGCTCGGCCAGGGCGACTTCGTCCATCACGAGACGAGATCGAGCGCGTTCCTGGTCAACGCATCGGCGTGGGCGCTCGGGATATCGGCGCGCGTGATTGCGCCCGGCGAGACCCCGCAGGGAACGATCGGACGACTGGCGAAACGGCTGGGCGTTCCGGCGGTACGCGCCGCCACCCGTCAGGCCATGCGGCTGATGGGCAGCCATTTTGTGCTGGGCGAGACCATCGAAGCCGCGCTGGCGCGGGCAGAGCCGGCTTCGGCCGGCGCGCCGCGCTATTCCTTCGACATGCTCGGCGAAGGCGCGCGCACGGCCGCTGATGCACAGCGTTATTTCGATTCCTACAGTCGCGCCATCGAAGCGATCGGCCGCACCGCCGACAACAGGCCCCTGCCCGACCGGCCCGGCATCTCCGTAAAACTCTCCGCGCTGCATCCGCGCTTCGAGGCCGTGAGCCGTGATCGCGTCATGACGGAACTGGTCCCGCGGCTGATCGATCTCGCGCGACGCGCCAGGGCCCATGATTTGAATTTCACGGTCGATGCCGAGGAAGCGGACCGCCTCGAGCTGTCACTGGAGGTGATCGCGACCGCCTTCGGTGACACATCACTTGCAGGCTGGGACGGCTTCGGCCTCGCGATCCAGGCCTATCAGAAACGCGCGGAAGCCGTGATCGACTACGCCGATGGCATGGCGCAAGCGCTGAACCGGCGGCTGATGGTGCGCCTCGTCAAAGGCGCCTACTGGGACACCGAGATCAAGCGCGCGCAGGAGCGGGGCCTCGACGACTATCCGGTTTTCACCCGCAAGGCGGTGACCGACCTGAACTACATCGCCTGCGCGCGAAAGCTGCTGGCGCTCCGGCCACGCTTGTTCCCGCAATTCGCCACCCACAACGCGCTGACGGTCGCGACTGTTCTCGAACTCGCGGGCCGCGAAAGCGGGTTCGAGTTCCAGCGCCTGCATGGCATGGGCGAAGCGCTCTATGCGCAATTGCGCGAAGACCGCCCCACGCTGGCCTATCGGACCTATGCGCCGGTCGGCAGCCATCGTGACCTCCTGGCCTATCTGGTGCGGCGCCTTCTGGAAAATGGCGCCAATTCATCCTTCGTGGCGCTTGCCGCCGACGATGCGGTGCCGGTGGCAACGCTGCTGCGGCGCCCGGCCGATATCATCGGCGCGTCCGCCAACGCGCGCCATCCAAACATCCCATTGCCCCGCGATCTCTATTCGTCGCAGCGGCAGAATTCGCGCGGCATCGAATTCGGCGAACGCGCGGCGTTGAGCGAGTTGCTTGCTGCGGTCGCAGCCGAGACCGCGCCTGTTACGGCGGCGCCGGTCATCAACGGTCAGGCGGCGACAGGCCCGGCGCGACCGATCGTCAGCCCGATCGACCGGACGATGACGGCCGGAACCGTCATCGATGCGGTGCCGGCGCAGGCGAACGAGGCGATCATGGCCGCGCGCGAGGGATTCGAAGTCTGGAGCCGAACGCCCGCCGAAACGCGCGCGCGTACCCTTGAGCAGACGGCAACCCTGCTGGATCAGCGAGTTGCGCATTTCATCGCGCTGTTGCAGCGCGAGGGCGGCAAGACGCTCGACGACGCGCTCTCGGAAGTCCGCGAGGCCATCGATTTCTGCCGCTACTACGCCGCGGAAGGCCGCAAGCAGTTTGGCGAGGGCACTGCCATGCCCGGCCCGACCGGAGAAAGCAACGCGTTGCGGCTGCGCGGCCGCGGCGTGTTCATCGCCATCTCGCCGTGGAATTTCCCGCTGGCGATCTTTCTCGGTCAGGTCACGGCGGCCTTGATGGCTGGCAATGCGGTCGTGGCAAAACCCGCCGAGCAGACGCCGTTGATCGCGGCAGAGGCCATCCGGCTGCTGCACGAGACCGGCGTGCCCTTGTCGGCGCTGCATCTGCTGCCGGGCGACGGCAGCGTCGGCGCGGCGCTGACGGCGCACGCCGATGTTGCCGGCGTGGTCTTCACCGGTTCGACCGAGGTGGCGCGTGCGATCAATCGTGTGCTGGCCGCCAAAGACGGCCCGATCGTGCCGCTGATCGCGGAGACCGGCGGCATCAATGCGATGATCGTGGACGCGACCGCGTTGCCGGAGCAGGTCGCCGACGACGTCGTGACGTCGGCGTTTCGTTCGGCCGGCCAGCGCTGCTCGGCGCTGCGCCTCCTGTTCGTGCAGGACGACGTCGCCGCGCGCATGATCGAGACGATCGCAGGCGCAGCGCGCGAACTCAAAATCGGCGATTCGCGCGATCCCGCCACGCATATCGGGCCGGTGATCGACGCCGAGGCAAAGCAGCGGCTGGACACGCATATCGCGCGAATGAAAAACGAGGCTCGCCTGCATTTCGCAGGGGTCGCTCCCGGCGGTAACTACGTCGCGCCGCATATTTTCGAACTGGCCGGCGCCGATCAACTGACCGGGGAAGTATTCGGCCCCATCCTGCATGTGGTGCGCTACCCCTCCGACCGGCTCGATCGCGTGCTGCAATCGATCGAACGCTCCGGCTACGGGCTGACACTCGGCATTCACTCCCGCATCGACGATACGATCGAGACCGTGATCGACCGGCTCGCTGTCGGCAATATCTATGTCAACCGCAACATGATCGGCGCGGTGGTCGGCGTGCAGCCGTTCGGCGGCCACGGCCTGTCGGGCACCGGCCCCAAGGCCGGCGGCCCGCATTACCTGCCACGCTTTGCGACCGAACAGACCGTGACCGTGAACACGGCCGCCGCCGGCGGCAACGCCGCGCTGCTGTCGGACACGGAATGAGGAAATCTCCGTCTTTGCGAGGAACGCAAGCGACGAAACAATCTCGTCTTTGCTTTTCGCGCCAGGGATTGCTCCGCTTGCGCTCGCAATGACGCTGAAAACGGCGTTGCATCGTACCGCCAACATCGTTCAAATAGACCCGGGAATTGGATGTTGCCTGGGAAAAGCAATTCCACACCGCGGAATAAGATCAACAAACGTCACGGGAGCGACTGCCACTATGGAAAAGGGCATCTTCGAAGGCCTCAAGGTTCTGGACTGCGCCAGCTTCATTGCAGCGCCAGCGGCCGCGACCGTGTTGTCGGATTTCGGCGCCGAGGTGATCAAGATCGAACCGCCCGGCCTTGGAGACCCCTACCGCAACCTGCCGAATTTGCCGGGATATCCCGTCAGCCAGCACAATTTCGCGTGGCTGCTGGAGGCACGCAACAAGAGGAGCCTCGCGCTCGACCTCGCCAAGCCCGATGGAAAGGCGGTGCTGTATCGCCTCGCCGCGGAGGCCGACGTCTTCATCACCAATTTTCCGCCCGGCGTGCGCCAGCGGCTGGGCATCACCTGGGAGGAACTCGCGCCGCTCAATGCGCGGCTGATCTATGCCTCGTTCACCGGCTACGGCGAAAAGGGCGAGGAAGCCGACAAGCCCGGCTTCGACAGCAATGCCTATTGGGCGCGTTCGGGCCTGATGGACCTGGTGCGCGCGGATGAGAACACCACGCCGGCGCGCTCGATCGCCGGCATGGGCGACCACCCGTGCGCGATGGCGTTGTACGGCGCGATCGTCACCGCGCTCTACAAGCGCGAGCGTACCGGGAAAGGCTCGCATGTCTCTTCGAACCTGATGGCCAACGGCGTCTGGGCGGCGTCGGTGCTCGCCCAGGCCAAATTATGTGGCGCCAAGTTCGGGGAGCGCCGCCCGCGCGAGCGCGCGCTGAACGCGGTGACCAACCACTATCGCTGCAAGGACGGACGCTGGCTCATCCTCTCGCTGCTCAACGAAGACCGGCAATGGCCGACGCTCGCGCGCTGCCTGGGACGCGAGGATTTGGTTTCCGACCCGAGGTTTGCCGCCAAGCCCGACCGCCATGCCCGCTCGCTTGAGCTGATCAGGATCTTCGACGAGACCTTTGCCACCAGGGATCTGGCCGAATGGCGCCGCATCCTCGACGGCAACGGGCTGGTGTTCGGCGTGGTCGGCATCCTCGACGACATTCCCAACGACAAGCAGATGATCGAGAACGAGGTGCTGGTGCCGTTCGAGGGCGACACCATGCTGACAATCAACAGTCCGATCTGGGTCGACGGCAGCAAGAAAGTCCAGCCGCGCCATCCGCCCGGCATCGGCGAGCACAGCGACGAAATTCTTCGCAATGCCGGCTACGACGAGGCGACGATCCGGCAATTGCGGGCGTCCGGCGCGGTGGCCTAGTTGCTGCCGGACGATGGCGCAAGACAGAATGCGTGGGGAGATCGGCAATGCCTAGCTACAGGCTGCATTATTTCCCGGAATCAGGGAACAGCTACAAGCTGGCGCTAATGTTCACCCTGTGCGGCCAGACGTTCGAACCGGTCTGGACCGACTTCGGCGGCGGCGCCACGCGAACACCGGAGTGGCGGCGGACGGTCAACGAGATGGGCGAAATTCCGGTGCTGGAAGAAGACGGCGTGCGCCTCACCCAGACGGCGCCGATCCTGCTCAAGCTCGCGGAACAATACGGCCGGTTCGGCGGCGAGAATGCCGCGGAGAAATTCGAAATATTGCGCTGGCTGTTCTGGGACAATCACAAGCTGACCGGCTACATGGCGACCTACCGCTACTACCGGACGTTCACGCCATCTCCAGACCAGCATGTGCTCGCGCATTTTCGCCGGCGGCTCGATGACTTCCTTGGAATTCTCGAGCAGCACCTGCAGCGAAATGCGTTCGCCGCCGGCGAGCGTCCCACTGTGGCCGACATTTCGATGATCGCCTATCTGTCCTATCCGAGCGACGAAACCGGATATGATTTCGCCGCGAGCCACCCGGCTGTGAACGCCTGGCTAGGTCGCGTCGCCGCTCTGCCCGGCTGGCGATCTGCGTATGATCTGTTGCCCGGCAAGCGTCTCACGCATTACGCGTAAGCTTCTTGCGGCCTTCGCGCCGCCTGGGGGCGGCTGCGACTGCCCTTTACTGGCGACCTCCGACGAAGCACATCCCCATCCGCGTGGCCGTGCCGACAACCTGACATGAAAGCCCCGCAGCGCAGGTCCACGACCTGAAGCTCTTGTCGTTGTCGGTTGCGTTGGCCTCTTGCAGATAGCAATGCGCGCCCCAGCCGTCCTCGTATTCGGTTCCCGCAAGCTCGCTGCTGCCGCGCGTTTGCGGGCGGCTGGAGAACCCGCGCGAATAATCCGGATGTTTGCCGTCACGCAGCGCGATCAGGATATCGCGGCGGCGGATCTGGTCGCCGAAGAAATGCGGCGACGCCGGCACGACCGTTGAATTGTCGGGCCTGGCCGCCATCCAGTCGACGCCGGGAAAATGAAAGCCGCCGATGCCGCGGGTCTGATGGCAGCCTGAGCAGGTCATATCGTTGAGCCGGCGCTCGAAGCCTGCGACCGAGCGGATATTGAGCAAGCTGATGCCGCGCTCTGTGACCTTCGTCAACGCCGTGGCGACGTCGCTATCCTTGAACACGGGCTCGATCGACGCCTCATCGCCTTGCACGAGCCCGAAGGCCGGCTGCAGGTTCGAGGCGGAAAATCCGACCGGAGTCGCGGCGACCGCACCGGTAGCCAGAAATTTCTCAGGCACAAGGATCGTGCCACGATCGAGTTCGCTGATATGTCCGGGATCAAGCAGCCATGCCTTGAACTCGCGCCCGAGGTTAGCATCCGCCAGGATCCGCTCGCGATCGATCTGGTTTTCGAGCGGGGCTTCCTCGAACGCTCCTGATGGCGTGTTGTGGGTAAACACCTTCAGGAGATAGTCGGTGCGAAAATCGCGGACGGGAGATTTCGGCGCGTGCGCGATCTGCAGATTGGTCTCGATGCGGTCGATGTTTTCGGGTCCGACCAGATCCAGCGGGCCATCTTTCGCGGTCAGTCCTTCCGCGAGCGCAGCACCCGTCAGTGGCCGGTCGCCGGCGGCCAGCCACCGCCGCGCAATTTCGGCGCAGGTGATCGGCTTCCCGCTGCTGCCAGTCGCAAGATCGCCTTTGGCTTTCAACACCACGTTCAGCGTCATCGGCAGCCGCGGCGACACTGCGCCCTCGCCTGCCGGAAGTATATCGGTTCGCGTCAGCCGGTAGATCAGGCGGATTTCACCGCAATTTGCCTCGTGCACATAAGCGCGATCCATCCGGTTGACGATGCCGGCCAGCATGAAGCGTGTATCAGGCGAATCGAGCCACGCGCGGTCGAACAGTTGGAAATCGAAAACGTTTCCGACGCCGATGGTTTCGTTGGGAAGATTGGCCTTATGCCGTGAAACGTAGCGGTCGAACTCGGCGTCGAGCGCCTTGCGGATTGGAGCCAGCGATGACAACGCAAATAGCTGGCTGTTCGCGAGCGGCATGTCAGCCGACCGCATCGGCAGGATGACGCGGCCAAGCCCGAAGCGTCCGCGATCGAGTTCGCGCAACGCCTGGGGATCGGTGATCGCAGCACCGCGCTCAAGCGCTAGCGCCGCCGCACCTTGCGCATGGCGCGCAGGCATAACGCTGGCAAGCAAAACCAGTAATGTCACAAGAAATCGCACGCGGCCCATATCCTGACAAACACCGCACCGGAGACCCCATTCCAGGCGCCCTGCGGACGGCGTTCCATGTCAGGAAAATAGTCAAAAAGCGCACCGGCTGTCTCGCGGCGAACCGCAGACGTCGGGACGATCGCTTCACGTCACGGTGAGGCAACGAGTCCCTACCGTGCAACCACCAGGCCCTTGCTGGTCACGACCACCCAGCGGCCATCCTGCTTGCGGATGGCGTCGACACGGCCGAGGCCAGGGACGGGATCGCCGGCATAGACCTCGAAGAACCCCAGTCGGCCTTCGATCAGCGCGCCGCCATTGGCGACGTCACGCAGCACCCAGCCTTGTACCGTCGGCAGCCTGCCCACTTCGGCCTTCGGCGCCGCTGCGGGCGCTGCCGCCACTGCTGTCGCAGGGGGCACAATCGAGCCGGTGACTTCCTTTGGGGCAACCGGCGCTGCAGCGACGGGCACCGGAGCGGCTGACGGCGCGGCCCGCAGTTTGTCCACGGCTTCGCTCAGCTTGGTGAGCCTGGCGGCCGGTTCGGCTTGCGCCTTCTCGACCTTGTCGAGGCGGTCGTTGGCCTTGTTGAACTGGGCAATGCCGAGCTTGGAGGTGTGTTCGACGCTGGCCTTCAGCGCCAAGATATCGGCGTCGATCCGCGAGACAGTGGCTTCGAGCGCGGCATTGCCGGCTGTCTCTGCGCTGCCGCTGGAACGCGTGAACGCCGATGTCGCGAGCGCGCCACCGACCGCGCCGGCAACCATCGCCAGCGCCACCACTGCGGCCATGGCCGAGAGCCGCCGCTTGCCTGATGCGGTTTCTGCCTGGGAGCTCGCGCCATATTCGTCAGAGGAACGGTCGCCCGGCGACATGATCGTCAGCTTGCCGGGCACGTGTGGGTCCGGTCGGGATGCCTGAGGCCTCGAAGCTTCGGGCCTGGAAGCTTCGGGCCTGGAGGCTTCGATCTTGGGGGCCTCAATCTTGGGGGCGTCAACCTCCGGCATGTCGGCCTTCGGCGCCTCATGGTCGGGCGCTATGTTCGGAGAATTGACGGCGCCAATCTCCGGCCCCGAGGCCGCCACGGCCGCATTCTTCACATCAGACGTATCTGAGGCGGCCGGTCCGGCGCCGCTGGAACCGGAGTCCGCACTGATCTGTTCGGCCATCTGCTCGCTCATATTCAAGGTCTCCGGCATAGATTGACCATTTGGTAACTTTCATTGCTTGCGAAATCGTTACCTTCCGCGGGCTTACCGAAATTTTAGGAACTTTTCCGGGACGGATTTTGACCAATTTGGCGGTGGCCGCGTGGCACGGGACCTCGACAAGCCAAACGACGCGTGGGGCCCCTTTCGTCGATTTGACAAGCTGGCGCGCGGTCTGCTCAAAAGCATCAGCAACGATGCCATTATGAAAATTGGGGGAAACAACCATGAAGCTCTACAACTCGATCGGGCCGAATCCGCGCATTGTCCGCATGTTCATGGCGGAGAAGGGCATCGAAATGCCCAAACAGACCGTCGACCTGCGCGGCGGGGAAAATCGGCAGGCCGAGCACTTGAAGCGTAATCCGCACGGTCAGATGCCGGCGCTCGAACTCGATGACGGCAGTTATTTGTCCGAGATCACCGCGATCTGCGAATACCTCGAGGAGAAGAAGCCGGAGCCCGCGCTGATCGGCGCGACGCCGGAACAGCGCGCCGAGTGCCGGATGTGGACGCGGCGCGTCGATCTCAACATCTGCGAGCCGCTCGCCAACGGCTATCGCTTCGGGGTCGGCCTGAAATTTTTCCAGAACCGGATTCCCTGCGCGCCTGAAGCCGCCCCGGGCCTCAGGATGATCGCGGCCAACCGGCTGCAATGGCTCAACGGGCAGATGGCGGACAAGGAATACTTGTGCGGCAAGCGCTTCACGCTGGCGGATATCCTGCTCTACTGCTGGATCGATTTCGGCAATGAGGATCGGATCGGCCAGCCGCTCGATCCCGCCAACACCAACATCGCCGCATGGTTCGCCCGCGTCGGGCAAAGACCTTCGGTGAAGGCGTAAACGTCATTGCCTGCGACAAACGCGAAGCGTTTGCGCAAGGGAGCGCAAGCGACGAAGCAATCCAGATTGTTGCTATACTCTGGATCGCTTCGCTCGCACAGCAATGACGTCGAAGGGGCTGAGCGCTAAATCACCACCGGCGCGTCCGGCAGTTCATTCTTGCCGGCACCATGTTTCGGAAAATGCGCGGCCAGTTGTCGCGACACCGCATCGATTCCCCTGATAACGCCGCCTGCAAAATTTCCCGCCTTGAAATCGGTCTCCATCGCCTTGCAGATCTTTTCCCAGCCGGCGGCGCCGACCTTGGCGTCGATGCCGCGGTCGGCGACGATCTCGACGTCACGATCAGCCAGCAACAGATAAATCAACACGCCGTTGTTGTGCGCGGTGTCCCAGATCCGCAGCTGTGAAAAGATATCGATCGCGCGCTCGCGCGCCGGCTGATCCCGGAACAACGGCTTGCCGTCGAGCGCGCCTTCGACGACGAAGCGGACCTGGCCGGAATGCGTGGCCTCGCCCGCCTTGATCGCCTGCTCGATCGTAGCCAGCGCTTGCGGCGGAAAAATCCGCCGCACCCGCCAGCGGTGCTCGAGAAGGTGCTTGCCGATACGCTTGATGCCCATGCTTACCAGCTCCGAATTCTACCAGCTTCCAGACGCGCCGCCGCCGCCAAAACTGCCGCCGCCGCCCGAGAACCCGCCGCTGTCGCTCGAACTGCTGCTGCCCCAGTCGCTGCTACTGCTCGAAGAGGAACCGCTCGACCAGCCATGGCTACCTCCACTTCCTCCCGACGGCGAAAACATGTCGATGACGAACGCGAAGATGAAGGCAATGATCCCGATGATGGTCGATGCCGCAATCGAACCGACGAAAAGCCAGGCCAGAAATCCGACCACGCCGCCGGTCGCGGCAGAACCAAACAACCTGCCGAGCGTGCCGCGCAGGATGCCGGCGATGACCAAAACCCCGCCGATGACGAAGGGATTGAACGGATCGATATGATTGGCGAGCCCCGGGCTTTGCCAATGCGCCGGCGCGGGCGCCGGCAGCGGCTCGCCATCGATCACCCGAATGATCCGGTCGATGCCCGCGGCAATGCCGCCGGCAAAATCCCCGCTCTTGAATTTTGGCGTGATGTCTTCGTCGATGATGCGCTTGCTGGTAACGTCGGTGAGTGCGCCCTCGAGACCGTATCCGACCTCGATACGCAGATGGTGGTCGTTCTTGGCGACGACCAGCAGCGCGCCGTCGTCGATCTTCTTGCGCCCGATCTTCCAGGCTTCCGCGACCCGGATCGAATATTGCTCGATGGTCTCAGGCTCCGTCGTCGGCACGATCAAGACCGCGACCTGGCTGCCCTTGCGGGCCTCCAGATCCTTCAACGTTTGCGTCAGCGAGGCGATGTCGCCGCTACTGAGCGTCCCGGTCTGATCGACCACCCGCCCGGACAGCGGCGGCACCGCGACGTCGGCCGAGGCTGCGAAAGCCCAGCACAGTCATCAGCGCAAGTATGCAGGCTCTTGCAGCGTTCATCGCGGCGGCCGATCCGGTTGCCGAACTACTTGCTCGGTCGACCGGCGACGGTTGAAATCCACCTTCGGCGCTGTCGAAATTTCCTTTTCGTTATCGACCGTAAAGTTCGCCTTTTCCTTGTAACCGAACACCATCGCCGTCAGGTTGTTCGGGAATGTGCGGATGCCGACGTTATAGTCCTGCACCGCCTTGATGTAGCGATTGCGCGCCACCGTGATGCGGTTCTCCGTGCCTTCGAGCTGCGCCATCAGGTCGTGAAACAGCGCATCGGATTTGAGCTGCGGATAGTTCTCCGTCACCACCAACAGCCTGGACAGCGCGCTGCTCAGTTCACCCTGGGCGGCCTGGAATTTGGCGAAAGCGCCGGGATCGTTGATGAGCTCCGGCGTCGCCTGGATGCTGCCGACCTTGGCGCGCGCATTGGTCACGCCCAGCAGCACATCCTTTTCCTGCTGCGCAAAGCCCTTCACCGAATTGACGAGGTTGGGCACCAGATCGGCGCGGCGCTGATACTGGTTCAATACCTCCGACCAGGCCGACTTGACCTGCTCGTCATTGGTCTGGATCGCGTTATAGCCGCAATTGGTGAGGCTCAAGGTCGCCAGCGCCGCCAGCACGGTCCATAATCTGCGCATCGAAATTCTCCCGTTGAAATTTGCCGCAAGGTATCAGAACGGTGCCACAACGTGAAAGGCTGCTTTCGCTTCTATTTTGCCGCGGATAGCTCTTGCCTATCGTTCGCCGAAATAGTCAACATGGCCAAAAAACGAGGAAACGAAGCCCATGACCGCATACGAGACCATCATCGGTGGAACGGCCGGAGCCGCGCATCGCACGGATCGTGATGAACCGGCCCGAGGCGCGCAACGCGCAAAATCTGCAGATGACCTACGACCTCAACGCCGCCTTTGACAGCGCGGTGCAGGACGATTCCGTCAAGGTCATCATTCTCGCCGGCAGCGGTCCGCATTTTTCCGCCGGGCACGACCTGCGGCCTACCGGGAAGAATGCCGCCGGCGTCGATTTTCCGCCGGTCGGAAACTGGGGCGGTTTTGGCGAGCCTAACGCCCATGGCCGCTTCGCGCGCGAGCAAGAGATTTACCTTCAGATCACGCGTCGCTGGCGCAATCTGGCAAAGCCGACGATCGCGGAAGTCCATGGCAAATGCATCGCCGGCGGTCTGATGCTGGCCTGGGCCTGCGACCTGATCGTCGCCAGCAGTGACGCGGAATTCTGCGATCCCGTGGTCACCATGGGCGTCTGTGGCGTCGAATGGTTCGTCCACCCCTGGGAGCTGGGAGCGCGCAAGGCCAAGGAATTCCTGTTTACCGCGGACGCCTGGAGCGCGGAGGAGGCGCACCGGCTCGGCATGGTCAATCACGTCGTCCCGCGGCCTGAGCTGTCGTCATTCGTGATGGCGCTGGCGCAAAGGATCGCCGCAAAACCTTCCTTCGCGCTAAAACTGACCAAGGAAGCCGTCAACCGGTCGGTCGATGTCATGGGCCAGCCGGCGGCGATCGATCAGGCGTTCGCGCTGCATCAGCTCTGCCATGCGCATAATCTGCAGGAATTCGGCATGGTGGTCGACCCCGCCGGTCTTCATTCCTCCGTCAGGAAGCCTCAAGCAGCGAAGTAGTTCAAATGGACCTCACCTTAAGTGACGAGCAGCGCCTGCTGCGCGAAAGCGTCGACCGCTTCATCACCGAAACCTACGACGCCGATCATCGCCGCCGCGCCGAGAGCGAACCGCTCGGCTTCAGCCCGGAAATCTGGAAACAGTTCGCCGAACTCGGCTGGCTGGCACTGCCGATTGAAGAGGCCTATGGCGGGCTCGGCGCCGGCGCGATCGAAACCGGCATCCTCATGGAAGCGTTCGGGCGGGGTCTCGTCGCCGAACCCTACCTTGCCACCGTTGTGATCGGTGCCAGCCTAATCGCGGAATGCGGCACGCAAACGCAGAAGCAGGCCATACTGCCCAAAGTCGCCGACGGTTCATTATTCCTGGCGTTCGCACATTCGGAACGCACGGCGCGCTTTGATCTCGCCCATGTCGAGACCACGGCCAAGCGAACACCTGACGGCTGGCGCATCGACGGCCACAAGACCGCCGTGCTCGACGGCAAGGCTGCGGGTCAAGTCATCGTCTCGGCCCGCATCGCCAACAGCGACGGCACGCCCGGCAAACTGTGTCTGTTCCTGGTGCCGTCGGACGCCGCCGGTCTTGCCTTGCGGGATTTTCCGCGACTCGGCGGCGGCCGCGCCTGCAATCTCGATCTCGCCGACATCCGCCTTCCCGCCGATGCGCTGCTTGGCGACGGCAGCGACGCGCTTTCGAAAATCGAAGGCGTGGTCGACCGCGCACTCGCCGCGCTCGGCGCCGAGGCCGTCGGCATCATGCAGATCATGCTCGACAGGACGCTCGAATATACCAAGATGCGCCAGCAATTCGGCCGGCCGCTTTCCGCCAATCAGGTGATCCGCCACCGGCTCGCCGACATGGCCATGCAATGCGACGAAGCGCGTTCGATCGCGCTACGCGCCGCGCTGATGGCCAACGCCGAACCGGTGACGCGCGGGCGCGCGACCTCGGGCGCCAAGGCCAAGATCGGGAAATGCGCGCGCTTCGTCGCCGAACAGGCGGTGCAACTCCACGGCGCCATGGGTGTCACCGAGGAACTTGACATCGGCTCCTACTTCAAGCGGCTGCTCGCCTTCGACACGATGTTCGGCGGCAGCGCCCATCATTTCCGCCGTCACGCCGCGCTTGGCGGACGGGCGTCAGTTCAATCCTGAGGAGCGGAGCATGGACCTCACCTTCAGCGCCGAAGAACGCGCCTTCGAAAAGGAGGTTCGCGAATTCATCGCACAGAACCTCACGCCGGAAATGAAGCGGGCAACCGCACTGACGCCGTCGGTTTTCTCCGATCCCGACATCGGCATGGCCTGGCAGAGGACGCTGCACCGAAACGGCTGGGGCGCGCCGGGATGGCCGGTACAATACGGCGGCCCCGATTGGAGCCCGGCGCAGCGCTGGATCTTCGAGGCCGAATGCGCCCGCGCCGGCACGCCCAATGTCAATATCATGGGCGTCAGGATGGTCGGCCCCGTCATCATCGGCTTCGGTTCCCCGGAGCAGAAGAATTATTATCTGCCGCGCATTCTCTCGGGCGAGGACTATTGGTGTCAGGGCTATTCGGAGCCGGGTTCGGGTTCTGACCTCGCCTCGCTGAAAACCCGCGCGGTGCGCGACGGCGATCATTACATCATCAACGGCACCAAGATCTGGACCACGCACGCGCATCACGCCAACCGCATGTTCGCGCTGGTGCGCACCGGCGACACGCCGCGTCAGCAGGACGGTATCAGCTTCGTCCTGATCGACATGAAGAGCCCGGGCATCACCACACGGCCGATCCTGACCATCGGCGGCGACCACGAGGTCAACCAGGTGTTCTTCGACGACGTCCGCGTGCCCGTCGCCAACCGGGTCGGCGAAGAAGGCAAGGGCTGGACCTACGGCAAATATCTGCTGGAATTCGAGCGCGGCTCCGGCATTGCCTCGGCCAAATTGCGCGAGGCGCTGAAAACGGTTTCCGATCTCGCGGAATCCGACGCCACCGGCCGCGCCATCGACGATCCCGATATTGCGCTGCGGATGTCCGAGATCGAAGTCGACATCGATACACTGGAGATGACGGAGCTGCGCGTGCTGTCGGCGTTGCAGACCGGGCAAAATCCCGGCGCGGTGTCGTCGCTGCTAAAGCTGCGCGTCAGTGAAATCCGCCAGGCGGTGACGCGGCTCGGCGTGGAAGTGATCGGCAATGATGGTCTGGCGGTCGAGCCGATGCGGCCGTTCTACAAGTTGAACGAAGCGCCCGCGATTCCCGAAGCGATGCTGCCGATCGTGCCGGAATATCTCAACGGCCGCGCCTACACCATCTTCGGCGGCTCGTCGGAAATCCAGCGCGACATCGTCGCCAAGATGGTGCTGGGGCTGTAGCGCCTTCACCGTCGTTCCGGGGCGATGCAAGGCATCGAACCCGGAATGACGAGTTGGCAAGCCGTCACCCGATATCCCGCAACACCGCTTCGATCGCCTTGCGCTCATCCACCGTCAACGCGCTCTGCGGCGCGATGGGATCGCCGACGTCATAGCCCTGGATTACGAGCCCGGCCTTGATGCAGGCGGCGAGATTGTAGCGCGCAAAGACTTCGTTGAGGCGCCATAGCTTGCGCTGCAATGCCAGCGCATCGTCCCAGCGCGCGGCCATGCAGAGATTGTAGAGCTCGACGCTCTGCCGCGGAACGAGACACGCCGGTCCCGCCATCCACCCGACGCCGCCGATCAGCATCACCGCGGCCGGGATGTGCGCGGACGCCGCGAACACTTTGATGCCGTCGCCGCAGCGGTTCATGATCGACAACAGCCGACCGGTATTGGTCGAAGCGTCCTTGATGTATTGGATGCGCGGATGCGCCGCGAGCCGGGTGATGCAATCGAGCGTCAGGTCCGAGCGCTGGAAATTCGGATTGGTGTAGATCACCACGGGAATATCGACGGCGTCCGCAATGGCGCGGAAGTAGGATTCGACCTGCGCATCCCCGAGCGGGAAGTATGCTTCGAGAACGGCGAGGATCCCGTCGGCGCCGAGTTTTTGGCAGGCCTTCGCCTGCGTCACCGCGTCCGCCGTCGAGGTCGAGGCGACGCCGGCGACGACGGGCACGCGGCCCCTTGCGGCCTCGATCGTGGCCTGCACCACGGTCAGGCGCTGCGCGTTGTTGAGATAGGCAAACTCGCCGGTCGAACCGAGCGGCGTCAGCCCGTGCACGCCTGACTTGATGAGGTCGTCACAAAGCCGGCCGAGCATGTCGGTGCGAATTTGGCCGGACGCATCGATGGGCGAAACCAGATAGGGAAAGACACCGTGGAAATCAGTCATGGCTGGTCCTTAAGATCGCCAGCGCGAGCGCCTGAGCACGCGGGACGATGCTGTCGAGGTCGAGATATTCCCGCGGCGTATGCGCGTTGCCGCCAACGGGTCCGACGCTGCAAATGGTCGGGGCGCCGACGGCCGCGGTGAAGCCGGAATCGGCACAGCCGCCGGCAAATTCACCGTCGAGGTTGGGCAGGCCCGCATCCTTCGCCGCGGCACGATAGGCGTCGAAAATGGCCTTCGACGCATCGCTCTGAATCAGCGGCAGGAATTCGCCATTGATGGTCAGCTTCGCCGCAGTGCCGGGAACGGAGGACGCCGCGATGATCTTTTCGATCGCGGCCAGCGTCGTCGCCCGGTCGGCCGGATCGATGTAGCGCATATCGATCTGACCCTCGGCGTAGGGCGCCGTCGTGTTGACCGATTGGCCACCCGCGACCAGTCCGACGTTGAGCGTGATGCCCCTGGCGAGATCGGTCAAAGCATGAATCTGCACGATCTTGTGCGCGAGTTCCCCGATGGCGCTCACGCCTTCCGAGAAATTGTTGCCCGAATGCGCCGCCTTGCCGGTAACCTCAAAGCGCATGAACACACCGCCCTTGCGGCCGGTGGTCACATTGCCGCTCGGTCGGCCCGGTTCGGAATTGTAGACGGCGCGCGACGCGCGGGCCTCGCGCTCGATGACGGGCCGCGAGGACGGAGACCCGATCTCCTCGTCGGAGGTGATCAATACTTTGACCGGGCACGGCGCGCCGCCAAACTGCTGCAACGCGGCAGCGACGAAGACATTCATGACCAGGCCTGCCTTCATATCGGCAACGCCGGGGCCATGAGCCCGGTTGCCCTCGATCGTGAACGGCCGCCGCGCCACCTCACCCTTCGGGAAAACGGTGTCGCGATGACCCATCAACAGGATCGGCTTTTCGTTACTGCCGGGCTTGGCGACAAGGGCATGGATCGCATCGCCGAACACCTCATGCGGCTCCCGCCGCGCCGAGATGCCGTGGTCGGCGAAGTGCCGCTCGAAACGCGCGCCGACCGCATCGACGCCCGCCTTGTCGTAGGAGCCTGAATCTATATCCACCACGTCGCGCAACAGGTCGATCATTGCCTGCTTCCGGGAGGCTATCCAATCGGTGATCTGTGTTTCGGTATTTGCGGGCATATCCGGTTCCATTGGTCTCAAAGGTCAATGTGCTCGAAGTTCTCGTGCAGTGCGGACCTTACACCGTCGGTGCCGGATCGTACCGGCGTCTGGATCTGGAAATCCCCACGGGCCATCTAATTAGGAGATTTGTCCATCTGGAACAATAATTACTCCCCACGGGTAAGATGAGTCATAACCGCTTTTGCTGCGATGGAGAGGAGAAACGGATGCATTTACGGACTCGCCTGACCGAGCAGCTTGGAATCAGTCACCCGATCCTTTCCGCGCCGATGGCCTTCGCCGGCGGTGGAGCCCTGGCTGCGGCTGTGACAGCGGCCGGCGGCCTCGGCCTGATCGGCGGCGGCTACGGCGATCCCGCCTGGCTGGAGGAGCAGTTCATCGCGGCGGGCGACCAGCGCGTCGGCTGCGGTTTCATCACCTGGTCATTGCGCAAGTCGCCGTCGCTGCTCACGCAGGCGCTGGCCCACCGGCCGGCGGCAGTGATGTTGTCGTTTGGCGACCCGCGGCCTTTCGTCGACGACATCCGCGCCGCCGGCGCCCTGCTGATCTGCCAGTGCCAGAACCTCGATCACGTCGAGGATGCGCTTGACGTCGGCGCCGACGTCATCGTGGCGCAGGGCGCGGAAGCGGGCGGACACGGCCAGTCGCGCGCGGTCTTGACGCTGGTTCCGGAAGTCGCCGACCTGCTGACGGCACGGCAGTCCAGGGCGCTGCTGGTCGCAGCGGGCGGCATCGCCGACGGACGCGGCCTTGCGGCGGTGCTGATGCTCGGCGCCGACGGCGCTCTCGTCGGCACGCGCCTTTGGGCTTCGCGAGAGGCGCTCGTGAAGCAAGGCCATCACCAGGCAATCCTCGACACCGACGGTGACGGCACCCTGCGTACCACGGTCGCCGATATCGCCCGCCAGATTCCCTGGCCGCGAGGATTCACGGCGCGTATCCGCCGCAACGCCTTCACCGACCGCTGGCACAACAGGGAAGAGGCGCTGGCGGCCAACGTCGCCGTAGACGGGCCGCGCTACCGGCAGGCTTTCGCCGACGGCGACCCGGACAACACAGGCGTCTGGTTCGGCGAGGCGGCAGGGTTAATCCACGACATTCCGGCTGCCGCCGAGATTGTTGAAGGCATGGCGAAAGAGGCTGCCGCGCTGCTGGCGCACCGCTCTCTGGAATTAACGGCAGCGCTTCCAGACGCCGATTAGGAATTCATTAACCATAATTCTTAAAAGACAATTCAGACTGTTGATGCATCATCGTACCGCTTGGTCGGCGGCCCAGGCACATTGCTGCGCGAGGTTGCAGTCCGATGTGCGCGGCGCGAGAGAGGCGAACCATTCGCCTGATCTTGCGTATGGCGGTCGCGATCGAGCCCTGTGCCCGCAATTGTTCGAATTTGCAATGACGCAGCCGGGTTGGGCTGCGTTCCAGTCTCGTGCGCACGCACCAGGGATCGAGCAGTCAACCATGCGCGACAATTCCGGGAAAGCCGGGCGGCGGATCATGCGCCGGAAAGCTACGGCCTTCGGAGCGGCGGTCGCTTGCGCGGGGACGTCGCGATCGGTCTTGGGCTGCGTTCGACCGGGCGCGAGCGGATTGCCCCAACGGTCCGCGCTTGCGTCAAGGCTTTCGACCCTCTGCGCGCTAGGGTGCGCGATGGCGGTTTCCGGCTGTGCTCCCGGCTCGGTCCAATCTGAAGTGAAACCCGACCCGATGCATGCCGCCGCGGCGCCGACGCTAACAAATTCCGAGGTCCAAATGTGTCGCCCCGACCGCGCCTTGTTTGCGCCACAACCTGCGCCCGATTGCGGCTTCGGACGCTCCAAGCTCAGAACTCTCGACCCCGAGCAATGGGCATACCTGAAGCTCGAATACGAGCGAAGATGCTATAAAAATGCGGAAAAGGTCGCTCGCGAGCGTTTGCGCCGGCTGCAAGCCGCGACCAGATGCGAAGTCGACTCCGCCCGATTATAGCGGCTCGGCGAAACGCCGATCGGACGGTGCAGCGGGAGTTCCCGCATGTGCAAAGTCATTTTTCTGCCGCACTGAATTAACATTATCCACAGGGCGGTGAAGTTCAATTTGTAAAAGTCTTCCACAGCAAATTCGCGGCGGGAATTTCGGACGGAGACGAGGAAATCCAGCAGCGAGAGCGACGATGAAAACGCTTTACGATTTGCTTGAGGCTCTTCCACACGATGACGCTGAAGGTCTCAGGACCGCTTTCCGCAAAGCCGTCAAAGGCGCCCACCCCGACCTCAGACCTGACGATCCCGATGCTGCGCTGAAATTCAGGCAGATCGTCCGCGCCAACGAAATCCTTGGCGATATCGAACAGCGCGCGACTTACGACCATCTGCTTGACCTGGCACGCCAGGAGCAGGAGTCGGCGTCCAAACACGCCATCGCCGCCACGATTTACGAGATTGCATCCGGCGTGATGGCGCTTGCCGGAGGGGCGGTCGTAACCGTCGGGGGATATTTGCTGCTAATGCACATGTCAGCGGCATCGATTGCCCCGGCAAACCACGTCGACGTCACCATGCGCGCACCGTCTGAGATCGTCGCCTTCGCCCCGACATTGGCGCCGGAGCCGGATACGACCAGCAAGAGCGCATCGCTCGAGAAACAAGAAAGTGCAAGCATTCCAAGTGAGGCGGTGGCGCCAACTGCCATCGCGCCTCAAACCCATGCGGAGAGCCTCCTTTTGGCCAATGTCAGCCCGACTCCCGATCTCGCCGGGAGCGATGCCAGATCCCTGCGCGCGCGCGGAATTGCCGCCTACCACAACGGCGACCTGAACGGCGCGATTGCCGACCTCGATCACGCGATCCGGCTCGATCCGAAATATTCAGCCGCCTACATCGACCGCGGCATCATCTATTACCGCCTGCGACAATTCGACCGCGCCTTCGCTGACCTCACGCGGGCGAAGCGGATCGAGAAACGGCTGGAGAAGGCAGGCCGCCTCAAATCCGCGCCGGCGACGGCCGGGAAGCCGCGTCCGGATCAAGCGGAAATTGCGCCTTCGGTGACGCCGGTATCCGAACGGCGAACCGCCGAGCAGGATCCATCACGAGAAGCAGGGAACGTGCCAGTAAGGCTGCGCTGAAAAGTGAACTCTCAACGCAAGCTGCAGGATGCGCCGTGACAAAGAAGCTCCGGTCTTTCGCGCCAGGCACAATTCACGCTGCAAGCGTGGGGCATCCAATCCATTCGGTCGAAGCATCGTCTTCCAGCATCGCCACCGCGCTGGCGCGCCGGGTCAGTACCGCGCGCTGGTTGATATAGCCCTTGTCGGTGATTTCGCCGCCGTCGACCGAAGCCGGTTCGGCCAGCAGCAGCGCCCTCGTCGCATGACCGGACGACCCGCCACCGCTTTGCGCCTTGAGTTTTGCCAGTCCTTGCGCGATTTCCGCGCGCACCTTTTCACTGCCGATCACCTCGCTCACGTCGGCGCTGTCAGACAGGCCGGCAAGCGCGCGGCACGCGGCGATGTTCGGAAATACCAGAAACCGCACGTGATCGCCGCCGTGGCCCGACACCACGATGTCCTGTGCCAGCGGCGCCAGCGCCGCGATGCCGGCAACGCGCAGGGTGCCGACGCTGACCCAGGTGCCGGAGTTGAGCTTGAAATCCTCGGCGACGCGACCGTCGAAGAACAATCCCAACTCCGGGCGATCCGGATCGACGAATTTGACGGCATCGCCGATCAGATAGAACCCGTCCGCATCGAACGCCTGCGCGGTCAGTTCCGGCGCCTTCCAATAACC
Organism: uncultured Alphaproteobacteria bacterium; assembly: GCA_963823115.1. GTDB lineage: Bacteria > Pseudomonadota > Alphaproteobacteria > Rhizobiales > Xanthobacteraceae > Bradyrhizobium. The sequence goes on along the minus strand of CAWGKJ010000015.1, from coordinate 136,007 downwards.
CGGCGTGACATTCGGTCCGCGTACGCGCACCTCCAGCTTGTCGCCTGACGGCACCAGCTTCAGCTCGGTGCCCGGGATCGGCACGCCAATGTTGCCGGAACGCTCGGCCTGAAAATGGCAGTCGGTAGCCAGCGGCGAGGTCTCCGTGGACCCCCATGCCGACACCATCGGCATCACGCGGCCAACCGTCTCGACCGAGAGCTCTTGCAGCGCATCCCAGAGATTTTGCGGCAGCGCCGCGGCGGCATAGAAGGCGAGCCTGACTTCGCTGAAGAAGCGCCGGCGCAGTTCGTCATCGCCGCGCAATGCTGTAATCAGCATGTCGAAGCCGCGCGGCACGTTGAAATACACCGTCGGCATCACGCTGCCCAGATTGGCCAGTGACGTTGCGAACAGACCCGGCGCCGGCTTGCCGCCGTCGATATACAGTGTGCCGCCCTTGCGCAGCACCATATTGAAATTGTGATTGGCGCCGAAGGTGTGGCTCCAGGGCAGCCAGTCGAGGATCACCAGAGCGTCCGACGCGTTTTCGAGAAACGACCAGGTCTGCGCCTTGGCCTGCTGGCTCGACGTCAACATGCGCTGCGTGTTGATCACGGCCTTCGGCGTACCGGTCGAGCCCGAGGTGAACAGGAACTTTGCGACGGTGTCGGGACCAACCGCAGCGAACGCTTTGCCGACCGCCGGTGTTTCCGATGTTGCCGCGATCTGCCGAAATGAAATGGCATCGCCGCCGTCAGCATCGCTGCTGACGATCGTTGCACCATGCAGCGACTTGATCGCCGCGAGCGCCGGCGCGAATGGCTTCACGCCGGAAACATAGATCGCGCCGGGCTCAAGCAACCCGATCATGCTCTTGAGCTTGTCGAAATCCTTCGACATCAACGAATAGGCCGGAGAAATCGACGCTGAGGGCACGCCGACATGCATGGCTCCGAGCGCGAACAGCGCGTGATCGATGCTGTTGTCCGAGAGAATGACCAGCGGGCGCTCGGCGCTCAGTCCCTGCGCCAGGATCCAGCTGGCGACGGAGCGCACCTTGAGCAGCGCATCTCTGTAACTGACGGTAGTCCACAGCGCATCGACGCGGGAGCGTTCGCCCAGGAAAATTCGGTCGGGCGCCTGCCGCGCCCACTGCTCCAGCCAGTCGCCGATACAACGCGCGTGCGGTTGCAGAGGCGTGGTCGATTTCAGCCAGATACTGCCGTCGGCGCGTCGATCTGCCACGATCGCGGGCACAGCGAACAGCGTTGCGGAATTGTCGCGGCGGTTAGCGGCAGCGATGGTCATATGTTTCCTCGGGCGCCCTTCTGATAGCGGGGCTTTGTTTTGCTCTACGCAAGAACCGCGCGCTTCGGCCATAACGCATGAAAGCGCGCTCATTCTGGTCATTTTACCATACTGGATCGAATCTTCATTTCGCCGTCAACCGGCAATTTCCTTCGCTTTCCGGACGGAAAGCATCTTCGCCGGGAAGGGTCGACACCAGCTTCAGAAGGTCCCAACTGCTTGTCGATTCCTCTGGCTTCTTGACCTCCAGCAGATACATCGGATGGATCTTCCGTCCGTCGCTCCGGATGTAGCCTTTGCCGAACAACGGGTCGTCGGTCGGCAAGGCCTTCATAGCTGCGACCACCGATTTTCCATCGGCCGCCGAGCCGACCTTGTCGACAGCTTTGAGATAGTGAATGACGGAAGCATAGACGCCGGCCTGCATGTCATTCGGGACGTTGTGCTGAGGATGCCTCTCCACATATCTCTTTGTGAATGCCCGTGTGCCGTCGTTAAGGTCCCAATAGAACGGATTCAGGAACTGGGCGCCTTGCGCCGCCCTGAGCGTCAGCACGGGAATGCTGTTGATGCCCAGAATCAAGCCCACAATCTTTTGCTTTCTGGTCAGGCCGAATTCAGCCGCCTGCTTGATCGAAACGGTTGTATCGTCGCCTGCGTTAGCCAGCGCAACGATCTGGGCTCCGGAAGACTGTGCCTGGAGGAGAAATGACGCGTAGTCGGCATTGCCGAGGGGATGGCGGACCGCGCCGAGCACCTGCCCGCCTCCGGCCTTGACCGCTTCGGATGCCTGCTTTTCCAGATCGGCTCCGAACGCATAGTCGGCCGTCAGGAAGAACCATGTCTTGCCGCCTTGGGCGAGAACGGCTTTTCCCAATCCGTGACCATAGGCGTAGGTATCGTAGGTCCAATGCACGGTGTTCGGGGTGCATTTTTCGCCCGTGAGGAGCGCCGTGCCCGCACCCGATCCGACGAAAACCTTGTTCTTTTGTTCCGTCATGTTGGCGACGGCCAAGGCGATGGCGGAATTTGGCAAGTCAAAGATCGCGTCGACGTTTTCCGTCTCGTACCAGCGGCGCGCAATATTGACGCCGATGTCGGTCTTGTTCTGATGGTCGGCGGATATCACCTCGACCTTCTTGCCGGCAGCCCTTCCACCATAGTCCTCGACGGCCATCTGCGCCGCGACGACCGACCCAACGCCCTGAAACGAAGCAAATGCCCCCGACTGATCGTTGAGGACGCCAATTCGAATCGTTTCCTGGGCAGATGCGGGTAGCGGGCTGACTGCCGATAACGCGGCTGCAATTGTCAGGACCCTGCAACAAGTCTGCAACGAGGCGCTCCCCAAAAGACAACGCAAGCTGGTACCGAGCTCTGGCCTCATGGGCGTCCCTCCTGATTTGTCGGTGCCGTTCTATCGACAGCATGACCGTCTGGCGCCGGCAACTGGCCGGACGTGTTATGTTGCTATTAACAATTGTTGTCGTCAACAACAATTTTCCAACCTTGCTTCTGTTTCGCAAAGCAATAAGAAGAAAGGGACCTCTCCGGAGAAACGAAGTGTCGACCAGGCCAGCCCGATCCAAGACTGCTATTCCAGTGCGCCCCGCACGGAAGAGCTCAAAGACGAGCGCAGCTCGTCCTGATGAAACGGGGTTTGAAATTGGTCTCGATGGATTGGTCAGCCACGTCGGCTATTCGGTGCGACGCTTCCAGATGTGGATTTTTCACGATTTCATCAAAACGCTGGCGGCCGTAAATATCCACCCTGCGCAGTATTCGGTGATGACGGTGATCGGCGCGAACCCGGGCATGACCCAGATGGCCGTCGCCAAGCGTCTTGGCATCGAGCGTGCCCGGCTGGTGCACTTGCTGGACAGTCTCGAGGTGCGCAATCTGGTAAAACGTATTCCTTCGCGGACCGATCGGCGGTCGCACGCGCTGCATCTTACCCCCGGCGGGCAGGTCTCACTTCGGCAGTTCAAGATGCTCGCCGCCGAACATGAGCGGCACGTCGACGAAAAGATCGGACCCGAGAATTGCCGGCGGTTGTTGGAGATTCTCTCCGGATTCCGTTGATCGTGGCGGCCGAAAACGTGCCGTCCCCGTTATTCGCCGTGGCGCGTTCGCCGGCAGCTTTGAGCTGGACAGCCGCCGCGACTGATCATTTCTCTGCCGCCTCGCGCTCGCGCAGCCTGAAGCGCTGGATCTTGCCGGTAGCCGTCTTCGGCAAATCGGGCAGAAACTCGATCGTCCGCGGGTATTTGTAGGCGGCGATGCGGTCCTTCACGAAGGCCTTGAGGTCGGCGTCGCTCGCGCTCGAACCGGGCTTCAGCACGACGAAAGCCTTGGTCTTGGTGAGCCCCTCTTTGTCGAGCACGCCGATGACCGCGGCTTCCAGAACGGACGGATGCTGGATGAGCGTGGACTTCGATCTCGAACGGCGACACATAGATGCCGCTGACCTTGAGCATGTCGTCGCTGCGGCCCGAATAGGTGAACGAGCCGTCGTCGGCATTGCGCACATATTTGTCGCCGCTCTTGGTCCATATGCCCTGGAAGGTCTCGCGCGACTTCTCTCGATCGCCCCAATACATCAGTGCCGAGCTGGGCCCTTGTATATAGAGATCGCCCGGCTCGCCGTCGGGCACCGGCTGGCCGGCTTCGCCGCGCAGCTCCACGCTATAGCCCGGAACCGGCCAGCCCGTGGTGCCGTAGCGGACCTGCCCCGGACGGTTTGACAGGAAAATGTGAAGCATCTCGGTGGAACCGATGCCGTCGATGATTTCGCAGCCGAAATGCGCCGTAAAACGCTGCCCCAATTCGGCGGGCAGCGCTTCTCCCGCCGAAGAGCACAGACGCAGGGACACCTCATTGCGCGCCGGTAGATTGGCAGAGGCGAGCATTCCGGCGTAGCCGGTCGGGGCGCCGAAGAAGATCGTCGGGCGCACACCGCCCACTTCGCCACGCCAGCGCGCGAATACCGCGTCCGGCGTCGGTCGCTCGGCCATCAGGATCGTGGTCGCGCCAACGCTCAGCGGGAAGGTAAGCGCGTTGCCAAGCCCGTAGGCGAAGAATAGCTTGGCCGCGGAAAAGCAAACATCTTGCTCGGTAACGCCCAACACCGGCGTGCCGTACAATTCCGCGGTCCAGTACGGATTGGCATGGCTGTGGAGCGTGGCCTTGGGGCGGCCGGTGGACCCTGAGGAATAAAGCCAGAAGCCAGGATCGTCGGGGCGGGTCTCGGCGGACGCCAACCGTGGCGCGTGTTGACCGAGCAGCGAGTCCAGCGCCACCTCACCCTGCGCAAGCGCGCCGTTGGGGCGCGAGACGATTACGGTCTTTACCTCGTGTCCGCCCCGAGCCCCGGCGGTTGCCACGGCTTCCCGCAACGTCGGCAGCAGCGCACCCGATACCATCACCGCCTGCGAGCGGCTGTGCTGCAACATGTAGGCGTAGTCATCGACGGTCAGGAGCGTGTTGACGGCTACCGGCACAATGCCGGCGTACATCGCGCCGAGGAATGCGACCGGCCAGTCGTTGCAGTCGTGCATCAGCAGCAGCACGCGTTCCTCGCGATGCACACCGGAAGCCAGCAATGCGGCGGCCGCGCACTGGATTTGCCCGGTCAATTCGCCAAAGCTCATACGGCCGCGGTCGTCGACATAGGCGGCCTTGGACGGGCGTTGGGCGTTACGCCTGATGAGGTGTTCCGCGAAGTTGAAATGCTCGCCTGGTGCCTGGACCTGGGGTTGTGTTGTCAAGTTTGACTCCTCCATGTGACATTATAAATCAATGCATTGTCATAAAATAGAGCCCGTTTCATATTTAGTGGAGGGGGTATCGGCGACGGACGATGGATGCTGGCGCGGCCTTCGCAAAATGAGACAATGCATTGACATATTATTTTGAATAGCAATACTTGGCGTCCGTCGCCGAAGTTCAGAAGTCGCAGAAGACACGACGGATGCGATTTGAGCGATGGACGGCGCGATACCGGCGCCGGCAGGAATATCCGAGAAATAGATGTGGCGGCGCCACATCGGTTAAACCGGGGTTGTGGGAGCGGAAAATGCGAGGACTGAGTGCGAAGACCGTCATCGTCACGGGCGGGGGCGGAGGAATCGGTGGCGTGACCTGCCGCCGTTTTGCGGCCGAGGGTGCGAATGTTGCGGTATTCGATATCGGCGCCGCGGCAGCCGACCGAACTGTCGCGGCGATCGCTTCCGAGGGTGGCAGGGCCGCCGCTTTCGCCTGCGACATTACCGATTATGAGGGCGTACGATCCGCGGTGGCCAAGGTGAACGTGTCGTTTGGGCCGGTCGACGTGCTGGTCAACAACGCCGGATGGGATGCCTTCAAGCCATTCCTCAAGACCTCGCCGGCCGATTGGCAGAAGCTGATCGCCATCAACCTGACCGGCGCGTTGAACATGCACCACGCCATCCTGCCGCAAATGGTCGAGCGGCGCAGTGGCCGTGTGGTGAACGTCGCGTCCGATGCAGCACGTGTCGGCTCCTCCGGCGAGGCGGTTTATGCGGCCTGCAAGGGGGGCCTCGTCGCGCTCTCGAAGACACTGGCGCGCGAGCATGCGCGCGACGGGATCACCTTCAATGTCGTTTGCCCCGGCCCCACCGACACGCAGCTCTTGGGCAACGTCCTCAACACGGCCAGCAATCCCGAGAAGCTGAGGGAGGCGTTCCGCCGCTCGATTCCGCTCGGACGCATTGGCGCGCCGGACGATCTGCCAGGCGCAATCTGCTTCTTTGCCAGCGATGACGCGGCATACATCACTGGCCAGGTGCTCAGCGTTTCGGGCGGCCTGACGATGGCGGGCTGACGGGAATTTGCAAATAAGATTCGGACGAGATCGGCGGCGGGATCGACGCAGATCGCGAAACGCATCATTATACGAGGAATATTGAAGGCCGCTGCGGCTTAACGGACATCGGCCCACCGAGCGGGAGGAAAAGAAGCCATGGACTTCGACGCCATACTGTTGCCGCCACGCCGGGCCGCCATGATCGCGCAAGGCCTTTGGCACGACCGCACCATCAACGACGATCTGGACGCGTGTCTCGCTTCCTGTCCCGACAAGCTGGCGCTGACGGCGGTGTCGTCGGAAAGCGGAGGCATCAAGCGCTTCACCTATCGACAGATGGCGGCGATGGCGGATCGCATGGCGATCGGTCTCTCGCGGCTCGGCGTCGGCCGGAACGACGTTGTTTCCATGCAACTGCCGAACTGGTGGCAGTTCACGCTGACCTACCTCGCCTGCTCGCGCATCGGTGCCGTGCTCAATCCCCTGATGCATATTTTCCGGGAGCGAGAGCTTTCGTTCATGTTGAAGCACGGCGCCAGCAAGATCGTCATCGTGCCGAAGCAATTCCGGGGCTTCGACTACGAGCAGATGATCGCCGGCCTCAGGCCGAGCCTTCCCGACCTGCAGCACGTTGTCGTCGTGGGGGGCGCGGGCGACAATAGTTTTGAGAAATTGCTCAGCGAAACCAAATGGGAGGACGCGCCGGACGCAAACGAGATCCTTGCGCGCCACCGCCCTGGCCCTGACGACATCACGCAGCTGATCTATACGTCAGGCACGACGGGAGAGCCGAAGGGCGTGATGCATTCGGCAAATACCCTGATGGCGAACATCATCCCCTATGCGGAACGGTTACGTCTCGGAACTGACGAAGTCGTTCTGATGGCCTCGCCTATGGCTCACCAGACCGGCTTCATGTACGGGCTGATGATGCCGATCATGCTGCGCGCCAGCGCTGTGCTGCAGGACATCTGGGATCCGAAGAAGGCGATCGAGCTGATCCGTGCAGAGGGCGTCACGTTCACCATGGCCTCGACGCCGTTCCTCACCGACCTTGCCAAAGGCGTCAGCGAAGATGCCCAGGGCGTTCCGACACTGCGCACTTTCCTGTGCGCCGGCGCTCCGATTCCGGGACCGCTCGTCGAGCACGCGCGCAAGGCGCTGGGAGCAAAGATCGTATCGGCATGGGGCATGACCGAGAACGGCGCCGTGACGCTGATCAAGATCGATGATGACGATGAGCGGGCCTTCAACACCTCGGGCTGCCCCTTGCCCGGCACCGAGATTCGCGTTGTCGACGCAGAGGGCAAGCCGTTGCCTCACGATACGGAAGGCAGGCTCCTTGTGCGGACGTGTTCCAATTTTGGCGGTTACCTGCGACGGCCCCATCTGAACAATACCGATGCCGAGGGATGGTTCGACACCGGCGACCTCGCCAGGATCGATGATAGGGGCTACGTCCAGATCACCGGCCGGTCGAAGGACGTGATCATTCGCGGCGGTGAAAATGTTCCCGTCGTGGAGATCGAGACGCTTCTCTATAAGCATCCCGCGATCAGCCAGGTTGCCATCGTGGCGTATCCCGACGAGCGGCTGGGCGAGCGTGGATGCGCTGTCGTGGTACCGAAGTCAGGGGCAGGCGATCGACCTGACTGCCGTGACGGACTTCCTCAAGTCGCAGAAGGTCGCGATCCAGTACATCCCAGAGAGGCTGCTGGTTCTGAACGAAATGCCGGCGACGCCATCGGGAAAGATCCAGAAATTCAAACTGCGGGATATCGTCAAACAATCCACGGAATAGCTCACCGCGCGCCGCGCAACAGAAAAGGAAAAGAACATGACGACTTATGAAGACATCATCTATGAGGAACGTCCGAAGGGCGTCGCGCGCATCACGATCAACCGGCCGGCAAGTTACAACGCTTTTCGCGGCAAGACGGTCGAAGAGCTCATCCACGCATTTCAGCGCGCCGGCTGGGATAAATCGATCGGCGTTATCGTTCTGACCGGCATCGGCGACAAGGCCTTTTGCACCGGCGGTGACCAAGGCGCGCACGACGGACAATACGACGGACGCGGCACGATCGGCTTGCCGATCGAGGAATTCCAGAGCCTTATCCGCGATGTGCCCAAACCGGTCATCGCGCGGGTCAACGGCTTTGCAATTGGCGGAGGTAACGTTCTTGCGGCGATTTGCGATCTGACGATCGCTTCGGATCGCGCGCAATTCGGGCAGGTCGGGCCGAAAATGGGTTCCGTCGATCCCGGATTTGGAACCGCCTATCTGGCGCGCGTGGTCGGCGAGAAGAAGGCTCGGGAGATCTGGTATTTCTGCCGGCGCTATACCGCTGCGCAGGCGGTCGAGATGGGGCTCGCCAACATCGTCGTGCCGCATGACGAACTCGATGCAGAGGTCGATCGCTGGTGCGAGGAATTACTCGAGCGCAGCCCGACGGCAATCGCACTCGCCAAGCGCTCTTTCAATGCGGATACGGAAGTCGATCCGCGGCATCTCCAGCATGGGGATGCAGGCGCTCAGTCTCTACTACGACACCGAAGAGTCCAAAGAGGGCGGCCGGGCCTTCCGCGAGAAGCGCAAACCCGATTTCCGGAAATTCAGTCGCTGATCAGCCTTTAGAGCGGGATGACTTTTCTTCGAATCGTCATCTCGCTCTATCTTTCCATTTGAGCATGATCTCCGCGCAAACGCTTCGCGTTTGTCGCGAGGGAAAACCGGTACCCACTTTTCCGGATCATGCTCTAGACCTGCATCAACGCGGTCTTGAGACGATCGAGCAACCGATAAAGCGCAAGCTCGGTCGTCACGGGTGAAGTCGGCAAGGGCGGTCGAGTAGAAAGCCTCGATCGGTTCCTGCATGCGCGTCCAGGTCGACTTGCCTTCACCGGTCAGGCGAATGCGTCGGCTGCGGCCGTCATCCTTGTCTTTCACTCGCCGGATCCAGCCGCGCCCCTCCAGCCTGTCGAGAACAGCAGTGAGATTCTGCCGGCTGACATCGAGAAATTCGATCAGATCCTTGACGGTCATTCCGCCGTCGCGGACGAGTGGTCGCGCAAGCGCGCCCAGGACGGCCCATTGCTGCGTCGTTGCTGCAAATCGGCTGACATAACGCGTGCCCTGTTTGTGCATCAGGTTCGACGCCTGATAGAGGCGGAAGAACACCCTGTTGGCGACGTCGAATTCGACGTCGGTCTTTGCCGATACCGCACCCGGTGCCATCGCCGCTATCCTCAAAACTCGCCTTGCATACCACCATAGCAAGGTAACAACAGATTTCACCCCAAATTGTATCATTACATTGACATAATATTTGGCCGGGCCGCAAACCGGTTCTCTTCATGGAACGAAGCTTCCCCGGAACATTGGGCCGCGCAACAATCGAGTTTACGCGCGATGAACTCCGGCAGCCGGTTCGGCCGCCGTCATCGCGATGCCTGCGGCGGTTCGACCGAGGCCAGGCCGAGATAGGCCTCGATCACGCGTTCGTTGCGCGCCAGCTCGGCGGCCGGTCCGTCAAGGACGAATGATCCGGATTCCATGACATAGGCGTAATCGGCCAATTGCAGCGCGGCGCGGGCATTCTGCTCAACCAGCAGGATCGATACGCCGCTCGCCCGCAAGCCATCAATGATCCGGAAGATCTCGCGAATGATCAACGGTGCAAGGCCGAGGCTCGGCTCATCCAGCAGCAACAGCTTCGGCCGGGCCATCAAGGCACGGCCCATCGCCAGCATTTGCCGCTCGCCGCCGGACAGCGTGCCGGCCTGCTGGCGTCGACGCTCGCGAAGTTGCGGAAACAGCGCGTAGATGCCGGCGAGATCGGCAGCGCCATCGCGCGCTCCCTGACGCCAACGGTCGAATCCACCGAGGCGCAGATTGTCCTCGACCGACAGGGTGGCGAACAGTTCGCGGCGCTCGGGGATCAGCCCCATGCCGGCGCGCACCAATTGCTCCACCGTCGGCGGGGGCACCGCCACCTTGCCGAAGCGCTGCACCTCGCCCTGCAGCGGCAACAGGCCCATCAGCCCAGCGAGCAAAGTGGTCTTGCCAGCGCCGTTGGGCCCGACGATGGTCACCACTTCTCCGGCACGAATCTCAAACGACACGCCGCGCACCGCAGCCACCTTGCCATACGCGATGGTCACGTCGCGGGCGACAAGCAATGCCGGTGCGTCGCGGCGGCTCACGATGCTCCTCCAAGATAGGCTTCCAGCACGGCGGGGTTGCTCTGAATGGCCTGCGGCACGCCCTCGGCGATGCGGCGGCCGAACTCCATGACCACCACGCGGTCGGCCAGACCCATCACGAAATTCATGTCGTGCTCGACGAGAAGAATGCTGACGCCGTCGTCGCGCAAGTCGCGCAGCAACGCGGCCAAGCGCCTCCTTTTCCAGATGACGCAGGCCGGCGGCCGGTTCGTCGAGCAACAGAAGCAGCGGATCGGCGCACAGCGCTCGTGCGATTTCCAGGATGCGCTGCGATCCGAGCGGCAGGCTGCCGGCGGCATCATTCAGATGCGAGCCCAGGCCGACGCGTTCAAGCTGCCGCGCCGCTTCATCGCGCAGGCGCGCTTCCTCGGCGCGCTCCAGCCGCAGGCTTGCCGCGACCAAGCCGCCCTGCCCGCGCAGATGGGCACCGATGGCGGCGTTCTCAATCGCGCTCAGATCGGTAAGGAGGTTGGGATGCTGGAACGTGCGCGCGATGCCGAGCCTGGCGATCTCGCGGCTGCCCAGGCGCTCGATGCGCTGGCCGCGGAATCGGATCGACCCTTCGGTCGCTGGCTGCAGCCCGGTGGTCAAATTGAACACCGTGCTCTTGCCCGCGCCGTTGGGTCCGATCAGGCCAACGATATCCCCCGCCTTCAGTTCAAACGATAGATCGCTCACCGCGGCCAGAGGACCGAAGTTCTTGGAGACGCCGTCGATCACCAACAGGGATTCACCCTTGACCGGCCGCGGCCGCCGCGGCAACGGAGCCGCTGCCGCGGGCCTGCCCGAACGTTCGCCGCCGGGAACCATTCGGGCGAGAAAGGGCAGCACGCCATCGCCGGTGCGATGCAGCAGCAGCACCACCAGCAGCCCAAAGACGATGATCTCGTAGTTGCCGTTGTGTCCGAGCAAGTGGGGCAAAAAATCCTTGAGCCATTCCTGCAGCAGTGTCAGGACGGAGGCGCCGACCACCGCGCCCCAGATATGCCCGGAGCCGCCGATCACCGCCATGAACAGATAGTCGATACCGGCGTTGATGCCGAACGGCGACGGGCTGACATAGCGCAGGAAATGCGCGTACAGCCACCCCGCCAGGCTGGCCAGCAAAGCCGAATAGACGAAGACGACGATCTTCAGCCTGTCCGGTGTCGATGCCGAAGCTCTCCGCCATCTTGGTGTGGCCGTTCAGCGTACGGATGGCCCGCCCGACGCGCGAATCCAGCAAATTGCGGGCGGCAAGCAGAGCCAGCACCACGACCAGCCAGATCGCCAGGTACAACCGCCACGCCGTGTCGATGGTCCAGCCAAACAGCGAGAGCTGCGGAATTCCGGGTATGCCCGTGTGCTGACCCAGGAACACCATGTTGCCAAAGGCAAAATAGATGGCTGATGCCCCAGGCGATCGTGCCCAGCGGGAGATATTGATCCGACAGCCGCAGCGTGATGAAGCCAAGGAATAGCGCCACTACGGCAGTAAGCGTCAGGCCGACCGCCAGTCCCAGCCAGGGCGACCCGCCGTATTTGGTGGTGACGACTGCGGTGGCGTAGGCCCCCAGCCCGACAAAGGCCGCCTGACCGAATGAGGTAAGGCCCGCGACGCCGGTGAGCAGCACCAGGCCAAGTGTGACCAGACTGGCCAGTCCGATATAGTTCATCAAGGTGACGTAATAATCCGGCAACAGCAGCGGAGCCGCGGCGATGGCGGCGATGGCGAGGAGCAGCGGCAGTCGCGGATTCACTGTCCTTCATCCCTTTCGCTATGCGGTGTGAGCAAGCGAACGCCACAACAAGACCGGGACGATCAGGGTGAACACGATCGAATCCTTGAAGGCGCTCCACCAGAACGACGATCCCGCTTCGAGAAAACCGACCAGCAGCGATCCCACCGCCGCCAGCGGATAGCTCGCCATGCCACCGACGGTCGCGCCGACGAATCCCTTGAGGCTGATCAGGAAGCCGGTGTCGTAATAAACGGTCGTGATCGGCGCGATCAGCAGACCGGAGATAGCGGCGATGAAGGCGGCGAGCGTGAAACTCAACCGCCCCGACAGACTTGGCGAGACGCCGATCAATTGCGCGCCCACCCGATTGATCGCGGTGGCGTGCAGCGCTTTGCCATAGAGCGTCCGCTCGAACACAAACCATAGCGCCGCCATCAATGCGATGCTGGCGAAGACGATCAGCAGGCTCTGCGCCGTGACGTTGAGGACGCCGAGCTTGAAGGAGAGCGACGAGTACGGCTTGCTGCGCAGGCCCTCGCCGCCGAAGAACACCAGGCCCATGCCAGTGAGCACATAGTGGACGGCGACCGCGACGATCAGCAAAACCAGCACCGAGGCATTGGCGACCGGCTGGAATGCCAGCCGATAGACGATGGGTCCCATTGGCGTGACGATGACGAGGGTGGTTACGATCTGGAGCCACAGATTGTCGGGCCGCGCGGCCGAACACCAGGCGATGCCGCCTGCCGCAAGCGGCAACGCCATGTGCCGGAGCAGGCATCGAGGCAAACGCTGCAACGCCACCGCCCTTGGCAAGGAGAAGCTGTCGGTCACCACAACCAGGACGCCGCCGGCGATCAGCAGATACACCGTGCCGGGCACCTCTCCGGCCTGCAGCGACGCCAGCGACAGCGCCGCGAAGGAGATGAACTCGCCCTGCGGCACGAAGATGATCCGGGTCACGGTGTAGACGAGGACCAGCGCGATCGCCAGAAGCGCATAGACGGCGCCGTTGGTGATCGCGTCCTGCGAAAGCCACATTGCGATATCGAGGTTCATGGCAATTCTGTTGCGGCCCAAGCGAACCCCAGGGGCGGCTCACGCGAAGGTGCGGCCGCCTCTGGGCAAAGAGAATCCCTCACGATTCCGTCTGCTACTTCTTCAGCAGACGCCAATTGCCGTGATCGACCACGGCGAGAACGACGGCGCGACCGTCGAGGCCCAGATGATCCGCAGGCGTCTGGGTGTAGACGCCGTGGGTACCGACGACGCTACGGCCGGACTCCAGGGCATCGCGCAGCGCCGCACGGAATTCTGGCGTGCCGGGCTTGGCCTTCGCGAGCGCGGAGGGAATGGCGGCCGCGAGCAGCAGAAAGCCGTCATAGCTGTAGCCGGCAAAGGCGTTGCGGCTGCCGGCGCCGAACATTGTCTCGTAGCGATGGTCAAAATCGACCGCCACCGCCTTGACCGGGTGGCTGTCGGGCAGTTCTTCGGCCACGATCAGCGGACCGGTGGGCGCTATCGCGCCTTCTACCGCAGCGCCGCCGACCTTGATGAACTCGCGGTTGACGGTGCCGTGGTTGTGGTAGATCGGGCCCTTGAAGCCCCTTTCGCGCAGCGCAATTTGCGGCAGCGCGCCGCCCGTGCCCGAGCCACCCACCACGACGGCGTCAGGATTGGCAACAAGGAGCTTGACGATCTGGCCGGTGACCCCGGTGTCGGCGCGGGCGTAGCGCTCCTCGTCGACGATCGTGATGCCGGCAGAATCGCCGTTTTGCTTCAGCGCCTTCAGCACCAGATCGCCCCAGGAATTGGAGAAGCCGATATAGCCGACGGTCTTGATCGACTTGGTCTTCATGTCGTCGACCACCGCACCCATCATGAGCGGCACCGGCTGCGGCACGATGAAGACCCAGCCGAGATCCTGCGGCGGCAGCGCCACCGGCGCCAGCGCGATCAAGGGCGTCTTGGTTTCGTTGGCGATCATCGCGACCTGGGTGGTCGAGGGCACCGATACCGCCCCCATCAGCGCGTCGACATGATTCTCTGTAACGAGCTGGCGGGCGTTCTTCGCCGCCGCGGTCGGATCGGAGCCATCCTCGAGGATGATGTATTTGACCGGAACGCCGCCGATGGCGTTCGGCATCAGCTGAAAAGCGTTCTTGTAGTTGATGCCCAGCGACGCGCCGGGGCCGGTGGTGCCCATGGTGACGCCAATGGTGATTTCCTGGGCCGAAGCGCCGCCGCCGTAAAGCAGCGCCGCCAACCCCAGGGCGGTAATCAGTTTTGCCCTCATGATGCTCTTCCTCCTGTTTGCCGCCCTTTTTGGACGGAACTGTTTGGTCCGCGCCGGTTGTGGCGCCGGCCGCCGTTGTCATCCCGTCCGTTCGAAATTCGGTGTGCGCTGCTGCAGGAACGCATCGATGCCTTCACGCGCCGCCGCGGTACAGGCGCTGGCGGCGAAGGCGCGATATCCAATCTCGAGGGCGGCGTTAAGATCGGGCGCTGCCGCGGCCTCACGGACCGCCCGATCGAGGATGCCGACAACCTCGCCGCTGAGACGCTGGCCGCTGGCCGCGACCGCATCGGCGGGCGGCGGCGCGACGATGGCGACGGGTCCGTTTTGCGGTCCCTCGCACCGTTCCCGCCAGCGCCTTCACCCGCAGAACGGCGCGCGCGATCAGGTTGGCGTAATCGTCCGCAAGGTCCGCAATCATGCCGATCTCGACGGCCCTGGCGGCGGTCAGTTTCTCGGCCCGGCGCAGCATGCCGTGGAACACCGGCGCTGCCGCCGGCCAGCGCCGATAAGGCACCACCATGGCGCCGATTCCAGGCACGATGCCGAGAGTGATCTCCGGCAATTGCATCCATGCATCGCCGAGCGCGACAATATCGTGGCAGCGGAGTGCCAGCTCCAGCCCGCCACCGAGCGCCATTCCGTTCAGCGCTGCCACGACCGGTTTCGTCATCCCGTCGAGATGGACCAGCAGCCGCGAACAATCGCGGGCGTACTGCGCAGCCGCCTTGGGGTCGCCGAGCACGGCGGGGAAGCGGCCGATATCGGCGCCGGCGGAAAACGCACGCGGGCCATAACCGGTGATGACAAAGCCAGTCACGCCGTTGTCTTTCTCGGCGGCGCGAATGACACCAAGGATCTCGTCGGTGATCCCGTCGTGCAGGGCGTTTAACGCTTCGGGCCGGCGCAAGGTCACGACCACGACGTCGTCGATCCGATCGACCAGCACGAAGCGGCGAAAATCCTGGTAGGCGGCGATCGGCCGGCGCGGCAGTGGCAACCCGGGCCGCGCCTTCGCCAGACGCGCCAGCACGCGCTCCACCTCCACCTCCCCGGCGGCGCGCATGAGATCGAGCGGGCCGGACTTGAAGCCGAGCGCCAGGCGGCAACCCAGATCCAGATCGGCGGCCGTGCCGATATCGCGGTCGAGAATATCGACGGTCTGCGAGACCAGGATGCCGAGCAAGCGGTCGCGCAGCTCTGCCGCGACCGCGGGCTTCACCTCCACCGTCCGGCCTGGCGCCACCGTGGACCATTTGTCCACCGAGCGGAAGATCGGCGCCGGACGGTAGTGCTCGCCTTCCTCGTCGGCCTGGAGCGTATTGGTCTCGATGATGATCGGATTGCCATGCGCCAGGTTCAACACAAAGAACGGCCCGGCATGGACGAACTCGCCGGCGACGCTGTCGATCTGGGCGGCGCTGGCGCGGTCGAGCAGCAAGGCTGCCTCGTTGCACCAGTTGTCGAAGACGCGGTCGAGCATGAAACACGGGACATCTTCGGTGACCAGCGGTACCTTGCCGGTCAGACAGAACAGCCAATTCAGATGTGCGACAACGCCGGGATCGACGCCGGGCCAGCGGATCACCTCGACAATCGGATTGCGCCACGCTGGCGCGAAAAAGTGAGTGACCGTCGCCCGCTCCTTGCGGTTCAGGTCTGCGAAGATCCGCGCCGCCGGCAGCGAGCTGGTGTTGGAGGTGATCAGCGCATGCGGCCGCACGACGGCCTCGATACGGGCGAAGATCTTGCGCTTGAGCGCCAGATCCTCCGTGACCGCTTCCACGATCCAGTCCGCCTGGCTGATGCTGTCGTAGTCGAGAGTTGGGTGGATGCCGGCGACGATTGCCTCGGCCTGGCTCTGCGTCATGCGCTTGCGCTGGACAGCCTTGGCGGCGTAGTCGCCCAAACGCTGCATCGCGTTGTCGAGCGCCGATTGCGCGACATCGACAAGGTGCAGCTTTAGATCCGGGATCGCGCTCTTCAGATAGTAGGCGATGTCGGGGCCGATAGTACCGGCGCCGATCACGGCGATCTCCTTGGGCAGGCTGCGCCCTGATCCGAGAAGCAGCGGATTGGCGGGAAGCACGGCGGCGTCTGTTGGCTGCATCTAGCGTGACCTCTCCTGATTTCAGATGCTGGCCGCGGGCGACGAAGCGGCAGGACTCGGCGCCGGCGGCTACACAGCGCGTTTCCTCCGCCACCGCCGGCTGTCCCAGGATGGTCGCAGCGATGGCGCCCGCCATGCCGGTGATGGCGGCGCACACCGGCTCGGGCGAAGGGCCGAAACCCTGGCGAACGGACTATTGACGACATCGAGACACAGTTCTCCGTCGGCCGGCTGCGCGAACGTCCAAACGCCCCAGCCGAGCTGAGCCGCGGTTTCGGCGATAACCTCCAGCAGCGCGGCGGACCCGCCCGGCGTCGTCGCGCGGTAGCGCGCAGCCGAACGTCCGCCGGCTTCGGTGACCGCAGCCGCCAATGCCGCCAGCGCCTCGCCTCTGACCCGCGGCGCAAGCCGGCGGAACATGCCCATCAGCGAATCATGCCGCAGCAGCAGGTAGCGAGTCTCGCCATCGCGCCATTCACCCCGTTCGACGTCGCGGACAAGGCGATCGGCGAAGCAGGGCGGAGAGGACGACGCCATGGTCATGCTGCCACGCCCTCGCTGATCAATCCGTCCACATCGGTCGCGGCGTAACCGGCCTCGATAAGCAGCCGGCGGGTGTCCGCGCCATATTTCGGCGGGAAGCTCATCGCTGTCGCGGCGCCGGGATAATCAACGGCCAACGGCTGCATGTGGATTTGCCGACCGTCCGGCACCGTCGTGGTGGTCAGCTTATCGCGAAGCTGGGGCAGCTCGCGGACCTGACGGATATCGAAGATACGAGTAGCCGGGATGGTGGCGGCGCGAAGATCAGCCAGAATTTCGTCGGACGTAGCGCCGGAGGTCACCGCCGCCATGTCACGGTGAATCTGCTGGCGCTCCCGATACCGACCCTCGTTGGTGACCCGGCCGGCATTGGCAACGACACTGAATTTGGGAATGGCTGTGAGGCGCTTCCACTGCACATCGCTGCCGATGGCCAAATAGACGAAACCGTCCTTGGCCGGATAAACGTTGCTCGGGATGAACTTGCGATGTTCGTTGCCCGCCCGCGTGATTTCGTCCGGCGTGCAGCCGAAATCGATCAGCGGCAGCACCGTGATCAGCCAGGCCGCGGCCGCCTGCAACATGGAGACATGGATCGCCTTGCCGCGCCCCGTTTCGTGGCGCTCCAGCAGGGCCAGCAGCACGTTGGCATACACCTCGTCGCCGGCCTTGAGGTCGATCACCGGGATGCCCGTGAGCATGGGCGGACCGTTGGCATCCCCCGTGACCTCCATGTAGCCGCACATCGCCTGAATCACCGGATCATAGCCCGCGGCATCCGGGTAGTCGGGACCCATGGCCGATATGCCGGCCCACACCAAATCCGGCTTTACCGCCGCCAGCGTCTCGTAGTCGATGCCGAGCGAACGGTAGCGCGATGGCACCGTGTTGCAGCAGAAGACATCGACGTCGAGCTCGCGGATCAGGCGCTGAAGCACCTCCCTGCCGCGCTGGTCCTTGAGATTGAGGGCGATCGCTTCCTTGCCGACATTCGGCGCGATGAAGTAGCTGCGCCGGTCGTCGTCGGCGATACGGGCGCCGATATAACGGTTGGGGTCGCCCGGCAGGCCGCTCTGCGTCGGCGTCGCTTCGATGCGGATGACCCGCCATCCCAACTGCGCAAAACGCAGCGTTGCCGACGGGAGCGACAGCGCCTGCTCCATGCTGAGGACGGTGCGTCTCTTCATTTGCCGATATCCCACGTCAGTGGCTTCGCCTGCCCGTGCAGGGCGCGATAAACTTTCTCGGGAGTGAAAGGCAGGCCGTAAACCCGCACGCCGGTGGCATTGTAAATGGCGTTGGCGACTGCCGCGGCGACGCAAATCGCTGGCGCCTCGCCGACCCCCTTGGCGCCCTGGGGCCCTTCGCCGTCGATCGACTCGATGAAGGAAATATCAATTTGCGGTATCTCCGGCGCAGTCACCAGCTTGTAGTCGCGGAAATTGGGATTGCGGACCACACCGTCCTCGACCAGCAAATCCTCGGTGAGCGCATAGCCCTGTCCCATAACCACGCCACCCTCGATCTGTCCTTCGATTCCGAGGCGGTTGAGTACCCGGCCAACATCATGGGCAGCGGTGACATTGAGCAGGCGGACGATACCGGTTTCGGTGTCGACCTCGATTTCGACCACCTGCGTCCCCCACGCATAGGCGGCGGAGACGTCACCCTTGAAATCCTTGTCCTGGTGCTGGCTCGGCGGCTCGTAATAGTGGGTCGTCATGACAAGTTCGGCCTTCTCCGAAAAGTGGAGCGAGCGGATCAGACGGCTGAGCTCGATTAGCCGCTCGCCGCCGACTTTGGCGATCACGTATCCATCGTTCAGATCGAGAGTCTCTGGCGGCAGATCCAATTTGGCGGCTGCAGTGGCGAGTATCTTGGACTTGGCCTTGCGGGCAGCGCCGATGGCGGAATTGCCGGCGATGAAAGTCGTGCGCGAGGCGTGGACGCCGACGTCCCACGGCGTGATATCGGTATCGCTGTTGACGACCGAAACCGCCGACATCGGCAGGCCAAGCTCCTCGCACACCAACATCGCCAGCACGGTTTCCGATCCCTGGCCGATCTCGGAAGCACCGGTAATGAGCGTCAGGTGTGCGAAATCGTCCATCTTGAGAATGGTGCCACAACCATCGGACGGATAGATCTTGGCGCCACCGCCGACGTGCAGCATCGACGCCGTACCGACGCCACGCTTGACGACCGCACCGTCGTTCCAGTTCTCCTGATTGGCGCGATGTTTCCGCTGATAGTCACTCCGCTCAGCAGCGGTGCGCAGACAGTCCTTGAAGCCGCACGACTTGAAATTCATTCCCTGGGGCGTGATTTCGCCGGCATCCTGCGCATTCTTGAGACGAAACTCCAGCGGGTCCATTCCGATGGCCTCGGCCAGCTTGTCCATGTGGGCCTCGACGGCGAAGGTCGCCTGCAGATTGCCGTAGCCGCGGAACGAGCCGGAATAGGGATTGTTGGTATAGACCGCCAGCGTGCGGTAGTCGCAGTTGGGAACCCGGTAGAGCGACGAGAACGTCTGCATCATCACGAACGGCGTGGTCGCTCCCCATGAGGTGTAGGCGCCGTTGTCGTGTACGGTCTCCACCGAACGGAAGGTCAGCGAGCCATCTTCGCGACAACCCGATCGCAGCTTCAGCAAGACCGGCTGGCGCGTTGGCGAAGCGCGGAATTCCTCCTCGCGGGTGAAAACCAGCTTGACCGGCCGGCCGGTGACGCGCGCGAGGAAAATGGCGATCGGCTCGAACGGATATATGTCGAGCTTGGAGCCGAAGCCGCCGCCGATCGGAGGCTGGATAATGCGGACGCGGCCGGGATCGATGCCCAGCATCTCCGCAAATTCCCGTTTGTGCAGAAATGGGACCTGGGTGTTGGAGTAGATCAGCAGATTGTCCGAGGCGTCGAATTCGGCGATCACGCCGGATACCCCCATGCAGCAATGGGTGACGTAGTGAAGCTGGAACACGTCCTCGATGACGACGGCAGACTCCGCTTCGCCCTTCGCCACGTCGCCCTGGGTATAGTCGAAGGTCATCGCCACGTTATTCGGCGATGCCTTGTGGAGCACTTCGGTGCGGCCGTCAGGCCCCGTCCACACCAGATCCTCGCCGTGCAACAGCGGCGTCCCCGGCTGCAGCGCCTCTCGGGCATCGGCAACGATCGGCAGCGGCTCGTAATCGACGCGGATGAGCTTGAGCGCCGCCTCGGCGATTTCTTCGCTGTCGGCGGCCACCGCGGCTACTTCGTCGCGCGGGCTGCGGACGCGATCCGACTTGAGAGGGAGGTGGTCCTTGGCGACGCCGATCGGGCGTTGCCATGGCACGTCGGCGGCGGTGATGACCGCATGCACGCCGGGCAATGCCCGCGCGGCGCTGACGTCGATCGCGCGGATCCTGGCATGAACCTCCGTCGAGCGCAGAATCTTTCCGTACAATTGCCCGGAAATGTTGATGTCGGCGATGTAGCGGGTGCGGCCGCTGGCCTTTTCAGGCGCGTCCTTTTTCGGGATGCGCTTGCCGATCAGCGTCTCGCCGGAGGCGGGCCTGACGCCAGGCTCCGCCTTGGACTTTTGCAGCGGCTCCATGTCAACCTCCTATTTGGCGCCCACGTCGACCGCCGCGATGGCCTCGATCACTTTCTTGTAGCCGGTGCAACGGCACAGATTGCCTTCGATGCCCCGCTTGATCTCTTCCGGCCCCGCGTGGCCATGTCCGTTGCCGTGGGCATGGCGTTCCAGAACGTGGTTGGCCTGCACCACCAGACCGGGCGTGCAGAAGCCGCACTGCACCGCGCCCTTGGCGGTGAACGCGTCCCTGAGGGCTTCGCCGTTGGGCGTGGTTGAAATCCCCTCGATGGTGGTCACCTCGCGGTCGTCGCAATCGACGGCGAACATCAGGCACGAGTTGACGGTCAGGCCATCGACCTGAATGGTGCACGCGCCGCATTCGCCTTCTCCGCAACCATATTTGGTGCCGGTGAGGCCGAGCCGGTCGCGCAGCATTTCCAGCGCGCTCATGGACGCGGGCACCCGGACGCGGGTCACCACGCCGTTAAGCGTGAACGAAATTTCAGCCGTTGCTGACATGATTGAGCATCCTTCGTAGCATGTTGCCGACCAGCTCGCGGCGGTACCAGGCCGAGGCGCGAATGTCGCCGATGGGATGTATTTCTCCGACCGCGGCAGTAGCGGCGGCAGCAATGGTGGCGGCATCGAGGGTGCGGCCCTCCAGTATCGCCTCGGTCGCCGGCGCCCGGATAGCAGTCGGCGCCACCGCCCCGAACGCGACCCTGACGCCGGTCAGCCTGCGGCCATCCCGCACGGCGCCGAGGCCGATCGAGATCAGCGAGATGTCCAGCGCCGGCCGCGTGCCGAACTTGAAGAACGAACTGATGAAGCCCGCCGCCGGCACCGGAATTTCGACCGCTTCAAGCAGTTCCGTGGGCTCGCGCGCGGTGCGCCCCGGTCCGACGAGGAACTCTGCGAGCGGCAGCGTTCGCCGCCTCACCGATCCGTTGGGCTTGCCGGCCAGTACGACGCGCGCATCGAGCACCAGCAGCGGCACCAGGGTATCGCCGGCCGGCGAGGCATTGCAGATATTGCCGCCGATAGTGGCGGCGTTGCGGATCTGGTCGCTGGCGAAATGATCGCAGGCCTGCCACAGCGCGCCAAAGCGCTGGCGGACCATAACGCTGTCGCGCAGGTCGGTGACGGTGGTGAGAGCGCCGATGCGGACGACGCCGTTGGCGTCCGTGATGCCGGACAGCTCCGGGACGCGCCGGATGTTCATCAGCGTCGGCTTGAAGCTGGACTTGCCCGACTGTGTCTGCGCCATAAGGTCGGTCCCTCCGGCCAGGATCGTGACTTCGCCGGAACGCAGCAGCGCGAATGCTTCGTCGAGCGAACGAGGCGCAGCGTAGGTCGCGATATCGGACATCACTTTCCTCCAGCTAGAGCAGCACCGGCTCACGGTAGCGGCCATAGACCGCGGCGAGTTGGCCGGTGATCTCGCCGACCGTCGCGTAGGCTTTTATGGCCTCGACGATCGCGGGCATGACGTTGCTTCCGGCGCGCGCGGCAGCGCCGATCTTCGCCAGCGCTTGCGCCGCGGCGGCGCCGTCGCGGCTTGCGCGTACCTCTTCAAGCGAGGCGATCTGGCGGCGCGTCTCGGCCTCGTCGTAGGGGTGCATCTTCACGTCCACCTCTTCCTCGCCGGGGAGCCGGTAGCAGTTGACGCCGACCTTGCGGAACGCGCCGGATTCGACGGCAAGCTGGTGCCGGTAAGCCTGCTCCGAAACCTTGTCCTGGACGATGCCCTTCGGCGACCAGCTTGCACGATGCCGCCCGCTTCGTCGACCTCCTGCATGACGTCTTCCATCATGCGGCGCATTTCGTTGGTCAGCGTCTCGACGTACCAGGAGCCGCCCATCGGATCGACCGTGTCGGCCAGGCCCATTTCCTCGATCAGCATTTGCATGGTGCGCAGCGAAATCCGCTGCGCATACTCGCTGGGAATGGTGTAGGCCTCGTCGAAGCAGCATAACGCCGTCGTCTGCGCGCCCGCCAGCGCCGCGATCAATGCGTAGTAGGCGCCGCGCACGATATTGACCTCGGGCTGCTCGAAGGTCAGCCCGCCGCCGCCGCCGCCGGCGATCATTCGCAGCCATTCCGACTCCGGCTTGGCTGCCCTGTACTTTTCCTTGATAATCTTGGCCCACAGACCGCGTCCGGCGCGAAACTTGGCGACCTGCTCGAAGATGCTGCCGAAGACGTTGAAGTTGAAGGACAGCCGGCCGGCGAAATCGTCGATGTTCATGCCGCGCGCAAGCACCTCGTCGGCATAGGCACTGGCGATGCAAAACGCGTATGCCATCTCCTGCACCGGGTTGGCCCCGGACTCGCGGATGTGATAGCCGCACACGGACACCGGACTGTATTTGGGCGCGTGGCGCGCGCAGTACTCGATGGTATCGCCGACCAGCTTCACCGACGGCTCGACCGGAAAGATCCAGGTGCCGCGTCCGATGAACTCCTTGAGGATATCGTTCTGCGCGGTGCCGCGCAGGCGGGCGACGTCGTAGCCGCGCTTCTCCGCCATCGCCAGATACATCGCGATCAGCTGCGGCGCGGCGCCGTTGATCGTCAGCGACACCGTGATTTTGTCGAGGTCGATGCCATCGAAGGCAATCTCGAAATCGCGCAGGGTGTCGACCGCCATGCCGACCCGTCCGACCTCGCCCTCCGCCAGCGGATCGTCGGAATCGAGTCCGCATTGGGTAGGCAGATCGAAGGCTACATTGAGCCCGGTCTGGCCGTTGGCGATCAGGTACTTGAACCGCTCGTTGGTTTGGCGAGCGTTGCTGAAGCCGGTGTACTGCCGCATGGTGTAAGGGCGATGCCGATACATCAGGGGATGTATGCCGCGCACGAACGGATAGTCGCCGGGCTCGCCGACGAAGCCGAAGCCACCGGTGCGCTGGACGTCCTCCTCGGTAGTAGACCGGCTTTATCTCGATGCCCAATTCGTTGCGGACCGGACGGATGGGCGGGCTCGGGCGTCCGGTCATGGCAGGCTGCTCCTTACGAAGTCGACGATGTCATCGAGCCGCGAACTCGACGGGAAGATGCCGCGGAAGCCCAGTTCGGCGAGCCGGGCGTGATCGCCTTTGGGGAGGTTGCCGCCGATAATCCACAGCCGGTCGCCGAGCCCCGCGTCTTCCAGCAGCGGCTTCAGCCGTTCGCAAAACGAGATATGCGACCCCGCCATCGACGACAGCGCGATGACATCCGCATCCGCAGCCTTGGCGGCGCTGGCCACCGCCTCGGGGGTCTGGCGCAGGCCGGTATAGGTCACGTCGAAACCGGCTTCCTTGAAGGCGCGCGCCACCACCTTGGCTCCCTGGTCGTGACCATCGAGCCCCGGCTTGGCGAGAAGCACGCGGGTTCGCCAATTCCGCATCATGCCGATACCTCCTTGGCGATGATGAATTTCAAGATCTCGCTGGTGCCGCCGCCGATCAGGGTGAAACGGACATCGCGAAGATAACGCTGCACCGGATATTCCATGGCAAAACCGTAGGAAGCGAAGACCCGCGCAGCCTGATCGCATACCGCGGCGGCGGTCTCGCTGGCGAACAACTTGGCCATCGCCGCCTGCTTGTGGTGCGGCTTGCCTGCGTCGCGCAGCCGTGCGGCGTGCATGACGAGGTGGGTCGCCGCTTCAAGCGACGTCGCCATCTCGGCCAGCTTCATCTGAATGGCCTGATAGCGGTTGATGGCTTTTCCGAACTGCCGGCGCTCGGCGGCGTAGCGGATTGCGGCGTCGAGCGCGGCGCGGGCGATGCCGTTGGCCAGCGCCCCGGTAACGATGCGGATTTCCGCCAGCGTCTTGCGCAGATGGCCCTCGCCGTCGCCTTCTTCGGCGGACAGCCGATGATCCGATCGGGACGAAGCAGTCATCGAATGCGATTTCCGAGGTCGGCAGCGCCCACACGCCCATCTTCTCGATCGAGCGACCGATCTTCAGCCCTTCGAACGAGCGTTCGACCAGGAAGATGGTCAGCTTTTTTTCCGCGCCCGCTTTTGCGAACACGGTGAAGAAGTCGGCGACCGGCGCCGAGGTCACCCATGTCTTCTGCCCGTTGAGGACGTAGCCGCCATCGACCACCCGCGCCGACGTGGCGATGCCGTCGAGATCGCTGCCCGCGTTCGGTTCGGTCATGCAGATGGCGCCGATCTTGAGGCCGGCCAATGCCGGTTTGAACAGGCGTTCCCTGATGTCGTCGCTGCCCAGCATATGCAGGAACTTGGTGCCCATCAGCGACTGCATGGTGGCGGCGGCGGCAACCGACATCGAGCCGCGCGCGATTTCCTCGATCGCGAGACAGAACTCGATGAGGCCGAGGCCGCTGCCGCCGTCCGCCTCGGGATAGCGCATGCCGAACAGGCCAATCTCGGCCAACTCGGCAAGAATGTCGCGCGGGAACGCGTGCGCCTCGTCGATCGCGGCCGCCCGGGGCGCGATCCGCTCGTCACTAAAGCGCGCGAAATTGGCCTTGATGGCGCGCTGCTGCTCGGTCAGATCAAAGTCCATAGACCCTCTCTGCCGCTGTTGCCGAAATCACGCCGTCGCGCACCTCGTCGCGCAGCCGCGCTTTGTCCCGCCTGGCCGGATCGCCATAGCCCCCACCGCCGCCAGCCGCCTGATGGTAGAGCGTGCCCTTGGGCACGTTGACGATCAGGTCCTTGTTCTTCGGTATGACCTCCGTTCCATCGGGATAGGTCAGCCGGATGAAGTTGAGCGTGCCCTTGCCGCCCCCGAACAAGCCGAAGGCGGGCTCGAAATCGCCATCGCCGAAGGTGACCAATTGGGTGTCGTCGGAGCCGATCGTAAAGATCGTCTCGACGCCGAGGCCGCCGCGCCACTCGCCGGGTCCGGCAGAATCCGTGAGGTATTCGTGTTTGATCAGCAGATGCGGCGTCTGCTGCTCGAACATCTCATAGTCCTGGTCGAGGACGCCGCCGGATGCGTCAATCATGCCGATATGGTCATAGCCGTCGGTCCCGCGCATGGCGCCCGAGCCGCCCTTCAGTCCCATGAAACCGATGTCGACATACTTCTCGCCCTTGTGCGGATCGATGCCGGTGGTCAGCGAGCACAGCAAATTGTTCCAGCCGGCGGTGACGCGGTCGGGCATCACATCGGCCAGCGCCCGCTGGATGGCATCTGCATTGGGAGGACACAGATGGTTGCCGAACGTTGTCGCCTTGGGATAGCTGGCGTTGAGAATCGTGCCCTCGGGAATGACGATCTCTATCGGCGCGATCATGCCCTCGTTGTGAGGGATGTCCGGATTGACCATCTGCAGCAGGGTCAGGATGGTGGCAGATGCGCTCGAGGTGAAAGTGCCATTGACGAAGCCGTTGGTCTGCGCGTCGGTTCGGGAATAGTCGAACTTGATGCGCTTGTCCTCGACGGTGATGGTCACGCGGATGGTGAATTGCGACCCGATGTGGCGGCCGTCGTAATAGACGCGGCCTTCCCCGTGGTAGACCCCGTTGGGGATGGTGGCGATCTCGGCCTCCATCATCTTCCTGGTGACGTCAAACAGCGCATCCTTGTGGGCTTCGAAGCTGGGTCTGCCGTGCTTCTTTATCAAATCGATCATGCGGCGCTCGCCGACGCGGCAGGCGCCGATCTCGGCCTTCATGTCGTGCTCGACGATGTCGAAGCGGATGTTGGCGAAGATCAGGTTCCAGACGTCGCGCCGCAGCTTGCCCTTCTCGTAGACTTTGATCGGAGGGATGCGCAGCGCTTCCTGCCAGACCTCGACGGCGTTGGGGTTATATCCGCCGGCGACGGCGCCGCCGATGTCGGCTTGATGGCCCTTCACGGCTGTCCACGCGACCAGTTCGTCGTCGTAGAAGATCGGCATGTAGACGGCGACGTCGTTGTTCTGGTTGCCCAGCGAAAACACGTCGTTGTGAAAGATGACATCGCCGGGATGCAGGTCGTCCTTGTAGTAGTCGCGGATGTACTTGCACACGGGAGCCAGCGAGAAAGCCAGGATCGGCAGGTTCTCGGTCTGCTCCAGCATGCGCCCTTCGGCGTCATAGAGGCCGGTGACATAGTCCTTGGCCTCGCAGAGAATCGGCGAGCGCGTCGTCTGCTGCATCGATATCGACATCTCGTCGGTGATCGACTTGAAGGTGCGCGCGTAGACCGACAGCAGGATGGGATCGATTTTCATTGCGCCATCTCCGCCAGTTCCGCAGCGAAGCTGCCCTTCACCAGGTCTTCCCGGCCCTTGCGATAGAGCACCGCCGAGCCGTAGCGGTCGACCAGCACAGTCGTAGCCGGAAGAGACGAAGGTCGCCGTCGTCTCTGTCTCGATCATGGCCGGGCCGACGATCTGGTTGCCGGCGCGCAGGCGGTGGCCGTCGTAGATCGGCACCGGTACGAATGCCATGGTCTCGGGGATATAAACCGCGCGCTCGCCCTTGCAGGCGTGGCCGGCGTCCTTTCCCTCACGGCGCTGCTCGGCCCAGCGCGGCGCGACTGCCGCGCCGATCGCTTGCAGGCGGACATTGATGAGTTCGACCGGCGTCTTTTCGGCTTCCAGCGAATAGCCGTACAGGCGATTGTGCTCGCGATGGAACGCCGTCGCGATGGCGTCGGCATCGCGCGCGGCAAGCGCTGCATCCGCCACGACGAAGGAGACTTCGTGATACTGCTTGATATAGCGGCAGTCGAAGCGGACGACGTGGCGGCGGCGCGCCGCGGGCATACTCTCCTCGTCGAGAGCGGCGTCGCCGGCGAAGCGCATGTCGCCGATAACGCCGGCGAGGCGCACCCAATCGAGGGCGTCGAGGCGCGCGACGATGGTGCGGACGAAATCGTGCTTGAGGTCGGACAGCAACATGCCGAAGGCGCATAGCACCGACGATGAGCGTGGCACGATCTGCAACGGAATTTCCAATTCGTTGCAGATCAGGCAGGAATGTATCGGCCCGGCGCCGCCGGCGGCGATAAAGGGGAACTCGCGAGGATCGTAGCCGCGCTTGATGGTAACCTCGCGGACACCCTGCGCCATGTTGTTGCAGGCAACCCGATACATGCCCGCGGCCGCCTCTTCCACCGTCAGCTTCATCGGCTGGGCGATGCTGGTCGCGACGGCGCGCCGCGCCGCATCCATGTCGAGGCGCATCTTGCCGCCGGCAAAATAATCGGGATCGAGATAGCCGAGGATCAGATTTGCATCGGTGGTCGTCGGCAGGGTCCCGCCCTTGCCATAGCACGCCGGTCCCGGCGAAGCGCCGGCGCTTTGGGGGCCCATCCGCAGCATGCCGCCCTCATCGAGCCAGCCGATGGAGCCGCCGCCGGCGCCGATGGTGTGGATGTCCAGCATCGGCAGCGCGATCTTGTGACGCGCGATCTCGCCGTCATTGACCGCAGCCGGGGCGCCGAAGGCTACCGAAGCCTCGAAGCTGGTGCCGCCCATATCGGTGGTGATGCAGCAATCGGCCCCAAGCGCGCGGGCGTAAAACATGCCGGCGCCAGGCCCGCCGGCCGGGCCGGAGAGCAAGGTGAGCGCCGCTTTGTCGCGGGCGACTTGAGGCGACACGACGCCGCCGTTGGACTGCATGATGAGCAGGAGACCGGCGAAGCCGTGTTCCTTCAGCCGCGTCACCAGACGATCGAGATAGCGGTTGAGTTTGGGCCCCACATAGGAGTTGAGCGCGGTGGTGCTGATCCGCTCATAGAACCGGATCGAGGGCAGAAGGTCGGAAGAGACCGAAAGATAGGCTTCGGGCAGTTCGCGCCGCACCATCTCGGCGGCGGCCTGCTCGTGAGCCGGGTTGGCGAAGGCGTTCATAAAGCAGATCGACACTGCCTCGACCCCCTCCTGGCGGAAGAGGGCGATCGCGCGCTCGATGTCGTCCAGCGACAGCGGCGTCTGCTCGTCGCCGTTGCGGTCGAGCCGTCCACCGACTCCCACCCTCAGATAGCGCGGCACCAATGGCTTCACATTGGTGAAGCGGTTGTCATATTGGCGCTCGCGGATGCCGCGGCGCATCTCCAGCGCATCGCGCACGCCCAGCGTCGTGAGCAGCCCCGACACCGCCCCGGTGTGGGTGAGCGTGGCGTTCGTGGCAACCGTCGTGCCGTGGACGATCGTATCGACGGAGCCGATAAAGGAGGAGAAGCTGCCGCCCGGCGCCATCACCTCCGCGATCTCGCGCAACCCGGTGACGACCGCAATGGACGGATCGTCGGGCGTTGACAGAACCTTGTAGATCCGCAACTCGCCGTCGCCGTCAAAGAAAATGAAATCGGTGAAGGTTCCCCCGACGTCGATGGCGATTTTCAATCCCATGGAGATCCCCGATCTTTGCGCCTATGCCGTGGCCGAGATGGCAAGGGCAGCCCGCAGTTCCTGTTTCTTGACCTTGCCCATCGACTGACCGCGGCAGTGCGGTAACAAAGCGAACTTCGCGCGGCTGCTTGTAGCGGGCGATGCGGCCCGCCAGCAGCGCCAGCACGTCAGCCTCGCTCATGACGGCGCCGGATTTCAGCGCCACCGCCGCCACCACCGTCTCGCCCCAGCGCTCGTCCGGCCGGCCGACGACGCTGACCTCGGCGATGGCCGGACATTCCTCCAGCACCGCCTCGATCTCGGCCGGATAGATGTTCTCGCCGCCGGAGATGATCATGTCGTTCTTGCGGGCGACGACATAGAGATAGCCCTCGGCGTCGAAATGCCCGATGTCGCCTGAATGGTACCAGCCACCTTGCAGCGCCTGAGCGGTCTGTTCGGGCCGGTTCCAGTAGTCGCGCATGACGTTGGCGCCGCGGACCAGTATCTCGCCGTCGCTGCCCGGCGGCAGGTCGTAACCATCGGCATCGACGATGCGGACGTCGCAATGCAGAGCCGGCAATCCGGCAGACCCCGCTTTGCGCACGGCATCGCGGGCACGCAGATAGGTGGCGATCGGACTGGTCTCGGTCGATCCGTAGACCTGGATAAGCAGCGGGCCCCGCGCGTTCACCCGGCGGACGAACGAGGCGGAGACGATGGTCGATCCCGTCGAGATTACCCGCAAGCTGGACAAATCGGCTTGCGGCCAACGGGGATGCTCCATCATCGGCGTCAGCTGGGCGGGCACCAGCACGGTCAGCGTGATCCGCCGGCGTTCGATGGCGTCGAAGGTCTCGTTCGGGTCGAATTTCGGGTGCAGTTCCACGATGGCGCCAGCATGCAGCGCCGGCAGCGTCAGGATGTTGAGTCCGCCAACATGGAACAGCGGCAACGTCGTCAGGATGCGGTCGTCCGACGTGAGATCGTGCATGTGGACGCTGTTGAGGGCGTTGCATAACAGCGCCTCCTGGGTCAGCACCACGCCCTTGGGCGCTCCGGTGGAGCCGGACGTATAGCAGAGCAGCAGCGGATCCGACCTGGAGTTCCGCGTCTCGACGCCCGGGAGCGGCGGCGGGCTCGACGTCTTGCCATGACGACCAGCCCGGCACCGCGGCTTCCAAAACCAGCCAAAGGGTCTCCGGCCGGCTGGCGCGCAGGCTCTCGGCATGGGCGACAAAGCCCGCCTCGACGATGATTGCGCGGACGGCGGCGTCGGCAAGGATGCGGGCGTGTTCGGGCGCGGCAAGGCGCCAGTTGAGCGGCAGCAGGATGGCTCCGATCCTGGCGCAGGCAAACAGCAGTACCAGATTTGCCGGATGGTTGAAGCCGAGATAGGCGACCACCTCGCCCGGACGCACGCCAAGCTTCAGCTAGCCGCCCGATGGCAAGACGGATGTCCGCCGCCAGCGCCGCATAGCTAATCTCGCTGCCGGCGAACAAGATCGCCGGTTTGCCCGGGTCAAATGCGGCGTGCCGCTCGATCCAGTGCGCCAGGTCCATTTTGCCTACCTGTCGGACACGTCAATCACGACGGCCATCGAGGAATCTCCCGCGGCGCACCCGGTGAACAGTCCAAGACCGCCGCCGCGCAAAGCCAGTTCCTCGATCAATTCGATGACCGAGCGGGTTCCCATCGGCGCCTGCGGATGGCCCCAAACCAGGGAACAGCCGAAATTGTTCATCTTGCCGATGTCGGCGCCGGTTTCGCGGGCGAAGAAGACGTCGTTCACAGCGAACGGATTGTGGGTCTTGATCGCGTCCATCTGGTCGATCGACTTGTCCGGCTGCGGCCAACGCCCGCTTCGCCGCCGGAACGGTAGCCTCGGGCATGTGAGCAAGCGCCACACGGGCGCTCCCGAAACCGAGCAGGCGAACCCGGATCTTCGGATTGCGGCTCAGTTCGCGCGCCCGATCGGGGCTGGCCACGACGATCGCAGCGTTCCCGTCGGCGGGGTGAGTTTGGCCGCCGAACGTAACGCTGCCGCCGGACATCACCGGTTTCAGCCGAGCCAAGCCCTCGGCAGTCGACTGAGATGCCCCCTCGTCGCCGGCCAGGGTGGCGGCCGTTTTACGGAAAGACGGATCTGGCACCTCAAAGGGCAGCCGCATGAACCGCCGGAGAAAGGAACTGTCGGCGGCCAGCGCGTCGCGATACTGAGCCTCCCGCATCAGCACGACCTCATGCTGGGCGGATGTCGGTATCTGGTACTTGGTCGCGACGTTCTCCGCCGTCTGAAGCATGGAATGCGGACCGAGCGGATCGCAGCCGAAATTGTCCATCACCCAGTCCTCGTGCGCGCCGGTGCCGCCCGGGCCACGCGGATTGGGGTAATAAAGGTGCGGCCCGTTCGATGTGCGGTCGCAGGTTATCGCGATGGACGTCTGCGACAGGCCCGCATCGACTTCCTGCACCGCAGCGAGCAGCACCCGCGCGCCCGTGGCGCAAGCCTGCATGATCGTCGGCCCGCTGATGTGACCCAGCCCCGCCATCCCGGCCAGCCAAGGCATGCCGTAAAATGAGTGCTTCTGCGGCACGCTGATGCCGAGGACACCATGGTCGAAGGTCTCGGCAGGAATGCCGCGCGCCGCCAACTCGGCCTTCACCACCCGGGCGGCGAACTCGAGCGAGTTCAGATTGGCATAGGCGCCCTGCCATCGGGCAAACGGTGTGCTCCAATAGGCGCCGTAGGGAATCTCAGCCTGGTGTGTCATGCTCACCGTCCAAACGTTGTTCAGGTTCGATCGCCTTGCCGAGGATGCGCTTGGCCTCGATCAGATGGCCGCGCATGGCGATGGCAGCGCCGTCGCCATCAGCCGCCGCCAGGCTCTCGAGCAAGCGTTTGAGGCCCTTCATCACCACCTCGCGGGTCTTCCGGTCACCCAGGGTAAGCGAGCGCAGGAAACGCACATGGTCGGCGTAAAGCTCGATGGCACGCACCAGCTTTCGGTTGGGCACCAGTTCCATCCAGGCGGCGCGGTAGCCGTAGTTGCCCTTCATGAAGGCCTCGGCGTCATCCGCCGCGTGGGCGGCGCGCATCGCCACCAGGTTACGGCGCAGTCCGCGCAGCTTGCCCGGATCGGTCATTTCCTCGGCCACGCGCCGCAGCGCCTCGGGCTCCAGCATCAGGCGCAGCTCGTAAATCTCGTCAATGTCACGTTCGGTGAGCGCCGGAACGACAAAACTTCGTCCGTCGGATACCAGCAAACCCTCGCTTGCCAGTCTGGTCAGGGCTTCGCGCACCGGTGTGCGCGAGACGCCAAGCTGTGCCGCAAGCACCTCTTCCTGCAGCGGCTGGCCGATCACGATCACCCCGGAACGCAGGTGTTCGCGGAGACTGTGATAGGCACGATCCCCCAGAGAACGCGGGCGTTCGAGGGTCTTGAGCGCTCCCATTATCTTGCCGTTTCTTGTCGCGGATACCGCATTCCGTGTACTGTATACATAAGCCAAGATATAGCCCGATTGCCAAGTGTCTTTGATTCAGATCAATAGCTAATCGCGTCATTCGGGCGTCTAACAGCCAGACCGGAGCAAAGCGGGAGACGGGAATGAACAGTCCGACCAAGCTGGAGGGAGATCTTCCATTCGGCGATGTCGAAATACGGACGGCACAGGCCGGTGATATTCCCTGGATCGCAAGTCTCGATGAAAAGACGACTGGCCAAGCCAAGCGCCAGTATTGGCAGGATTTATTCACCGATTTTCAGCAATCGCGTGGCAGCGGCCGGGCGTTTCTGGTCGCCGAACAGCACGGGCGGGTGGTAGGCTTCATCACCGGCGAGGTCAGGGCGTTCGAATTCGGATCTGAGCCTTGTGGCTGGGTCTTTGCTTTGAACGTCGACCAGGAGATCCGGGTGCACAACGTGGGAACCCGGCTTTTCGAGGCTTTGTGCGAAACTTTCAGGCAGGCCGGTATCGAGAAGGTGCGAACAATGCTGAAACGCGACAATCATCTCGTCCAGGCTTTCTTTCGAAGCCTGGGGATGATGGCAGGACCGTTTATTCAGTTGGAGAAAGACCTCGACTAAACTTTGAAGTCGCTTTGAGTCCGTTTGCGGCGCCCGTTCGGGGCGTCCTGGTCGGGCGCAATCTGTCAGAAGAACGAAGCCGATGAAGTTACAAAAGGCGACGCTTTGCGGACTTTATGCGGTACTGGAGCTTGCGGCGCATTCCGATCAACAGATTTCTGCCGCTCAAATCGCGACTAAATACGATATTTCGCTCAATCACCTGGCCAAAGTGCTGCGAAGTCTGGTGCGCGCGAAACTCGTTGAATCTGTGCGCGGCGCTGGCGGCGG
Organism: uncultured Alphaproteobacteria bacterium; assembly: GCA_963823115.1. Classification (GTDB taxonomy): domain Bacteria; phylum Pseudomonadota; class Alphaproteobacteria; order Rhizobiales; family Xanthobacteraceae; genus Bradyrhizobium. Next base: position 102,768 of record CAWGKJ010000015.1, on the reverse strand, counting down.
CTACCGCTTCTCGGGAAATGCAAAGCGCGTGACACTGCTCGACGTCATCGAACTGTTCGAAGAGGTCGGCCGCGACGCGGAAGATTCGCCGCCCGTTTACCTGGATGAAGGCCGCGCGTTGCACAAGGTTCTTCGCGAGATCGATGACTTCGCGATTGCTTCGCTGCGTTCGATATCGATCACCACGCTGCTCAGGATCATCGAAAGGCACAAGGGTGGCACAAAGGCGGACGCCAAGGTCCCGGCTCGCTCCACCGCCGACGGAGCCTGACCCCGCCGGCAACGACGTTCCAGTCTAGGCCTGGAATTCGGCGAGAACGCGCGTCGCGATGACGAGTTTCTGGACCTCGCTTGCGCCTTCGTAGATCCGCAATGCCCTGATCTCACGATAGAGCTTTTCGGCGATGTGGCCGTGGGTGACGCCGAGGCCGCCGAAGATTTGCACGGCGGAGTCGATGACTTTCTGCGCCTCCTCGGTGGCGAACAGCTTCGCCATGCTGGATTCGCGGCTGATGCGCGCGCCTTTCACATCTTTTGTCCAAGCGGCGCGGTAAATCAGCAATGCGGCTGCATCGATCGCGAGCGCCATGTCGGCGAGCTTGGCGCGCGTGAGTTGGAAATCGGACAAGGGCTGACCGAACAATTTGCGCGCGCTGGCATGCTTTAACGCCTCGTCCAGTGCCCGCCGCGCGAAGCCGAGAGCGGCGGCGCCGACGGTCGAACGGAATACGTCCAGAGTGGCCATGGCGATCTGGAACCCTTGACCGGACGCGCCGAGCAGATCGGCCTCCGTCACTTTAACACCAGCGAAGGCGAGCTTGCCTATCGGGTGTGGCGCGATGAGGTCGATTGTCTTGGGGACGGAGAAGCCCGGCGTTGTAGCCTCCACGACGAAGGCCGACAGGCCCTTAGCGCCCGGCGCCTCGCCAGTACGCGCGAACACGACATAGAGATCGGCGATACCCGCGTTGGAAATCCACGTCTTCTCGCCGTCGAGCCGCCAACCGTTCCCGTCGCGTGTCGCACTCATGGCGAGAGCGGACACGTCCGAACCAGCGGCCGCCTCCGAGAGCGCGAAAGCGGAGATCGCCTTGCCCTGCGCAACGGCCGGCAGCCAGCGGCTCTTCTGCTCGTCCGTACCGAACAAGCCGATCGGCCCCGTGCCGAGCCCCTGCATCGCAAACGCAAAATCGGCGAAGTCCCGCGTGACGCGCCAGGACCTCACGGCAGATGCATAGGCTGCGCGCATCGAGCGGCCCGTGGAATGTGCCCTTCCCGCCACCGGTGGCGATCGCCAGCAGCCCGGATTTCCCGAATTCCGCGACGATGCGGCGAACAGTCGCCGCGGCGGCAACGCTCGACTCATCCTCGCCGTGCAGGATCGCATGATTGGCTGACGCCCAGGCGTCAACGGAATCATACAAATCCTGGTGACGTGGCTCCAGGAATGGCCAGGAGAGGAAGCTCCGGTCGGCCATCAATTCCCCTCGAATACGGGCTTCTGCTTGGCAACGAAGGCGCGATAGGCCCGGCCGTAATCCTTGGTCTGCATGCAGATCGCCTGCGCTTGCGCTTCGGCCTCAATGGCGGAATCGACGTCGAGTGCCCATTCCTGGTGCAAACAGTTCTTGGTCATGGCATGGCCGAACGTCGGGCCGTCGGCGAGTTCCTTTGCCAGCGTCTGAGCCGCCGCCAGAACCTCTTCCGGCGCCACAACGCGGTTGAAGAAGCCCCATTTGTCGGCCTCCTCGCTGGTCATGACACGTCCGGTGTAGAGAAGCTCCGACGCGCGACCTTGCCCGATGATACGCGGCAGGATGGCGCAGGCACCCATGTCGGCGCCGGCAAGCCCGACACGCACGAACAGGAAGGCCGTCTTCGCCCGCGGCGTACCGAACCGCATATCGGACGCCATGGCAACGATCGCCCCCGCCCCCGCGCAGATGCCGTCCACCGCGGCGATAATCGGCTGCGGACAATGCCGCATCGCCTTGACCAGATCGCCCGTCATGCGCGTGAACGCAAGCAGGCCCTGCATGTCGTCGGCCTCCTGCATTTTCACCAGCGGACCGATAATCTCATGCACGTCGCCGCCCGAGCAGAAATTTCCGCCCGCGCCAGTAACGACCACGGTCTTCACATCGCTTGCATAGGACAGGCTTCGAAATAGGTCCCTGAGCTCGGCGTAGCTCTCGAAAGTCAGCGGGTTCTTGCGTTCCGGCCGGTTCAGGGTAATCGTCCCAACCTTTCCCAAAACCTCCCACTGAAAATGTGTCGCTTTATATTCGGCGGCTTTGAACGTCTGCACGTGTGTCTCCCTTGCCTTGTGGCGGCCCGATCAGGCCATCGTCAATCCACCGGACACGCTCAGCGTCTGACCGGTGATGTAGTTCGACAAATCGCTGGCGAAAAACAGAATAGCGTTGGCGATATCTGTGGGCTGGCCGAACCGGCGCAACGGAATCGCGCGCTTGAACGCCTCCAGGTGGTTCTCCGGCAAAGCCATTAACATCGGAGTTTCGGTAGGCCCGGGACACACGCAATTCACGTTGATCGAATAGCGCGCCATCTCGCGGGCCAGCCCTTTGCTGAAGGCGATCAGGCCGCCCTTCGCGCCGGAATAGACGGTTTCGCCAGAACTGCCGACCCGCCCTGCGTCGCTTGCGACGTTGACGATCTTGCCCGACCGCCGATCGATCATTGGCCCGAGCAACGCGCGCGTGAGCTTGATCGGCCCGAGCATGTTGATGTCGACGACGCGCTCCCAGAATGCCGTGTCATTGTCGACGAAGGGTTGTCCTTTGCCGAAGCCGGCGCAGTTCACCAAGACGTGCACCTCGCCCTGCCCCAGTGCGAGCTTTGCAAAAGCGGCAATGGATTCGTCGGATGCAACATCGATCCGCATGAAGCTGGCCTTTAGACCGCTGTTGCGAAGGCGTGCGGCCTCCTCCTCGCCCTTGTCGGCGGAAAGATCGGCAATGATGACATTCGCGCCAGCGCGAGCCAGGGTCTCGGCGGTCGCACGACCGATACCGGAAGCGGCCCCGGTGACTACTGCGGTTTTTCCTTCGAGCCTCATGTTTTAACCCTCATTTATCGAGAAATGCCTTGCCCCTCTTGCGGGTGTCGGCGGCGTTGAACAGTTTGTGGGTCTCCTGGGGCTCGATCAGCATCACGCGCCATTGTGAGTTCGAATATCGAGCCATGGTTTCAATCTCGAACATTCAGGAATGCCCCATCTCGCGCAGCAGAAAGCGCTGAAGTTTTCCGCTTGGGGTTCTGGGCAAATTGTCGACGAACACGATCCACCGCGGATACTTCCATGGACCGATCGTCCGTTTCACATGCCCTTTGAGTTCCTCGTAAAGCGCCAAATCGGAATCATTCGCGGCACAGTCGCCAAGCACTACGTATGCCTTCGGCTTGATCAAGCCATCGGAGTCCTCGGCGGGCACGACTGCGGCCTCGACGACCAGCGGATGGCTGGTCAATGCTTCCTCAACCTCAAACGGCGACACCCAGATCCCGCTGACTTTGAACATATCGTCGGTACGACCGCAATATGTGTAAACTCCGTCCGGGCGCCGAAAGTATTTGTCGCCGGTGCGCGTCCACTCGCCCAAGAATGTACGACGCGATTTTTCTCGCTGGTTCCAATAGCCTGCTGCCGCCGATCCACCATTTACCAAAAGCTCGCCGATCTCGTTATCGCCGACGTCCAGCCCCTCTTCGTCGATCAGTCTGAGCTGGTAGCCATGCACCGGGACGCCCGACGTGCCGTATTCAACGGCATCAGGAAGATTGGTAAGAAAGAGATGCCCCATTTCGGTCGAGCCGACGCCGTTCACGATATCGATTGCGAATCGTTCCTTCCAAGCCTCTCCAACATGCGCCGGCAATGCTTCCCCGGCCGAAAAACACAATCGCAGCCGGCCCGACATGTTTTGCGCCGTGCATTCCGGATCGGCAAGAATTGCGGCATAGAGCGTAGGGACCGCGAAAAACATCGTCGGCTGATACCCCCGCAGCACCTCGAAGACGGTCTGCGGGGTCGGCCGCTCCGGATAGAATACTGAAGTCGCTCCAACCCACATCGGACAAAAAATCGCATTTCCGAGGCCATAGGAGAAGAACAGTTTCGCCGCGGAAAACACGACGTCGTCCTCGCGATAACCGATACGGCGCTTGCCGGCGCTTTCCGCCAAAAGCCTCGGGCTGGAATGCACGTGCATGACCCCTTTGGGCATTCCCGTGGTGCCGGACGAGTAGAGCCAATACGCGACATCATCGGCGCAGGTCCGCGCCGGCGCGGAACCTTCATTCTCGGCCGCCAATAGCGCGTCGAGGCGGGGCTTCGATGCAGGGCCTCCGCCAACGACAACTATCCTCTTGAGATCTGGCAACCCGGCCGCTGCCTCTTCGATAACGGGAAGCAGAGCGGCCGAAACAAATACCGCCTTGGCGCGAGAATCTTCGAGCAGGTACCGATATTCGTCGACGGCTATCCGCGTATTGAGCAGAACCGGAACTATGCCGGCCCGTATAGCTCCCCAGAAGAGTATCGGAAATTCAACCGTATCGAGCAACACGATTGCGATCCGGTCTTCCCTTTCGATGCCGAGACGCGCCAGCATCGGGCCGACACGCGCCGCGGTGTCCCGCAGTTCCGCATAGGTCAGATTGCGCGAAGGATCGATAAAAGCGGTTTTGTCGCCCCGGCCTTCGGCGACGTTCCGATCAACGAAATCGACAGCAGCATTGTAATCGCGAACCGTCATTGCCGACCTCGCCGATCAGATCCGAAGCTTCCCGTTTACCGGCGAACGGAAGACCGTTCCTTGACTTCGGTCAGGTGAAACACCCAATGTTCCGACCGATTTGTTCCCATGTCTTGACTTTTGTCATGGAACATCGACCCCAAAGGGAGGAGACTATCTGCTGGAGGAGCAGTTTCGATGCATGCACCGCCTCAGAAGACGATGCGTTTACTAAAACTTAAGCTCAACGGGCGGATGCGCGAGGACGCGGTCGCAGAAGGACAATTACTCGTCGACTACTTGCGCGACGTTGCGCACCTCACCGGCGTGAAAACCGGCTGCGACGGCGGCGAGTGCGGGGCATGCACGGTATTGATCGACGACGAGCCGGTGCCGTCCTGTATCGTGCTTGCGGCTCGCTGCGAGGGGCGCCACGTCGAAACCGTCGAAGGCCTGGCGAAGCACGGCAAGCTCAGCCGGCTGCAGCGCGCCTTTCATGAGAAGCTGGGCGCGCAATGCGGCTTTTGCACCCCCGGAATGATCATGGCGGCGGAAGGTCTGTTACGCCGCAATCCGTCACCTACCGACGACGAGATACGCTCCGCCCTGTCCGGAAATCTCTGTCGCTGCACGGGCTATGTGAAAGTTCTTGAATTGGTCAAGTCGGCAGCGGACGTCAAATCATGACTGCTGAACCGGTTACTCACGGCGGCCTCAGCCGTCGCGGCGTCCCCCTGATCGACGGGATCGAGAAGGTCACCGGGCGCGCGCGTTACACCGCCGATCTGGACCATACCGGCGCACTTGTCGGACGCATTCTGCGAAGCCCGGTGAGCCACGGAGAAATCGTCAAGCTCGACGTGTCCCGAGCTCGCGCGCTCGAAGGCGTCGAGGCGGTCATCACCGGCGATGACTGCGACCTCACCTATGGCGTGCTCCCCATCGCCATGAACGAGTATCCGATGGCCCGGGGTCGCGTACGCTACCGCGGTGAGCCGATAGCGGCGGTGGCCGCGGTCAATGCGGAAACGGCCGAACGCGCGCTCGATCTGATCGAACTGGAGCTGCGCGAGCTACCCGCTTATTACACGTCCGAAGAAGCTCGCGCTCCTGGCGCAATGCTGTTGCATGACAACAAGTCCGGCAATCTGGAACGCGAGGTTCATCACGAGTTTGGCGACTGGCGACAGGGCTTCGAAACGGCGGATCTGGTCCGCCAGGTCAAGATCGACTGTGCGGAAGTCAATCACGCTCAAATCGAGCCGCATGTCTGCCTGATGGATTACGACCCGATAACCGACCGGCTCACTGTCCAGAGCGTTTCTCAGGTCGGCTATTACCTGCACCTGATGCTGGCGCGATGCCTGCGGATGACCGAAGCGCAGATCCGTGTGGTGAAACCGTTTATCGGCGGCGGTTTTGGCGCGCGCGTCGAGGTCCTGAATTTTGAAATCATAACGGCTCTTCTCGCACGCGCGGCCGCCGGCAAGGTACTTATGCGGCTGACCCGGGAGGAGACGTTCCTCACTCACCGCGCGCGACCGCAAACGGACGTCATCCTCCGGATCGGGATGCGGCGCGATGGCCGGTTTACTGCCTGCGCCTGCGAAGTGGTCCAGCGCGGCGGCGCGTATGCCGGATATGGCATCGTGACGATCCTTTATGCGGGCGCTCTGTTGCAGGGCCTCTACGATATTCCAGCGCTCAAATACGACGGCTACCGAGCCTACACCAATCTTCCGCCTTGCGGCGCGATGCGTGGACACGGCTCGGTCGACATGCGCCACACGTTCGAATGTCTCGTCGACCGCATGGCCCGCGAACTCGGGCTGGATCCGTTCGCCGTGCGCCGTGCCAACCTGTTGCAGGCACCCACCCAGACGCTGAACGGTTTGGTGGTGAACAGCTACGGACTCCCCGAATGTCTCGACAAGGTCGAGCGGGCGAGCCAATGGCGCGAACGCGCCGGTCACATGCCGCCGGGCAAAGGCCTTGGCATGGCCTGCTCCCACTACGTCAGCGGGTCTGCCAAACCGATTCATTTCACGGGCGAACCGCACGCTTTGGTGAATCTCAAGGTAGACTTCGATGGTGGGATTACGGCGCTCACGGGCGCGGCCGATATCGGTCAGGGATCCTCGACAATGGTCGCGATCGCCGTGGCGGAAACGCTGGACGTCTCGCTCGGTCGAATCCGCGTCATTGCCGGCGATTCCGCCATCACGCCGAAGGATAACGGCGCTTACTCGTCACGGATCACTTTCATGGTGGGTAACGCGGCGATCGACGCCGCAAAGCAGCTGAAAGCCAAGCTGGTTGCCGCGGCCGCACGCAAGCTGGAGGCCCGCCCGGAAGAGATCGAGTGCATAGGAGAGACTTTTCGCGTCGGCACGGGAGGCCAGTCGGCCCTGCCCTTCGACGAAGTCGTCGCCGCTGCGCTGGTCGACGAGGGCGCCATCACTGTGAAGGGAACTTTCACCTGCCCTCCCGAATTCCAGGGCGGCAAGCATCGCGGCGGCGCCGTCGGCTCCACCATGGGCTTCAGCTACGGCGCCCAGGTGGTCGAGGTGAGCGTCGACGATGCGACCGGCCTGGTGACAATCGAAAAAGTGTGGGTTGCGCTGGACTGCGGCCATGCGATCAATCCGCTTGCGGTGGTAGGACAGATCGAGGGATCGGTCTGGATGGGGATGGGCCAGGCGCTGTGCGAAGAGACCCGCTATCTCGATGGTTTGGCGGCCCATGCGAGTTTCCTCGAATACCGCATGCCGACGATCGCCGAATCTCCGCCGATCGAAGTTCATATCGTTGAAAGCCACGATCCATTCGGGCCCTTCGGGGCAAAGGAGGCAAGCGAGGGCGCATTGGCCGGCTTCCCGCCAGCCATGGTCAACGCGATCGCCAACGCAATCGGCATCGACTTCGACGAATTGCCCGTGACCCCCGACCGGGTCGTGGAAGCGCTCATCCAGCGTCGCCGGAAGGCGAAGCTCGCACGTTCAAAGGCCGCATCGTGACCTTAGCCTTAGCCGAACTGCGCCTCACGAAACCCGCCACCCTCAAGGAGGCGATCGCGGCGCTGCTGTCGCATCCGCGGAGCCGCATGGTCGCGGGCGGAACAGACCTGCTCGTGAACATTCGCCGTGGCATCACGCAGCCGGATTTGCTGGTTGATATTTCAGGTATTGGCGAACTTGCCGGGATCAATTCCAGCGACGGCGGAATGACGATCGGCGCGGGCGTCACGATCGCATCGATTGCGGGCAACGCCGCCGTCGGGAAGCACTATCGCGCCCTGGCGCAGGCTGCCGGAGCAATCGCCGCACCCGGCCACCGCAACCTGGGAACGCTCGGCGGAAATTTGTGCCTCGATACCCGCTGCATTTACTACAACCAGAGCGAATGGTGGCGGCACGCGAATTCATATTGCCTCAAGAACCGCGGCGATATTTGTCACGTCGCGCCGCAAGGCAAACGTTGCCACGCCGCCTTCAGTGGCGATCTGGCGCCGGCTCTGCTTGTTCTCGGCGCCGAGGTGGATATCGCCAGCGCGCAGGGCATTCGGCGAATTCCCTTGCAGGAGCTTTATGTCGAGGATGGCAAGGCGCATCTTGCCTTGGCGGACGGCGAACTCGTCGCCGGCGTCCATCTCCCGCCAAACTCGCCGCTGTCGGCCTACGCGAAAGTGCGGGTGCGCGGCGCCATCGACTATCCGTTGGCCGGGGTAGCGGTTGCGCTCACGCCATCCGGCGCAAACATCGGTTCACTTCGGATCGCGCTGACAGGCACCAATTCCCGCCCATTCCTTCTGTCAGGCACCGATGGTTTCGCGCTGCGATCGGTCGATGACCATCTCCTGCAGGAGATCGATCGGCTGGTGCAAAAGCAGGTCCAGCCGATGCGAACCACCCTTGCGTCCGCCAACTATCGGCGGGTATCGGCTGCGGCGCTAGCCCGCCGGCTGACCGCAAGCCTGTTCGCCGAGTGCAAGGCCTGAACAACACTTCTGACGCCCGGCTGGCGCTGGCGCCTTTCAGCGCTGACAGTCAATCGTCCGGCTTGACGCGCAAGAAAGCGACGCAGCGCTGAAATGCTGACTGCGTCGCGGTCGTGGGATCGGTGCTCACTTCGCTGGATTGGGCAGGACCGCTGTCGCTTCCAACTCAATCTTTGCAGGGGTGTCGAGAAGATCGGCGACAAATATCATGCTCATCGCCGGATAATGGTCTCCGATCAGGGATTTCCAGATGCGTCCCAGTTCGCGCCGGTTGGCGAGGTAAGCCGGCTTGTCGATGCAAAACGCCGTAATCCTGCAGATGTCTGTCGCCTTGCCGCCTGCCTGGGCAAGAATAGCGAGGATGTTCTTGAGGGCCTGCTCAAACTGCGGCACGAGCTGTTCGCTCTGGAAATGCTGCTCCGCATCCCATCCGACCTGGCCGGCAATGAACACGATTTGGCCTGCCGCGACGCTGATTCCGTTCGCATAACCGATCGGTGGCTTCCAGCCCGGTGGGTCAAGACGCTGCGATGGCATTAGGAGATCTCCGTTGGTTGGACTTGAAAGATACGGTCGGTGCGTTCCTGCGCTTGCACTATGGAATTGGCCGATAGGCGACAACTGACGTCAACTCTCGGGCCGCAGCGGGCCCTGCACCACACCCCGATGGTCGGCAGCAATCTGACGGAGCTTGGCAACGTCCTCGACGACGACGCGCGACGCATCGACCATGACACCGATCGTTCTCAACTTTGCGAAGGCCCGCGACAACGACTCGGGCTTAAGACCGAGTTGTCCTGCTATCACGGTCTTGTCATAGGGTAGCGCCAACGCGCAACGGCCCTGCTCCGCCAACGACAATGACGCGAGATATTCGGCCAACCGCTGAACGCCGCTTTGCGCCTTGAGCTGCTTGATATGCTGGACGAGATAATTCATATGCTGAGAGATCGACGCGATCATCGGCATCGCAATGTCGGGGTTGTCACGAATACAGCGGACGACGTGATCCGCGGGGATTCGTGCAATGCGCGCCTCGCCCACCGCTTCGGCGGTCGCAAGATATCGATTCCCGGTGAATGCAACGGCTTCGGCAAAGCTCCCGCCCTTTGTAACTGTCTCGATGATCGTCTCGTCGCCCGATGACAGGCTGCAATAGAGCTTTATCCAACCGTAGATCACGATGAAGAACGCGGTCGCCGGTTCGTCCTGACGGGCAATCAATTCGCGCGGTCGCAACGTGATGGCTTTCGCAGGCGCGACGATGTGCTCGACGGTTTCCGGCTTCAGTCCGCGAAACACCGCGATGCGCGCGATCACCTGGAGGTCACCGGCCGTTAATTTCGATTCCATAGCCAGCTCTCCAATCATTCGCGACGAAGCGAGCAGACGCACAACCAGGCCGACCGTGATCGCGGCATCGGAACTACGACCTATGCTGGTTTCTGCCAATCGATGATCGTCGACACCACACAGAGTTCGCTTGCCCGCACAACGACGAGCCTGGCAGGTGTCTCGTCATCATCATTTTCGATCAGGTTTTCGCCGAAGTGTGCCGCTGCCCGGTCGCGCTGGACCGCGTCGCAACTTGCGCACTTGCCTTCGGCAGGAACAATGACGGAGCGGTCCACATACCACAACGCGTTCGCGCCAGCCTCCACGACGCGGCCAGGGACACCGCGGCAGACCGCTTGCGATCCAAGCGTCTTATCCCCGCCGTCGCAGGCTGTCTTGAGATCGATGCCCCTTGCTTGGCGCCCGTCAATCTTGACGAGAACCTCGTCCGGGCCCAGGTTTTTTTTGCTGGATTCCACGGGATCAAGATGGCGGGGCGGGCCACCCGTCGTCCAACCGACCGACTTTGCGATCATTAGACCATCCTCCCGGAGGCTATTCGTGAATTATCTTGCTGTTGTTTGAAACTGTTTCCGACCGGGTTTCTGCTTGCATTGATTTAAATCAACGGGTTGAAGGGGCGTGCATCTAGCCGCGTCGCTTCGCCGCCTCCGCCGCGCTCCGCGCCGGAAGGACGATGTCGGCATCCACCCTGCGACGGTTCGCGTCGAAATGCGCGAGAGGCTCGGCAAGCCGTAACGAAGCCAGGCACCGGCGCGCAAGCTCCTGGTAGACTTTCGTACCCTCGACCTTCCCGGCGAGTTCGTCCGCTGAAAGCTCCCGCAACACCCGAGCCGGAACGCCCGCGGCAAGATGACGGGCTGGCACTTCGGCGCCTGCCTTCACAAAGCTCATTGCCCCGATCATCGCGGCTTCGCCGATCCGCGCGTGATCCATCACCACGGCGTTCATCCCGATAAGAACGTTGGAACCGAGCTGCGCGCTGTGAATGACAGCGCCATGCCCGATATGGCCGTTGGCTCCGATATCGCAATCGAAGCCCGGCATGCTATGCAAGGTGCAGTTGTCCTGAACGTTCGACCCCTTCCGGACGATGATTCGCCCGAAATCGCCCCGAAGCGACGCGCAAGGACCGACATAACAGCCTTCCTCGACGATTACGTCGCCTATCAGAACCGCCTCGGGATGAACAAAGGCAAGCGGGTGCACCACCGGCGTCACGCCATCGATCGAATAGACCTTCAACCGGACCGATTGCATGACGTCGCTCCTGCAGCCGTTCAGGAATGCAGCTGTTCGTATTTCTCCTGCAATTCCTCGGGCGTCTCCGGAAAATCCGGATTGGGGACAATGCAATTCGCCGGGCAAACGAGCTTGCATTGCGGTTCATCCTCGGCGCCGACACATTCCGTGCAGCGCAAGGCATCAATGGTATATATTGTGTCACCCGACGAGATCGCATCGTTCGGGCAGACTGGCTTGCACGCATCGCATGCGGTGCAGTCTTCATTGATCATAAGGGCCATGTCGAGATCTCCTTTGTAACAACGCTTACGCGGCCGTGGCTTGCTCGGCAAGGAGCGCCAGCTTGTCGTGCCGGAAAGCTCCCCACAGCGCCGCACCGAAGGCGCCGGCAAAAATCGCATCGGGATGGCTCTCAATCGGAACCTTGACCTTCTCCCGAAGCATCGACTCTTTCATCGCCTCGACCAAACCGGCGTCCAGCGCGAGACCGCCGGTCATTTGGACAGTTCCATCGAGCCCGCCGACCGTCTTCAGGAGTTTAGCCAGGCGATCCGCCATCAACTCGTGAATTCCCTTGAGGATATTCGACGCCGTAATGCCCCGAGACACCATGTTGATGACGTCAGTCTCGGCGAGCACTGCGCAGATGCCCGACACTTTCTCCGGATTGTCGGCCTGTTTCGACAGGGTGCCGATTTCATCCTGGGCGATGCCGAGATAGCGCGCGATATTCTCCAGGAATTGGCCGGAGCCCGACGCACATTGGCTCGTCATTTTGTAGTTGAGCACCTTGCCACGCTCGTCGAGACGAATGGCGCGGCCATGCAGGGCGCCGATATCGAGCGCGGCGCGGCAGTCCGGGCGCAGATAAATCGCTCCGCGGGCATGCGTGGTCATGGAATAGAAATGGCCCGTATGAAAATGCAGCGCCTCGCCTTCGCCCGTGGTCGCGCAATAAGCGACGTCCTTTCGCTTCAGACCGGCCTCCGCGAGGGCGTCATCGTACATTTGTTCCGCGAGCTTCATCGGATCACGTTGGCGCATGCGGTCAACGCGCTTGACAAGGCACGTTTCGGCGGCGCCTTCCACATTGAAAAGCGCGACCTTGATGGCGCCAGTTCCGACGTCGATCCCTGCTGTGATGGGCATGAAATTCTCCTGTTTCAGGAAGCGACCGCGCGACGCGCGAATTCGGCGGCGCCGAGCGCGCCCGTATAGATGGAATCCGGATTGATGTTGATCGTCACATCACCGTAATTTTCCTTGATCAACTTGCGCAATTCCCGAACCGCGGCCTCATTCTTGGCGACGCCGCCGGTGAAGGTGAACTCATCCGTCACGCCACCCGATCGCGAGATGATGGAGATCGCGCGCAGGATGATCGCGCGATGAAGGCCGGCCAGAATATCCTCGCGCTTTTCTCCAAGCGACAGGCGATCGCGCAGTTCCGCACCGGCGAACACGGTGCACGTGGAATTGATGCGCGCTGGCCTGTTCGACTTCATCGCCAGAGGCCCGAGTTCGTGCAGACCCATGTTCATCTCGTCGGCGATATAGCCGAGATAGCGGCCACAGCCCGCCGCGCAGCGATCGTTCATCTGGAAATTTTCGACAATGCCAGCGTTGTCGACCTGGATGCCCTTGGTGTCCTGTCCTCCGATGTCGAGGACCGTTCGGGTTTTCGGATACATCATGTGGGCACCGAGCCCATGGCAGAGAATCTCCGAGCGGATATGCTCCTTGGAGAACGGCAACGTGACGCGCCCATAACCCGTGCCAACCAGATAGGTCTCTTCGAGTTCGATGCCGAGCGTATCCTCGATCGTGCCCGGGACATTGTTCGACCCGTCGATGAGATGCGGGTCAATTTCGAGTACGCGCGCCATGGCGCGACGAAACTTGTCGCTCATGTCGCCGGCCGGCGGCCTGTTTTCGACTTCGATGATCGACTTGTCGTAGGCGTTCAGCAATATATCGTGCGGCACGGCCGACTCGCGGGCGACCGCCTCGGCGTGCACGTGAAAGCGGGAACCGGCGATATCGCGGAAAAAGTCCGACTTGCGCTTGGCGCCCGGGGCGTAAAGCTCCGGCGCTTCGGCCTTCAGGCGCCGGAACACTTCGTTCAGCGCCTCGCCCATTTTTTCGGCTACTTTCGCGAACCGTTCGGTCTGCAATTGCCCGATGCAGGTCGCTTCCAGGTCGTTGAGCTGTTCCAGGAATTGAACGAGACGAAAGTTTCGTTCCAGGGCGCCCAGGAACTCCTGAACGCGCTCGCCGTTGGCTTCGCCCGAACTCAGGGCACGGCGAAACAACGTGAAACGTCCGTCAATTCGCGCCTCCTCGCTGGCGACGCGCGCCGCGGTGCCGTAGTTGGAACGCGAGTTGGTGATTCCGCGTCCGACGACGTCCTGGTTTTCGTCGAGCAGAACGGCTTTCGTCGTGGTCGAGCCGAGGTCGATCCCAATGAAGGTGCGCATGACTTCTCCTAGGCGGCACCGCGCATGCCAGCGCGTTTCTGTTCAATCATCTGAAAATAGCTCTCGAGCCGGTTCTTGACGTTGGCCGCCGAGAAATAGCGGGGATCGACAAGATCGGTCTCGATGAAAGCCGCCGGTTTACCCGTCCGCTTTTCCACTTCGCGCATCATCAGCAATTGGCCGGCCGAGAAGCTGTTACAGCTCTTGATCGAGTTGATCAGAAGCCCGTCCGCCTCATATTCGTTGACATAGTTTTCCAGCATGTCGACGCGCATCGGCAGGTTCCGATTGGTGTAGACATTCAGGCAGTATTCGGCGAGCGATTTCAAGCGGATGGTCCGGGTTATGCCGGAACCCGAAATCATAGGTGCCGCCAACCTTGGTGTAGCTCGAGGCGACGACCACCGCCCCCTCGTCATAGAACATCTTCCAGAACTGGCGGAAGTTGGTGTAGTTCGGCGGCCCCTCGACAACGAGGCGATATCGCTCCTTGCCCATGTCCCCGTCCGGCGTGACCGGGCCTTTGCCCTGCGCGACGCGCTCCTCGACCTCTTCACGCAGAAACCGATAGTAGTCGATTGCATCGTCGGTGCCACGGAAGGCGCCAAAAATCGGCCCGATATAATAGATGCCCCCGAAATAGGCGTCGATCGGCGACGGTTTGGTCTTGGCGCTTTGTAGCACCCACACGAGATCATCTTCAGCCTTGGCCGACTTGCGCAGATATTCACGCAGCCGGTCGATGTCGAACTTGACGCCGGAGACCTTCTCGAGCTTTGGAATGACATCCTGCTTGAGTTGCTTCACCATGTACTGGACCATGTCCTTGGTGATTTTTCCGTCCGCCAGGTAGGGCGTGTGAAGCATGATCGTTTCACAATTGTATTGCTGGCGCAGCAACTCGAACCACTTCATGAAGGTGAAGCAGCCGGTGTAGGACAACAGCAACACGTCCGGATCCGGGAGCTTGCGCCCGTTGGGACCGATATTGCCCTTGGCCATCATGCCGATGTCGGACTTGACGTAAGTGCAGACGTCCTCGGAATGGCCGAGCTTTTCGGCTTCCATGACGAAACCCCCGCTCGTCTTGCGCAGACCGTTCTGGATCGCGTTGACCTCGGGCAAATTGTTGGCAAAACCGAAGCACATCAATAATTCGTTGAGATTGCCCGGAACGAAAGTCGCAGCCACCTTTTCGCCGCTCTCGGGCGCATTGGCCAGCCGCTCGTAGTGCCCGGCCATCATCTCCTTCTGCTTCGTCATGGAAGCGTCCTTGATGACGTCGGCCGGTTTGGCTTTGGGTCGCGTGATAATTGTCGTCATGCTCCGCTCCACAGTTTGATCGAGTCGGCGAATGTCCCTGCCTGTTCGCGAATGGGCTGCATCTGGCCGGAATTTTCGGCGTATTTGAACGCGATTTGGGGGACGCCGTGTTTCTTCAGGACGCTCTGCAGCATCGGGCGTTCGAGGAGCGCCGGGTCGCAGAAGCTCGGCATTGCAAAAATGACGCCTTCGGCGCGGTTCTCGCGCACGCTCTCGACGAGATACATGCCCTTCTTGGCCTCATCCGGCTCGTATTTCGGCGCGGTCGACATCGAATCGTGCAGATAGGAACGCGCGAGATTTGCGATCGGATCCCCGTCAGTGGCAACTGCGGATTTTTCCCAGCGTGTGACGAGAATGAAGTCGTCATCGACGATATAGCAGCCGGAAAGCTCGATCGACTTGATCAGATTGAGCGGCGGCTGCTCGCAGAAGACTCCGCAGAGCACGACCCGGCAATTGTCCTTGATCGGTCTCTGCTGCTCACGCACTAAATCAAGATAGTCGCGCATCAGCTGGTTGTGATCTTCCACCGGCAGGGCGAGGCCGGCGCGCAGCAGAAGATAGAGTTCCGAGGACGGAACGTTCCACGGCTCCTTCATTCGCAGCGCATAGGCTTCGCGCACCAACCGGCGATTTTCGTTGAAGAGCACGATCGAGGCCCGGATGGCCTCATCGGTGACGGGCTTGCCCGTGATGTTGGCCAGCCATTCGCGAATCTCGTTCAGTTCGTGCCTGTAAAATTCGCCGCCGACATCGTCCTCGAAGGTCTGCGGCAGGTCAACGTAACGGGACGCGACTTTCGGGAACATCAACCTCCACATTCCCGACAGATTGCGAATGACGTCGCAGATCGAAGGGAAGAGCATGCCGTCGACGAAATCGAGACGACCCGAGACGCCAAGCTCGATGGTCGAGCGCGGGATACGACAGATATAGCTCTGATAGTACGCGTCGCCGTGAATGACTTCGAGCTGATCGCCGCCGCCCAAAATGCCGAGCGGCAGCGCTCCGGCTGCGTGGATGATTTCACGCGGCACGTAATACGGCATGAACCCGATAACCTTCCGGCCTGGCGTCGCCGCCTTCCAGGCCCGCGCCGCACCGAAATTCAGATCGGTGAACAGGTCTTCGCAGCGCTGCACGATGTTGGCTGTTGCCGATTTCGTTTTGTCGAGCATGTCAGCGATCCTTCCAACGCGCCTGGCGTTTTTCGATGAATGCAGAAAGGCCTTCGACGGCGTCTTGCGTCACCATCAATTCGTCCAGATAGATCCTCTCGATCGCTGCGAGTTTCGCCGCGATCCTTCCGGTCGTTCCATACCGGGACGCGCGCGCGGCAAAGCGCAGCGAATTTGCGCTTTTTGGCGCCAGATGCCGATCGAAGTAGCCGAGTGCGGCCGCTTCCGGATCGTCGGCGACTTCCGTTACGAGGCCGATCCTGAAAGCCTCCTCGGCATCGATCGAACGCCCGGAAAACAGAAGATCCTCCGCGGCCGCAAGCCCGATGCGTTCGGGCAGCAGGCAGGACGCGGCCGGCGCGATGACGCCGATCTGAATCTCCGGCTGGCCGAATTTGGCATCGCGCCCGACAAAAAGCAGATGCCCGGCGGTCGCTAATTCGAGGCCGCCCCCGAGACATTGCCCGCGGACCGCTACCAGTACAGGAACAGGCGAGGCAAAGATTTGCAGAATCAGCCGGTGAAAGCTCGCGAGCATCGCCGCGCATTGATCGGGCAGATGCTCCTCGATCGAGGCGCCGAAACTGAAATGCCCGCCGGCAGCGTCAATGAGAATGCCGCGCAATTCAGCAACCGTCCCATGCTGGCGGATAGCATTCTCGATCGCACCGACCAGCGCGGCATCGAGGATATTCGCCTTGGGACGATCGAGCCTCAGGCGAAGCAACCGTCCGTCGCGCTCGAGCCAAACCTTCAGCGGGCTGCTCACGCCTTGTGCCCTCCCGCCTTCGGAATCAGCTCCTCGATCATCGCCTCGGTCCACCCCTCTCCGTTGGCGAGACGCTGGCGCAGGGCGACGAAATCGATTTCGCGCTCGTTTTTCGGGCCTTCATTGAAGGCGCGGAATCCCGTCCGGGCCTCCGCCATCATGTTGAGGGCGAGCCACGCTCGGCTGTTTTCCTTGTTGCGATTCCAGGCGTCGAGCTTCGGCTTGCGCAGTTCCTCGAAGCTCTTGGTCAAGCATTCGGGGAACGTGGTCATCAGTTTGGTGCACATCGCCTCGACTTTGGCATCAAGCAGCGACAGATCGACAACGCCGCGCGCCACCACTGCCTTGCCTGCCGTCAGGGCTGCACCGGTCAGGGGCTCGCCGTGCACGATGCGGCCATATTCGTCGAGATAGCGTTGCGTTTCGACCAGCGGGTTGGCGACGAACACGCCATCCACCTTCAACCCCGGCACGATGTCCAGAACGACGCCGAGACGATAGGCTTTGTGCGCCGACCACGGCTCGCACAGGGTTCCGGATTCCATCGCACGTTCCGCGCCGACCATCAGCGGAAGAAAATCCGTCGCGCCGCCGATGGCGGCCGAGCCGTGCTTGGGACCAGCCTGGCCAAACCGGGCCAGATCCTGGGCGATGGTGAAATCGCATGCCATGCCGATTTCCTGGCCGCCGCCGATACGCATGCCGTTGACGCGCGCGATCACGGGCTTGTCGCAACCGAGGATCGACGACACCATGTCGTTGAACAGACGCATGTACTGGCGGTATTCCTGCGGATTGCCGGCGTAGTACTCCGCGTATTCCTCGGTGTTTCCGCCCGTGCAGAACGCCTTGTCGCCCACGCCGGTGAAGACTACCGCGACGACATCGCGCGCATTGGAGGCGGCGCGGAAGGCGCGAATTACGCCCTTCACCATATCGGTTGTGTAGGAATTGAACTGGCTGGGATTGTCGAGCCAGATCCAGGCGTTGAACAGGCCCGGCACGACCTTGCCATCAGCGCCGCGCGCCGGGCGCTTCTCATAGATAACGCCCGCGACTGGCTCAAAGGCGACGATATCGTGATCGACGAGATGGGGCTGGGGCATCTTGAGGAGTCCTGTCATTGCTGGGGAACGAGAACCGCGCGGCGGGCGAGCTTGTGGGCGTGCACCTGCGCGAAGATCGAGTTGATGTCGTCGAGCGGATGCTGTTCGACAAAGGCGGCAAGATTGATCTTGCCATCGAGAACGAGATCGAGCGCGGCCGGGTAAAGTTCGGGCGGACATCCCCAATTTCCCAGAGCGCGGGCATCAAAGGCCATCAGATTGGAGAGGCGCAACTCCACTCGATCCATCGTGAAGCCGACGACACACAGCGTCGCGCCGAAGGTCAGGAGGCCAAAGGCCGTGGTCTGTCCGGCCGCCGTGCCCGAACATTCGAAGATTGTCCATTCGGTCAAGGGCAGGCCGTTTGCCTTGCAGAACTCGCCGATCTTCGCCTTGAGACTCTTGATGTCGTGCTCGCGGGCATTGAGCGTCAAACTCGCTCCATGCTGGCCGATCGATGCGAGCTTGATCGGATCGACATCGATGGCGATCACGGTGGCGCCGGACGCCTTGGCAATCTGGGCCGAATAGCCGCCGACGCCACCAATGCCGATCACGATCGCCACCGAGCCGTTGGTGACGCCGGCACGCATGACGGCCTGATACGGCGTCGTCACGGCATCGGCGACAACGCTGACATCGGCGAGCGAAAGGCCGCGTTTGGCAAGCCGCGCTTCGTCTACCGGGCACAGGCCGCGCGCAGGCACAACGATGTGTGAGGCAAAGCCCCCCTGGATGTCGTTGCCGGGCATTTTCTGTTTACGGCAGATGTTCGGACGACCGCGTTTGCAGGTGTCGCATTCGCCACAGGGCAGCACCGCAGGAATGATCACGGCGCGACCGAGCCACGATTGGGCACCGCTGCCGGTTGCGACAACCCGCCCCGAAATCTCGTGGCCCAGTGCCAGCGCCAAGGGATGATTTGTACGCACGCCATCGTAGAAATAGCCGAGATCGGTATGGCAGACGCCGCAGCCGGCGACGGCGACCACAACTTCGCCTTCGCCCGCCGTCGCGACAAAAGCCTCGCGAACCATCGGCTGATTTACCGCCGTCATCATCCAGCGATGCGCCGCGATACCCTGAACCATTGGGCTTCCCTATTTTCGCTCGGACAGCTTGATTGCTTGTTGCAGTCCGCCTCTTATTTTGGTAAATTAGTATAGAAATACCAAATAAGCAACCCCATAAATCGGATTTCGGTTAGTGACCTATTCCCGGCCCGCCGCCCATCATCGATCCGGCGCCCATCGCAAGAAGCCCTGCGACAGAAGTCCGTTGTATCAGCGCTATCGTGCCAATGCAGCGACATCTCGACGCCAGCCCGCGCGGTTGGCGCGTTTTTTGCTCACGCGGGTCGCAACCAACTCCGTTGTAGGGTTGCGTACCAACCCGATTCTCGAACTTGCGGATAATTCGCAACAATGGCTCCAAACAGGAGGGCGCGCGAAATGAAGAGGCGGGCATCATGACTAAATCAACTCCTTCGGCCTCGCTGTCCATCGTTCTAACGGGATCGGGCGGCGCCGGCGTTATGACCGCCGGGCAGATGCTGCTCGACGCGGCGACGAGTTGTGGCCTCTATGGCTTTATGACGCGTTCGACCGGTCCGCAGATCAGGGGCGGCGAGGCGGCGGCGATGATCCGGCTTTCGTCGAAGCCCGTTCAGTCGCCCGATGACCGGTTCGACATTCTGCTGGCCCTCGATTTCGACAATGTGCAGCGTTTCGCCGACGAGCTGCCGCTGGATTCCGCCAGCCTGATCATTGCGGATCCCGCTGCTGGCGAAATGCCGGGCTTTCTGAAGGATACCGGCGCCGCCGTCGGGCTCGTGCCGATGGCGAAGCTCGCAAAAAGTATCAAGGGCGCGCGTGTTTCGATGGTCGCCCTCGGCGCTCTGGCGCGGCTCATTGGTCTGCCCGAGACTGCCATCATCGCCGCGGTCGCCGCATCGATAGGCCGCAAGAAGCCTGAAGCGCTGGCGGCCAGCGAAAGCGCGGTTCTGCTCGGCGCGAACGCGGCACCGGACGTGACCTTTACCAAACTTGCCCTGCCGGGCGCGCCAAAGAAAGATCGCTGGTCGATCACTGGCAACGAGGCAACCGGGTTCGGCGCGTTGAAGGGCGGCGTCAAATTCGTCGCGGGTTATCCGATCACACCGGCAACCGAAATTCTCGAGTGGATGGCGCACGCTTTGCCGCAATCCGGCGGCGTGCTGGTGCAGGCCGAGGACGAGCTCGCTTCGATCAACATGATTATGGGCGCGAGCTATGGTGGCGCTCCATCACTGACCGCGACCGCCGGTCCCGGCCTATCCCTGATGATCGAATCTCTCGGCCTCGCCGTGGCGTCCGAAATTCCGATGGTCGTCGTCGATGTGATGCGCTCCGGGCCTTCGACGGGCATTGCAACAAAATCCGAGCAAAGCGACCTCAACATCGCTGTCTATGGTCTGCATGGTGATGCTCCCCATATCGTAACGGCACCCCTCTCCGTCGGTGACTGCCTTCTGACCGCGCAATGGTCGGTTCATCTGGCCGAAACGTTCCAGACGCCGGTCATCATGCTTTCCGACCAGTCCCTCGGCCAGGCCCGCGTCGTTATCGACAAACCGGAAGACGTTGCCTTCCAGACCAAACGCCTGGTCCCTGAAGCGCCTCTCGATCATTACGAACGATATGCCGCAACCGAATTGGGCGTTTCGCCAATGGCGATACCGGGCCTTCCCGGCGGCCAGTATACGGCCGACGGTCTTACCCATAATGCGCGGGGCACGCCTTCGAGCCAGGCCAAGGACCATGTCGGCCAGCTCGACAAGCGCCAACGCAAGCTGGAGGCTTTCGACTTTGGCGCGCACTGGGCTGAGATCGATGGCGAAGGCGAATTGGCCGTTCTGACCTGGGGCTCATCAAGCGAGCCCTTGCGCGAAGCCGTCGCCGCGGCACGTGCTGCCGGCATCAAGGTCAAGCTGATCGCGCTGCGCCTGATCGCGCCGGTTCAACCGGCACGGCTGGCGGCCGCGCTTGAGGGTGTGAAGCGCATCCTTGTGATCGAACAAAATCACACCGGACAGTTCTGGCGCTATCTGCGCGCTCATTACGATCTGCCCCACGACGTCATCCCGATTCACTGTCCCGGCCCGCTGCCGATCCGGCCGGGCGAGGCCTTCGCATATATTCAGAGAGGGGCACGCGCATGAACATGATCCCGAATACCTTCACGCCTGCCGATTACAAGTCGGGGGTCAAGCCGGTTTGGTGCCCGGGATGCGGCGACCATGCGGTGCTGAGTTCCTTCCAGCGGGCGTTGGCCGAACTCGCGCTTCCGCCGGAACAGGTCGCAATCGTTTCGGGCATTGGCTGCTCGTCGCGTATCCCCGCTTATACAAACTGTTACGGCTTTCACGGTGTCCATGGCCGTTCCCTGGCCCTTGCCACCGGACTTAAAGTGGCCCGTCCCGACTTGACCGTCCTCGTCGCCAGCGGCGACGGCGACGGCTTTTCGATCGGCGGCAACCACTTCCTTCACGCCTGCCGCCGCAATATCGACCTGACCTATATCGTCATGGATAACCGCATCTACGGCATGACCAAGGGGCAACCATCGCCGACGACCGAGTCCGACTGGGACACCGCCATCGCACCGGGCGGCACCGGTCTCAGTCCGTTTCATCCGCTGGTGGTCGCGCTCGCTTCCGGTGCCAATTTCATCGCGCGCGGCTTTTCAGGCGACGTCGGCGGCTGCGCCAAACTGATCGTCGACGCCGTTCAGACACCGGGGTTTTCCTTTGTGCAAATTCTGAGTCCCTGCGTCACGTTTCGCGAAGACCAGCAGAAGGGCTGGAAGACTCTCGTCCATAAAGCGATCGTGCCGGAGACGGACGATCCGGCACGTGCCGCGCGCCGCCTGATGACCGATGATGGCTTCAATATCGGCGTTCTCTACCGCGGCAATCGCGCACCCTATCAACCCAAGCCGCTGGCTCACCTGGATCCGTCCCACCTCGAAGCCGAGTTCGCTATATGACCGGTTCCCAGCAACCGAACGAGCTGCCAAAATTCAACAGCGTTGCCGAGTTTTTCGCGCAAGCTCTTGCCATCGAAGAGGAAGCCACCGAGCGCTATAACCTGTTGGCCGACCAGATGGAGGTGCACAACAACAGGGAGATCGCCGCGATTTTTCGCAAGATGGCCCTGATCGAGGCCGAACACCGCAATGAGATCGCCCGCCGCGCGGGCGACGCCCTCGTCGAAGGCCGTCCGGCCAGCTTTACCTGGACCGGCCCGGAAGGTCCTGAAGCCACTGATTTCGAGGGCGTCCACTACTTGATGACGCCCTACCGCGCCCTGATGCTGGCGCGGTTCAACGAGGAGCGTGCGGTCACGTATTTCGAAGCCATCGCGGCCGCCGCGACCGATCCCCAGATCGCCGCGCTTGCGGCGCAAATGGCCGCGGATGAACGAGATCACGTGGTCTGGGTTGATAAATGGCTGAAGCAATTCGCTCCGGACGAACCCGGATGGGATGAGGATCCGGATCCTCCCGTTCATTCGGAGTGACCGGGAGACGTCTTGCGCGAAGCCACGAGAGCTCCGTCAGCCCTGCGATCAGAGATCGTGGCGGGCGGCGAGTTCGGTGTCGATTTCCGGCGTCAGGGCGTCCTCCATCTCCGGGATTAACGCCCGCTCTTCCTTCTCGATATGCGAGGTGAGGCGCTCGATCAGTTCGCCACACAGCCGTCGGAATACTACCCACGTCTCGGGGGAAAATCCCTCGCCACGAACCGCGCGTCCGCTGGCGACGATATCGTTCATGACATTGCGCAAGGCATGATGCTCCTCGGTCAGCAAATCGCCGAGATCCGCCATGCCCAATTCAGCGAGCGCTGGAAAAACCGAAGCCTCTTCGAAATCGAAATGGCCGGAGATCTCGCCATCCAGGGCCTTGCACAGGCGATCGATCAACCTTGCGGTTTCTTCGGAGTTCTGACCAGGCACGGCCTGGCGGGAGAGAACCACGCGTTCGACTTCGGTCAGGAGGGCGATCGTCGCCATGTGATCGTCATGCAGAATGCGGGACGACGAATATTTCAGCGGCACCACGGTCTCCTGTGATCAATCGTCCTCATGACGCCGAAAACGACGGCGCCGTCAAAGCGATAGCGAGAAGTTCAGATCTTGCGTCGGCTTGAACCCCGACCGATCGAGAAAGGCAATGAGCGTCGCATTGTTCCACTCGACCATGGTCCGGACCCGTTCGACACGCAAACTGCTGAGCTGGGACAGCATCTGCGCCAGCAAGGACGTGCCCACGTGCTGACCTTGAAATTCCGAATCGACGCCGATCGTATCCAGCACGGCCTCGGTTTCCGTTTCACCAAACTCGCCATAATCGACCCGCGCCATGATAAATCCGGCGGGGGTCCCATCTATTTCGGCCAGCATGGACAAACGCACGCCGTTCTTGCGAAGTGCTTCACTGACCTTTCGCTTCAAATAGACGGACCGGTCCTGTCCGGTGATTTCGCGGTCGAGCCCAATGACAGAAGGAAGATCGGCAAGCGTCAGCGAGCGCACCGATATTCTCTCCGGCGCAAGATCCAGACTTATATCTGCGTCAACGTCGCCCAGCGGCATCTCGCCGGGTTTCCTGGCACACGGGCGATCAAGCACGATACGGGTCCCGAGCCTGAAGCCAACCGCTGCGAGAAATCGCATCATGGACACGTTGGACCACAAAGCCTGCGTGCGCAGGGCGTGTGCGCCGGATGCGCGCGCCGTGAGCTGAAGTTCCCTCACCAGCGCACGGGCGCCGCCATGCCCACGAACTGATTGCGACGTCCCGATCGCATCAAGAACGGCAACCCGCTTGCGAACTCCGAACTCGCCGTCGAGCATATGCGCGAGCGCGTGCCCCTGCACCACGCCCTTCTCGATGTAGGCGAGCGAAATGAAGGCACCGGGCTCGTTCAGGCTTGCAGCAAGCCGGTTCTCGAAAAATCCGCGCCGCGGCTGGCCACTGACTTCGCGATCGATTTCGATGACCCTGTCGAGGTCAGCCGACGTCAGGCGGCGTATTGAACCATCTGCGGATGCCTGGGCTTGTGCGTTCGTCATGCTGCTCCTCACCATGGATGGCGTACAAAACGGGGCGACGGACTTGATCCCGCCATTTCACAACCATGTGGCGAGACCATCAATTCAGATAGCACGGAAATCGGCAGCCCCACTGTTTGATCCGAGTTCCATGTCACGCCGCATGTAGCGCTGAAGGCTCCCGGTCGCGATCTCGGACAGGCTATCAACGAATTCGATCCACCGCTGATATTTCCAGGGACCAATCGTCCGTTTCACATGCAACCTGAGGCAGCGCTGGCTCACATACTCATCGACGGCAAACGGCGACGATCAAGAATTGTCTCTCCCTGTCCGCAGTTCCATGCGCATTTACAGTTGCTCCAGAGTTCTTATTATTATATTTGGTACTATAATGCGTATTTCGGTCCGCGCAAGCTGGGAATCTCGGCTGTTGTTCGGAAGTTGAGCAGTAACCGATTGATCTGGCTCAATTACGTTGGTTGATGATTGAAGAACAATAGGTGTTTGGCAGAACAGCCAAGTCCAGTTGGGGCAATAGGGATGGATCAAGGATTGCAGGCCGTTGAGCCGCCGGCTGGCGAGACAAAGGAAACTCGTCCGCTGACGGGGAATGAAGCGATCGCGCGCGGCGCGTGGGAGGCTGGCGTGAAGGTCGCCGCCGCCTACCCGGGCACACCGAGCACTGAAATTCTCGAAACGCTGGCCACCTATCCGGCGGAGAGCGTGCACGCCCAGTGGTCGACCAATGAAAAGGTCGCGCTCGACGTTGCGATCGGCGCATCCTTTGCCGGACGGCGCGCACTGGCTGCCATGAAGCACGTCGGACTCAACGTTGCGGCTGACGCATTCCTGTCGCAAACCTATATTGGCGTAAACGGCGGGCTGGTCCTCGCCGTGTGCGACGATCCCGGCATTCACAGTTCGCAGAACGAGCAGGACACACGAATCTACGGAGCGCTGGCTACCGTTCCGGTGCTCGAGCCGAGCGATGCCCAGGAGGCGCTTGATTTTACGCGCCTTGCGTTCGAGCTTTCGGAGACGTTCGACACACCCGTGATCGTGCGCAGTACGACCCGTCTTTCGCATACCCGCAGTGCGGTGATGATCGGCGATCGCGTGGAGCCGCCGCCGCGCAAGTTCATCGAAGACCCTGCGAAGAATGTCATGATTCCGGCCCACGCCCGGCGACGCCATGGCGTCGTGCTCGAGCGCGAGGCGCGCTTGAAGGCGCATTTTTCGGAAAGCCCGATCAATCGCTGGGAGGACGGCGACCCGAGCTTCGGCGTCATCACGGCGGGAACGTGCTATTCTTACGTGCGCGAAGCGCTTCCTGACGCGAGTGTGCTGAAGCTGGGCGCTTCGTGGCCGCTGCCGGACGAGTTACTGCGCCGCTATTGCGAGTTGGTCGACCGTATTTTCGTGGTCGAGGAACTCGAACCCGTGATCGAACAGCAAATCCGCGTGCTGGGATTTCAGGTTGAGGGCAAGCGCTTCTTTCCCCGAAGCGGCGAATTGTCTCCTGAGCTCGTTCGCGCCGGGTTCGAGCAGGCCGGGATTCTTGCGCCGCGCCCGCATCAAAGCCCGTGGACACCGGAGCCGTTGGTGCGTCCGCCCGTGCTTTGCGCCGGTTGCCCGCATACATCGAGCTTCATGGCCGTGCGCTCTGCCGGCGCGCGCGTCGCCGGAGATATCGGCTGCTACACCCTGGCATGCCTCGATCCGCTGCGCGGCATGGACACAACTGTGTCGATGGGATCCTCGATCGGAAACGCGATCGGCATGGTCAAGGCTGGCGAAACCAAGCCGGTCATCGCTACCATCGGCGATTCGACCTTCCTGCACGCGGGAATTCCGTCACTCCTCAACGCTGTCTACAACCAGGCCAACATCACGGTGCTGCTGCTCGACAACCATGTGACGGCGATGACCGGAGGTCAGCAACATCCCGGCACGGGCAAGACGCTCAGGGGAGAGGACGCGCCGCAGGTGAATTACGAAGCGCTGGTTCGCGCGATCGGCGTGGAATGGGTACGCACTGTGGATTCCTACGACCTTGCCGCCATGCATCACTCGTTGCGCGATGCCATCAATTACCGCGGCGTTTCCGTCCTGATCGCCAATCGCCCTTGCGTCCTTGACCCCGTCAAAATCAAGGGCCCGCCGTTGCAGGTCGTCGAGGAACAGTGCAGTGCCTGCCAGTCGTGCATGAACCTGGGCTGCCCGGCGATAACCTGGAGCGGTCAATGGTTCGAGGGCAGGCATAAGGTCCAGATCGACCAGTCGCTTTGCATCGGTTGCACGCTCTGCGCACAAGTATGCAGCGTGGATTGCATCAAGTCTGCTGCTCCGGTGACACAATGAGCGGCCCGCCCCCCACGGTCCTTTCCGCCACCGCGTTGCCGGATCGCACGGCAGCGGCGGCCAATCCAGCGCACGAGCCGACCAACGTCCTGATCGTCGGCGTAGGCGGCCAAGGCGTCATCATGGTCTCCAAAGTGCTCGCTTTGCTCGCGCAGTCCCAGGGCTTCGATGTCAAACAGAGCGAAGTCCACGGCATGGCCAAGCGCGGCGGCGCTGTGTTCAGCCATGTGCGGTTTGGGCGAAGGGTGTGGTCGCCGACCATCCCGAAAGGCGAAGTCGATATTCTCGTCGCACTGGAATGGGCAGAGGGAATGCGGTGGCTGCCCTTCCTCAAACCAACCACCGGCATCCTCATCTGTGACACCAAGCGCATCGTTCCACCGTTTGCCTGCCTCAATCGCCATCCGGGCGCGCCGTTGCGCTATTCGTCCGAGACGCCGGCCGAAGTCATTGCTCACGTGGCGGAGGGATATGCGATCGACGCATCCCATATGGCAGAAGAACTCGGCAACGAACGCGCGGCGAACGTCATCCTGCTCGGCGCGCTTTCCACCACACTGGATTTTTCTGTCGCGGATTGGGAGACGGCGGTTGCCAGCTTCGTACCGAAGAAGACCGTCACCGTAAACCTGGAGGCTTTCCGCCGCGGTCGCATTTGGATCGACGAGGCGCGAAAATCCACTCCGCTGCAGGAAACGCCGACGGCGAGGATACCGGCGCCGGCGGGCGAAGCCGGCCGAATACACCTCGAAATCAATCGCGAGTGGTGCAAGAGCTGCGATATCTGCGTGAAATTCTGTCCGGAGCACTGTTTGCGACTGGATGCAGAGCAGATCGCGGAACTGTCCGCTCCGGACAAGTGTACGGGTTGCCGGTTGTGCGAGTGGCTGTGTCCGGATTTCGCCATTCGGGTTCATCTCGATGATGCAACGACCGTTGCAGAAGGAGCGGCTCTGCGATGAACGCCATTGATACCGCGCTTACCGGCAAGAACGTCTCGAAGCTGATCTCGGGCAACCACGCTTGTGCGTTGGGAGCGATCGCCGCCGGCTGCCGGTTCTTTGCCGGATACCCGATCACCCCGTCGTCGGAAATTGCCGAGCGGCTGGCGCGCTTGTTGCCGAAAGTCGATGGCGTATTCGTGCAGATGGAGGATGAAATCGCCTCCATAGCGGCCGTGATCGGCGCATCGATGGGCGGCACCAAATCCATGACCGCGACCAGCGGACCGGGATTTTCGCTGAAACAGGAGAATATCGGCTACGCTGCGGGAGCCGAAATCCCCTGCGTCATCGTCAATGTCATGCGGGGCGGACCATCCACCGGCATGCCGACCCGACCGTCACAGGCTGACCTGATGCAAGCGCGCTGGGGCAGCCATGGCGATTATCCGATCATCGCACTTACGCCGGCCTCGGTTGGGGAAATCTACAGCGAGACCATCCGCGCTTTCGACTTGGCCGAGCAATTCCGCTCCCCGGTAGTCCTGCTCTATGACCAGGTGATCGCGCAACTTTCCGAAACGGCTGCTCTCAACAACACCGGGAGCCTGAACCGGGCGGAACGCAAATTGATGAGCGGGCCGCGTTCAACCGCAAAGCCCTATGCTGCCGGCGACGACTGTATTCCAGCCATGGCGCGGCCGGGCGCCGGCTATCGCACCCACACAACAGGCTTGACCCACCGCGAAGACGGCTTCCCGACCCAGGACCCGGAGGCCGTTACCCGCAACCTGTCACGACTCTTTTCCAAGCTGGACCAGCACCGTGATGTGATCGACTCCTGGGAAGCGCTGCGCTGCGACGATGCCGACGTAGTCATCGTTGCCATCGGCATCAGTGCCCGCGCAGCGATCCGTGCCGTTGAACTGTGCCGATCACAGGGGCTCCGCGCGGGACTGTTCCGTCCGATAACGTTCTGGCCGTTCCCCGAACAGGCGTTGCGCCAGGCAACCGCAAAGGCGCGCGCCGTGCTCGTTCCCGAAATGAATACCGGCCAGCTTCGCCTTGTGGTCGAACGCGTGCTCGGCGGAACGCCGGTCGAAGGTATTCATCTTTTCAGCGGCGAGGCAATCACGCCGGTAGATATCGCCACACACGCTGCGGCTCTGGCGAGGAGGATGTAGTGTTCATCGATTCAGCCCCCGGCTTCGACATCAGAAACTATCTCCGCCTGGAGATGATGCCTCACTTTCTCTGTCCCGGCTGCGGTCATGGTATCGCGTTGCGGGCGTTGTTGTGGGCGGTCCACGAGCTCGACCTCGACAAGGACAAGCTCGCCGTCGTGTCCGGCATCGGCTGCGCCGGACGGCTGTCTGCCTATATCGATGCCAACACCTTCCATGTCACCCACGGCCGACCGCTGGCCTATGCGACGGGGCTCGCGCTGGCCCGTCCGGACCTCCATGTCATCGTCATAACCGGGGATGGCGACTGTCTCGCGATCGGCGGAAACCATCTGATCCACGCTTGCCGCCGCAATCTCAAGCTGACCTGCTTGATGCTCAACAATGAAATTTACGGCATGACCGGCGGCCAGGTTTCTCCGACCACGTCGGAAACGCGGCTGACGACGACGACACCGCTCGGAAACCAGGAGCCGCGCTTTGATGCCTGCGCGCTCGCGGTCGCAGCCGGGGCGGGTTTCGTCGGCCGTGAAGTGACGCACCACGTTCCCAAGCTCAAGGAACTGATCAAGGCCGGGCTCGAGCATCCGGGGTTCGCATTTGTCGAGGTTCTGTCCGACTGCACGGAGATCTTCGGACGCAAGAACGATCTAGGCTCGTCGCCTGAAATGATCATGCGCCAAAAGAGCGAGATACGTCCGAGCTCTTACCGCGATACGTTGGATTCCCCGTTCCGGTCGAACGATCTGCCGACCGGAATTCTGGCGAGGAATGATCGCCCCGAATACGGCGCCACCTATAGGCTCGCCGCGGCGTCGCAAGCGGGAGCCTCGTGATGAGCGACTCGCGGATAGAAATGCGCATCGGCGGCACCGGCGGACAGGGGCTGCTCCTCAGTGCCAAGATATTGGCCGATGCTCTGGCCGCCGGCGGCAAACGCGTTGCTCAGTCGCAAACCTATGAGCCGACCTCGCGCGGTGGCTTCTGCAATGCGGACCTGGTGATCTCCGACGCCGAAGTGGATTTCCCGCTTGCCACCGCGATCGACCATTTGGTGCTGCTCGATCAACTCGCCGTCAAGCCTTCCTGGCCGCTGCTCAAGGCGGGCGCGCTGGTCATCGCTGACACGAGACTCTGTCCTGAATTACCGGCGGGCAATTATCGCCGTTATCACTTGCCGCTCAGCCGCACCGCTTTGGAATTGGGAAGCGAGCGGGTGACGAACATCGTTGCGCTCGGAGCCCTGGTCGCATTGAGCGGCGTCTGTGACCGGACGCAGATTGAGCAAGTGGTGCGTGCGGAGGCGCCCAGAGGCTTTCTCGACCTGAACGTCGACGCGCTCAAGGCGGGCTATGCCCTGTTGGCGCAGGGAGATGGTCTTGCCAACGATACCGAGCCTCTGGCCTGGGGTCGATCCTCATCGTAACTTCAAGTGGCGCCCATCGGTTGTGAGCCGCCCGGTTCGGGTTCATCCAATAGGATGCCGCCAAAGCGCGCGTGGAAGCTCTTCGCCGCCGGCGGCAACGGCCCATTGGCCGTTTCCAGCATTTGCATCAAATGCGCTTCGGTCTTCCCCCAGCAGAGCTGGTAGATGTCGCGACACATGGCCCGCGCCGTGTAGCCGGGCCAATCGTCTGGCAGGAGCTGGCGCGGCAAGGAAGGGTCGCGAAGCTGAACGCGGCGAAATTCATGCATCAGCAGCGTACGGATGACGAAGCACTGTTCGGGGTCGAGGATCGACGCGCTACGCAGCGCCCGCGCCACGCTGCGGAAGCGGTCGATAAACGCCTGGTATTCGGCCGCGACCTTACTCAGATTCCAGCACTGATCCACTAGTTCCTTCAGCGGCCGGCTGGAAAGAGCGCCGAGGGTTTGCGCCTTCAGCACTACCACTTTGTCGTGCGCGCCGGCGATCTGGAGAATATCCAGCAGCTCATCGGTCTGCCCCGAAGGATGAACCAAAACACCGGGAGCGATGGCGCCGTACCCCTCCCAGAGCAACTCCTTTCGCAGTGCATCGCGGAGCGCCGGCGTCAGGCTGTCGCCGGGAGTCAGGACAACCTGCCAGTCGCCTTCCCAGGACACTCGCGCATCGTCGTATATCCTGTGGAAGGCATGTTCGAACCGTCGCCGGCCGATCGCGGTCAGGCTGTAATAGCTGCGCCGGCCGATCTGCTCCGACACGAGCCATTTCTCGCGCGAGAGGCGAAACACCGAGGTGCGCACCGTGCGCGGATTGAGTCCGAGCGGCTCCACCAGACGGATAAGGCCGCCGAGCCAGGCGGTACCGCCGTGCGGCGCGATCATGTCACCGTATATCGTGATGATCAGCGAATTCGCCCGCAAGGGGCGATCGGCCAATTGCTTTTCGATCCACTGACCCAACAAACGATTCTTCATGGCCGCAATGTAACCCCTCGGGATCGCAGGGGACGACCCTCCCGGTGTGTTCGATCTCGGACAGGACTGATCGAAAATTAACGGCAGGCCGCAGTCCCGATCTGCCGGCCGGACCCGCGGCGCGGTTGGGCACGACCGCGCACTCGCCATTGCGCCGCAGCCGAAGGCGAAGTCGCGTCCGGCACCGCCGGACGCGACCGAGACCGTCAGTTGATCAACGCCCAATCGCCATTCCGCACTTCCAGCATGCGGAAGGCCGAGAGTTCGAGCCCCATGTGATCGGTGGGCGACATATTCACCTTGCCGCCCGTGCCGACATAATTCTTGGTCGTCTCGATCGCATCGCGCACCTTGGCCTTGTCGGTCCCGCCGGCGCGCTTGATCGCATCGATGGCGATCATCAGCCCATCGTAGGCATGGCCGCCGAAGGTCGAGACCTCTTCCTTGTAACGCTCGGAATAGGCCTTGGCGTAACCCATCGCCACCGGCTTCTGCGGATCGTCGGCAGGCAGTTTCGATGCGACGAGCAGCGCGGCGGCCGGCAGCCGAACGCCTTCCGCAGCGCCGGCGGACAATTTGATGAATTCCTCCGACGCAACGCCGTGCGCATGATAGATCGGCATGGTGATGCCGAGCTGCCTGATGTTCTTGTTCACGACGGCAGGCCCCTGACCGAGGCCGAAAATGAACAAGGCCTGGACGCCTGGCGTGCCTTTGATCTTGGTGAGCTGCGGACCCATGTCGGTGTCCTTGGGACCGTAGGTCTCGTCGGCAACCAGTTTGATTCCCATCTTCGCCGCAGCGGTTTCGGACTCCTTCTTGCCGGACTGACCGAAGCCGCTGGTCTCCGACAACAGCGCGATATTCGTCAGGCCTCGCTTCTTCATGTCCTCGAACACGCGCTCGGCCGCCATGCGGTCGGTATGCGGCGTCTTGAATATCCATTTCTTCACCGGCTCGATGATCGCCACGGCGCCTGCCAGCGAAATGAACGGTATTTCGGCGCGTTCGACCAGCGGCACGATCGACATGGTGGCGCCGGTGGTGGTGCCGCCGATCAGCACGTCGACTTTGTCGTCCTCGATCAGACGTTTGCCAAAGCTGTTCGCCTTGCTGGCGTCCGAGCCGTCGTCATAAACAATGAGCTGCAGCGGCCGCCCAAGGACGCCGCCTTCCTTGTTGATCTTCTCGACGTAGAGCTGAAGGGTCTTCTGTTCGGGATCGCCGAGAAACGCGGCCGGCCCTGTGACCGACAGCAGCGAGCCGATCTTGATCGGCTCGGCGGCCTTGGCCTGCATGGCGAGTCCGAGACCGAATGCCACGGCCATCAGTGATTTCAGAAAAGCGTTCATGCGACTGTTCCTCCGTTTGATTGTTGTCGGCGACTGATCTCTGTTGTCTAGGTTTGAAAATACCTCCCTCTCAAATGCCTAGATAGGCCTCGCGAACGCGCTCATTGCCGAGCAGTTCCTTGCCGCTGCCTGACAAGACGATTTCGCCGGTTTCGATGACGTAGGCCCGATCGGCGATCGCCAGCGCCGCATGGGCGTTCTGCTCTACCAGCAATATCGTCATCGCCTGCTTGCGCAGTTCGGTCACCGCGTTGAAAATTTCTTCGACGAGCAGCGGCGCAAGCCCCATCGACGGCTCGTCGAGCAGCAGCAGCCGGGGCGGCCCATCAGCGCGCGCGCCATCGCCAGCATCTGCTGCTGGCCGCCTGAAAGCGTCCCGGCCGGGAGCCGCGCCTTCTGCTTGAGGATGGGAAACATCGCGTACATGCGTTCGAGGTCGTCGGCGATCTGCGCCTTGTCGGAGCGGCAGTAGGCGCCGAGATGCAGATTGTCCTCGACCGAGAGCGGCCCGAACACGTGGCGGCCTTCCGGCACGTGGCAGATGCCGATCCGCACCCGCTTGTCGGCGCGCAATTCCGTAATGTCCTGGCCGTCGAATTCGATTCGTCCGCTGGTGGCCTTCTGCACGCCGGATATCGTGCGCAGCAAGGTGGTCTTGCCGGCGCCGTTGGCGCCGACAAGCGCAATCAATTGCTGCCTGCCGACGACGAGGTTCACGTTGCGCAGCGCGGCGATCCGGCCATAGTGGCTGCCGAGCCCGCTAATGACGAGAATTGGCGTCTCGGACGGCGCCGGCGCTTCCTGGCGCGCGCCGCAGTCCCGGACCGATGCCGCGGTGTTTGGTGGTGAGCGTTTCCAGCGCGTCGGTCATGGCGGTCAGGCGGCCTTGCCGAGATAGGCGGCGATCACGGCCGGGTCGCGGCGGACGTCGTGCGCGGCTCCTTCGGTGAGCTTCTTGCCGTAGTTGAGCACCAGGATACGGTCGGAGATGTTCATGACCATTTTCATGTCGTGCTCCACGAGGACGACGGTGATGCCGCCATCGGCGATTTTCCGGACCAGCCCGTCGATCTCCGCGGTCTCCGTCGGATTGAATCCCGCAGCCGGCTCGTCGAGAAAAAGAATGCGGGGCCGCGCCGCCAGCGCGCGCGCGATCTCGAGCCGCTTCAGCGCGCCATAGGACATGGCGCTGGCCTCGGCGTCCAGATAGGCTTCGAGTCCGACATAAGCCATGAGTTCCGCCGCCCTCTCGCGCAGAACGGCGTCGGCGCGTCGCAGCGAGGGAAAGCGCAGCATGCCCTTGATCAGGTTGCGGTCGAGGGCAAGATGGCCGCCAACCATGACGTTCTCGATCGCGGTCATGTTCATGCAGATCTGGAGATTCTGAAACGTGCGCGCCATGCCTTTGCGCGCCAGTTCGTGCGGCGCCCGTGCCCGTCACCGGCTCGCCACAGAGCCGGATCTCGCCGGAGTTCGGCTTGTAAACGCCGGTGATCAGATTGAAGAGCGTTGTCTTGCCGGCGCCGTTCGGGCCGATCACCGAATAGACGATGCCGGCCTCGACGCTGAAGCTCACGTTCTGTACCGCCAGCACGCCTCCGAACGTCTTGCGTGAGATCGGACACTTCGAGCAGCGCCATCAGCGTCCGCTCCCGAATTTCGCGGCCAGCGTCGGGACCAGGCCTTTGGGCAGAAAGATCATCGACAGCATCAGAATTACGCCGAAGGCCACCGTCTCCCAGCCCTCGAAGGTCGTCAGCGCCTGCGGCAAAGCCGTCAACAGCACCGCGCCGATCACCGAGCCGTACACCGAGGCCATGCCGCCGACGACGACCATGGTCACCAGTTCGATCGAATGAGAGAACTCGGCAGTGTCGGGCGTGACGAAGCCGACATAGTGCGCCGTCAGGCTCCCCATGATGCTGGCGAAGAACGCGGACAGCACGAAGATCGTGACCTTATAACGCGCGATGTCCACGCCGACGACCTGAGAGGCCACCTCCGAGCCGTGCAGCGCACGCAGCGCGCGGCCGAAACGGCGAATCGATCAGATTCAGGCATGCCCACACGCTGAACAGCAGAATGCCCGCGAACAGCCAGTACCATTGCCGTTCGCCGAAAATTTCCCAACCGAAAAATGACATCGGCGGCACCGACATGCCGTCCGGCCCGCCGGTATAATTAGCCTCATTCTTGAGAACGATGGAAATGACGATGCCGAGACCCAGCGTCGCCATGGCCAGATAGTGGCCGCGCAGACGAAAGATCGGCGGCGCGATCGCCGCCGCCAGCAGGGCGGCGCCGGCCGCCCCGGCGCACAAGGCTGCGATCGGAGGCCACGCGAAATGCGTGGTCAGGACCGCCGACGCGTAGGCCCCGATGCCGAAGAAACCGGCATGTCCGAGACTGATCTGGCCGGCGAAGCCGATCAGCAGATTGAGCCCCAGCACGACGATCGCATTGATCGCCATTCGATTGGCGATATCGAAATAGTAGGTGTTCGGGAGCAACAGCGGAAGCACCAGCAAAACGGCGGCGAGAACGAACAGACCTGAATTCGCGCGCGTCATACCCGCTCCGTCACCTTGGCGCCGAACAGGCCGCGCGGCATGAAAAACAGAACGACAAAAATCAGCAGGAAAGGCGCGGCGTCCTTGTAGGCCGACGAGATGTATCCAGCGGACAGCGCCTCGATGATTCCGACCATCAGGCCGCCGACGACGGCGCCGAGCCCGTTGCCGAGGCCGCCGACCACGGCGGCGACAAATCCCTTGAGGCCCAGCATGATCCCCACGTCGTACGAGGTCATCGTAATGGGCGTCAGCAGGATGCCGCCAATGGCGCCGATCGCCGCCGACAGCGCGAAACTCACCCGCAGAACCCATAGCGTGTTGATGCCGACCAACTGCGCGGCCAGCGGATCGACCGAAGTGGCGAGAATGGCCTTGCCGGCGAGGGTGCGGTTGAAGAACAGCCAGAGCGCGGCCACGATGACGGCCGTCGTCCCTAAGCACCCAAAGGCTTTGCGGCGCCAACGCGGCGCCGCCGACGGAGATCGGCGCATCGCCGGAGAAAGCCGGGAATGCGGCTGCGCCCTTGCCGAGCCATATCTGTATGAGACCCCGCATCACGAGCGACGCGCCGATGGTGATGATGATCAGCCCCACCACCCCGGCGCCCTTGGCCGGTTCTATCGCGAGTTTCTCGAGCAACACGCCGACCGCCGCAGGAATGGCGATCGCCAGAACCAGCGCGGCGGGCATTGGCAGGCCGATCTTGAGAAAGAATACAGTCAGCATGCCGCCGAGCATGATGAACTCGCCCTGGGCGAAATTGATGACATTGCTGGCGTTGTAGATCAGCGTGAATCCAAGCGCGGCGAGCGCGTAGGTAGCACCCACAGTGATGCCGGAAAACATGAACTGCAGGAACTGCGAGAGCATCGTTTCTCCTCAACCGCGGGAACGGCGCGGCACGGCCGTCTGGACCTATTTCTGGCGCTTGTCGATCACCCGCTTCGCCTTGCCGACGACCGTGCGCTCGATCTTGTCGGTTTCAACCACATGAATCTTTGCGGTCACGCCGATCAGCGACTTGATGTGGTGAGCGACATCGCGGCCGATTGCCTCGCGTTGCGCCACTTCCACGACAGCCGACAATTCGGGCTTGAGTTCGACGAACACGTCGAGTTCGTCCAGATGTCCGTCGCGCGTAACCTGGATCTGGTATTGGGCACAGAGGTTCGGGTTCCTCAGCAGGATTTCCTCGATCTGCGTCGGGAAGACATTCACGCCGCGGATAATCAGCATGTCATCCGAGCGCCCGGTTATCTTGCTCATGCGGCGCATGATACGCGCCGTGCCCGGCAGCAGCCGGGTCAGGTCGCGCGTACGGTACCGAATGACTGGCTGCGCTTCCTTGGTCAGGGTGGTGAACACCAGCTCGCCGTCGGCGCCGTCCGGAAGCACCGCGCCGGTCAGGGGATCGATGATCTCGGGATAAAAATGGTCTTCCCAGATATGCGGACCGTCCTTGGTCTCGACGCATTCGCACGCCACGCCTGGTCCGATGACCTCGGACAGGCCGTAGATGTCGATCGCATGGATGCCGAGTCGCGCTTCGATCTCCTTGCGCATTTCGTTGGTCCAGGGTTCGGCACCGAACAAGCCTACGCGCAAACTGGTGCTGTTCGGCTTGATGTTCTGGCGGGACAACTCGTCGGCGATGGTCAGCGAATACGATGGCGTGGACAACAGCACGGTGGGCTTGAAGTCCACGATCATCTGCACCTGCTTCTCGGTCTGACCGCCCGACATCGGAATCACGGCCGCGCCGAGGTATTCGGCGCCGTAGTGAGCGCCGAGCCCGCCGGTGAACAAGCCGTAGCCATACGAATTAAGGACGATGTCGTCGGCGGTCGCGCCGGCCGCGCGCAGGGAGCGCGCCATCACCGACGCCCACATGGCGATATCGCGTGCTGTATAGCCGACGACCGTCGGCTTTCCGGTGGTGCCGGAAGAAGCATGCAGCCGAACGATCTCTCGCATCGGTACGGCGAACATTCCGTAGGGATAGTTCTCGCGCAGGTCGGCTTTTGTGGTGAACGGAAATTTGGCCAGATCGGCCAGGGATTTCAGGTCTCCCGGATGGACGCCGGCCTTATCGAACTTCGCGCGATAGTGCGCAATATTGTCGTAGGCATGCTTTAGCGACCATTTGAGCCGCTCCAGCTGCAGCGTCGCCAATTCATCACGACTGACGATCTCGGGGGCTTCCAGCCCCGCCGACTTGAAGTTCATATTCATGCGCACCTCCCTTATGCCGCATCGATTCTTGCTCGCGGCTCAGCGCGTCGTTTTCTGTTCCGAAACCATCGGTCCTGCGCTTTGGACTTAGGCCGCCTTCGGCTTCGTGGCAATCTGTTCAATGATAGCGCGGTTCTCCTCGACCTTGGCCTGAATGTGCTGGATTTGCTCTACCTCCAGGTGTCGGAACCGCCCCATTGCCTTGAGGTATTCGGTGACAGGCAGCGGCGTGTCGACCGGATGGGTGAAATGCAGGCCGTCGCCCGGACTGAACTCCCAGAGCATGACGAAGTTGGTTTCGACCGCCTTTCGCGCCACCTCCATGTTCTGGTCGGTCGGAAAGCGCCAGCCCGTCGTGCACGGAGAATAGACATGCAGATAGGCGAAGCCATGCTTTGAAGCGGCGATCGCCTTGTCGAGCTTGTCGTACAGATCTTCCATGAAGGCGGTCGATGCGGTCGCTACATAGGCGCAGCGATGGTTGACCATAAGGAGGGGCAGGTTCTTCGCGTCCTGCGTCTTGCCCTTGGACTCTCGTCCAACCGGGGTCGTCGATGTCCATGCGCCATAAGGCGTACAGCTTGAGCGCTGCATGCCCGTATTCATGTAGCCTTCGTTGTCGACGACCATGAAGAATATCTCCTCGCCGCGTTCGGCGGCGCCGGAGAGCGACTGGAAGCCGACATCGGATGCGCCGCCGTCGCCGGCGATCGCCATCGCCGTAACCTCGCGGCCCTTGCGCTTGAGTTGGCGTTTGACGCCCGCCAGCATCGCGGCTGTGTTGGTCAGCAGCGGGTGAAAGACCGGAACCTTCGTGCCCGTGAGGCCATTGTAGCCGACCGAGCCCATACCCGGCACGCAGCCGGGCGGCGTCGCCAGCACGGCGTCGGGACCGACGCGGCGCATGGTGTGACGCATCAGCAGTTCGGTATTGCAGCCCTGACAGCCGGCGAGTCCGGGCGCGAACATGTCCTCCCACCCGCCGACCTCGTTATAGATGCGCGCGGTCGTGATGTGGCGTAGCGCCCCGGTCGGACAGGCCGACACGCAGGACGGCGCGCCGTCGCACATATCGCATTTGGCGACCCGTCCGTCCGCAGCATCGAGCGCGATGCCGGCATAGGCGCAACCCACGGTACAGAGCAGGCAATCGACGCATTTGGAGCCATCCCATGCGATTACGCCGCTTTCGGGATTCTTGGCGAGCGCCCCGGCAGGGCATACCGTAACGCATTTCGGATCGCCGCATTGGCGGCACATCGCCAGTTCAAAACCGTCGGCCGTGGGACATGACCTGGATGCGCGCGCGTGTGATATCGTTCGCGCCGGTCTTTGCCGATGCGCAGGCGCTCATGCATTTCGAGCAGCCGTCGCATTTTGCGGCGTCGAAAGGCGATGGTGGCGTAGGTCTGTCCCATGATCACTTCCACAAACGTGACATGAATTCGCGACCGGTCGTGAGCGGATCGGCGACCAGCCGATCGAGCGCGGCCGAAATGTCGACACGCCGCAGGATCAATTGCCGCATGACGCCGCCGTCGAAGAATTCGTTGACGCCGAAAATACCCTGAAGCCGGCCGTTGTTGACGACGACGCGCAGGTAGCGTCCGCGGGCTTCGTCGTGGCGCACGCGTTCTTCGTCACCGGTCGGCGTCGCGCCGACGCCCACCGCGATCGCGTGTTGGCCGAAGAAACTTGTACGTATTCAGAGGTACTCCGCCAGCGTAAGCCTTGACGCCCGGATCGCCCGCCATCGCCATGCCGGCGATGCGTCCCTGCTCCGCCGCGTCGGGCAGGATTGCATTCATCACCGGGCGATCGCCGAAGAAGTCCCTGGCCTGAGCGCAGTCGCCGGCCGCCCAGACATTCGCAACATTGGTGCGCATGTAATCGTCGACGAGGATGCCCGCGTCATGCGCAACGTTGCTGCCCGCGAGATAGCCCATGTCCGGCTTTACGCCGGTCGCCGTCAGCAGCAGATCCGCATCGAGCGTCTGGCCGTCGTCCAGATGCACCACGGCGCCGACCGCGCCTGGCGAGAGCCTGACGACGCGACGTCCGGTGAGGATCCGCGCGCCGCTCTTGGCAAACGCGCGTTCGATGTAGCCGGCCGCCACACGATCGAAGTAGGCGCCGAGAACCTGCGGCTGCATCTCGACGACGGTGACGTCGGCGCCGCCTTTGACGAGATTTTCGGCCGCGTGCATGCCGACCAGCCCGCCCCCGAGCACGACGGCCCGACGCGAAGCGGCAACCGCCGCCTTTAGTTTCAGCGCGTCGTCCAGCGTGCGCAGCACATGATAGGGAACCTGTTCGATGCCCGGTATCGGCGGAATCGCCGGCGACGCACCCGTCGCCAGCAGGAGTTTGTCGTAGGTGATCTCGCCGCCGTCCGACAGCGTCGCGGCGTTGCGCTCCGGTTGAAGCCGCGCCAGCGCGCGATCCGCCATGTAGGCGACGCGCTGCCCGGCAAAATAATCCGCCGCCCGCAGGTACACGTTGTCCGGCGCCGAGCGCCCGGAAACGACATACGGCAGCACGGTCGGAGAATACGGAAGCCGGCTGTCGCGCGTCACCAGCGCCAGACTTCCCTCCGGGTCGTGCATTCGGATAGCGGTGACGGCTTCCAGGGCCGCGTGGCTGCTGCCGACAACAAGATATTGGGCGTGCACCATCGTCTCCTCAATCGCTTTCGTTGATCCAGATCGGCTCTGTCGGCGCGGCGCCGCGCAACAGCGCCTTCGGTCTGTTCGATGACCCGGTGGAAATGCTCCACCGTAATATCCGCCCCGGCGAGGCCGCCGATGAAACTTGCCGCCGGAACGTGGCGACCGAGCCGGTAAAGCACGCCCTGCGTCTCCTGGAACATCGGTCCGCAGTTCCAGCGGAAAGCGACGGAACGGTCGACCACGCCCACCGCCTTGATTCGAGACAACGCCGCGGTCAGCGCTTCGACCGGGAAGGGACTAAAGGTCTTGATCTTGACGATGCCGACACGCTTGCCGGCGTCGCGGGCCTCATCCACCGCGTCCTTGGCGGCGCCGGTCATGCTGCCGAGCGTCATCAGCGCGAACTCGGCGTCTTCCATGCGATATTCCTCGACCAGCGGCGCGAAGGCCCGACCGAAGCGCGTGGCGTATTCTTGGTGAACTTCCGTGATGACGCGCAGCGCGTTCTGCATACCGCGGCATTGGCCCTTTCGGTAACGCACGAACGTGGCCGGTCCGTTGCCGCTGGAACCGCCGGTGAGCGGATCGACGGCCATCGGCCGCAGCGGATCGAGCGCGGCATGCCAGTTGACATCCGTCACGCCCATGAAGGCGTCGACGGCGGCCTGCTCGGGCAAGGTGACGCGCGCTGCGCCGAAGGAGAGGTAGTTGCCATCGAGGCAGATGTTGACCGGCAGCATCACGTCGTGATGCTCGGCGATCCTGAACGCCATGATCGTGGTGTCGAGGACTTCCTGCACCGTCTCGCAGTACATCTGCACCCAGCCCACCTCGCGCACGGTCATCGCGTCCTGATGGCCGCCCCAAACCGATTGCGGGGTGATGCCGTCGCGCGTGACGAGGGCCATGACGATCGGCAGCCGCATTCCCGAGGTGCGGAAATACGGCTCGAACATGAAGGCGAGCCCCGGACCGCAGGTCGCTGTGAATGTGCGCCCGCCGGCGAGCGACGCGCCCTGCAGCACGGAGAGCACGGAGTGTTCGCCTTCGGCGTCGACGATCTCCGCATCCATCTTGCCGTCGGCGACCAGTTTGGCGAGATGTTCGACGAGGCTCGACTGCGGTGTGATCGGATAGACCGAAACCATGTCGGGCCGGACCATGGCCACGGCGAGTGCCGCCGCCTCGTTGCCCTCGCAGACGATATGGCGCGGCTCGTTGGTCGCCGCGCGGTCGTGTTCCAAGGTCGCTGTACTCATTCCGCCGTCTCCGTCACCATAACGATCGCGCGATGTGGACACTCGGTGGCGCAGATGCCGCAGCCCTTGCACGTACGCAGATCGATATCGAACCAGGCGGGGCGTTCGACGACGCATTGTACCGGACAATAGAGCCAGCAAACCGCGCATTTGACGCATTTGTCGCGGTCCACGACCGGGCGCATGCTGCGCCAGTCGCCGGGCAGCATGGGGCTCATTTCCGTTGCGATCGGACACAGATCGTCCGGCACGCCAGCCTTGGCCGGGTTAAACATCGGATAGGCGCGATGCCTGCTCATGCGGCCACCTTGCTTCCGAGGCGATGGACCTGCACCTCGTTGTAGCCCCGGTCGAGCGCCGCCAAATTCTGATCGAGACCGGCGTCGCGGAACTCGGATTCCGCTACCGCCCGCTTGAGCGAGTCGAGCGAAACGATCCCGGTGGTGCGGGCGAATGCGCCGAGCATCAGCGTGTTCGTGATGGGGCGCCGGAAGATTTCGATCGCAAGACGCACTGCGTCGATCAGCCCGACGGTTTCGACAATGTCGGGCATTTCGAGATCGGACAGCGGCTTTTCCGGTCGTCAAGACGAGCGTTCCGCCGGTCTTCATGCCGGAGAAGATATTGACCGTGCGCGAAACCGTCGGGTCGACACAGATCACGCAGTCTGGATGGGTGATGTTGGTCATGCGGCGAATTTCACGCTGGTCGCACCGCAGGAACGCGGCCACCGGGGCGCCCCGCCGCTCGAACCCGAACGAGGGAATGGCAACTGCGAATTTGCCTTCCGCGACCAATGCCGCAGCGAGCATCCCGGCGGCCATGACGGCGCCTTGCCCACCGCGTCCATGTAGACGGACTTCGTACATCGCCTTTCCTCCACCGAATCCTTGCCGCCTTTTTCGTATGAACCAGCGGTCGTCCGATTCGGCTATATGGGATCGCATCGCTATTCCAACCTGGCTGCACGCCCAAGCCCGCGTTGCCTTCGCCGCGTGACGGCGTCCGCAGCAGGGCGAACCCCTGCGTAAAAGCCGCGCGGCATACCAATGTATATTTGAACCAGCCACCCGTGGCCGCCGCCAGTACGCCCGCCAGCACTGCAAGCAGAGGGAATCCACCCAAACCCGCGGCAACGCCGAGAACGGCAGGCACCGCATGGCCGATCCAGACGAAGCGGACATCGACCGCGTTCAGGGCTTTCGATGTCCCGATCGGGACGCCTGCGCTGCGCAGGGACGCGAGATATTTCCGCCACGCCAGGAAGCGCACGGCGACCAGGGCGGCGAGCAAAACGCCGAAGGACGCCAGTCCGGGCCAATACAGCGCGCTTGCGCACAACAGGCCGGCGCCTTCGGCCAGGCCGGTGGCGACGATCATGCCGATGCAGCTTGCATGCCGCCAGGCGGGAATGCCCTTGTTGGCGTGCAGCATGCGCGCCTGACAATAGACGTAAACGAGGCCCAGCAGGCCTGCGATCCAGAACGCCGCCGCAAGCTGAACAACACCGCCGCCGCGCCGGACGCGAACAGGAACGGCGCCGTCATCGCCTCCCGTGTCATCCACGACGTCGGCCGCATTGAGGTACACGTTGAGCGCGCGCAATGGACGACCGATCTCGAGCCAGACGGCAAAGAGGCCCATGCCGACGAGCGCGAGCGCAAGGACGACAAGCGCGCGCAGATCTTCGCCGTGCACGGACGCCAGCGCGGTCGCAAACAGCAGGCCGCCGCCCGCGCCGCCGCAGATGAAATTGGCGGCGGCGCGCACGTCCCAGTTCGTCTGCCGGCGCGGCGACATTCGGTCGCCGATCTTCTGCGGTTCGCTCATGCCTTGCCCCCGTCCCAGATGTAATAGACTGACGGGTCGGTTCCCGAGTTCCTCGTGCATCCGGAAATGCTCGGTGTCGGCCAGCAGCGTCGAAACATTGCTTTGCGGATCGTTGATGTCGCCGAAATGCATCGCGCCCGAAATGCAGGAATTGACGCAGGCCGGCGTGACATCCGGATCGACGCCGGGCGTCTGTCCGGTGACGGCGGCCAGGTCGATCCGCTCCTTGCAGAACG
The DNA here is from genome assembly GCA_963823115.1 of uncultured Alphaproteobacteria bacterium. Lineage (GTDB taxonomy): Bacteria > Pseudomonadota > Alphaproteobacteria > Rhizobiales > Xanthobacteraceae > Bradyrhizobium. The sequence goes on along the minus strand of CAWGKJ010000015.1, from coordinate 59,422 downwards.
TGCATTTGGTGGCGACCGACAGGCGCTTGGGATCGAAGCGCGCGGTCTCGGATTTCATCGGCTCGCCATAGGCGTAGCGCGGCTCGTGCTCGATCGAGCGCGCATCGTACGGGCAGGCCATGATGCAATTGGAGCAGCCGATGCAGAGGTCGTAGTCGATGGTGACGAGACCGTCCTCGCGCTGCTTCGTCGCCGTTGTCGGACAGACGTGCATGCAGGGCGGATTGGCGCAATGCATGCACGCGACCGGCAAGAAAGTGCGGCGCACGTCGGGAAATTTTCCGTCTTTCGATATCCAGCACGCGGCGCCATTGCACGCCCGGTGGCGTGGCGTTGGCGCTCTTGCAGGCAGCCGTGCAGGTCTGGCAGCCGACGCAGCGCCGCAGGTCGATCACCATGGCATAGCGCTTGCTCATGCGGCGGCCCTGACCATGCGCCGTACGGCGACGCGCACGATATCGGCGCCCGAGCCGGTGGCGTCGGTGAGTTCGAGCGACATCGGCGCGATCGTGTTCAGGCTCGCCCGCTCCATATCCTTGGCGAAGGGCGTCGCCCAATGATCGAACTGGCCGACGATGACGAGCGTATCCGGCCGCATGCCCTGCGTCAGCGACGCCTTGCCGTAGGTCGCGCCGATATGCGAGCGCACCTCGACGCGATCACCATCGGCGATGCCGAGTTTGGCCGCCGTGTCCGCGTTGATGATGACGCCGGTGTTGCCACGCACGTTTTCGGAGATTTCGTGCATCATCGCGATCGCGGCGTTGCCGCCCGCATGATACTGCATGCTCTTGGTCGTCAGCAGCCAGAACGGAAAATCCTCGAGCCGTGCGCCAGAATGGACCAGTTCGCGCTCCCAGCGGGCCGGCACGTTGTCCCACACCGGCAGCGCGATATATTCGGAGAGTTGCTCGTCCCACCAGTGCATCTTCTGCTCGTGCAGGCGATTGCCCAGTTCGCGCCCGATGCGCAGCAGGCGCTCCTGATAGGGCAGTTCGTAGCGCAGACCCTGCTTCTCCAGCGTCGGCGTCAGATACCAGTCGAGACGCGACGTCGGCACGGCGTAGAACCCGTGCTCCTTGTACCAGTCGAGTCCGTGCTCCTCCTTTCCCTCTGACAGCGTTCTTGGTCGCGGCGCGGCAGACCGAATCCCAGATCTGGTCGGGCTCGGGCGGCACTCGCCGGATCGAGCGAGTAATCGTAGTCCTTGCCCTTGAGCGGCGACACGCCGGCGATGCCGCGGTTGAGCGCGGCGATATATTCGGGCAACAGACCCGTGCGCTTGGCGAGTTCGGTGGTGATCCAGGTGAAATCGCGGGCCTCGCCCTGCGGCGCGACGGCGGCCTGCCGCAACACCACGCCGTGACAATCCCAGAACTGCTCCATGTATTTGGTCGCGCCCATGCGGATCAGTTGCGTCGACTCGAGGTCGGAGGCTTCCGGCAGCAGCAGGTCGGCCATGTAATTGGTTTCGTCCACCGTATAGGCGAAAGCGACCATGAACGGGAAACGCGCAGCGGCGTCGGCGAGGCGGCGCGTCTCCCAGAACGAGATCGCCGGGTTCGAGCGATAGACGAACCACATTCCGGATAGGTCGGCTTGGGCATGGTCCAATCGGCCGGCATGCTCTCCCGAAACATCCAGGCGAGTTGCGTCGGGCCGAGCGCCTGGCTCCAGCCGCCATTGTGGCCGACGATCGGCACCAGCGTCGTGTGGAGGTTGCGCGTCTCCGGCACGGGCCGCCAACTGTTGCTTCCGGTCGGATTGAAATGCTGGACCATGAAACCGTCTTCGCCCGGCTTCACGCTGAGATGGCGATTGTCCTGCGGACGGTTGATGCGCACCGTCGTGCCGAGCGTGCCACCCGGATTTTCGAGCGCGCCGACGAGCGCGGCGAGCACGGTGCGCGCCCAGCAGCATTCGAAAGCGCCCCAGCCATTGTTGACCGACTTGCCGAGCGTCACCGCCACCGGCCTGAACGCCAGGGTCTTGCCGTCGATCTCGATCGTCGCGCCGATACTGGCGGCTTCCAGGTATTCGCCGGCGATGCGGCGGATGGTCGCCGCCGGAACGTCGCAGATTTCCGCCGCCCATTCCGGCGTATAGCGTGCGACATGGTCGACGAGCATCTGATAGGCGGTCGCGCCTTCGGCATCGGAGTATTCGCGCCGCGCCGCATCGGCGTCGATAGTGGCGGCGCTGGCGACGCGATGGCGGCCGGCGACGGCGAGAACGGCGCCGGGCGTGTCGAAGGCCACGGCCTGGCCGGTCGCCTCGTCCCAGACCAACGGCTTGCCACTGACGAAATCGCGCAGATACAGCCCGTCGGGACCGACCAGATAGGGCGAGGCCGTGCGGTCGCGCAGGAAGGGAACGTCGAGCTTGGCGAGCCCGTGTTCATGCAGCAGCACGTGGATCAGCGCAAACATGAAGGCCGGATCGGTCTTCGGGCGGATCGGCACCCATTCGGCCGAGCAGGCGCCGGTGATGCTCAGGTGCGGCTCGACATGCACGCGCTTGTAGCCGCGTATGCGCGCGTCGGCATGGCGGGTGACCGCGCAGGGCCCGCCGGTGACCTCGACATTGGCGCCAAGCGAGATGATGTAGCGGGTGTTGGGAGTATCGGCAGCGACGGTGAAAGCGCGGTGCCAGAATTCACCGTAGAGATGTTCAGAGTGGGTGCATTTGACGCCCTGCCCCGAGCCGAAACTGTAGTCGACCGGGCCCCACGCCGCGAGAAAGGCGGGGAACGAGCCCATGTAGTTGGCGGGTGTGCCGCCGTGGCCGAAGCTGGCGGCGAGACGCGGCAGACCGGACTCATCAACCTGGCCTTTGGCGCGGATGGTTTTCAGCCTCTCGGCCACGATGTCCAGCGCTTCGTCCCAGGAGATCGGCGCGAAGCCGGGATCCTGATCGCGCCCCTTCTTCGGGTTGGTGCGCTTCATCGGCGTCAGAATTCGGTTCGGATTATAGGTCTTCTGAACGAGACCGTAGGCTTTGACGCAGACCCTGCCGTGCGCCGGATGCACATCTTGAGCGTCGAAATTCGGCTCGATTTCGGTGGCGATACCGTCTTCTACCTTCACTTTCATGAAGTCGGGACCGGACACGCAATTGTAGCAGAGGCTCGGCACGCGCTTGACGGTCTTGGCTGCGCTCATCGCGTTCTCCTCAACCACTCGCGCGGGGTCGTATTTCGCCGCCCGCTCTCCCTGAAGGATCCTCCAAAAGATCCATTTTTCGTAATTTGGTATATCAATACGAAAATAAGTGATACAGTGATGGCCGCAAACTGTCAATAAAGATGTATCGCATTCAACTGGTCGTTCCGATGTAGTGCGCAGATGGGCCTTTGCATCGCACCCTCTTTAAGGGGTTCCAGCGAAGAGAAAAATCGGAATGCGATACATAGAACTGCCAAAATAATTGAGATTTTGTATCATCTTAACGGAGAAAACCCTATGAAAACAACCTTGAGCGCCGGCTTGTCGGCAACCCGCCGGATCGAGATCGACACACCCCGTACCATCGATTTCCTCGGCGAGACACTCCGCGTCTACGCCACGCCGGAGCTGGTGCGCGATTTCGAGATCGCCTGCCGTGAGTTTCTGCTCGCCCACACGGATGCTGGCGAGGATTTGGTGGGGACCGGCATCAGCATTTCGCACGGTGGCGCCACGCTCCGCGGCATGCACGTCGACATCACCGTGACGGTCAGCAAGATCGAGGGTCGCCTCGTCACCTTCGATCTGTTGGCGAAGGACCCCGTCGAGGAAATCAGCCGCGGCAGCCACAGCCGCTTCGTGGTCGAGGTCGAGAAGCTGCGCGCAAAGGTGGCCGCGAAAGCCGCCAAGGCTGGAGTGGCCTCCGCGGGGTCGTGATGAGCACGCCCGCTGACATTCCGATTGATCGGGATACTGAAGCCGAGGACCAGGCATGCACGACGCCTCCGATCAGGAGCGTTCATCGTGAGATTTGGCGCGACGGCTTGCACAACAGCGGCGAGCGACTTGTTCCGGAAGAAACGCCCGTGGCCATGGTCTATGACGGCAGCACCTATGCCGTCATGATGGCAACGCCAGAGGATCTGGAGGATTTCGCAATCGGTTTCAGCCTCGCGGAGGGAATTGTCCGCCGTGCCACCGAAATAAATTCCATCGATCTTATTTATTCGCACAATGGAATTGAGCTTCGAATGTGGCTCGCTGCTGGCCATTCCCAGCGGCTTAAAGAACGCCGGCGACGCATTGCCGGACCGACCGGCTGTGGATTGTGCGGCATCGAATCGCTGGCCGAGGCGATTCGCCCAGCCGACGTCGTCGGCAATGGCCGGAAGTTTACCGCGGGGCAGATCATGGAGGCGACGCAAAGCATTCTGCCACTGCAAAAGCTGAACATCGAGACTCGCGCGGTTCATGCTGCGGCTCTCTGGCAACCTTCCCGGGGCGTCGTCGCATTGCGGGAAGACGTAGGTCGCCACAATGCGCTGGACAAGCTCGCCGGCGCACTTTCGCGGAATGGCGTACCGGGGAGTGACGGAATCGTCGTTCTGACCAGCCGCATTTCCGTCGAGATGGTACAGAAAACCGCGGTAATTGGCGCATCGGTGATCGTGTCGGTCTCTGCGCCGACAGCATTGGCGATCCGGGTTGCGAATGAAGCGGGCATTACGCTGGCAGCGATAGCGCGTGCCGATGGGTTTGAAGTCTTCACCCGAGGCGATCGAATCTTGCCAGAGCACGATCTGGCTGCGCCGCCGCGCGACTCCTGAGACCGGTCCAATATCTGAAACGACGAACGCGAGGATCTTCGCCACAGACGGGCAAGGGCACCTGAGTGTTCGCGACACTATTCAGGGCGCGTGCTGCGCAACGCGATTACGGATGCAAGCGCAAGTATTGCCGCGGCCAGAAAGAATGGCGCACCTGGAAGACGAAAGGCGATTTCCGGGGCGATGAACCAGGCGAACGTCTGACTAAAAAGCCCCGGGCCAATTAGATTGGAGATACCCGTGATGCTGCTATTGGCACCCTGCAGTTGACCCTGCTCGGAAGCATCGAGGCGACTGCTCATCAGTGCCTGCACGGCGGGACCTGCGAGCCCGCCCATCGACACCACCGGTATGGCAAGCCAAAACAGGAGGCTCGTCGATGCAAGACCAAAGCAGACAAATCCGGCGACGCCGAACAGCAACCCTGCCACAAGCGTTGCGCGCTCGCCGAAGCGGGGCACCGCGAACCAAATCAGGCCGCCTTGAACGGCGACCGCGCACAGTCCGACACCAGCCATGGTAAACCCGACCATGCGCTCGTCCCATCCATACCGATAAATCATGTAGATAACACCGACGCTGGGTAGCGCGGCTTGCGCCAAATTGCCAAGAAAACTTACGATCGCCAAGCTCGGAAGCCGCGATCGTGAATGCAGCAATATGAGAGATCCCATTGGATTGGCGCGCCTCCACGAAAACTTGCTCCGCCGCTCCGGCGCCAGCAATTCGGGTAGCACGAAAAAGCCATAGAGGGCGTTGGCCAGGCTCAGACCCGCAGCAATCCAGAAGGGCAGCCGCGGTTCAACGCTGCCGCAAATGCCGCCGACGGCAGGACCAAAGACAAATCCGAGCCCGAATGCGGCGCCAAGCAGGCCGAATCGAGCGGATCGTTCCTCCGGCGCCGAAACGTCAGCGACATAGGCGAATGCTGTCGAGATACTCGCGGCTGTGATGCCCGAAATCACCCGCGCCACGAACAGCCAGACAAGCGAGGGGGCTAGCGCCATAAATACGGACGCGAGTCCCAGTCCGAGATTTGAGATCAGAATGACCGGCCGCCGACCAAAATGGTCCGACAGGGCTCCCTGCACCGGCGAGAAAAGGAACTGCATGAGCGCCCAGGTCGTTCCGAAAAGTCCGTAAATTTGCGCGGCCTGTCCGGCATTCCCGCCCTCGAAGTCGACCACCAGCTTCGGCAGCACCGGAATGACTATGCCGATCGTCAGCATATCCAGCAGAACGGTAACGAAGATGAATCCAACACCTGCGCGATAAGTCGGCGATTTCTGCTGCGTTGCGTTCATCTGGGGGATCGCTTCCTGGCGTTTTGCGCAGTCAAATGCTGACCGGATGCGACTCGACCGAGCCGATCATGAGCGCCCTTCATAGCCAAAGAATTCCCGCCGATCGAGCGCCGCACCGAAAGCTGGGATCATCTCAGTTGCGAGACTGCAGCGGAGAGCAACCGAAGCGCCGCTTGTAGGCGCGCGAAAAGTCCGACAACGATTTGAAGCCGACCGAATAGGCGATTTGGGAGATCGTGGTGGCGCGCCCTCCCCCTCGCCTTAACAGATTATCTGCGGCATCAAGCCTGACATCGCGAACATGCTCCATTACGGTTCTTCCCGTGCCCCTGTAGAATTTATGCAAATAGCTCACGGAAACGCCGCACGCGGCGGCGATCGTCTGAGGGCAGAGCTGCTCGTTGGAATAAAGTCTTTCGACACAACGACTGGCGCGCTCCCTTTGCGCTGTCATCAAAGTTCCATCTTCCGACTGCGCGCCAGCTGCACCTGAAAAGCAAAAGGCGACCATGTCGCAAACTTGCTGCTCGAGAAAATGGGCGGAACGCCCATCCAGCGCAGCATCGCTTCCATAAAGACTTCTGACGAAGTAGTGCAGCATGCTGGCGGCGGGCGAACCGGAAGCCAGCTGCATCGTTGATTTGCGGAAATCCGGCCGCAGCCGTTCGCGAATTAAGTTAACGGGAATTTGGATATTCAGGGTCTCATAGACATCGGGGGCCACGAGTTGTGCAGGCATCGAATTGTCCAGCAGAAAGATGCGGTCGGGTTGCAATTCGACCGGGCTCGTATCGATGGAAACGATCGATTGCCCCTTCACTGGAAATGCGAGGGAATAGAATGGCACCTCCAGGTTTTGCAACTGGCGACTTGATCGCCTGAAGCCCACGCCCTTGAAAGAAATGCGATTGACTCGCAAAGACGAAATCTGGACCGACCGCAGAGCGCCATAGAAGCTCGGGCCGGCCTCGAACAGATCCACCTCGCCCCAAAGCGAACCGAAAGCTTCAGTCCAGTAATCCATCCGGTGGCGTTTGCCGACATCGGTCGTGCGCGCGCAATAGACAGCGGGGCTCATTGAGCTCACGGCTTCTTGCATCATTGCGACCCTCCTGATGGCGTCGATGACCTTAGATGACGTCATGAAACCACCGCAAGGCATGGTTGCTGCCAATTCAGTTCCACCAAACGCCGTCATGACCTGTTCCGAGCGTCAGACCACGAGACTCTCGACGAAGTCTGGTAACGCGTTTCGCACTGCAATAATCCTCAGCGCCAAGCCAGAGTGCATCCACCGACAAACTTGTCTCCCCGCAATCAATAGAATGGTCTCACGAAGTGATCGAAGTCGCCGGCCGTAGATGTCGACCGACCAGCGAGGATGGCATTTGCATTCCCAATCCAGCCCGATTGTTGCTCCCGAAGACGTCGGGCTTTGTCCGGACCGGCTGCGGCGGCTGTCGGATTGCATCAGCCGCGACGTCGACCAGGGCCGAATACCCGGGGCAGTCGTTCTAATCGCCCGTCATGGAAAGGTAGCGTTCTTCGAGACCTTCGGCTTCAGCGACCCGGATACGCGGGCACCGATGTCGCGAGACTCGCTGTTCCGGCTCGCTTCCCTTACCAAACCAATGACCTGCACCGCGGCCGTGATGCTGGTCGAGAAGGGCGCCCTTTTTCTCGACGACCCCGTATCGAAGCATATTCCCGAATTTGAAGGACTGCGCGCACAGGCCGGGGCGCCGGGGAAGCAACGCATTCGGGAAGCAACCATACACGACCTGTTCCGGCACACGGCTGGATTTACCTATGGCGAGTTCGGCACAAGCGCCGTTCACCAGGGCTACCGACAATTCAACGTTCTCGATAACGCGCAGACCTCTCGCGAGATGGCCGAGAAGCTGTCGAAGATCCCGCTTGTGTATCATCCGGGCACGACCTTCGAGTACGGCATGTCGACCGATGTGCTTGGCCATATTGTCGAGCGCCTCACGGCGCAAAGCCTGGAAGATGTCCTGCAGTCGCAGATCCTGGAGCCGCTGGGCCTCAGCGACACGACCTTTATCCTGGACCGCCGTCACCATGGCAGGCTTGCCCAACCGCCGAGAGACCCCGCGACCGCGGCGCGTCCCTGGATGCCGGTTTATCACGACAGTTACGATCCTCCCCGCTGGCACTCGGGCGGAGCCGGCTTGCTTTCAACCGCTCACGATTACTTCCTGTTCCTGCAGATGCTGCTCGATGGCGGAGCCGGCCAGGAACTCCGCTTGCTTGCACCCAAGAGTGTCGATTGGATGGTTTCCAACCATTTGCCGCCAAACGTCGGTTATGGGGAGTACATGGAAGCGCTGGGAGCGATGGCGCCGACGCCGGCCAGGGGGCAGGGTTTCGGCCTGGGATTTCTGGTGCGGCTGGAGCTTGGACGCAATTCGGTGCCTGGATCGATCGGCGACTTCTCCTGGGCGGGCGTCTCGGGAACCTATGCATGGGTTGATCCAGTGGAGCGCCTCGTCGTCGTCCTCATGATGCAGGCTCCGGGCGAACGCACCCGATATCGCGCGCTCACGCGACAGCTCGTTTATCAGGCATTGCTCAAGAACGGTGCTGATCCATCAAAGGGAGAATCGAAATGAGAAAACTGGGATTGCCGATGCTCTTCCTTGCCCTTGCGGCGTCGATCGGTTCGCCTGCGATTGCCCAGCATCCGGGCGTTACTGCGAACGAAATCAAAATCGGCCAGACGACGTCCTACAGCGGTCCGGCCTCCCAGTATGGACAAATCGGGAAGCTGGAAGCGGCATTCTTCCGGATGCTCAATGACAACGGCGGGATAAACGGCCGCAAGATCAACTTCATCTCGTTGGACGACGCCTACTCGCCGCCCAAATCAGTCGAGCAGGTCCGCAAGCTCGTGGAGAGCGACGAGGTGGCATTCATGTTCAACAGCTTCGGAGGACCGACCAACGCGGCCCAGGCTAAATATCTCAATCGCCTCGGCGTGCCGCAGCTTTTTGTCGGAACCGGAGCCCACTACTGGGGCGAGATCGACAACTACCCCTGGAGCATGGGATGGCAGCCAAGCTTCCGCACCGAGGCACAGATTTATGCCAAGGACGCGATTGCGAAAAATCCGAACGTCAAGTTTGCGATCCTTTATCAGAACGACGATTTCGGAAAAGACTATCTGCTGGGATTAAAGGATGTCGTCGACAAGCAGGCAACCGCGAAAATAGTCTCTGAGATCAGCTATCAGACAACACAACCTACCATCGACTCCGAAGTCTTCAACATACGCGCCAGCGGCGCCGAAGTGGTGATACTCGCGGCCATACCCAAATACGCCGCGCAATTTATCCGCAAGACCATCGAACTGAACTGGAACCCGACCGTGTACGTCACGCTCGGCGGCTCTGGCGTCCCGACCACAACCGAGCCCGCCAAGGGCCACACCGATCTCAACCTCTACACCGGCGCCTTCTTCAAGGACTGGAACAGCCCGGAGTGGAAAAGCGACCCCGCGTTGGCCGGCTATTTCGACTTCATGAAGAAATATGCGCCGGACTTGGCGGCTAATGACTTTTCCACCGTCTACGGCTACTCCGTCGCTCAGACCATCGTCGACGTACTCAACAGATGCGGCGACGATCTGAGCCGCGCCAATATCATGAAGCAGGCGTCATCGATTTCGGATCTCGAGCTGCCGCTCCTTATTCCATCGATCCGTGTCAGCACCGGCAAGGATGACCACTACCCAATCAAACAATTGCAGCTGGCGAAGTGGCGCGGAGAAGGCTGGGTACCGCAAGGCGCCATCATCAGCGTGAAATAGATCCAAATGAGAACGCAAACTTTCCAGCCGGCCGAAGTGAGCCATTTAGAACAATAGGCTCTCGCCCGTATCGCTGTCTTGAGACAGATCAACCCGCCAAACGTGTCTTCGCAATCGGGCGTCCGAAATAGGTTTGCGAATGACGGCTACAACGCTGGCCAATTGCCGCCCGACACGGCGAGGATCTCACCCGTGATGTAGGATGCCTCGTCGCTCGCCAGAAACGGGCGGGCGTTGGCAACATCTGCCGGTTCACCAAGCCGCCCCGGCAGGGATTTCGCCGCGCAGAGAGCGAGTTCGTCCGCCGGCATGCGTTGCAGCACCGACGTTCGAATGGTGCCGGGCGCAACGCAGTTAACGTTGGCGTGAGGCGCGAACTCGATTGCCATGGTTCGCGTCAGCGAGGCGACCGTCCGCCTATCGGTGCACCGGCACCTGAGACGAGAGCGGTCCGTCCCTGCAATCGCGTCATTCGAAATTCGCTCCGCCTCAGCCTGGCAACGCCGCCACGATCTTTCGCATTTCCTCGACCGCTTCGGGATTGACGAGGGCTGAGAGGTCGCCGGGCTCTGCGCCTAGTATTACCGCGCGGATCACACGGCGCATGGTCTTCAGGTTTCGGGTGCGCGGCAGATCGCTCACGAACAGCAACTGCTTCGGCCGGAATGAACCTCCGAGGCCGGTAACGACGGCTTCGCAAAGAGCGGATGCGAGTTCCGGACCGGGTGTCTCGTTCGGCCCGGCTAGGACGGCGCAGACGATTGCCGAGCCTTTGACGGGATCGGGGACCGCGACCGCGGCGGCATCGCTGACGCGGTGAGTAGCCAGCAACAGCGCCTCGATCTCGGCCGGGCCGGTACGCTTGCCGGCGATCTTGATGGTGTCGTCGGAGCGCCCGTGGATGAACCATGAGCCATCGGCATCGCGCGAGGCCCAGTCACCGTGCACCCACATGCCCGGAATCCGGCTCCAATAGTTTTCGATGTAGCGCTCTGGGTCGCGCCACAATCCGCGGGTTGTACCGATGCAAGCCTGGCGCATGACGAGTTCCCCGACCTCGTCGGGGCCTACGCTTTTCCCATTCTCGTCGACAATGTCCGCGCCGGTGCCCGGTATCGGACCGGAGAAACTTGCTGGCTTGATCGGGTGGAGCACGTTGGTAGCAACTATGCCGCCCATCTCGGTGCCCCCCGAATAGTTCATCAAGGGGCCGCGTCGGCCGAGCGCATTCTCGTAAATCCACATCCAGGAATCCGGATCCCACGGCTCGCCGGTCGAGGCAGCAACGCGCAACGAAGACAGATCGTATTTCGAAATGTCGGCCGTTCCGTAGCGCATCATCATGCGGGCGAGCGTCGGACCGCAGCCAAGGAAGCTCACCTTGTGATCCTGCACCAGCCGCCACAGACGGCCGGTCTCCGGATAGTCCGGCGTGCCCTCTGCCAGCACGCAGGTTGCTCCGGCGAGCAGCGCCCCTGTCATCTGAAGCGGACCGACCACCCAGCCGAAATCGGTCATCCACATCAAGCGGTCGCTTGGCTTCAGGTCAAAACACAGGATGTAGTCTTCGCCGGTCTTGACGGTGACGCCGCAATGGGTGTGCACCGTGCCTTTCGGCCGTCCCGTAGTGCCGGACGTATAGACGATCATCAAAGGATGCTCGGCGGGCAGTTCGACCGCCGCAAAATCGTCGCGGCCGCGTGCGGTGACATCGCTCCACCACACGTCACGACCGATCTGCATCGGCACGTCATTGCCCAACCGCCGGGCGACTACCACGTGGCGGACGGTCGGCACGTCCTTGATCGCCTCATCGAGGACGCGCTTCATCTCGACGCGCTTGCCGCGGCGCAGCGATCCGTCGGCCGTGATTACCGCCAACCGCTTCAGCGTCGTTGAGCCGCACCGCGATAGCGGCGGCGCCAAAGCCGGAGAACAGCGGCAGAATGATGCAGCCGAGGCGTGCGAGGGCGAGATAGGCGACAGCAACCTCCGGCACCATCGGCAGGTAAATGCCGACAGCGTCGCCGCTCTTGAATCCGAGCGCCGCAAGGCCGGAGGCAAAGCGGTTCACCTCGTTTGCGAGTTGCTTGTAGCTGAGGCGGCGGCAGGTTCCGTCCTCGCCTTCCCAGACGATTGCGTCGTGATCGCCGCGGCCGACGGCGAGATGACGGTCGAGCAGCGACAACGTCATGTTGCCGGTCGCACCGATGCACCATTGCGGCCATTCGATCCCCTTCGACTGGTCCAGCACGCGCGAGTACGGCTTCACGAATTGCACACCGAGGAAGCGGATCACGGCGTCCCAAAACCATTCCGGCTCCTGCGCCGCCTTGCGCTCCAGCATCGGATAATCGACAAGGTTCTCGGCCGCGATGAAAGCTGACCAGTTGCTCTCCCGCTTGAATGTATCGCTCGGGTACCAGACGAAGCCGCCGGCCGTGTGGTGGCTTTCAGCCATTTCAAATGTCTCCCGCTGCGCCGAAATCGCAAACGACGATATCGACCATGTGCGGCATGATGAATGCCTTCATCTCCTGGTCCCGCTATTGACACCCCAAATTGAATGAACGATCGTTCCTTGAAAAAAGCAAGATAGCCGCAATCATCTCGCGGAAGGGAAACGCTCAATTGGAGATGCCAACGATGCAGACGGCGCGACCGGACCTTGGGTCAGTGTCGCGGTTGCGATCGGCGCCCTCGGGAACGCCGACGCCAAACGCTGTCGGCGGATGAGGATCCGCCGATGCTGGTCCAGATCCTCAATGGTTTGGTCTATGGCGGGCTTCTCTACATCGTGTCGGTCGGGCTGGTGCTGATCTTCGGCCTGCGCCGGATCGTCAACTTCGCCCACGGCAGCCTGTTCATGCTCGGCGCCTATGTGGGCTTCAGCGTCGCCGCGATGAGCGGCTTCTGGGTGCGCCATACTGGCCGCGGCGATCGTGCTGGCGCTGGTCGGCGCGCTGCTCGACACTGCGATCCTGCAGCCACTGCAGCGCGAGGACCCGATCGTCACCGTGCTGGTGACCTTCGGACTGTTGTTGATCCTCGAGGACTTCGCCCAGTTCGTCTGGGGCAAGGACTTCCTGAAAATGCCGGTGCCTTCGATGTTTGCGGGCTCGGTGTTGATCTTCGGCGAGAGCTTCCCGGTCTACCGATTGGTGGTGATCGCGGTCGCGGCGTTGGTCGCGCTCGGCCTGTCGGTTTGGCTGCGCGTCAGCAAGATTGGCCTCTACGTGCGCGCCTCCAGCGCCGACCCGCTGACCACCGCCATGCAGGGCGTCAATACCGACCGCGTCAGCGTGATCGTGGTGGCGCTCGGCGCGGCACTCGCCGGCATTTCCGGCACCGTCTCTGCGCCGCTGCTGGCGCTATCGCCCTCGATGGGCAGCTACATCCTGATCGAATCCTTCATTGTCGTCGTGGTCGGCGGTCTCGGCAGCTTCGCCGGCGCCTTCATCGCCGCGATCGTGATCGGCCAGGTGCACAATCTTGGTCTGGTCTATGTGCCGTGGGCCGCGACGATGATCCCGTTTTTGCTGATGGTCGCCGTATTGATCTGGCGCCCGACCGGCATTGCCGGGAGCCACGTCTGACGATGGACGATATCGTAACCACCGAACCCACCGTCACCCGCCCTCCCCCGCCGCGTTATGCACTCGCGCTTGCCGCGGCAATCGGCGCGATCGCCATCGGCGCGCTGATCGCGGCAACGATCCAGTCCAACCTCATGATGACGTTGCTCACCCAGGCGATCATCACCGGCATACTCGCTACCGGCGTCGGATTTCTGATTCGCCAGAACGGTGTCGTCTCGTTCGGTCACGCGGCGTTCTACGGCATCGCCTGCTACGCGATCGCGCTGGCCATCAAGCTCGGCGTGATGCGGGTGGAATTTGCCATCATGCTGGCGCTGGTACTGCCAACGGCGCTCGCCTTCCTGCTCGGCCTCGTGATCGTCCGGATTCCCGGCGTCGCTTTCTCGATGCTGACTCTCGCCGTCGGCCAAGCGTTCTACGAATTCGCCATGAAGGCACGCCACGTCACCGGTGGCGAGGACGGCTTTTCGGTTAACCTGCCATCGACGCATCTTCGGCATCCCGACTTCCATTTTCCAGGACCCGCACAGCATGTTCGTGGTGAGCTGGAGCGTGCTCGTCGCTGATCGTATTCGGCCTGACCCTGATCGCAGCAAGCCCGTTCGGCCGCCTGACCGTTGCGATCCGCGAGAATGAGGAGCGGGCGCGCTTTATCGGCTATGAGACAACGCTGCCGCGGGTGCTGGTGCTGACCCTGTCGGCCTTCGTCACCGCGGTCGCCGGTGTGTTGTTCACGCTCTACAACACCTTCGTGTCGCCCGATGTGCTGCACTGGAGCCTGTCGGGTTCAGCCCTGATCATGGCGATCATCGGCGGCCCGCGGCTGATCTGGGGCCCGGCCCTCGGCGCCATCATTTTCTTCTTCGCCAAGGATATCGCCGGCGACGTTACCGAGCACTGGCAGGGCATCATCGGCGTCATCCTGATCGTCGTCATGCTGGTGCTCCCGGTCGGCCTCGGCGGCGCACTCGCAAAGCTGTGGCAGCGGAGGTTGGGCCATGGCTGAGAGCTACGCGATCGAAGGCAGCAAATTGACCCGGCGGTTTGGCGGGTTCTTCGCCCTCAAGGGCGTCGACCTTGCGGTGCCGCGAGGAGAAATCCGCGGCTTGATCGGCCCGAACGGCGCCGGCAAGTCGACCCTGATCGACGTGCTGTCGGGCCGCGCGGCACGCTGGTCCGGCACCGTCAAAATGGTCGGCACCGACATCAGCGGCATGACGGCGCAGCAGCGCCGCCGCGCGGGTCTGGCGCGCTCGTTCCAGCGCACCAACATCTTTCCGGATCTGACCGTGATCGATCAGCTCGAGCTCGCGTCGCGGGCAGCCGAGACGCCCAACATCGACGAGATCATGGCCGAGCTGAACCTGACGGCGCTCGCCTTCAGGCGTGCCGCCGACATCTCATATGGCGACCAGCGCCGGCTTGACCTCGCGCTTGCATTGATCGGCCGGCCGAAGATCCTGCTGCTCGACGAGCCGGCAGCCGGCCTGTCGATCAAGGAATCGCTCGAACTCGCCCATGGCCTCAAGGATCTCGCGGCCCGTTGGGGCGTCACCGTTCTGCTGGTCGAGCATGACATGGAGGTCGTTTTCTCGATCTGCGACCGCATCACCGTTCTTCATCTCGGCGCCATCCTCGCCGAAGGGACGCCGGACGAGATCCGCGGCATCCCCGAGGTGGTCACGGCCTATCTCGGAAGTTCCGTATGAGCGAACTGCTCGCCTTCAGCAAAGTTGTGTCCGGCTACGGCGACGCCCGCATCCTGCATGACGTCGATCTGACGATCGGCGACGGCGAGCGCGTCGCGGTGCTCGGCCGCAACGGCGTCGGCAAGACGACGATCGTCAACACCTTCCTCGGCGTCGCCCGATTGATCGGGCGGCGAAGTCCGACTTGCCGGAGAGCGCCATTCGCCAATCCGCCATTTCATGGCGGCGCGGCGCGGCATTGCCGTGGTGCCGCAGGGCCGCCGCATCATCCCGACCCTGACGGTGCGGGAGAACCTGGTGATCGGCGGCGCCACCGGCCGCAACAAGCCTTGGACCCTTGACCGCGTGTTCGACCTGTTTCCGATCCTGCGCGAGCGGGCCAACACGCCGGGTACCGCACTGTCGGGCGGCCAGCAGCAGATGCTGGCGATCGGCCGCGCCCTGATGTCGAACCCCTCTCTGCTCGTACTCGACGAGCCGAGCGAAGGTCTCGCACCCGTGATCGTCGACGAGCTTGCGGTCGTCCTGCGCCAGCTCGCCGACGCGGGTACCGCGCTTCTGCTTATCGAACAGCACTTCGGCCTCGTTCACCGGGTCGCGGAACGATACTACGTGCTCTCGAAAGGCACGATCGTGGAGGAAGGCCATCTCGCGGGCATCTCGATGGAGAGTCTGAAGAAGCACGTTGCAGTCTGAAGTCAACGTCCAAGGAGAGAAGGAAAAGAAAATGCGAAGGGAAGAAAACATGCGCAGGTCAAAATTGCTCGCGTTCGGCCTGCTCGGAGCAGCGGCCGCGCTCATTGCACCGCCCGGCCCAGCATCTGGCCCAGGAGACACTGAAGATTGGCGTGCCAACCGCGCTCACCGGCACCTATGCCGGTCTCGGCGCCGAGGCGGTGCGCGCCATCGAGTTCGCGGCGGCGGAGGCCAATGCCAAAGGCGGCGTCGCCGGCCACAAGGTCGAGATCAAGACGCTCGACACCGAAGCCAAGCCCGAGGTCGCCCGCAAGCAGGCGGAGAAGCTGGCGCTCGAGGGTTACAAGATCCTGACCGGCACCATCGCATCGGGCGAGGGTCTCGCCATGGCTCCGCTGCTGGCGCGCTGGGATGCGATCTACGTCTCGACCGTCAACAAGAGCGACAAGCTGACCGGCAACTCCTGCGTGCCGCGGATGTTTCGCAGCCAATCACCAGGACGCGCAGGATGCGGCCGTGGTCCGGCCGTGGCTCGGCAGCCGCAAGGAAGCCAAATGGGCGATCCTCGCCGCCGACATCGCCTGGGGCCGCGACTCCGGCAAGAGCTTCGTCGACGCAGCCGGGGTCAACAAGAAGGACATCGTCGCCGAGATCTACTCGCCATTCGGCTCCAACGACTACGCGCCGTTCATCCAGCAGATCAAGTCGTCCGGCGCCGAAGGCCTGTGGGTTGCGCTCGCCGGCCGCGACGCCATCAACTTCGCCACCCAGGCGAAGGAGTTCGGCATTCTCGACAAGGTGTTCGTCGCCGGCGTCAGCTTCGTCACCGACAGCAACGTCAAGACGCTTGGGGCGACCTCCAAGGGCATCTGGGGCATCATCAACTATTCCTCGACGCTCGACACACCGGAGAACAAGGCGTTCGTCGAAGCGTGGAAGAAGAAATACAACGGCGATGAACCGGCGAGCTTCGAGGGCGAGACCTATCTCGGCATGCAGGTGATCTTCCAGGCGGTCGAGAAGGCGAAGAGCGTGAAAACCGTCGATATCGCCAACGCACTGAGCGGCGGCACGTTCGACACCATCCTCGGCAAGGTGACGTTGCGCGCCGAGGACCATCAGATGATCCTGCCCAACTACTTCGGCTACATCGGCGAGCAGGGCGGCAAGCTGCGCCCGATCATCACCGAGACGATCCCGGCAAGCGTGGCCACCACGCCGCCGACCGGCACCTGCAAGATGGGCACACTCTAAGCCAGCCGATCGATCGGCGGCGGCATCCCGCGGCCGCCGATCATGACGAAACATCGGCGGCGAGAAAACTGGCCATGAGCCTGACGGTCAAGAGCAAGGTAGAGGTGCCCAGGCTCATCGAGAAGCGGCGCCGGCAGATCATCGCGGCGGCGATCGAGCTGTTTGCCAGGAACGGCTCAGCGCCGTTCATCTTGCCGCGGTCGCGCGAAACGCGTGTCGCTGTCCCCTGCTTCGCTGCCGGTCACGTCCGCGCGCCGGCGACAAAGGCGCTGACGCGCTCCCGCGTCTCGGCGTCGGTCTGCAGGCTGCGCGTCATTTCCAGTTCGTCGCCATAACCGCCATGGCCGGGGGTCGCTGCGGATGTCATGCAGCGTTTGGCTGCCACGAGCGCGGCGGCCGGCAGGGCGGCGATCCGGCCTGCGATCTCGGCCGCACGATCCGCGAGTTCCGCGCGCGGGCAGACCCATTGTACCAGACCAAGCCGCTCCGCCGTCGTACCGTCAACGGCTTCGGCACCGAGGATCAGCCGATTGGCGAGACCGCGGCCGACGAGCCGCGTCAGCCGCTGTGTACCGCCTGCGCCGGGAATGAGGCCGAGCTTCACCTCGGGCAGGCCGAGTTTGGCTTCGGCGGCAGCGATGCGCAGGTCGCAGGCGAGCGCTAGTTCGAAGCCGCCACCGAGCGCGGCGCCACCGATTTCCGCGAGCGTCACCTGCGGCAGCAATTCGATGCGCGCATAGAGCCGCTGGATCGAGGCGACGTAGGCGTAGGTGCGGTCGGGGCCGTCGGCCGCCTCGAAGCGGGCGCGCATCTCCTTGAGGTCGGCACCGGCGCCGAACGCCTTCTGGTCGGAACGGAGATGCAGCACCTTCCAGTCGCTTCGCGCTTCAAGTCCGCTTATCTCGCGGGATAGCCCTGCGATCCAGGCCTCGCTCAGTGCATTGACCGGCGGCGAACTCATGGTCAGCGTTGCGATCTGGCCGGCGATGGAAGTCTTGAACATGGCAGCTCCTAGCTACGAACAGTATCAGGCGATGGCACCAGGCGGCCGGTGTAACGCTCGGTCAGCAGCACGATCTTGCCGCGCACCTGCCGGTCGGCGATCCGGCGCAGCGCCAGCGCCGCGTGATCAAGACGCAGCGCCTCCGTCACCGGCGAGGTCGAGCCGTCCCTGGCGCCATAACGCGAAGATCTCTTGCTGGGCGCTACGGACATGCCGCCGGCGTGCGGTCGCGATAGTCGCTCCAATGCAGCCCGACGGCGGCGATGTTCTTGATCAGCAGATAGTTGGAACGCAGAGTCGACGGAGCGCCGGCAGCGAAACCGACCACGACGATGCGGCCGCACCAGGCAAGCGAGCGCAGACAGGCGTCGAATACGCGATCGCCGACATTGTCGACCACGACGTCCACGCCGCGGCCGCCGGTCAGCGCCGCGATCTCGGCCTTGAGGCTCTGGTCGAGATCGGGCCGATCGAGCATGACGACGTGATCGGCGCCGTTTTCGCGCGCGAAACCCGCCTTCGACGCCGTCATGCAACCGGCGACGACGATGGCGCCGCAGGCCTTGGCGAGTTGCACGGTCGCGATGCCGACGCCTCCGGTCGCGCCGGTGACCAGCACGATCTCGCCGGGCTTCATCTGGCCGCGGGCGAACAGGGCGAAATGCGCGGTCTGGAATGTGAGGCCAATGCCGATGGCGTCGGCGGCATCGAGCCCATCCGGCATCGGATGGCACAAGAAGGATCGCAACGTGATCTGATCGACATAGCCACCGTTCTCGACATAGGCGAGCACATGGTCGCCCACACGGAATTCGGTGACGCGCTCTCCAACCGCGCTGACGATGCCGGCGACTTCCTTGCCGGGACTGAAAGGCAGCGGCGCGAGATTCTGGTAGGTGCCGCGCACCACCAGGAGATCGGGGAAATTGACGCCCGTCGCATGCACATCGATCGTGATCTCGTCCAGTCCCGGGCGGCGGCGCCTGAACTTCCGCGAGAACGAGGCCCTCCGGTTCTCCGTGGCGGACGATCTGGACGGCGCGAGCCATTCAGCCTCCGAACGATCGGCTGATCACCAGCCGCTGGATGTCGTTGCTGCCTTCGTAGATCTTGGCGACGCGCACGGCGCGGAAAATCCGCTCGACGCCGTAATCCTCAATGTAGCCGTTGCCGCCGAAAGTCTGGATCGCGTCGGAACACACCTGCTCGGCCATTTCGGAGGCGAACAGTTTGGCCATCGAGGCTTCGACCAGGCAGGGACGGCCTGCGCTGCGCAGCGCCGCGGCGTGCAGCACGAGCTGGTGCGACGCCTCGATCTTGGTCGCCATTTCGGCGAAGTCGAAATGACACCGCCTGATGTCCGATGATTGGCTTGCCGAAAGCCTCTCTCTCTTTCGCATAGACCAGCGCGAGTTCGTATGCGGCGCGCGCCATGCCGACCGACTGCGCCGCGATGCCGATACGGCCGCCTTCCAGATTGGCGAGCGCGATACGGTATCCCTCGCCCTCCGCACCAAGCCTGTTCTCGGCTGGAATCTCGAGGTTCTCGAAATGGATCTCGCAAGTGTCCGAGGCGTTCTGCCCCATCTTCCGCTCGACCCGGCCGACCCGGTAGCCCGGCGAGGCGGTCTCGACGATGAAGGCCGAGATGCCCCGCTTGCCGCCGCTCCGGCCCAGTGCGGGCGAAGACCAGGGCGACGTCGGCATTCTTCCCGGTGGTGATGAATTGCTTGGTGCCGTTGAGCACGTAGCGATCGCCGCGCAGTTCGGCCCTGCTCTTCAGCGCGGAGGCGTCCGAACCGCTGTGCGGCTCGGTCAGACAAAAAGCGCACAGCTTTGCGCCGGATGCGAGCGGACGCAGATAGCGCTCCTTCTGCGCGTCCGTGCCGTATTCGAAGATCGGCATGCAGCCGACCGAGTTGTGCCCGCTCATGACGGTGGAGCATGCGCCGTCGCCAGCGGCGATCTCCTCCAGAGCGAGGGCGTAGGCGACATAGTCGGTGCCCGCCCCACCCCATTCCGGCGGCACCGTCATGCCCATGAAGCCGAGCTTGCCCATCTCGCGCAGCGCCTGGCGCGGGAAGGTCGCGGTGCGCTCCCACTCGGCGGCGTGGGGAGCAAGCTGCGCCCTGGAAAAATCCCGCGCCGTCGCGCGGACCATCTCTTGTTCTTCGGTCAGGATCATGGAAAACGGTGCCTGAATGAATGATCATTCGATAAAGATCGTCGTTTCCGGAGAGGCTGTCAAGCCTTCGAAGATGCGCTCCCAAAATATCGAAAACAACCCCATGCAAGGTAGCAGGCGGCCAGCATGGAGGCTTCGAAAGCAAGTTGACACGTCGGGCAAATCACCGGCATTCTTTCATCATCGCGCAATCTGTAAACGCCCGTCGCCCCGCTTTAGCGGGCGCGTCCGTCGCGATTTGAAGCCGAAAATTCTCACCCATCATTGAAATTGCACCGGACCGCCGCGGCGAACGATCGCCTGCGCGTGGCCGAACCGCGCGCTGGCCGCGCGCGCCTGCGAGAGACCTCAACATGAACACCGCTCCCGACCTCACTATCCCAACGGCGATCGCCGCCACCGACCAGACCAAAGCTGGCGCAGCCCCGCGGATAAAACTTTTGTCGCACGGCTTCTCCATCGACCATCCGGATCCGGAACTCGGCGAACAGCTCATGGCTGACGCATTGGGGGTCGCCGACCGCGACGCGATGCATGGCATCCTCCGGCAATTGGTAAAGGCCAGCGTGAGCGGCGAGAGCCCCGACGAGGTCAACCTCTCCTTCATGATTTCGATGGTGAAGAGCATTCGCCCCCGGGATTCCGTCGAGGCCATGCTGGTGGCGCAGATGGTTTCGGTTCATGTGATGGCGATGCGATGTGCCCATCACCTCGCGCAATGCCGATGACCTCGCCCAGCACGACAGCGCCGCGCGCGCATTGGGCAGGCTCGCCCGCACGTTTCCCGCCCAGATCGACGCGCTCAACCGCTACCGGAGCCAGGGCGAGCCTGCCATCACCGTGCAGAACGTGTCGGTCGGCGACGGCGGCAAGGCCATTGTCGGCAACGTCACGCAGCATGCGAGCGTGATCGTATCGGACAAGAACCCGGCATCCGCGGCGCGGAACGTGCCGAAGGCCGCGCGCTCCAGGCGAAGGCGCGATTCCGCCTGATCCAAGCGGGAAGCCCAGGCATGAGCGGTCACGTCAGAAATACTGGCCCGATGCTGGCGAGCCCGCGTTGTGGCGCCAGAACCCGTTGCGGCGGCGCATGCCGCTCGCCGGCGGTGCACGGCAAGAAGCGCTGCCGCATGCACGGCGGCGCACAGGGATGCGGCGCGCCAAGGGCAAACCGGAACGCGCGCAAGCACGGGCTGTTCACCGAGGATGCGATCGAAGAGCGACGGCGGATTCAGGCGTTGTTGGGGGAGGTGCGGAAGCTACTGGGAGAGATGAAGTGATGGAGCTTGGCGGACAGATCGCAAACAAAGAGAAGCCAGCGAATCAATCCACCCTGACCGCGCCGACACAAGCTCGTGACAGTGAGTTGAGAGACATCACGTTGAATGATCGGCTCTGACAATACCGCGAATTTTACTTGCACTCTCGCTATGGTTGCGCTTTGTTTAGGCCGGGTCCGGGGAGATGAAAGTGCGTAGTGCAGTCAAGGCGGGCGCGACGTTTCGGGTCACAACAGCCGCGCTGGTGGACGCGACATACCAGCCGGTTGACAAACTCACCAAGGACGCGGGGCATGATCATGATGAAGTGATTGCGAGAGATTATCCCTTGCTTCTCGACGCCCTCGCGAGCCTGACGGCCAATCGATCCATCCCGGTTGTTCTGATCAAAGCTAACGTCTGCCGGATATTGGAGCCCTTGCTATCGACAGACGGCTTTCGTGTGCTCAACGGCGGCATGGCGATCTACTTCCCGAGCAACAGTCGGCAGACGGATTTTAGAATGCAGTTTGCCGCCGTTGTAGGGTGAACTCTTGTTAAGCAAGGCAAATTGCTGCCGCGTGATCGGAAAGATTGGTACGACTAAGGGCCCTTCGATCCGAAAGAAAAATGGCCCCGGTTAAAGGGGTCATCCGCCTTACATCTTGTCCGTCATTGGCTGCTTCATCTCGTGGTGATGATGGTGATAGTGATGATGCACGTGCCGGTGCATCACTGGCTTGTCCATCCCTTCCTTCATCGGCTTGTCTTGCATCGTGGGCTTGTCTTGTGCGACTGCCGGGGCTGCCACCGCGATCGCGGCTAGAGCCGCCAAAACGTAAGAAAGCTTCCTCATTTATCTCTCCTCGGGGTGATTAGCCTCGATGGAACACGGGACGGCCAAATTTGTTCCATCTGTTGACGGCCGGTCGCGCCGACTTACCTCCTTGCGGAGATAAGGAGATGAATATGGCAAGGGGGAACGTTCCGTACTGGTGACGGTTGGGTGCAGGTTGACTATGCCGGCAACAACATCCCCGTTCCACGCTCTAAGTATGAGGGAAATGGGTGGGCACAAGCCAGACTTCGATGAGCTGCCACTGGAAGCGGATTATTGGGCCACTCAGGAAAAGGCAAAGAGCAGCGATGCCAAGAACATCCAGATAGCTATCATCAAATGAGCGTTATCACCGAGGAGCTACTGGCCAGCGAGGGTTTAATTCTCCCTCCCGCATCCCCACATATCATTCATGACTCCATGGCAACCGCCCAAGCGGGAACCCGCTAAGACCAAGGCTGAGCTGCGCGAGATGCTGACCGAAGCGGTCCGCAATACGCAGGCTGAGAATAAGCGCCTGCAACAGGCCAAGAGAGTGAAGGCGGCCTAACTCATATCTGAGTGCAAGAACTTCGGCTGGCTTGGTTTGCCCCCCATGCCCCACCCAGCCGCGAGTTCCGACACAAGCGGCCTCGGCACGCAGTCTCCGCCGGGGCCGTTTCTGTGCATATAGAGCATTTTCCATTTTTTGTGAATTCAAAGGGATTCCCATCGAGGCGCGAATAAGATTCTGTGGCCTTCTCGGGCTGAGGAGTGTGAAATCGGCTCACGATTTTCCCCCAATGGCCTCCCAACCGTGACCCTAGTCGGGCACCCAATTAATTCGTCGGTACAATGCGTTCCTGTGCATGGACTGGGGTCCGACTTGGACGCCGACCGAGCGTCAGACCCCATGCCGAATAACAATCTCGCACTGGACCACTCCACCGGTTCACATGCTCGCTTTGCCGACGAACGCAGTTGAGCATCGTTTAGACGCCGGGCAGGCGCGTCCCGACGGTTCATCCAAGCATTTTCAAATCTTCTTTCGATGAAAATAGTAGAGCGTTACCGCAAGCAAAGCGGACGCGAGCGTGTAGAAAATAATGACATCAACGTTTGGGTGTGCTTCTACTAAAGCCAACATCGTTATTAACTCCCCTCGGTTGGTGCTGGCTTCTTATTCCCCTCGGGCGAGCCTTAGCAATTTTAAGCTTACACGCGATCCCTCACGGTCCGGTAGTCTACTCCAAGCGAAATGGAAAAAGGCGGCATCGCAAATTCCGTCAATAGCTCCGATGTAGTTGGAACCCGATTTTCGGATCTTTTACCACTCAGCAGATTGTTTTCCGCTTGGCACCATACGGACACGATATTTCTCGAGGGCAATAAGCGCAGCGAAAGTGGCGATCCACACCAGTCGCGCGCCGTAACGATCATGGGGTCCCGAAATGACGCCGCAAATGAAGGAATTGCCAAGCAAAGCTACCGAGATCGTGGCCGCGAGCAGCGTCACATCATCAAGCCGGCGGCGCCAAAGAGCATGCCCGACGATGCCGAGTAGCAAGAGCATCGAAGCGAGCGCCACGGGAATATGCACCAGGTTGATAGCGGCGAAATTTATGTCCCAATGCTGCTGACGCGCCGCACGCATGGCCCCGATCTGACCAGGCAAATAACGCTCAATAATGCCGTAAGTGTGCGGGAGAAAACCCGTGGTACCTTCGCCCGTCGCAACATGGGCCAGTTGTTGCGCGGTCGCGATAGCGGCAGCCTCGGCCTGCCATGCCGGATGTTCCAGGAGCGATTGCACGACGATGAAACCCATTTCATCGTTCAATCCATTAAAGCGGCCGAGCGTGTTGAACATGCTGTGGCCCCAGAGAAAATCATCGGCGGTAGCGGGCAGTTCGTTGCGATAGGGGCAGAGCTTTAGCTTGATGGCAGGACAATGGTCGTTCAAGTAGCGCTTGACGATGCCGTCCTGCATCATCCGGCCGAAGGCAACGCCGTAGCCGCCCGGTGTCCACGCCAATTGTCCTGACAAGGCGAAATTGGCGGACAGCAGCATTGCGGCACCGGCGACGAGGGTGAGACTCCCTTGAACCAGCCCTGTCACAGGAATACGGGCGTCCACCCACGGCCGCACCATCCAGCCGACGCAGCACAGGCCGAACAGCACAGCCAAAGTCGCGCTGTGGGTAGCGGCCGCGAACGCTGTGAAGGCGAACAGCAGCCACTTCTCGGCCGAGGAAGTCTTGTCGCCCTGCGTGGCGAGAATGAAGAGCGACAGAACCGATAATCCCGAGAAGATATCGGTCAGCAGCATGCTCGTGAGCCAGGGCAGAGCCGTCGTCGCGATCAATATGAGGCTGATGGCTGCGATCCGGAAGGGGGTTCGCAGGCCAAAAACGCGCAACGTCGTTTGCAGGATCCATAGTGTCGCCAGCGCCTGAATGGCGAGATCGATCCAGAAGTACGAACCCTGCCCGAAATGCAGATATAAACCGAATACAGTCGAGCGGCTGGGGACGAGATATCCCTCATACCAGCGGGCGAGATAGCCCCCGGTGTCGTATTGTAGTAGCGGATAGCCATTCCAGATGGCAGGCGCGATCAAAATAAGCGGTATGGCGACAGCCGCCATCCAGGCCAGCGCAGAATCGTTCCGGCCTGCACGTAAAACTAGTGCCTTAATGGTGCTCCTCCCCCCGTTGTTGAGCCGATCATGGCTAGAAATCGCTGCGGCAGCCTATGCGCAAATGGTCGCAGGCGATCGGTCAGTCTTCGCGCGTCAAAAGATGAGTCAGGCTTCGAATGGCGGGTGCGGCGAATAATACTACAGGTAGCATCAACACCCATGCCACAAGCCACGATTGTAGCCAATGAACCATGAAGGTCCCCGTCTTAATGAAGGGAAAGCTCGCGATCCCTGCCGCTATCATGCAGGTAAGGCCTGACTGAATAACGCCAAAAACATAGTGGCTGAAGCGGCGCGGTATTCCCAGCATACTAACCTCGGAAAAAGACCATTACCGATTACGCAAGAACTGTGCCCAACGCAATCCGACAACCCGGCCTCGCCAGCGGCAAACTTGCGCTGACGGACCAGTTCTCTGCCAAGCTTGCGAGGGCGCTTGGGTACTATTTTTCGATGTGCCACGCCCCGTCCCAGCCCTGAGGCGGGGGGCTTGCCTTGAAGCTTTCGATGCACGCTTCCAAAAAAATCGGCCGAGAAGAACCGAACAGGCCGTAGCTCACAACAGGTAAGACCTAGGGTTGCGCGGCTCGAATTACGCAACGATGAAACTGCCTACTGCGCGCCGATCCAGCGGCCGATCTGTGGCCAATGTTCTCTAAGCGTGTTCGCTCCCATGAACAGCCCGATATGGCCGCCCGGTACAGTCTTTTGAACGATACGATCCTTTGCTGTCCCAATATATTTTGCAGCATCGAGGACCTGTTCCGGTGTCGTGATGTCGTCATCGGCGCCCGCCAGCAGATAGGTGGGGCAAGTGATATCGTGGAGATTGAGCTTCCGGCCCAGACCCATGAATTCGCCCTTGGCAAGGCGATTCTCCTTGAAGATCTGGCTGATCACCTGAAGATACCAGCGTCCCGGCAGGTCAATCGGATTTTCGTACCAGCTCTCGAAGGTCTCTTCCTTCCCGAGATATGCCGGGTCGTCGATGTGCTCGTAGAGATCGACATGGTCCTGAATGTAGTGCTGCCCGGGGTGCATGTTCTTCCAGCCCTGCAACATGAACTTGCCCTTCATCAGACCGCCGCCGAGCGCCACCAGTTCTTCGTAAAACGAGGCGGGGGACTGGTGAACCATCTGCTTGATCGAGCCGTTCCCGGCATCGGTGTCGATCGGCGCGCCCGCCAGCACCAGTGAGTTCACCTTATCGGGAAACCGCGCGGCGATCATCGCTGACATCCAGCCCCCCTGACAAAGTCCAACGAGATTTACCCGGCCGCCGAGATCGTCGATCGCTACAATGATCTCGGCAAGGTAGTTGTCGACCTCCAGATCCTTCATGTCGGGGGTGGCCGATTTCCAGTCGGTCAACGCCACATGGCCGATGCCGTTGGCAAGCAAAGTTTGCACCAGGCTCTGACCGTCATAATAGTCGGCGATCATGGCGGTATGACCGGCATGGGGCGCGTCGATGAGCGTTGGAATCCCGCCCGGCTTTCCGTAATCGCGCAGCACCATGGTCCGCAGATCGAGGCGCACCAGGTTCGGCGTCGCAAGGGCGGGCCTCAGCTCGCCATGAATTTTGATCTCTTCCTCGACGAATTTGAGGTTCTTCGCATAGAGCTCGGTCCCCTCCTCGATCATCGTTGCCGCCATCGCCATCGGCCAGAATGCCGGGACGCTCAGCAGCGAGGTATTTTCGGCCTCGGTCATGCTTTCCGAGCTTCCATTGTTTCCGTGCGAATCGGGCGGCGCGGCGTTCGTGTTCAACAACGTCCATGCATGCAGAGCGATCATCAGATCTTCATCTGTCGGAATCGCCCAGGCGGATGTTCGACTGCCGGGGCGCGTGATCATTGTCCCGCCGGCCGCATTTGCGCTTTGATCCAGATCCACACCTAGCCATGCGGCGTCCTCGCAAACCCGGCGCCGGATTTCCGCCGCGTGCTCCCCAATTCCGGCGGTGAAGACCAACGCGTCGATCCCGCCGAGGGCGGCGGCCATGGAGCCCAGTTCGCGCCCGATGCGATACACGAACAGATCGACCGCCTGCTTCGCCGACGGATCGTCGCTGGCCAGCAGGGTTCGCATGTCGTCGCTGATGCCGGAAACGCCAAACAGTCCGGACTCGTTATAAAGCAGATTGCTCACCTCGGCCGCGGTCATCCCCTTCTCCTGCATCAGGTAGAGAATGACACCCGGATCGAGGTTGCCGCACCGGCGGCTCATTGGCAGGCCATCGAGTGCCGTAAAGCCCATGGTCGTCGCTACGCTCTTGCGGCTTTGGATCGCGCACAGGCTTGCGCCGCTGCCGAGATGCGCGACGACAATGCGACCTTCGGCGGCTCCCGGACCAAGGACGTCCGGCAGAACGCTTGCGATGTATTCATAGGAAAGGCCGTGAAACCCGTAGCGCCGGATGCCCTCGGCGGCCAGCCGGCGCGGCAGCGCGAATGCGGTGGCGACCTCGGACTGGGTATGGTGAAAAGCCGTGTCGAAGCACGCGATCTGCGGCAATGCCGGGTGAAGCTTCGAGAGGGCGGCGATGGCGGCAAGGTTGTGAGGTTGATGGAGCGGCGCCAGCGGAATGAGGCGGCGCAGTTCGGCGATCACCGACGCGTCGATAAGATACCGGCGCGGTATAAGTTGACCCGCCATGCACCACCCGATGTCCGGCCGCGACCAGTTGATTGTCCAGAAAGTGGACTTTCCAGCCAACGCAGCAGCGCGGCCAGCGCTTCTTCATGTGTCGTGCCTTCTGCCAGATACTCATCGACCAGCGACGTTCCGGCACGGTCTTTCGCGGTGAAATGAACGCGGTGCCCGATACCCTCGCACTCACCTTCGCAAATGATGTCCTGCCGGCTTGGTCGTTCATGGCCCGGGAACACCGAAAACTTGATGCTCGACGAACCGGCATTCAGCACGAGGATCGCGTCACTCACGGTTTCGCCCCCTTGTGATGCGCCAGCAGCAGCGCGATAGCGCAGGACCCCAATCTTGCGAGCGTCCCGTCGGAGCGGCTGGTCAAAATGATCGGAACGCGCGCTCCGAGCACGATGCCAGCCATCTGCGCTTCCGCAAGGTACTCAAGTTGCTTCGCCAGCATGTTGCCGGACTCGAGGTCTGGTACCACGAAGATGTCAGCACGGCCGGCAACCGGCGAGGTGATCCCCTTCGTCTTGGCTGACTCCGTCGAGACCGCATTGTCGAAGGCGAGCGGACCATCGAGAATGCCGCCGGTAATTTGGCCTCGATCAGCCATCTTGCAAAGTACGGCCGCATCGAGCGTAGACTTGATTTTTTCCGTGACGACCTCGATCGCGGACAGGATTGCCACGCGCGGCTCCGGTATCCCCAGGGCATGCGCCAAATCGATCGCGTTCTGGATAATGTCCCGCTTGTCCGCCAGCGTAGGGTAAACGTTGATTGCGGCGTCGGTGATGAAGAGCGGCCTCGGATAATCGGGCGCGTCGATCGCAAAGACGTGGCTTATGCGCCGTGCGGTTCGCAGCCCGCGTTCGGCGTCAACAACCGCATGCATGAGCTCATCGGTATGGAGGGCGCCTTTCATCAGCGCCTCGACCTTGCCGGCGCGGGCCATGGCGACCGCCTGAGCGGCCGCGGCCTCGCTATGCTCTGCCGAAACGATCTCGTAAGGCGCCAAATCGAGTTGAGCCAGCGCGGCGGCGGCGCGAATCTTGAGCTCCGGCCCAACCAGAATCGGCGTAATAAGTTTGACCCGAGCGGCTTCCACGGCGCCAAGCAGCGACGGCGTGTCGACCGGGTGAACAACCGCGGTACGGATCGGATCGAGACCGTGAGTCATCTTGAGCAGGAGTTCATAGCGCCGCCCCTTCTTCCGCAGCTCGACTTCCGGGAGAACCACGCGGGGTCGAGAGATCTTCTCGGTGGGCGCGATGACATCTGCAGTGCCGGTGATGACCTCCTCCGCTTTTTGATTCACGGCCCGGCAATCGAAAATAACCCGGTGCGTTTCTTCGATCTTGTCCCTCACCTTCACCGTGACGGTGATCGTGTCACCGAGACCAATCGCTCCCTGGAAGTGAAGAGACTGATCGACATAGACGGTCCCCGGCCCGGGGAGCTGCGTTCCCAGCACCGTCGAGATCAGCGCGCCGCTCCACATGCCGTGCGCCACCACCTTGTGAAACATGTCGCTTTTGGCAAACGCGTCGTCCAGATGGGTCGGATTGATGTCCCCCGACATGATCGCGAACAGCTCGATGTCCTTGTGGGTGAGGGTTCGGACGAGGCTCGCCGTGTCCCCTAGCTTGATCTCGTCGAACGTCCTGTTTTCGATTCTTTCCATTCCGCCACTCCGAATTTACTCGTTAGCCGACGACGTGTCAGCGGCGACATGCTGAATACCGCCAGAAGTTAAGGCCTTCGCGCTTCAGGACCCTCAACATCTCACTTCGCCAGCCGCTTGCGGATCACCTGCAGTTCCCTTCGGCGCTTTGCGCTCGATTTGGGGTAGGTCATTTCGAGTCCTTCGAACGTATCGAGGACAATTTGAGATACGATCAACCGGGCGTTCTCTTTGTCGTCGGCGGGAACGACATACCAGGGAGCGTCGCTTGTACTTGTGGCACTGAGGCATTGCTCATACGCCTTCATGTAGCGATTCCAGAACTTCCTCTCGGCGATATCCGCAGCGCTGAATTTCCAGTTCTTCTCCGGCGCATCGATGCGTTCGAGAAAACGCTTTCGCTGTTCCTCCTTCGAGAGGTGCAGGTAGAACTTGATGATGCGGGTTCCGTTCGCGTGGAGGTGTCTCTCCAAATCCACGATCGAACGATACCGGTCGTGCCAAACCGCCTGCTCGACGCGTAAGCTGTCCGGGAGCCCCTCGCTACGAAGAATCTCCGGATGGACGCGGGCGATCAGCACCTCCTCGTAATAAGATCGATTGAAAATGCCGATCCGCCCGCGCTCGGGTAGATCGCGCGTGGTGCGCCAAAGAAAATCGTGCTCCAGCTCTTCCTCGCTCGGATGTTTGAAGCTAAAGACCTGACAGCCTTGGGGATTGACGCCGGACATCACGTGCCGGATGGCGCCATCTTTTCCGGCCGCATCCATCGCCTGAAAGATCAGCAGGACGGCATGGCGGTTGGATGCATAAAGAAGCTGCTGTTGCGAGCTCAATTGCGCGACATGTTCTGCCAGCAGCTTTTGATACTGCTCCTTCGATTTGTACACGGGCTTCACGACTGTTGGCCATTTCTTGAGGTTGACCACGCTTCCCTTCTCGCACGCGAAATTCCTTTGAATGTATTTTCATTTCCACACTTTCCGCATCGCTTGCCGGATGAGTTGCGTTGCATCACTGACTTTCAACTCTAACCGGCCATGATCTGTCGTAACGCCAATGCTCATCGTTTCTGCTCGACATCCAGCGCCTCGAAGCCGGAGATGACGTCGAACAATTCCTCGTCAATCCCGCTCTGGCGCAGACGATGGAATGCCCCGTTGAGGTCTTCGAGCAATTCGTCGATGTTTTTATCGGCGCGTTGCATCGCCGCCAGTCGACTTGCGTTTTCGCTCGAGAGGGATTCGGCACATGCGCGGAAGAGAGAGATGAAAAGATATTCGCGGATCAGCGCCCGCAAGGTGGCGGAGGTTTCTCCCATCACTTCGGGCAAATTTCCCGTCGGCCAGGGAAGTTCGACGAGCTTCATTCGCCAGCGTTCGTCCAGCGGGAGCAGTCGCTGACTGACCGGCGCATAGGCCGCCCGGGAGGTCGGGCGGTTGTAGAAGAGGTGAAGTTCGGTGACTTCGCTCTCGCTATGGCGCGCCTCGCATTCCACGAGAATCTGCCCGACGAGCGGGGTGATGCCCTTGACGGAATTCGGTACGGTGAAGACGCCCATCAGAGGCAGGCCCGCGTCGGTCAGGCGCGCATGAGCGCGCTCACCGACGGCCCAGACCCGGTGTTTGCCGGGCATAGCGGCGAGGGTCTTCACTGCATAATCGGCCACCATGTCGTTAAAGCGGCCCACCAGCCCCTGGTCCGAACCGAACACGACCGCGTCGAGGAACCTCGGACCTGGCTCGTCCTTTGCCTTCTACGACAGGCGCGGTCGGCGCGCTTTTCCGGAAGCAAATGCTCAATCCCAGCTCCACGCTGCGATAGTAGTCGCCCAATGCGCGCACCGCTCGCTCATATTGGCCGATGTTTGAAGCCGCCATGGCTTTCATCGTGCGAACGACGGATTGCAGATCGCCGGCACTGTCGATCTTGCGTCTGCAGGCTAGCGGTGGTGTCGCTCAAGACTTCTCCTTGGGTGCTGGCTTGGGCTTCGGTTTGACCTCCGTTTGGGCCCCCGGCTTGGATTCGCGTTGCAGGCTCGGGCGCGGTTTTGGCTTTGGCTTCGGGTTCAGACCCGGCCTTGGCTTTGAGGTTGGATTCCGGCTTGGGCTGAAAGCGTATGAGCGCATTGCGCGCAATCTGGACAACTGTTGCCCGATCTTCGTCGCTCAATTTATCGGCGGTATTGAATCGCTCTAGTCAATTCCGCCGGGATGTTCGCCGCCGCCTCTTGCACGGCGTGCTCGGCGTCCGTCATCTGGTCGATCGGTACCCTGTCGAAGAGTTCCGCGGTCAACGCGAGCAGGACGGCGATTTGTCCAGGCACGGATACCGGAGCGAATTCCGACTGTTTCAGGCAGGCGCGGATTCGCTGTCCATGTTCGATGATCTTGCGGGTGTCTTCGTCCAGGCGGGCGCCAAACCTGGCAAAGGTCTCGAGTTCCTCGAACTGCGCGTAGGCCAGTTTGAGGTCACCCGCCACCGCACGATAGGCCGCCCGTTGCGCCTTGCCGCCGACGCGCGAGACGGATCTGCCGACATCCACCGCGGGCAGCACCCCCAATTCGAACAGCGACGGCGAAAGGTAGATCTGCCCGTCCGTGATGGAGATGAGGTTGGTCGGAATGTAGGCGGAAATGTTCTGCGCTTCAGTCTCGATGATGGGCAGTGCAGTAAGCGAGCCGCCGCCGAGATCCGGACGCAGGTGGGTAGCGCGTTCGAGCAGGCGCGAGTGGATGTAGAAGATGTCGCCGGGGAAGGCTTCGCGACCGGGTGGCCGGCGAAGCAGCAGGGAAAGCTCGCGATAGGCACGAGCGTGCTGCGTGAGGTCGTCGTAAACAATCAGCACATCGCGACCCGCTTCCATGAAATGCTCCGCGATGCTGGTCGCGGCGTAAGGAGCGATGTAGGCAAGACCTGGCGGGTCGTTACCCTCGGTCACCACAACGATGGTGTGATCCATCGCACCCTTCTCCCGCAAGACGGCGATGGTCTTTGCCACGGCGGAAGCGCGCTGGCCAATGGCACAATAGACGCACACGACATTCTCACCTCGTTGGTTGAGGATAGTGTCGATCGCAATGGCGGTCTTTCCCGTCTGCCGGTCACCGAGAATGAGCTCGCGCTGGCCCCGGCCGATAGGAATGAGCGCATCGATAACTGTCAGTCCGGTCTGGAGCGGCACGGTGACGGGCGCGCGGTCCATGATGGGGGCGGCGGGGCGTTCGATCGGCAGGCGCTTGCTCGTAGCCACCGGGCCCCTTGCCATCGAGCGGCCGACCGAGCGGGTCGATGACGCGTCCCAGCAACTCGTCGCCGACGACCACGTCCATGACCCGGCCGGTGCGCTCGACCTCATCGCCGGCGTGCAAATGCCAGTATTCGCCGAGCAGAACGACGCCGATCTCATCCTCGTCCACGTTGAAGGCAATGCCGAGCACATCGCCGGGAAACTTTACCAGCTCCTCAAAGCCTACACTGGGAAGGCCGGAGACCTTGGCAATGCCGGTGGCGACGCTGATGATCGTGCCCACCTCCCGTGGCGTCAGTTGCGGCGTGAATGCTTCCCGCACCTGGCTTATTCCAGCAAACGCGCGGTCGAAGACACTCTGCAAGCTTTCAGGCGCAGTGATCATTGGCTCTTTGTTCCGGGCTTAGGTTCTTCAGGTTTAGGCGCGGCTTTGACTTCAGGCTTGGTCTCCGCTTTGGCTGCAGGCTTTGGGCTTCAGCTTTGGCTGGTGCTTCTGGCTTGGGCTCGACTTCGAGGCTTCAGTGTCCTTCTCTTTCAGAAGTTCGTCGACGCCCTTTTCCAGCGACGCGAGGTAATCCGCGATGCTCCAAGCCACTTTTTGCCCATTCGCGGTGAGTTCGATCCCGCTGACCAGGTCCGGCGCGGTCTCGAAGCGGACGCGGATGTTGGCCGAGAAGGTTTCGTTGAGCGCATTTTGTATCGTCGCGCGTTGCTCCGCGGGCAAGTCGAAGGCGCTGCGCACCACCGCGGGTTCGGACGCTGGACTTAAGGGCCTCGGCGAGGCCAGCTTTCGCCTTGCCGTCCATCTCCCGCAAGCGGCGCGTGAACACCTCGGCCAGGCGTTCCTCCAAACTCGTCGTGGCGAGATCCGTCAGCGCCTTGCGCGCGATGGCAAATACTTCCTGCTCGGGTCCGGCGACTGATAGCTTCACTTAGATTATGCGCGTCGCTTCTCAGCGTTTCCTGTCGCTTCGCGCTCAAGGCGTCGGCGGCCTGCCGCGCTTCGCCGAGGAGCCGCTGACGTTCGGCTTTCGCCTCCTCCGTAGCCTTGCTCAGGAGCGCGGCGCGCTGCTGGTCGAACTCCTCGTTCTTGTGCTGGAACTCGTCGCGCTCCTTTTTGGCTTCGGCCTTTTTCGCGTCGGCGTCCGCAAGTTCCGTGGCGACCCGCTTCTCCCGCGCATCGACGGCATCGAGGATCGGCTTGTAGAGAAAGCGCTTCAGCAACCACACCAGGATGATGAAGTTGATCGCTTGCGCACCGACGGTGAACCAATCGATGAGCATGGCCTACTTTCCCGCGGCTTGGGCGATGATATGATTCCAGAACGGGTTGGCAAAAATGAGAATCATCGAGACCACGAAGCAGTAGATCGCAATGGACTCGATCATTGCCAGGCCCACGAACAACGTACGTGTGATCGTCGTTGCGGAATCGGGTTGCTGCGCGAGCGAACTCAATGCCGTGGCGACTGCACGCCCTTCGCCGAGCGCAGGCCCGATACTTCCCAGGGCAATCGTCAGGCCGGCGGTGACGATTGAAGCCATTGCGATGAGCGTTATGCTATCCATAGTCGTTCCTCTTGAGCCGGGGTTCGTGCTTCAACGTTTTACATCGGGTTCAGGTTTCGGGTTGCGGACACGCGTGGCGGACGCGATATAAACTGCGGCCAGGATGCTGAAGATGTAGGCTTGCACCATGCCGGTGAGCAGACCGAGCACACTCATGGCGATCGGGAAGATGAAGGGGGTGATGGTCAGCAAGATCGCGAGAATCATCGTCCCGCTCATCATGTTGCCAAACAGGCGGACCGCCAGAGCCAGCGTGCGTGAGATTTCGCTGATGATGTTGAACGGCAGCATGATAGCCGTCGGCTCAACGTAGGACTTGAGGTAGCCGCCAAGCCCCTGCTCTTCGATGCCGAAAAACGGCACCGCCACCCAAACGCACAGCGCCAGCGCAGCAGTGGTCGAAAGCGACCCCGTCGGCGGCTCGTAGCCGGGAATGATGGTGCAGAGGCTGGCCAGGGCAACGAACAGAAAAAGCGTGCCGAGAAAACCGATATACTTCTCCGGATGGCGGAGACCAACGTCTTTGATTTGTTTCTCGATGCCTGTGACGATGATTTCCAGAAGGCTCTGCCAACGGGAACGTTCCAGCCCCGTGGAAAGCCTGCGCGTGATGAGTTTTGAACCGACAGCCAACACGAACATCAGTGCCCACGTGAACACGATCGTACCGTTCAATTTGAATAACCCGTATTGCCAGAAGATCATCTCGTCGGGGCTAAGGCGCATACCTGGGCTCCTGTACCGGGTCGGCTTTGGCTATCTCCGGACGACCGGGTCAGCCAAGTCACCATCAGGCGCGCCACGACAAATCCAACGAGACAAACCAGCAGCCGCTCCCAGTGACCGCCGGAAACAAAGTAAAATCCGGCGAGCGCAATGCTCATCCGCAGCAACAGGCTGCCGAAGAACCAAAACGCTGGCTGCTCCGACGAAACACCCTTGCGCACCGTCCACCAGAGACCGCCGAAGAAAACGGCGCCCAGCAACACGCCCGCCGACAATGCCAGCGCCAGCAGCAAAACCTCATTCATCGCCATTCTCCCGTTCGTCCCGCATGGCTTTGTCTTCTTTCGCTACCCAATGCCACGCATTGAAGCAGCCGATCGCGAGCCCGGCCACCAGCAGCGCCAGCGTCCAGGCATGCTTTCCCGGATAGTGCCGGTCCAGCCACATACCGAGCGCTGCGCCGAGCAGCGTCGGAATTGCCACTGACCAACCAATCAGCCCCATCATCCCCAAGCCGAACCAGACGTCCTGTCCGGAGTGGCGCCGCGCCCTGAGCTTGCGCGCCGCCTTCGCACCGACCTCCTCACTGAGCGCCAGCTTCGGCTTCAAGAGCCTGTCTTGGGGTTCCTCAGGCATTGTGAAACGTCGCCATGCGGCGCATGAGATCGCCTTCCATTTTTGCCAACACCGAGCGCACATTCCTCTCCTGCTCATCCAGGTGTAGAAACTCGCGCTGCACCGCCTCGCGCAATTGGCCGAGATCCGTTCCGGCAATGGCGTTCCGGACGGAAACGAGCACGTCCGAGCCGGTCTTCACCAGCACACCTTCGTCCACGGCCACGTAAGCCTCGCCATCTGTTTTTGTTTCATAGATCAGAATTCCCGGTGCGAGCGCCGCCACGCAATCCAGTCGGTGTGGCAAGAGTCCAAACGAGCCTTCGTGCGACTCCGCGACAATGCGGAACACGTCGGTCTTTTCGGCGAAGATTTGGAAGGGCAAGAGAACCTTAAGATTCATGAGCGTCGCCGGCATGTTCGAGCGTCGGTGGAGGTTTTGCCCCAAGTATGGGATGCGGCTCTGGTGTAGCTTTGGCCGCTGGGGTCAGGTCGGCCTTGGTTTTTGACTTAGGTTCAGCTGTGGACGTGCCAGGCTTCGATTTTCCCTTGGCTTCATTGATCGCCCCGATCATGTAGAGCGCGCTCTCTGGATAGTCCTTGAATTCGTCGCGCAGGATTCGCTCGCAGCCGTCCAATGCGTCCTCCAGGCTGACGAGTTTGCCGTTGAGTCCGGTAAACTGCTTGGTCGTAAAGAACGGCTGGGTCAGGAACCGCTCCAGACGGCGGGCGCGGGCGACGACGTTGCGGTCCTCCGGCGAAAGCTGCTCAAGACCGAGCATCGAAATGATGTCCTTGAGTTGGGCGTATTGCGCGAACGTCCGCCGGATTTCCTGTGCCAAACCATAATGCCGTGCCCCGACGATGCCCGGCGTGGCCATCTTGGAATTGGATTGCAGGGGATCGATGGCCGGGAACAGTCCTTCGCTTGCCCGCTTGCGTGAGAGCACGATCGACGCGGAGAGATGCGAGAACGTGTGCACGGCCGCCGGATCGGTGAAATCGTCCGCCGGCACATACACCGCCTGAATCGAGGTGATGGCGCCGGTATCGGTATTGGCAATGCGCTCCTCCAACCTCGACAGCTCGGTGCCCATGGTCGGTTGGTAGCCCAACCGCGACGGCATCTGGCCCATCAAGCCGGATACCTCCATGCCGGCCTGGATGAAACGAAAAATATTATCGATCAGCAGCAGCACATCGCGATGCTCGTCGTCGCGGAAATACTCGGCCATCGTCAGTGCCGCATGGCCTACGCGGAAACGGGCACCTGGCGGCTCATTCATCTGGCCGAACACCATCACCATGTTCGGCAGCACGCCGGCTTCCTTCATCTGATGGTAAAGCTCCTGACCCTCGCGACAGCGTTCGCCGATGCCGCAAAAAATACTCACGCCTTCGTGCTGCCCGACCATGTTGTGAATCATCTCGGTGAGTAACACCGTCTTGCCCACGCCTGCCCCACCGAATAATCCGGCCTTGCCGCCACGCTCCAATGGCATGAGAACATCGATGGCCTTGATGCCCGTTTCGAAGATTTCAGACTTGGTGGATCGCCGTGCCAGCGGCGGCGGAGCCTGATGCACAGAACGCAATTGGAAATCCGACAACGCCGCTCCGCGGTCGATGACGTTGCCAAACACGTCGAACATGCGGGAGAGAACTCTCTTTGCCCACCGGCACTTCTAGCGGGCCGCCCGTGTCCTGCACCGCCATGCCGCGAGCGAGACCTTGCGTGGGTGTCAGCGCGATCCCGCGCACGTGACTCGCGTCCAGCTGCGCCAGTACCTCGATGACGATCTGCCCCTTATCGCCAGCCCGCAGCACCGAGTAGATCGGTGGCAAATGCTCATCGAACCGCACATCCACGACACTGCCGCGGACCGAAACGACCGCGCCCAGGGGTCGGGACTTCGCGACTTCTTGTCCGGGCATATTCAGCCCTTTCGTAACGGCGGGACCCAGACTGACCAATAACTCCACCCTCCTCTCCATGATAACGCGTCCGGACGAGCTAAGGGACAAACGGTTAGTTGGGGCAGATCGCTCGATCGGACATTGCAGTGGGAAAATGGCCGAACGCCTGAGAATTGCTAATAATTCTAGAAATGAACGAAGGGAGGTTGTTGATATAGCTCAACGAAACGGATGGCCGGCACGCTAGCATTAATTGAATAATTGGAAGGCAGAGCACGATTGCGTGAAGTTAGCTGTGACCGCGTGCTTCGTGAGGCGCGGCGGAAGGCGTCATGCAAGGGTTAGCTTCTTGAGTCTTTTGAGACCAGGGCAAGCGGCGTCGAAATTCCAAGGGATGGCGACTATGGCAACGGAAATACGAGTGCCGAAGATCGGGGCATCCGCAACCAAGGCGTCGATCGGACGATGGTTCAAGCGGGTCGGAGACCCAGTCAGCCTCGATGAGCCGCTGGTTGAGATCGAAACTGATGGCACAACGATAGAAGTGTCAGCGTCAGCTACCGGCGTGCTGTCCGAGATTCTTTTGACAGACGGCAAAACCGTTACGGCAGGTACGCTACTCGGAACAATTACAGAGTACGGGAGCGGCGCCGAGATCCCTGGCGCGCGCTGAACGGGCGTGTTTAGAAAATAGTCCATAAGAACACTCCCTCGACGCTCCGCTATTCTCGCAATTGGGAACCACGATCTTATAGCAGCGGCGTCTCTGCACGGCGCACGCCAAAGACCGCCGTCGGGATGTTGTCGCTGATAAATACCGGGGCTAAGCACGACCGAGAAATTCTCCGGAGAGCTTATCACTAACTCCTGTTACGGTTGATTTTTGTTCTGCCTCAATTGCAAAATCCGCAACGGCTCAGACTGGGCGCTTTTCCATTGTTAACCGCGTGCCTGCTCTTGGGTGGAGTGTATCGAGAGCTGCTTCAAACGGCTCGATCCACATTTCCCATAATGCAATAAGGATCTGCGCACCAAGCGCCACCCCCATGCATGCGCCACCGGCGATGACAACGTAGGCGAATGCCGGATCCAGATACTTGGTGAACCACCAAGATCCGATATCCATCATAATGCTCAAGTAGGGCATCACGACGAGAGATACGCGCATCCAGGTCGGCGTTTCGCTCAGGGCGAAGATCGCTCCGGTCAGCAGGAATATGATGCTGATGCCGAACAGGTGAATATGGGAAACACGTGCCAATTCTTCGATGCTTGTGCCGGTGTCTGCTGCCGTAACTTTCTGAACGGCCGCGTAGCTCGTGAGAGGCGGAATCGACGAGGCCCCGGCCATATGGCAGCTGACGCAGTTCTTGGCGAAAATCGGCTCGACTTGCGAATAGTCCTCAGCTTTAGCGCCATCATGTACCCACTGCAGAATGCGGTTGCGATCGGCATCGGATGCTTTGGTCGCCATCGGTCCTTTCAGGGCCGACTCGAGCAAGGTCGCTCCTTTCGGCAACCCGTGATATTCGTCGCTGATACCCGCCACCAAACTCTCGCCCATCTGTTGATGGGGCTTGATCACAACCAGAAACATTAACGACAGAGCGGTCAGGTATCCGGCCCCAATCAGGATAAGGAAGCTACTAAAGAGTGCGCGAAAAGTGATTGGCAGGCTGCGTAACGTGAGCATCGAAAGCTCCGGGTTCTTGCCGATACATATTTGGGCACAAATATTGCGTGCCGTCGAAGACGTCCGGCCCCTCTAGGAACCGGACGATATCGTCGCAACGTGCTTACGCTTCGATGATCACCTTGAGCGCTTTGGTTCTGGCAGCGTTCCCAAAGGTCTCGTAGGCATCGAGAATATGATCGAGCTTGAAGCGATGCGTGATAAGACGCTTGGGATCGATCCTTTTGGCTCCAACGGTCTTGAACAGCATCGGTATGGTGGCCGTATCGACGAGCCGCGTGGTGATCGAGATGTTGCGGTCCCACAGCTCTTCGAGATGGAGATCAACTTTCTTTCCGTGCACCCCGATATTGGCGATGGTGCCGCCCGGCGCGACAAGCGTCTGGCACAGTTCGAAGGTGGCCGGAATTCCCACCGCTTCGATGGCGGTATCAACTCCACGCTTGCCGGTCATCTTCATGACCGCTTCCAGGGCCAAGCCGTCGGTGCTGTTAATGGTGGCCGTGGCCCCGAAGCGCCTGGCCACTTCAAGACGGTTGTCGTCAAGATCGATCATGATGATCTCGGCGGGCGAATAGAACTGCGCGGTGAGGAGTGCCGCGAGCCCGATCGGGCCCGCGCCGACGATCGCCACGGTATTTCCCGGCGCAACCTTGCCGTTGAGTACGCCACATTCGAAGCCTGTCGGCAGGATGTCGCTGAGCATCACCAGCGCCTCTTCATCCGCTCCTGCCGGAATGGGATAGAGGCTTGTGTCCGCGTAGGGAATGCGGACGAACTCGGCTTGCGTACCGTCGATGGTGTTGCCGAGGATCCAACCGCCGGTCGTGCAGTGGGAATACATCTGCCTCCGGCAATATTCGCACTTGCCACAGGCGCTGACACAGGAGATCAGAACGTGGTCTCCCGCCTTGAATGCTGTCACCGCAGCCCCAACCTGCTCGACGATGCCAACTCCCTCATGGCCAA
The DNA here is from genome assembly GCA_963823115.1 of uncultured Alphaproteobacteria bacterium. Lineage (GTDB taxonomy): Bacteria > Pseudomonadota > Alphaproteobacteria > Rhizobiales > Xanthobacteraceae > Bradyrhizobium. The sequence continues at coordinate 19,223 of CAWGKJ010000015.1, read as the reverse complement.
GAATGCGGCCGGGCTGGCAAGTTGGGACGTCACCCTTGAGGATGTGCAGGTCGGTGCCGCAAATGGTTGTTTTGGTAACCTTGACGATGGCGTCCGTGGGCGCCGTGATAGTCGGTTTAGGACGTTTTTCCAGAGCCTTCTTTCCCGGCCCCTGATAAACGAGCGCCTTCATTGCCCCCTGTTGTATCTTGAGTGCGGGTTGCTGGTTTTGGCGGCGTCATGAGATTCATGGCCGGTGACCTTTCAGGTGGACTGGTTGATGGAAACGACAATAACTGTTGGCCGATTTGACGCAGCAAACACCGGCCGCCTCCGGCGGGAAATTCAGGGATCCGGCTATAAAAGCTAAGGATCCATGACAGCTTGTGCATGGCATCCCTCGGCTCCGGAGCGGCGCTTAGACGCCACTGCAGTTCCCAATGCGCTCACCCTCTAATGGTTCCATTGGCTACATTTACCACAAGCCTAACGGCGCACTGAGATGTCCGCATCGAGCCCTTGATTGGACCATTCGGCAACGCTCCGTTTCCCATCCCACCGGGTCATCGTGGGTGGCACAGGCCTCGCTCTATCGGCAGCTTGCTGTTTGCGACCCCAAAACACATGATTATTGGTTGGTTGAGACAGAGCGGTGGTCCCGCCTCGCACAGCACGACCTCCGAAATCTGACGCCGGTGACGGCCCTGAAAACGCGACCTCCGAAATACCCCCAGAAAGCAGCCACCCTCAGAGCGGCCCGCATGTCTCAAACGTGCCACGAGCAGTCATAGGAATTGCCGAGCCTCCCCGGTTGTCCGATCTTTAGAGCCGTTTCCGTTTGATCTGGGTCACGCTCCGTAACCGGCGTGGCGAATGTAGTTGGCACATTCCACGGGTGCAAACGTGTTCAGCGTTTTTCTGATGAGCCTGGTTAGCGCCGGGACCGTACGTGCGGCGCCTTTGCGCAGAGAGGCCTTGAACTTGGCAAATACCTGCTCGATCGGATTGAAGTCGGGCGAGTATGCCGGCGTGTAGCGTAACTTGGCGCCGGCGGCCTCGATCGCTGTCGCCACACCGTCGATCTTGTGCGTGCGCAGGTTATCCATGAATACGGTATCGCCTTTGCGCAGCGTCGGGGCGAGCACTTGCTCGACATAGGCGATAAATGACGGACCATCCATCGCGCCATCGATGACGCAGGGCGCAGTCAATCCATCGTGCCTGAGGGCCGCGACGAACGTCAGCGTCTTCCAGTGACCATGCGGGACGGATGCGACCAGTCGTTCGCCGCGAGGTGCTCGGCCATGCTGGCGTACCATCTTCGTGGTGACCGCGGTTTCGTCGAGGAATACCACGCGCTTTACATTGAACGAAGGCTGGTCGGCCTTCAATGCCGCGCGTGCTGCGACAACGTCAGGCCGATCCTGCTCGGCTGCGTGCAGAGTTTTTTTTGAAGGTGATTGCGTGACGGTCGTAGAAGCGCCAGATCGAGGTGGTACCAATTTTGAGCTTCTTGCGCACGGCAAGCCGCGCGCGGATTTCCTCAAGGGTCAGGTCGGGTTCGGCCGCCACGAGATCGAGCAACCACTGCCGGTGGGCTTCCAGCGGCGAGCGGCAGTGACCCGTTCCGGGCTTCGCCGTGACGCTCCCCGTCCTGGACCACTGGTCCGCCCAGCGGATCGCAGACGATGCCCCGACCTCCAACTGCCGCGCGGCTTCACGCGCGCTCTCACCGTTCTCCACCAGCGCCACCACGCGCATCCGCAGGTCCGTCGAATATCCCCTTGCCATCGCGCCTCCAGCCGTTGCCAAGGGCACATTCGAATCTGATTTGCTGGCGTAAGGGAATCCCCCAAGCTAAAATCGATTCAAGTCAAACGGAAACGGCTCTAGCACCCGTGATCGGCGAGGTTGCCAATACCGCCTCGATCTCATTTGCCGCATTTGCCGCGCCATCGACGCCTTTCAACGATGACGATCTCAGCTGCGCATTCTGGCGGTAAGACTGGGTCGAAAGAACCTGCTGTGCGGCCTCCCGGATTGGGGAGCTTCCTGCGTCACCGGGCAGAGCAACGCCGGTCCCCCATTGCTGCATGATAGCGGCGTTGGGCGCCTGATCATGCGCAAGGCCGGGAATGAGGACCATCGGAACGCCGTGGGCCAGGCAGCGCATAAGAGTTCCATGGCCGCCGTGGGTGATCGAAAGCGCCGAAGAACGAAGGATCGGATCGTGCGCGGCGTACTTGAATACGACGGCGTTGGCGGATGGCTTCAGTTCGGCAGGATCAACAATGCCGCCGGTAGTTACCACCACGTGGACGGGTAGATCCGCCAGCGCATCGAGACCATTCTGCAGCTTTTGAACCGAGCGCTGTTCGAACCCTGTCGAGAAACTCATCAGCACCAGGGGAGTCGGATCGTCTTCCGGCCACGGAAGTGCCGCGGGAAGCGCCACTTTTTCGTCTTCCAGCACCGGGCCAACGTGCCGAACCAACTCCCAGCCGGGCAGCGGCTCGCTGTCGAATTCCCCGAGCGTCGTCACGATGATGCGGTCGCAATCGAGCCAGAGCGCGTCAAGCTCCGGCAGAGCGGGAAATCCGGCCTGCTGCCGCATACCGTTGAGCATCGTGTTGTTTGTATTGCGCCACCGGTCGATGATGCGGAAGCAGAATTGGTGGCAAACGGCAATCGTCGGGCACCCGAAATCAGCAGCTTGCGCGAGCGCCGCCGGAAACATCCCGTCGATCAGGACCAGATCGGGCGCCTCGGTTTCGACGATGGCCCTGGCCTCCTCCGCGACGGCGGGAGAGGTCAAATAGCAGGCGGCGCGGCTCATTGGATGTCCCTGCGGGTATCGATCAACTTGCGCGTAGGCTTGAGCGAACTCGATCGCGCGCAATCCCGCCGCTTTCACCCGAGGCACCATTTCGGGGCGGCCCGCGAACGGGACCGTATGGCCGCGCTCCGTCAGTACCCTGGCAATTCCAAGGCTAGGAGGCAGATTGCCGCCGCCCGACCAGTTCAGCCAAAGAATCCTTGCCATCGGCAATTCTCCCCTCGGTTACACACTCGATCATGTTTCGTATAATGGCCTCCGCCGTCGCGCGGCCGAGCCCCATGTCGCGACGCAGTAGTTTCCATACATAGACGTCTGTCATTACGACCAAGGTGTTGAGCAGTAGCGCGCGAGCCGCGCCGCGAAGCCGCTCAAGCTGCGGAGCAAAAATCTCCTTTACGCCATCACGGTGGTTTTCCCGCCCTTGATCCAGCAAGGGCCTCAATGCAGGACGGCGTTGTTCGTCGTTCAGGCGGCGTACGACCAGATCTCCGACGGCTTCGTAGATATCGAAAATCGCGGAGACCCCGGCCTTTACATCGCCGGGTGGAGTAGGTTTGACAAACACGCCGGCTGCGGCCATTTCGCAGAGTGCTGCATAGATCAGTTCGTCCTTGCTGCCAAAGGCCCGGAGGACTGTCCGAACCGTGACTCCCGCCCGCTCGGCGACGTCATCCAACGTGAAAAACTCAATCGGCCGATCGTGATAGAGCTGGATTGTGCTCGCCTTAATGCGCGCGATTGTCTCTTGGGCCTTTGCTGCCCGCGTTGTCATTACGTAGGTTCGCTTCGCCTTTTTCATGTCGTCTCGCATGACATTAATATAACTTCGTGTCAATACGGGTGTCTTGAAATAAAAGTGAAGTGCTGCCGGGCGCGCGGGGGCATTGGCGATATCCGTGATCAAATGTCGGAGATGGTAGAGTTGTGTTTAGGCGCGGGGTCTCGTCCTCGATCGGCGCCGGGGTCGAAGTGCCCGGTTCGAATGAAATCAAGAAATTAGAGGGGTCAACTCTGCGCCGATGAGGGTCACATTTGGATCAATATTTACAGCCTGAGGCGATATTTTTGACGAATGACCGCTTTGCGGCTGGGGCGGCGGCTTAAGGCCATGGGCTTCTCGCCGACAGCGCGGCTGGGCATGGGAGCCGCTGGACAGGTAATCACCGAGGTCGCTCTCGAGATCGACGCCAACCTCGTGGTAGTGGGCCATCGACCCCAGGGGCCACTGGCGCGTCGGTTGTTCGGCAACGTCGGCACCTATCTGGTCAAGCATCTTCGCTGCAGCGTCTTGGGGGCCCAGACCGAGATTAGCGACGACCAATTTGCCCAATTGATAGGGGCAGCTGCTCAGGCAACGTAACCGCGAGCCAAACGGCGGCAAGGCGGGTCCAAGGACTTCGCGCTATTACCCAGCTGCTTTTGCCGTTCATTGAACCTGCATAGATCGCATCGATTTTTGAGCCTCCGCCCGCGACAACTCAAGGAAGACATCTCTGGCGTCATTAAGCTCCTGCAGCGAAATCGAATGATAAGCAAATGGGGATTTCAAGATGAGCGCGGCCGTTGGCCAAGTCAGGTTGCCTGCCCGACAGGCAACAACGAGCTCCTTATGGCTCATATTCTTAAGCAGGCGTTCGATCAGCGCCGACTTAACTCCGGAAAATAGCGCAAGTGTAGCCGTCATTTCTTCGTGCTTGTGCGCTCTTACAAAATCAACCAGCGCGGCCTCCGTCAACTGGCCGCACCTGTTGAGCTCGTGAGCGAGACTATCCGCGCGGGCAAAGTCGCAGGGCCGAGTTGCCTTTTGGCCTAACTCGTTTGCAATACTCCCAAGCGCTCTCTGGATTTGTTCAAGATTTCTCAGGTGATGCGGTCGCCAACAACCGCGATCGGACCAGATCGGTCGCACGCGCCAGCAATTGCCGAAGCAGCTGAAACGGGATGTCGAGGCGAATACCAAGCCTTTCTGCCAGCCTTTCGTTACCATTAGACTTATTCACAAGCGCGGCAAAACCGACTTCCGAAAATCGGGCGCCGGAATTTTCTGCAAGCGCATGGCACACCACCACGTCTCCGCGCTCGACCAACACATCGGTGACAGCTTGGGGGAGAGAAGCCCGTCCTGATATTGCCAACAAGTGGCCTTGACCCTTAGATTTTGCAACTTCTATAAGATCACCTTCCGTAAGACGATTCGACTGGGTTAGCACTGGCCCCGCGATCTTGATTTTGTCATGCCGCGACAAATGGCGGATTACTTCAATTGGGGCATTGTTGACTGGGGCTAGGCTCTTGCTAAGTTGGACGAGCGCCTTGGTCTCGATTTTTTGAATCAGGTGGACCAGAACATCGCCGAACACGCTGATTTGCTGCTCATTGAGACGGTCAAACTCATCGAGGAACAAGCTGGTAATACGCATTAGCGTCTCCTCCCGCTTTTCGGGAGAGCCAACTTTAACTGCAACTTCTAGTTCATCGAGCAGAAAGGTATATGACATAAGCCCCAAAATCTTGGGAGTGAATTTGTCTTATAATTCGGACGGAATAATCTAGCGCTAAAAATACAAGACGAGGTTAACAAAAAACTCATCGATCGGCGTAGCCGCCTCGAAGGCGGCTAGGGTCACGCTCGAAATCGTGTCGGGTGCGCCCCGGCTGATGAAGATGGCACTATTGCTTCGCCATGGCACTATGATACGGCGGGTGCCGACGCGATCCGGCCGGATAACCAGCGACGGACTGCGATCTTGCGCTACGCCTCATGGGCGGCCGTCCTCCCGATTTCGCGGGTGGTCCGGTTACCCTTCGGCTGCGGCCATTTCGATCAATCGCTGGAACGGTTGATGGCGGCCTGGAGATCGACGACGCCCTTGAAAACCCCGCGCTTGAGGCGGCGCTTGGTGAGGATGGCGAAGAAGCCTTCGACGGCATTGAGCCTGCTCGCCGAGGTGGGCGTGAAATGGACCGTCCAGCGGGGGCGTCGGCACAGCCATTCGATCACCTTCGGATGCTTGTGGGTGACCACGCACACCGAGCTTTCCTTTTGCGAGACGTCCAGCCCAACGTACTGCTTCATAACAAGCTCTCCGAATCGATTGATTGCGAGAGCTCGAAGGTAACGGAGATTTCGTGCCACGAGCGCAGACCGCAATTACGTCATCGTGCCCAGCGTGACCCCTGCGCCGGCAGGTGACCAATAACTTTGCTCGTCGATCGGAGCCGGGGCCTACTCCGTGAACTTTTGTCGAGAATGCTGTTATCGATTAGGATATTGTCATCGCATCTGCACTCCGGCCCTGCTGATGACGGATCGCCACTTCTCGATATCTTCGCCGATCATCTTTTCAAAATCCGCGCCCGACAAGAAGGCAGGCTCCGCTCCTAGCACAGCTAGTCGTTCGGCCAGCTCCTTGTCTGCGAGGGCCGCCTTAAGCTCCGTTTGTAGACGAGCGAGCACCATGTCGGACGTGTGTGCTGGTGCGGAAAGGCCGAACCACGTCCTGCCTTCGAAATTCGGCAGCCCCGATTTTGCAATGGTCGGCATGTCCGGTGCGAGCTGTGATCGCTTAGCGCTTGTGATACCCAATCCTTTGAGCTTGCCCGCACGAATTTGCGGGAGCGACCAGACGATGCTGTCGAATAGGAATTGGACACGGCCGTCGCTGAGATCGGTGAAGGATTGTACGCCCGACTTGTACGGGACATGCACCGCCTGGATCCCGGCCTGCAGGACGAAAAGCTCTCCGATCAGATGCGTGATTGTTCCTTGCCCGCTTGATCCGAAATTGATTTTGTCGGGATTCTGTTTTGCAAACGCGATCAGTTCGGCCACGGAGTTGGCTGGGACCTTTGGGCTGACGATCAGGATGTTTGGTGCGATGGCTACCAGACCGATCTCGGCAAAATCCTTCGCCGGATTGTACTCAAGATTATCTTGTGTCAGTGGCAGGATGGCATGCGTGCTCGTTGTCGCCATTAGGATGGTATAGCCATCTGGCGCGGCTTTGGCGACGGCGTTGGCGCCGATCGCTCCCGCGGCCCCGGTGCGGTTTACTGGCGGCGGTTGTCGCATTCGAAGCTATCGCCGCACGCGAGACGAATCCTGAACGCCGCGTGAAGGAGGTCTTTCTGGGTGTTGCGAGGTACTGGCTTGAAAATTTCGACCACTACCAGGTCCTGTTTTCGCTTCCGCCAAACAAGCCGCCGATCAGAGACCGTGACGGCGTGCCCTTTGGTCGATCACCGGTCGTCATTCGATCCTACTCGCTCTATGATAGGATCGTTCGCGAGCTGCTCGAGACCTACGCCAATCCTCCTGTTCCGGCCAAGCGCGCGGTCGACACCATCATCGCTTCAGTGCACGGCATCGTCGCCTTTCCAAAACACACGCGCACGATGGACTGGACCGACACGCTTCTAATGGCCGAACTCGCCATTGACGCGCTACTCCACTTGTGGCGAACAAACGGACGGCAACAAATTCCTTAGATTGTGGCACCGATGGTTGCTCGTCAACTTGTCCGATAATGAGACGCAAAGATGCGTGCGCATTCACACAGCCGCTTACTGTCGCGGAGCTCAGTCGCCGCGGACGGATAGACAAGGCTTGGGTAAGCCGGTCGATCGAAAGTCTGCACGAGCGCGGTCTAGCGAGCCGTAAAGGGCATCCGACCGACAGCCGGATGACTCTTATTTCGTTGACGGCGGCGGGCGTTGAGATGATCCGAAAGTTGGCACCGATTGCCTGGGAGCGCCAAAACCGGCTGCTTTCCGGGCTTTCCCAGCAGGAGGCATTCCGGGTTATTGAAATTCTCGAGCGAAACGCCAATGATCTTCCGATCAACGCGTGATGTGATTGTTGTTCATCTCCACCACGACCTTGCCGAGGGCGTGACGAGAGCTGATCGCTCCGAACGCATCGAGGAAACTCTCGAACGGGAACGCACAGATAGAGGGAGGGGAGCTTCGACGGAGCCGGCTTCCAGCCACCCGACAAGGTCCTTCATGATGCGGTCGTCAGCGTCACCGGACCGCAGAATGTTCTGGCAGTCGCCGAGCGCGTGATCATGATCGCGGGATGGCGTTGCCTCGAAGTCGAAGCGCATCAACCGTATGCGGCGAAGAAGCTGCATCGTGGCGCTGTCGCTGGTGTCCCCTTCGTTTCGAAGCTCGTCCGGGCAACCCAGGCTCGCGAACAGTGCGCGCTGGAGGGCGGAAGACTGCGATCCCTCATCAGCTACGGGTTCGGCAAGCCGGGCCGTCATGCGCTCGGACGTTGTGCGCAAGGCGTCGCTGAGCAGATTCGACCAGGCGTCTTCAACGTCATGCGCAAGACGTCCGACCATAAGGACAACAGCGTCGTCGCTGCCGCGAAGGACACGCTCCGTCTTTACGCCGAACCATTGCGCCCATGCGGTGCCAACGAAATCAGAAGGGAAGCCCGAGCTCGAAACTTGCCGGTCGCTTTTGATCGAAATGCCGGCGGAGCGCTTGCCTGTAGAAGCCGTGCACTCAACGACAAGATCGTCTGCAAGCCAGCCCAGGTCGCGTCCCTGCCATTGCAAGCGATCGATTTTGCCGAATTTCACTCCGAGCGTGTTGGTCCCCACCAAGAGATCGAGAAGAAAGCGCGCGCCAATGCAGTTCTCATTGCGGAAGCCGGTTCCGGCAGTGAGCTGAACGGGAGCTTTTTTCTTCGAGACGGCCTTCTTCATCGTTTGATCCGTGGGGGTAGCCTTCTAGAACGTTCCAAGAACATCTGCAATGGGTTGAGGGACGAGCAAGCTCCCAAATTATCAGTTGAACGGCATGAAGGTCGTGCTCTTCCAATAAGATATGTCTTATAATACTTGCATACTATAATAACCTATACCTTATTGAATTATTCACAACTAATATGCTATACCTTATCGCATGAATGACGCCATCCGCCATCTCGACAAGCGATTCTCAAGCTTGCGCCCGCTCACGAAGCTCCAACGCCCGCCAAGGGGCTGGCTTCGGGCGATCCGTGACGCCCTGGGCATGACCACAGCCCAATATGGGAAACGTCTGGGCGTATCGCAGCCTCGCATCGTGGAACTTGAAAAATCCGAGCAGGAAGGCAGTGTCACCCTCAATACCCTGCAACGGGCGGCAGAAGCCCTTGGCTGCCGTCTTGTCTACGTGCTCGTGCCGGAACGGCCATTGGCAGATGTCGTGGCCGAACGAGCGAAGCTCGTCGCCGAACGCCAGTCGAAGGCAATCGAACACACGATGCGGCTGGAGGACCAGGCTGTGAAGGACAAGAGGGCCGCCCGCGCGCTCCGCGAGCAGGCGATCGAAGATTTGCTGAAGCGCCCCGCGCGCCTCTGGGATGAAGAATGAGTGAACTACATGCCGCCGACGATCATGCGACCCCACTGACGCCGGCGGAAAGGGAAGACCTCATCCCGACCCATATCACCTTGCGCAGCGAACTGAACGAACTCGAACAGCAGAATATCGCAACGGGAAATCGGTGAACATTCGGCCGCCGTCACGTCGTGACCCGCGAAAGTTTCCTCAAGAGCCTGCATCGGCGCATGTTCGAGCGCGTCTGGCGCTGGGCGGGAAAATACCGGACAACAGAACGCAATCTCGGTGTCGCTCCTCATTTGATCGAGGTCTCGCTTCGCCAGGCGATTGACGACGCGCGATATTGGATTGAGCACAAATCTTATCCTCCAGATGAGATCGCGGTGCGTTTCCATCACAGGCTCGTCTCCGTACACCCCTTTCCAAACGGAAACGGCCGTTGGTCTCGTCTCGCCGCCGACGTTTTGATCACTCAGCTCGGCGGCAAGCGTTTCACCTGGGGTGGCGCGGATCTCCGAGCCGCAGGCACGGCCCGCGACACCTACATCGCAGCGCTCAAGGCTGCGGACAATCACGATCTCGAACCGCTCATAAAGTTCGCGCGATCCTGACGGGCCATCATGGCTGCACGTCCATTAGTTCGACATGTTGGTGTCAAGGAGCGCCAGAAGCGAGCGCACCACTACTAGTCGGACGTTTCCATGGTTCGAATCTTATCACGCGACCTTTTTAAGCTTGTAGGACCAGGTGTGGACGACGGGGTTCTCGTTGAAGTGATCCATGGCAGCCATGATGCGGTCCTTGAGTTCTTGTTTGGATGCGACGCGGATGTGGCGCAGGACGGAGCGAGCGAGCTTTGAGAAGAAGCCCTCGATCAGGTTCAGCCATGAGCCGTGCTTGGGCGTGAAGGTGAACTCGAAGCGACCCGGTCGGGCGGCGAGCCATGCATTCGTCTCTTTGGAGATGTGGGCGGAATGATTGTCGAGGATCAGGCGGACCGCGGTGTGCGTCGGATAGGCGGCGTCGACCAGCTTGAGAAAGTCGATGAACTCGCGGCTGCGGTGGCGGTCGGTGACCAGGGCATGAACTTTGCCGGTGACGAGATCGATCCCGGCCAGCAAGCTGACCGTGCCGTGGCGCTTGTATTCAAACTCGCGGGTGAAGGTCGGGTGCACGCCAGGCTCGGGCGGCAAGTCCGGGGCGGTCGTTGCAATCGCTTGAATGCCGGGCTTCTCGTCATAGGAGATGACCGTCACCGCCTCGCTCGGCTTCTTGTTTTTCTTCGTCGCCGCGGCCGCCGCCTTCTTCAGGACGTTCACCTTGCTGTAGACACACAGCACCTGCGCCATCTTGGCCTTGAACTGCGGATCCCGGCGTTCGAGGTAGTAGCGCACCTTGTGCGGCTTCACCTCTTGCGCGTCGAGGATCTTGCAAACCGTGCCCTGGGCCAACTCGCTCAGGCACGATGTCCCTCGCCGGCCCGTGCGCGCGGGCATGATCGGCCAGAAGCCGCGTCGTCCACACCTCATGCGGATAGCCCAGTTCCTTCGCCTTTCGGCAGGCCAGCGCCACCACCCACGTTTTGGCCTCGATGGTGATCGTCGGTTCCTTGCCCGGGCGGGCACGCTCGTCCAGCGCCGCCAGCGCACCCTCGGCCTTGGCTCGCTCAACGCAGCGTTGGACCGTTTGAGCGTGCAATCCCATGGTCTGGCCAACCGCATAGAACGAAGGGTCTTGCCGGTAAGCCAGCAGAATCCGCGATCGTTCGACCCGGCCAGCAGGCTCCGTCCGCGACCGCGCAATCGAATCGAGTTGCGCCAAATCCGCCTTGTTGATCGTCAACTTGATCGAACGTCGCGATGTCGCCATGACCTTTGCCTCATTCCACGAATCAAACCCAGTCAGGCTACAAGGCTTCCTTCCTCAGATGAATCCTCGAACAATAGAACAAGAATTCATGGAATCGATCGTCTAGTCGCCGACGTCCGATCGTTGTCGTGACGATACGCCCAGCTCCTATCAACTCGTAAAGCTTCGTGCGTCCCAAGCCGGTCACTTCGCATGCATCGTCAATCGTGCAGGTGAGTCGCTGGGCGAATGGCATCGTGCTCGGTTCTGCGGCTTTCGGAGCGGATAGACTGACTTGTGAAAGTTGTCCGCCAGTTTTCTCTCGTCGATTGTATCTCACGTGGCCCTCCTATTCGCACAAAGCTCGACGGGACAAGAGTTGATTGTGCGACGAGCAACGTCAATGCGAACATCCGAGGGCGCTCGCGTACGACAGCGCACGTCAGCGGCGGTTTGAATATTTCCGGACACCAAAGGGCGACGAGGAAATTTTTCGCGAACGCGCCAGCGACAGTGAGGCATCGCGCCGAGGCTAGTTTGCAGCAAATTCCCCAAGCGTTCGCCGCTGTTCACCAGCGTCTTATTCAACCATTATTCAACGAACGCGGCTGACGGCTACCTAAGTGCCTGAGTTTGCTGGCGCTCCCTAGGGGAATCGAAGGGCGCTCTCAAATACATCGATAAAACAGGCACAAGTCAGCTCGGCTGCCGATCGAGTGATACCACTTTAGGATACCACCTTCAACACCACCACGAAACAAGTCGCGTTCACGGCTTGCGCACTGATAATAGCTTCGCTACCAACAAATCCATGTCGGTATAGGGGTCAGTGCCAGTATGCGGACTAAATCGCGCTCTTAGCCATTCAGCTCGGCGTGTTGCAGTTGCAATGTGGGCTTCTGTTAAAGCAAATGTCCCCTGCGATCCTTTGTCATACGCAGGAATATGCTGCCGAACTTTGCGAAAAATTTCGTGACGATCACAGAAGGCTTGCTGGTTCACATAATGTAGCAGGAGCCAAAGTTCGAAGCAGGAAACGGAAGGGACTGCAACGAAGCGGACAAGCTTCCTTTCCGTGTTTTTCAACTTGTTGTCCAATGCGGCCGTTCGTGCCAAGGCTTCGTGATAGGTCCTGTGACTATCGCGATCGAACACAGCATAGACCCACTCGAATTTCCGCGTTTCGAGAAATTTTCTCTCTGCAAAGTCCACCACCTGACGTGGCTCGGTGCCCAAATCGCTATGAAGCACGCGTAGGTGAGCCGATGGAATTCTGAAGGTCTTACGTATGTCGTCGAGATACAGAGGTTCGGTCTTTTTGCCCTCGCACACGATAAGTATACGATCATACGCCGGGCGAGTGCCCATGGTGCGTACTAATCGCCCTCGCTGCCTGGAGTGCTTACCGGCGGGCACAATTCAATCCGCTTAAGAGCCCATCACTTAAAATTGGAATGCCGCCGTATCTTCCGCTCAAATAGCCGCTTTCCAAGGCCTCATTCTTCCTAGGTGAGAAATCTGATAGAGCAACCAGGTTCGATGACTGCTCGCGGTTTTTCTCTGCGAACCAAATCTGATCACGCCGAAGCAACTTGCCGTCCAGTAAAGACGTATCATGCGTCGAGAAGATAAGCTGCGCCTTACTAGGCGATTGGGATTGGAACGCCTCGACGATTTGCCGAACCAAAAGAGGATGTAAGCTGCGATCCAACTCGTCGATAACTAGAACACTGCCCCGGTTCACTATGTCCCAAAGCGGGCCAGCGAGAGCAAACAGCTTCTGTGTGCCTTGGGACTCGTCTGGCAATTCAAAGTCCGCCGTCATACCGCCCGCACTGTGCGTGAACTTGGGGATTAGCATGTCGTCTTCAGACGAGAGCGTCTTTGATGTACCGGTAGCCAAATCGAAGTTAATCGTGTGGCTCTTCGCCTTCCGCTGCTCGGTCGTTATTTCGGTGATACCGATGTCTGCCGCCTCTAGCAAAGAGCGCACCGCCGTGTAACCCGCGGGATCGGCCAAGCGCTGAGTAGAAAACTGGAAGGGAATGGCACCCCCGTCCAATAAGATAACAAGAAATTGGTGAACCAGTCGACGATCGGCGCGAGTTGCTCGCTGTTCAGCTGAACGGCTGTCGAAAGGAAAAGTGCGTTGGGCCTCGTTGCATCGCGCCAAGTGGTTTTCGGCCCTGTAAGATGAGGCCCAAATCTGATCGTTTGCCTATTTTTAGAAGCATCAAACTCTCGAACAAACCATCTTTGCGGCTTGGAGGTGTGGTAAGCGAATAGCCACTCCGAAAGGATGCGTTGAGGAGTAAACTCGAACCCGTATTGGTATCGAACCCCTCCAACGACAAAGAGCGCTTCAAACTTCGTCGGTGCGTCTACGGAAGTCTTGCTGAGGCGAAAGGGCTGTACATTGAAAGTCTGTTCAGGCTTCAGAGCCGCAAACTCAACGACAACGCCGCGCATGAGCTGTAGTGCCCGGATCACATTCGACTTACCGCTCGCATTCGCGCCGTAAATGACCGCTGAGCGCAACGCCCTTGGCAAGCCTTGGTCACTAACCGCTGCGGTGTTGGTATCCAGCAATGTTCGGTCTTTAGAAGCCACCAGCGATAGGGTGGTCTCATCTCGAAAGGATCGGTAGTTTTCAAATCGGAATTCTAACAGCACTTTTATGGCTCAATTTCGTTCGTTTTTTGCGGGCTTTCTGCAAAATTGCATGTTTAAGGTGGCCGGTCTACCAAAATAGTGGATCGTGGTAATCAAATCGCTGTTGTATAAATACTAAATGACCCTATAGTTCTTTTACAGAGGGCTTGAGGGCACGATAATGGCCAGTACGGCAGTCATCACATACATCCGGGTCAGCACGTCCCAGCAAGGACGCTCCGGGCTGGGCATTGAGGCTCAGCGCCAGACGCTTCGCCAGTTCGCAAAGGCTGAGGGCCTAGAATTGGTCCGTGAGTTCGTTGAGGTGGAAACCGGGAAAGGTTCCGATGCCCTCGACCGCCGCCCGCAGCTCAAGGCCGCTCTCGCTGCTGCAAAAAGGCTTAAGTGCCTCGTGGCCGTCGCCAAGCTGGACCGGCTAAGTCGTGACGTACATTTCATCAGCGGCCTCATGGCTCACCGGGTGCCGTTCGTGGTTGCCGAGCTGGGCGCTGATGTCGATCCGTTCGTGTTGCACCTGTTCGCCGCTCTTGCGGAGAAGGAGCGCTCTCTGATCTCCACACGGACCCGTCAGGCGCTCGCAGCGGCCAAGGAGCGCGGAGTAATCTTGGGAAGTCCTAAGCTCTCCAAGGCTCGCGAGAGCGCGGTGGCATCGATCAAGGCTAACGCGGACCAACACGCCGCGAACATCCTACCTATCATCCGAGAGGCCCAGAAGGCTGGTGCGACAAGCCTGCGAGCGCTGGCCGATGCCTTGAACGCTCGCGGGATATCAACGCCACGCGGTGGAACTTGGCACGCCATGTCGGTCAAGAACGTTCTGGACCGCCCGATAGCGCGCAAGGCCTCACAGGCAGGAGAGCGATAAAGTGCTGGTCACCACCGGATTGTGGATCGCCGTGTTCGGCATGGTTGCCTTGGCGCTCGAAAGCTTCGGCGTTGCAGTGGCGTGCTTTGCGGCTGCGGCATGGTTAATGTCATGATCAGGCTCGCGCAGGTCAGACAACAGAGGCGGGCGGCCCACGCTTGATTTGGAGCCTCCTTTCGGGGCCTGAATTCCCCAAGTTTTCCTGAGAGCGACTTCGCAAAAGCCGGGGTTTACACTGATGATGATGCTCACCTAAATGCTCGGTTTTTCAATCCAAAAAATTGCGGCCCGTATTTCCGGGACAATAAGGCAATCAGAACACATTTCACGCCTGACCTACTGAGCAGCGAGAGCGCTCAGCCGACGACATCAGCCGCCAGAATAGCTGCGAGGTGGCGCGTGCTCATTCGGGTAACCCCGCTTTCCGAAGGCCCTCAATCAGCAGCTTCGAGTTTGATTGAACTCCCCGAGCGATCCACCCGGTGATTGTAAAAGCCGGATCGAACTCAAGCAGCCGAGCCACCGCCTCACGAGCCTCGGCATCGCGTCCAAGATGGGCCAAAGCGGACACCAAACCGCGGGAAATTGCCGGATTGGATGAGTTCTGACGAAGAGCCTTCTTGGTAACCGCGACTGCCTCGTCGAAACGGCGAAGCTCGATCAACGCAAAACCCGTGCCAGCAAGAGCAATATGAAGCCCGGGGTCCAACGGGCTCAAGCGAATGCTGCGTTCAAAGCTCCGGATTGCTTCTTCGTACTGGCCTGCATATTTGTAGGTCCATCCTCTTCGGCGCCACGCGTCATTATTATTTGGATTGGACGCGACCGCACGGTCAGCAAAATCGATGGCAGTCGCGTAGTCACCATCCAAGAAAGCGGCATGATACCCCGCAATCGCCAGCACATCTTCGTCATTCTCGTCGAGGCTCAATGCCAAACGAACCAGCCGAGTTGCTTCGTTGCGGTCGAATTGAGGATCGATAGCAAAGCCCGAAGAAAGTTTGTCGAGATGGGTCATAGCCGCCGATGCGGCGGCCAAAGTAAAGCGAGGGTCAAGATCCAAGGCAAGATGAAACAATCGCATCGTTTCGGCAAGACTTTCACGGGTCCTAAGATAGGATTTCTGTCTGGCCCTTAGATACAAATCATAGGCGGTTAGGTTTTCCGGTCCGCGGCGGGTCGCCATTTCGATTTCTGTTTGAAGCAGCTTGGGCTGAACGGCCGAGACAACGGCGACCGTTACTTCGTCCTGAAGAGCGAAAATGTCTGTCAGGTCACGCTCGAACTTGTCTGCCCAAAGGTGCGTGCCTGTCACGGCATCAATCAACTGTCCTGTGATCCGAACCTT
The DNA here is from genome assembly GCA_963823115.1 of uncultured Alphaproteobacteria bacterium. Classification (GTDB taxonomy): domain Bacteria; phylum Pseudomonadota; class Alphaproteobacteria; order Rhizobiales; family Xanthobacteraceae; genus Bradyrhizobium. The sequence goes on along the minus strand of CAWGKJ010000015.1, from coordinate 3,335 downwards.
CCCTGACGCCTTGCGCACAGACCCCTCAAGGACGTAGCGCACGCCGAGCCTGCGTCCAACCTCCTTTATATCGACGGCTTTGCCTTTGAACGTAAAGCTCGAATTGCGAGCGATCACGAACAACCATTTAAACCGCGAGAGCGCCGTGATGATTTCCTCAACCATCCCGTCCGCAAAGTACTCCTGCTCGGGATCACCGGACATGTTCTGGAATGGCAGGACTGCGATTGAAGGCTTGTCGGGAAGCGGGAGCGACTTTTGGGCCTCAGGGTGCGAGGGTGACGATTTCGCTGCGTAGGCTCGCACGGGGCGCTCGATGTTCTTGAGCCTCAGCTCGCCCAGATCGGCGAACTCGACCTCGACCTTACCGCGAACTTGGTCGTAGGCTGAAGATGAGACACAGATGCCACCCGGCTCAGCGATCCCTTCAAGCCTCGCCGCGACGTTGACACCGTCACCGAGGATGTCGTCGCCTTCGATCAGGATGTCCCCGAGGTTGATCCCGATCCTCAACAACATTCGGCGGCCTACGGGCACCCCTTGTTCCGTTCGGCCATCACCGCTTGCACAGCCACTGCGCACTCGACCGCATCGACCACCGAGTGAAACTCAAGCAATACCCCGTCACCCGTGGACTTGACGAGGCGCCCCCCGTGCTTCGCCACGAGAGCATCAGTGACCGCGCGGTGTTCGCGGAGTGTGCGGGCGGTGCCGACCTCATCGAGCCCCATGAGCCGCGAATAGCCCGCAACGTCAGCCGCGACTATCGCCGACAGCCTGCGTCCGACCCGGCCTGGCTGCTGCTGCTCCATAAGCAAGTGCCCCTCTCAGGAACATTTTGTGCAGACCGGGAAGCAGGAGGCAAGAGTACAATCAGCAAGCCGAGGGCTACCCGGGCGACATCCGCCGTTCAACGGGGAAACCTGTGAGCCCCAAAGGCACCCCAATGCGCCGACAGCGGCCACGGGACACCGCGACCACCGGGGCACCTATGAGTTCCTGTGGATACTGCTTACTATCGCCAGTCAGTAAACCCGTCGACGAACTGGCGCGACAACGACCGGGCGCGGAGCGACAACAACAGCCCGCGGGGCGACAACAACAGCCCGCGGGGCGACAACAACAGCACCCACGGCAGGTCGTGCGACGCAGCCCGCTCGGTAGACACCGGCGGCACAGTAGATTACCGCGCTCGCTTCCGTCGTCATCAAGGCAACGAAGCCTCCAACTAGCAGCATTGGAATGATCAGATGTTTCATAACGGTTCTCCTTGTTGGTGGCGCAAGCTTCCATGCACTATTTCCGGTTAATGACCCAATGCAACGAAAATAGGACAGCGGCCACGGGACACCCCGACCACCGAGGCACCTATGAGCCCTGCGGACCCCAAGTGAACCTTGGAGGCGCAAGGCCGGTTCGAGCACGGCAGTTTCAAGGGATATTGTGGGCATTTCGACAATGCCGTTTGCGGGAGCCGTAGAGCACCTGAGTGACCTCTCGATCGACCGCTACCCTGCCTGCCGAAGTGAATATCAACGAATTCTGAGGGCTCTTAGGTGCTCTGTGGGCCGATGCCCAGCAAGCCTAGCAAGAGCAGAAACTCCCCATCTAGACTGTGGGATTAAAACGTTCCACGTTATGGACAGGGGGGCTGGGGAGTACTCAGTATCCTAAGATATACCCCCCTTATCTACCTCCCTCTCTCCTATGCTTCCCTAGGCTTCTCTTGTGTTCTCTTGAACTGCCTAGGCTCTCTATATGCGACTTAGTCTCCTAAGCGCGAAGATGAACATCAAGCTAGAGAAGAACGCAGCATTCTCTGGGCTGAGTTTGAGCTTTGGCACCACGCCAATGATTTTGGTAAATTGCTCGTCCAGTATCCGATGTGCAACCACCTCCTTCGACCTTGGCACGATCAGACTATCGTGGACCGGCGCAGCAGGAATGTTGTGCTCCCTCGCAAGGCGCAGCATGGTGGATATTATCACTCCGCTTTCTCTAAACATCAGATGGCCCCAGTTCCACGGCATGTTGGGAGCGGACTTAGTACCCCACTGGGCAAGCAGCGGGTGCCGAGCGAGCGTCTTTTCGCGAACCTCGCGGACTGGGTATATCTTGCTGTCAATCGTCCAACCCTTCTCGCGGTGTTTCTTCGCGAACTCCTTTCTTGAGGTTCGGTGACCATTTGGTGATCAGAGAGCAATTGCCCAAAGAAGCATTAACCCAGAACTTGACGATGGCTCGACCCAGAGCATCCTGCCCGACGATGTCGTTGTAGGCGTCGCTCATTCCTAAGTGCTTGTCGTGAGCCGCATAAAAGATAGTGAGATACGAAGCGCTGATGTCGATTTCTGATACCGGCTCATCGTCCATCAGCAACTTCAATCGACGCTCTTGCGGCATGTTTTGATAGTTGGTCGCGGGCATAGGTGGCTGGGACTACCAGTCGGCCTCCTCGGTTCAACATGTACTCGTCCGAGGAAGCACCATGGAACTTCCTAACCCAGCCAATGTGACGTGCCCCCTCGAGCCTGTGTGTTGCAAAGTGGGCGTTCAGCTCAGCGACTTCGTTCCTCAGGCCCTTCGCTTCGGTGGTGTTCCGTGTAAGTCCCGAGGGGCTCGTGAGCTGGACAAGCTCCGATGGCATTCCAAATTCGATGAAGAAGTGGTCTTGCAAGTCCTTTATGAGTACGCCCTGCTCCTCGGACAACTTGAGAAGCTTCGGTGTCGCCCGGAAACGCGTCATGCTTCCGAAGACCGGCCCGGGATTGCCGAAGCCTAGCTTGCCCGGATACCCTGCGTGCTCCTTGATCAGCCCCGCTGCCTTCCAAGACGCTCGAAGGCCATCAAACATCCGGTAACTGACGGGGTTAGGTTTCTTGAAGTCTTTCTTGGCCAGCGAAAGCCTTAGCCATCCCGCGCCATCCTCATTGCCTTGGGCCATCAGGAGGTCCGCCAGAAAGGCAGCAATCGCGGCGTGGACCTGGGGCTCAAGCTTGCGGGGCTTGTTGGACCTCGTGGCGTTCTTTGTGGTTCGTGGATAGGCGTCAGCCAGATATGACACGAGTGCGGCCGCTGGTGCGCTGATCGTCCGCCCTTTCAGATTAGCGAGAGGTGCATATCGCAACTCGTCAGCAAGCGCGGGCGATGTTTTGACAGCCCCAATTTCGCTGTCGGCTGTTTCGCCTCCGTATAACGTCTCATCCGGTTTCAACATGAGCATCTTAAGACACACATGGTGCTCGTGAGTAGCGCTTGTGTGATTGACCTCAGCATTTCAACTTTTCCCAGTGAACAACGCGGCATAATGCGGCGCGGCATTTCATTTGTGAGTA
>CAWGKJ010000014.1:0-16095 GCA_963823115.1 uncultured Alphaproteobacteria bacterium | reverse complement strand
GTTGTAAAGTTCCCATTTATCGTTGGCAAACGTAGCCCGTGCCGCGCTCTCCCACGGGGCTCGATGTACGGCGGTGGCAAACCAGCCGTCCTGGTAGATGCCCCGGTTGCCTGCCATCTCGAAGTATTGCGTGGTGCGGCGCGACTTCGCCTCGGCATCATTGAAAGTGTACAGCATACTCACGCCTTCAATCGGCTTCTGACGCACGCCATGGACGACCGCCGGCTGAGTTACCCCCGCCGCCTCCAATACCGTCGGGGCAATGTCAATGACGTGGTGCCACTGAGTACGGAGGCCGCCACCCTCCTTCATACCCTTCGGCCAATGGACCACCATCGGCTGGCAGATGCCGCCGGCGGAGGCTACTTGGTGGCCCCAGGCAAACGGCGTGGCGCCGGCGAAGGCCCAACCGTTGGGATACAAAAGATGCGATTTCGGCCCGCCGAACTCATCCAGGTTCTTCAGCGCAATATCGAGGGGCTCTGGGGTCGCGTTGAAAACGGACAGCTCATTGAAGGCGCCGTTGGACCCGCCCTGGAAAACCGAGCCGTTGTCGCCCGTGATGTAGAAGATCAGCGTGTTGTCCATCACGCCTAGGTCTTTGATCGCGTCCAGGAACCGTCCGATTTCGTAATCTGTCACCTCCGCAAAGGCGGCATAGATTTCCATGTACCTGGCAAAGACTTTCTTCTCGTCGGCAGTCAACTGATCCCACTCCTGAATCCCCTCCGGCTTGGGTGCGAGCTTGGTGTCCGGAGGCACCACTCCCAGCTTGATCTGTCGGGCCAGTGTTTCCCTCCGAACCTGGTCCCAGCCCTGGTCAAACTGGCCCTTGTACTTGTTGCGCCACTTCTCGGGACCTGGAACGGGCCGTGTGTGCCAATCGCGGAGTAGTAGACGAAAAATGGCTTGTCGGGGGCCAGCGATTGCTGGGAACGCACCCAGGTGATGGCCTTGTCGGTTATGTCTGTGCTCGCATAGTAGTTGGGGTCGGGCGGCAGATTTATCCTCGTCAAGTTGTCGAAAATAACCGGACGAAAGAGGTCAGCCTCGCCGGACATGAAGCCATAGAACCGCTCAAAACCGCTATGAACCGGCCAGCGGTCAAACGGTCCGACAGCACTGGCTTCCCACGGCCCCAACTCGTGACACTTGCCGAACATGGCGGTGTTGTAGCCGTTGAGCCTCAAGGTTTCGGGCAGCATCGTGATGCTGCTGGGACGCATCCCGGTGTTCCCAGGGAACGCGGTTGCCATTTCCGCGATGATGCCAAAGTTGGTGCTATGGCTGTTGCGGCCGGTCAGGAGCGCCATGCGCGTGGGAGAACACAAAGGAGTCACTTTGAAATTGTTGTAGCGCAGCCCGTCTGTGGCGAGGCTGTCCAGCGTTGGCATCTGAATGGGCCCACCGAACGTCGATCCGTCGCCGAAGCCAAAGTTGTCGAGAAGGATGATCACCACGTTGGGCGCGCCCTTGGGCGCCTTCACCTCAAACCGCGGCGGAGCTTTGGCTTTGCGCGCATCTAGCTCGGTGATTGGAGGATATTCCGGCTCGGGGACAGGCAGCACGGTACGATCCAACAGACTTGCAGCCGAGACGGTGCCGCTGGCGGGCACCGAAGTCTGCGCCTGAGCGGTATTGCGAAACCATGAACTGCCGAATGCGGTGGCGAGTGCGGCTCTCGCGCTCGATATGAACAACTTGCGCCGGTTCATTCGCGTTCTCCCCCTTACTCCGGGCTGCCCGATGCTAAACCGAGTGCTGCGACGTGAGCATGGCTGAGTATGATGCACTTCGCTTGACTTTCAGACGGGGGACAATGGGTTTCATGTTGGATTCCTATCATTCCCTGGTCACCTGCTCTGCACGCGCCGGATGCAGCGGAATCCGACGTGGCTCGTCGACGTATCGACCGGCTGTGCGTGACGCGCCGCCGGCCGGTAGCGGCGGCAATAATTTGGTGCGCAGAGATGCGAGCCGCCCTTGATCACTCTGCGCGGGATTTTGATGTTCGGCTGGCCGGGATCGTAGCTCGCGCCCTCGCGTCCGCCGCGCGGATTTTCAGGAATGCAACACGCTTTCGGCACATCGGCCTGGTGCTTGGACGAGAACCAATCGGTGGTCCACTCCCAGACATTGCCGATCATGTCATGCAGGCCGTAGCCGTTCGGCGGGAATGCCGTCACCGGCGACGTGCGGTCGAATCCGTCCGTGCACAGATTGTGGTGCGGAAATTCACCCTGCCAGGTGTTGGCCATGTGCCTGCCGCCAGGGGTGAGTTCGTCACCCCAGGCGAATTCCTTGCCGTCGAGTCCGCCACGCGCGGCAAACTCCCATTCCGCTTCGGTCGGCAATTCCTTGCCGACCCATTCGGCGTAAGCTTCGGCGTCGCGAAAGGCGATATGAACGGCCGGATGATCGTCGAGCCTGCTGATGGAGCTGCCCGGGCCACGGGGTCGCCGCCAGTTGGCGCCAAATTTGAATGTCCACCATTGCGACCAGTCGCGCAGATCGACCGGATGATTGGGCGGCGCGAAAACCAGCGAGCCGGCTTTGAGCATCTGCGGCAGTGCGCCCGGATAATTCTTCGGGTCGGGCGCGACTTCGGCAAAGGTTACGTAGCCGGTGGCGTCGACGAATTTGCGGAATTCCCGATTGGTCACCGGCGTGAGATCAATCCAGAAGTCGCTCACGGTGACGCGGTGAACCGGCGCCTCTTCCGGATAATGTCTGTCGGAGCCCATGCGGAACGTGCCGCCGGAAATAAATATCATATTCAGCGGCGCCGATGCCTCAGCGCTCTTGATTGACGCAACCGCACTGTCGCCCATGGGGACCTCCCGTGGCGAGCTCAGGCGCCGCAACTGCTAATCACAACGTCCGCGCTCCGGTATGGCAGGCACAACGACATTCGCGGGCTATCTCGCGCGCCTACGAAGGCGGCGAAAGCTTCGGGCTCCGCTTGCCAACGCCGCTCCCACGCAAGTCATTTCTCAACCGCAGACCCAAACGTAGCCGATCGGAGACGACCTCCAGCAACTGCCGACGCCATAGGGCCACCAGCGGCCACCGTACCAACGTCGGGCATGACCGTACCATACGCCGCCATAGTACCGTCCGCCGACGTGATGCGCACCGCGCACAGCCACACCGCCATGCGGACCGCGCACGGCCACACCATGGGGACCGCGGACAGCCACACCGCCATGGGGACCACGAACCGCCATACGCACTGGCGTCACATTCGAGGACGCGGAGAACCCGCGTGCGTCAAGTGGAATGGCGCCAGCCGGCTCGAAACACAGGGGAACCATCAGAAGGGCGATAGCGGTTAGAACTAACTTGAACATGCGGAATCCTCCTTCAACCTCCCGCTAGGAACGATCGTCATTAAGCAATTAAAATCATGTCCGGCGAAAGACAAGAATACGTGATGCATGAGCGTAGCCGGCTGCACATCAGCAATTTTGTTTGCCAGCGAGCATCTGTAATTCAATGGTTGGCGATGGCAACCATTCGCCGACTCTCAGTATGAATGATTTAAGAACGCGTTGTGGCTGGAAAGTCACGCCGGCTACAAATCGGTTTTGCCTCGATGCCTATCGCGTCGCAATCTGTTAGTCTCGGTTTTGCGATGGACTCGAGCCTTGAACCGAGGGTCGGCAAAAGCCCGGGGGTGCTCATGCAACCGGAGCTCGCGATTGATATCTTCGTTGCGGCAGGCGAACAAAATCTGTTCGGTCGATTGCGCATTCAGTTTTGGCGCATCATTGCTTACCTTGTTTTTGCTTTCGTTGCTATCGGATGCTCGACGAACAGTTCACGGGCAGACGAAGGTGGCGTGAGCTTCTGGCTCCCCGGCTTCTTTGGCAGCCTCGCGGCCGCTCCACAACAACCCGGATGGTCGGCCGCATGGCTCTACTATTATACTAACGTCTCGGCGAGCGGCGCCGTAGCGCTTGCACGTGAATTTGAGATCAAAAATATTCCCTTAGGCCTATCGGCGACTGCGAACGCCAACCTGCACGCCAGCGGCAATATTGGTATGTTCGCTCCAAGTTATGTGTTCGCCACACCGGTCCTCGGCGGCCAAGCGTCGGTGGGACTGATGGGACTTTATGGCAATACCAGCACTTCGCTGGACGGCACGATCATGGGCACGCTGGCAACCCCGCTCGGCCCCATTCCATTCATGCGTGCCGACAGCATCAGCAACTCGACGACCGGCTTGGGCGATCTCTATCCGCAATTCACCCTGCGCTGGAATAACGGCGTCAACAACTATATGGTCTATATGACCGGCGATGTTCCGGTCGGTGCCTACAGTTCCTCAAGCCTGTCGAATATCGGCATCGGACATGGCGCGATCGATGCCGGAGGCGGCTACACCTATTTCAATCCGCAGACCGGCCGCGAGCTTTCCGGCGTGCTCGGCTTCACCTACAATTTGATGAATAACGCAACGCAGTATCAGAATGGCGTCGATATGCACTTCGATTGGGGCGTGTCGCAGTTCGTGAGCAAGCAGTTTCAGGTTGGATTTGTAGGCTATTTCTACGATCAGCTGTCCTGCGACAGCGGCGCCGGCGACAATGTCGGCTGCTTCGAGTCGCGCGTCGCCGGCATCGGCCCGCAGATCGGGTATGTCTTCCCGGTCGGGACCATGCAGGGCTATCTCAATTTCAAGGGCTACGGAGAATTCGCCGCCGCCGATCGGCCGTCCGGCTGGAACGCATGGGTCACATTCTCGATCTCTCCGGCTCCGCCCGCTCCTGCGACGCCGCCACCGATCGTCACGAAATAGCGGTGGAACCCTCTGTGATCGGCGGCCATCGATTGCATCTATCTTATGAGAACGTAGCTCATGTATAACAAAAACCTGCTCCAGAGAATTTTTGAGGACCTTCCATGTGCGTTGAGGACGAGGACGATTTCCCGCTCGAATCCGGACCTCATCTACCTTTCGACATCCGATTATATTACGGTCTTCTCATGCGGCTCGCCGACTTTCGTGGCGCGCTTAAGGTCGCCGAACAGAGCAGAACGTTCGCAGAGACCGGAAAGGACCCGGCCGGACTGCTAATTGCAGATTTTATGCTAGGCGGTGCTTTCCCGGCGCCAGTAGTGAGCAAACTGGCGCGAAAATTTTGACACTGCGATCCGAAGCTGTCAACGGCCTTCCGCGCTCGGTACGGAGATGGCGGAATATCGCCGCGTCCTGCTCTTGTATACACTGGAGTACAGAGCGATTTTTGGTGGCCAACGTCTCTCGATTGGAAGATCGAACTGCGAGACAAAATGATCAAGCCAAAACGCATCGGGCACGCCACATTCGAGACACCCGATCTCGAAAGGATGATCGATTACTATACGCGGACTATGGGACTGGTAGCGGCCGAGCGCGATAAGAATTGAGTGTTCCTCACCACCCCTCTCGGGGTCATCGCGATCGAGCTCAACAAGGGCAAGTGCGAACGGTGTACTGCGTTGTCATTTGAAGTGGCACCGAATTCCGACTTCGGCGAGATGGCCCGCGAGCTGTCAGAGGAAGGCATCAAGAGCGAGTTACGTAACGATTCGGTTCCTGGGATGGGCCCCGGATTGATGTTCAAAGATAACAAGGACACCACGATCGAACTTTTCAAGGAATGGAGCTACATCGGCAAGCATCTACCTCATTTTGGCGTCGGCCCGCTGAAATTCGGGCACATCGCTTTCGTCGTCGATGATCCGCAAAAGACCGCCGAGTTCTACCAGCGGCTACTGGGCTTCCGCATTTCGGATTGGATCGACGATTTTTTTGTGTTCATGCGCTGCAACTCAGATCATCACACGGTCAATTTCATCCGCGGCGATAACATCAAGATGCACCACATCGCATTCGAGCTGAAGGACTTCATCCACCTGCAGAATTCGTGCGATCTGTTCGGCCAGAAGAGAATCCCGATTATCTGGGGACCTGTGCGGCTCGGTCCGGGTCATAACATCGCGACGTTCCATCGCAACCCTGATGATCAGGTCGTCGAACTCTATTGTGAGCTCGACAAGATGGTGGATGAAGAACTAGGCTATTTCGAACCCCGGCCCTGGCACCGTGACACACCACAGCGGCCAAAGACGTGGAACGCAAAAACTTCGAACATCTGGGGACCGCCACCCCTGCCGGATTTCTTCCGCGACCGTACGTAGCTTCGTTCAATGAAAAATGTTTCGCTGCGTATCCTTCCAGATGTTCCAACACGGCAAGGCCCTTCTCGTCGCAGACGATGGCCTCCGCCGTCGATGACGCATGAAGCGGACACGCAAGCGGGCGCACCATGACGTTCGACGTCTTCATCAGTTATCCTCATCAAGACAAACCCACGGCTGACGCCGTCTGTGCCGCGCTCGAAAGTGCTGGGATCCGCTGTTGGATTGCGCCGCGTGACGTCCCACCGGGAGCAGAATGGGCGGCTGCGATTGTGGATGCGATCGACGACTGTCGTCTGATGGTCCTGATTTTCTCATCGAACACCAACGATTCCAAGCAGATCCACCGCGAAGTGCAACGGGCGTTTGACAGTGGAAAGTCCGTTGTGCCGTTGCGGATTGACAACGTAATGCCTCAGAAATCGCTGGCTTATTACATGGGGATGGTGCACTGGCTTGATGCCTTGACGCCACCGCTTGAAGCGCACCTCAAAAAATTGACGACATCTGTTGCCGGATTACTGGCTACCGTTGCCGGAGAGTCCACGGCTCCTGCAGAATCGAAAGTCAGCCAGACTGTGCGAGCGGGTGCGACGACAGCACAGGCCGACTCAGGAAGTTCTCAGCGAAATATAATCAGCTCGGCACCGAGCATAGGCCTTTCGGATGATATTGTGGATGAGACCTTGCGCGATCTTTTGGGCAAGGATCAGCGTGCTGTTGTTGCCCGTCTGGGATGGCCCGACGCGAAAATCACCACGAACAGCGGCAGTGAATCAATCACTTGGTGGTGGTATTACAAACAAGGAATCGATGTCGTACGCAGTGGTGAATTCGTACGAAATATCTTTTTCTTTCGCGAAGGAGTTGATAAGCACACCACTGGCTATGAGCGGAATGTTTTCGAAGGCGTCCGTCCTGGGACAACTCGCCGGGAAATGGATGGCAGAGTAGGTCCCCCAAATTCTGCATTCGACGATTGGGGGCTCTATTTCGATTTCCTTCCTTATGACTTCAAAGTAAAATTTGATAGGCCGTCGTCAGATTTGGATGCAGTGGCAGACTACATCATCCTTTCGCTGAAAACCTGATCTTTGAGGCGGGGACATGCGGAACTCCTGAATAATCCGAGGATCTTGACTGACGATTAATGGGCCATGCGGATTGCTGGTTGATCTCCGGGCATGACCCAAAGTCATAGAAATGATCATCGAAGCCTGCGCGATGGTGCACGCAGACCCAGTTGGCCCCACCCGTTCGGTCGGCAGCGCGGGCGCAAAGCTGACCCAGCGTCAAACGCCGGTGCGCGCGCAGGCGATTGCGATAGGTATCACGACCGGAGACAGCCAAGGTCGGGCGCACCACGCAAACGTGACATGATTTCCCGAACCGCCTTTTGCTCGGCCCAGGCGGAAACGATCCGAGCCGCAAGTACTGAGCCAATGCCGTCAACTTCCCGCAAGCGGTCGGCCTGATTCTCGTTGACGTCGAACACCTTCTCGCCGAACGCGCACAGCAGCTTTTTCGCGTCACCGGGCCAACACCACGGATCATACCGGACGAGAGCTACTTCTCGGGGCCTTCGACCGATGTGGGCTCCGAGGTCTTGAGGAACCGCGCTTTGAACTGCTGACCATGGGTCCGGTCGTTGACCCAATCCCCGGATGCGATGATCCATTCGCCGGCCGATATTGCGGCGGGATGCCCCACGACGGTGACGAGGTCGCGGTGGCTCCGCGCCTTGACCCGAATGACACAAAAGCCGTTCTCGACGTTCTGGTAGGTGACGCGCTCGACCAGCCCAGCCAGCACTTCTCGATCGGATGGATGGGGCTGCGTCTTCATGATGCCCGGCGCCGTTTGCGCCATCATAGCCGTCCTGGCCGGCACCATCTTGGATTTACAATGTCGCGCCGGTATCTTTTGCCATCAGGACAGGAGAATGCACGATGGCGACCGGTACCGTGAAGTGGTTCAATACGACGAAGGGATACGGATTTATTCAGCCGCTGGACGGTGGCAAGGACGTGTTCGTCCATATTTCGGCGGTCGAGAGGGCCGGGTTGAGCTCCTTGAATGAGGGCCAGCAGATTGAATATGAGGAAGTAGCGAACAAGGGCAAGACATCAGCCGAAAACCTCAAGGTAAGTAACTCACGAGCAGGCACGTGAAGGCGCCGCCGCGACCGTCGCTCCACCGATACGTGTCATTGAGTTGGGGCGATGCGCCGACATCACCCGATCGGATAACGTGAGGCTGTTGCTTCGCAGCTGCGCCCTGTTGCTTCCCGACAGGTCCAGTTGCTTTGGATCAACTGCGCGGATTGTCCCGTGCGGCGACGCACCAGCAGTCGCGGTCGCATTGTGGTGTTGACCCGCGTGGTGCGAGCGTCGACCAGGTTAGCCGGCTTCGCGGTTTCGGCCTGCAGAACCCCCTTGTCCGGCATCTGGGGGCGGTGCGACGACGGTGTCTTTCAGCGCGTGGGACGTTACTCAGGGATGAACTGAGGCGACCCGTTTTTCGCTGGTTGCGCTGCAACGGGCCGCCGTTGCGTTGTAACGCAGGCCCGGATTGTATGGTCAGGCACCCCAAAACTCGGGGCTCTCGGAGTCAGGGGCGCGGGCTCGGGGACGCCCTTGCGGGTAGCCCGTGGATGCGGCCATCGACCAGCCAAACCTCGATCACCCGGTCGGGCAAAATCACCTTGCTCTCGTCCCAACTCTTTGATGTCGCTTTGAATTTGCCGTCCGTGAGCTTGCTCACCACGATTTGCGTACCGCCCGCAAAGCAGAGGGTCTCCAAAATGGGGGCGATCTTTTCGCCGCCGCGGAGGCGGGGGCTAAGCCGCCATCGCGCAGACAACCGTAATCCCGTCATTCGTGACCCAACTCGACCGCTTGCCGCCTGACATCGATTGCAACGTAGCACGATTGTGATCGTTATTATAGCGCTCAGAAAAGTTTCGCTCAATTCCATCTGAAACGCGGGCGATTTTTTATAGTTCTGAACTATCCACCAGATAACGATGACAATCACGTCGAATAAGATTTACAAGTGAGCAATTAGATACATACCTTACTCAGCCTTCGGTCTTATCGTGTGGTGCTTTTTCCTGACTGTATTCACCTTATGACCACCCTCGAACTGGCGAGACCACGGGCCGACCGTTCTCATGCGCTGACTGCGGGCATTTTCGATGTTGACGGGGTCTTGCTTGCGTCGCCTCACGAGCGCGCCTGGCGTGAAGCTCTTGAGGGTTTCGCTGAACCGGGTCGCTTCACGACCGCAATGTACGAGGCCTATGTTGCGGGCAAACCACGCCTCAACGGCGCGTACGCTGCACTCGAGGCATTGGGTGTGCCGGATGCTGAGCGGCAGGCCGTCGCCTATGCTGACCACAAGCAGCAGCGCCTTATGGAACTGATACACGCGGGAAGCGTCGCCGCCTTTCCTGACGCGCTCCGCTTCGTTCAGGCGGTCGCCGCGCTGGGCTGGCCTCTGGCGGCCGCATCGTCCTCGAAAAACGCTAATCAAATGATGCGGCAGATTCGCCTCGAACTCGGGTCAGAGTTTGCTCGCGGTCTTCACCGCCAATGTCTGCGGCCGCGATTTGCCGCGGGGCAAGCCACGCCCGGACATTTTTCTGCTCGCCGCGGCCGAGTTGCGCGTAGCGCCCGCACACTGCTTCGTGGTCGAGGACGCGCCGGCCGGCATCGAGGCGGCCCGCGCAGGCCGCATGACAGCACTTGGGGTGGCCCGACTTCACGACGCGGCCGAGCTCCGGGCGGCGGGAGCGGATCTGGTCGTGACGAGCCTCGATGAAATAGCGATTGACAAACTGGCCGGCGGACGGCTGTGCAGGCGCCCAACATGATCAGGCCAGTCACGATGAAACACGCATTGGAGCCGACGACAGATCCCGCTTGGGTCATCAACGCGGACGGGTACGATGCGCTTCGCGAGGGAAGCCATGAGTCGCGCTTCGCGATCAGCAACGGCTTTTTGGGCGTAAGGGGAACACGAGCAATCACTCGGGGAGCGCGTTGGGTCGTTCCGCCGCACACCTATGTGGCTGGGCTGTTCGACACCCCCCGCGCCGGGCACACCACGCCGGAGGAGCTTGTCCCTGCAGCCGACTGGCAGCAGGTCCGCATCTTATTGCCGGGTGGATATCTGGCGCATCACCCCGGTGACGCGCCGTACCATCGTATGACGCTCGATGTGAAGCGGGGAACTTTGCTCGCCGAATTCCGCATGCTGAGGGCGCCGGACGTGAGCATCGGCCTGCGCACGTTGCGCCTCGTGTCGCTGAGCGAGCGCGCCATTGGGCTGCAACTTATCCAATTGGAGATCGAGTACGGAGAAGTCGAGGTCATATTGGAAGCGTCCTTTGAGGGTGTCGAACTTGGACTCGTCTCCGAACGGATCGATGAGGATCTCGGCGTGTGGCGGACTCAGCGTTCCGGCAAGTGCCTCGCCGCGGCTACTGCATCGTCGCTGCAGATCGACGGCTACGATCTTCCGGCGATCACCACCGACCGATTGACATGGTCCTGGAGTTGGAGAGCTCGCGCGGGGCAGATTGTGTGTTTCGAACGCACTGTTGCCGTGGCGCTGAGTGGCACCCACGATCTGGAACCTGGCAGGGAGGCGCGTGACAAACTTGGCGCTGCGCGACACCTGGGCTGGCGCGGGGTCTTGGCGGAACACGAGGCGGCCTGGGCAAGCCGCTGGCAGTTCAGCGACGTCGAGGTCGAAGGCGACGCCGCCGCTCAGCTGGCATTGCGGTTCGCTATCTATCATCTCAACAGCGCCGCCAACCCGGCGGACGAGCGCGTGTCGATCGGCGCCCGGGCGCTGACCGGCGACGACTATCATGGACACGTTTTCTGGGACACCGAAATATACGTGCTACCCTTTTATATCCTGACGTGGCCGGAAGCAGCGCGCGCCTTACTGATGTATCGCTTTCTTACGCTCGATGCCGCGCGAGCAAAATCGGCCCGGATGGGCTGGCGCGGCGCCCTCTACGCTTGGGAGTCCGCCGACACCGGTGCGGAGACCACGCCCGAGCAGATAATTGGTCCGGATCGTCAAGTCATCGATATCCTTTGCGGCAAGAAAGAGCAGCACATAAGCGCGGACATCGCCTATGCAGTTTGGCAATATTGGCAGGCCACCGGGGATGAGGGGTTTATGCGCAATGCCGGTGCCGAGATCCTGCTCGAAACGGGTCGGTTCTGGGCCAGCCGCGCTCAGCCGGAGGCGGACGGCTACCGACACATCCGCGACGTCATCGGACCGGATGAGTATCACGAACATGTCGACGACAGCGCGTTCACCAACGTCCTGGCACGTTGGAACATCCGGCGCGCGATCGAAGTCGCTGCATTATTACGCGAGCGTTGGCCCGAGTGCTGGACAAGCCTTTCAAGCCGCATTGGCCTGGACGACGAGGAACTAAACCAGTGGCGGAGTGCCGCGGCTGAGATCGCGACCGGTTTCGATCCCAAGATGGGTCTGTTCGAGCAGTTCGCGGGGTATTTCGCTCTCGAAGAGATCAATCTGGCGGACTACGCAGGCCGATCCGTGCCAATGGACGTGGTGCTTGGGCGGGAGCGGACGCAACGATCGCAGGTGATAAAACAGGCCGATGTCGTCGCGCTTCTCGGGCTGCTGCCGGAGGAATTTGTTGGTGACACCGGAGTGGCAAACTTCCAATACTACGAGCCCCGCTGCGGTCACGGAAGTTCGCTGAGCCGCGCCATGCATGGTCTCGTCGCTGCTCGACTGGGATACTCCGTGTTGGCGCTGCGCTACTTTCGGCAGACCGCAGCGATTGATCTCGCGGATACTCATGTGGCCATCGACGGGGGTATCCACATTGCGGCTCTCGGCGGGGTCTGGCTGACGACGGTGTTCGGTTTCGCTGGGGTATCATTGCGGAATGACGGCGTGGCCATCGACCCGCAACTGCCGGCAGGTTGGAGCAGTCTTGGCTTCGGCTTTCAGTGGCGCGGCCGGCGCCTCACAATCAGGATTGACCAAGCCAAGCGAACCCTGAAAGCAATCCTGGAAGAAGGAGAACCGATGACGCTTGTCATAGAAGGCACGTCGCACCGCCTCCGCCGCAAGCAAGCGCTCCGGGTCTCCGTCGGAAGGCTGGATAGATCGAAGGCCCCTCACCTACCGGACAAGTCTCCGGCCGTTGATCACTTGGTGCACTAGTATTTTCACGATATGGCTTAGCTACCGACTGACGGCATTGGATGCCGCCTCGCTTTCCGGCTGACATCGTGGCAGGAACCATCGACAGCTGTATCAACAGTCCTCGCCCTTAAGACCGCGTGGGAACAGCGACCAGGTATGACGAGCGATCTGTTCGTCTTCCTGCGAAGGAAGAACTTGCACCGCACAGCACGACGCCGGCGTGCTAATGGAATTTTCCCCCAACTGGTTCCGCACCGGGTCTAGGCTGACGCCGAGCCAGGACAATCCGTCACAAATCGCCGCCCGCGCTTCGACATCGTTTTCTCCGATACCACCCGTGAAAACCAGCAGATCGACTCCGCCGAGTGCAGCGATCATCGCGGCCATCTGCTTGCGCACGGAATAGCAGAACATCTCGATGGCAAGTCGTGCATCGGCGTTTGACGGCGCGGCTTCATGCAGCCGCCGCATGTCGCTGCTAATGCCGGAAATTCCCAGGAGGCCGGAACGGTGATCGACCAGTTCCTCAAGCATAGCGGCATCGCATTTCTTCTCACGCACCAGATAGACCAGAACGCCAGGATCGAGATCGCCGCTGCGTGTGCCCATGATCACCCCGCCGGTTGGGGTCAATCCCATGCTGGTATCAACCGACTTACCATCCTTGACCGCGGTCACGCTTGCGCCATTGCCGAGATGGGCGATCACAAGGCGGCTCGCCAGATCGCTCCCGAGTTGGCGCACGACGGATTTGCATGAAAGGCCGTGGAAGCCGTAACGCTGAATTCCCTCTGCTTGCAGCTCTCTGGCAATTGGCAGCACCCGCACAATTGCCGGCAATTCGGCGTGAAAGGTGGTGTCGAAGCAGGCCGCCTGTGGTAACCCCGGAAAATGCTCCTGCGCAAAGCGGATCACGGATAGAGCCGACGGAATATGCAGTGGCGCGAAGGCGGTCGCCGCTTCGAGTTGCGCTAAAACCGAATCGTCAATGAGGCAATGTTGCCGAAGCTTCGGCCCTCCATGGACGATTCGATGACCGACTGCGGCCGGCGCCGGCATTTTAGCGTCGACAAGAAGCCTTCTGATGCGGGAGATTGCTTCCCGTTGGCTCGGAATAGGACCCGTCTCGGAGAGCAATTCGTTTCCACGCGAGTTTTCTGCACGGTATTTGCCGTTTTTGTCGCCGATTGATTTGGCTTCGCCCGAGAGCAGATTTTCAACTCGCGACGATCCAACGCGAAACAATCCGAATTTGAGCGAGGAAGAGCCGCTGTTCAGTGCCAGTACATTCAACTCAAGCTCAGCATCCGTCATGCGCTTTCCGGCCGAAACATCGCGCTCACGAGGTCCAGCGCCAATCACGGACCTCCGGCATGTCGTCACCATGCTCGCTGATATAGAGCTTGTGACGTTCCATTGCCGCCCAGTAACGAGCGGTCGCCTTGTCGCGTTGATCACTGAACCGTGGAATTCGCTGAATAGCGTCCAGCGCCAGTTGATAGCGGTCGAGATTGTTCAGCACGACCATATCGAAGGGCGTCGTAGTCGTGCCCTCCTCCTTGTAGCCGCGCACATGAATATTGCGGTGGTTGTGTCGGCGGTAGGTCAGCTTGTGGACCATCGCGGGATAGCCATGGAAGGCAAAAATCACCGGCTTGTCAGTCGTAAACAACTCATCGAAATCCTGATCCTCGAGACCGTGGGGATGCTCGGACTGAGGCTGCAACACCATCAAATCCACCACGTTGACGACGCGGATGCGAATATCAGGGATATACGCGCGCAGAAGAGTCACGGCGGCAAGCGTCTCAAGCGTCGGCACATCGCCGGCGCAGGCCATGACCACGTCAGGATCGCCTGCACCGTCGCTGGCCCACCGCCAGATACCCGCACCGGCGGTGCAGTGGCGAACCGCTGATTTAATATCGAGCCACTGCCATTCCGGCTGTTTGCCGGAGACGATCAGGTTGATGTAGTTGCGGCTGCGCAAGCAATGATCGGTCACCGACAGGAGGCAGTTTGCGTCGGGCGGCAGATAGATGCGCACGACGTCCGCTTTCTTGTTTGCGACATGGTCGATGAAGCCCGGATCCTGGTGGGAGAAGCCGTTGTGATCCTGGCGCCAGACGTGTGACGTGAGCAGGTAGTTCAGCGACGCGATCGATTTGCGCCAGGGTATCTGCTTGCTGACCTTGAGCCATTTTGCATGCTGATTGAACATCGAATTGATGACGTGGATAAAGGCCTCGTAGCACGAGAAAAAGCCATGGCGTCCGGTGAGGAGATATCCCTCAAGCCAGCCTTCGCACAGGTGCTCACTCAGCACCTCCATGACGCGTCCCTTAACGCTGAGATCGACGTCGACATCTTCGACCTCAGCCATCCATTCCTTGCCGGACACTTGATAGACGGCGTCCAACCTGTTCGACGCAGTCTCGTCAGGGCCAAAGATTTGGAAATTCTTTTTGTCGAGATTGAGCTTCATCACGTCGCGCAGAAAACATCCGAGAACCCGCGTTGATTCCGCCTCGACGCTGCCTGGCCTCGGCACCGCCACGGCGTAATCATGGAAGTGTGGCATCGATAACGGGACTAGTAACTCGCCGCCATTTGCATGCGGGTTGGAACCCATGCGGCGATGGCCCGTTGGCGCAAGTGACGCGAACTCGTCGCGGAACTTGCCCGTCGCGTCGAACAATTCATGCGGCCTGTAGCTTTTCATCCACTCTTCGAGCTGTCTGAGATGCTTATGATTCTCTGAAATCCGCGATCGGAACCTGATGCGCACGCCATGTCCCCTCTACGGGCTTGCCATCCACAAACTTTGGCCCGGTCCAGCCTTTCGGCGTGCGGAACACGATCATGGGCCAACGCGGCCGCTCCACCGTGCCGGGGGAAGACCGCGCCGCCTTTTGGATCTTGTGGATCTGCGTTAAGATCCTATCCAGCGTCCCGGCCAGACTTTGATGCACGACGGCGGGGACGTCGCCTTCCACAAAATGCGGTTCATAGCCGTAACCGCGGATCAGTTCGGTCAATTCCTGGCGGCTGATGCGCGCAAGCACCGTCGGATTTGCAATCTTGAACCCGTTGAGATGAAGGATCGGAAGAACAGCTCCATCGCGTGCAGGATTGAGAAACTTGTTGGAGTGCCAGCTCGTGGCGAGTGCGCCCGTCTCGGCCTCGCCGTCGCCGATGACACAGGCGACGATCAGATCCGGATTGTCGAACGCGGCGCCATAGGCGTGGACCAGTGAATACCCCAGTTCTCCGCCTTCGTGAATGGAGCCGGGAGTTTCTGGCGATACGTGACTGGGAACTCCATACGGCCAAGAAAACTGGCGAAAGAGCCGCTGCAGCCCATTCCGGTCGCGCTCGATCGCCGGATAGCGCTCGGTGTACGACCCTTCGAGATAGGTCATCGCCACGATCCCTGGACCGCCATGACCCGGACCGATGACAAACATCATGTTCAGGTCGTTCTCTTTGATCAGCCGGTTGAGGTGAACATAGAGAAAATTCAATCCTGGCGTCGTGCCCCAGTGGCCAAGGAGGCGCGGCTTTATATGTTCGATCCTCAGCGGCGTTTCGAGTAATGGATTGTCTTTTAGATAGATCTGTCCGACCGAAAGATAATTCGCCGCGCGCCAATATGCGTCCATTTTCTCCAGCAGATCGGGCGCCAGCGTTGGAGGC
>CAWGKJ010000013.1:0-7605 GCA_963823115.1 uncultured Alphaproteobacteria bacterium | reverse complement strand
GGCGCGTGTGTCGGTCGAGGCGGGCTCGGTGATCGGCTGGGATCGGTATGTGGGCATGGCCGGCGCCAAAATTGGCATGCATAGCTTCGGCGCGTCGGCCCCAATCGAGGACCTGCTGACGAAATTCGGCTTCACGCCGGAGAAGGTACTAGCCGCGGCCAAGGAACAGATTGCGAAGCACAGGAGTCAGACGGCATGAATCCGCTGAAGCAGCTCGAAGCATGCGGCCAGTCGCCTTGGCTCGACTATCTCAAGCGCAGCCTGATCGAGAAGGGCGAGTTGCGCACGATGATCGAGCGCGACGGGATGAAAGGCGTCACCTCGAACCCTTCGATCTTCGAGAAGGCGATCGGCGAGAGCGAGGAATACAAAGGTGCGATAAAACAGTTCCAAACGCAGGCCGACCATGGCATCGCCGCGATCTACGAGCATTTGGCGATTGCCGATATTCGTGCTGCCGCCGAGGTGCTGCGTCCGGTTTACGACGAGACGCAAGGCCGCGACGGCTATATCAGCCTGGAATGCTCGCCCTATCTGGCCAACGATACGCAAGCGACGATAGGCGAGGCGCTGCGGCTGTGGGCGGCGGTGGAGCGTCCCAATCTGATGGTGAAGGTGCCGGCGACCCCGGCCGGCATCCCAGCAATTCGCCAACTGATCGGTCGCGGACTGAATATCAATATCACCTTGCTCTTCTCCGTAAGCGTCTACGAGGAGGTGGTCGAAGCCTATATCTCCGGCCTTGAGGATCTGAAGCGGACCGGCGGCGACGTCTCAAAGATTGGCAGCGTTGCCAGCATCTTCGTCAGTCGCATCGATGTTGCGATCGACAAGCGGCTGGACAAGCTCGGCGACAAACCGCTGGCGGATCGGTTGCGCGGCAAGGCGGCAATCGCCAACGCGAAACTCGCTTACTTTCGTTACAAGGCGTTATTCTCCGGCCCGCGTTGGCAGGCTCTGGCTGCAGCGGGCGCGAAAACGCAACGCCTGCTCTGGGCATCCACCAGCACCAAAAGTCCGGCCTACAAGGACACAATGTATGTCGAGGCACTGATCGGCCGCGACACCGTGGACACCATCCCGCCCGCGACGATGGACGCATTCCGCGATCATGGTGAGGCGATACCCGACGTCATCGAGCAGGACATAGCAGGCGCGCACGCGATGCTCTCCGAGCTGGAGAGCTATGGCATCTCGCTGAAGGAGGTCACCGAAGAACTGGTCACCGAGGGCGTGCAGCAGTTTGCGGATTCGTTCGACAAGCTGTTCGGCGCTATCGCGCGGCAGCGCCGCACACTTCTGGACGGCGATCGCGCCCGCCTGGAGATCCGGCCCGGCTCTCCCGAGATGAAGGCCGCCTTCGACGCGGAAATGGAAGTCTGGCGCGCGGGCGGACGGATTCGGCGGCTTTGGGCTGGCGACACGTCGCTGTGGGCCGGGACCGACGAGAACAAATGGCTTGGCTGGCTGAACATCGTCGAGCAGGAACTGGCCGATGTTGACCGGCTGATCGCATTTGCAAAGGACGTGAAGCAGCGCGGGTTTACCGACCTCGTACTGCTGGGAATGGGCGGGTCGAGCCTGGGGCCCGAAGTGTTCGGCAAAACGTTCGGACGGCAGCCCGGCTGGCCGCGCTTCCACATGCTGGACAGCACCGATCCGGCACAGATCAAAGCGATCGAACAGGCGGTCGATATCGGCAGGACGCTGTTCATCGTCTCTTCCAAATCCGGCAGCACGCTGGAGCCAAACATTTTCTTGGACTATTTCTTAGACCGGGTTTGCGCGGTACAAGGCAAGGACAAAGCCGGCGAACACTTCGTCGCGGTCACCGATCCCGGATCGTCGCTGGAGCGACGCGCCAAGCAGCTTGGCTTTTCTCATATTTTCTATGGCGTAGCCTCGATCGGCGGCCGCTACTCCGTGCTGTCGAAGTTCGGCCTGGTGCCGGCAGCGGCGATGGGTCTTGACGTCAAACGCCTGCTCGACACGGTGCAGCCGATGCAACGAGCCTGCGGCGCGGACGTGCCGCCGGCGGAAAATCCGGGCGTGCAGCTCGGCATCGCCATGGGTGTCGCGGCAACGCGGTTCGGCCGCGACAAAGTTACGATCATTGCCTCGCCGGGGATCGCCGATCTCGGCGCCTGGCTGGAGCAGCTTCTGGCGGAGAGCACGGGCAAGCACGGGCACGGGCTGATCCCGCTGGCCGATGAGCCGCTCACCACACCCGAGCGCTATGGCAGAGACCGGTTCTTCGCCTACCTGGAGCTTGAAGGGCAGCACGATCCGTCGCAGCGCCAGGCGATGGCGGCGCTGGAGCAGGCAGGCCATCCGGTCGTGCGTATCAGCGTGAAGGATATCTGGCACATCGGCCAGGAGTTCTTCCGCTGGGAGATCGCCATCGCGGTCGCCGGCGCGATCATCGGCATCGACCCGTTCAACCAACCGGATGTCGAGGCGAGCAAGGACAAGACGCGCGCGCTGACCGACGACTATGAGAAGTCGCACAGCCTGCCGAAGCAGGAGCCGGTGTTCCGCGAGAATGGACTGGCTCTCTATGCCGACCCGCGCAATGCCGCCGAGCTCGGCCGGCACAACACGCTCGTCGGCTACCTAAAAAGTCATTTCGGCCGCGTACATGCAGGCGCAAAGTCGGGCGATTACGTCGCGCTGCTTGCCTACATCGAGCGCAACGAGCCGCACACCCAGGCGCTGACCGCGATGCGCACGCGCATTCGCGACAAGACGCGTGCTGCCACCTGCCTCGGCTTCGGACCCCGCTTCCAGCATTCGACCGGGCAAGCCTACAAAGGCGGGCCGAATTCCGGCGTATTCTTGCAGATCACCTGCGACGACCCGGCCGATATCGACGTGCCCGGCCATTCCTACAGCTTTGGCGTGGTGAAGGCCGCGCAGGCCAGCGGCGACCTCGAAGTTCTGGTGGAACGCGGCCGTCGCGCGTTGCGGGTCCATCTGAAGGATGTCGATGCGGGATTGGCCGAGCTGGCTCACGCAATGGATGCAGCGCTCGAATAGCGCATTTTTATAGGGAGTTAAGCAAATGCAGATCGGCGTCATTGGACTTGGCCGCATGGGCGGCAATATCTCCCGCCGCCTGATGAAGGCGGGACATCACCTGCGTCGTATTCGACTCCAATGCCAAGCCGCGCGAGGCGCTGGCGAAGGAGGGTGCCACGGCGGTGCAGTCGCTGGAGGACGTGGTGAAGGCGCTTAAGGAAAAGCCGCGCGCCGTCTGGGTGATGTTGCCCGCCGGCCGGATCACCGAAGAGACGGTCGAGCGTCTCGGCGGCCTGCTTGAGCCGGACGACATTATCATTGATGGCGGTAATTCCTTCTACAAAGACGACATCCGCCGCGCCAAAAAATTGGCCGACAAGCGCATTCGCTACGTCGATTGCGGCACGTCCGGCGGCGTCTGGGGTATCGATCGCGGCTACTGCATGATGATCGGCGGCCCGAAGCAGGCCGTCGATCGCCTCGACCCGATCTTCGCGGCACTGGCTCCCGGGCTAGGCGATATCCCGCGCACACCGGGCCGCGCGAAAGGCGATACCCGTGCCGAGCGCGGCTACATTCACGCCGGACCGTCCGGCGCCGGGCACTTCGTCAAGATGGTGCATAACGGCATCGAGTACGGATTGATGCAAGCCTACGCCGAGGGCTTCGACATCCTGCGCAACAAGGATTTGAAGGATCTGCCCGAGGACGAGCGCTTCACGCTGAACCTGCCGGATATCGCGGAGGTCTGGCGGCGCGGCAGCGTCATCTCATCCTGGCTGCTCGACCTCGGCGCTGCCGCGCTGGCGAAGGATCCGCAGTTGAAGGATTTCTCCGGCTTCGTCCAGGATTCCGGCGAGGGTCGCTGGACCGTCGAGGCCGCGATCGAGGAAGCGGTCCCGGCAGACGTGCTCTCCACGGCGCTCTACGCCCGATTCCGCTCGCGGCAGGAGCACACCTTCGGAGAAAAGATGCTCTCGGCCATGCGCTTCGGCTTCGGCGGACACATCGAGGGTCAAGAGTCTATCGACCCCGAACCAAAGCCGCAAAAATCGCAGGGTCACCCGGCGGCACAGAACGCCGCGGAGTAGCGCCATGCTCGACAAACAGTCCCGGATTACTCCGACCGCGCAGGTGGTCGAGTCGCCGCCGCGGCGCCAGCCAAGCCCGGCCGATCCCTGCGCGATGGTGATCTTCGGTGCCGGCGGTGACCTGACCAAGCGCCTAGTGATGCCGGCACTTTACAACCTCGCGCGCACAAAGGTGCTGCCGGAGAAGTTTGCATTGATCGGCGTGGACCTGGCGGAGGGGACCGCCGAGAGCTGGCGTGACCATCTTCACGACATGCTGAAAAGCTTCGTCGGCAACGCCGCAGCGGAGTTCGATCTCGACCAGATCGACGAGGCGGCGTGGAAGCGGCTGGCGGAGAAAATGTCCTACGTTCAGGGAGATCTTACCAAGCCCGAACTGTACGAGAAGATCCGCGCCGAGTTGGGCGAGGCAGAAAAGACCCATGGCACGCAGGGCAACGTCATCTTCTACCTCGCCGTCGCGGACCGATTTTTTGGCACCGTGGTGGAGCAACTCGGCAAGGCGAAGCTCACCGATCAGAACGAGGACGAGAACGGGAAGCATAAGTTTTGGCGCCGCGTGGTGATCGAGAAGCCGTTCGGCCATAGCCTCGAATTCGGCGCGCGAGCTGAATGCCAGCATCCTGCGCACGCTGCACGAGGACCAGATCTTCCGGATCGACCACTTTCTGGGAAAGGACACGGTCCAAAGCATCATGGCGTTTCGCTTCGGCAATGGGCTGTTCGAACCGATCTGGAACCGCGACCGGATCGATCACGTGCAGATCACCGTGGCGGAGACGGTGGGCGTGGAGCGGCGCGGCAAGTTCTACGAGGTGACCGGAGCACTGCGCGACATGGTACCGAACCACGTGTTCACATTGCTTTCGATGGTGGCCATGGAGCCGCCGACCGGTTTCGATGCCGCCGCGATCCGCTCAAAGAAGGCCGAAGTGCTCACCGCGATGCCGGCCATCAAACCGGCACAGGCGGTGCGTGGTCAGTATGGCGCCGGCACCGTGCTGGACAAGAAGGTGAAGCCCTATCGGCAAGAGCCCAATGTGGCGCCGGATTCGAATATCGAGACCTATGTCGCGATGCAGCTTGAGATCGACAATTGGCGTTGGGCTGGCGTGCCTTTCTACATCCGCACCGGCAAGCACATGTCGCAACGCAATACCGAGATCGCAATTCGATTCAAGCAGGCGCCGTACGCGGCGTTTCATGGCACGCCTGTCGACACTCTGCGGCCCAATTGGTTAGTGCTGCGCATTGCGCCGGACGAGGGGATCTCCTTGCAGTTCGAGGTCAAGCGTCCAGGGCCGGTGGTGGATCTCGCCGCCGTGAAGATGGACTTCCGCTACGATGACTGGTTCCCGAAGGAGCCGAATGTCGGATACGAGACGCTGATCTATGACGTCATGATCGGCGACCCGACGCTATTCATGCGTGCCGACATGGTAGAGCAGGCTTGGCGCATCGTGCAGCCGGTGCTCGACGACTGGGCGGACGACCGTGCGACGCAAATACCGACTCTACACAGCGGGAAGCTCAGGACCGAGTGAAGCGGATGCACTGTTGACGCGTGATGGTCGACGCTGGCGCCCGGTCAACGGCGATGGCCCTGAAAAATCGTCATGACGGCATCCCACCGATTACCCACAGCGAAAATCTCGGCCGTAGTTTCGGATGTCGACGGCACATTGGTGACCGACGACAAGCGTTTGACCGCGCGCGCCCAGGCGGCTGTGGCAGAGCTGCACACCTGCGGAATTATTTTTGCAATCATCAGCAGCCGACCACCCCGCGGCTTGGGCATGCTACTCCGGCCTTTGGAAATCACGACACCTGTGTGTGGCTTCAATGGCGGGGTGATAGCGACGCCCGATCTTTCGGTCATCACCGAGCATCTGCTGTCGCCTGAGGTCGCTCGGCGCGCTGCCGGCCTGCTCGATACGCACGGCGTGCAGGTCTGGGTTTTCGCCGGGCAGGATTGGCTGGTGCGCGACGCCGATGGGCCTTATGTCGGGTTCGAGGAGCGCACTGTGGGGTTCCCACCGACATTGGTCGACAATTTCGGACAAAGCCTCGATGTCGCCGCTAAGATCGTCGGCGTCAGCAAGGAATTCGAGATCCTCGCACAGTGCGAGCGCGATGCGCGGGCCGCGCTTGCCGATCAGGCGACTGTGGCGCGCTCGCAGTCTTACTACCTTGACATCACCCATCCGCTCGCCAACAAGGGCGTCGCGTTGTCGGAGATAGCGAAGCTTTTGGCGATTCCGCTTGCGGAGATCGCGGTCATTGGCGACGGCGGCAACGACGTTGCGATGTTCGAGCGCAGTGGTCTCAGTATTGCCATGGGCAACGCCAGTTCGGAGGTGCGGCAGGCCGCGGACTTCGTGACCGACAGCAATCGCGACGATGGCTTCGCCAACGCGGTCGAACGATTCATCCTCGGCGACGCCCGTTCGAACGCGCAAGTTGCGATCGGTCGCGCAGCAGGCCGCGCATGATAAAGACAGATCTCGCTGCAGCAAAAATTTCGCTTGTCCTTGCCGACGTCGATGGCACGCTCATCACCGCGGACAAAGTGCTGACCCGCGCGTGCGACGGAGGCCGTGAAGGCGCTCGCCGCAGCGGGCATCGCTTTTGCGATTACCAGCGGCAGGCCGCCACGTGGCATGGCGATGTTGATCGAGCCGCTCGCCCTGCGAACGCCGATTGCTGGCTTTAACGGCGGCGTATTTGTCCATCCCGACCTCTCGGTGATCGAGAGCCGAACACTCGATCCGGCGACGGCCAAGAAAACCGTAGAGCTCATCCTCAATCAGGGGCTGGACGCTTGGGTCTACACGGCCGATGAGTGGTTGATCCGCAATCCGGACGCGCCGCATGTGGCACGCGAGACCTGGACGGTGAAGTTCGACGCCAAGGTCGTGTCAGAGTTCACCGACGCGCACCTAGCGCACGCGGTAAAGATCGTTGGCATCTCCGACGATCTTGACCTGGTCGCCGCCTGCGAGAAGCTGGCGCAGAAAACTCTGGGTGACAAGGCGAGTGCGGCGCGCTCGCAGCCCTATTACCTCGACGTGACCCACCCGCAGGCGAACAAGGGGGCAGTCGTGGCCACCTTGTCCAAGCTTCTGAACATTCCGCCGCACAGATCGTCACGTTCGGCGACATGCCGAATGACGTCCTTATGTTTCGCAAAAGCGGGTTCTCCATCGCCATGGGTAATTCCAGCGACGAGGTGAAGGCACAGGCGAGCGCGGTGACCGACAGCAACGAAGACGAAGGCTTCGCCAATGCGGTGCGGAAGTTTGTTCTATGTCGGGCCGCTGCATGACTCGCAGGCCACCAAGGATGCGCTCGATGCCGTCTGATCGCCAGCCTCAACGCGTGTGGTCTGCGGCTCTCGCGAACACCATAGCCAAACCAGTGATCGCCGTTGTCATGGGCGTCTCCGGATCCGGCAAAACCACGGTTGCGGTTCTGCTCTCCGCCGCACTCGGGGGTT
>CAWGKJ010000012.1:0-66655 GCA_963823115.1 uncultured Alphaproteobacteria bacterium | reverse complement strand
CGCTTATGCTTCAGCGATGGACAAGCGCTAGTTGCGGCAACGACATGCTTGGCCAGCAAGTATTGCACGCCGTGCGCGCTTAAGCGGCCGCCGCTTGCGTTCGGGAACAGGGGTTGATCCGGGAGCTTTTGCGGTTCCTTCACCCAGGCCCCGAGCACGGCCCGAGTGTTCTTGCTCAGCGGTGTACAGCGTTCCTTGCGTCCCTTGCCGATCACGCGCACGTGTGCACCGGTGCCGAACTGCAGATCCCGCTGGTGCAGACCGGTCAACTCCGACAGACGTAGCCCGGTCTGCACCGCCAGTAGAATGAGGGCATGATCGCGGCGACCCGACCAAGTTCGTTGATCCGGTGCGGCCAGTAGTGCATCGACTTCTAATCGACTTAAAAACGGCACCAGAGCACGTGC
This sequence comes from uncultured Alphaproteobacteria bacterium, assembly GCA_963823115.1. Lineage (GTDB taxonomy): Bacteria > Pseudomonadota > Alphaproteobacteria > Rhizobiales > Xanthobacteraceae > Bradyrhizobium. Next base: position 66,248 of record CAWGKJ010000012.1, on the reverse strand, counting down.
GTATCGCTTTGCTGGGATGGCCAGCAGGCGCTGGATCTGAGCGGCATGGGCCGGTGCTTCGAAGGCAACGAACCGGAAAAATGAGCGGATGGCGGTCAGACGCAGGTTCCGCGTTCTCGCCGTCACGTCGCGGGTCTTCTCCAGCTCATCGAGGAACTCGACCACAAGCGTGCATCGATGTCATCGATCGCCAATGCCGAAGGCGCTCGGTGCAACCGCCTCTGGGCAAATTGCAACAGCAGTCGAAACGTGTCGCGGTAGGAGGCTATCGTGTGGGCGCTCGCCTGACGCTGCTGCACCAGCCGTTGTGTGAAGTAGCGCTCCAACAGCGTGGGAAAAGTTGGCTGGACCGTCATGATGGCTCTCCCCAGCGCCGCTCCAGACGCGCCATGGCGTGTGCCATCAGTTCAGGCGAGTCACTCAGATACCAGTAGGTGCCGGCCACGTAGACGTGCCCGAGATAGGTCGACAGCACCGGCAGTCGTCTTGCAGGGTCCTCGCCCGACTCGTACCAGTGGGTGAGCACGCGAACTGCGAAGCGGTGCCGAAAGTCGTGCAGTCGGGGCCCGTTGCGCGCGCCGGGCGCGCGCAAGCCCATTTGCCGCGACAGCGCGTAGAAGCCTTTATGAACCCGACCGCCGTCGAGCCGCGTGCCCCGGTTCGAAACGAACACGTAGTCGGAGCGGCGCAGGCCGAGATACTGTTTGCGGCGCTGAATGTAGCGAGCCAGCACGGTGAGTGTGGATGGATGGAGCGGCACCAGGCGGGATCGGCCGAACTTGGCTGCCCGGATCGTGAGCACGGCTTGATCGAGATCGACATCATCGAGCTTCAGATCGAGGGCTTCGGAAATGCGCAGACCCGTGACGCTAAGCAAACCCAGAAGGCAATGAAAGACCCAGGGCCGCAACGGTGTCGATGGCCATGTGGTCGGCATCTGCAGGGCGGCGTCCAACAAACCGCGCACTTCTTGCTCGGTGTACAGGTAGGGCCGGGCTCGTGTCGTTCGATACGGCATGAGCGCCGCAGAGGGAACCTCGGTGAGCGGATCCGTGGCGCTACGGTGACGGGCAAAGCCGCGTACGAAGAAAAGGCGCCGTGCCCGCTCGGCAGGCCGTACCGTCGTTGCCTGTTCCACCCACTCCAGAGCGAGCCGTATCGTGATGGACGGAGCCTGCCGCTCCTCCATGAACGCGACAAACCGCGGCAGCAGAAGTACGGCATCATGCATCTTGAAACCCAGACCTCGGCGCAGTTCGAGATACTCTTGCAAAGCCTCACGCAGGGTGTTCATCGCACACCTCCTGGCCACGGCTGAGCCAGGGGGCGCAGCGCGCCGATATCCACCCGGGCGTAGATCGAGGTGGTCTGTGGGCTTTGATGCCGAAGAACTTCGCCGATCTCGGTCAACGAAGCGCCCCGTTGCAGCATGCGCACTGCCAAGGCGTGGCGAAACTGGTGTGATCCACGATGCGGTGCGTCGACCCCGGCGCGCTCGAGCGCGTGGCGCACGATCGTGCCGATGGCATCTGAGCCCGGCATCAATCCGCGGATCGGCGCCATCGACCGCAAGAACACATGCCGGTCCTGACTCGCGGGCCGTCCTTGCTGCAGATAGGCAGCGATGGCCGCGCCCACATCGGCGGGTATCGGCAAGAGTTGCTCACGCCGACTCTTGCTGCGCACGCGCAGGTGGCCGCCGTCCCAATCACAGTCCTCGAGTTGCAGCGCGATGATCTCATGAGCGCGAAGCCCCAGACGCGCCAGGAGCAGCAGCACGGCGCGATCGCGCAGACCGGCCCCCGTGCTGAGGTCACAACTATCGATCGCACGTTGCGCATGCTCCGGCGATATCGCCTTGGGCAATGCCGGCGTGGTGGCCCAAGCGGCCACGGCGGGCACCGCAGCAGCGAGTGCAGTGGCCACCTCACCGCGATACTGCGCGTAGCGCAGGAACGATCGCAGGGCGTTCACGACGCACTTCAGCGCCGGCGGTTGCAGGCGTCTTGCCTGACGTTGCACGAAGGCAATCCCGTCGTCCGCACGCAGTGCGCGCAGATCGACCGCGCCGTTGCCGAAATGCTCATCAAGAAACTGCCCGGCGACCGTCGTGTAGCGCTCAATCGTTGCGGTCGCCAACCCCTGCTGATCCTGAAGATGTCGCTGATAGCTGGCCACCAGATCGTCAGCCGCTGTGGTCTCGACACGAACCGTCGGGCATACACCGTGATCGCGCAAGAACTGCAGCAGTTGCGTCACATCATACCACTCACGACGCCGAGTCTCAGTGCGAATACGTTGGTGCCGACGACGTCTACGGTGCCGGTAGCGCTTGATGTGAACCTCCCCGACATCCGCCAACACAACGCGGCGCTTCGCGAGCCAACGGTCAAATGCCACCGCATGCAGTGCCTTGATATAAATGACGCTCGCCGCGTACTGCTGCGCGATCAACGATGTGACAAAGGACCCAGATGGGGCGCAAGCGGACCGGTGGCGCGGTCAACGAGCGCCGCAGCGCTCTCATAGGTTCGTTCCATAACGTGCTCCTTGCGGGCGGAAGTGCCCGCCAAGGAGAATCGCTATGTCCAGTGATTTACGCATCAACGCACGGAAAATCCGCCGAATGATCACAACGGGACATAGTCCGGCACGGGAGATAGTCGATCTTGGTATGCCCAAGTAGTCACGATTCATAATGCACCTCGGCTAACTCATTGAAAGTCAAAGACCTGCTGCGTGGCATTTTGTGTTAGCGGAGGCTTCTGACGCTTTCCCTTGGCGAAACCTGCCAGGTCCTCGGCCCTGATCACCCAACGCGCGCCCGCGCAAGCTTGTCGGCCTTTGATGTCGCTGCGGCGAAGCATACGCAAGGCCGTCATGTTGCAGACGCCGATGAGTTTTGCTGCCGCTTCGAGCGTAATCTCGCCGCGCTCCGCCCACTCACCGTCGCGGAAGACGGCGATGTCGTGATGATTACGGAAGCCGCGCACGCGCTCTTGCGTCCAGGCATTGCCGTGCCCGGTCTCGACGCGAGTGCGATTGAGCAGGCGCGCGATCTGCCGATCAGGCATCAACCGCGCCAGCTCACGCACGAGTGCGATCGTGTCGTCGGGGATGCGTGGATTGTGCCGGCCGGCCGCATTCAGGCGCTGTTTGACTTGCAGTTGGGTATGGTCGCCGCCTTGCCAGTGCAGGACGGCATGGATGATTGCGCCGTCCTTGCGCACGACGATCTCCGAGAGTGCCGCGCGAAGGATACGCTTGCGAGTTGCGGCGGTTGCAGCGGGATGCGACCAGGCGCGCTCCAAATCAGCACCAAGCGCCACCAATTGCTGGCGCTCCGGCTCACCGAGCGCCGGCGGACGACGCGCAATCAGGGCGGCGATCTCTCCTTCAAGCTTTGCGACAGCCTGCAATGCCTCGTTCCAGCGGCGCTCCAGTTCGCCGGCGACCAGCCGGTTTGCCGGGTCGACGGCGTCGTACTGTCGGCGCGCGTACGCGGCTTCGTAGCGCGCCTGCTGCAGCGACAGCTCCAGCTGGCGCTCGGCCGCGCTCGTCGTGCTCGATTGCGCCTCGATCGCTTTGAGTGCTGCTTCGATGCCGAGCGGCTTCAGGACGCGCAGGACCTCGTTACTGATCGCCGCATCGATGCTCAAGCCGCTGATCGAAATGCAGCGCGCGGCACCGTGGTTCGTACGCGCACCGTAGCAATTGTAGCGGCCGATCTTGCCGCTGTAGTGCACATGGAGCTTGCGGCCGCAGTGGCCGCACCGCAGCAGTCCGGGCAGCAGCAGTTCGCCTTTACGAGCTGCTCCGCGAGCGAGTGCGCTGCTCATACCGGTCGCATTGTTGGCGATTACCTCGATGTTGTGCTCGAACTCGTCCCAGGTGATATAGGCCGCGTGGTGATCCTTGATCAAGACATCCCATTCGGCCAGGGGCTTTTGCACACCACGCCGGACATGCTTGCGTCCACCTTTGACACTCACACGGCTCGTCGTGCGCCCGAACGCGTAGGCACCTGCATAGATCGGATTGGTCAGGATGTTGTGTACGATGTTGTAGGCCGGCAGTCGCCACAACACGCCGTGCGCCTCGCCTTGGCGCGACTTGACCGGCAGCTCGATGCACTCCTCTCTCAGCCAGATGTGCACCTGTCTTGCACTTTGCAGCTCGGCGAACTTGGTGAAGACCAGCTGCAAGGCGTCCTGCACGCGTTTGTCCGGATTCTTCTCTATGCGATCGCGCCCGATCTTCACATAGCCGGCGGCGACACCGAGGACCAGCGCGCCGCGGCGGGCCTTCTGCTTCAGCGCTTCCTGCGAGCGCTGGCGGAACATCGAGAGTTCAAGCTCGCTCATCGTGCCCTTCATGCCAAGCAGCAGCCGATCGTTGGGATGGCGAGGATCGTAAATTCCGTCCTCATCGACGATAAGCGTGCCGACTAATCCACAGAACTCGATCAGCGTATGCCAGTCGCGGCCATTACGGGCAAGACGCGACGCCTCAATCGCGAGCACAGCGCCGACACGGCCGTCGCAGATCGTTGCAAGCAGCCGCTCGAAGCCGGGACGCGCGATGCCGCCGCCGGACCGGCCGAGGTCGTCGTCGATGACTTCGACGTCGCTCCAGCCAAGCTGCTTGGCGCGATCGACGAGGCCGTATTGGCGCCGTCGGCTCTCATGATAGCGCGAGTTGGTCTGCTGTCGATTGCCGGACTAACGCAGGCGTTGCGGGCGAGATGCTCAGTCGTGATCTTGGTCATCACCGTTCCCCCCGATTGCCGCCTTTGCCAGCGCCGCCGCGATCTCGCGCAGCAGCACCTCGATGACCATCGCGAGCTCGCTCTTTTGAGCTGCACGCAGTTCGACGCACGGTCGCTCGGCCTCGAACAGACTTGGCTGGAGATTCTCGGATCGGTGCGTCATTCTCTGGTCGCTCCGTTTTTGATTCGGACGCCAGAAAGCCTAGAAGCGCATCGACCTCGTTGCGGAGGGAGCAAAGAACATCCAGGGGAAAATGCGGCTCAACGCCGATTTCGAATCCGGACGCAGCCTCGTCAGTCATCCACGCCGGAAGACAGGCAAAGGTACCGTCAAGTTGGTGCACAACGAGAAACGCGGCGCCGCCTCGCTGAAGCCGCCGCCTAACGCGCACGATCTCGCCAAAGCGGGGGTGAAATCGGTAAGTGATGCGTGCTTCAGACCTGTTGTTCGTGGGCAGTATGTCGCCCTTCCGAGCAAAAGCTGGACGGCCCTCAGGTTGCCCGTCCGCCGATAGATCAGGGTAGCTTTGGTGCGACGCAGTGAATGCGTCCCGAACAGCTTCGGGTCGAGTCCGACGCTCCCAATCCACTCGGAGACCAGTCGGGCATATTGTCGGGTCGTCATGCTGCGGTTCGGACCGCGATGGCCGGCGAACAAGAATTCACCGGGCCGTTTGCCGGTGGCCTTCAGATAGTCATCGATGGCCTGACGGGTTTGATCGCTCAATTCAAACCTGACCGACCGTCCCGTTTTCTTTTGCCGGACGGTTGCGCGATCTGCCGTGTAGCCGCCAGCAGCGACATCCTCGACCCGGATGGCAACGACGTCGCAACCACGGAGCTTGCTGTCGATTGCCAGATTGAACATGGCGAGGTCACGCGTGCGACCCTCGATCTGGAGCTTTGTCCGGATTGACCAGACGTGTTTGGGTCGGAGCGGCGGCTTTGCCCCGGTCAGCTTTCCTTTATTCCACGGCACCCGCTTGGGCGCCGGGGTCGCATTCACTTGATCCTGCATGCCCATACTCCTCGGCTGCGGTTACGGAGGCGACAAGCATGAGCCACAGGGTTAGGCGATGAAATCAGGTTCGTTTCGGTACCGACCGGACCAACCGGGTTGGTCTGGAAATGTCCGTTGATCGGGGTGTACCGGACTTCCTGGGTGCGTTGCGGAATCGGCGCGACTGGTGGAGTCGAGATGTGGCGCGGTGGTTGTAGGCTGAACATATCTGTTTCCGCCCCTTTCGTCTGGCGGTGCCTTAATGGTTCAACCTTGACTCCGTTTCCACATCCCGCTCATCGAACCAGGACTTGCAGATTTACCGCATCCGGCTCTCGGACAAGACGTCACGCCTTCACCCACGACACGTCGCGACCACGCGCAGTTAAGCTGACGAGCCCGAAGTGCCCGTAGAGGTGCGGGAGTGGATAAGTCCCGCCCTTTCGTCGCCTAACCTTTTGCTTGGATCGCAACCACCGGCGTAACCGCACAGCGGTGTAGTTGTCGATCGCCCGGTACGCCTTGTTGACGGTGCCTACGTTGAAGTAGTTCGCCCATCCGCGCAGCGTGCGGTTCAACCTGCCCACCAGCTCTGTGGTCTCTCGCCATGTCCCCGTTCGGGCGGTCAGCGCGTGAATGTTCTCCACCATGCGCTTGATGCTCTTCTTCGATGGCCGATAACCCAGGCGCGCCTGGCCGGTTCTCGCAGAATACATTCGTCCGAACGTGTAGCCCAGAAAATCGAACTCGCCTTCCGGGATCTTGCAGATTCGTGTCTTCTCCTCGTTCACCGTCAGCTTCAGCTTGCCCATGATTTCGCGCAGTTGCTGCAAGGCCTCTTCGGCTTTGCCCCTCCGGCACAGGATCACGAGATCGTCGGCGTAGGTCACGATACGAGAGCCGAGGCTTTGCTCCAGCCCGAGCATCTTCCATCCCAGCACAAACCGGCGCATGTAGAGATTCGCCAGCAGCGGTGAGATGGGTGAGCCTTGCGGAATGCCGCGCCGGCTGTCCCGGGCTTCGGTTGTACGCGTCTTCCTTCCTCGATCATCGGTTTCTTCCACGGGGCATTCCAGCCACATCTTGATCAGATGCAGCACGCGCCGATCAACAATCCGGCGCGTTACCGACTTTAGAAGTTCGGCATGCGGAATGCTTCCGAAGTAGTCCGCGAGGTCGGCATCGACGACTTCCGGGTCGCCACGGAACAGTAGCCCTTCCACCTTGACCACCGCCTGTTGGGCATTTCGCCCTGAACGGTACGCGTACTGTTCGGGTGGAAGGTCGGCTTCGAAGATCGGTTCCAGCACCAGCATCGCTGCTGTCATGCAGACCCGATCCCGCACGGTCGAGATGCCCAGCGGCCTGAGCTTGCCGTTGGCCTTCGGGATAAACACTCTTCTGATAGGATCCGGCTGGTAACTCTCCTCCCGGAGCGCAAGCGCCAGTTCGCCAAGCCACCGCTCGACGCCATACGTCTCAATGTCCGCGAAGGGGAAGGCGTCGTAAAGCGCCCCAGCTGAATGGGTGGAGAGGTTGTCCATCACCACCCGGATGATCGGGGCGTCGGGATAGTCGACGTCGACCAGTTCACGCATGCACTCGGCGAAGTCTTGGTTGGTGCGCCGGTCGGTGACCTTCACCCGGCGCCAGGGGCGGTGGGCGTCGAGGAATACGAACAGGTTGACGGTACCGTTGCGGCGATATTCGCAGTCGTAGCGCTCAAGCTGGCCCGGCTTGGCGGGAATGGGCTCACGCACCTCGCCGATGAGTTGGGTCGGGCTCTCGTCGAAGCAGACCACAGGTCTTTGGGGATCGGGCGCCTCGGCATAGAGGTCGAGCACATCCTCCATACGGGCGACGTATTCCCCGTCGAGCTTGGGGATGCACCACATGTCTTTGCGCCAGGGCTTCAGATGGTTCTCCGCCAGCCGTCGACGGACAGTCTCGGAAGACAGCTCTTCATGGTCGGTGAGCCGGACCATCTCATCGGCCAGCAGTTCGAGGGTCCAGCGGGCCCGTCCCGGTGGCGGCTTTGAGCAGGCGGTTGCCACCAAAAGCGCCTCCTCCTTGCTCGATAGTTTGCGCTCAACACCGGGGCGCGGCTCCTCGGTGAGCGCGCCCTCCAGGTTCGCTTCCACAAAGCGGCGCCGGGTCCGATAAATCGTCGATCCTGAGACCTTCAAGGTTGCGGCGATCACCTCGTCGCTCACGCCGTCGTTCGCGGCCAAGAGGATCTGCGCCCGCTTTATTTTGCGCGTCGCGTGGCGCCCCCCGCTCAACAGCGCGTCAAGTTGATCACGTTCCGATTGGCTAAGGTCGACACGAAACTTTATATTCAACTGCACCTCCTTCAGCGTCGAGGCGCGGATGAATCGGAAATGAGTCAATCACTTGACGAAAGCCCCGCGGCGGCGGCGCCCCGCTTTACGCAGACCCAAGGCCAGTACTTGGCCTTCATCTACGCTTATAGCCGGATCTTCAAACGGCCCCCGGCCGAAGCCGACATGCGTCGCCATTTCGAGGTCACCGCTCCAACCGTCCACCAGATGGTGCTGACCTTGCAAAAAGCCGGCCTCATCGCGCCGACGCCCGGAGCCGCCCGGAGCATCCAACTTCTGGTTCCTCCGGAAGCGCTTCCGATTTTGCGCTAAAACAGCCCGTCATAATCTCTGTGGAACGGTACTAGTTCAAAGCGGCCTGTCGGGATCGCTAGGTCGAAGACATTTCCGCTCTTGGGGAGATCAAAGGATGTGATGCTGATACACCCGCCATGCTAGACCGCCTACCTGCTTTGCGGGGGCCGTTTTGACCTTGACTTAACAAGTGCAGCGTCCCGCCTCCAAATTAGGCGACAATTGCTGACGGGGTCGGAGATGTCGAAGATGATGGCGCCGGAGACGGCGGCGCAGGGATGGGCTTATACTTTTGCTCCAACGGCATAACCAGCCGATACGCTCTTAGCTTGGGTTCTTGCCAAGCTTCCAAAAGCGTGCCGCAGACGCTGCACTCAGCCTGTCCTGAACTTCCTTCTGCCGAGAATGATTCGGCAACTTCATAAACCGATGCGCAGGAAGCGCAGGTAAAGCCTGATATCTTCATCCAAATAATCCTACACGCTCATTAGCCGCGGGAATTGTCTTGGATCAACGCTGCTCCACTAAAACGCCGCCCGAAGATCATTAGCGTACGATCAAAATTGGTGCGTTTGATGACCCAACTCGGGCATCGAGCGCACCTCCTTGGCCGATCCCCGTCTAAATCAGCAACTTACAACTCTTGGCTATCGTTCCACCGCGCAGTTCTCAGTTGCGCAAGTTCCCCGGGGAACTGCTGGTTCCTCCCGGTGGTCCCATCAGCCGAGATCTTTCATGTGTCATCGAACCGTAGCGCACTTCGTGCAGACGCAATCATGACTGGGGATTTGAGGGCCTGGCTTCATCCGCAACGCCACCAAGCGATCATACTCCGCTCGGTGGCGTTGTGTTTTTGCGGTGTTCTAATTTCGGATGTCACAATTGGGACAACACCGCCGTGCATGCTGCCTAACTCGGTTGGAATTATGGGCGCTGGGTGCTAAATTCGCTCCGCCATTAGGAAGTCCGATATCACCTGTCCCAAGTGCAAGGCTGGCTACCGCCGCATTGAATTGGTTTCCAAGGCGGCGCCATCGGGCGAGTTCCGTTGCTTGCTCTGCGACCACCTGCTTGAGGCTTTCGACGGTGCAGTCGAGGTCGCGTTCCGGCTCACCGTCCAGCCGGAAAAGATATTTAGATGATCGGGACGACCCGTTTTCAAACTGAAGTAGCTGCGCCACCGCCGCGTCCATAATATCAACGAGCCGGCGTTACACACTATTGTTAAGCAATCAGGCCACCGTGCATACGGACAGCACTATTGTCCTAACCAGACATCCTACATAAGAAACACCGTAAAACGCACAACGCCGCCCAGCGGAGTATGATCGCTGACGGCGCTGCGTCTCGAAACTGGGCTCTCAAATCCCCAGCATAGTTGTGTTTGCTATATGTGTGCCAAGGTTCAATAACACGCGACGAACCCCATCGAGGATCGCTGGGGGTGAACAACAGCTGCGTGTTTCCGCCGCCACGTCAGGCCGGCAAAAAGAATGCTGGGGGCGGCTGCAAGGCTCGTGCAGCGATCTGCTTTTATGTGATAGATTTGTGACGATCGTTGGCTAGTGGACGGTAACCGACCAGACCGCCCGCCTCCATTCTTTGATCGGTAGTTAGTCATGCTCGGTAAGCCAACGGAAGTTGAACTAAAGCTTTCGGTTGCCCCCGAGGATATCCCTACGCTGCGAAATCACCCCCATTTTTCGGGTTCCGCTCATAATCCTATCCGCGAAATTCTGGATTCTGTCTATTTTGATTCCGGTGACCGGTTCCTGCGTGATCACGGATTGACCTTGCGGGTGCGCCATATTGACGACAAGCGCATCCAGACGATCAAGTCGACCGATCGCGGCGCTGGCTTCTTCGAGCGATCCGAGTGGGAGGATACGATCGAGGGTGATCAACCAGATCTCTCCCGCGTGACCGACACAGTTCTCAGCCGAATTCTCGGCGACGAAGTGCGCGAAACCCTGAAGCCGGTCTTCGAGACCCGGATTGAGCGCACGGCCTATCATCTGAACGGAAATGGCGCCGATATCGTCATGGCGATCGACGAGGGACAGATTCTCGCGACCGGCTGTTCGCGCCCGATTTCAGAGATCGAACTTGAGCTCAAGCACGGCAACGCCGCCGACCTCTTCAAGATCGCGCGTGACATCGTCGATATCGTACCGGCTCATCTCGAATTTAAGAGCAAATCCGAGCGCGGTTACGAACTTGTTGAGAACACACCGGTTGCCGCCGAGACCGCATGTGATCCGGAGTTAAGCGCGGGAATGAGTGCGGGCCGCGCCTTCACACTGATTGGCCGTGCTTGCTTGCGCCATTTGGTTGCGAACGTACCTGCAATGATAGCGCGGGATGGGACTGCGCTACATCAAATGCGCGTCGCGCTGCGGCGGCTGCGCGCCGCCATTTCGCTCTTTTCCTCGGTGGTGCGCGACCATCGAGCCGACGCGATAAAGACCGAGCTGAGATGGCTCGCACGGGAATTAGGCCCTTCGCGAGACCTGGACACGCTTCTCTTCGAAGTCATCAAGCCACTGCGGAACCAGCATAGAAATGAGCCGGGGCTTGTCAGCATCAGCAACATGTTCGCGCGAAAACGCATCAAGAGCTATCGGCAGGCGCAAGAAGCCGTTCAATCGGCCCGGTTTCGCACACTGGTTCTTGATACCGCGGAATGGGTCGAGGCTGGCCCCTGGAGCGCTTCGGAAGACGCGTTGAACCGCGCACGGCGAGAAATGCCGATCGATATTTTTGCCTCCGAGCAGCTTTCGCAACGTTGCAAGAAGATCAGGCGACGGGGCGCACGGATCAACGACCTCGGTACGGAGCAATTGCACGGGCTGCGCATTCAAGTCAAAAAAGCCCGATACGCGACCGAATTCTTTTCCAGCGTGTACCACGGCAAATCTGCAAGGCGTTGCAAAAAAACCAGGTCATCCCTGATGCAATTGCAGGAACACCTGGGCAAGGTCAATGACATCGCAACGCACAAGGCTCTTTTTGCCGATATCATCGCTGGTCCTGCCAGAGGTTTGACGGAGGAGCAAGGCCGCCACCGCGCATTTGCCGCGGGACTTATCATCGGGGATCAACAAGCGCAGATTCAGATGTTGCTTGTCAGTGCGCGCAAGGCGTATTCGCGCTTTCACCGCGCCAAGGCATTCTGGAAATTACCGGGCCGGAGCAGCGCTGCGCCGCCGACAGCGGCAGCACCGGCAGCGGAAAAGCAACTGTGAGCAATGCGCGCCCGGGAACGCGGTCGTGTTCACATGCTTGCCTGCGGCCTGAGAACATTGAAAATCGGTCGCACCGAGCAGGCGGCGATTAGCGAGGCGGCTTTACACCCGTTCGACAGGCCGCGCTCCGCGTCGTTGCCCGATTTTGGTTGAGGGCATCTTCGCTTTATGCCTTGGGGAGCGTTGGTGCTGACGTACCGCATGACGGCCTACATGGGTGAGGAATAGCTTTTCCAAGGGATGGCTGAGTCGCTTGACCGCCGCGGCGACTGACAGCCATTCAACCGCGACGATGTCTTTCATCACTTCGTAGCTCGGCTGCGCCTCTGCCCGCATGAGCCAGAACTGCACTACCTTTGGCCGGCCGCGTGTCAGGTAAGTGATGGCGCCCAGAAACTCGCATACCTCTACGCGAAACCCGGTTTCTTCCACGACCTCCCGCCTCGCGCCTGCGACGGGACGCTCGTCCGACCTGAGCTTGCCGCGGGGCAGCACCCAGAGCTTGTCCTTGCTGCGCTGAACGACTGCCACCCTCGGCCGCGTGCCCTTGCGCACCGCTATTCCACCCGCCGCGTGTATCGTCCTGCTCACAAACGAACCACTCGTTTCCAATTGGCCTTTGGGTGTAACAAAACATGGCGTTTCATAAAGCGCAAATTGCGCGATGTTCGCGGTTATGAACAACGTGCAGCGCCGAAAGGCCAGCCGCGGTCGTGAAGTCGTAAAATTTGCCCACACGATCGCCCCGCAATTCGGTCGCCGGCGGATTGCCAACCTCCATCGCTATTGTGTCGGCCAATGTCCGAGATCGGTGTGCGCTGTGCAAAGGCGGCGCTTTCCAATGGGTGCCAGCCCCATCTGGCCAGGCATGATGAACTGAGGCCGCCCCAGGCGCGATCACTTTTGGACTTCGACTGCCAATTCGGCTCGGGCTGCGTATTGCGGACTCTGCCAGCATCTCGCGCAGCTCAGCCTTGGTCTTCGGGGGGTGGGGTCACTCATACCCGAACCCTGCACCAAGCCCGCTTGCCGCTCGCCACGTGAAGCCGACTTGGTTCGAAGAGTGTTGACCGCGAGGCTTGGCTTGTCCCGGACCGCCCCACGCGGATTGGCGCCGACCAAAAACGCGCTCGCTATCACCCCGCAAGCGCGCCCGCCGCACACATAGTTGTGTCGTGACCAGCTGGGATTCGTGACAGTATTATTACAATCATATGTCAGTTCGGTCACATGCGGAGCGGTCCGGCGCGACAATCAAGATGAGAATCCCGCGACAATCAGGATGAGAATGCGCCGCTGCTGGGGTGACGAAGGGAGGGCGTAGCCCGACCGGAGTTACCCCAGCAGCGGCGTCGACGCCCGAAGGGCCTCATTTGGCGGTAACGGCGGCTGGTAAAGGATCGGTTTTCTCCTTCGAGAGGACCAATTCTTTGGCCGGCCGGCATGTCACCGATCAACAAATGAGGCTTTTCATGAACTTTCGTCGCAATCATTCGCCAGCCGTCGCCGGTGCAAAGGCTGGTTTCAGCACATCCGCCGCCTACCGATTTGAGAAGGATCCCCGACTTCCATCTCAAAAGAAGGCGCGCCGCGAACGTCGCCGAGCTGATCCATTCGCCGGTGTCTGGGAGAACGAAGTCCTCCCGATGCTGAAGGCCGCACCTGGGTTGAGGCCGATCGGCGTTTTCGAGGAACTTTGCCGTCGGCATCCGGAACTGCTCACCGGGACGCGGCGGACGCTTGAGCGGCGGATCAGAGCATGGCGAGCAGTGAACGGCCCGGATCGGGAGGTGATCTTCCGCCAGGAGCATCCGCCGGGCCGCATGGGGTTATCGGACTTCACCGAGGTCGCCGATCTTGGCGTCACCGTTGCCAGCCAGTTGTTGGACTGCCGGCTTTATCACTTCCGTCTTCCCTTTTCCGGCTTCGAGCACGCCCACGTCGTGCTTGGCGGCGAAAGTTTCGTCGCACTGGCGGAAGGGTTGCAGAACGCCCTGTGGTCGCTGGGCGGGGTTCCCGAACAGCACCGAAGCGACAGCCTCTCGGCCGCGTTCCGCAATCTCGGCGCCGACGCCAAAGAGGATTTGACGACACGCTACGAGGCGTTCTGCGGCCATTACGGCATGACGCCGACCCGCAATAATCCCGGCGTGTCACACGAGAACGGCTCGATCGAAAGCGCGCATGGCCATCTCAAGAGAGCGCTGGCAGATGCCCTGCTGCTGCGCGGCTCGCGCGACTTCGATGATCTTCCGGCCTGGCGGGGTTTTGTCGATGAGATCGTTGGCCGCGGCAACGCGCGCAATGCCAAGCGCATCGATCAGGAGCGGATGGCGCTGAAGAAACTGCCGGACCGCAAGACCGCCGACTACGAGGAGGTCAACGTCGATGTCACGACATCCAGCGCCTTTACGTTGCGCAAGGTGTTTTACTCGGTCCCCTCCCGACTGATCGGTCACCGGCTGCGTGTGCGTCTTTATGACGACCGGCTCGAATGCTTCCAGGGCGCAACGCACATCGTCACCTTGCGGCGCGGGCGAACGCAACCAAACGGCAAACATGGCCATGTCATCGACTATCGCCATGTCATCCATTCCCTGCGCCGCAAGCCGATGGCGCTGCTTAATCTGGTCTATCGCGCCCAGCTCTTCCCCCGCCGCGCCTACGCCCTTGCGTTCGACGCCTTGCTCGCTGGAATCGGCGAGAGACCAGCCTGCCGCATCATGGTCGGCCTTCTGGCGCTCGCACACGAACGCACCTGCGAGGCGGAACTCGGTGCTGTGCTGCAAGCCACTCTCGACGACGGCATCCTGCCGGATCTCAAGGCGCTGATCGAGCGCTTCCGCCCGAAGGGCATGGCACTGCCAGTCGTCATCGTCACGCTGCCCTCTCTGGCCATCTACGACCAAATCACCGCAACCGTGGGAGAAGCCGCATGAACGCGACCGTCAAGATCGACGCCGCCCGTGTCGAACTGCTGCTCAGCGAACTGCGCCTGCCCGGCATCAAGATGATCTGGGCCGCTTTGGCGGAGACCGCCGACAAGGAAGGCTGGCCCGCCGCACGCTTCCTGGCTGCGCTGGCCGAACAGGAGATGGTGGAGCGCAGCCGGCGCCGCTTCGAACGTCATCTGGAGGAAGCGCGACTGCCGCCGGGAAAGACCTTCGACGCGTTCGACTTCGATGCCGTGCCGATGATCTCAAAGGCGCAGGTGCAGGCGCTCGCCGCCGGGGACGCCTGGCTCGAAAAGGGCGCCAATCTCTTGTGTTTTGGCCCGCCTGGCGGCGGCAAATCGCATCTGGCTGCGGCGCTCGGCATGGCCCTGATCGAAAAGGGTTGGCGCGTGTTATTCACCAGAACCACCGACCTCGTGCAAAAACTCCAGATCGCGCGCCGCGATCTCGCGCTCGAAGCGGCGATCGCCAAACTCGACAAATATCACCTGCTGATTTTGGACGATCTCGCCTATGTGACCAAGGATCAAGCCGAGACCAGCGTTCTGTTCGAACTGATCAGCGCCCGTTACGAGCGGCGATCGATGCTCATCACCGCCAATCAACCATTCGGCGAATGGGGCAAAATCTTCCCGGATCAAGCCATGACGCTCGCGGCCATCGATCGCCTCGTACACCACTCCACGATCCTCGAAATGAATGTCGACAGCTATCGCCGGAAAGAGGCTGTCGAAAAGGCCCGTGGAGCCGGACGTCCGCCAACCCGCGCGACAATCAAAGGATCATCCTAATTGTCGCTCCACGACAATCAAATCACGCGTCACGCAAATATCGCTTGCGTTATCGTCGCGCCGCGACAATCATCCTCTCGCCGCGACCGCCGAAATGGCCATCCTGATTGTCGCTGTGTTCCCATCCAGATTGTCGCGCTACAGCGGTCCATGAGTTTGGAATACCGGGAGCGGCCAAGTTCCCTGGCCTGGTCAAATCCCCTGGCCTGGTGGTGGGGTCTGTTGACCATGGTCAGCGGCGGAAATATCGCGATTTGGATCTTGCTGTACCGCCAGCTCCACGAACTGCCGACTGGCCATCTCGGCAGCGCGTCCAGTATCGAACTCATGCTCCTGCTCTGCGCGGCTTATGTTTTTGGTTGCGCATTCAGGTCGTTCCTTCCGCGCGCGGATGTTCAGCGGATCTGCTTGTTCAATACGTGGCTGTCGAGCGTCGTCGTCGGCCGGTCGGTGGCAACCGTGGCCGAGGTCTGCTTCGCGGCGCAGTGGGCGATTATCCTGCACCAGCTGGGCACGATGACGGGAGCGAATACCACCTTGAACGTCGCGTGGGTGATCGTGCCGTTGATCCTCGTCGCGGAATGTTTCTCGTGGTATGCGGTGCTGACCACTCACTATTTGGGCAACGCCATCGAAAATTCGATATGGGCAGTTGCCTTCTTCCTGGTCGGGATCGGCCTTTGCCGGTTGCTACCGGAGTTCGATGGTGAGGTTCGCGTGATCCTTGCCGTCTCGATCATCGGGATTGCAGGCTATCTTGTGTTTCTGATGACCGTCGACGTTCCGATGTACCTGAGCCGATGGCGGGCCGATGTTGCCGATGGCAGCAGGCATCTGAGACCTCTCGAGGGTCTTCGTGACGTGAGCACGCGTTGGGTCGTGACCCACGACCTTGCTGAGTGGAAAGGCGAGATTGTCTGGATGTCGCTTTATTTCAGTGCGGCGGTCTGGGCCAGCCTCGCGCTGTGCGTTTGCTGCTCGCTCGAGGATCATCTCCCGCGCTATCGTACCGAAGCCGCGGTCGCAGGCTTGTTGTTGGACACGTTGGCAGTAGTTGGAAAACAGCACCCGGTCATAGTGCGCCACGGCATTTAAGCACGCACGCTGGTGGATTGCGCCGCTCGGTTAGTCCGCCGCACGCGCTGTGACATCCGCCGAGGGTCTTGGCCGTGTAAAAACGGTCGCTCAAGGACGTCGGTTCTGGGAGCCAGGACCCAAGTGTGTCTCAGGCCACGATCGCAGCCATCAGCGGCTTGGTACCGACGATGTTCATGACCCGTGTCAGACTATAGACCAGGACCGAGAGAGCCATCTCGGTGGCTACTTTTGGAACTGTGTCGGTGAGGAAGTGTGTCGCCCCCAAGCGGGCCTTTAATCGTGCCGAACGGATGCTCGACTGTCTCGCGACGCTGGCGCATGGCTTGCGGGTTGCATCAAGCTGCAGCACGAACTCGAGCGGATGCTCATGCTCCCATCGGGTAATCCGCCGCTCTAGCCCGGTCGTGCATTGCGATTTGAGCGAACAATTTTGACAGGCTGCGACTTGTCCTCTTTGCCGATGGTCCCACCCGCGCTGCCTTGCGCGAAACTGTCGGAGCAGCCCCCGGCGATAAATAAACCGACGAGAATTACTGCCCGTGCGATCGATCCAAGGTTATCCATCAAGATGGTGCTTCGACGTACTGCCCCTGAAAGAAGCAAAAATGTAAATGTTGAACGCTGCTACCCATTTGCTCTATGGCAATATTTACCTGACGCGGCCGAGCGCTCGGCCCGTTCGGTCTTGGCGGTGGACGCTCCGACAACCGAATTCCGCGATGAAATCCGGAGGACAAGCCTTGGGGAATGTGCGAATTCGCGGTTTCCGATCCGGACAAAAACGCTGGTTCACGTCGCCTGGCCGTCCCGGTTTCGCCGTTCGAAGCGAAGCGGCCTTTCAACGTTCACGCCAACAGCTGCTTCTCGATTTCGTGGACCGGCATCTTGACGAGATCCTTGCCAAGTTCGCCATGAAGCGCCTTTCGAACCGCGGCGGAATAATCCAGGCGGATCATGCCGAGTGCGCGTGGCGACGCAACCATCGTCAGCGCCGTGGTTTCGCCTGACGTCACGGCAACGTCGAGCCGGTCGGCCAAGGTCTTCAGAAACGCGCGTTCGGACTCGTCGTGCCAGTCGGTTTGCTCGATCGAACTCCGCGCGCTTCCCATCGATTGATGCACGCTGCCCGGCGAATTGCTTCCCTGCGCTGCTGTCGAAGGGTCGGGATGCTCATGCACTTCCCTGGTATGCAGATTCGGAAACATACGGTCACCGATGTTTTCCAGAATCAGCGCCTTTCGGCCATCGCAGACCACGATCCAGTCGCCGGCGCCGATTTTCATTTTGGTCATCAACAAGCTCCGAAGATACTTAAAGCGGATTAAGGAGTGGATCAGAGATGCCCTTCGAAATCCTCGGCGGACTTGCCGAACTGCGACAAGGCCTCTTCCAGATAGTCGGCAAGCATCGGCGTCCCGATCAGGTAGGATGCCGTCCGGTTGTTGTGGGCGCGTGCCGCCTCGGCGCGGAGATCGCGCCAGTTGTCGAGATCGCCGTCACCGCGTCCGAGCCACATCAGGGCGACGAGATCGGTTTGCTCGTCGATGTTCAGGCCTCGGATAAAGCCCGACAGTTCGGAGCGATCGGTTTCCTTGCTGTTGTCCTCTGACCCGTAGCTCATATCGTCGTCGCTCAAATCGGTAGCCAAATCCGACTCGGTGGCCTTGCTGTCGGACTGGCGCGCCTTTGTGACGATGAAGAACACCTTTTCCGGCGAGATCGACAGGTTTGGAATTTTTCGCATGCCATACCCTCCTGAGAGCAGGCGCAAGCCTTTTCCCGATTGTAACACAAACAAGACTACGGCCCCCCGCGAAGCGCACATTGCGCAAGATCAAGGCAGCGGCGAAGCCCGGCCGACCGCATTAACTCGAGTCAATTCGGGCAACTGCCACTCGAGCGGATCGCCGTCGAGGCGATTGCCCCAATTCTCGCTTTGCATGAACGCGACAGGCTCCTGCAAGGCGGTCGCTGATAGATGATCTGGGCACCCGCCGGTTTCCGTAAACCCGCATCGCGGGATTTTCATTCGACGCGCAGGTGAAAAGGGCTCACCATGTGCTTCTGGCAAAGAATCCGAATGGCGGTTGCTGCGCCACCAATATCATCGGCGGGGTCGGGCGTCGCTTTGCAATTTTGCTTGCGTGTTGGGCTTTGTGGATCTCGGCTTTTTTGCATCGGATCGATTGTGCCTGCTTTCGATCTGATGGTTGCAGCAGAGCAAATGCGTCGCGCACGCGCGCCCTGGCCGAGGCGTCGGCGACCGGCGCCGCGCCAGTGCCGGAACACTCGCCTCCGTCCGTTCGCAGGTTGCACTGGCGTGATGGTCGGCAGGCTGGTGTCGAAAACAACGCGGGCCGGCCATTTGCGGTCGGAATGAATGCGTATGACCGGCAGATTGGCATCTGCCCTCTCCGCAACCGCCAACTTCGGCAGACGGCATCCGCAATAAACAGCAGCGCGAGCAAAACCCCGCCAACATAGAAAAAATACCGCGCCACAGGGCATCTCAACATCGCTCCGTGCGCGCGCTCCGCGCAGATTGATCAATTAACTGCATGATGGCGCGATAGGTTCCTGGTGCCTGCCATCCCGACATAACTACGAAGTTACCGCTTCGTTACCGCTCGCCTCGCCGATGCTCTGGATCCAGGCGCTAGATGTGGCTGGCCGCCACCAGGAAACATTTGCTTTATCGGCATTGATATTGACGAAGCCGATGTGCATGCGGGCGAAGGTTTTCCGGCTCTTCATGTTGACGATGTCGTGAATGGTACGCGTGCGATCGGTCAAATGGCTGCCGTCCCTGCGGGTAAAGGCGCAGGAGATCTCGATGTCCTTGACCGCATAATCGTTGCCATTGCGGAGCGTGAACGTGAAAACCGCATTCGACCCCAGCCCGCCCCTTCGCCATGACTGCGACGAAATCCTCAGCCCATCGACCGGCGCCGGTTGCTCAGGCGTGATCGCCTCAGATGGCCGGGTCGGACACGGCCCCCGCCCATGAGGCGTCCGTAGCAGGCTCTGGTCGCGACGACCGTCAGCCAGGCGCACCGGTTCGCTTTCGGCAGGCTTGCTGGCATATCCCGACAGCAGCATCCATGCGCCAACCCCGGCAATCAGGACGGCCGTCAGCCAGACAAATCCTGACCTGAAGTGACCGGACGCGCTTTCCTCTGGCCAGCCTTTAAAGTCGCCGACGGTCTCGCAAGTCCGTAGAGCCGCCCGAGCCCAGTCAATTCGATACGAACAATCCCTGTGTTCATGGTCATCACCGACATGCGATAGAACACGTACAGCCTATTGCACCGCACAGTCAGCAAGCCCTGTCGATCGCGCGGTTCCGCCGTATGTCAATCAATCGGCGAATGCGGAAATGGTTGCAGCCAAGATGTAACAATATTCGGGATGCGACGGCGGCTCCGGTCAGGCCGGGGATCGAAGGGATGGCCATGCGGGAATGCGGCCGCTAAAATTATACCCGCCGCCGCTTCATGCGGCGGCCAACACGCGGCGTCGCGGCCGGCGACGTCCGGAACTCATACGGGAGATCGACGATGCCGATAGTCACCTGGGATCATGTTCACCTGCGCAGTCCCGATCCGGAGGCGACGGCGGCCTGGCTCGCAAGATATTCTCGGCGGCGTGATCATCCGCGGCCCCGGGCGGATCGACGTCAAGCTCGGCGGCGCCAATGTGTTCATCGCGCCGGTGACCGCCGGCGACGGCGTGAACACACCCGCCATCGACGCCCTATCAGGGGCTCGATCATTTCGGGCTGACGGTGAAGGACATCGATGCAGTGGCCGCCGAGATCAAGGCCAAGGGCGTCGAGTTCACCAAGGAGCCGACGACGATCCGGCCGGGCGTCCGCATCTGCTTCATCCGCGGGCCGCAGGGCATCTCGATCGAACTCCTGGAGCGCGACAAGAAATATGCGTGAGGCACGGCACAGCCATGCGATCGGGCCGCGGTTCAGCCGATGAACGGCTGGATTTCGGTCGCCACCATCGTGCTCGCGCAGATCGCCGCGGCGGCGTTCCTAGTGCGCGTCGCCGCACGGCGCTGGTGGGACTATCTGGTGATATCGGTTTTGACCGTCGCACTGGTTATTCCCACCGAACACTACATCACCGGTGACCTCTCACGTTATCTCCCCGATGCGATCTGGTCCGGTGGCAGCGACGGCAAGGACCAAATCATCTATGCCAGCGCGGCAAGCACGATTCTGCTGCCGCTCATCGCATCGGCGATCACCGTCTACGTCGTCAGACAAGCTTGGCGCGCACTGCAAAGCAGTGGTGAGCGCAAGGCTCGCTAGGTCATGCTGCCCGGCATGAAGCACCGAATGCTCACGCCGCAGACGCCATAAATTACGGCAAGCTGGTGCCGATTGGCTTGGACCCGCGCCACTACTCCGCCGCCTGCTCCAGCGGCGCCACCCGGGGCAGGATGATCTGGATCCGCGTGCCGCCGCCGGGCTCGGAATCGAGGTCGAGCCGGCCGCCCAGACGGTTGGTCACGATGTTGTAGACGATATGCAGGCCAAGCCCGGTGCCGCCCTGGTCGCGGCGGGTCGTGAAGAACGGATCGAAGGCGCGGCGCCGGACGTCGAGGGACATGCCGCAGCCATTGTCGGAAAAGATGATCTCGACGTTGTCCTTCCGGACTCCCGCACCTGGATATCGACCGCGCCGGGCTTGCCGTCCGGAAAGGCATGCGCCACCGAATTGAGGAACAGATTGGTCAGCACCTGCCCGTAAGGCCCGGGATAGGAGTTCATGGTGAGATTGGGCTGGCAGTCGACGGTGAGCGTCAGATTGTGCTTTCGCAAGCCCGGCCGCAGGCTCATCACGACCTGCTCGGTCAGGTCGCCGAGATCGAAGACGCGCTGATCCGAGTAATTGCGGTCGGCGGCCACCTGCTTGAACGAGGTGATCAGTTCGGCGGCGCGATTGAGATTGGCCACCAGCTGCGAGGACGCGTCCCGGCTGGCTTCAAGAAATTCGTTGAGGCTCGATCGCCTGAGATCGCCGCGCGCGACTTCGGCGGTGAACAATGCGGTCTTGCGCTCCAGCGACGAGGCGACCGTCAGGCTGATGCCGACGGGATTGTTGACTTCGTGGGCGACGCCCGCCACCAGCCGCCCGAGAGCGGCGAGCTTTTCCGCCTCGATCAGCGAGTTCTGGGTCTCCCGCAAATTGCGCAACGCCGCTTCGGCGGCATCCTTGGCTTTGCGCATCTCCTGTTCGCCGCGCTTGCGCTCGCCGATGTCGAGCGCAACGGTGACGATGCTCTCGATCTCGCCGTCGGCATCGAGCAGCGGAAGCTTGTTCACCAGCCATTGCCGCAGGTTGCCGGAAGAATCCAGATACTCTTCCTCGTAGAATCCAAGCCCCCTGCCCGCCTGCCAGCACCCGCTTGTCGTTCTCGTCGGTCTTCTGCGCACCATAGCGCGACATCAGGTCGGTGGTGGTGCGGCCGATGGCGTCCGCGGGCTCGACGCCGAAAATGCCGGCCATGTAGCGGTTCATCAGGATGTAGCGGAGCTGCTTGTCCTTGACGTTGATGACGGCGGGAACGGTGTCGATCACCTGTTGCAGCATCCGCCGGCCTTCGGCGATCGCATCCTCGGCGCGCTTCTGATCGGTGATGTCGCGCACCGTCCCTTCGTAGCGGACGACCTTGCCGGTTTCGTCGCGCACGGCAGTAGCGCTGTCGGAGAGCCAGAGGACTCCCCCTCCGCGCTGGCGCACCTGATATTCGAATTCGCGCACCATGCCGTCGCGCTGCATCAAACGCTGATATTCCGCGCGCGCCGCCGGGATGAACATAAATCGTCTTCGTCGATATCGCCGATGTCGCTGATCAAGTCCTCCGGCGTTTCGTATCCCATCATCCGCGCCAGCGCCGGATTGGCGTTGAGCAGTGCGCCGGCCGGCGTCGTCACATAAATCCCGTCGACCGAGCCCTCGAACAGCTTGCGATAGCTTTCCTCGGCGAGCCGCTGCTCCGCCAGCGCGTGCACCGCCGCCTCGCGCGCGGCATCGGCGTCGACAAGGGTGCGGCGGAACACTTCGGCGGCACGCGCGATATCGCCGATCTCGTTGTTCACCTCGGTCGAGGGTATCGATGCGTCCTTCTGGCCCGCGGCCAGCGCACGTATCGAAGCCGCGATCGAGGCTAGCGGACGCACGGTGCGCCGCACCACGAACAATGCCGCGAAGATCCCGATCAGGACGCCGGCCGTGCCGAGCAGGATGCTCTGCCACTTGGCCTCGGCCAGCGTCCGCGCGAAGTCGCGCGACAGCACCCGCCCTCGCCGCGCGCTGAGTTCGCGCAGCAATTCGGTTACCCGTCCGATCTGCCGGCCTTCGGTGCCCAGAACTTCCTTGTCGAGCTTGGCGATCTCGCCTTCGGTCCCCGAAATCGCAGTGATCGCGTCGGCGTACGCATCGGCCGCGGCGCGAAGCGGCGGATCATCGATCGGCAGCGCCCGCATGATCTGCGCCGACTGCTCCGCGCCGGCGGGATCATGCGCCAGCAGGGCTGCGGCGACCTGATTCTGCGCCCGGAACAGGCTCCGCGCGGTGGCCCGGTCGGGCACCGCGGCGATCGCCTGCTCGAACCGCTCGCGCACCGGCGGCAATGCCGCGACCAGCTCGGCACGGCGCGCAATCAAGGCCGAGACGCGATCGATACCGTCGCGGTAGTTCGTGGAGCCTGGCCGTAACGCCGTCGATCATGTCCTGCTGCTCGGGCGCGAGTTCGAGCCGCGTCTTCTTCAGCAGCGCGGTCAGCGCAGACGCGGCGTCGCCGACCCGGTCGGATCGGGCGCCGGGATCGGTGACGAAATCGCGCGCCGCCAGCCGCAGCTCGTTCATGCGCCGGTCGATCTCCTCGGCCAGGTCGCCGACGCTTTGCAGCCGCTGCAGTTCGGCAAAGGTCGAATCGATGTGCCTGATAGCGATGACGCTGGCCATGCTGGTCGCGGTGATGACCGCCAGCAACAGCATGAAGCTGCCAAAGGTCAGCTGACCGATCGAGAGCGAGAACGATCGTATCCTTGCTCGCAATGCCGCGAATCCAGGTGGCATGGTGGTGGAGACCGGGCTCCAATCAGCCATGATATATACGACGTATTGGATGTCAGGGGGAGCATGCTCGAAAGCGCTTTACGGCCGGCGATGCCCGGCGGTGCTGGCCGGGTGCCGCGCCCTCGATATTTGGCGTTCCGGTCGCGGATTCCGGCGCCGCCAAGCCTGACCGCCGCTTCAATCCGCCGTGATGCCGGCGTCCTTGACGACCTTTGCCCACAGCGCGACGTCGGACTTGATGATGTCGGCGAATTGCCCCCGCGGCGCGCTCTTCGGCTCGCATCCGGCGATGTCGAGCTTCTCGCGAACGTCGGCCGTGGCGAGCGCGGCCTCCAGTGCCTTGCCGATGCGATCGACGACCGGCTCGGGCGTGCCCGCCGGCACGACGATGCCGAACCACGGCGTCACCTGCGCCTCGGCAAAGCCCTGCTCAGCCATGGTCGGCACGTCCGGGAAATATTTCGAGCGGCCATCGCTGATCGCGCCGATGATCCTGATCGAGCCGGTCTGCACCTGCGCCAGCGCCTGGTTGGCGGACAGGAACGTCGACGTGATCAGCCCGCTTGCGATATCCGGCACCATCTGCGGATAGCCGCGATAGCCGATGGCGGTGACGTCGATCCCGGCCAGCCGCTTGAACAGCTCGAAGCCAAGATGCCCGGTCGAGCCCTTGCCGGGATGGCTGTAATTCAGCGTGCCCGGCTTCGCCTTGGCAAGCGCCACATATTCGGTGACGTTCTTTACCGGCAGGGTGGTGGGAACGACGAAGAAATTCGGCGCCCGGCAAATCTGCCCGACCGGAATGAAATCGCGCATCGGGTCCCATCGCAGCTTGCTATCCAGCGCGGGACTCGCGGTGAAGAATGTCGTCACCAACAGCCATGTGTAGCCGTCCGGCGCTGCGCGCGCGACTTCCTCGGCGGCAATCGAGCCGTTGGCGCCGGATTTGGATTCGACGATGATCGAGCTGTTCCACTGCACGCCCATGTTCTGGGCGACGATGCGCGCGAACACGTCGGCGACGCTTCCGGCCGAATAGGGAATGACGATGCGTACCGGGCGGCTGGGAAAGCTCTCCTGGGCAAATGATGCGCCGCACGCGGCGAGAGCCGCCAGCCACGTAGCCACGATCGCGCCGATACGCCATATCTTCATGGTGTGCCCTCTCGTCGCGCGCCGAAGTGTCCCAGTCGCCGTCACGCCGCGGGCACTTCGAAGACTTCACCGTCGTAGCCGGCTTCCAGCGGGATGCGAAGCTGGCGGCCGGTGCTGGTTTTCGTCACCACCGGCATCACCGTCATGATCGGCTTGCCCTTGCAGTCATCGAGGGCTGCCTGCACGCCCGGCTGTTTGCCGAGCCTGACCAGGTTGCGCGTGGTCGGAAACGGCAATTTGAAGCGTCCGCTCTCGCCGCCTGCCAGCGCCTCGCGCGGCGACACCCAGATCGAGTCGGTGGATTCCTTGCCGTCATGCGCGCCAACCTGCTCCGGTGGTGCCACGGCAAGAAAGAACCAGGTATCGAACCGCTTCGGCGCGATCACCGGCGTGATCCAGTGCGCATAGGGCACGAGTTCGTCGAGCGCCAACTGTATCCCGTTGTCGGTGAGAACCTTCAGAAACGTGGTCTTGGCCTCGCATAAAGCGGCGCGACTGGCGGCTTCAATCTCGCCCGCCCGCTTCGCGTCAACAAGGGCCTTCGATCCACGGGGATGCGCCAGCAAAATACCGCTTTCCTCGAAAGTCTCGCGGATCGCGGCGATCCGGAAGCTCAAGGCGCTGGCATCCAGCCCCTCGCCGCCGGAGTAAAGCTCGGGCCTGGCGATGATCTCCTGATCGCCCTTGTCGACGCTGCCGCCGGGAAACACCAGCGCGCCGGAGTTGAAATCGATCTCATAATGGCGCACCATCATGAACACTTCGATTTCGCCTTTGGTGGCGGCGCTGTCCCGCAGCAGCAGGATGGTGGAAGCGGGACGTGGTGCGGCGGCTTCGGACATGAGATTACTCCGCCGCGCTGGACTGCGGCTGCAGGTTGGCGCGCTTGTCGACCCGCGCGACCCGCGAGAGCAGGTAATCCACTTCGGACTTCGCGGTCGCGGTAATGCTTGAGCCCGGCTTGCGTTGCGCGCTGGAGGCAATCACGCCGCGCTTCTGCAGTACGTATTTGCGCACCGCGAGCCCAGCGCCGGGCTGCTGCTCGTATCGGATTAGCGGCAGATGGGCATCGAACAGATCGTGCGCGGCGTCGCGCTTGCCCGCTTTCGACAGCTTCACCACGTCGATCAGCAATTCCGGGAAGGCGTAGCCGGTCATCGCGCCGTCAGCGCCGCGCTCCATCTCGAAATCCAGAAACAATCCGCCGTTGCCGGTCAGGATCGACAACGGCCGCAGCGAACCCTCCTTCTGGAAGGCGCGCAGCGCGGAGATCTTTTCCAGTCCGGGCCAGTCCTCGTGCTTGAGCATCACGCAGGAAGGATTGTCCATCACGATCTTGCGGATCACCGCAGGCGTCATGACCACCGTCAGCGTCAGCGGATAATCCTGCAACACCCAGGGAACGTCGCTGCCGATCGCCTCCGCCGCCTGCTTGAAATAGGCTGTTATCTGCTCGTCGGTGCGCAAATGCGGTGGCGGCGCGATCATCACGCCTGCGGCCCCGGCATCCATCGACTTCAGCGCCAGCGAGCGCATCGCGGCAAATCCGGGAGCGGAGACGCCGACGATGATCTGCATGTTCCCGGCCCGCTTCACAAAGCGTTTTGCAACTTCCTCAGCCTCCGAACCATCCAGCTTCGGAGCTTCACCCAGAATGCCCAGCACGGTCACACCGTCGCATCCGACTTCGGCATAAAAATCCGTCAGCCTGTCGATGGACTTCTCGTCGATACGGCCGTCATCGTGGAACGGCGTCGGCGCAATCGCAAAGGTGCCTGCGGCCTGGTGGGTGAGTTTCATGAGGTGTCCCCTACTGTCTTTCGTCATTCCGGGGCGATGCGACAGCATCGAACCCGGAATGACGGTTACGTCAAAACCTTCGCGCGCCCATCTTGATCTCTTCCTCGGAAAAGAAAATCTCCTTGGCGTGTTCGACGATGTCCTGCGCCTTCCATCCCGTATGCGGGGGATTCCAGCCCGGCTTTTCCATCATCCGCATCTCACGTACGCCGCGCGGACCGGAAACGCCGAGGACCTTGCCGGTCTGGTCGCCCGACAAGTCGCTGACCATGTATAACACGGCCGGCGCGATGCCATCAGGTCCGAGTGCCGCACCGGGGTTCTCGATATAGCGCGGCAGGTCGGCGGTCATGCGCGTCAGCGCGCCCGGCGCCAGCGTCCAGATCCGGATGTTGTATTTGCGCCCCTCGATCGCCAGCACGTTGGAAAGTGCCCAGATGCCGCCTTTGGCGGCGCCGTAATTGCTTTGGCCGAAATTGCCGATCAGGCCCGAGGTCGAAGACGTATTGACGATGACGCCGCCACCGTTCTCGCGCATCCAGCGGAACACCGGCTGGCTGACACAGAAGGTGCCCTTCAGATGCACCTTCAGGACCTTGTCCCAGGCGGCTTCCGTCGCCTTGGCAAAGGTCTGGTCGAGCAGGATGCCGGCATTATTGACGAGGATGTCGACGCGGCCGAAATGCTTGATGGCATCGTCGAACACCGACTGGCCGCCCGCGATGGTCGAGATATCGGCGCCATTGGCGACCGCGCGGCCGCCCGCGGCCTTGATCGCATCGACGACTTTCTGCGCCATCGAAACATCGGCGCCGCTGCCGTCGCGGGGACCGCCGAGGTCGTTGACCACGACAGCCGCGCCCTCACGCGCGAACAATTTGGCATAGGCTTCGCCGAGCCCGCCCCCCGCTCCGGTGATCAGCGCCACCTTGCCGTCGAGTAACCCCATGATGTTTCTCCCTGCGTGTTGTTATCTCACCCCAGTACGGTCTTGCCGCTCTTGATCACGGTCACGTTGCGCGCCTTCACTTTGGCCTCGAACGAGACCACGTTGCCGTCCTTCCACATATCCATGGTTACGGTTTCTCCGGGATAGACCGGCGACGAGAACCGTACGGCGTGCTGTTTGAAAGCGCCTGGATCGTAGTCGGCATAGGTCTGCAGGATGCCGCGGCAGGTGATGCCGTAGGTGCACATGCCGTGCAGGATCGGCCGCGGAAAGCCGGCGCGCTTGGCGGTCTCGGGATCGCTGTGCAGCGGATTGCGGTCGCCGCACAGCCGATAGATCAGCGCCTGATCCGGGCGCGTCGAGATGTCGATCGATTTGTCGGGGCTGCGGGTCGGCACCTTGTGCGGTTCGGGCTGGCCTTCCGAAGGCCCTCCGAAACCGCCATCGCCGCGCGCAAAACGCGAAGCGACCAGCGTCGCCAGGGCTTCGCCCTTCTCGCTCCTGAGCACGGTCTGGTGCCGGATCACCGCGCCCTTGTCCTTGCCCTTGTCGAAGACGTCGAGAACGCTGGAATCGGCGGTGATATGCGCGGCGACGGCAAGCGGCCGGTGGAAGGTGATGTCGCGCTCGCCATCGACCACCAATAGGCGATTGAGATTCATCTCGCCAGGTCCGGCCCCCCATGCCGCGACGGAAGCAAAGGTCGGGACAACTTTCAGCGGACGCGGCGTAGCGACGGCCTCGTTGACGAAAGCCAGTTCCTTCTCGTCCATGGGGTCGGCACCCATGCCGATGCCATAGGCGTACAGCATCACTTCGCGATCGGTGTAGGCGTATTTCTGGCCAAGATTTTTCAGGGCCATCAACTCATCGTACTTGATCGGCATTGCGGCGTTTCCTCCCGTTTTTTCTGATCCTCATGGTGAGGAGGCGCTCTTGCGCCGTCTCGAACCATGAGGATGCCCCACGCACATCTTCTTGTTCGGCCTCATCCTTCGAGACGCGCGCAATGCGCGCTCCTCAGGATGAGGAGCATTTCTACACCGGCGTAAAGAACGGCAGCGGCGGACCATCGGTGGTTTTGAACACCACCTTGACCTTCTTGCCGATCTTCAGCTTGCCCATGTCGCAGTCGACGAAATTCGTCAAAAGCGACGGGCCTTCCTTCAGCGTGACGTAACCGATCGCGTACGGTCCGCTCGCGGACTTGCGCATCAGGCTGAAGGTATAGATCTCGCCCTCGCCCGAGCTTTCCTCCCACACCGTCTTTTCGGAGAAGCAGAACGGACAGATCGAGCGCGGAAAATAATGCGCTTCTCCGCAAGCCGTGCAGCGCTTGATCAGCAACTTGCCCTCGACCGTCGCATCCCAGAACGGCTTGGTTTCGGGATTACCCTGCGGCGTCGGATATTTCACTTTGCTATCCATCACACGCGCTCCAGAATGCAGGTCGAGGCGGCATGACGAACGCCGAGCAGACCGCCAGTGCCGTGCGCGATGGCGAGGTCGCAGTTCGGTACCTGTACCTTGGGATGCGCCTGCCCGCGCAACTGCCTGACAGCCTCGATGATTTTGGTCATTCCGCCCCGGTTGACGGGATGATTGCTGCACAGCCCGCCGCCGTCGGTGTTGAACGGCAACTTGCCGACGCCGGAAATCAGATTGCCGTCGGAGACGAACTTGCCGCCCTCGCCCTTCTTGCAGAAGCCCAAATCTTCGATCTGCATCAGCACGGTGATGGTGAAGCTGTCGTAGATCGAGGCGTATTTGATATCCTTCGGCTTGACGCCGGCCTCCTCGAACGCCCGCGGGCCCGACCACACGCCGGCGGAGTAAGTGAGATCGAGATCCTTGCCACCCTTTGGCCCCTTCATCGCTTCGCCATGCCCGATCAGGCGCACCAGGGGCTTCTTCAGGCTTCTGGCGATTTCCGGCGTGGTCACGATCAGCGCGCCGCCGCCGTCGGTGACGACGCAGCAATCCATCCGATGCAGCGGATCAGAAATGATCGGCGAGTTGATCACGTCCTCGACGGTGACGACGTCTTTCAGCAACGCGTGCGGATTATATTGGGCGTGATGGGAGGCGGCGACCTTGATCCAGGCCAGCTGCTCGCTGGTGGTTCCGAACTCATGCATATGACGCATGGCGCACATGCCGTAAATGTTGTGCGTGGTGGCGCCGTAAGCGGCCTCGAAATCGACTTCGGCGCCCGCAGGGCGCGGCGGCATGGCGCCGGTACGCGGCTTGCCGGCCAGCGTGATCAGCGCAATCGAACACTTCCCGGCGGCGATCGCCTCGGCGGCATGGCCCAGATGTACCAGATAGGAGCAACCGCCGGTGTCGGTGGAATCGAAATGCCGGACCTTGAGGCCCAAATAATCGACCATCGCCATCACCCCGCCGGGGGCGTCGCCGGCGCAGAAATAGCCGTCAATATCGGCCTTGGTCAGGCCCGCGTCTTCAATCGCGCCCTTGGCGACTTCGGCATGTAGCTGTGCAGTGGATTTGTCGGGTGCATGCCGGGTCGGATGCTCGTAAATCCCGGCGATGTAGGCCTTGCCCTTGATGGTCAAATTGGCGCTCCGCTGGCGTTTCTTGTTCCCCAGCGTTTTTCTCGCCTTTCGGGCCCGCCTTGGCAAGCACCGAAATATTCCGTCAGGCGAGATGGTGAACCAAGCAGCCGGTCGAAAGATGGATGGAGGTAAGAACTACCCACGACAAGACGACTGCCACGCCTCGGCATTCTCGCGGCGCGGTTAGCACCCGAGGTTTCTGATCGAACCGCCCTCGAAAACAAGGGCGCAGGGAAAGCCGGGTGCCGATTGCACCCGTGGGTCCCGTGCAAATAAAGCACGGGGGTAGGACCACAGGTTCAACCGGAAACATCCGGCTTTCCCTGCGCGATGGTTTACGGCTTACTTCGAGCTCTCCCCGGTGACCGGGCTCTTTTGCCACCGTCATTCCTGAGAAGCTTGCTTCTCAAGAACTTGACGCCAGCGTCGGGGCGTCAGGACCACACGACTTCGCCGTCCGCATTGCGCCCGCTCGTCTGGCGCGCGCATCGCGTCCACCGCATCTCACCGCAACGTTCGTGACGATCGCGACCCGCCCCTCATTCGGATCAGACGCGCGGAGCTAAATCACTGATTTGCCCGACGCGTTAAGCGGAATATTTTTCGCGAGCGGGCTGGACACGCCATCCCGAACGCAGCCCGACGGGCAAATCAGTCGGCCTCCGCCGCGGCAGGGCGCAACTCCAAACTCCCTGTCATATCTGCGAAAGTGGACCTCCGATGCGCGGACGCGGTGCCCCGAAACGACTTGTGCTTTTGGGGAGCAGCGCACGTGGCCGGAGCTGGTGCTGCTCAACCCGGCCGAGAACGCCCGGGCTGTGCAAAAAGGTGAAATCTTACAAACGATGGAGATCTGATTGTCAGATGCCGCCGCGTCCCACCTCGATATGCTCCTCGCGCGCTCTGAAAGGGTATCTGAAGAAATGCTTCTCCGCGACTTGCTCGTTGCTGCGTTCTTACACAGCCAAGCCCCTGCGGAAGTGAAGTGTGCATCGCAGCACGCGTTTTGGGTAGCCAAACTGGGACGCCTTTGATCATATGTGTTGATCCAGGTCATTTCTTTTTCAGGGAATGACGTGACAGTAGGTAGCATTACAAACCGGATAGACCGTAACTTGATCGCGGGCTAGGGCGGTGCGGTCACCAGGCCGGCAGCGGCTGATGCGTATCAATGAGCTAGGACGGCGCGAGTTCATCGGCCTTCTCGGTAGTGCCGCTGCGATGCCGCGCGCCGCGCGAGCGCAGCAAGCGATACTTCCAGTGGTCGGTTTGCTCGGTGTCGGGTCGCCGCAGTCTGATGCTTTTCGTGTGGCTGCCGTTCGACAGGGCCTGATCGAAGCCGGTTACGTCGAGGGACGGAACGTCGCGTTCGAGTATCGTTGGGCAGAGAATCATAACGAGCGGCTGCCAGCGCTTGCGGCCGAGCTTGTTCGTCGCGAGGTTGCGGTGATCGTCGCGATAGGCGGCATCACTTCGGCCATGGCGGCCAAGTCGGCAACCGCAACCATCCCGATCGTCTTCGAAATGGGTGGCGATCCGATCAAGTTGGGACTGGTCGCCAGCCTTAGCCGGCCTGGCGGTAACATGACCGGCGTGACCTTCTTAATCAGTACGTTGGTCGCGAAACAGTTTGAGATCCTGCACGAGACGGTTCCGAATACCGCGTTGATTGGCTTCCTCACAAACCCGACTATAGCGGATGCCGAAACCAACATGAAAAATGCCTTGGCAGCAGCGGAGACTATTGGACAAAAACTACTGGTCGTAGAGGCCGGCACAGACAGCGAGCTGGACGCAGCTTTTGCTACGCTGGTTCAACGGCGTGCGGGCGCACTCGTGGTCGGCGTTGAACCTTTCTTCGTCAGCCGGCGCGTCAAACTTGTTGAACTGGCAGCACGTCAAAAATTACCAGCGATCTATACCCTTCGCGAGTTTGTGACGGCTGGCGGGCTGATGAGCTATGGCACTAGCATCACTGAGGCACTTCGACTTAGTGGCCTCTACGCGGGTCGGATACTCAAGGGCGAAAAACCTGCTGATCTGCCAGTCCAGCAGTCCACGAAAGTCGAACTGGTTCTCAATCTGAAGACCGCCAAGGCGCTCGGCCTCACCGTTCCACTGCCGCTGCTTGGACGCGCCGACGAGGTGATCGAATGAGGCGGCGGGAGTTCATAACGCTTCTAGGTGGCGCTGCGGCGGCGTGGCCGCTCGGGGCGCGGGCGCAGCAGCCGGCGATGCCGGTGATCGGATTCCTCAATGGCGCCTCGCCTGATGGGTACAAGCCCATGGTGGCCGCTTTCCGTCAGGGCCTGGAAAAATCCGGCTATGTCGAGGGAAGTAATGTGAGAATTGAATACCGCTGGGCAGAGGGCCAATATGACCGGCTGCCGGCAATGGCCGCCGACCTGATTCATCGCCAAGTTGCCCTGCTTGCCGCAACCAGCACTCCTGCAGCCCTCGTGGCAAAGGCGGCGACGAATACGATTCCCATCGTATTCACCACCAGTAGCAATCCAGTGCAAATTGGCCTCGTCGCCAGCCTGGGCCATCCAGGCGGAAACATCACGGGCGCGACCCAGTTGACCGTAGAGGTAGGGCCGAAGCGGGTAGAACTCGCGCATGAGTTGGTCCCTGCGGCGACCAGCATTGCCCTGCTTGTCAATCCTGCCAGTCCTGTTGCCGAGACCGTGACACGAGAGTCACAGGAGGCGGCCGTAACCCTCGGGCTGCAGCTTCATGTCCTGCATGCCAGCACTGACCGGGACTTCGACACGGCGTTTTCGATGTTGGTCCAACTACACGCAGGTGCACTCGTGGTCGGCACCGATCCATTGTTTAGCAGCCACGCCGAAAAACTTGCCACACTGGCGGCACTCCACGCGGTACCTGCGATCTACGAGTATCACGAGTTCGTGGCGGGAGGCGGGCTGGCTAGCTACGGAGGCAATATTACAGACTCCTACCTCCTGGCTGGCAGCTACGCCGGTCGCATTCTCAAAGGCGAGAAGCCAGCGGACCTGCCAGTCCAACAGTCAACCAAGGTCGAGTTGATCATCAACCTCAAAACCGCGAAGGCGCTCGGTCTCACCGTCTCGCCATCGTTGCTCGGCCGCGCCGATGAGGTGATTGAGTAAAGCGAGAGGCGAGGCTCGCGGAGCGGAAGAATCACACGACTGGAGGCAGGCCGGTGAACATTCTTGGAATCAACTCGGTGTTTCACGAGTCAGCCGCAGCACTGCTCGTCGACGGCGTCCTCGTCGCCGCCGTCGAGGAGGAACGGTTCAATCGCATCAAACACGGTAAGTCGGCCGAATTCGACAACCCGCATCAATTCCCCGAACGTGCGATCCGTTTCTGCCTGAACCATGCCGGGCTTGCCGCCGGCGATATCGATCACGCGGCCTATTCGTTCAACCCCCAGCTGCGACGGACGCAATATCGCGCCGAGTGGTGGGATCCGCGGCTTGAGGAAACTTTTCGGCTGCGGCTGGGTCAGGTGCGCGGTGTTGCCGAGGAGCTTTTGGGACGTTCGCTTCGGCAATCGTTTCATTTCGTGCCGCACCATATGGCACATGCCGCTTCGGCCTATTTCCCGTCAGGCTTCGATCGCGCGGCCATCCTCACCATCGACGGGATCGGCGAGATAGCCGGCACTGCGCTGGCGAAGGCCGTTGGGACGCGTATCCAGCCCGTCGAAACCTTCGACTATCCGCACTCGCTCGGCTTCCTGTGGGAGGTGATGAGCACGCATCTCGGCTTCTCGCACTACGATGCCTCGAAGGTCATGGGCCTGGCGGCCTACGGCAATCCCGAGGTCTTCCGTCGCGAGTTTCAGTCGGCCCTGCGCGTCGGCAAGGAGGACTATGCCGTATCCCCGGAGTTTCTCGGTTTTAATTCGAACAAGTTCGCCAAACTGGATGCCCTGTTCGGTCCGCCGCGGTACATGGATTCCGAGATTCTGCCGCGCCATGCCGATATC
Organism: uncultured Alphaproteobacteria bacterium; assembly: GCA_963823115.1. GTDB lineage: Bacteria > Pseudomonadota > Alphaproteobacteria > Rhizobiales > Xanthobacteraceae > Bradyrhizobium. Next base: position 32,200 of record CAWGKJ010000012.1, on the reverse strand, counting down.
GCGGCAGCGCTACAGGAGGCGACGAATGCGGCAGTCTTGGCCCTCGTACGGCGCCTCAAACGCAAGGTGCCGTTCGACAAGTTGTGTCTCGCCGGCGGCGTCGCGCTCAATTGCGTGACCAATGAACTGGTCCGGCAGTCCGGTGAATTCTCGGACGTGTTCATACCCTCCGCGCCGCACGATGCAGGCACGGCGATCGGCGCCGCCCTGGTCGTGCATTGCGCAAAGCAAAAAAGTCCCCCCGAGCGAGGCAACTCGACGCCTTATCTCGGTCCCGCGTTCAACCGGCGCGAAATCCTGGCGGCGGTCAAGTCGGCCGGTCTCACGTCGCGCAGAAGCAAGTCCCCCGCGCGCGATGCCGCGGACATGATCGCCGATGGCAAGATCGTCGCCTGGTTTCAGGGCCGCATGGAATTCGGGCCCCGCGCGCTCGGCAACCGTTCGCTGCTCGCCGACCCGCGCCGGCCGGACATGCGCAATATCCTCAATCAAATGGTCAAGCACCGGGAGGACTTCCGCCCCTTTGCGCCGAGCGTCTTGGCCGAGCGCGCCGACGAATGGTTCGATGTTGGCGGCCCACACTCGATGAGTCACGAGTTCATGCTGTTTGCATGCGGGGTCAAGCCTGAGCAGCGTGATCGCATCCCTGCCGTCGTGCACCGGGATGGCAGCGCCCGGGTGCAGCTCGTGCGCCGCGAGTCAAATCCCGATTTTCACGAGCTGATATCCTGTTTCTTTGCGCGAACCGGCGTGCCGCTCGTCATCAATACCTCCTTCAACGACAGCGAGCCCATCGTTTGCACGCCTACCGATGCGATCGTCACGTTCCGCAAGTCCGGCATCGACGCGTTGTTCATGGACGATGTGTACCTGACGGCGCAGACCTGACCGCCTGGACGTATCCGGCTTCCGGCACATCGCGACATTTCGCTGCGCTGCGGCTCGTAGGTTGGGTTGAGCCTTCGCGAAACCCGACATCTTCGCTCCGAACTATGAATGATGGGTATCGCTGCGCTCCACCCATCCTTGTATTAGCCCGGTTCTAAAACCTCTGCTCCATCAACTGGAGGATCGGGCTTGAATGAAGTCTCGCAACTTGCCCTGACGCCAGAGCACTTCGCAAGCTTTGAAAAACTCTGCCTTATTGATGCCGATCATCTGCTCGGCAAGATCGACTGGGAGGAAGTTGCCCTTCGACTGGAAAAGGTTAGGCTCATGGATAATCATCCAATGGATGTATGAAGCTTCTTCAAGGCCTAAGGTCTCCCCCATATCCCGTAGGCCTTGGATCAGAAACAGCGGAAGCACGTCGTTTACTTCCGGATAAAAGGTAATTGATATAGCAGCGTCACGGCCATCTTGGGCGGCGTGCTTGAAGAAACTTGGGGCCTTCTTCATCGTTTTTGCGAATTCTCCTCGGTATTCGTCATTGATAAGTTCGTTGTCGAACATCAGGTTGCGAAGACCCTTGTTGCGATAGAGGCGATGAATTATTTCATGCGCTGCGGCAAGAAGTGCGTGAATAGAAACCGGATCACCGTCATTGAACCAAAGATGCAACGCAGTCGTAAGTTGCCTTTTCGCAGCATCTAGTTTTGTAACCGTTATCCCATCTTTGGAGTCAATCATCGCGAAAGACCTGGAGATACTGGATCCCCCGCTTTCGCGGAGGATAACGAGTTGTGCTCGCCGCGCACACCACCCCTGCAGCGCCCCACCCCTCCCCTCAAGCGCGAGAGAGGGAGAGGAGACTACTCCGCCGCGATTTGCCGCGGCGCCGGCGGGGGGTTGGCGAGATCGGCGGCCAGTTGCACGTAGCGCGCTTTGGCCTCCTGCACCGATTTCTCCTTCACTGGCCCGAAGCCGCGGATGCGGTCCGGCAGCGAGAGAATTTCGATGGCGGTATCCAGCGTCACCGGCGAAAGCACCGTGAGGACGTGCGCGACGTCCTTCTCGTAGCCGGCGATCAGATCGCGTTCGAGCCCGCGGTGAGGCGTCTGGCCAAAGATGTCGAAGGCCGTGCCGCGCAGATGGCGCATCTTCGCCAGCAGCCGGAATACCGGCATCAGCCAGGGACCGAACTTGCGCTTGCGCGGCCGTCCCAGGGCGTCGGTGCCGCCGGCCAGGATCGGCGGCGCGAGGTTGAAGCTGATCTTGAAGTCGCCGTCGAACTGATCGCGGATCTGCTTTTCAAAGCGGCCGTCGGTGTAGAGCCGGGCCACTTCGTACTCGTCCTTGTAGGCGAGCAGCTTGGCATAGTTGATCGCGACCGCGCGCGGCAACTCCTCGCCAAAGCCGCGATCGACTGCGGCATTGCGCGCCTTCGTCACCAAATTGCGATAGCGGACGGCGAGCGCTTCGTGCTGATAATCCGTCAGCATCGCGCTGCGGTGGGCGATGATCTCATCGAGCGACATCGCATCGAGCGTTTTCGGCGCAACCGTCTCGTCCTGGCCCTTCATCATCGCCGCCAGCCGCGCCGGATCGGCCGCGGCCAGACGCCCGAGCCGGAAGGCTTGCGTGTTCATCCTGATCGCGACCCCGTTGACCTCAATCGCCTGCTCGATCGCGGCTGCCGACAGCGGCAACAACCCCTTCTGATAGGCGTAGCCCATCATCATCATGTTGGTGGCGATGGAATTGCCGAGCAGGACTTCGGCTGGCCTGGTGAAATCAAAGAAAGACGAATCCTCGCGCAACGCCGTTTCCAGCACATGATTGACGTTGCGGCTCTGGAAATTGAAATCGCGGTTGAGGATGAAATCGGCGGTCGGGATGACGTGACTGTTGATGACGCCGCAGGTGCGGCTGGATTTGCAGAGCGTCATGGTTTCCTTGGCCGCGGCCACGACCTCGTCGGCGGCGATCACGAGATCGGCGGTGCCGGTGACGATCCGCGAGCAGGTGACGTCGGCGGTATGCTCGGACAATCGGACATGGCTCAGCACCGCGCCGCCCTTTTGCGCAAGGCCTGACATATCCAGGATCATGCTGGCCTTGCCCTCGATATGCGCGGCCATGCCGAGCAGCGCGCCGATGGTCAGCACGCCGGTGCCGCCGACGCCGCCGACGGCGACGTTGTAGGGCCGCTCCAGCGAGGGCTTTGATGCCGGTTCCGGCAGATCGCCGATATTGCCGAGATCGGCCGGCGCGCGGCTGCGCAGCTTGCCGCCGTCCACGGTGACGAAGGACGGACAGAATCCCTTCAGGCAGGAATAGTCCTTGTTGCAGGTCGATTGATTGATGGTGCGCTTGCGCCCGAGCTCAGTCTCCAGCGGCTCGACCGAAATGCAGTTCGATTGCACCGAACAATCGCCGCAGCCTTCGCAGACCGCCGAATTGATGAACACGCGGCGCTGCGGGTCCTCCAGCGTTCCCCGCTTGCGGCGGCGGCGTTTTTCGGCGGCGCAGGTCTGCACGAACACGATGGCCGAGGCGCCCTTCACTTCGCGCAGCGTTTTCATGACCGAGTCGAGCTGATCGCGATGCGCGGTCCTGGTGCCCGGCGCGATCTCGGAAGCCGGATAGGCGTCAGGATTTTCGGAAACGAGATAGATGTCGCGGATACCTTCCGAGTGCAGCTGGAAGGTGATCTGCTGCGGCGACAATTCGCCGTCGACATGCTGACCGCCGGTCATCGCGGTCGCGTCGTTGTAGAGGATCTTGTAGGTGATATTGGCCTTGGAGGCGATGGCCTGGCGGATCGCGAGGCTGCCGGAATGGAAATAGGTGCCGTCGCCGAGATTGGCGAAGACGTGCTTTTCGTCGGTGAAGGGCGCGACGCCTACCCACGGCACGCCCTCACCGCCCATATGGGTGAAGGTCTCGGTGCTGCGATTCATCCACAGCGCCATGAAGTGGCAGCCGATGCCGGCGAAGGCACGGCTTCCGTCAGGCACCTTGGTCGACGTGTTGTGCGGGCAGCCCGAGCAGAAATACGGCGTGCGCGTGACCGGCGCCACCGCCTGCATCTGCGTGGCCTGGCGGCCGTTGAACCAGTCGGCCTTGGCGCGCAGCATGGTCGCGATTTCGGGATTGAGATTGAGGCGAAGCAGCCGCTCGGTGAGCGAGCTTGCCAGCGAGGCGACGCTGAGTTCTTCGGCGAAGGGAAGGAAGCGCTTGTCGTGCTCGTCCATCTTGCCGACGATGCGCGGGCGCACGTCGTCGCGCCAGTTGAACAGTTCCTGCTTGACCTGGTTCTCGACGATCTCGCGGCGCTCCTCGATGATGAGGATTTCCTCCAGCCCGACCGCGAATTCGCGCACGCCTTCCGGCTCCAGCGGCCAGGGCATGCCGATCTTGTAGAGCCGCAAGCCGATCTTGGCTGCGACTTCCGGCGTTACCCCGAGTTCGCGCAGCGCCTGCCGGATGTCCTCATAGCTCTTGCCCGAAGCCATGATGCCGAACCGTGCGTTCGGCGAATCCATGGTGATGCGGTTGACCTTGTTGGCGCGGGCAAATGCGATCGCGGCGAAACCCTTGTAGTCCTGCAGGCGCCGGTCCTGATCGTAGCGGTCGTCGGGCCAGCGCAGGTTGAGTCCATCAGGAGGCATTTCGAAATCAGTGGGGATGATGAACGGCTTCATCTCGTCGGTGAGATCGACCTCCGCCGTGGTTTCCACGGTCTCGGTGATCACCTTCATGCCGACCCAGCAGCCGGAATAGCGCGACATCGCTATTCCCAACAGGCCCATCTCGATCATTTCGTGGATGCTGGAGGGATAGAGATAGGGCATCAGCGCGGAGATGAAGGCATGGTCCGACTGATGCGGCACGGTCGAAGACTTAGCGCCGTGGTCGTCGCCGGCGAGGCAAAGCACGCCGCCGTTTTTCGCCGAGCCGGCGGCGTTGCCGTGGCGGAACACGTCGCCGCAGCGGTCGACGCCGGGACCCTTGCCGTACCAGATGCCGACCACGCCGTCATGACGGGCGCCCGGCGACAGATTGAGCTGTTGCGAGCCCCAGATCGCGGTGGCAGCCAGGTCTTCGTTCACGCCGGGCTGGAACTTGACGTTGTACTGCCCGAGGTGTTTTCGCGCCGCGACCAGTTGCTGGTCGTAGCCGCCGAGCGGCGAGCCCCGGTATCCCGTCACAAAGCCCGCGGTGTTGAGGCCGGCGGCGCGGTCGCGGCGAATCTGCGCCATCGGAAGGCGAACCAGCGCCTGAATCCCGGTCAGGAAGACGTGACCGGAGGCTTGCGTATATTTCTGATCGAGACTGATCGGACCTTGGTTGATTCCCATTCCACCCTCTTGCACCCTCACGCGGCCGCTGGCCACGGGGGCTATTTTTACCTAGCTATTCAACCCGTTAGAACAAGGCTGCAGGTCCTGTCCCAAATCCGAATTGCGCCACTCTATGTCGATTTTTGCGCCGGCCGCATCACAAATCTCGGCTATCGAGTCCCGCCTTCGCGGATCGCAATTTCATGCCCGAAAACGCGGCAGCAATTTTCGCTTTGTGTCGCAGCACCTGCCCGGCACGAAACGACATGGCGCTCTCGGCGGCGCCGTTTTGCGCTATAGTGCCCGCCAGGGAGAGACAAATTGATCCAGGGACCGCATAGCGCAAGGCAAGCGATTCTTGCGTTCGTATTATTGTGCACCGCATTCAGCTTTGCCAAAGCTCAGGCCGAGCCCTCGGCGGAGACCATCGCGCGCGGCAAGGCGCTCGTGATCGCGGGAGGTTGCGCGAGCTGCCATACCGCCGATCCCGCCAGGCCGTTTGCCGGCGGCAAGCGCATCGATACCCCGTATGGCGGGATCTATTCGCCGAACCTGACCCCGGATCGCGACACCGGGATCGGCGCCTGGAGTGACGAAGATTTCCGCCGCGCGCTTCGCGACGGCGTGGATCCCGACGGCTCCCTCTATTATCCGGCTTTCCCCTATCCCAATTTCACGAAGATGGTCCGCGACGACATTCTGGCGATCCGCGCCTATCTCGCGACGCTCACGCCGGTCCGCAACCGCCCGCCGCCGCCGCAACTGCGCTGGCCGCTGAACTACCGCGTGGTGATGCGGCTCTGGAATTATCTGTTCTTCCGGCCCGACATATTCGAACCGGACCAGCAGAAAAGCGCGGAATGGAATCGCGGCGGCTATCTCGTCACGGGTGCGGCGCATTGCGGCGCCTGCCATACGCCCAAGAATTTCTTTGGCGCCGACAAGCGCGGCCATGGCTTCGGTGGCGGCCTCGTGCAGGGCTGGTTTGCGCCACGTCTCGACCATGCTGCGCGAAGCGGACTGAAATCCTGGAGCGTCGAAGACATCGTCGAATATCTGCAGAGCGGCCGAAATGGCAAAAGCCATGCCGGCGGGCCGATGGCCGAAGTCGTGATCAATTCGACCTCGGCGATGAGCGACGCCGATGTGCGCGCCATCGCGATCTATCTCAAGGATCTTCCATCGGGCACGCCGGAGCCCGAAGCGACGCCGCCGCCGCCGCAGGCGGAGATGGCGGCGGGTAAAGCGGTCTACGACCACGCCTGCATCGCCTGCCATGAAGCCGACGGTACCGGCGCGCCGCGCATCTATCCGCCGCTTCCCGGCAACGCCAACCTGCAGTCCGCCGATCCCGCAAGCACGCTGCGCATCATCCTCGACGGCGCGCAGACGGTGACAACGCCGCGCGCGCCCAACGCCGGATCGATGCCGGCCTACGCCAAAGAATTGTCGGATCAGGAAATCGCCGACGTTACCAATTACATGCGGAACTCGTGGGGCAATGCCGCGCCTTTGGCGACACCGGCGCAGGTTGCGAAAGCGCGGCAGATGTAGTTTGAAAAGGTTGCAGCGCCTCGCTTGTTCCACTTCGAGTTCCCTTTACGCACCTCAAAAACATCGCCCCCGTCCGGGAACCGCCCTCCGTCCCCGTAATTGTCCCGACAGCAACGGAGGACCCATCCATGGCCTACGAACGTAAACCGGACGATCTCACCCGTTCCCCGGACGATCCTGATCGTTCCAATCTCTTCCTCTCCAATCTCTCCTACGAGGACATGCGCCGCCAGGCGCGCCTCGGCGATGATTTGCAGATGGATCCAGACCTCGCCGGTGATTCCGCCAGCGGCGTCAAGATTGCGATGTTCGCGGTCGCAGTCGCCGTCGTGTTCGGCGCCATCTTCTACGGATTGAACATCTCGTCGACCGACCATGCCAGCACTCCTTCGACCGCGCAAAACACCGAGTCATCGCCTCCGGCAGCGCCGCCGGGCATGCGTGATGTGACCCCTCGCCGCGCCAACACCGATCAGGGCGTAACCACGGGTACGGCGCCGACGCGCCCGCAGACGCCGCCGGCCACGGCCCCGACGGAGATGAACCGCCCCGGCAATCCACCGGCCGGTAATGCGCCCAGCAAATAACGCCTAAGGCAGGAGCCAAAAGAGATCACCGCAGGAATGAACATCCCTTCACCGCGCGCAACACTAGGGCGCGCGGTGAACGGCGGCGCTGTCCTTTGGCGCCTGAGCGCGGTCGTCCATGCCGTAATCGCGGATCACGCCGGCGATGCGCAGCCGGTAATCTTCGAAAATCGCCGCGCGGCCTTTGCCCTGGGCTTTGCGATGCTGCGATACATTGCGCCATGCCGCGACAGCCTCTTCATCGCGAAAGAACGACAGCGACAGGATCTTGCCTTTCTCGGTCAGGCTCTCGAACCGTTCGATCGAGATAAACCCGTCGATGGTTGCCAGCATCGGCCGCAGCTCGGCCGCGAGATCGAGATATTCCTGCTTGTGTTCCGGCCTGGGCCGGACTTCGAAAATCACCGCAATCATTTTGACTCTCCCTTGCGCACTCGGGATGCCCTATGATTTCACCCGGCGCAACAGACCTGAGGATAGCCGCTTGATCGACGTCGATGCTTCGTTTCGCATCGAACCATGAAAGCAGGTTCGCGGCGCTGTTCGGCCAGAGGGTGGATTATCGCGCCGTATTGTGCGTTTATCGTCATGCCCGCCGTATGTCCTGCCCCTGGAGCCCTCAATGAATCGTGTTCTCGTTCCGGCGTTGTCCGCCATCGCTATCCTCGTCCTGCCGCTGCTATCAACCGACGCCGCGGAATCTGCAACGCGCGAACCCTACGGCATCGACCTTGAAGGCTTTGCCTATCCCTACCCCGTAAGCCAGCTGCCGCTGACCAATGACGGCGAGCCGCTGCGGATGGCCTACATGGATGTAGCGCCGGCGCATCCGAATGGCCGAACCGTGGTGCTGCTGCATGGCCGTAATTTCCCATCGAGCTACTGGGCGCCTGTGATCAAAACGCTGGTTGAGGCCGGCTACCGCGTCGTGGTGCCGGACCAGATCGGCTTCGGAAAATCCTCCAAACCCCTGGCCGAACTGCATTTCGACACGCTGGCGCGCAATACCATCGCGCTGCTCGATCATTTGCAAATCGCCAGGGCCGATATCGTCGCGCATTCGCTGGGCGGCATGCTCGGCGTGCGCATCGCGCGCGCCTATCCGGACCGCATCGCCCGTCTGTTGCTGGCGGCGCCGATTGGCCTCGAGGACTATCGGCTCTATGTGCCGCCGACTCCAACCGAGAAAATCCTGGAGAACGAGGACAAATTGACCGCCGAAGGTTACCGCAAGCAACTTGAGACCAATTATGCCATGAAGCTGCCGCCCGATCAGGTCACGCCGTTCATCGACGCGCGCTTCAACATCAAGGGCAGCGCCGAATATCCGCGCTGGCTGCGCGCCTTCGTCAGTTCGGCGCAGATGATCTACCGCGAGCCGGTGGCGCACGAAATTCCGCTGGTCACGCAACCGACGCTGTTCATCATGGGCGCCGACGATCACAACGCGCCGGGCATGCCGAATGCGCCGGAGGCGCTGCGGCCGAAAATGGGCCAGAACGCCGAGCTTGCCAAAGCCCTCGCGGCCAAAATGCCCGATGCGCGCGCTGAGGTCATCCCGAATACCGGGCATCTGGTGTTTCTCGAATCGCCCCAGAGGTTCGACGAGCTGATGGTCGGCTTTCTGGCCAAGTAACCGTGCGCTGTTGACGAAGCTCGAAAGCAAGGAGGGCGGAAATTTCCGCCCTCCTCCAAATTCTACCAATTTCTGAAGCAACGTCGTCCGAACGGGCCGGAATGCCACCCGGGCGGGCAATTGTACATCGGCCGACATGCACCATACGGACCGCGGTGCCAGCCCGGTCCACAGCCGTCCGCCACGCGGATGATATCGGCGGACGCGGCCTGGTCGAGCGGAGCCAACGGCATGGCCTTCGACGCGGAGACCGCCGCAAGGCTGAGGCAAATAGCAAACGCTGATGCAACGAGCATTTTCATAGGTATCTTCCTTTCCTCTCAAATTTGCCGCGACGCGGCCGTTTCGCACTTAGGCAAACGATATGGCGGTCCGGTAGCGGCAACCGCGCCTTACCAGTGACGACGGCGCCAGCGACGCCAATGCCGGCGATGCCAGCCCCAGTGGCGGCGATGCCAGTGCCAGTGCCAGCCCCAATGATGCCCATGCCCGTGATGTCCCCAGCGCACTTGTTCGGGCTTGAGGCGGTCGACCTCATCCCCGGTAACGACGGCAGGATAAGTATCCCCGTTTTCCGATGGCAGCCGTTGATCTTTCGCAAGCGGCTGCGGCGCCAGCGGCGCGGCCTGCGCGCCTGCGGCCAGCGCGGCGGTGCCTGCGGCAACGCCAAAGGCTAGTTTGAGAAAGTGGCGACGTTCCATGACATCTCCTCCTTTGTGCCGGTATGCGACAGGGAAGAGTTTGATGGCGTCTGGATGAATGGTCGCTGAACCCTCGCATTAATTATTTGCAATGCGGAAGCGATAACACAGCGGGGTCTCGCGACAGCGAGGGCCACCGGATGACGGCGTCTATCTCACGTGCCGCTGTACTCCTCCGCGAGCACCAAAAACTCGCGCGTGCGCGTCACCTCAGGCCAGCAGCGGTCGAATTCGGCGACCATTGCCTTCAGCGCTTCCCCGCTCATGGCACGGTCGAGCGCGGCCTGATCGACGAACTCATACATAGCTACATGCAGCGATGGATCGCTCACGCTCCAGTACCGCCCCGCCTTCTTGACGCCGAACGCCTTGACGGCATCGGGCAGATGCTCGCGGCTGTACCACTCGTCAAACGCCTTGCGCTTAGCTGGATCGGCGACGGTGGCGCGGACGACGAAATAGGCTGATGGCATCGGCGTCTCCGCTTGTTCGATCCAAACGAAATCTTGGCCGCTGTGCGGCTATCCTTCACAACGGCAAATTGTCGTGCTTCTTCATCGGCATCTCGACCTGCTTGTCCCTCAGCATCGCCAGCGCCCGCGCGATGCGCCGCCGGGTCGAGTGCGGCATGATGACGTCGTCGATATAGCCGCGCTCGGCGGCGATGAAGGGCGACAGGAAGCGGTCTTCGTATTCCTTGGTGCGCGCGGCGATCGTTTCGGTGTCGCCGATGTCGGAGCGGAAGATGATCTCGACCGCGCCCTTGGCGCCCATCACGGCGATCTGCGCGGTCGGCCAGGCGTAGTTCATGTCGGCGCCGATTTCCTTGGACGCCATCACGTCGAACGCGCCGCCATAGGCTTTGCGGGTGATGACCGTGACCAGCGGCACCGTGCATTGCGAATAGGCGAACAGCAGTTTCGCGCCGTGCTTGATCAGGCCGCCATATTCCTGCGCGGTGCCCGGCAGGAAGCCGGGCACGTCGACGAAGGTGACGATCGGAATGTTGAAGGCGTCGCAGAAACCGGACGAAGCGCGCGGCCTTGCGCGAGGCGTCGCTATCGAGCACGCCGGCCAGCACCATCGGCTGGTTGGCGACGAAGCCGACGGTGCGGCCGGCGATGCGGCCGAAGCCGGTGACGATGTTTTTCGCGAACGCTTCGGAGATTTCGAAGAAGTCGCCCTCGTCCACGACCTTCAGGATCAGTTCCTTCATGTCGTAGGGCTTGTTCGGATTGTCGGGGATCAGCGTGTCCAGCGACATGTCGACCCGGCCGATGTCGTCAAAGCTCGGCCATTCCGGCACGCCGTCGGTGTTGTTGGACGGCAGGAAGTCGATCAGCCGGCGCATCTGCAGCAGCGTCTCGACGTCGTTCTCGAACGCGCCGTCGGCGATCGAGGAGCGCGTGGCGTGCACGGAGGCGCCGCCGAGTTCTTCGGCGGTGACGACCTCGTTGGTGACGGTCTTGACCACGTCGGGCCCGGTGACGAACATGTAGCTGGTGTTCTTCACCATGAAGATGAAGTCGGTCATGGCCGGCGAATAGACGTCGCCGCCGGCGCAGGGCCCCATGATGACCGAGATCTGCGGGATCACGCCGGACGCGATGACGTTGCGGCGGAACACGTAGGAATAGCCCGCCAGGCCGCGACGCCTTCCTGGATCCGCGCGCCGCCGGCGTCATAGAGCCCGATGATCGGCGCCCTCGCCTTCATCGCCATGTCCTGGATTTTGACGATCTTCTGCGCGTGGGTTTCCGACAGCGAGCCGCCGAACACGGTAAAATCCTTGGCGAAGACAAAGGTCTTGCGGCCGTTGACGGTGCCCCAGCCGGTGACGACGCCGTCGCCCGGCACCTTGGTCTTTTCCATGCCGAATTCGGCTCGAGCGGTGCTCGACGAACATGTCGAATTCCTCGAACGATGCCCTTGTCGAGCAGAAGCTCGATGCGCTCCCGCGCGGTCAGCTTGCCGCGGGCGTGCTGCGCCTCGATGCGCTTTTCGCCGCCGCCGAGCTTTGCGCCGGCGCGCCGTTCCTCAAGGGTTTCCAGGATATCTTTCATTTGCTCCCGCCCGTCGTTTGCCGTGAGATTTGGACGGGTTCTAACACGGCATTTTGCCGGCGGGAAACGCCCTTCCCGGCATCTGGCAGCCTTGCGAGGCGCCATATATCCGGAGGCCACAACGGAGACGAAGCCCATGGCCGATACCGCGAACACCGAGGCCACGGGCGCCGTCACCGGCGGATTGCGGACGCCTGCTCCGGCTGGAGGGGCTGGCGCTGTTTGCGGCAATGACGCTGCTTTACGCGGTCTGGGGCGGGTCGTGGTGGATCTACGGCATCCTGTTCCTGGCGCCGGATCTCAGCTTTGCCGCCTATCTCGCCGGGCCCCGGTCTCGGCGCCATCGTCTATAACGCCGCGCACAGCTACATGGCGCCGATGGTGCTGATGGTCACGGGCTTCGCCATGGCCTCGCCGCTGTCGCTCTCGATCGCGATGATCTGGCTGGCGCATATCGGCATCGACCGCGCGCTCGGCTTTGGCCTGAAATACAGCGCGGGATTTGGCTTCACCCATCTCGGCCGCATCGGCAAAAGACGCGGCCAAGACGGCATGATGTCGGACCCGCCTACTTCTCCCCGACCTTGAACGGCGGCTCCTTGCCGGGAGGCACGGTCTCTTCGGCCATCGCCAGCAGCATCGCCACCATGACGTAGTTGCCCGCCACCGCCGTCAGATCGACGATCTGCTGATCGTTGAAGACCTTCTTGGCCCGCGCATAGGTTTCGTCGGAAACCTTCTGCGTGGTCGTGAGCTCGGTGACGAAGTCGTACACCACAGCCTCGTCCTCGGCCATCTTCGACGGCCGCTTGTTGGCTTTCAGCTCGGCGATGATGTCAGGCGAAAGCCCGGCCTTCGCCGCCAGCGGCGCGTGCGCGAACCATTCGACCTGCGAGCGCCATTGCCGGCCGATGATCAGGATCGCAAACTCGTTGAGCTTGGTCGGCACCGAAGTCTGCCAGCGCAGATAATAGAAACAGGTCGAACAGATCGCTGGCCCAGCACCGGGCTGCGTATCATCGGATTGTACGGCCCGCCGAGGCCGACGCTCGAGACCTTCATGATCTGCTCGCCGAGCGGTTTTTGCGTCTCGTCGAGCTGGTCCATGGTGAGTTGCGGAAAGCGCGGCGTCCTTGCCGGTCGCTGATGGAGCGAACATCGTCGCGGCGAACCAGCCGCCGGCCGCGGCAATCGCGAGCGACGACATCCAGAATGCAGATTTCATGATTTCCTCCGGGAGTGTCTTGTAGAGACGGTTTCTTATAAGCCGGGAGAAGCTAGTCCAGCCGGGTTCGCAGCGCCAGCCCACGGCCGAGAATGTCAGGCATCGGGAATTCAGATCGCGCCGATATCGGCCAGGCATTGCTGCGATATAGTCATGCGGTCGGCGATATGGCGCGGCTCCGGACAATCCATGTTGAGCGCAAACACCGTTTGCGCGCTGCCCTTCTCGGCCCAGCCCACCATCCAGCCCAGCCTGCCCTGTTCGGCGCCCAGCAGGCCGCTCTTGGCGCGGATGATGGAATCGCCGACTTTGGTGACCGGGAGAATATCGCGCACCAGCTCCTGGCTGCGCTTCGACACCGGCAGCGCGCCGCGCCGCAGGCGATCGACGAAATCGACCTGCTGCACCGGATCGATGCGCAGATTGCCGGTCAGCCAGAACTGGTCGATGCCGCCGCCGATATCGCGGTTGCCGTATTCCAACAGATCGAGATATTTCTGCATCCGCTCCGCGCCGATGCGCCGGGCGATCTCCTGATAGACCGGCACGGCGGAGGCGGCGATCGCGGTGCGCATGGTGTGGTCGCGATTCCAGGCCTCGATGCTCCTGACCACGCCGTCCCACTTGAAGACGTCCTTGTCGGGATCGCCGACCACGCCGGTCTCCAGCGCGATCACCGAATTCGGAATTCTTGAAGGTCGAGGCCGGCAGCTTCGCCTCGCCCGAGCGGTTCTTGTCGCTGGCGATGACCAGATAGTCGTCGACCTTGTAGCCGACGAAGGTGCCGGCCGTTCCCGCGTCGGTGAAATGCTTGGCCAGGCCTCCCGAATTTCGCTGCGCTGGGGCGCGACATCGGCAAAGCCGCGCGACGGCAACAAGCTCGCGGCAGCAAGAAGACCGAGCGCATGGCGGCGATTGATCATGGCAGCATCCGATATGGGGAAGACAACGGCGGACGATGCTGACGACATCGTGGTAAAACGATGGCGCCGGGAAACCCGGCTAGCGAATTCGCCCCGACAGCCGCAGCACGAAGATCAGCACTTCGGCCACCGCCTTGTACAGCTCGGCCGGAATTTCGTCGCCGAGTTCGACGTTGGAGAGCGCCCCGGCCAGCACTTCGTTCTCCTCGATCGGGATGTCGTGGGCCTTGGCGAGCTCGATGATCTTCGCGCCGATGGTGCCCTTGCCCTTGGCGACGACCCGCGGCGCGCCGGTCCTGTCGTAGTGCAGCGCGACCGCAAGCTGGTTCCTGGTCTCCACGCTCATAGCGCGCGATCCAGAAAATGCCCGGCGCGCGCCGGCGCGGATGCCGGGGGCGTGCCGTCGCGGATCACGATGTCGCCGGGCTGCAGCTCGGCCTTGCTGAGCGCCTGGCTCAGTTGCGCCGCGCCGGCGCGCAATTGCGCGGCGGTCGCAGGCCGTTCCGCCCACATCCGCACCGACGTCCGCTCGCCGCTGAGCGATACCAGCGCATGAACGGGACCTGCGGGCTCGACGTCGAGCGAGAACCGCGCCCGCCAGACCCGCTTTGCCGCTTCGACCTCGTTGCCGCCGCCGTCGCGCGAAATCTCGAACTGCGCCATCGCCGTTCCCTGCGGCGTCGACAAACGGAATTTCGAAATTCCAGCGCGGCGCGCCGGCATCCACGCGCGGGCTCGAGCTATCGACGCGATCCGGCAACGAGGCCACCTGCAGCAGCGTCTGGCGCGCGATCGCGGCGTCGGTATCGGCGAGCAAATGGTGCGCGGTGGTCGCGAGCGGAGCGTCAGGCGAATCGATGGCGCGGCAACCGGTTGCGCCGAAGGCAATGCCCCGCGAAACGGCGGCGGCGGCGTATTGGTGTGGAAGGTGACGTCGTCCGCACGTCCATTCTGCGATATGACCACCGGCAACGAGGCATTGCCTGTTGTTCGCGGAACCGGCTGCAGCGCTTCCTGCAGCAGATTGAACACCGCGCCCAACGTCATCGTGCGAGGCCCGGCGTTGAGCAGTGTTTCGGAGAGCACGATCCGGACGGTGTCACCCGGTTGCAGCGAAACATCGGCGAGCGGCGCGCGCGCCTGCGGCAGCAGAATTTCCTGCGCCACAATGTCGGGAGACAGCGATGGGGCCAGCGTCGGGGTCGCCAAAGCCGGCTCTGGAGAGGCCGCCGGTTGCGGGGATTCTGGAACGGCGGCAGGAATAAGGGGAGCCCCCGGCACGGTAGTCTGCTGCGCGACCGTAGCCGGCGTGGCCGGGCTTTGAGCAGCTCCCTCTGCGCCAAGCGACGATACCAGCGTCTGGCGCAGCACGATCAGCGCCGCCTTCAGATCGGGTATGCCGCCGGCCGGCGAAACCGATCCGGCGGCCAGCGACGCCTCGAGAAACAGCCCGGATTTCTGGAAGGCATTCCTGATGTCGTTGCCGGTCAGGCCTGGATCGAGGCTGGTCCGCTGCGCCAGCACCTGCATGACCGCCTGTTGCAGTCTGCGGCGGCAGGCCGTTCGACCCGGCGACGGCACCGAGATTGGCAAACAACGGCGCCAGGCTCGTCCTGCTGCGTGACCGCGGTCTCGGCCGCCGCGGACACCGCCACGCGCTCGGACAGCGTCAGCACATTCTGGGGCAGCACCGCTGTAGCCGGCGAACCTGCCGCGACATCGGCGATCGCACCCGGCGCGAGCGTTACGGTGTCGGCGGAGGCGCCGGACGAAGGCCGAGCGCCCTGCGCCGACCACCGCGAGCCTGATGCCGTCTGGCGTCTGCGATACCGCAAGCTGCAGGGTCTGGCCGGCCTGCAGCGGAATCTCCGAGAGCACGTCGATCGAGCCGTCCGCCGATCGCGATCCGCACCAGGTCGTCGGAGAGGATCTTGAGCACCTGGGCATCGACAACGCTTCCCGGCTGCAGCACGAGATCGGGCGCGGCGCCTTGGGCAGCAATGACAGGAAGTAGCGGATTGACGGAAATCGACATCGAGGCAAGTCTCGCTGGGCTGTGAACGCTAGCCCACGCGTCGTAAACCTCGCGTTAACCGAGCACCGGATTCAGACGCCTTGAGGATGCTGGCAGCGGCCCTGAAATCGACCAGCCGCGCGGCGCGGCGCGCCGCGACCTCCTCGTCCACGCCCCATTTTTCGACTGTTCCAGTCCTCATCGACATGCGCGGCGGCCCAGACCTGATCCTGATCCAGGACGCCGCGCAGCAGCGCCAGAGCGAGCAGCGCCGAGCCCGTCAACGTCGTCACCACATGCAGCGCCGCGACCGACCAGGGATCGCCGGCAGCGCCGCGCGCGCGGCCGCGACCGCGGCATCGGGCTGGCGGACGTGCACGATGCCTTCGGCGAGAATGAAATGCGCGCCCAGCGTATCGGCCGCCCAGAACAGTAGCGGATCCCAATGCGCCGCTTCGCGCGCCACCAGCGCCTCGGGATGGCCGGCGCGATAGAACAAGAGATCGGACTGGAAATATTTCGCCATGTCTTCCGTGACGGCGTCGACCCGGTCGACCACGGCATCGACGACGCTGTTGGCAAAGCGCGTCAGCGGCATCGTCAGGGGATCGATGAACTCCTGCTGCGCTTCCCACTCCGCAGCGATGGCGTCGGCGATCTCCCTGCGAGGCACGACCACCTGGCGGCCGGAAGGCGTGCGGATCGGCTTGTCGTCCAGCGTAATGGCAAAGCCGTCGGCCGTTTCGACGACGCCGGCGTGCGCATAAAAGCGCTTCCGGCGTGGCGCGCGCGTCGTGCGCCGCACCGCCTCCTCCGGATCGAGCGGCGATTTCCCGGACGCTTCTTCGAACAATTCACGCATTTGGTTTTCGGCTTCTGTCCGTCGGTGGTAATTTTGCGAGCAAGGGTATGATAAGAGCGGGCGCAAATAAAGCGAAGCGGCGATGGCAAAGACCCTTGCAGCGCATCCTGGTTCTGCTCGCCGGTCTCGGCTTTTCGACCGCCCGGGCCGGATTCCGTTCGCCGGAATCGCTGGTCAGGAATGTCTACGCCTATTACGGCGACCGGTCTTCCGATCTCTCGAACGGGCTGCCGCACGATCCCGCCACCGCGCGCCAGTTCTTCGATCCGAGCCTGCGGGCGGCCTGGATTTCGCTGAAGTAACGAGCCTTACGATTTTCTGGTGCAGAGCGCGGCCTGGAAGATCGGCGCCGTCGCGATCTCGATCCTTCGCAAGCAATACGACAAGACCTATGTCGCCGTCGCCTTCACCAACAACGGCCGCGCGGTCACGATGAATTTCATTCTCGTGAACGGCCCCGACGGCTGGGTGATCCTGGATGTCGAGAGCTGCGCATGATTCGCTTGCGGATGTTTCTCGCCCAGTACAAAAACTAGGCAAGGCCGCGATCATCGATTGGCGCAGGAGCGCGAATACGCCTCGCGATCGCCCGGGCCGAGTCCGCCGGCGGCGGCGTCATCGAGACATTTGTTGATCCGGTCGCTGAAAGAAGGGCGCGGCGCAGGCGCATAGTTCGGGCGCGCCGGCGCGTCCATCTGCGGTATGACCGGCGGCTCGATCTTGGGCGGCGGCGGCGGTGGAGGCGGCGGCGGGTTGTATATTGACCCGCCGGGCGGAATGACTTGCGCCGATAGCGGCGCCACGCGAAAGCAATCGCCACCGCGGCCGCGCAGATAAGGATCGATGGATGTTTCATCGGCGATATGTCGTGATCCTCACCGGCAAACCGCAAATGAATTATTCTTCAGGCGCGTTCTCGATCGGATCGAACCTGTCGGCCTCAAGGCCGAGCAGGTTCCACGATTGCAGCATATGCGGCGGCAGCGGCGCGGTGGCGTCGATAACCCCGCCGCGCGGATGCGGAATCACGATCCGGCGCGCCAACAGATGCAGCCGCTTCTGCAGGCCGCCCGGCAGTTCCCAGTTTTCCTTGTTGAAATATTTGGGATCGCCGACGATGGCGTGATCGATATGCGCCATATGCGCGCGCAACTGATGGGTTCGCCCGGTGACCGGTTTCAGCGATACCCATGCAAGCTTCTGCGCCGAGGTCTCGACCACGGCATAATAGGTCACGGCATGGCTGGCGCCCTCGTCGCCATGCGCGGCGATGCGCATGATGGTGTCGTCCTCGCTCTCTTCCTTGGCGAGATAGGTCGAAATGCGGCCCTGCTTCGGCTTCGGCACGCCCGCCACCAGCGCCCAGTAGATCTTGCGCGCCGAGCGATGGCGGAACGATCCGGTCAGCGCGGTCGCGGCGAACCGCGTTTTCGCGACCAGCAGGCAGCCCGCCGTCTCCTTGTCGAGCCGGTGCACCAGCCGCGGCTTCTGCCCCTTCGCGTCGCGCATCACTTCCAGCATTTGATCGACATGCCGCGTGGTGCCGGAACCGCCCTGCACCGCAAGCCCCGCGGGCTTGTTCAGCACCATGACGTCGGCATCCTCGTACAGGATCATGTCCTTGAGCGCCTGCAGCGTCTTGGTCGCCGCTTCCGAGAGGTGACCTGCGACCTTCGGCGTATCGAGCTTGAGCGGCGGAATGCGCACGCTTTGCCCCTCCTCCAGCCGGTCCTTGCTGTCGGCGCGCTTGCCGTTGACG
Source organism: uncultured Alphaproteobacteria bacterium (assembly GCA_963823115.1). GTDB lineage: Bacteria > Pseudomonadota > Alphaproteobacteria > Rhizobiales > Xanthobacteraceae > Bradyrhizobium. Next base: position 13,651 of record CAWGKJ010000012.1, on the reverse strand, counting down.
CGCAGCTCGCCTTTGCGGACGATGCGCTGGATATGGGAGAACGACAGGCCGGGAAAGCGCGCCTCGAGAAAGCGGTCGACGCGCATGTTGTTCTCGTCCGCGGTCACCACGACGGTCTGCACTTTTGTCGGCAGCGGCGGCGGCTCGGCGACGATCTTTTCAGGCTCGGCGATGAACGGGGCCGGCTTCTCGGCACGGTGCGCCGAAACGCGCGCAGGCTTGCCGCCGGGACGATGCGCCTGCGGCCGCTCGGCCTGCGAGCCCGCGATAGGGACGCGCGCCCTTCGGGCGATCGCCCGCCGGGCGTCAGTGGTCTCTTGACGCGACGGCTCATGATGTCTTTCCGTTTCTCAACTTGGCCCAGTATTCCAGCCGCTTGCGAATCTCGCGCTCGAAACCGCGGTCGGGCGGATCGTAGAAGGTCTGGCGTCCCAGCGCTTCCGGGAAATAATCCTGCCCGGAGAAGGCTTCCGGCGTGTCGTGATCGTATTCGTAGCCGCCGCCATAGCCTTCCGACTTCATCAATTTGGTCGGCGAATTCAGGATATGCTTCGGCGGCAGCAGCGAGCCCGCCTCCTTTGCCGTCCGCATCGCCGCGCCGAACGCCTTGTAGGCGGCGTTCGATTTCGGCGCGGTGGCGAGATAGATGACGGCTTGCGCGATCGCCAGTTCGCCCTCGGGAGAGCCGAGGAAGTCGTAGGCGTCCTTGGCGGCGTTGGCGATCACCAGCGCCTGCGGATCGGCCAGACCAATGTCCTCGACCGCCATGCGGACCACGCGCCGCGCCAGAAACAGCGGGTCTTCGCCGGCATCCATCATGCGCGCGAGATAATACAAGCGCAGCGTCGGGATCGGAGCCGCGCACCGATTTATGCAGCGCCGAGATCAGGTTGTAATGGCCGTCGGCGGATTTGTCGTAGATCGGCGCGCGGCGCTGCAGGATGTCCTGCAACTGCGCGGCATTGAAAATCTCGCCCTCGCGCGCGGCGCGCCAGACCTCTTCGGCGAGCGTCAGCGCGGCACGGCCGTCGCCGTCGGCCATGCGCGCCAGCACGGCGCGGGCCTCATCGTCGAGCGGCAGCTTCTTGCCTTCGATCTTTTCGGCATGGGCGAACAGCTTCTCGATCGCTGCGGGATCGAGCGAATGAAACACCAGCACGCGCGCGCGCGACAACAGCGCGGCGTTGAGCTCGAACGAGGGATTTTCGGTGGTGGCGCCGACCAGCACCACGGTGCCGTCTTCCATCACGGGCAGAAACGAATCCTGCTGCGCGCGATTGAACCGGTGCACCTCGTCGACGAACAAGCAGCGTTCCCTTGCCGGTCTCGCGCCGCGCGCGCGCCGCGTCGAATGCCTTCTTCAGATCGGCGACGCCGGAAAATACCGCCGAGAGCTGTTCGAAATGCAGTTCGGTCGCATCCGCCAGCAGCCGCGCCACCGTGGTCTTGCCGGTGCCCGGCGGCCCCCAGAAGACCAGCGAGCCCAGCGTGCGCGTCGCCAGCATGCGCGTCAGCGCGCCGTCCGGTCCCAGAATGTGATCCTGCCCGACGACTTCCGACAGCGTACGCGGACGCAACCGGTCGGGAAGCGGATGCGGCGCATCCGCTTCCATCCCTGCGGCGGCGAACAGGCTGGCGGCTTCGCGTGGTCGCTTCGGGCTCATCCGCCGAGCGTAACGTTGATCTGCTGGCCGCCGCGCACGAGCGTGATGCGCCAGACCCGGGCCTGGTCGCGCGTCGCCTTCTCGAGATCGCTGGTCTTGGCGATCTTCTGGTTGTTCACGGCCAGGATGATGTCGCCCTTCTGGAATCCGACGCTGGCGGCGGTTCCGCCATCGGCCAGATCGGTAATCACGACGCCTTCGGTGTCCGCATCCAGATGCAGCTCGTCGGCCACCGCGGGCGAGATGTTCGCGACCTTCGCACCCTGAAGCGGCGAGCGCCCGGTCAGGACGATTTCGTCGCGGCCGGTGTCGGGTGCGGTTTCAAGCGGCACCGTCAGCTTCACCGTCTTGCCGGCGCGCAGCACGTCGATTTGCGCCGTGCCGCCAAGCGGACGCGTCGCAAAGCGATAATCGAACGCATTGGGATCCTCGATCGCCTGGCCGTCGATCGCGACGATTAGATCGGACGGCTTCAAGCCGGCCTTCGCCGCCGGGCTGTTCGAAACGACATTGGCGACCAGCGCTCCGCTCGGAAGCTTGAGCCCGAGCGTTTCGGCGATCTCCGGCGTCACCGCCTGCAATCGCGCGCCGAGCCACGGCCGCTTCACGGCCTTGCCTCCGCTCTTGGCGGAGGCGACGACGACCCGCACCATGTTGGCAGGGATCGCAAAGCCGATGCCCTGCGATCCGCCGGAGCGCGAGAAGATCGCGGTATTGATGCCGGCCAGCCTGCCCGTCATGTCGACCAGCGCACCGCCCGAATTGCCCGGATTGATCGCGGCATCGGTCTGAATGAAGAACTGGTAATCGGTGATGCCGACCTGCGTGCGCGCCAGCGCCGAGATGATTCCATGGGTCACGGTCTGCCCGACGCCAAAGGGATTGCCGATCGCAAGCACGACGTCGCCGACCAGCAATTCATCGGAATTGGCAAAATCGAGCGTCGGGAATTTTTCCTGTGCTGTCTTTCAGCCGCAGCACCGCGAGGTCGCTACGGCGGATCCTTGAGAACGATCTCGGCCTCGAATTCGCGCTTGTCGGAAAGCGACACCTTGACCTCGATCGGCACCCTCGATGACGTGGACGTTGGTCACCACCAGGCCGGATGCATCCACCATCACGCCCGATCCCAGCGAACGCTGCATCTGTTCCGGCTGCTGGCCGGGCACGCCGAAGAACCGGCGGAAGATGGGATCGTCGAGCAGCGGATTGCGGTTTTGCACCACCTTGGCGGCATAGACGTTGACCACGGCCGGCTGCACGCGCTGCACGATCGGCGCGTAGGAGAGCCTGAGTTCCGCCGACGAGGCTGGCACGCGCCGGTCCTGGGACATCGCCGGAGCCGCAGCCAGCAGGACCAGCAATGCCGTGAAAATGCGAACAAAGATCATGAAAGGATTCCCCGGGGAATGGAGATGCGAATATAGGCGTCCCGGCTTGCGAATAGAAGTGATTGGAGGCCCCGGCACGGCCGTTATGACCCGATTCGCGCCGGTCATCGCCCGCGCAAAACAGGGCTTTCCGCCCGATACTTGCAATTCCGTTGCTGAAATCGCATTTGGTGCTCTCGGAGCGGCTGACGCCGCCGGACACAGGGAGAAACGCCAAATGAAGGCCGTCGGATACAAGAAGTCCCTTCCCATTGATGCCGCCGATGCACTGATCGATTTCGAGACCGCAAAACCGGAGCCGCGGGGCCGCGACATACGTGTCGCCGTGAAGGCGATCTCCGCCAATCCGGTCGACTACAAGGTACGCAAGCGCGCCGCCCCGCCCGAGGGAGAAGTCAAGATCCTGGGCTACGACGCCGCCGGGATCGTGGAGGCGACCGGTCCCGATGTCACCCTGTTCAGGGCTGGCGACGAGGTTTTTTACGCCGGCTCGATCCAGCGGCAAGGCACCAACTCGGAATTCCATCTGGTCGATGAGCGTATCGTCGGTCGCAAGCCGAAGACGCTTTCGTTTGGCCAGGCCGCAGCGCTGCCGCTGACTTCTATTACCGCGTGGGAGTTGCTGTTCGATCGCCTCGGCGCCGTTCCCGGCAAGAGCGTCGATCCCCGCACGCTCCTGATCGTCGGCGGCGCCGGCGGTGTCGGCTCGATCCTGATCCAGCTCGCCCGCCGCCTGACCGGCCTGACGGTCGTGGCGACCGCGTCTCGGCCGGAATCCGAGAAGTGGTGCCTCGATCTCGGCGCCCATGCCGTCGTCGATCACGCAAAGCCGCTGAAGGAGCAGCTTGAAAAGCTGAAACTCCCGCCGATCGGCCTGATCGCAAGCCTCACCAATACCGATCAGCACTACAAGGCGCTGGCGGAAATCATTGCGCCACAGGGGAAATTCGGATTGATCGACGATCCCGCGGAATTCGGCGTCAGCGTCTTCAAGAGCAAGGCCGTCTCGATTCACTGGGAAGCAATGTTCGCACGCAGCCTGTTTCAGACGCCGGATATGATCGCGCAGCACCATTTGCTCAACGACGTGGCCGACCTCATCGATAAGGGCGTGTTGCGCACCACGCTCGACCAGACCTTCGGCACCATCAATGCCGCCAACCTGAAGCGGGCGCACGCGCTGCTGGAGTCCGGCAAGTCGCGCGGCAAGATCGTGCTGGAGGGCTGGTAATAGCTCTCCGGTACTTCACGCAATGGTCTGGACGATACCGCCCTCGGCACGAAGCGCCGCGCCATTGGTCGCGGAGGCCTCCTTAGAGCTGACATAGACGACCATGTTGGCGATCTCCTCGACGCTGGCAAAGCGCTGCAGCAGCGAGGTCGGGCGCAATTTCTTGATGAAGCGCGACGCCATCTCCTCCACCGACTGGCCGTTCTGCTTCGCGAGATCTGTCATGTGGGTTTCGACGCCCTCCGACATCGTCGGCCCCGGCAGCACGGAATTGACGGTCACCGCGGTGCCACGGGTCATCTCGGCGAGACCGCGCGTCACCGCGAGCTGCGCGGCCTTGGTCATACCATAGTGGATCATTTCTTTGGGAATGTTCAGCGCGGATTCGGAGGAGATGAAGACGATGCGGCCCCAATTGCGCTTCAGCATGCCCGGCATGTAGCCGCGCGCCAGCCGCACGCCCGACATCACGTTGACCTCGAAGAACCGGCTCCAGTCCTCGTCGGGGGTATCGAAGAAGCCTTTGGGTTCGTAGATCCCGGCATTGTTGATGAGGATGTCCGCGTCAGGCAGCGCCGCCGTCAGCGTGTTGCATCCAGCCGCCGTCGAGACGTCGGCGGCGACACCCCGAACCTGGGCACCCGGCACGGCCTTGGCAATCGCGGCGACCGCGGCATCCACCCTGCCTTGCGTCCGACCATTGACCGCAACGGTCGCGCCCGCCACGGCGAGGCCTTTGGCGATCGCGTGGCCGATGCCGGAGGTGGAACCGGTGACCAGCGCTGTCTTTCCCGAGAGATCGATTTTCATGAGGCATCTCCATCATTCACGATGGAGAATATCGGACGGACTGCGCGTAACCGCAATCGCAGGCCAGCAGCAGGCGATCGCCAATAAAAAGCGGCGCACATGGCGCCGCCTTTAAAGACCAATTTGAAGGGAATTACGCCGCTTCGGCGGCCTTTTCCTGCACCGGGCCGAAATCGAGGCCCTTGGCATCGACATCGCGGTCGACGAATTCGATCACCGCCATCGGCGCGTTGTCGCCATAGCGGAAGCCCGCCTTGATGATACGGGTGTAGCCGCCCTGCCGGTCCTTGTAGCGGGTGGCGAGAACGTCGAACAGCTTGCGGACCTGATCCTTGTCGCGCATCTCGGAGATCGCCTGCCGGCGCATGGCGAGACCGCCCTTCTTGCCGAGCGTCACCAGCTTTTCCACGATCGGGCGCAGTTCCTTCGCCTTCGGCAACGTGGTGACGATCTGCTCGTGCTTGATCAGCGACGCGCACATATTGGCGAACATCGCACGCCGATGCTCGGCGGTGCGGTTGAGCTTCCGGTGAACCTTGCCGTGACGCATGGTATATTCCTCAATCCTTGTTCTGTCGCGACGGCTCGTCGGACACGTTGCTCAGGTGGGCCGCCTGCGTTCGCCCAAAATGGTGTGGCCGGGAGGTCTAGTGCGAAGACGCGCTTCGCGCTTTCGCGGCCACAACGGTTATCATTCAATCAGTAATGATCTTCGAAGCGCTTGGCCAACTCGTCGATATTCTCCGGCGGCCAGCCCGGCACTTCCATGCCGAGGTGCAGACCCATCTGGGCCAGCACTTCCTTGATCTCGTTCAGCGACTTGCGGCCGAAGTTCGGGGTACGGAGCATTTCCGCTTCCGACTTCTGCACGAGGTCGCCGATATAGACGATGTTGTCGTTCTTCAGGCAGTTCGCCGAACGCACCGACAGTTCGAGCTCGTCGACCTTCTTGAGGAACGCCGGGTTGAACGCGAGATCCGGAATGATCTCCTGCGCCACTTCCTTGCGCGGCTCTTCGAAATTGACGAACACGTTGAGCTGATCCTGCAGGATGCGCGCGGCATAGGCCACCGCGTCATCCGGGGTGATCGCGCCGTTGGTCTCGATGGTCATGGTCAGCTTGTCGTAGTCGAGGATCTGGCCCTCGCGGGTGTTCTCGACCTTGTAGGACACCTTGCGCACCGGCGAGAACAGGCTGTCGACCGGGATCAGGCCGATCGGCGCGTCCTCGGGACGGTTACGCTCGGCGGCGACATAGCCCTTGCCGGCCGCGACCGTGAATTCCATGCGGATTTCCGCGCCCTCGTCGAGCGTGCAGATCTGCAGGTCCGGGTTGAGCACCACGACATCGCCGACGGTCTGGATGTCGCCGGCGGTGACGGCGCCCGGGCCCTGCTTCTTCACGACCATGCGCTTGGGGCCTTCGCCCTGCATCTTGATCGCGATGTCCTTGATGTTCAGCACGATGTCGGTGACGTCCTCGCGAACGCCCGCGATCGAGGAGAATTCGTGCAGCACGCCGTCGATGTGCACCGACTGCACCGCCGCGCCTTGCAGCGACGACAACAGGATGCGGCGCAGCGCGTTGCCGAGCGTCTGGCCGAAGCCGCGCTCGAGCGGCTCGGCGACCAGCGTCGCAAAGCGGTCCGCCGTCGGTGCCCGGAGTTACCTGGAGCTTGTTAGGGCGGATAAGTTCTTGCCAATTTTTCTGAATCGTCACTGTTTCACCCATACCGGCCAGTCAATTTGCCATCAATCACTGGCGTTGGAGATCGCGGATCAGTCCGCGCATTAAATTTCTCAAAACCATCGCAGGCAGACCCGCCGCCCGCGGCCGCCGCATCAAACCCGCCGGCGCTTGCGCGGCCGGCAACCATTGTGCGGGATCGTCGTCACGTCGCGGATCGATGTGACGGTGAAGCCCGCGGCCTGCAGCGCACGAAGCGCCAATTCGCGGCCCGAACCGGGGCCAGCAACTTCCACCTCCAGCGTGCGCATGCCGTGTTCCTGCGCCTTCTTGGAGACGTCTTCCGCCGCGACCTGCGCGGCATAGGGAGTCGATTTGCGCGAACCCTTGAAGCCCATCGTTCCCGCCGACGACCAGGCAATGGTGTTGCCCTGCGCATCGGTGATGGTGATGGTCGTGTTGTTGAACGACGAATTCACGTGCGCGACGCCCGATGCAATGTTCTTGCGCTCACGGCGGCGTACGCGGGTGGCATCCTTGCCCATTCCAGAACCTTTCCTAGCGATCTCAACGCCGCCGTAATGCCAGCGGCTACACCTGACAAGCGAGTAGCGAGCGGCGAATAGCTGACGGTAAGGTTCACCCCTACTCGCTATTCGCTATTCCCTATTCGCCAATTACTTCTTCTTGCCGGCGATCGACTTGGCCGGACCCTTGCGCGTGCGCGCGTTGGTATGGGTGCGCTGACCGCGCACCGGCAATCCGCGGCGATGACGCAGGCCGCGATAGCAACCGAGATCCATCAAACGCTTGATGTTGATGCCGGTCTCGCGACGCAGATCGCCCTCGACCAGATAGTCGCGGTCGATCACTTCACGAATTTGCAGCACTTCCTGATCGCTCAACTGATTGACGCGGCGATCAACGGGGATCTTGACCTTCTCCATGATTTCGGCCGCGTTCTTCTGGCCGATGCCATGGATGTACTGGAGCGCGATCAGGACGCGCTTGTTGGTCGGAATATTCACGCCGGCAATACGGGCCACGGACTTCTCTCCTGTCGCCGATCTGAAGACCGGCCATGTTTCTAGGCTATCTCGGGCAAGTGTCCGCAAACGCGAACACGACGCCCTCCCCTTGGATGTCTCGGGGCCCGGCATCGTTTGAAAACTATCCCACTTGGATACGGGCCTTATTAAAGTATTCAACTTGGTTTCGTCAACCGTCGCTATGCTTTAGCTCGCTTTTTCGTGACCTTTTTAGCGGCTTTCTTGGTGGCTTTCTTGGCCTTCCCGGCGGCGCGGGCCCTGGAACCAGCAGAAGCCTTGCGGGCGGCCTTTTTCGCCCCCTTGGAGGCCTTTTTCCGGCTTTTCCCTTCCGGGCGGCCTTGGCGCCCTTCCCAGCGGCCTTGGCGCCCTTCCTGGCGGCCCCGGACTTCGCGGCCTTGGCGGCCGGTTTGGCGCCCTTCGTGCCGCTCTTTTTGCTCGCTTTGGCGATTCGCTTGGTCGCGCCCTTCTTTTGCGCGGCTCTGGTCTCGGCAGCGCCGATCGCGGAAAGGATCCGGCCGATCTCCTGGGTGACGTCCTCGATGGGCATCATGCCATCGACCGTCAACAGCTTGCGCCGCTCCGAATAGTAGTAAATCAGCGGCTCGGTCAGCGCACGATAGCTCGCCAGCCGGTTGGTCAGCACCTCCGCGGTGTCGTCAGCCCGCACTGCCTCGCCGCGCGCAAGCATCTCCGCGACCCGGGTTTCGACACGCTGCAGCAGCACGCTTTCGTTGACGCGAAGCTCGATCACGGCGTCGAGCCGCATCTGCTTCTTCTTCAGAAGCTCGTCCAGCGCCTCCGCCTGCGGCACCGTGCGCGGAAAGCCGTCGAGGATGAAGCCGTTGGCCGCATCGGGCTGGTCAAGACGATCGGAAATGATTCCGATCACGATCTCGTCCGGCACCAGGCCGCCGCTGGCCATGATGCCCTGCGCCTTGATGCCAACCGGCGTCTGCGCCGCCACCGCGGCGCGCAGCATGTCGCCGGTCGAGAGCTGGACGATGCCGTAGCGCTGAACCAGCCGCTGGGCCTGGGTTCCCTTGCCCGACCCCGGCGGTCCGAGAAGAATCAGTCTCATTGTATTCGCCCCCCGGCTCGGTGAGCGGTCGACCGCGCACCTTCGTTTCAAAACCCAAAATCAGCACTGCATCAGCGCGCCGATGGCGACGGCTTTGCGCGTCATTCCTGCTTCAGCGGCGACGCCCCCTCAGCTTCGACTTCCTGATCAACCCCTCATACTGATGGGCAAGCAGATAACCCTGGACCTGCGCCACCGTATCCATGGTCACGCTGACGACGATCAACAGCGATGTGCCGCCAAAGTAGAACGGCACCGAGGCGTAGGAAATCAGTATTTCGGGGATCAGGCAGACGATCGCGAGGTAAATCGCGCCCAGTACCGTGATCCGCGAAAGCACGTAATCGATATATTCGGCGGTGCGCTCGCCCGGCCGAATACCCGGAATGAACCCGCCATGCTTTTTGAGATTGTCGGCGGTCTCGGTCGGGTTGAACACGATCGCGGTATAGAAGAACGCGAAGAACACGATCAGCGCCAGATAGAGAAACAAAAACAGCGGCCGGCCATGGCCGAGCTGCGTGGTGATCCATTGGAACCATTCCGGGCCGCGGCCGGCGTTGAAGTTCGCAACCGTGGTCGGCAGCAGCAGCAGCGAGGACGCGAAGATCGGGGGAATCACGCCCGACGTATTGAGCTTGAGCGGCAGATGCGAGGACTGGCCTTCGAACATCTTGTTGCCGACCTGGCGCTTCGGATACTGGATCAGAAGCCGCCGTTGCGCGCGCTCAATGAACACGATGAAGGCGATCACCGCGACCGCCATCACGATCACGATCAGGATCAGGCCGGTGGACAGCGCGCCCTGGCGGCCGAGCTCCAGCATGTTGGCGAGCGCCGAGGGCAATTCCGCGACGATGCCGGCGAGAATGATCAGCGAAATACCGTTGCCGATGCCGCGCGAGGTGATCTGCTCGCCGAGCCACATCAGGAACATGGTGCCGCCGGTCAGCGTGATCGCGGTCGAAAGGCGGAAGAACATGCCGGGATCGCTGACGACATTGCCGGCGCCCTCAAGGCCGACGGCGATGCCGTAGGACTGGAACGCAGCCAGGATCACCGTGAGATAGCGGGTGTACTGGTTCAGAGTCTTGCGGCCGCTCTCGCCTTCCTTTTTCAGCGCCTCGAGCTGCGGCGATACCGTGGTCAGGAGCTGGATGATGATCGAGGCCGAAATATACGGCATGATGTTCAGCGCAAAGATCGCCATGCGGTGGATGCCGCCGCCGGCGAACATGTTGAACATGCCGAGAATACCGCCGGCCTGCGAGCGGAACACCTGCTCCCAGATGTTGGGATCGATGCCGGGCAGCGGAATGTAGGTGCCCAGCCGATAAACAAGCAGCGCACCCAGTGTGAACCAGATGCGCTTCTTCAGTTCGTCGGCTTTGGCCAGCGCGCCGAAATTGAGGTTTGCCGCCAGTTGTTCCGCTGCTGAGACCATGTTTGGCTTTCTCCCGCCGTCCTCGCGCTGTCATGTCCCAAAAGGCCGGGACATTCAGCAGACGCCGGACATTATTTGGTGCTCGGCTCTGATAAGTCCATCGTCCTCGTGCTCCGCGCAGAATGACGCAGATGTTACGCCGCCTCGCCTTCGTCCTTCTTCGCCGGCGCCAGGATTTTCACCGTGCCGCCCGCCTTCTCGACCGCCGCGATGGCGGATTTCGAAGCGCCGTGAACCTCGACATTCAGCTTGGCCTTGAGTTCACCACGGCCGAGCAGCCGCACGCCGTCCTTGGCGCGCCTTACAACGCGGGCTTTCACCAGCGATTCGGCGTTGATGGTGCCGGTGGCGTCCAGCAGCTTGGCATCGATCGCCTGCTGAATGCGGTCGAGATTGATCTCGGCGAATTGGAGCCGGAAGATGTTGTTGAAGCCGCGCTTCGGCAGGCGCCGGTGCAGCGGCATCTGGCCGCCTTCGAAGCCCTTGATGCGCACGCCGGAGCGCGCGGTCTGGCCCTTGCCGCCGCGGCCCGCCGTCTTGCCCTTGCCTGAACCGATGCCGCGGCCGACGCGCATGCGCTTTTTGCGCGAGCCGGCATTGTCGGCGATATCGCTGAGCTTCATCGCCCTGTCTCCTTGTCTGTCTTACTTGCTCGCCGACGATGCGGACGAGGTGTTGAACCTTGGCGATCATGCCGCGAACTTCAGGGGTGTCCTGCAGCTCGGTGATCCGGCCGATCTTGTTGAGCTTGAGGCCGATCAGCGTCGCACGCTGCGAATGATGGCGGCGGATCGCGCTGCCGGTCTGCTCGATCTTGATCATCTTTGCGGCCTTGGCCATCGTCATAACTCCGTAACGCGCATGACGCGCGTGTTGCTTATTCTGCCACTACTTCGGCGTCGCCGCCGACCCGGCGGGCCTGCAACGTCGACACCTTGATGTTGCGGCGCGCCGCAACCGAGCGTGGCGAATCCTGATGCTTCAGCGCGTCGAAAGTCGCGCGAACCATGTTGTACGGGTTCGACGAACCGATCGACTTCGCCACCACGTCCTGGATGCCGAGCGTCTCGAACACGGCGCGCATCGGGCCACCCGCGATGATGCCGGTACCAGCCGGCGCCGCGCGCAGATAGACCCGGCCGGCACCGTGACGGCCGGCGATGTCGTGATGCAGCGTACGGCCTTCGCGCAGCGCAACCCGCGTCAGGTTGCGCTTCGCCGCTTCCGTCGCCTTACGGATCGCCTCGGGAACTTCGCGAGCCTTGCCGTGGCCGAACCCGACCCGGCCCTTCTGGTCGCCGATAACGACCAGCGCCGCAAAGCCGAAGCGCTTGCCGCCCTTGACGACCTTCGCCACACGATTGATGTGGACGAGCTTGTCGACGAACTCGCTGTCGCGCTCTTCCCGGCCGCCCCTGTGGCCGCCACCGCGTTCGCGTTCACCTGCCATGGTGTTTTCCGATCCTTAAAAGACTTGCCTTGAGAGGCTCCTTCTGTCCGTTCAATCCAGTTAGAAGCTCAACCCGCTTTCGCGCGCGGCATCCGCGAGCGCCTTGACGCGGCCGTGATAGAGATATCCGCCGCGGTCGAACACCACTTCGGTGACGCCGTTCTTGACCGCGCGTTCCGCCAGCAGCTTGCCGACGGCCTTCGCCGCGTCGATATTGGCGCCGGTATTGCCGCTCTCGCGCATCGCCTTCTCCAGCGAAGAGGCCGACGCCAGCGTCTCGCCCTTCAGGTCGTCGATGACCTGGGCGTAGATGTGCTTCGACGAGCGGAACACCGACAAACGCGGGCGACCGCCGGCCGAACGGCGCAACGACAGCCTCACGCGTTGCTTGCGCCGGGCATTCGTAATCTTGAGTTTCGACATGACCGGCTCCGTTACTTCTTCTTGCCTTCCTTGCGGAAGATAAATTCATCTGAATATTTCACGCCCTTGCCCTTGTAGGGCTCCGGCGGCCGGTAACTGCGGATTTCGGCGGCGACCTGGCCGACGCGCTGGCTGTCGTTGCCGACGATGATGATCTCGGTTGGCTTCGGCACCGTGATCGCGATGCCTTCCGGGATTGCGTAGACCACGTCGTGGCTGTAGCCGAGCGCGAGCTGCAGGTTCTTGCCCTGCAGCGCGGCACGATAGCCGACGCCGGTGATCTCGAGCTTCTTCTCGAAACCCTTGGTGACGCCGGCCACCAGGTTCGCCACCTGCGCGCGCGCCGTGCCGTACATCGCCTGCGCGCGGTTGGTCTTCACCCGCGGCGCGACCTTGACCGCGCCGTTTTCGAACTTCACCTCGACGTCGTCATGGACGACGAACTGAAGCTGGCCCTTCGGCCCCTTCATCTTGACGGTCTGTCCCTCGACGGTCGCGGTAACGCCCGACGGAACCGTCACAGGCCGCTTGCCAATACGTGACATGGCTATCCCTTCCTCAGAACACCGTGAAGAGAATTTCGCCGCCCACATTCGCGTCGCGCGCGTCGTGGTCAGCCATGATTCCCTTCGGTGTCGACAATACCGAAATTCCGAGACCGTTGTTCACGCGCGGCAGGTTCTTCACCGAGGCGTAAACCCGCCGTCCCGGCTTCGAAACCCGCTCGATCTCGCGAATCACAGGCTCGCCGTCGAAATACTTCAATTCGATCTCAAGCTCGCTGCGGCCCGAGGCATGCTCGACGCTGGCGTAGCCACGGATATAGCCTTCCGCCTTGAGCACCTCGAGCACGTTGGCGCGCATCTTCGAGCCCGGGGTCGATACCTTGGGCTTGGCACGCATCTGCGCGTTGCGGATGCGGGTGATGAGATCGCTGATCGGATCGTGTGTTGACATCTCCGACCCTCCTTACCAGCTCGACTTCACGAGCCCGGGAACCAGACCCTTGGAGCCGAGTTCACGCAGCGCGATGCGGCTGAGCTTGTTCTTGCGATAGACCGAACGCGGACGTCCGGTCAGCTCGCAGCGATTGCGAATCCGGGTCGCCGACGAATTGCGCGGCATCTCGGCGAGCTTCAGCGTCGCGGCGAACCGCTCTTCCATCGGCTTCTTCTTGTCGGCGATGATGGCCTTCAGCCTCGCGCGCCGGGGCGCGGCGTTCTTGGTCATTCGCTTGCGCCGGTTGTTCTTCTCGATCGAACTCTTCTTTGCCATGCTTGGCTCCTGGGTTTCCGCGTTTGAGAGGCTTAACAGCGTCTCACTGCCGGAACGGGAAATTGAATGCGGTCAACAAGGCTCGCGCTTCGTCATCGGTGTGCGCCGTAGTGCATACCGTGACGTCCATGCCCCACGTCTCCCCCATC
>CAWGKJ010000011.1:0-397053 GCA_963823115.1 uncultured Alphaproteobacteria bacterium | reverse complement strand
GCAGCGGATCGAGCGGCTCGGGCGACATCACGTCGTCCATGCGGTCGTAGAAATCCTCGGCGGTCATCTGCGACTGCTCCGGCGAGAAATCGGCGTATTGCGGATTCCTGGCGATTTCGGCGTTGCTCAGCCGCCGCAACGGGCCGCCATTCTCGCGCAGGATCGGGCGGAAATGCTTGAAGCCGGGCGTGCCGAGCGCAGGCTCGTGCACGAACAGGAAGTTGCCGCGCCAGAAACGCTTGCGCGTGATCGATCCGTCGGGCTCGGCGTCGACGGCGAGGAACACGCCGGGCGTGCCGTTACCTCCGGCACGCGACGCACCAGCATCAGCACGTGGCCGTAGGGGTCGGCGTACACCGTACCGGGGCGCAGCGCCTCTTTTGTCAGCGGCACGATGTAGAAATCGGCGTTGTCGTCGCCGGCGCGCACCGCGCCGGTATGCACGACGTCGCCGACGTCGCGCAGATATTCGCCGAAATTGGTCGGGCGTTTCGGCTTGGGCGGCGGCGGCTTTCGCAGGCGGCGTTGCGGCAGGGCTCGCTGCCGGCGGCTCGGATTGGCCGAACAAACGCAGCAAGCTCGGCGTCTGCGGCGGCGGCGGGGCGGGCGGGGCATCCGCTGCCGGCGCTCCGCATCCTGTTCGGGCGGCGGCGGCGGGCGCGTGACTTCGGGATGCTCGACGTCGAACCACTGATAGCATTTCGGCGGCCTGCCGCCGAAACCGCGCGAGCAATTCGAATAGCCGAACGGCAGCCCCATCTTGAAGGCGAAATAGGCGCGCAGGAAATAGACGAAGTCGGCGCAGTCGGGCGTGAGCCCGGTTTGCGTCGTTGTCTTCGTTGCGGCCGAGATAGTTGTACAGGAAATTGCGCGAGGGGTCGCGCAGCACCTCGTACCAGACCTTCCAGTTCAGGTCCTGGTCGGGCGGCGCGTCGAACAGCTTCTCGATCCATGCCGAAAACAGGGCTTCGTTCGTGCTGTTCCAGCTATTGCGCATCTGCCAGATTCTTCCCGGCGGCATTCTCAACGGCTCCGGCTTGCGCGCGCCGACCGTGATGTCGCGCGTCACCGGGCTGCAATCCGCCGACGTACGTTCGCAGCGTCGCATGCCAGGTGCCGGCCGCCGGCGCCGCGACCTCGGCGAACCAGGAATAAGGCGGCCCTTCGTGCCGGTCGGACGATTTGACCGCGACCTTTCCATCGGGCGCGATCAGCGACAGCGCGCCCTCGACCGGTTTCTCCGCGATGACCATGACGCGCAGCGGCGCGCCGGTCCAGGGCGCCAGCGGCGACGGCAAGACCGTGACCTCGGCCGTCGCGCAGCCGTCGGACGCCGCCGCGGCCGGGGATTCGACCGTTGAAAAAAGCAGGACGAAGAAACCGCCTGCGATCAGCAAGAATGCCGTCGCAGCGGCAGCAAAACGGCGCCCAGGAAGCATTTGGATGTAACCCTGCTAGGTACCCGGAACCTGCATTCGACCCGGCGGTGGTCCCGATTGCAGGATAACGAATTAGAAGGGACAAGTCAGCGGTATTGAATCCGGTCTTGCGACCCGCCATTGGGCATTGACGGTTCCTGTTCCCAATAGAATAGCCTGCCGATGGCAGATAAGGTTTGTGGCCGAAGCCCGCCTCGGTTCCAAAGCCAGCTTCGACAGTCGTATAAGACTTCAGCACGGTTACGCGGCCGCCATGCGACACTGAAAAGGAGAGAGGATTTTCATGTCCTTGCCGGTTTCGAGCGATGAATTGAAAATCCGGTCGGGCCGGTTCGATTTCGTCTTTGGAAGGCTGATCGGCACCTGCGCACTGGTTGCCCTGGTGTGGTTACCGCTTGTGAGCCCGGCCGCCAACGCCGCCTCGGTGAGGCCCGTGGCCGCCGAAAAGGCCATGGTGGTCACGGCGCAGCACCTTGCGACCGAGGTCGGGGTTGACATTCTCAAGCGCGGCGGCAGCGCGATCGATGCTGCCGTCGCGGTAGGATATGCCCTGGCCGTGGTCTATCCGGCCGCCGGCAATTTGGGCGGCGGCGGCTTCATGACGATCCGCTTTGCCGATGGACGAAAGACCTTCCTCGATTTTCGCGAGAAGGCGCCGCGTGCCGCGAGCCGGGACATGTACCTCGACAAGGACGGAAACGTCGTCAAAGGCCTGAGACGCTCGGCTGGCTGGCGGTCGGCGTCCCCGGTACTGTGTCGGGTCTGGAATATGCGCGGAAAAAATACGGCACGATGACGCGGGCCGCGTTGATCGAGCCGGCGATTGAACTGGCCGAAGACGGATTCGTCCTGGATCAGGGCGACGTCGACATGCTCGCCTCGGCGACCGACGACTTCAGAAGATTTCCGGCTACCGGCGAAATTTTCCTCAACAAGGGACATGCCGTTTGTTGCAGGCGAGAGGCTGGTGCAGCGCGACCTTGCAGACACGCTGCGTTTGATCAGAAGGCAGGGCGTTGACGGTTTCTATCGTGGCAAGACCGCCGCCGCCATCGTCAGGGCAAGCAGGGCGGGCGGAGGAATTATCGATCAGGAAGATCTGGATCGCTACAAGACCCGAGAACTCCCGCCGATCGAGTGCGATTATCGCGGCTATCACGTGATCTCGGCGCCGCCGCCGAGTTCAGGCGGTGTTGCCATCTGCGAGATGCTGAACATTCTGGAGGGATATCCGCTCCGGGAATTGGGCTGGGGATCGGCGCAGGCGCTGCATTACGAAATCGAGGCGATGCGTCACGCCTTTGCCGATCGAAACAGTCTGCTTGGCGATCCGGACTTTGTTAGCAATCCGGCCCGGGAGTTGATCGACAAGAGCTACGCGGCAAAAATCCGGGATTCGATAAAGCCGGACAAGGCCGGGATCTCCAGCGATTTCGGGCAGGGTGTTGCGCCTCACGAAGGCAGCAACACGACGCACTTCTCGATCATCGACGATGCCGGCAACGCGGTTTCGCTGACCTATACGCTCAATGACTGGTTCGGAGCGCGGGTCGTTGCCACCGGTACAGGCGTGTTGATGAACGACGAAATGGACGATTTCACGGCGAATCCGGGCGTCGCCAACGTCTACGGGGTTGTCCAGGGAGACGCGAACGCGATCGCGCCGGGCAAGACACCGCTGAGCTCGATGACCCCAACGATCGTCACCGGGACGATAAGCCTGTCCTTATTCTCGGCACGCCAGGCGGCAAGCCGCATCATCACGACTGTGCTGCAAACGATCCTGAATGTGGTCGATTTTCAGATGAACATTCAGGAAGCCGTCGATGCGCCACGCATCCATCATCAGTGGCTGCCGGATGTGACGAATGTGGAGCCGTTCGCGCTTTCGCCTGATACCCGAAATTGCTGGAGAGCATGGGATACCGGTTCGACAATTCGCTGCCGGCCAACCACGTCGCCGCGATCATGGTCGGTGCGCCCAGTCTTGGGGGAAAGGCGGTCGGTCGAAACAGGTTCTATGGTGCGAACGATCCGCGTCGTGGCACCGGACTGGCGCTAGGCTACTAGAGCATTCGGCGGTCAGGGTGGCGCTTATCCGTCGTGTTTGAAGGTGTTGGCGCATTCTGCGAATTCGCGAGAAAGCATGCCGTAACGCTCGAACTACCTCTCCCCGAATGTCGAACAGCAATCCGATTTTCTCCGCCATGGGCGGGCGGAAATTTCGTGCTCTGTCGAGGCCACCCTGTCGCTGTTGGGTTTTGTGTCACGAGGCGTCGCCGGTCCAAACGGCAGCGCGCAACTTTACCCGCGATAGAGATCGGCTTCATCGCCGGCGAAGTGAATTTCGGTTTGCAGATTTTCTCCCTCGATCCAACCGAGATTCCGCATCGCTGTCGCAAATGCTCTCATCCTCGCCTGACCTTCGAGGTCTCCCGAGAGATAATTCAGCAGAACGCCGATCTTGCGTATTGGGCGGGCCTGTTGCGCACGCGACGCGACTGGCCAAACCATCGCCGTCGCCGCTGCGGTCGCAGAAGCGGACCTGTTTGTTGCGTGGCAAATCGGCTCGTCGCCACGGGGCATTTTTGCAACACATCACACAAAGTTACAACCTGAAGGGGCGTCACTCTGGCGCAATGAATGGGTCCTATGCCAGAACGGGTTTCTGCGTCTGTTTACGCTGGGGAATTGGAATGCGTCGACTTGCAATAATTGGAGTTGGGCTTGCTTCGGTGGTCGCCTTGGCAAGCGGGGCATCCGCAGCCGATCTCCCCGCGAAGGTCTATACCAAGGCGCCTCCGGCGGTTGCGCCGATCTACAATTGGAGTGGCTTCTATATCGGCCTCAATGGTGGTGGCGGGTTCAGCCATAATTGCTGGACTAGGATTCCAGAGCCAACCGTGCCTACCGGTTGTCACGATGCGACGGGCGGTCTCGCCGGTGGTCAGATCGGCTATCGCTGGCAGGCGACGAACTGGGTGTTCGGGGTCGAGGCCCAGGGTGACTGGGCGAACCTGAAAGGATCCGGCACCAGCACGTTCGGGACCTTCGGCGGTCTGCCGTTCTCGAACCAGACCAGCATCGATGCCATCGGCATGTTCACTGGCCAGGCCGGGTATGCCTGGAACAACGTGCTCTTGTACCTGAAGGGTGGCGCGGCATTTACACACGACAAATATGGAGCGGTCTCAAACTTCATCATTGGCAACGTACCAGCGGGCACGCTGATGGCGCAGGCCAGCGAAACCCGTTGGGGGGGAGTTGTCGGGACCGGCATCGAATTCGGCTTTGCTCCGGGCTGGTCGGTTGCAGTCGAGTACGACCATCTCTTTATGGGCAACGGCAACCGCGACTTCGTTGGCACCCCTGTGACGGGTGGCGGATTTATCTTTTCCCGCTCCATCACGCAGGACGTCGACATGGGCACGGTCCGGGTGAACTACACGTTCGGCGCCCCGGTGGTCGCGAAATATTAAGGCTGGCTAACCTGCAATTCGCGTCAATCGCCGCCCGCACGGTCTCGGGCAGCGCGTTAGTCATCGACTGAATGACGATCGAAGGCCGAGTGCTCCTTTGGGTCAATCGCGACGGTTTGACCCTCTGCCAGCCCCTTCCGATGTACACCCGAACAACGGACATACCGCTGCGCCGCAGTAACTGACGCTAAGTGCCAATCGCCGACATGACCGAATCCCTGCGGCGGCCTCCCTAAACGTCCCATCAACTTGCTGGCTTCTAGGTTTGGCCTTGCGAACCGAAGCGGGTCGGGTAACCTCGTTTCGGATATCGCCATTTTGTCCATCAAAGGGCTAATTTTGCGCAGAACTCGCTCAGTGTTGCTCGGCATGATCGTTCTCGGCATGACGAGTGCGGCGGCGCTCGCCGAGAAGCGCATTGCCCTCGTCATCGGCAACGGCGCTTATCAGAACGTGGCACGGCTGGAGAACCCCACCAACGACGCCAAGCTGATGGCCGACACGTTGCGAGGTCTGGGTTTCGTCCTTATCGGTGGCGGCGCGCAATTGGACCTTGATAAGACAAAATTTGACAATGCGGTGCAGCACTTCAGCGATCAGATTCAGGATGCGGATGTCGGGTTGTTCTATTATGCCGGGCACGGCGTCCAGGTTCGCGGCGCGAACTATCTGGTGCCGGTGACCGCCAATCCGACGCGCGAAACCGATGTCGATTTTCAACTGCTCGATACGGCGCTGGTGCTACGCCAGATGGAGGGCGCCGGCACCAAGCTCAACATCGTCATCCTCGACGCCTGCCGCAACAACCCGTTCGGCGGACGTGGCCTGCGTGCGGCCGAAGGCGGGCTGGCACAGATGCGCGCGCCGGAAGGCACGCTGATTTCGTATGCGACGCAGCCGGGTAACGTGGCGCGCGACGGCTCCGACGGCAACAGCCCCTACACCAGGGCGCTGGTGGAAGCGATACGCAAACCCGGACAGGATATTTTCCAGACCTTCAACGCCGTAGGGCTTGCGGTGAAGCAGGCGACCGCCGGATCGCAGCAGCCCTGGGTGTCGTCCTCGCCGATTGCTGGTAATTTTTATTTCGCGGGCCAGCTAGCTGGCGGCCAGGCAGTTGCGGCGCCATTGCCCGCCGCTCCGCCGTCGACTGCCGTTTCGCGCGCCTCGGACGAGGCTGCGCGCGCTTGGTCTGTCATACAGAACACGGCGAGTATTGCCGTGATCGAGGATTTCATTCGTCAGTTCGGCAGCACTGTTTATGGCAGCATGGCGCGTGCGCGGTTGGAGGAACTGAAGAAAGGCCAACTTGCTGCGGCCAACCCGAGACAGGTCCAACCCGACAAGAGCCCGATTGTCAGCGGGAAATATAGCGTCGTCGCCAGCGGCTATAGCTCCACCTTTGCCATTACGGCTAACGGCTCAACGTTTTCTGGCTCCTCGCAATGGACGTGCTGTCCGGGGCCACGAACCGACCCGATCCGAGGCTCCGTTCAGAATGGAAGAATCACTTTCATTCGCGATTGTACCGGTCAAGGCTACCCCGGCGAATGCAAGCAGGCGTATATCGGTTCGATCACGGAGGATGGCGCATCCGGCCAGTGGTCTGGAACCGGAGGTGGGGGTTCGTGGACCATGCACAGGCGCTAATTTCCTTCAACGTCCTTTAATGGCGGGCAAACCCGGAAAAGCTCGGACTGACAAATGTCTTCCGAGTTACCCCTAAAAGCCGACGTCACTCGATGCAGTCGGCAGGTCTCAAATGTGCCAAACTTCCGGACTTGGCACGCAGGTGCGCTATCCGGCGACCCGCTCGGCGCGGATGCGCTAGTTCGGGGCCAAGACCTGAATCCACGACAAATGTTTTATTTTCTTAATTTGATTTGGCCTCAGATTGCTCTCAAGTTTGTTTTTGTTTTCGTCTCCGGAAACAATGACTATCAATTCCCCAATCAAACTGGTTTTAATGACGGCGCTTCGATATTTTAAATCTACATCTTCATCCTTTGCGCCCAAATCTAAACCATTACATTCGATCTTTTGCACTCGAATGGCCCCCAATCAACGGACATTATCAGGTTGGTCCGGTTGGTCCGGTTCGCACAACAAGCGACATCACACATGCTGGCCGGTCAAAACAAAAGCCGCCCGTGGGCGGCTCTCAATTTCAAATTCGATTCGCGGATATCTGCGAAACTGAACGCCGTCAGACGGGCTTAGTACGCCCAGCAGCGTCGCCGTCCCGGGTGCCAACGCAGTCCCGGCCCGCAGACTACCCCGACTGGTGGCCCAACCACCACGACTGGCGCCGGCTCAACCACGACCACGCGCCCGTTAAGATAGCAACGACCATCCGGACCACGATGTGCGCCCTGGCCGCAACCTTCCGCGGCCTGAGCACTGAAGCTTGCGAAGCAAAGCAAAGCGGCGAATGCCGATATCGACAGGGCTTTTCCGGTCATCTACTTGCTCATCCTCATTTTGTTTGTGTTCGATGCGATACGCCGGTCCATTGTGCCTGTTTCTCGATGAACTCCATATGAACAAGAATGGCGCGATATGCGCGGTTAACTTTGCAGGTGGTTCAAACGAGCAAATGTTTCCGATTCGCCCCCGATAACAGACATGTAGCGACCACGGCGGCATGTCCTTTTGTGCCAATAGCGACCACGCAAAAGGTGCTGCCTCGGCACTCGCCGCCGATCCTCCGGCCCAAGTTTACACCAAGGCACCGGTCGTAGTCCCGCCGGCAGTTTATGACTGGACCGGGTCTTACATCGACGGTGGTCGGTTGACCGCGCGCAATGCCGGATGTGTTGGACTTCACTCAGGACAAAGCCTGAGACTAGATACGTCGTCGATCACCTTGACGACATCTTCCGCCGTCTCGATCGGAAAGTTTGAAGATTTTAACGGTGCGATGCGGGCGAACCCCGCCCATTAAATTTCAGCAAGCTTTGAACGGCCGCGAAAGCGGCGTCAACCAATCGAGGCGGAAACTGAGAATTCGTACCATGACACGCATCGCCCTCATTGCGCTCGTGCTGCTCGGCGGCATCGTGAACGTCCATGCCGGCGGCTACCCGTATTCCAATGTGAGAAAAGGCAATAACGGCTTCGCCTCCGATGCCGCCTCCTTCGATGCAGCCACTGCCTTTTGCGATAAAACCTACGGCAGGGACAACGACACTACCGCGGCCCACCGCAGATGCATGTTCCGCCGCGGCTGGAAGCTGGGAAAGAAGGGGATTGATGATAAATATGAAGAGGATCTCAACAACGTGCAACAACAACTGCTAAATGAACAGTGGCAACGAGAGAAATCGAACTAGCCCAACTTGCGCAGTTGGAGACCGGATTTAGCTATTTTCCGGGATTTTGCGTCGAGTGACCTGAATTGGATCAAATGGTTAGCCGGTGCGAAGCGGGGATTTCGGCGTGTAGTGCCAACCTAGGGTATTTTCTGGAAGCGACGAGTTGGATTGATTCGGGCGCATGTATCTGCGCCACACCACGATACGCAAAGATGGGAAGGTTCATCGCTATTGGCGCCTTGTGCGCAGCGTGCGTGTTGGTCGTCGGGTCATTCAGCAAACGGTGGCGCAGCTCGGCGAACTCGATGAGCACGGTCGCGTTCAGGCACGGGCGCTGGCTCACCGGCTGATTGGCAGTCCCGAGCGCGCGCAGCTGTTCGACGATGGTAGCGAGCAATTGACGTTGCCGGTGCGGCTGAGGGGCATTCGCCTCGAACGCCCGCGTCAATTCGGCGATGTGTATCTTGCTCTCGCGCTGTGGCGCGGCACCGGACTTGAGGCTCTGTGCGAGCGGCTGCTTCCGATCGGCAAGGAGCGCATCGCGTGGTCGAAGATGGCGGCCGTGCTGGTCGCCGCGCGGTTTTGCGAGCCGTCGAGCGAGTTACACATTGCGGAGGACTGGTATCGACGCACGGCGCTTTCAGATCTGCTGCAGCTTGGTGACGAGGAGGTCAGCAAGGATCGGCTCTATCGCGGGCTCGACCATCTGCTCGCCTACAAGACCGCGCTCGAAGCGCATCTGTCGCAGCGTTGCGGCGAGCTGTTTGCGATCCAGAACGAGGTGCTGCTCTACGATGTGACCAGCACGTATTTTGAGGGCCAGGCCGCGGCCAATCCGCAGGCGCAACGCGGTTATTCCCGCGATCATCGCCCCGACTGCAAGCAGGTGTGCATCGCGCTGGTGGTGACCTTCGACGGCTTTCCCTTGGGCTACGAGGTTTTCGCCGGCAACACCCACGACTCGCGAACCTTGCAGACGATCGTAGCCACCATGGAGGCCCGGCATGGCATGCTGGGAAGGGTCTGGATCACCGATCGCGGCATGGCAAGCGCCGACAATCTGGCATGGCTACGCCAGACCGGCCGGCGCTACATCATCGGCGCACCGAAGTCGGAACTGAAGAAGTTCGCGCTCGAACTCACTCGCCCGGATGGCTGGCGTATGGTCCATGAAGGCGTCGAGGTCAAGCTGACGCGCCACCCCGAGACCGGCGAGACGGTGATCCTGTGCCGTTCCGCCGACCGGCGCAACAAAGAACGCGCCATGCACGACAAGTTCAGCCGGCGGATCGAAGAAGCGCTCGGGCGCTTGGCTGCGCGGCTGGCTCGTTCAAAGAAGCGCGTCGATCCGGCGACGGTGAACCGGCAGATCGGCCGCATCCTGCAGCAAAACCAGCGATCCGCCGCCCGCTTCGCAATCACGTTGGAGCCGGATGGCTGCCCTGCGGGTTTCCGCCTTGATGTCGTTTACAACGACGCCTTCGACGACTGGGCCGCGCTCTCGGAGGGCGCCTATCTGTTGCGTTCGAACATCGATGATTGGAGCGATCAACAGCTTTGGAAGGCCTATATCCAGCTGACGCAGGCCGAAGCTGCTTTCCGCATCCACAAGGACCAACTCAACCTCCGTCCGATCTGGCACCAGCGCGAGGACCGCGTGCAGGCTCATATCCTCGTCTGCTTTCTTGCCTTCGTACTGTGGAAGAGCCTCGAGATGTGGCAGAGCTGCGCCGGTCTCGGCAATTCGCCGCGCACCATCCTGGAAGAACTCAAGCGCATTCAGTCCCACGATGTCGTCCTGCCGACCGCAGAGCGCGGCCAGATTCGCCTGCGCTGTGTGACCCAGCCAGACCCGGCACAGGCCGCTCTCCTCAATCGTCTCGGCATCGTCCTGCCAAAGCGCATGCGCCTCGCCGAGCAACACTTGCCAGTTCTCGAACAAACCGCCTGATCCCAATCCGCAAAAAACTGTAGTGCCAACTTTTTGGCTAAGGCTTTGATTTGCCTATGGTCAGGGTGCGATTCTGCGCAAGTTGGGCTAAGGCCCGTTGACAAAGAACGGCCAGCAGAGTTTTGCGGCGGGGAGTTACGCGAGCAGAAGCACCAGCGGAAACCTTGATGTAGGATGTGACCCTGCTGAAGAAGAAGCGCCCGCCTAAGGTCGGCATCGATGCCTTGCGAGTTCTCGCGAGAGTCGCTGGACAATTAGGGGACATCCTCATCCGTGCTTCGATGGGAGGATACCGATGAAACGGGCGGTCTTCGCCGGCATCATTTCACTATGCGGGATTGCTAACGCGTTTGGCGAAAGTTACACCGACGTCAAAAGGCGCGACATCACCGCGTTCCTTTCGAAATATCCTGCCGCGGTGGCCTTCTGCCGCCAAATAAACACCAAACAAACCGGGCCTGCGTACAGGAAGTGCATGCTCAGTCGTGAATTCAAGTGGCAGCCATACACCATACCGATCTCCCCTTTGGGGATCGACCCGATCACCCAATCCGGGATCGACGCCGGCAACCAACAGTGAAGTAGTAGACCCCGAATTTGGGACCGCGGCCTTCGACGTTCACGTATCCGAGATCGGCCGCCAGGCACGCGCGGTGCTGACGGAATTAGCAACAGATGGAGATGTAGAATGAATCCGCACGAACGGTTGACGTTGCCCGGCACACGTATCCGCAAGTACGATATTGGGGAAGAGGAGCTTTTGCGAGAGTTGGGCAACCTGCAGCACGCTTTTGACGGCGTAGAGCGCGAAGCGAACTACAGGGAGAAAGTTGCCGCCGCCGTCGAGTGGGGAAAGATTTATTTGAACCCTCTGAAGTCTGAAAAATACAGCGGAGGGCGTGAACAGGTCAGAGGGTTTTTGCTGCAAGACCTCGCCTTGGCGGCGAAAATCGCCGGAGACATCATATAGCGCGGATCATAACGAAGGGGTGGGCGAAAAATAGTGGGCTTTGCGGTCCAAGTTATTCGCGTCAATTCGTCACCGATGTTCGAAGTGGGTCAGCGGAAGTCGCACCTTCACGAGTTGTCGAAAGAAACGACGCTGGCGTCGATTGTTCAAATCGCAATTGAGCCGTTCGATAAGGGCGCGCGTTTCCATGTTGAAATTCCAGATATCGACGTTAGCCCTGCCGCCGTTCTTCCACTCGCAATGATTCTCAACGAACTTTGCACCATGCCGTTAAGTACGGCTCGTTGTCGAACGAGAATGGCTGTGTGGCGGTATCGGCGGCTGTTGATGCCTCCAAAGAACGGTTTAGCTTTACGTGGGTGGAGACGGGCGGCCCGTCCGTTCAGAAACCGACGCACACGAGCTTTGGAACGCGATTGATCGAACAAGGCTTTGTTGGCGAGCTTAGAGGCGAAGCCCATTTTTCCTTTGAGCCCTCCGGCGTCGTTTGCAATCTTGATATTCCATTGGTGTCGCTCGTGCCTGCAACGCCATTTGCCAACGCCGTCTAGCAAAAAGAAAAGCTTGATACCGTCGTCCCTCGACTTCACTTTGACCGTGCGGCGCTGACCTCCGGTCTTCCGCCGATTAGCAGACATTTTCCGGGTCAATCGGTACGTCTCAAGGGGGCCAGGGCGGAAGTAAAACGGCTGGGGCATGCAACGGCGTTCTTAGATGGTGGCTGGTAAAATGACTTGGCGGATCAGATTAATCGGCACCACCGCTTGATCGGTCCTGTCGTAGTTACCGGCTGTGATCACGACGACGAGCTTGAGGTCCGGAAAGACGAAGAGCCGCTGGCCTCCATAGCCGATACCGCCCGCCCATCGCTGCCTGCGCGAAGCGACGGGAGGGTCGGAATTCAATTCGCCCAGGTACCAGTGATACCCGTATTTAAGATATTCGTTGATGGTCACGGCGGGCCTGAATGAAGCGTTGAGCCACGCGGATGGCACCACCTGGCGGCCCAGCCATGCGCCATCCTGCAAAACCAATTGGCCGATACGCGCGAGGTCTCGCGGCACCATGCTAAGGCCCGAAGCGGCGATTGGCTCCCCGTCACGACCGGTGGCCCACTGTGCTGCGTCAAGTCCAAGAGGCGCAAACAAGGCGCTACGCGCATATTCCGGAAGGGACTTTCCTGTGCCCTTCGCAATCAGCCGGCCGAGTAAGGCTGTTGCGCCTCCGTTGTAAATCCATTTGGTTCCAGGTTCGGCAACGATGGGGCGCTCAAGAATGAAGCGATAGCGGTCAGCCGCTGCTTCCATTGCGACTTCGCTGTTCGAGGGATCGCTGTAGGGAATTCCCAATTCAGGCCAGTCGGTACCGAGCGTCATCGTCAGCGCGTGTGCGACGGTAAGCTTGTCACGACCTCCTGTGGCGTCGATGTCGGCGTATCCCGGGAAGGCGGCGAGGAGTGGCTCTTCCGGGCGCGGAACTTTTCCTTCGGCGAGTGCGATGCCGTAGAGCAACCCGACGATGCACTTCGTGACTGATCGCAAATCGTGCGGCATGTCCGGTCCGAACGCCACGCGTGCAACCGGACCACGCCCCTCGATGTCATCGGGCCCCTCGAAGTATTTTTCGAGAACGAGACGACCCGAGCGCACGATGACGACGCCGTGCAGACCCCACACGCGTCCCTCCGCGATCGCCTGTTCGAGTCGAGCTTCCAGATCGGCGGAAAAACCCGCTTCGGTGGGTGGGATCGAAACCCATTCGGGAACCGCTGCGGCGAGGGAGCGAACGCATCCCCCCACGAGACCTGCCCCAGCGCCGACAAGAATTCGGCGGCGACTAGTACTGCGTATTGTCGTGGACATGCGGGACACCACGTTTGCGCCAGCTGCCTCGGGATCGTTGGTGGGCATTCGGAGACTACCACTCCGGAGATTGCCGTGGAAGGCAAGGTCTGCAGCGGATCAATCGCGTCACTTTGACCGTGTGCCAGCAACTTCCGGTCACCCAATCAACGGACATTATCAGGTCGGCCCGGTTGGTCCGGTTCGTGCCAAGTGAGTTGCGCCGGTGGTGCGATATGACAAAGGAGGCCACCAACCGAAGCGATCCTGACCTCCGAAAACGACGCTGTGGGCGCTGCGTAAACGGAACAATCCCCTTGGTTTTGCGTTGCCAATAAGCGACTGGCGCTTCGCCATTCGCGCGGGAGATCAGTTATGCAGAACGCGGAAAACCATCACTTAGACGAAACCCCGATTGAGGCGAGCCCCGCCATCAGTGGTCGGCTGGCGCTCTACGGGCTGATGTTCGGCACACTCGGTGCGATGGGCGTGTTTGCCATCATCAACATGTAATTTTTCGATCGAGCGGCTGGGCGTGCTTTTCCGCGCAAAGGCGTGTCGCCTTGGGTCAAAAACGGAAATGCTGACCTCAAGTGAATATTGCCGCTTTACACCTACCAAGCAGACATCAACGGTCGCAACAGCGATGTCCGTGCTTGTCAAGAGCGAAGGTTGCGGCTCATTCGATCGCGGCGTCGGCACGCCGGGATTCACGGAAATCGCTGCAATCGCCTCACGAACTGGTCGCCGACGTCGACTGATTTGACCCGACGGGCAAATCAGTGCGCCCGCCGATTTTTCCCTGTCCAGTCCCCGCGCGAAAAAAATCTCCTTCGCCGTCACCCCAAATCACTTTTATATCCGCCGCCGTCCCGTCCCACTCACAAGGGGCGTTTTGCGAACGTCACGGACGTAGGGGCGGGATGCGGTGGACGCGGCAGCGCGCTGGACGAGCGATGCTGATGCGGACGGCGAAGTCGTGTGGTCCTGACACCCCGACGCTGGTGTCAAGTTCTCGAGAGGCAAGCTTCTTGGGGATGACGGCGGCAAACAAGCCCGGTCACCGGGGAGATCACGAAGGAAACCGTTAAAACCATTGCGCGGGGAATGCCGGGTGTTTCCGGTGTGACCGTGGTGACTAACGCGCGTGTTTACTACACACCACGCGCGGCTGCGGACGCGCCGAGCGTCCGGCATTCCCTGCGCCCTCTGACTGGAGGGCAGCATATTCCAGCTAAAACTCGCGCGTATTGCGCGGCGAGATCGCGAAGGCGCAACTCCGAGATCGCGAAGGCGCAACTCCGAGATCGCGAAGGCGCAACTCAGAGTTCGCGAAGCCATGTTTACGAATGGCGGCTCATGTTTGAAACCTATCCCCGATGTCGTCCTGTTGTCGCACAGCACTGCTATTCGCCATCCAACGGGCAAAACGGTCCGATTCGTGCCGCCTGCTTGCTGGATGAAAGATGAAAAGTTCCGACCTCGACGGCCGCACCGTTGCAACCGCCTACGCGCGGTGGGCGCCGATCTATGACGCGGTGTGCGGGCCGGTGATGGTGAACGGCCGCCGCGCGGCGGCGAAGGCGGCGCGCGCGGTCGGCGGCAAAATTCTCGAGGTCGGCGTCGGGACCGGTCTGTCGTTTGACGACTACGACTCAACCACCGAAATCACTGGCATCGATCTCAGTGCGCCGATGCTGGCCAAAGCGCGCGAGAAAATGGCGAGCGGGCGCTACCCTTTCGTCAGGGACGTCGAACTGATGGATGCGCACCGGATGACATTTGCCGACGCCACGTTCGATTGCGTGGTGGCGCAGTTCGTCATCACGCTGGTGGCCAATCCCGAGCAGGTGCTGTCCGAATGCCACCGCGTGGTGAAGCCCGGCGGCCGGATCATCCTCGTCAATCATCTGTACTCGGAAACAGGCGTCGCCGCGGCGGTCGAGCGATGGGCCGCGAAGCGCACCCGGAAGCTCGGCCTGCGGCCCGAATTTCCGTTCGCGCGCCTGCAGGCATGGGCTCATTCGAACAAGGACGCCAACCTCGTGGAACGGCGCAAGGTGGCGCCGTTCGGGATCTATACGCTGGTCTGTTTCGAGCGAGCGGTTCCATCGGCGGCGTGAACCGTCATCGCGCCGTCACGGGAATCGGCTAGCTGCTCGCGCATGGGAATGACGCTATGAGTGAAGAGTTGCCGGAGCGGCGATTTCGCACTTTGTTTATCTCCGATGTCCACCTCGGAGCCCGCGGCTCGCAAGCCGACCGGCTGCTGGACTTTCTCCGCAGCCATGATGCCGACACGATCTATCTGGTCGGTGATATCGTCGATGGCTGGGCGCTGCAGTCCAACTGGTACTGGCCGCAATCGCACAATGACTTCGTGCAGAAAATGCTGCGAAAGGCGCGCAAGGGCGCCAAGGTCATTTACGTTCCCGGCAATCACGACGAATTCCTGAGGAATTACTACGGCACCCATTTCGGCGGCATCGACGTGGTGGAAAACATCATTCATGTCGGCGTTGATGGACGGCGTTACCTGGTGATTCATGGCGATATCTTCGACCTCGTGGTGCAGAACGCGCGCTGGCTCGCCCATCTCGGCGACAAGGCCTACGATTTCGCCATCCAGATGAATCGCTTCGTCAACTTTTTCCGGCGCGCGCTCGGCGTGTCCTATTGGTCGCTGTCGCAGTGGGCCAAGCACAAGGTCAAGAACGCCGTGAACTACATCGGTGCCTTCGAGCAGACGCTCGCGGCCGAGGCGCGGCGTCACGGCGCCGACGGCGTGATCTGCGGCCACATCCATTACGCCACCATCCGCGACGAGCAGGGTGTCATCTATATGAACTGCGGCGACTGGGTGGAAAGCTTGACCGTGCTTGCCGAGCACGAGGATGGCCGGTTTGAGATCCTCACCTGGACCGAGCCGCTGCGTCGGGCGGCTCCTGTCGCTTCGGTAGCGGCGCGCGCCGCCTGATGCGTGTCCTGGTCGCAACCGATGCGTGGCATCCTCAGGTCAACGGGGTGGTGCGCACGCTGGCCATGATGGCGGAAGCGGCCAAGGCGCTGGACGTTGAGGTCAGCTTTCTCACCCCGCAGTCGTTCCGCACCTTCGCCCTGCCGAGCTACCGGGATTTGCGCCTGGCGTTGCCGTATCAGGCGAAAATCGCCCGGCTGATCGCGGAAGCCCGGCCCGACAGCATTCACATCGCGACCGAAGGGCCGATCGGGATTTTGGTGCGGCGCTATTGCCGCAAACAGGGATTGCCGTTCACCACGAGCTTTCACACCCGCTTTCCCGAATACATTTCCGCGCGCCTGCCGATCCCTGAATCCTGGATTTGGGCGGCATTGCGCGCCTTCCACAGACCGAGCCAGGCGGTGATGGCAGCGACGCCGGCGCTGGCGACCGAGTTGCGCATGCGCGGCTTTCGTAATGTCGTGTTATGGCCGCGCGGCGTCGACAGCAGCCAATTTCATCCTCGCCCCGTCGATCTCGGCCTGCCGCGCCCGGTGTTCCTGTGCGTCGGCCGCGTCGCGGTCGAAAAGAATCTCGAGGCGTTTCTCGATCTCGATCTGCCCGGCACCAAGGTGATCGTCGGCGACGGGCCGGCGCGCGCGGCATTGGCCCGGAAATATCCGCAGGCCACCTTTCTCGGCTCGCGGCAGGGCGAAGCATTGGCGGAGGCCTATGCTGGCGCCGACGTTTTCGTGTTTCCGAGCAGGACCGACACCTTCGGCCTGGTGCTGCTGGAGGCGCTGGCCAGCGGCGTGCCGGTCGCCGCGTTTCCCGTGACCGGGCCCCGCGACGTGATCGGCGACGAGCCGGTGGGCGCATTGAACGACGACTTGCGGGCCGCGTGCCTGTCCGCGTTGAATATTTCGCCCCAAGCCTGCCTCGCGTTTGCCGCCGGGCACACCTGGGAAGCATCGGCCCGCGTATTCATCGACAATGTCGCGGGTGTCCGCTGCGTCTACCCGGAGAGCGACGAAGCGCCGTTCGCGGCCGAGCATCCGCGCTTCGTCGCCTGATCCCGCTTCGACTATCTTGCCCGCATGTTGCGTGGCGCGGTACAAGTCGCTGATGACGCAATTATCCCCAATCCTGCCGGTCAATTCCAGCGATGTCGATGCCGCCGCGCGGGTGCTTGCGCCGTTCGCGGTGCGAACGCCGCTGATATCATCGCCCGCGCTCGACGAGCGTGTCGGAACCCGGGTCTTCCTGAAACCTGAAATGCTGCAGCGGACCGGATCGTTCAAGTTCCGCGGCGCCTTCAACAAGCTGTCGTCGATCCCGCTGAGCGCGCGCGGCGGCGGCGTGGTCGCGTTCTCGTCCGGCAATCACGCCCAGGGCGTGGCGGCGGCGGCGCGGATCCTGAACATGCAGGCGACCATCGTGATGCCCGCCGACGCGCCGCTCTCCAAGCGCGAGCGCACCAAGGCCTATGGCGCCGAGGTCGTGCTGTACGACCGCGACCGCGAGGACCGCGAAGCCATCGCCCGCGACATCGCCGGCAAGCGCGGCGCCACGCTGGTACCGCCCTATGACGATCCCCTGGTGATCGCCGGCCAGGGTACGGTGGGGCGGGAAATCGCCGACGACATGGCGGCACTTGGCGTCGCGCCCGACATCGTGGTGGCGCCGGCCTCCGGCGGCGGCCTGGTGGCCGGCGTCGCTACCGCGATCAAGGCGCGCTATCCGCGGGCCGAGCTGATGTCGGCCGAACCGGAAGCCTTTGACGATCATGCGCGTTCGCTGCGCGCGGGAAAACGCCAACCGCATGGCGCTGAAGGCCACAGCATCTGCGATGCGCTGATGGCCTTGATCCCCGGCGAAATCACCTTCGCCATCAACAGCCGGCTGCTCTCGCAAGGCGTCACCGCTTCCGACGCGGAAGTCGGCACGGCGGTGGGATTTGCGTTTCGGGAGCTGAAGCTGGTGGTCGAGCCGGGCGGGGCGGTCGGCCTCGCCGCGCTGCTGGCCGGCCGCATCGATATCAGCGGGCAAGACCGTCGTCATCGTGCTGTCCGGCGGCAATGTCGATGCGGATCTCTACGCGCGACTGATCAACTGAACTTCAGATTTTGGATCAGGAGAAGAACGCGATCTTCTCGGCCTGGCTCATGCGCCGGATCGGCGCCAGCGGATCGGACCGCGATTCGCTGGGCTTTCGCACGATGCCGTTGGCGATCAGCGTCGAGCCAAGAGAAGGCTGAAGCGAAGCAGGAGGCGCAGGTTCAAGTGAAGGTTGAAGCGCAGGTTGAGCCGCCGGCGGTTGCGTTGGTGCGGCGGGAAGCTCCGGCTTTTCGGCGACACGGATGGGTTCGGCCGCCGGCAACTCCGCGACGTGAACTTCGTCGGCGACACCGTCAGGGGGCTCATCGATATCGGCAGCATCCGGCGCGGCCATTTCAAGCGCGACCATGTCCAGCAGCGCTTCGTCGTAAGCGTCGGCGGCTTCGGCGTTTTCTTCCGCGGCTTCAGACGTCACGTCAAGCGCTTCGGCCGCCATGTCAGCGGGCTCAGTCGGTCACGTCAACGAGTTCGGCTATCGACTCAACCGCATTCGTCCTTGCCACCATGGCTTCGGCCGGGCTGCGAATCGCTGCGTCGGTGACGTTGGCCGGGCTCACCGCCGGCGCCGTCTCGACCGCGGCGGCAGGCATTTCACCCGATGCCGCGGAGGAGGCGGGACGCAACAGCCCCTTCGGCGGCCCGCGGGACGCCCGTGTCGCCGTCGTCAAACTCCGCGATCCGCGCCTTGATCAGATCGAACGCGGCGCTCAGCGCGGCCTGCGGGCTCGCCGAGGAGATTTGTCCGCAGGCCTCTTCGATGGCGCTGACCTGGGAATCCAGCAGGTCGCAGATCCGGCTGTCGGCGCCGATTTCCCGCCAGCGCCAGCTGATTTCCCTGATGATCCGGGCGCCCTTGCGGACCGGCGCCAGATTTTCCTCCAACGCCAGGCTTTCGACGGCGGCGGTTGCGGCGGCCTCGGCCTCCTCGACCGCGTGCCGGATGGCGGCCAGCGCCTCCGTCAGCCTGGCTTTCGGAGGCCGGCTGCTTCTGCGCGGCAATGGTTTCCTCGATCCGCGCCACCGCGTCGAGCACCATGCGGGTGTCCGCATTGCGGTTGCGCTTGGCATATTCGCCGAGAAACCAGCGGCCGCGCGAGGTCTCCATGAACGCCTGGCTGATCGCGTCATAGTCCTCCTCGCTCGGCAGGCTTGCGCGGGCGGAGATCGGCGATAGGGCGAATGCTTCGTCGGCCATGTCAAACTCATCGCGCAAATCACCGCGCGTTACGCTAACGATCATCATGATATCGAGCGAATCGCAATTGGTTTGATGCCGCCCGAATCACAAATCCCCATCGCATCTCACGAGACCTCGAAGCGATTCGCGGCGAGGCTGGCGCTGTTTTACGGCACGCTGTTCGGCACTGATCGGCACCCATCTGCCGTTTTTCCCGGTGTGGCTGAAGGCGGTCGGGATCGACGCGTCCTGGATCGGGATCATCACCGCGGTTCCCTCGGTGACGCGGTTTACGATTCTGCCTGTTGTGACCGGCCTGGCCGAGCGGCGCCAGTCGCTGCGCGGCGCCATGATCGTCACGGCCTTTGCCACCGCGCTCGGATTTTCCGTTGGTCGGTACCCAGCATCTGCCGCTCCTGGTATTCCTCGCCTACGCCGCCACCGCCTGCGTGTGGACGCCGATGGTGCCGCTGACGGACGCCTATGCGCTGCGGGGCGTGGCGCGGTACGGCCTCGATTACGGGCCGCTGCGGCTGTGGGGCTCGGCGGCCTTCGTCGTCGGCGCGCTGGCCTGCGGGCTGCTGGTCGATGTCATCGCGGCGCGGAACCTGATCTGGGTCATCGCCGCGATGGCGGTGCTCGGCGCTGTCGTCAGCCTCGGGCTGCAGGCGGCTGGATAATCCGAAGCCGGCCCCGGCGGCGCTGCACGGCGCGGGCGCGTTGCTGCGCGATGGCGGCTTTCTCGCCATCATCGTGGCGGCGGCGCTGATCCAGGGCAGCCACGCCGCCTATTACACTTTCGCCTCCATCAACTGGCAGGGCGCCGGCCTCGGCGGGCTGACGATTGCCGGGCTGTGGGTGCTGGGGGTGCTCGCCGAGATCGTGGTGTTTGCGCTGTCGCCGCGATTTATGCTGCCACCGTCGGCTGCTGGTGGTGATCGGGGGTCTGAGCGCGGTGGCGCGCTGGCTGATCACGGCGCAGGAGCCCTCGGTGGCGGTGCTGGCCGTGGTCCAGCTCGCGCACGGACTGACCTATGGGCTGACCCAGGTCGGCACCATGGGCCTGTTGGTGCGCCATGTGCCCGCCCATGTGATGGCGCGGGGGCAGGGCTATTTCGCGGCCTGCAGCGGCATCGTCACCTCAGGCGCCTCGATCCTGTCCGGCGTGGTCTACGCCCGGTACGGGCAGGGCGTCTATTACGTCATGGCCGCGATGGCGCTGTCAGGCGCGATCGTGATGTGGCTGGCGCGGCACCGGCTCGCGGATCATCCCCACAGCGCGGCCTCCGGCGGATAGACCAGGCTGCCGTCGTAGCGCAGTCCGCCGTCGCGGTCGCGCGCCAGCAACAGCGGACCGTCGAGATCGACGAAGCGGGCCTGCGGCGCCAGCAGCATCGCCGGCGCCATCGCCAGCGAGGTCGCGACCATGCAGCCGATCATGATCTCGAACCCCAGCGCCTGCGCCGCATCCGCCATGGCCAGCGCTTCCGTCAGCCCGCCGGTCTTGTCGAGCTTGATGTTGACGGCATCGTAGCGCTCGCGCAGCCCGTCCAGCGATGCCCGGTCGTGCACGCTTTCGTCGGCGCAGACGGCCAGCGGCCGCCTGATCTGCGCCAGCGCCTCGTCCTGGCCGGCCGGAAGCGGCTGCTCGACCAGGGTGACGCCGGCTTCGGCGCATGCCGCGAGGTTTTGTTCGAGATTGCCTGAAGTCCAGGCCTCGTTGGCATCGACGATGAGTTCGGATTTCGGGGGCGGCCTTGCGCACCGCGGCGATTCGCTCCCCGTCGCCGTCGCCGCCGAGCTTGATCTTCAGCAGCGGCCGGTGCGCGGCCTTGGCGGTCGCCGCCGCCATCGCCTCGGGCGAGGCCAGCGAGATCGTATAGGCGGTGATGCAGGCCTTGGGGGCGGGACGTCCGAGCAGGTCCCAGACGCGCCGGCCGCTGGTCTTGGCCTCGAGGTCCAGCAGCGCGCAATCCAGCGCGTTGCGGGCGGCGCCGGGCGGCATCGCGGCCTGCAGGGCCTGGCGGTCGAGCCCGCGCTCGAGCGGCTCCTGCATCGCCTGCAGGGCGGCCAGCGTCGCCTCCGGGGTCTCGCCATAGCGCGGATAGGGCACGCATTCGCCGCGCCCGGTGTGGCCGCCGATGGCTGACTTCCGCCACCACCGTCACCGCCTCGGTCTTGGCGCCGCGGCTGATGGTGAAGGAGCCCGCGATCGGCCAGCGTTCGATGCGCGCGCGCAAGCATTGGCGATTTGCTCAGGAGGTCATTTAAAATCTTGCTGGAAGTCATTTTAAAATCTGGCAATTTCTGAACCGTCGGCTTGCCCGGCGCAACCAAGTATGGCTGGTTAGGGGCGTGTTCCACAAGGCGGCGGCTTGTGCTGGATCTTTCCTTTTCCGATGAATTGCGGAGAATCGGCACAGGAGTTGGCGATCGTGAGCGGCGACCCGACATTGGAGCGGATTGCACGGGGCAATGGGCTTGCGCTGTGCGCCGCGGGCGTCGTGGACCGCCCGCTTTGCGCCTGATCTCGAGCAGATCGTCGCCGACGCCGAAAAGCTGGCCGGAAGCCGGCCCAACATCTTCATCGACGTGTCGCAGGTCTCCAAGCTCGATACCTTCGGGGCCTGGCTGATCGAGCGGCTTCGCCGCAGCCTGACCCAGGGCGGCGTCGAGGCGAAGATCGCCGGCCTTTCGGCCAACTATTCGAGCCTGGTCGACGAGGTGCGCCGGGTCAAAGCGGCGCCCGCGATCGACACCACCTCGGTGACGATTACGGGGATGCTGGACCAGGTCGGCCGCAGCATGGCCGGCATCGGCGGAACGATCTTATCGGCCTGATCGACATGCTTGGCGCGGTGCTGGCCGCGAGCGGCAGGGTGATGATCCACCCGAGGGGCTTCCGCCTGACCTCGACCGTGCATCATCTGGAGCAGGTTTGCTGGCGCGCGGTGCCGATCGTCGTGCTGATCACGTTTCTGATCGGCTGCATCATCTCCCAGCAGGGCATCTTCCATTTCCGCAAATTCGGCGCCGATATCTTCGTGGTCGACATGCTGGGCGTACTGGTGCTGCGCGAAATCGGCGTGCTGCTGGTGGCGATCATGGTGGCGGGCCGCTCGGGCAGCGCCTACACCGCCGAACTCGGCTCCATGAAAATGCGCGAGGAGATCGACGCGCTGCGCACCATGGGTTTCGATCCGATCGAGGTTCTGATCCTGCCGCGGATGCTGGCGCTGGTCATCGCGCTGCCGATCCTTGCCTTTCTCGGCGCCATGGCAGCGCTGTATGGCGGCGGGCTGGTGGCGTGGCTTTACGGCGGCGTCGATCCCGAGGCGTTCCTGCTTCGCCTGCGCGACGCGATCTCGATCGATCACTTCACCGTCGGCATCATCAAGGCGCCGGTGATGGCGGCGGTGATCGGGATCGTCGCCTGCGTCGAGGGGCTTGCGGTGCAGGGCAGCGCCGAATCGCTCGGACAGCACACCACGTCCTCGGTGGTGAAGGGGATCTTCTTCGTCATCGTGATGGACGGCGTGTTCGCGATCTTTTTCGCCTCGATCGGAATGTGACGATGGCGCCTGAAATCCAAAACGCCATCATCCGGGTTCGCGACATCACGGTGCAGTTCGGCTCGACCAGGGTGCTGGACGGGCTCAATCTCGACGTCAAGCGCGGCGAGATCCTGGGCTTCGTCGGCCCTTCCGGCGCCGGCAAGTCGGTGCTGACGCGCACCATCATCGGCCTCGTGCCCAAGATCGCAGGACGCATCGAGGTGTTCGGGATCGATCTCGACGCCGCCGGCGCCGCCGAGCGGCGCGGCGTCGAGCGGCGCTGGGGCATCCTGTTCCAGCAGGGCGCGCTGTTTTCCTCGCTGACGGTGCGGCAGAACATCCAGTTCCCGGTGCGCGAATATCTCAACGTCTCGCAGCGGCTGCTCGACGAGATCACGGTGGCCAAGCTTGGCATGGTGGGGTTGCGTCCCGACGTGGCCGACCGTTTTCCCTCGGAACTGTCCGGCGGCATGATCAAGCGCGTGGCGCTGGCGCGCGCGCTCGCGCTCGATCCCGAACTGGTCTTCCTGGACGAGCCGACCTCGGGGCTGGATCCGATCGGCGCCGGCGACTTCGACGAGCTGGTCCGGACCCTGCAGCGCACTTTGGGCCTGACCGTTTTCATGGTAACCCACGATCTGGACAGCCTTTATACCGCTTGCGACCGCATTGCCGTTTTAGGGAACGGTAAGATCATTGCCGCAGGATCGATGGCCGACATGCAGGCCTCGCAGCATCCCTGGCTGAGGGCCTATTTCCACGGCAAGCGCGCCCGCGCTGTGATGGGCTAGAGCATGATCCCGAAAAGTGGAGACCGGCTTTCGGGAAACAAGATGATAAGCGACGGCTCTGATCGGCGAAGCTGAAATCAGGGCCTGGTACCGGAGTATTTGATGGAAACGCGGGCGAACTTCGTCCTGATCGGATCGTTCACGCTGGCGGTGATTGCCGCGGCGTTCGGCTTTGTGCTCTGGTTCCAGAGCCTCCACACCACCAAGGCGCGCAGCCCGATCCGCATCATCTTCGAGGGCCCGGCGTCGGGCCTGCGCAACGGCGGCAGCGTGAACTTCAATGGTATCCGGATCGGAGAAGTGATGTCCGT
The DNA here is from genome assembly GCA_963823115.1 of uncultured Alphaproteobacteria bacterium. GTDB lineage: Bacteria > Pseudomonadota > Alphaproteobacteria > Rhizobiales > Xanthobacteraceae > Bradyrhizobium. Next base: position 373,149 of record CAWGKJ010000011.1, on the reverse strand, counting down.
GAAGCTGGACAACCCGCGTCGAGTTGTCGCACTCGCCATGGTCGAGAACAACGCCCCGATCCGCAAAGACACGCTGGTCGGGCTCGAATTCCAGGGGCTCACGGGCGTCGCCGCGATCTCGCTGAAGGGCGGCGAGGAGGCCGCGCCCGCGGTTCCCCTGGATGAGGACGGCGTCCCGCTGCTGACAGCCGATCCGAACGCGTTGCAGGACGTCACCGAGGCGATCCGCGGCACGCTGCAGAACATCAACAAGGTGGTGTCGGACAATCAGGAAGCGGTGAAAAATTCGCTGCATAACCTGGAGACCTTCACCGCGTCGCTGGCACGCAATTCCGAGAAGATCGACAACGTCATGCTGAAAGTCGACGGCGTGATGAGCAAGGCCGACAACCTGATGCTCGGCCTCAACACGCTGGCCGGCGGCAAGGAGGGCGGCGAGCTGTTCCTGACGGTGAAATCGATCCGGAACTGGCCGATGATTTCGATAAGCGTTCGGGCGCCCTGATGGCCGATGGCCGCCGCACGCTGGCCGATATCAGCCGCGCGGTGAACAATCTCGACCGCAACCCGACGCGGCTATTGTTCGGCGCGGGCAACAGCGGCAGCGCTCCGGCAGAGGCTCCCAAGCCGGCCCCCGCTCCCACGGCGGCGGCGGCGGGCGAGAAGAAGCGGCCGTAGGCGTTCCGAGGTGCGCTGACGTTCACGCTTCGGAGATAGCGTGTCACAAGTCGACCTTGCGGCCGGCTTCGTGCGAATGGGCGAGATTGAGATCGGCTCCGACCAGCGGCGAGCGTCGTAAGCCCGCGAGGATGCCGCCCTTGTTGGGTAGCTCGCCGACGATCATGCGGCTGACGGGCCGCTCGAATCCGCGCAGCCTCGGGGTCGTCGTCTGCCCGCCGCTTTGCTAGGGACCGGATGAGGTCGCGGTCGGCATCGAGGCCAAGAACCTCAAATCGCATCATGCCGCGCTTGACCAACCGGGTCCGATGATTGCGGAGCGATCTTTTCTGAGTGGTATCGCCCATGATCTACTCCCAAGCTCTCGCATGAACGTAGCAATATGCCAGGGACCACGGGAAACTGAGAAAACGCCGGATGTCGCCTCGCTCATCCAGGTTACACCTGCTTAGAAAAAGACCAGAGCCTCTGCGACCGGTCCCTTTCTAATTGGGGAGCCATCATCTTTATAAATCTCGATTTCGGTCAGTACGCCTTGCACAACATGCAATAACACATGGACCTGAGGTCCTTCGCTCGAACTTACGTCCTCATCAGAGTAGTAGCCCTCGGCGACTATTCTATCCTCAACTTCCGCGGGGACAGCGAGAGGGGGGACTTAAGGATAAGCTTCCTTCCTCATCGATCATTTTGACCAATAAGCCATCAAGCTGTCCCAATAGCTGGTCGCGGCCAGAAAAATTCCTCTCCATCAGCTTTCTCAAAAGTGCCCACTCGACCGCGTTTGGAGAACGATACGTCTCATCCATCATCATATTTCCAATTGAGGGACGGAGCCCACTCAAACAAAAACGGAGGCGTCTCTGCCTCCGTTTTTCTTATCCGATCAGTTGTTCGCCCCTTACCCGAGCCGTCCCGCCGCATGCGCGAGCAGGGTGTAGACCAGCCCGGTCTCCGAGGTGAGGTGGCTGCGCAGTGCCGCGGGTCCGCGTTCGTCGCGCGCGACCTCGTCGAGCAGGCGCTCGAACTCGGTGATGTAGCGGTCGACCGTCTGCTTGAAGTTGCGGTCTGAGCGGTACTTGCGGGCGACCTCGTCGAACGCCTTCTGGCCGGCCGGCGTATAGAGCCGCTTGGTGAAAGCCTTGGTCTCGCCGCGCTGATAGCGATCCCACATCTCACCGGCGAGATTGCGATCCATCAGCCGGCCGATGTCGAGCGACAGCGATTCCAGCGGATTGCCGGCAACTCCCTGCGAGGCGGGGCGGCTGCGCGGAGCCTCGCGGTTGCCGGCGCTGGCATCGGTGCGGCTCAACAGGTCCGAAAGCCATCCATCGCGTCCCTGATCGGCGCTCGCCGGCGAGACCGGCGGCGCTTCGGTGCGGCGCGCGGGAGGAGGCCCGCCGAGATCCGGCGGCGGAAGGTTCGAGGCGCTGCCGCCGTCGCGCGGGCGCAGCGCAGGGCGCGATTGACCGCCGCCGGCGGCGGCGACCAGCATCGGCTCTTCCTCGCGCTGCACGCTGGCGCGCCCCTGGGTCACCACGTCAAGCCCGCGGCCGTGATGGGCGACGATGCGGTTCAGTTCCGCCAAGGCCTCGATCTGGTCGACGATCACCTTGCGCATCTGCGCGGTGCTTTCGGCGGCTTCCTGCGGCATTTCCAGCACGCCGCGGCGCAGCTCGTTGCGGGTGGCCTCAAGCTCGTGATGCATTTCCGCGGCCATATGCTTCATGCTCGCTACCATGTCGGCGAACTTCTCGCCCGACTGCTTGAACATCGCATCCGCTTCCTGCGTGCTCTGCTGGTAGATATCGTTCATCGCCTGGGCGGTCAGCCGGCGTTCCTCTTCGGCCGTTGTGCGAACTGCTTCGAACTGGTGGCTGATCGCGGCAGAGCCGGCGCCGGCGGTTTCCGCGACGATGCGGGCGATATCGCGCGCGCGCTCCTCGGCTGCCGCAAGCGATTCATCCAGCAGGCTGGTGAAGCGTGACAATCGCTGATCGAGGTCGGCGGTGCGCAGATCGATCGTGGTCACCAGCGATTCAAGTGTGGTCTTTCGCTCGGCGACGGAGGCGGTGGTGTTGCGGTTGCTCTGCTCGACCACTGCTGCCGCCTCGACGAGCGCCTGGCCGTGATGCTCAAACTGGCTGGACAACGAGCCGAGATTCTCCAGCGCCTTGGCGGTCTTGGTGTTGAAGATGCCGAGCTGGTCTTCCAGTGTCTGGGTCGCGACCCCGTTGCGCGAAGTGACGTCGTTCATGGCGGACACGAAGTCGGCCACGCGGGTGACGAGCGCACGCTCCAGGGAATTGAGGTTGTCGTGTGCGCCGGTCAGCACTTCCTGCAGCAGGATGTTGCCTTCGCGTAAGCGCTCGAACAGGGCGACCGTGTCGGTGCGCAGGATCTTGCTGGTTTCCTGCATCTCGGTGACCGCCGCGACCGAGACCTGACGCGACTGTTCGATCGCCGCCCGCGAAGCCTGCTCCAGTTCTTTCAGTGACCTGTTGACGGCGCCAGTGGCGAGCTCGCCCGCCGACGTGATCGTCCGTGCGACCTCGGAACCCTGGCCCAGAATCGATTGCGAGAAGGTCTGGGACCGAGTCTCGATCGATTTCAGGGCATCCGATGTGATGCGGTCGATATCGGCTGTGAGCTGATTGGACTTCGTGCCGATGGCTTCGGCCAGCGATCCGCGCTTGCTGTCGATGACCTGCGACAGACGATCGGTCTGCTGTTGCAGGTAGCTGACGATTTCGTCGGTCTTGCCGGTCATGGTCGTGCCGAACGTGCCGCTGGCGGCGAGAACCGAGCGTTCGATTTCCGCGGACGTCGACTTGACTCTCGAACTGACTTCGTTCGATGCGGCCACAAGCGCGCTCTGCGCATTGAGCGCGCTGGTCTGGATGTTGTCCGTGGTATTGGCGGTAACCGTAGCGAGCGACCGTTCGATGTCGGTGGCGATCGCCTTGATCTGGCCGGCCGCTTCGGCGGACGTCGTGTGCAGCGAACTTTGTGCATCGCGCGCGCTGTTCAGGATGGAGGAGGCAGTGTCCGCCCCAACCGCCGACAATGTGCGTTCGACGTCGGCCGCCAGCGAGATGACGTGTTTGGCGGCATCCGCGGACGCGGTAACCAGTGTGTTTTGGGCTTCGCGCGTGCTCGCAAGAACAGAGGCGGCGCTTGCGTTGCCGGCTGCCGAGAGCGAGCGTTCGACGTCGGCTGCCAACGTCTTGACATGGTTGGCGGCATCCGTCGACGTGGTGACGAGCGTGGCCTGGGCTTCGCGCGCGCCGGCGAGAACAGACGCGGCGGTTGCGTTGCCGGCTGCCGAGAGCGAGCGTTCGACGTCGGCTGCCAACGTCTTGACATGGTTGGCGGCATCCGTCGACGCGGTGACGAGCGTGGCCTGGGCTTCGCGCGCGCCGGCGAGAACAGACGCGGCGGTTGCGTTGCCGGCCGCCGAGAGCGTGCGTTCGATGTCGGCTGACAGCGACTTGGCCTGGTTGGCGGCGTCCGAGGAAGCCGTCACCAGGGTCGCCTGCGCATCGCGGGCGCTGTTCAGCACAGAGTTCGCGGCCCCGGTGCCGACGGCGGTGAGGGCGCGCTCGACTTCGGCCGAGGTCAGCTTCAGCTGGGCGCCGACGTCGGAGGAAACCGCAAGCAGCGACTGCTGCGCGGCGCGCGCGCCGGTCTGAATGGTCTCGCTGGTGTTTACCACGAGGTTGGTGAGCGAGCGTTCGGCATCCTCGACGTGCGACCTGATGCCGAGCGACAATTCCTCGGCGCGTGCCATGAGGCCGTCGCTCGCTTGCCGTCCGCTGCTTTCGATGCGGCCTGCCACGGCTTCGACGCGCGAACCCAGGAGGTCTTCGAACTGCGCGACGCGCACATCGATATCGTTGGCCACCGCGCCGACCCGGGTTTCGATGCCCTGATGGATTTCCTGGAACCGCGCCGTGATGGTGTCGGTCAACTGGGCAGCGCGGCCGTCGATGGACTCGGTCACCCGGGAGATACGGCTGTCGACCGCATCGATCGCCTGGGCGGTGCCGTCGGTGAGAGAAGAGGTGAGGAGACCGAGGCGCGAGTCGATCGACTGGATCGCCTGCGCCGCGCCATCGGTCAGCGACGACGTCATCGCGCCAAGCCGGTTGTCGATGGTGTCAGTGACCGACTTCGCGCGCGTATCGAAGTTCTGTTCGAGCGATTTGATGCGGCCGTCGATCGACTCGTCGAAGGATTTGATCTTGCTGTCGAGCGAGGTGTCGAGATTGGCTACGCGGGTTCCGAGCGTGGTCTCGAATTGCAGCAGGCGCTGGTCGAGCGAAGCGGTGATCTCGCCGCCGTTGGACGTCACGCGGCTGTCGAAGGTGTCGACATAGGTCTTCAGGGTCTCCGCGATATCCTGGGTGCGCTGACCCAGGCGATCGACGATCTCGCCGCCAAAGGTTTTGACGGTGCGGTCGAATTCGGAGATGTGGCGCGTAATCAGGGCACCGAGCGTGCCGCTGTCGCGCGCGAATTTTTCAGCAAGTTCGCCGCCCTGGTTCTTCACCAGTTCGTCGAATGCGCTGATCTGCAAGGAGAGCGTGTCATGCGCAGTCTCGGACTGGCTGGCTACCTTCGCCACCAGCGAGTTCACGGTCACGTCGAGCGCCTCGCCGGCCTTGTCGCCGGAGGCGAGGATCTTGGTCGCCAGCCGGTTGCCGGCTTCGTCGATCTTGTTCACGAGATCGCCGCTGCGCAGTTCGAGTTCGAGCAGCAGCGAGTCGCTGGAGTTCTTCAGGGAGTCGTGAACCTGTTCGGTGCGGTCGGAAATACCGTCGACGATGGTCGAGGAGCGCTGTTCGAACTCGCCGGTGATGCGGTCGATCCTCTCGTTCAGCATCTCGTGGACGCGGTCGGCCAGATCGACGAACTCGTCGTGGACATGCCCGGTCTTGAAGTTGAGGCTGGTGGTGAGGCGTTCGCTGGCGTCGAGCACCGCGCGCGTGGTCTCTGCGCTGGCTTCCTCGAGACGATCGAGCAGGTCGCCGCCGCGCTCGCCGAGCGCGAGGATCATGTTGTCGCCGGCATTGGCGAGCGCGCTGGTGATGTGGGCGCCGCGTTCTTCCAGCGCGCCGGTGATGCTCTTGGCAACCTCGTCGACGCGGGAGGCGATCGCGTCCGAGATAAGTGCGATATCGTGGCGCAGGTCGATCTGCACGCCGGAGATGGCACTGCGAACCTGCTCGGCCTGGCCGACCAGATTGTCGCGCTGATGGGCGATATCCTGCAGCAAGGCGCGGATGCGCACTTCGTTGTCGCTGTAGGCGCGCTCGAGCGCCGAGACTTCGTTGGCAACGAGGGTTTCGAGTTCGCCGGCGCGCGCGATGGCGCGTTCGACGCCGTCGCCCATGGCCGCGACTTCGCGGCGGATCGCCTGGCCGACCGTGACCATCGAGTCGCTTGCGGCGCCTTCGGGCTCCGAAAAGCGGATCGCGACCTGCGCCATCGACTGCGCGATCATGCGCAGTTCCTGGCCGCGCCAGGAAAGGTTGGCGAGGAAATAGAACAGCAGTACCGGCGCAAAGAACAACGCCGCGAGACCGGCCAGCACCAGGGTGCCGCCGGGGCCCTGACCGATCGCCGCCTGCAGCGAGGGAAGGAAGCTGGCGGACAGAAGTCCGCAGCCGACGATCCAGACGCCGGCAAACAGCGTGGCAAGCGTGTAGACATTGCGGGCGGGACTGCCCTTCTGGATGGCCTGGAGAATCTGTCCGATGGTTTCGCGGTCATCGTTGGCGGCGCGGCGGGCCGGACGCGGTTCCTCGATCGGTTCAAAGACCGGACGATCAGCCGCCGGGCGGACGTCGAAGGCGCTGTCGTCGAACGTCGGCGTCGAAGGCAGGCTTGGCGGCGTCGCGTCGCTGCGGACCGAACTCCGGTCGGCCACCGAGGTGTCGCTGATGTTCAAGGCTTCCTGGATGGCAGAAAGCGCGACTTCGGTAGGGTCTTTGACCTTCTTGGGGTTGTTCGCCATGTTCAGTCTGAGCCCTCGTGTTACTTCTTACGCATCCCGGAGAGAGTCTCGCGCGACGCCCCTCGCGAAAACTCGAAGCCGAAATCATGCCTAGCGCTGGTCGCGAAAGCCCGGCCGTCGGCCGCCTTGTCCGCCACCTCTAGGAAACATCCTATTGGCAAGGCGGCGTGAATGAAATGGCTGCGATTAATACAATCTTAATCATCGTTAACAGCACAACGTCGCAAGATCTTACGGGTCCACAAAATTTTTGGTCGGCGTCACCGATTGCGGCAACTCTTTGCCGAAAACAAGGCGAATTAGCGACGGTTCCGCAAAACGTTCCGTTAACCATTTCCATGATTGGCTCGCCAAAACTCGCTGCCGCACCGGCCGCGCGGGGCAGTTGGGTTATCGCCATGCCGCTTCATGTGGAACGGATCGACTGGATGCCATCGCCGCCGCTCGCTCCCGATGACGGTTCGATCGATATCGAACACCTCCGGCGTATGACGCTGGGCGATGCCGGTCTAGAGCGCGAGGTGCTGGCGATGTTTTCGGCGCAATCGGTCAGCCTGATCGGCGCTCTTGCCGCCATGCCCCCTGACGCGGGTGCGCTCGCGCATACGCTGAAGGGTTCGGCACGCGCGATTGGCGCGTTTCGCGTGGCCGATGCCGCCGCCTGTCTGGAAGCGGCGATAAAGCGCGGCGGCGATCCGCTCCCGGCTCTCTCCGCGTTGAAGGCGGCGCTCGCGCTGGCGCGAGAGGCCGTTGACGCGATCCTGCGCCGGTCCTGATCCCGACGTCGAGCAGCGGCAAAACACCACCACAGGCTTTCGCCCCGACCGCTTGTGTCCCGATTCCGGCGTTCGCTTGGTGCGGCTGACGCTTTGCGAACGTTAAATCCCCCGCACTAGCGCGGAGCGGATCGACCCGTTATAGGACTGCCCGGATCCCCGTCATCCGGCAGCACGAGCAAACATGGCCAAGATCAGCTTTGTCGACCATACCGGCGAAACCCGCACCATCGTAGTCGAGAACGGCGCGACCGTTATGGAAGCGGCAATCCGCAACGCCATTCCGGGTATCGAGGCCGAATGCGGCGGGGCCTGCGCCTGCGCGACGTGCCACGTCTATGTCGATGAAGCCTGGCGCGAGAAGGTCGGCCCTCCCTCTCCGATGGAAGAGGACATGCTGGATTTCGGCTTCGACGTGCGCCCTAATTCGCGGCTGTCGTGCCAGATCAAGGTGACCGAGGAACTCGACGGTCTCGTGGTCTCGACCCCGGAACGGCAGGCCTGAAACAAGCGCGACGCGCGTCTTACGCTCTATCCATTCCGCGCCGAAGCCAGCGCTGGAAATTGGCGATGATCTCCCCGGTCAGCGGCGTTGGTTTGCGCGTGGTCTCGTCGACCAATACCGTGACGGATTGTGCCGACGCCACGCATCTTCCTTCCGAAAACACCGCCTGGTCGAAGGTTGCGGACGTCCGGCCCAGTTTGGCGACCCCGAGTCCGAGTTCGATCGTGCCCGGCCAGCGCAGCTCGGCGCGGAAATGGATGTCGAGGCGCACCAGCATCCAGGCCAGCCCCGGCGGCATCAGCCCGAAATTGCGGTCTTTGACCAGCGTCACGCGGCCGGTTTCGAAATAGGTCGCGTAAACGGCGTTATTGACGTGCTGGTTGGGGTCGAGGTCGGCAAAGCGCACATTGTCCGTCAACCGGTGGGGAAAATCTTCCAGGCGCGGCGTCGAATCCAGGTGGGCGGGTGCATTCACGGGAGAGGGTCTCCGGAAAGTTACACGTCCTTACAGCCCAGTTGTCGAACTGCGGCAAGGGGTTGCCGCGGTCCCGTCAGCCATTTTATGGCTTTCCTCGCCCCGTTGCGTTGGCTAGACAGGCGCAGCCAAGAGGGCATGTTTCAACCGAAAAGAAGCGACATGAGCGAAGCGATCAAAACCGACGTGCTGATTATTGGAGCGGGTCCGTGCGGGCTGTTTTCCGTTTTCGAACTCGGTCTGCTCGACATGAAGGCGCATCTTGTCGACATTCTCGACAAGGTCGGCGGCCAATGCGCCGAACTCTATCCGGAAAAGCCGATCTACGACATTCCGGGGATTCCGCTGGTCACCGGCCAGGGCCTGACCGACGCGCTGATGGAGCAGATCAAGCCGTTCAATCCGACGTTCCATCTCAACGAGATGGTGGAGACGATCGAGAAGATCGGCGATCCCGGCTTTCGTGTCACCACCGATGCCGGCAAGGTTTTCGAGTGCAAGGTCGTTGTGATCTCCGCCGGAGGCGGCTCGTTTCAGCCGAAGCGCCCGCCGGTGCCCGGGATCGAAGCCTATGAAGGCACCTCGGTATTTTACTCCGTGCGCAAGATGGAGCAGTTCCGGAACAAGGATTTGCTGATCGTCGGCGGCGGCAATTCCGCGCTGGACTGGACGCTCAATCTGCATCCCATCGTCAAGCGCGTGACGCTGATACACCGGCGCGACGATTTCCGCGCGGCACCTCACAGCGTCGAACAGATGCGCGCGCTGGTGGCTGCCGGGAAAATGGATTTGAAGATCGGCCAGGTCACGGGACTTGAAGGCGCGGGCGGTATGCTCAGGGGCGCTACCTTCAAAGGCAATGACAACAGCGTTTCCAAGATCACCTGCGATACCATACTGCCGTTCTTCGGCCTGACCATGAAGCTCGGTCCGGTCGCGAACTGGGGCATCGCGCTTGAGAACAATCTGGTGCCGGTCGAGACCTCGGCGTTCGAGACCAGCGTCCCCGGAATCTTCGCGATCGGCGACATCAACACCTATCCCGGCAAGCTGAAGTTGATCCTGTGCGGCTTCCATGAGGGCTCGCTGATGGCCCAGAAGGCGTACCGTTATGTCTATCCGGACAAGCGGCTGGTGTTCCAGTACACGACGTCCTCGTCGAGCCTGCAGAAGAAGCTCGGGGTCAACTGATACGCTCCGGAAATGCGGTTCAAACGCCGCTCACATAGGCTACGCCGCGGCGCGGTGGTGTCCCGAATCAGAGGTTCGCAGTGTGCCGCACGCCTGTTGCTTGCCGCAGGTGTCTTGCACGAATCGAACGTGCCGCGATGCGGTTCGAACTAGGCAGCGTAGGCCGGCTCTTCCTTTGGCGCCTCGAACAGACCGCAGGCCTGGTCAGCGAGCATCGGCCGCCCGATGAAGTATCCCTGAACTTCTTTGCAGTTGGTCTGCCGCAGGTATTCGAGCTGTTCCCGGGTTTCAACGCCTTCTGCGACGACATCGATGCGCAGGTCCTGAGCCAGGGCGATGACGGATTTCACGATCGCTTCGCAATCCGGCTCGATCAGCATCTCGCGGACAAAGGATTGATCGATCTTGATGCGGCTGAACGGCAGTTTTCGCAGGTAGGTCAGGGAAGAGAAGCCTGTTCCAAAGTCGTCGAGTGAAATTGTGACGCCCAATTGCGTCAAGGATTTCAGCAGGGATTCCGTCGATCCATATTTCGAGATCGACGTCGATTCCGTTATTTCTATTTCCAATCGTGTCGGAGAAACTCCGGCATCGGCGAGGGCCCGCACGACGCTTTGGAGGACCTTTGCGTTCTGAAACTGCACGGCCGAAAAATTGACCGCAATCCTGACGCCTTCCGGCCACTGCGACAATGCCATGCAAGCTTGCCGGACAACCCATTCACCGATCGAGTGGATCAGCCCTGTCTCCTCCGCAATTGGAATGAATTCGTTGGGTGCGACCAGCCCGCGCTCGGGATGACGCCAGCGCAACAAGGCCTCGAAGCCGGTCACACGGTTCTCCCGCAGGTTGAGAAAAGGTTGATAGACAAGAAAAAGCTGGTTTAGCTCAATTGCCCTTTCCAGATCATGTTGCAGCGCCTTACGCTCGCGCGCCGATGCGTCGTCTGCTGGCTCAAAGAAACGGACCGTGCCCGGCCCTTCTTTTTTTGCACGGTAGAGCGCAACATCGGCGTGCTTTAGAAGATCATTTGGCGTGTTCCCGTCACGTGGAGCAAGCGCCATGCCGATGCTGGTGGAGCTGACGATTTCCCGTCCCTCGATATGAAACGGCTCGTCAAAGGCGGCGACTAGCCGCTCGGCAACCTCCAGCGCCTCCCCAGGCTTCGTTACATTTGCCGCGATCAGCGCAAACTCGTCGCCACCAATGCGCGCGACAATATCGATTTCCCGCGTGCATCGTCGCAACCTGGCTCCGACCTGAATGAGAAATTCGTCTCCCGCGGGATGGCCCAACTGGTCGTTCACTTCCTTGAAGCGATCAAGATCGAGCATGAGAACGACGAACTCTTCACCGCAGCGAGCCAGCCGGGCCAAGGCGCCTTCGAGAATTTCGTTGAAGGCCAAGCGATTCGGAAGATGTGTGAGGGGATCCTGCCGAACAGCTTTTTCGGTTTCCAGAAGGGCGATCAGCCGTGTTGTAAATTCGAATGAATGCGCAAAAACGCCGCGCAAAAGGATGCACGAATATACGACGACCAGAACGGCGACCAACAGGTAGACAAAGTCACCGTTTCGGCCAATGCAGATCGCCGTCCCCAGAATGATGGGAGCAGTCATGGCAATCGCCGCTATCGGAATGGTGGCGAAGGCGAACGCGCCACCTGCCAGCATTCCGGCAAACAAGCACGTCATGACCAGTTGCCCGCCATTGGTGGCGTTATCAAAGAAAATTATCGGAATGACCGCCCACATGCTGCCCAAGATGAAAGCATTGCGCACGAGCCGGTGCATCGTCTTGCGGGACACGGCATGGGGCTTCGCAACTCGCCATGAGGCGCGTGCTTTCAAACCGGACCAGGTCGAGCCGCAAATCATGGCGAAAGCCCAAAGCGCGGCGGACACGCCATCCAGAGAATTCCAAAGTGCCAATGCCAGAACCAATGCGTTACACGCGTTTGCCAGCATCATGCCTGGCGTCTGGCGCAACACGTGGGTCAACTGTTCGGCACGAATTTGGGCTGCGATCGTTTCTTCGATCGGTTCGCAGCCGAAAGCTGACAGGTCTCCGGCGAACAACCTGGAGAAATAGGAACGCAGATGCGCCCGCATTTTGGACCTCGATATTGGCTGCATACGCGTGCGCCGGTCTCGTCAAGGTCCCTTCAAATCTTTGATTATCCCTGAATATTCGCGTCCCCAGGGGCGCGTCCCTGCTCATCAGGCTGCAAGCACTGTCAAAAATCTGTGGCATAGATAACGAAGGATTGCCAAAACTGATTCGTTTTCGCAGGTCGGCCGACCGGGCGATATGACCACGGCCACTCCCTCGCGGGGTTCCGGAATGACAATTGCCCGGACCGCAGCACTGGAACGGTCCGCGAAATGGCCTTAGTCTGGAGCCATTGTTTTGCTTTATGGAATTTCGATTGGTCGGGTGGTGACGATGCGGATTGCGATATCCAGGTTTCGCCCGGCGCTCACGTTCTTGACTGTTCTGGTGGTGTTGCTCGCCGCCGTGTCTGCCGTGCGGGCCGACGAGCCGTCGGCCGCGGGGCTGTGGCAGAAGGTCGAGGACGGCGCAACCGGTGGGCTGGTTCCTCTTTGTCGATCACGACGGCATCTTCGAAGGCGTCATCGCCAAGACTTTTCCGCGCCCCGGCGATAACCCCAACGAGATTTGTGTCAAATGCACCGATGACCGCAAGAACGCGCCGGTGCTCGGCATTTCCTTCATCAGGGATATGAAGCGCGACGGATTGAAGTATGAGGACGGCAATGTTCTCGATCCGCGCGACGGCAAGATCTATAAAGCCAAGATGAGCGTCAGCCCGGATGGCCAGACGCTGACGATGCGCGGCTATGTGGGGATCTCCCTGTTCGGCAAAGACGAGACCTGGGCCCGATTGCCGGATACGGCGATGGCCCAACTCGATCCCGCGATCGTCGCCAAATATCTGCCGGCGCAGGCGGCGGCCAACGCCGTGAATAAGCCGCCCGGCTGCGGCGATCAAGCCGCCGGTTGCGGTCGAAGAAGGCCGGCACGCCGGCGCGTTGAAGAGGTCAGCTATAATTAGCGCGCATCCGGCGCAATCGGCTCGGCTGTCACCTCTGGCACGGCGGCTGAGAGCTGAAGCACCGAAACCACGGCCGGCAAAGCCGCATCCGCCATCGCGGCGTGGCCTTCGGCCGAGGGATGCACGGCGCCGCCATATACCGCCGAAAGAACGCCCCAGGTCGCGTCGTGGATATCGGAGGGCTGACTGGACGACGGCAACCCCTGCGGATAGGTCATCGCCGCAAAATAACTGTCGTTGGCGTCGCGGATCCAGCGCGCGCGCGGAAGATAGGCGCGATATTCCCCGGCACTGCGGCCGCAGAGCATCGGCTGGTTCGCCGCCGTGACGATATCGGGATCGAAGCTTTCGCCCTTGGCTGAAAAACACTCCCGGTCGAATTCCGGATCGGTCGAGGCGCGCGCGCAAAACCCGTGATCGGCGAACGCCGCCTGATGGGCGTCGACGAAGGTCATGCGATCGGCGGGGGATCGCGGCACAGGATGCCCGACTGGCACAGAGCGAGCGCCTTCAACTGCGGCAGGAATTCATTCTGCACATAGCCGGATACGTTGGCCAGCCGTTGCGGCTCGGCGTTGAACGAAGGATGAATATCGAAGCCGGCGCGGCCGCCGGGGCAGGGCGTGCCGCCGTCCGACAGCGCCGGGTTGGCGTAGGATACATAAACCACACGCGACAGGTCGCCGCCGACCAGCGGCTTCAGCGCATCGCTCAGCCTGCTGAAGCTCTGCGGCAGGTCGCGCGCCAGCGCCGCGCGTGAATCGTCCACCGATCCCATCACGCCGGTGCGCCTGAACAGCACGCGCTCGGTAGGCGTGTCCACGATCACGTCGGCGACCAGTCCGGAAAAATTGATGTCATTGGCGCCGATCGACAGCATGATCAGGTCGAGCCTGCGGTCGGGCTGCCGGCGCTTCGCAGCGGTGACGGCTGCGCGCAGTTCGTCCAGTTGCGCGTTGACCGTGCCCTGGCAGGCGCTGGCGGATTTCGTCGGCAGACATTCCCGCGCGCGCTGGGCGCCGAGAAGCCCGTCGGGGATGGTAGCGCCGGTGCAGGCCAGCGGCAGATAGGTCACCGCGATGTGCGGATATTGGACCGCGAGCGCAAGCGCGGTGCGGGTCTGATAGCTGTACAGCGAGCGATGGCAGGCAGAATTGAACCACAGTGCGCTCTGGCGTTGCCAGTTCTGCAGCGTGTCCGGTGCTTCGCAGGCCCGTCCGCCCTTATAACCGGCGCGGCTTGGACGATAATATTGGGCGGGCGCCGTACCCAGATAATTGCGGAAGCAAAAACCCTCATCCGACAACGCGATCGGCCGGTCCGGATTGCCTTCGCCGGATGCGATGCTGTCGCCGAGGCCGGCGATGAAGATATCGCGCACCCTGATTTCAGTGGTGAGGCGCTGCGGCGCCTCGGGCCCGGAGGAGACGTCCACGGTCGCAAGCGTGGCTGCGGCCATAGCGCGCCCGCAAGTTGACCGGTTCGGCGCAATCGAAGGTGGAGGCTAGCGGACCATCGCCATCGTCGAACGACCAGCGCGCAGGTGGCGCCGACCGGAACCGCGCCGCTTAGCCGAACGGTAACCGGATGATCCACCGGCGTCAGGTAGCTTTCCTTGACGTTGTCGCGGGTGCAGGGCTCGCTGACCCGGCCCGACAGATCGATACAGAGGCGGCTCACCTCATTGCGCGCCCAGCCGCGGCCGTCGCTCTGCAGTTCCAGCGCCTGCTCCGAGGCAAGAACGCTGCGGCCTCGCGCGCTTTCGGTATGGAGCAGGAAGTCGCGTTCCTCGCGGAAAAGCCGGAAGCGGTTGCGGACCTCCCACGATATCTGCATCGGGGCATCCGGCGCGCCCTGAGTTGCCGCTGGTGCACTTTGCGCTGCAACCCACTGCGCCGGCAGAGTTGTCAGCGCCGCCATGAGCAGCGCGCTTGCGACCATCGAACGGAGGCGAATTCGGACCATGACGCGTTTGACGTTACTGTTGGGGCGGAAATAAGAGGTCTCCGAATTCCTCTGGCATGCAGCAGCGAGAGGAGAAAGAACGCTACTTATGCCCTGCGATTGTCGGCTTCTTTGTCGGCTTCGCGGCACGGCGGAGGCCGGACAGATTTCGTTCACTGTCAGCCTGCGGCGCTCCTGCCAGGGCAGCACCACGTTGAGCCAAAGTTCGCGCGTTCCCATGATGCTGATCGAGATTACAAACGGGATCAGGAAATACAGGATGCGGAACACCAACAGCGTGGCCAGCAACTGTTCCCTGCCGAATTCAGGCAGCGCGACCAGCATCGCGGCGTCGAACACGCCGAGGCTGCCGGGAGCATGACTGGCGAAGCCGAGCAGCGTCGCCAGAATGAACACCACCGCCAGCGAAATAAAATCGATGCCGGGCTGCGCCGGCATCAGGAGATACATCGCCATCGCGCAGAAGCCGAGATCGACCACGCCGATCAGGACCTGCAGCAGCGTCAGCCGCGCCGAGGGCAACACCACCTTCCAGCCGTTCTGGCCGAGTTCGCGGCGATTCTTGCCCATCACGAGCCAGATGAAATAGGCGGCAATGCCGGCAAGGCAGCCGAGCGCGATCAGCCGGTTCATGGCCGGCGGCAGCAGGTCCATCGCGGACGCGGCCCAGGGGTGCCACGCCATGCCGAACCCGAGCACGAACAAATTGCCGAGCCAGAAGGTGAGGCCGGAGAGAAAGCAGATCTTGGCGACGTCGATGGCGCTCAGTCCGTAGTCCGAATAGATCCGGAAGCGGATCGCGCCGCCGGTGAACACGGTGGCGCCGATGTTGTGGCCGATCGTGTAGCTGGTGAAGCTCGACAGCGCCGCGATGCGGTAGGGCACCTGTTTCTTGCCGATGGTCCGCAGCGCGAAGAAATCATAAAACGTCAGCGTGCAGAACGCGCCGACCACGCACAGCGCGGCGAGCGCGATGTGGTGAGGCGGCATTTCCGTCAGCGCAGTCAGGATCACGCCGGTATCGACGCCCCTGCAGGGTGCGGACCAGAGTCGTGATCGCAAAGGCGATGATGAGAAGGCTCGCCGCGATCCCGAGCCGTTTCCAGCCGATCCGTCTCTTGAAGCCACGCCCCAGCGTGGTCAGCAGTCCGTGCATTCATCCTCCCGGCAGGGCGGCAGCTAATTGCGAGGCCTTCTCGAGCGATGGATCGGCAAGCGGCGGCCAATCGCTCCACATGCGAAGACCCATAGGGCAAAAACGTCGCGTTGTGCAGTCCTTGACAAGGCCGGCTTCGGCCCCGGATCGGTGGGCTGTCACATGCCGTACATATGTCTTAATGCCGGAGATTCGAGTCCCGGCATTGACCGGCATCAAATTGTTTCGTCGCTTGCGATTTTCGGTGTCCATTCCGACGCTTCCTGTCGATGGACGCCCGCGGGGCGACTGTGCAACGCTGGCCGATGGAGGCAACCAGTCCGCGGCGATTGAGTTTCCCCCAGGGCGGCCCTTGGTCGGCGATCGAAAGTTACACCTTGCGCAGCGCAAAATGCGCGCCGCAGAACGCCATCACGGCGCCGAGACACAGCGCCGCGAGGCCGGCGAGCACGCCCGAGATGGTCGGGATCGGGCTCGGCGCCGAGGCGGCCTGGCCCGCGCCCGCCAGCACCAGCACGCCGACCGCGATCAGGAACTGCCGCATCCGCTGCGGAATTTGCCCGGATACCGCGCTGTCCATCAGCGTCGCGGTGAAATAGCCGCCCGAGAAGCCGACGGTCGCGATCAGCCACCACGCCATGGCAGCGCCCGCGGGCATGAAATCGCGCGTATCGGATCGCCACAGGCCGCCGAGGTCGAGCCCGTAGCGGGCGCCCAGCATGTGCACGGCGAGCGCCAGCAGCACTCCCGAAATCATCGCGCCCGCGAGGATCAGGCGGCGCGGAAAATAGGTCGTCTCGGCCATGGCGTGCTTGTAAGATAAAGCCGGCTCGCCGCGCAAGCCGATGCCGTTGTCAAGGACCAGGATTTATCGGATTGCCACAGCCGCCGCCGGACCAGGCAACGACGCCGGCGCACGCGCGCGCCCGCCACCCGCTACGCCTACAAGGCGTCGCTGATCGGCGCGGCGCATCAATTCGAACTGACGGACGACGGGCTGTCGTGGCGCATTGCCGGCAAATCCGGGGTCTGGCCTTATCGCCGATATCGCGGCGATCCGGCTGTCGTACCGGCCGGTGTCGATGCAGTCGCGCCGGTTTCGCGCCGATATCGAAATGCCGCAGGCGGTCAGCGCATCGCCATCCTCTCGACCAGCTGGCAGACCGTCGCCTTGATGGCGCCGCAGGACCGCGATTATCGCGCCTTCATCGCGCAATTGCATCAGCGCATGCGGCAGGCCGGAAGCAAGGCCATGCTGATCGGCGGCATCGGGCCGAAAACCTACGCCGCCGGCATCGCGCTGCTGGCGCTGGTCGCGATCGCGATATCTGGGCTTTTCGTTCGCGCGATCGCGACGGGCGAATTCGCGGGCGCGTTGTTTCTGGTCGGTTTCGCTGCCTTGTTTGCCTGGCAGATCGGCGGCTTTGTCAGGCGCAACCGGCCGCAGGACTATACGTTCGATCATTTGCCGGAGGCGTTGTTGCCGTAATGCATTGTCCCTGGTGCCGTTCGACCGGCGCGTTAATCCGGTGATCTGCGCCAATCCAGCGATCTAATGCCGCACCACCAGCACCGAGCATTTGGCGTAGCGCACCACATGGCCGGCATTGGAGCCGAGAAAATAGGTTCGCATCGCCGGCCGGTGCGATGTCATGACGATCAGGTCGGCATGAATAGCCGCGGCCTCCTCGAGAATTTCGTGATAGATGCCGCCCTGCCGCACCACGGTGGAGATACGGGACGGCTCGATCCCGGATTCGCGCGCCACGATGGCCAGCGCCTCTTCGGAGGTCTGGCGCTGCTGGGCGTCGAAATCGGCGGGCACATATTCCGCCAGCATCACCGGCGTCATCGGCAACACGTTGAGAAGGCGCACCTTGCCGCTCCAGGTCTGCGACAACGTCGCCGCCGTCGCAATCGCCGGTTTCGCCAGATCGGTGTCGGCAAGATCGATCGGGACGAGAATGGATTTGAACATCTCACGCCTCCGTGTCCGTTGTCAGCCTAGCATGATTTGACCGCTTGGCGACGCTGGCAGGCGCGACGGCTTCCAACTATTGGATATGAGCGCTGATCCTTTCGCCAAACCGCTCACACTCCCGGGTGATCCAGCGCGAAGACGCGCTTCTGCCCGAGCGCATGCTTTGGCGGATTATGTGCTAGTCGTTTGAAGCCTGCTTCAAGAGCTTGGGGCTGACAAACAGCACCAGCTGTCCGCGACGGAATGCCACGTCGGCCCAGTCGTCGATCGCAAAGTCGAACACGGCCAGGCCCGATGTCGGCAGGTTGTCGGCGAGCGCCTTGCGGGCGGCGGCGTCGCCGCTACCGGCAAGCGCCAGCGCAAGTTCGTGCATCCCGGGATTGTGCCCGACCAGCATCAGCCGCTTCGGATCGGCAGCGATGCGGATTCGCGGATGATTTGCAGGAGCTGCGCGGGGTCGGCGCCATAGAGTTCCGGCATCAGCTCAACCTGCGGCTCCGGGAACAAGGTCCTTCATCGCCTCCCAGGCGACCTCCCAGGTCTGGTGCGCCCGGATCGCGTGCGAAACCAGCACCAGGTCGGGAAAGGGCGGATGCCGGCCGATCCAGCCGCCGATCTCGGCGGCGTCGTGGTGACCGCGCTTGTCGAGCCGGCGGTCCTGATCGCGGCCGGAGGGCGCGTCGTGTTCGGTCTTGGCGTGACGCAGCAGCATCAAACGGCGCATGGCGCAATCTCGATTCGTTTTGGGCTCGTGGATTAATGTATAAGCCAGAGCTTAGGACAAGGTGACAAGCGCCGGATCGGTCCGTAAGAAAACGCTATGAGCGAGACTTCAACAAGCAAGACTTCCATAAACATGACAAACGGACCCGATAACGCTGCGCTACCGGAGCGCTTGCGGCTTTCGTTCGATCTGGATGTCGATATCGCCGTGGTCGGCGCCGGGCTTGCCGGCCTCACCGTGGCGCTGGAGGCCGCGCGGCGCGGCGCCAGCGTCGCCGTGCTCGAAGGCCGCCATGTCGGCTGGAACGCATCCGGCCATCAGCTCGGCACGGTCATGCCGGGCTTTGGCCTTCCGATCGGCGAGCTGATCGCACGCATCGGCTTCGAAGACAGCCGCGAACTCTGGGCGCTGTCGCGGGAGGGCGCCGAATACGTCCGCGCCAATGCGACGAGCAAGCTGATCCCGGGCATTGCGCTGAGCGAGGGCGCTCTTGAAGTGTCCAACGTCGAGGCCGGCGATCAGCTGATCAGCCGGCTGCAAATGCTCGGCGAGGATTTCGAGACGGAAGTGGAGGGCTGGCAGGTCGATCGCGTGCGCGCCGAGCTCAAGACCGACCATTATTTCCACGGCGTGTACTATCCCAAGGCGTTTCAGATCGACGGCCGCAAATACGTCCACGGCCTTGCCGCGCTGGCGCGGCGGGCAGGGGCGCGGATCTTCGAGGACACGCCGGTCGTCAGCATCGATCCATCGGGCATTCGCAAGCGCATCGTCACGCCGTCGGCGCGGTTGCGCGCCTCCCACATCGTGCTCGCCGGCAACGTCCATCTCGGCGCGCCGTTGCGGCGGTTGTCGGAAACGCTGCTGCCGGTCTGGCGCTATGCGGCGGTGACGGCGCCGCTCGGCGAGCGTCTTGCCGATGCAATAACGTTTCAGGGGATCGGTGACCGACACCGACGGCGTCGATCATTTCCGGATCGTGGAGGGCGACCGGTTGATGTGGGCCAGTCCGGAAACCACCTGGGCCGCGCGGCCCGAGCGTTTTGCCGGCGCGATTGCGCGCAGGATCCGCACGATTTTTCCCCGGCTCGGACAGGCCGAGATATCGCGAGGTCTGGGGCGGCGCCATCGGACAGACCGTGCACGGCATGCCGCAGATCGGCCAGTTGCGTAAGGGATTGTGGGTCGCCAGCGGCTTCGGCCGCCAGGGCTTGAACACGACCGCGATGGCCGGCCAGCTGATCGCGCGCAGCATTCTGTGGGGCGACGAACGCTGGCGGCTGTTTTCGCCGTTCGAGCTGGTCTGGGCGGGCGGCACGACCGGCCGGGTCGCCGGATACGCCATCGGGATGTGGGAGCGGGGAAGCGCCGCCGCCGCCGGCGCGCTGGCCCGCTATCGGGAGAGAGTGCGGAACCAGGAGCGCATTCGCGAGGCGCGCCTGGCGGAAGCCAATCGCCAGGCCGGAACCAGACCGCCGCAGCGCCGCCCGCCGCCGGGCCGCCCGCGTCCGCAGCGCCCTCAGCCGCCTGTCGAGGCCAGGTCGGCGAAGGCGAGGGAGCGCTAGATCGCTTCCCCGCCTCCGCAGGCGCGGGGCAGCAATTTGCACGCTGCTTTTGACCAGGACTCGATACCTCGCAAGAAAGTGAGAAATTTCCGTCCCCAATCGGTGTAACTTCCGCTGCCGTGCCCCGTATTTGAGGGCGAGCCATCCGGTATCGCGCTTCGCACGGAGACCATCATGATCGACCGCCGTATCCTGCTCGCGTCCGTCGCAAGCCTGCTTGGGCTTGCCGCCTTCCGCTGGCTGCGGGCTTCCCCGGCGCAGTGCCGCGGAGAAATTCGAGATCGAAAAGACCGATGCGGAATGGCGCGCGCAGCTGACGCCGCAGCAATATGAGATCCTGCGCCAGCAGGGCACCGAGCGCCCGGGTTCGAGCCCGCTGCTGAAAGAGCATCGCAAGGGCATCTTCGCCTGCGCCGGCTGCGACCTGCCGCTGTTCTCCTCGGAGACGAAATTCGAGAGCGGCACCGGCTGGCCGAGTTTCTATCAGCCGCTCGAAAACGCCGTCGGCAAGACCGAAGACCGCACCTTCGGGATGCTGCGGACCGAAATTCACTGCCGCCGCTGCGGCGGACATCTCGGTCACGTCTTCGACGATGGGCCGAAGCCGACCGGCCTGCGCTACTGCATGGACGGCTTTGCGCTGGTATTTCATCCGGCGGCGCCGTCGGCGACCTGAAGCTTGCGCCCGGCAATTGTTGCCCGCCCGGCAATTGTGCCCCGGTCTTTCGGACCGGGGCTTTTCATTTAAGTATTTGAAATAGTGTCATTTTCTATATTGGCATAGCGCTTGCGACAGTCTCCTTCGATTGCGGCCATGGTTTTGCCGATCGGCTGGCCGCCGGGATCGAATTTGGAGACGATGTTATGGGTATCTTCGACGCTCTCAATACTGCGGTTGGTGGCCTGCAGGCGCAATCCTTCGCCTTGCAGAACATCTCCGGCAATATCGCGAATGCCTCGACCACGGGCTACAAGGGTATCGATACCAGCTTCGAGGATCTCATCCCGGACTCGACGTCGCCGAGCCGGCAGGTGGCGGGCGGCGTCACCGCCTATGCGCAAGCCACGATCACCACCCAGGGCACCGTGTCGACGACGACCGTCGGCACCAACATGGCGATCAACGGCGACGGCTTCTTTTCGGTGCAGAAGTCCACCGGCACGGTCGACAACGTGCCCACCTTTTCCGGCGTCACCGACTATACCCGCCGCGGCGATTTCCAGGTCAATGCCAACGGCAATCTGGTCAACGGCGCCGGATATTACCTGATGGGCGTTGCGGTCGATCCGAAGACCGGCAACCCGCTCGGAAACGTTCCCCAGGTGCTTCAGTTCCAGAACAATTTCATTCCGGCCCAGACCACCACCTCGATCAACTATGCCGCCAACCTGCCGTCCACCCCGACGACGGCCATCAGCGGCACTT
Organism: uncultured Alphaproteobacteria bacterium; assembly: GCA_963823115.1. GTDB lineage: Bacteria > Pseudomonadota > Alphaproteobacteria > Rhizobiales > Xanthobacteraceae > Bradyrhizobium. The sequence continues at coordinate 351,612 of CAWGKJ010000011.1, read as the reverse complement.
CGGCGCCCGGCACGATCAACGCGCTGGGCGGCCTCAATCCGTCGGATTTCAGCCGTCAATCCGCTGCCGATCGGCACGCCGCCCGCGCCTTATAGCGACACCACGCACGACCGGCACCGCCCGGTAAACCAGGCAGCAGCGCCGGCGCCCGATCACCGCGGCGACCGACGCTGTCGGGCGCGTCGCCGGCAGCGATTCGCTGACGACGAGCTTTGCGGCCGGCGACACCATCACGGTGGACGGCACGACGCTCACATTCGTGGCCGCGGCGCGCGGGCGCCAATCAGCTCAATGTCACCGACAGCTCAGCACGTTGCTGGCCAAGATCGACGCCATCACCGGCGCCACGACCCCATCGATCGTCAGCGGCGGCGCGATCACGCTGCACACCGGCACGGCGAGCCGATCTTGTCGATTACGAGTTCGAATGCGGCCGCCGTTCGCCGCGCTCGGTTTTCGCGGCGGACCGTGACGCAGGCGCGCAGCGGCGGCGGCACGGTCGGAACGGGAACGGTGATCGGCAACGACCAGCAGACCTTCCTGAACGAGTCGATCAGCGGCGGCGCCGTCACCGCCTATGATTCGACGGGAACCGCCGTCAACCTGCAGTTGCGATGGGCCAAGACCGACAGCGCGGCGCTCGGCGGCGCGCACGTCAATACCTGGAACCTGTTCTACCAGACCGATCCCGGCGCGACGGGCACGCAGGTCGCCTGGGTCAATGCCGGAACCAATTTCACCTTCGGACCGGCGGGAGCGCTGACCAGTCCGACTACCCCGGCCATCACCATCCCCAATGTCGCCGTCGGAAACCAGTCGCTCGGAAACCTGTCCTTCAGCATCGGCTCCGGCACCCTGACGCAATATGCCTCTACCGGCGGCACCGCCACCATCAACGCGGTGACGCAGAACGGCTACGCCGCCGGCCAGCTTCAATCGGTCGCCATCAACAACAACGGCATCGTGGTCGGAACGTTCTCCAACGGGCAGAATCTCGATCTCGCCTCCGTCACGCTGTCGCACTTCAACGGCACCAACTATCTCAAGAGTCTCGACGGCGGCGCCTACGCCGTCACCGAGCAATCGGGCCCGGCCATTCTCGGCGCCTCGGGCTCGATCAGCGGCTCGTCGCTGGAAGGGTCGAACACCGACATCGCTTCCGAATTCACCAAGCTGATCGTGACCCAGCAGGCCTATTCCGCGAATACCAAGGTGATCACCACGGCCAACAGCATGGTTCAGGATCTCCTGAACGTGCTGCGTTGAAATTCGTGCAAGAGGTCAGCACGGTTTGATCCGAGGCGGCTAAAATGAGTTTGGGTTCAGCTCTCGCCACTGCGATGTCTGGTTTGCGCGCCAACCAGGCCGCGCTTTCGATCGTGTCGTCGAATGTCGCGAACGCGCAGACGCCCGGTTATGTTAGCCGAAAGCGTCAATCAGGTCGAGATCGCGACCGGCGACTACCGGTGCAAGCGTCAGTGTCACCGGCATCAACCGGCAGCTCAATCAATTCATACAAACCCAATTGCGGACCGAAACCTCCGGCGGCGCCTATGCCGACCAGATGGCGAGCGTTCTGACCCAATTGCAATCGGTCTACGGAACCCCCGGAAGCTGCCGGGTCCCTCGAAACCGCCTTTTCAAATTTCACGACGGCTGTCCAATCGCTGTCGACGACCTCGGGGAGCTGCATCGTCGCAGACCTCCGCCGTGTCGGCGGCGCAAGCGCTGGCGCAGCAGCTCAACGCAACGACGCAGGGCATTCAAACGCTGCGGTCCAATGCCGAGCAGGACATCGGCATTTCGGTGGGGCAGGCCAACGCCGCAATGACCCAGATCGCGAAGATCAACACCCAGCTTCAGGGCATGAACCCGACCGATCCCGCCGCGGCGACGCTGATGGATCAGCGCGACCAGGCGATCAACCAGCTGTCGCAGCTGATGGACATTCGCGTCTCCAGCAACGGCAACAACCAGACCTCCGTCTACACGTCAAACGGCGTTGAACTGGTCGGCGCCCAGGCATCCCAGCTCACGTTCAATTCGCAGGGAACGCTGAACGCCAATTCGCAATGGAACAGCAATCCGGCCACTGTCCTCCGCCGGCACGATCACGTCACGCTCGGCGAACGGCGCCACGATCGATATGATCGCGACCAACTCGATCAGCTCCGGCCAGATCGCCGCCGATCTTACGCTTGCGCGACAAGACGCTGGTTCAGGCGCAGACCCAGGTCGATCAGCTGGCGGCATCGATATCGAGTGCGCTGTCGGACAAGACCACCGCCGGCACCGCGGTCGCCGGCCCGCCCGCGGGCTTCAGCCTCGATGTGTCGAACGTATTGCCGGGCAACACGGTCAACCTGACCTACACGGACAGTGCAACCAACACCCAGCATCAGGTCTCGATCGTCAACGTGACCGATCCGGCCGCGCTTCCGCTGCAAAATGCGCCCAACGCGAATCCAAAGCAGATCGGGGTCAATTTCTCCGGCGGAATGGCGTCGATCGTTTCGCAATTGAACGCGGCGCTCGGCAGCAGCAATCTGCAGTTCTCGAACCCGTCCGGTTCAACATTGCAGGTGACCGATAACGGGACCAACTCGGCGACCGTCAACGCGGCCTCGGTCACGACGACGGCTTCGTCGCTTGCGAACGGTAACACGCAGCTCCCGCTGTTTACCGACGGAACTTCGCTGTACACGGGAGTCGATCACAGGCAACCGGCTCGCAACAGACCGGCCTGGCCGGACGCATCACCGTCAATGCCGCGGTTCTCGCCGATCCTTCCAAGCTCACGGTTTACAACACCTCGCCGCCGACGCCCGCCGGCGACACCACGCGCTCGGACTTTCTCTATTCCCAGCTGACGTCCGGCACGTTCACCTATTCGCCGCAGACCGGGCTTGGCACCGCCGCGACGCCGTTCAAGGGAACGCTGACCGGCTACATGCAGCAATTCCTGAGCCAGCAGGCCAATGCGTCGACCTCCGCGACCCAGCTGCAGCAGGGGCAGGATGTCGTCGTCAGCACGTTGCAGCAGAAAATGAAATCCGCCTCCGGCGTCAATATCGATACCGAGATGGCCAACCTGATATCGCTGCAGAATACCTATGCCGCCAATGCTCACGTGATGTCCGTGGTTCAGACCATGATGACCAGTCTGATGCAGGTTCAGTTGTAAGGCGATCGATATGGCAATCAATGGCGTCGGTTATGGCACTTATGGCACCTCCGCGGTCCTTAACCAGTCGGTGCAGAATCTCAAGAACCAGATGACGGCGCTGCAGTCGCAGCTCACGTCCGGGGAAAAATCGACCACCTACGCCGGCATGGGCGTCAACGAGGGATTCGCCATCGCCGCGCGGGCGCAGCTGTCGAATATTTCCGCGTTCACCGACACCATGACCAACATCAATACCGATATCGGCGTCGCCAACACCGGGCTGCAGGCGATGGTCGATATCGGAAACACCGTTCAAAACAGCGCAAACAGTTCGTCGCAGACGCTCGAACAGCTCCGGACAAACCATCGGGCAGCAAACCGCGACCTCGCAGCTGTGCTCGATGCTGGGGATCCTCAATACGCAGGCGGGCAACCGCTATCTGTTTTCGGGCAGCGCCATCAACACGCCGTCGGTCGCCTCGATGGACACCATTCTCAACGGAACCACCACCCAGGCCGGATTGAAGCAGGTGATCTCGGAGCGCCAGCAGGCCGATCTCGGCGCCAACGGTCTCGGGCGCCTCGTCATTACTTCGCCGACGCGCGACATCGGTGCAAGTGGCGGAGGATGCCGCCGGCTCGCCGTTCGGCCTGAAACTGAGCGCGGTCTCCTCGTCGCTGACCGGCGCGACCGTCACCGGCCCGGCGGGATCGCCGGCCGCCGTCTCGGTCGACCTCGGCGCCACCAATCCCAACAACGGCGACCAGGTGAGCTTCGCGTTCAAACTGCCTGACGGCACGACGGAATCGATTCAGCTGACGGCCTCGAGCGCGACGCCGCCGCCGGCCGGAAGCTTTGCCATCGGCGCGACCCCGACGGCGACCGCCGCCAATCTCAACGCGGCGCTGAACACGGCGATCGGCACGCTTGCCAATACCTCGCTGGTGGCCGCGTCGGCGATCGCAGGCCGGCAACGATTTTTTCAACCGCCGGAACGGCCACCGGCAGCGCGGTCAACAACCAGGCTGCGGTGCCTGCGCCGATCACCGGCGCGACGCTGTTGTCCGGCACTCGCGGGCACGGACTCGCTGACCACCAGTTTCGCGGCCGGCGACACCATCACCGTCAATGGCACGCCGATCACCTTTGTCGCCTCCGGCGCGACCGGCAACCAGCTCAACGTCACCGACAGCGTCCAGACGCTGTTGACGCAAGATCGACTCGATCACCGGCACCTCGACCCCGTCGACCGTCAGCGGCGGCGTGATCACGCTGCACACCGACAATGCCGCCAGCCTGACGGTCACCAGTTCGAACTCGGCCGCGTTCGCGGCGCTCGGCTTCAGCGGCACCGTGACGGCAACGGAGCCGCCGCTGCGGGTCAGCGGCGCGCCGCTGAGCTCCGCGACGTCGCTGGTCAGCGGTACGCCGGCGAATACCGTATCCTGGTACACCGGCAATCCGGGGCCGACGGCTTCGGCGCGCGCATCGGCGACGGCGCGGATCGATCAGTCGGTGACGGTTCAATACGGGGCGCAGGCCGACGAGCCCGCCATTCGTTCGCAGCTTCAAACGCTGCCGTTTTCGCCGCGTTCACGACTTCGCCGACAGGCACGAATTCGGCCGCGCAGGTCGCGGCACTGAGCCAGCGGGTAACGCAAAATCTTTCGCCGCAGCCGGGACAGCAAACCATCCAGGATATTCAGTCGGATTTTGCAACCGCGCAGACGACGATGAAGGACGCCGGCGGCCCGGCAGACGCAAACCCAATCGATGCTGCAGAACCTGTCGACCAGACCGAAACCGTTTCTTCCGGATCAGGTGGCGAGCGAGATCCTGTCGCTTCAGACCAGCCTGCAGGCGTCCTACCAGACCACCTCGATGCTCTCTCAGCTGACGCTGACCAAGTATCTTCCGGTCGGCTAAGGCTTAAGCGGAATCGGCCGTTAGGCTTTCGTTAACCACGTCTATTTACTGTTTGGTGACGACTGCAGGCAGCGCCTGCCGCTTCGGAGCCGATCATGACCGACCAAATTCACCTTGTGGTGGCCACGCCCTGCTTCGGCGGCCAGGTCTCCAGCATCTATGCCGGCTCCGTCTTCCATTTGCAGCGCGCCGTTCGTTCAAAATCCAACATCGACCTCAAGGTTCTGATGCGCGACGGCGACGCGCTGATTACCCGGGCGCGAGCCAACCTGGTGACGCTCTTCCTCGACGATCCCGTCGGCGACGCATCTGCTGTTCGTGGATGCGGATATCGGCTTCACGCCCGATCAGGTGTTCCGGCTGATCGAGTCGGGGGCGGACGTCGTGGCCGGCGTCTATCCCATCAAGCGGGTCAACTGGGACAAGGCGAGGCGGATGCTGGAGGCCAACCGGCCGGTAGCGCCGTCGGCCGCGCTCGACTACGTGCTGGAGATCGACGATCCCGATCACGTCGTCGTCGTCAACGGATTTACGCGCGTGCGCTACGCCGGAACCGGCTTCCTGATGATCAGGCGTCACGTCCTGGAAAAGATGTGCCAGCATCCCGCCTATGCGTCGCTGCAGTTCTTCCGCGAACATTCCATCGATGCGCTGGCGGGAAGTCCCAACCGGTTCGCGCTGTTCGACTGCATGATCGACCCGAGCACCGGGACCTATCTGAGCGAGGATTTCGCCTTCTGCAAGCGCTGGACCGATATCGGCGGCGAAATCTGGGCCGATCTCGAGAGCCGTCTCGATCACGTCGGCCCGTCGGTGTTTCACGGCGATGTCTCGTCGCAATTTGCGGCGCCGCAGCGCGATGCGCGGAAGAGCGGCGAATGCCGCGTGAATTCGCGCCGGCGCTGAGCGCGTGCCGCGCCGCCATCGCGGCCGCGTATCCGTTACACTCCGTGGAGTTTTTGCATGCAGTCCGATTCCAACGAGCGAACCGGCAATACCGAACCGCTCTGCGCGGACCGGATCGGATTTGCCAGGCTTACGACGATGGCGTTCGACGGAATCGATCTTCGTCCGTTGCGCGACGCATTGATCGCGAAGATTGCCGACGGAACGGCCGACGCGGGCGAGGGGCTCGATCTGTCGCTGATCACGCAGCTTCTGGGCGACAAGCAGACCGGGCTTGTCTATTCAGGCGGAAGTGCTCGCCTTTCATCAATTGTTTCGCTCGCCCTGTTCGTGCGGCAGCAGCCGAAACTGCGCGTGCTGGCGCTTGCGGCCGCGATCGACATGGGCGGCAACACGCCGATCGAGTTTCTGCTGGAGGAGTCCGGCATCGAGCTGATGACGCTTTATGTCATTCCGGGCATCGGGCTGCCGGCACCGCTGCCCGATCATGACGTCGCGATCGTGATTGCTTCCGACTCCGAAGAATGCCGCGACGCGCTTCGATATCATCGACGAGGCGGCGCCGCGCTGGCCGCGGCCGATGCTGAATCCGCCGCGCCTCGTCTGCAACCTGGATCGCGACAAATTGCATCGTCTGCTTCGCGGCATCGAGGGGCTCGATATTCCGGCGACGATGTGTGTGACGCGCGCGCAGTTGTCCGAGCGTGGCCCGGTCGAATCTGTCGCTCGCCGACATCGCGGCCGAGCTGCGAGTTTCCGCTCATCGTCCGGCCGCGCGGTTCGCATGCCGGCGTCGGGCTCGCCAAGATCGACGATCGCGCCGCGATCGCCCGATATCTCGCGGAACGGACCGAGCAGGAATTCTTCGTTTCGCGCTTTGTCGATTACGCCAATGAAGACGGCCTGTTTCGCAAGTACCGGGTCGTCTTCGTCGACGGCCGGCCTTACGCCTGCCACATGGCGATCGCCGATCGCTGGGATATCTGGTATCTCAACGCGGGAATGTCCGACAGCGCAGCCAAGCGTCTCGAGGAAGAAACGTTCATGCGCACCTTCGACATCGGCTTCGCGCGCCGCCATGCGACGGCGCTGGCCGGCATGGCCGACCGGATCGGTCTCGACTATTTCACGATCGATTGCGCGGAAAACAAGCGCGGAGAACTGCTGGTTTTCGAGGCGGACAATACCGCCGTCGTGCACAACATGGATTCGCCCGAGATGTTTCCCTACAAGCCTCCGCAGATGCGCAAGATCTTCGAGGCCTTCGCGGCGATGCTGGTGGACCGCGCCGCGGCAGGCGCGGGAGCGCGCGGCGTGACCAAGGTGTTGCGCGAAGCGCCGCTGCGATCCGGAATCGAGCGAGACGCTCGATCCGAAAAACTGGGACGACATCCGCGCGCTTGGTCATCGCATGCTCGATGACATGATCGACTACGCCGCCAACATCAGGGATCGCCCGGTCTGGCAACCGATACCGGATGAAGTCCGCGCGCGGTTTCACGCCGAGCTGCCGCGCCAACCTTCCGATCTCGGCGAGGTCTATCGGGAATTCACCGATTTCATCGTTCCCTATGCGACCGGCAATGTTCATCCGGGCTTCATGGGATGGGTGCATGGCGGCGGCAACGCGGTCGGCATGCTGGCGGAAATGCTGGCGGCCGGACTCAACGCCAATCTCGGCGGACGCGATCATATTCCGATCGAGGTCGAACGCCAGATCGTCGAATGGACGCGGCAGATGTTCGGTTTCCCGACAAGGCGAGCGGGATTTTCGTCACCGGCACGTCGATGGCCAATCTGATGGCGGTGCTGGTGGCGCGAACGGCGGCGCTCGGACGATCCGTCCGGCAGCACGGCCTCGGCGACGAGGGCGCGCTGCTGACGGCCTATACCTCGACTGCCGCGCATGGCTGCATCACGAAGGCGATGGATATCGCCGGTTTCGGCAGCGATGCGTTGCGCGTGCATCGCGGTCGATCGATCCCATCGCATCGATGTGGCGGCATTGCGCGCGCGGATCGCGCGGACCGCAACGCCGGCCGAAACCTTTCCTCGTCGTCGGCTCGGCCGGAACGGTGGATATCGGCGCCATCGATGATCTGCGGGCGCTGAGTGCGCTGTGCCGCGAGGAGGGGCTCTGGTTTCACGTCGACGGCGCCTATGGCGCGCTCGGGATTCTTTCGCCGACGCTGGCGCCGCGGCTGGCCGGAATTGAAAACGCCGATTCGATCGCGCTCGATTTCCACAAATGGGGACAGGTGCCCTATGACGCGGGCTTCCTGATCGTCCGCGACGGCGATCGGCATCGCGACACTTTTGCCGCGCCGGCGGCGTATCTGCGCCGGGAAACGCGCGGGCTTGCCGCGAACTCGCCCTGGCCTTGCGACCTCGGTCCCGATCTGTCGCGGGGTTTCAGGGCGCTCAAGACCTGGTTCACCCTGAAGACCTACGGGACCGAAAAGCTGGGAGCCGTCATCACGCGGACCTGTGCGCTCGCCGGATATCTGGAGGCGCGGATCCTGGCCGAGCCGCGGCTGGAGCTGATGGCGCCGGTCCAGCTCAACATCGTCTGCTTTCGCTATCGCGCCGCCGACGCCAACCGGGTCAACGGCGATATCGTCATCGATATCCAGGAATCCGGGATCGCGGCGCCATCGACCACGCTGCTCGACGGCCAGCTTGCGATCCGCGCGGCGATCGTCAATCACCGCACCGATACCTGCGATATCGACGCGCTGATCTCGGCGGTGCTGGAGTTTGGCGCGCAGCGATCGCCTCCGACGACGGCCTGGTGCTGCAGGTCGAGCAGTCTCCGCCGCTGGCGATGTAGACGATCTCTCAGGCGGAACGCCGCTCTCAGTGTCGGCGTCGTTTGGCCTGGACGGCCTTGTTGTGGTCGAGCAGCTTCTTCTCGTAGGCGACGAGTTTCCTGGCTTCCTTCAGCGCCTGGTACATATCGCCGTTCAGGATATGATTGTTGATGCCCTCGATGATCGGCCATGTGCTCGGCGCGGCGGTGACGATGTCGCGCACCAGATTGAAATAGGTGCCGTGATTGACCTGCGGGTCCGGCGAAATATACATCAACTGCACCGCCAGATAGATGAGCTTGGCCGGCGTGTCGGCGGTCTCCGGCGTCAGGATATCCTTCTCGCGCAGGATCGGAATATTGTCGCCGTCGATCAATAGCCGGGCGCGCTGATCGGTGTTGGTGATCACGCAGGAGCCGATGATGATCCGTTCGTGCGGTTTGAGCTCGACTTTCAAGGCCATGCCTGTTCTCCGTTACCGCTGTTGACGCGAGCGTATTGTTGCTGCGGATGCGAATGAGTGTCGGCTTGGTTCGCGCCGGATGCGCGCCGATGCTCTTTTGCCGATGCAGCCGCAATCCTTTCCGATTGTGGTTAACGCTTGGTAAACGAACGCGGGTGCGTCAGGAAATATCCAGTCGTTATCAAGGCGTTTCTTGCAACTGGCGCGATGACGAAACCGCGGATTGGAGCGTCGCCGGCGCGACCGGGAGCCGGGTGGTGCGGCACCAATTCATGTTTTGTTAGAGGCTTGGTTCCACCGTCGGCCGGTCCCCGATCAGAAAAGATTGGGATGCGCGTCACTCCAATTTCACACCAGAAAGGTATGAAAAATGTCCGGCATTGTTCTCTCGGCATCGGTTCGCCAGAACCTGCTCTCGCTGCAGTCGACCGCCTCGCTGCTTGCGACCACCCAGAACGACCTCGCCACCGGCAACAAGGTCAACTCGGCTCTCGACAACCCGACCAACTTCTTCACCGCGCAGTCCCTCAACAACCGCGCCAGCGACATCAACAACCTGCTCGACGGCATCGGCAACGGCGTGCAGGTGCTGCAGGCCGCCAACACCGGCATCACCTCGCTGCAGAGCCTGGTCGCCAGCGCGCAGTCGATCGCCAACCAGGTGCTGCAGACCCCGGTCGGTTACTCGACCAAGTCCAACGTCACCTCCGGCCGCCATCACCGGCGCGACCGCGACCAACCTGCTCGGTCTCGGGCACCAGACAACACCGTGACCGGCACCGCTGTCATCAACGACGGGCGCCGGCCGTCACGGCCACCACGCTGGCTGCCGCGACGCACCTCGGATGACGCTGACCGCGCATCGCCGACGGTCGATACCTCGTCGTCGACGGCAAGACCATCACCTTCAGACACCGGCGACAGACCACGCGTCAGACCACCGACGACGCGCGGCAACGTGACGATCGACGTCGGCACCGGCAGCACAGCGACCGTGCGACCTGCTTACCGCGATCGACACGCATCACCGGTGCGACCGTCGCCTCGACCGTTCGAGCGGCTGCCAAGCTTGCCCTGAACACCGGCACCGCGCGGCAACTCTGACTGATCGGCGGCGCGGCACAGCACGCTCGGCAATCTCGGTCTGACCGCCGGCACCACGCAACTCACGCCTCCCGCGCTCAGCGGCCAGACGCTGACGATCGGCGCCACCGGCGGCGGCACCGCGACCAGCATCACCTTCGGCACCGGCGCCGGACAGGTCTCGACGCTGAACGACCTCAATACGGCGCTGGCGGCGAACAACCTGCAGGCCACGCATCGACACTCGACCGGCAAGATCAACATCGTGACCATCGAACGATGCGGCTTCGTCGACGATCGGCGACGATCGGCGGCACGGCAGCGGCGACCGGTGCGTTCAACGGCTCGACCGCGCGCGGCGCCGGTCGCTCGACCCGGAACTCGCAGGCCACCCGCGCCAGCCTGGTGGCGCAGTACAACAACGTCCTGCAGCAGATCAACACCACCGCGCAGGACTCGTCCTTCAACGGCATCAACCTGCTGAACGGCGACACGCTGAAGCTGACGTTCAACGAAACCGGCAAGTCGACGCTGAACATCACCGGCGTCACCTTCAACGCCGCCGGCCTCGGTCTTTCGACCCTGACCGCGGGCACCGACTTCCTGGACAACAGCTCGGCCAACAAGGCGCTGACCGCGCTGACCGCCGCCAGCACCACGCTGCGCTCGGAAGCCTCGGCGCTGGGTTCGAACCTGTCGATCGTGCAGATCCGCCAGGACTTCTCCAAGAACCTGATCAACGTGCTGCAGACCGGCTCGTCCAACCTGACGCTGGCCGACACCAACGAGGAAGCGGCCAACAGCCAGGCGCTGTCGACCCGCCAGTCGATCGCGGTCTCCGCGCTGGCGCTCGCCAACCAGTCGCAGCAGAGCGTGCTGCAGCTGCTGCGCTGATCCCGAAGCAACAACAGATACCGAAACGGCGGGGGAAACCCCGCCGTTTTTCGTTTTCGATGCCGCAAGCGGTGCGAAGCCTCTCGGAGGGCTTGCTGACGCGCTCTCGTTAAGAAAGCGTTAATCAAACAACTTAAAGCGGCATTAACCTTAATTTAAAGGAGTGCTCCGTAGAACTAGCGGACGTAAAACTAGGAAGGTTTCACACCATGTCCGGTATTGTTCTTTCGGCATCGGTTCGCCAGAACCTGCTCTCGCTGCAGTCGACCGCTGCGCTGCTCGCCACCACCCAGAACGACCTCGCCACCGGCAAGAAGGTCAACTCGGCGCTCGACAACCCGACCAACTTCTTCACCGCGCAGGGCCTCGACAACCGCGCCAGCGACATCAGCAACCTGCTCGACGGCATCGGCAACGGCGTGCAGGTGCTGCAGGCCGCCAACACCGGCATCACCTCGCTGCAGAGCCTGGTCGACAGCGCGCAGTCGATCGCCAACCAGGTGCTGCAGAGCCCGGTCGGTTATTCGACCAAGTCGAACGTCTCGTCCGCGGCCATCGCCGGCGCCACCGGCAACAACCTGCTCGGTCCGGCGACCAATAACACCGTGACCGGTACGGCAACTTGCCGGGCGCGGCCGCGACGACCACCAAGCTCGAGTGCGTTCGACCACGCGGCCATTACCACCGCCGACAGCCTCGATCATCGACGGCAAGACCATCTCGCTTCACCAGCTCCGGCGGCAACACCGTCGGCAGCGAATGGCGGATCGCTCGATCTGACCAACGCCACGGTCGGCGACCTGCTTGCAGCGCATCGACACCATCACCGGTGCAACCGTTGCCTTCGACACTCGGCGGTACCAAGCTCACCCTGAGCACCGGCACCGCACAGCCCCTGACCATCGGCGGCGCGGCCGGCACGCTGGCGATGCTCGGTCTTACCGCCGGCACGACGCAGCTCACGCCTCCCGCGCTGAGCGGCCAGACGCTGACGATCGGCGCCACCGGCGGCGGCACCGCGACCAACATCACCTTCGGCACCGGCACCAGTCAGGTCTCGACCCTGAACGGCCTCAACGCGGCGCTGGCGGCCAACAACCTGCAGGCCACGCATCGACACGACCGGCAAGATCAATATCGTGACCACGAACGATGCGGCGTCGTCGACGATCGGCGCGATCGGCGGCACGGCAACTGGCGCTGTTCAGCCGGTTCTGGTGCCGGAGCCGCCCGATCGCCGATCCGAACTCGCAGGCCACCCGCGCCAGCCTGGTCGCGCAGTACAACAACGTCCTCGCGCAGATCAACACCACCGTCGCAGGACGCCTCCTTCAACGGCATCAACCTGTTGAACGGCGACACGCTGAAGCTGATGTTCAACGAGACCGGCAAGTCGACGCTGAACATCACCGGCGTCACCTTCAACGCCGCCGGCCTCGGTCTTTCGACCCTGACCGCGGGCACCGACTTCCTGGACAACACTCGGCCAACAAGGTGCTGCACTCGCTGACCGCGGCTCGCACCACGCTGCGCTCGGAAGCCTCGCCGCTCGGTTCGAACCTGTCGATCGTGCAGATCCGCCAGGACTTCTCGAAGAACCTGATCAACGTGCTGCAGACCGGCTCGTCCAACCTGACGCTGGCCGACACCAACGAGGAAGCGGCCAACAGCCAGGCGCTGTCGACCCGCCAGTCGATCGCGGTCTCCGCGCTGGCGCTCGCCAACCAGTCGCAGGCAGAGCGTGCTGCAGCTGCTGCGCTGATCTCGAAGCCAATAACGCTAATGCCAGACGGCGGGGGAAACCCCGCCGTTTTCTTTGACGTGACGCCATGCTGCCGCCGGACGGCAACGAGTCCGGCTTCGAATTTGCCCAACTCCGGACAAATACGGAAACAGTCGCTAACCATATTTTAAAGGCAACCGACGTACAAAAGTTGGGCAGCTTCCGAAGTTGCGTCCCCATGTAAATTCCTGCTCAGAGGTGATGGATGTCTCACGCCGCTCAAGCCTATGCCCGCACGTCGCAAACGACGGCACCTCCTCGGGAAATCGAGGCGCAGGCCCTGCTGAAGGCGGCAAGACAGTTGCAGGAAGTCCAGACCAACTGGACCGGTCCCGACAAGAACATGCACAACGCGCTGCTCTTCAATCGCCGGCTGTGGACGATCTTCATGAGCGCGGCGGAGACCAACGACAATCCGCAGCCGCTGGAAATTCGCCAGAACATCGCCAATATCGGCGTGTTCGTGCATGAAGCAGACGATCGAGATGCAGATGGATCCGGATCCGGCGAAGCTGAAATCGCTGATCGACATCAACTGCAATATCGCCGCGGGCCTGTCAGGCAGGGCTAACCGTGTCGCCTGCCACCGGAGCTCAGCCATGACCGACGTCATGAGCGTCCTGGCGTCAGCTACAATGGCCGGCCGGTCAGCCCGGCCAGCGCCAAATCCAAATATGTCGCGGTCGATCCCAAGCTTTATCAGGGCACCTGGTCCGGCACATATGCCGACAAGAAGTCGTTCAAGATCACATCGCGATGTCAGCGGCTTCCGCGCCAGGTGAGTACCAGAGCGGCGGCACCGTCAAATCCAGGACGTCCTGATCAAGGACCAGTCGTTTCGGGTCGGCGACACCAAGTTTACACTGACCGGCTCCGGCAAGGCGCAGATCAAGAACGTCGTCACCGATCCCGCGACCGGCTCGACCTATCTCGACACCGCCTCGCGACCTGCAAGAATAGCGCTCAGGCCTTGCGGTCGGTGGCGAGAACGCGTCGGCGCGTCTTGGTCAGATCGAGCGTGTGGAAATAGGCGCGGCGGCGCAGCACCGCCTCGTCGGGATACTGCTCCACCACCTGGTTGGTTCTGCCATCGACGACCTGATAGACGATCGAGGCCGCGGCCTGATCGATAGAACGCCTGATGCGAGACGTAATCGCTCGCGGCCTGCGGATCGTTGCGCACGGCCGACGCTCGCGTCCGCTGCCGTGACGCTTTGGCTCGCCGGCAGTTCGGTCGCAACCGCGTTGCTGGCCGCCTCGCTCTGGCGGCTGTACAACAGGCGTAGCGGCCGGCGCCCCCACCGGCCTGATGCTGAAATCCGTACTCATGGCAGCCTCCTGGCTTCCCTCGAAGTCAAATCCCAACCCCTCTCCATCGGCAACTATGACCTGCAGCTCTCAACGCTATGTTAGAGAATGCGCTGAATGCCGCGCTGAATCGGCGCGAGAATTTGATGAAAAATGTCGGTATTTCCGCAGCGACTTTTGCACGAGACAAAAGCCGGTCCGCATCAAGCAGGCGCGTCGAGCCCGCGCGTGCAGGTCAGAGCGAGCGGCTGACCGCCAGCGGCGTCATGTGGCGCGGCCCCGGCGCGGCGCGCCGTCCGGCCGACGTATAGGTGTTGGGAATATTGCGGCGCTGCATTTCGGTGTTGACGCCGCGCATGATGCTTTCGGACACCGCGTGCGCGGTTGCGAGCACCGTGAGATTGATCTGCAGCATGGCGCGAAACGTGTCGTGATGACGATGCAGCGTGGTCAAGAAGCTCCGGCGCGGTCTGCGACAGATATTTCTGGCTGGCCTTCAGTTGCCCGACCGCGCCGACATAGCGGCGGGACAACTCCGTCTTCTTGCGGTTCGAACGCCATCGCCTCGCGCAGCTTGCCGGCGCGCACCAGCTCGGTTTCGCGCTCGATGACGCCGAGCAGCGCGCTCATGACGTCCATCAGGTTCTCGGCGAGCTTGCGCGCATCGGCGGGCGTCGAGGCCGTCGGGATGGGGGCGGGCGCTTCTCGTCGTTGGGGATGCTGGTTCATGTCCGGTTTTCCTCTGGATCTAGCTGGTGCGGCCGGCTTGCTGCAGGATCAGCGTGCGATAGACGTCGTTGGAAATTCCGACGCCGCCGGCCTTGGCGAAGGATTTCGAATATTGCTCCGTCAGCATCGAGCGCCACACGCCGGTGCCCGGCGTATCGCCGAACGGGCCTTCGCCCTTGAGGCCGCTGGTCATCTGCGAAAACATCGAATTGAGGAACATCGCCTCGAAATCGGTCGCCGTCGCCTTGGCCTTGGCCTGCGCCTGCGGCGAGACCTTCTTCAGCGCGTCGGCGAGATCGTAGATCGGGCCGGCCGTTGAACATGCGGCATCATCGGCCTTGGCGGGCATGCTGCCGGTGGATAGCTGCTGATCAGGCTCGACTGCATCACATCACCTCGATGTCGGCCTCGATCGCGCCGGCGGCCTTGATCGCCTGCAGGATGCCGATCAGGTCGCGCGGGCCGATGCCGAGCCCGTTGAGGCCGTCGACGAGCTGCTGCAGCGATACGCCGTCCTTCACCAGCGCGAATTTCTTGCCGTCTTCGGTAACCCCGACGCTGGTGCGCGGCGTCACCACGGTTCGTCCGCGCGACAGCGGATTGGGCTGGCTGACCTGCGGGCTTTCGGAAATCGTGACGGTGAGGTTGCCTTGCGCCACCGCGACGGTGGCGACGCGGACGTCGCGGCCCATCACGATGATGCCGGAGCGTTCGTCGATCACGATCTTGGCCGCGAGGTCCGGCTCGACCTGCAACTGCTCGATCTCGGTCAGGAAGGCGACGACGTTGCCCTTGAATTCCGGCGGGATCGAAAGCTGCACGGTCGAGGGATCGATCGGCTCGGCGGTCTTGACGCCGAGAAAATCGTTGACCGCGGCCGCGATGCGCTTGGCGGTGGTGAAATCGGCGTTGCGCAGCGCCAGCCGCACATTGGGCAGGCGGTTGAGCGCGAACTCGATCTCGCGTTCGATGATGGCGCCGTTGGCGATGCGGCCGACCGTCGGCACGCCGCGGACGATCTTGGCGGCTTCGCCTTCGGCCTGGAAGCCCGAGATCGCGACCGAGCCCTGCGCCACCGCATAGACGTTGCCGTCGGCGCCGAGCAGGGGGGTGACGAGCAGGGTGCCGCCCTGCAGGTTCTTGGAGTCGCCGAGCGCGGAGACCGTGACGTCCATCCGGGTGCCCTGGGTGCCGAACGGCGGCAGATTGCCGGTCACCATGACGGCGGCGACGTTGCCGGTGCGGATGGTGGCGCCGCGGATGTTGACGCCCATGCGCTCGAGCATCGCCTGCAGCGATTGCTTGGTGAAGGGGATGTTGTTCAGGGTGTCGCCGGTGCCGTTGAGGCCGACGACGAGGCCGTAGCCGATCAACTGGTTCTGCCGCACGCCTTCGATATTGGCGAGATCCTTGATCCGGGAGGTGGCGCCCGCGGGCATGCGCGGACAGCGCCAGCGCCAACAGCGCGGCGCAGGCCACCTGAAACACTCTTGCCGAATGAACGCCTGGCATCCTCTGCTCCCCGCTGAGGTCTTCGACTTCGGACCCGCTGCGCCACTCCCATGACGGCGATCCGGCATTAACTATGCGAGCGCCGTGCCACGCCCGTTTCCGAAGGCAATATGATTGATATTGCTAGATAAATGTTTGCGAGGCCGCGTTGGATGCCGCGGCTTCCGCACTGGCAAAACTGCCGCTCTGCGGCAGATTTTGCCGGGCCGTTTACGCCCCGTTAACCATAAACAGGGCGAAGCTCGCGCCATCGACCTTCGAGAATCACGATGCGCATCTACGGACCGAACGGCACCACCCTCGGGTCTCCCGCGGGCTAACACCAGGCGAACCAGCTCGACCGGCTTTTCGCTGCCGGACGCGGCATCGACCCCCGAGACCCGCGCCGCGACCGCGCCGAAAGCCGCGGCCAATATCGACGCGCTGCTGGCGATGCAGGGGATCGAGGAGGATCCGGTCGAACGCCGCAAGCGTTCGGTGCAGCGCGGCAAGGGCGCGCTCGACGTGCTCGACGACCTCAAGATCGGGCTGTTGTCCGGCAATTTCGACGCCTCCACGGTGAGCCGGCTGCGCGATGCCGCCGCCAACCTCAAATCCTCCTCCGGCGACCCCGGCCTCGACTGCGGTCCTGTCCGAGATCGAGCTGCGGGTCGAGGTCGAACTGGCCAAGGCCGGGCAGTTCTGAGGCCCGGGACGGCTTTCGACGCCGGCCGCGTTCGCTTCGCCTTGCTCACAGGTTCCTGCCGGGAAACCCCCGCAGTGCACAGTTTCGCAGCCGCTGGCCGATATTGTCTGTCACATGACGCCGCTATATAAGGCGCGCGCGGGCCGACCCTTTTTCGGTCCGCCTTGCAACGTACAGATGGGCTGGCCTTGGAAAAGTTGAAGAACTATCGACCCTCCGAAAAAGAGCCTTTCATGAACGACCGCCAGCGCGATTATTTTCGCGCCAAGCTGCTGGCGTGGAAGGACGAAATCCTGAGGGAATCGCGGATCACGCTGCAGACGCTGCAGGAAGAGAACGTCAATCATCCCGATCTCGCCGACCGCGCTTCGTCGGAGACCGACCGCGCGATCGAACTGCGCGCCCGCGACCGCCAGCGCAAGCTGATCTCCAAGATCGACGCGGCGCTGCAGCGCATCGAGGACAACACCTACGGCTATTGCGAGGAGACCGGCGAGCCGATCTCGCTGAAGCGGCTGGAAGCCCGCCCGATCGCCACGCTCTCGGTGGAGGCGCAGGAGCGCCACGAGAAACGCGAGAAGGTCTATCGCGACGAGTAGGGTCTTCGCCGCGTGCGCGGTCGCGCTGGTCTGATGTCTTGCTTTAAGCGCGATGAGTTGTCCCTCGTGGCGAGAATCGCTCGCGGGATATCGCGCGTGCTCGAACCTTCGAGGCCGCAATCGCGGTGCGCGCGGCGTTCCTCGGAAGGGCGAGATCGCGCACTGATGCCGGCCGATTCGGAAGACGGGAGAGTCTCGCGCGATGACCGACATTCGCGCGGCCGCGGAAGCCATCGCCGCCGCCCGCCGCACCCGCACGCCGCTGGCGCCGCTGGCCGCCGATGCTCGCGCCGCGGACCGAGGCGGAAGGCTACCTCATCCAGGACGCGCTGCACGATCTGCTGGCCGCCGATTTCGGCGCGCGGGTCGGCTACAAGATCGGCTGCACCAGCGCGGTGATGCAGCAATATCTCGATCATCCCGCATCCCTGCGGCGGCGGCGTGTTCGCCAGGCGGCGTTCACCGACAGCGGCGCATCGCTGAAGCACGCGCGATTTCGTCCGCGTCGGCGTCGAATGCGAAATCGCGGTCCGGCTCGCGCGCGATCTTGTCGCCGACCGAGGCGCCGTTCACCGCCGAGTGGGTCGCGGAGGCGATCGAGGCCTATCTGCCCGCGATCGAGATCGTCGATGACCGCTATGTCCAATGGGAGACGATGGGCGCGCCGACGCTGGTCGCGGACGATTTCTTCGCCGCCGGCTGCGTGCTCGGCAAGCCGGTGCCGCGATCGGCCGCGCCCGATCTGCTCGCACGTGGTCGGCCGCGCCGTCATCAACGGCGTCGGAGGCCGGGCAGGGCACCGGCGCCGACGTGCTCGGCCATCCCCATCAACGCGCTCGCCTGGCTCGCCAACCATCTCGCCGCCGAGGCCAGGGGCCTGCGCGCGGGCGAGATCGTGCTGACCGGCAGCCTGGTGAAGACGGTGTGGCTCAACGCCGGCGACGCGGTGACGATGGAGCTGCAGGGGCTGGGGAAGGTGGCAGTCGCGTTTTCCTGAGTCGGCGGCGATGATCGGATGCCGGGCTTCATCTATCAACCCGTCGTCCCTGCGAACGCAGGGCCCCCCGCGTGAGCGCCTGCGCTCATCGCGACGCCGTGTCGCCCGTTGTGAGAGACGCTGTTGGACGGTTTTCGCGCGACAACTAACGACGGTGGTTATGGGTCCCTGCGTTCGCATGCGTTCGCAGGGACGGCGCACCGTGCATGGCGCGGTCACACTCGATCAATTGCAACGGATTCAAATTTCAAAAAGCCACAAGGATTCCAGACGCAGCCCTGCATTCCCGCGGCGCGGATCGCGCCCGAGCTTTGATAAAACTTTCCGCCCAAAAGTGAGGGCGCAGGGAATGCCGGACGCTCGGCGCGTCCGCAGCCGCGTGCGCATTGGTAGAAAGCACACGTGTTAGTCACCACGGTCAAGCCGGAAACGTCCGGCATTCCCCGCGCAATGGTTTTAACGGCTTGCTTCGTGATCTCCCCGGCGATCGGGCTTTTTTGTCACCGTCGCCCTGCGGATCAAGCCATGTCCGCGCCCGGTCGGGCCGACATCGCCTCCGCGAGACTTGACGCCGGCGTCGAGGCGTCAGGACCACACGACTTCACCGTCCGCAACAGCGCCGTTCGTCTGCGCGCGGGATGATCGCTCACGGGAAACCCGCCCTGCGATTCCGAAAGCGCGCACGACGCTGCCGCGTCCACCGCATCCCGTCCCAACGTTTGTGACGATGGCCAACGCCCCTCTTTCGGGACGGGATGGCGGGAGTTCTAAAAGTGATTTGGGTCAGGCGAGAAAGGAAATATTTTTGAAAATGGGGCTGGACAGGAAAATCACGAGCCCTCTGGTGATTTGCCCGGCAGGCAAACTTTCGAAATGGGCCAGCCTGTGTTCCGACCGCTGCCTGCAAATTCGGGGCTATCAGCACATCCCTCCCGTCGCTTGATAGACGGCGGAGGGTGGCACAGTACGCAGGATAGGTTGAGCGCTGCGAAAACCCATCATCTATAAAATGCAATTGATGGGTATCGCTTTCGCTCCACCCATCGCTACGCGCTCTTTTTCAATAATTCAGCCTACTTTCGCTCAACGAAGATTACATGGCAGTCTGCTTCGCTGATGTTTTCAGCCGTGTGCGACGTTGTAACCGGTCCCGCAAAAGCCGTTCCGGCCTTGTTGTTGTTGTCTCGCGTCGTGCCATCTGGATTATGAAGACGAAGCTTGCAGTCGTCGAGCGCATACACGACAAATGGAAGTGGATGAGAGTGAGGTTTGTCCGTCGTGCCTTTCTTCCAGTTGCCAGCAATAACGCGGAAATTTTGGTCCTCGAAAATAACTTTATAAACGTCAGGGTCGGCTTGATAGCTAGGCGGCGCATTCTGTGCGGCGGCGGCGGAGGCCATCACAGTGGCCGCTATGCTCAATGCAAGCGTCATACGTCGGGGCATGGCAATTTCCTTTGGGAATACAGGAGGGATTAAAATACAAGTGTCGGAGGTCGGGCGGTCCGTTTAATTCAGCGGTTCAGGCACTCAACTAATAGTTGCTTCAGGCGTGACACACGCGAGCGCGTCATGGTTTCGCGCCCGCTTGTCCACCTTGAACGCCTTTGTGCTGGGTCGCAAGTGCGAAGCAAGTGCAAATAAAAAGATTATTGGGGCGCGAGATCACGCCTTATCCGTCGATCAATCCAGACGAGGACAGGTGATCACGGCGGCGGATGGCATGGAATTATCGAGCCGTCAGGGTAGCGCTTGGCGGCTCGACGCGTTTTCGGCCAGATCAGCTCACTATCCGCCGACCAATAGATCGTCAAAGAGCTTTCCCCATTTCTCTATCGTCGTGCCTTCAAACGAGAATGAGGAGACAAGTGCCCTGCGTTTTGCCGCTTGAGCCGCATGCGAAATCCATCGTGCGCGCCGAATATCACATCAACAGCCGCAACCCCGACCACAATGCACCGGCGCCGAAGTAGAACAGCAGTGCGGCCGCCGCCCGATTGAGCCAGATCAGTCGCGATGGCGTCAGGTTGCGTCCCGCGACAACCGCGATGGCTGTGAACGCCGTCCAGACCAGCGCCGAGCCCAGCACCATACCTGACGGCACCAGTCCGCCCTGATCGATCCCGTCCAGCCCGCCGCTGCTCATCAGCACGGTCGCGAACATGACGATCGTGATCGGGTTCGTCAACGTCAGGCCGACCGTGCCGGCGTACATCGAAAGCAAACGCGAACGCTCCAGGCGCGGCTCGGCCGCCGGAAGATGCCGACGCAAGGCTTCGTCGGCGAGGTAGAGGAGGGCAACGCCGCCGATCAGGCGCAATACCGGAGCTGCGGCGTGCAGCGCTGATGTGACCGCGGTCAGGCCGAGGGCGGCAATCGCAACGAAGATGGCGTCGCCGGAGACCACGCCGGCCGCCGTGACGCCGCCGGCGGCGGCGCCATAGGCGATGACGCGGCGCAGGCACAGGATCTTCATCGGCCCAAGCGGCATGGCGATGCTGGCGCCGAGCCCAATTCCGTGGGCGAGGTATCCGAAACTGGACAGGGTCTGCGTCGGCACGGCTTGCTCCCAATTCATCGCCGCTTCATGCCGGCAGCGGCGAAACACGTCCCGCCCCGATCGCGATGCATTGTTGTGGAGGGAGGAGAACCGACGACCTGAATTGCCGAAACGAACGTTAGATCGTTTTGGCACCATGGAGTAGACGCGATTTCGAAATCGCAGCAATTCGGTTTTGCCGAGCCTGGGTGGACCATTTCGGTCACGATTGACCCGTTTCGAAAGTTTATCAAGGCCCAAGAGCAGCCAGCTATGCTTTGATTTGGGAGCGTGAATTTACGGATCGCCTGGGGGCATTTCCTTGGCCACCGAACACGTGGAACGGCGACTGGCAGCGGTATCGATGCGTAAGGCGGGCCTGCCAGGAAAAGGTTGGTGGCAACCAGGTGGGCTGCCACCAAGGCGTTTACTTACCGGGCGGCTTGTATGCGCCACGAAGCTCAATTGCCTTTTGCCGAACCTGCTTGATTTCGTCCTGCGTCCACAGGCGGGTGAGCTTTACATTGTGGAGGGCGCCGCTTTCCACGACAACGCCAGTCATCGCCGGTGCTGCACTGGGGTCAGGCACATCGATGATCACCAACACGCCGGGGCCATCGGTAGCGGTGCTGTACATCGAGATCAATTTGCCACCGGCGGCTTCGGTCAGTTTTTTGGCCGCCTCGTAGCGATTGGTCGCTGGATTATCCATGATATTTTTGAGAGCTTGTGGCGTGTATTGTCCTGTCAAACAGAAATGCATGGCGATCTTCTCCCATTGGATTAATTGGGCGTGCGCCCGTTCCGACTTGATGAAAATAAGTAACGTGGAGATGGGGAGACTTAAGCCCGCCGTGGGCACATACGCCGCCGTAATTCGCCGGACTTCGGCACGTCCGTGTGACGGCTCTCCAATTAAGCTACATCAGGTGACTGCCATACGGAAGAGGCGCTGAGGTCTGGGCATGAAGCCGCCGAACCGGGACGTCCGCCATCCCGTCGCTGCCGGAGGTAAGCGGACATACCCGAAAGGCCAAATTCGGTCGAGATTGACCGTGCAGCGAAGCTAGCTGCCATTCCAGCGGGTGCAAGTCCCGCCAACAGAAGGAGATCCAGCCACTGTTGTAGTTATATCCAGCAACGGAGAGGGAGACTGATCCGTTGAAAGCCTGGAAGTAAAAGTCCCCGAAGGCTGGGCGATCCAGTCGGATCCGTACAGGGGGGCGAGCAACCTGGCAGGCCGTAGCGGAAGCGAACCAGTGAAGCCACGAAATGGCGAAGCCCGCGTGGAACGGATTGCGGGAATTTTGGGAGTGCCGAGCCGGTGGTCAAACGGCGAAGGCCATGTCGGCATCGAAGTTCTGGAACATATCGATGTTGGACTCCCCGGGGTCGGAGAGGACGGCATGCCAGGAAGGAATGTGCAGTGAAAGCTCGGAACCACTCGCGGGTCGCCTAGGCGCTCCCGCACAGCGAAGGCATCGCGTATAAGCCGCTATGCGGTGAAATCGCGATGTGCCCGCGAGTGGGGCGGATGGGGCCGATTAAGTGATGACGGACCGGGACACTACAACCCGGACCCGAGCGAGGGCCCCTGGGGTAGGTGGAGTATTCCACCGCATGGCGGTGCATGATCGAGTCCTCAGGCCCGACTCAGAGCGGACCACCGTAGCGACCACGAAATGCACGAAGGGTGGATGCAAACTGGATCGGCGGACGGCGGATGCCGGGAGCAGGCTTAAGCCGCCGATCACCCAGGAAGGTCACCGCTTGGACAGTCAGCCTTCCAGCCGTACTGGGGAAAACTCGCCGTACGGAATGATAGGGGGGATCGAGGAAACGTCGGCATCATTCGAAGCCCGATCCGCGCCTCGATCCTACCCGACAAGGCTGTGTGAAAACGCGCGCGAGCGGAGGACGCTCAGAATGATTTTCTCAATTGCCGTTTGTCGGTGGAGAGTGCGAACAATCTTTACTCTCGGACTGACCGGATTGAGATTGTGCTTCTACACGAAAATTGAACCGCGGAGTTTTCACACAGTCTGGACCCTAGAGCGGGCATCAACGGGGGCCTTCCAGTACCCCTGTTTGACAAGTATGATACCGTCACGAACTTTGGGGCAGTATTTTGGGGCAGTATGATGCGGCGCGCGTCGATTGGAATTGCTTTGCTGGCCCTGTCGCATTTGGCATTCGCAAATGCATCTTCGGCGCTCGCTCAGGCCGGCAGCACCGGCGGCACAATTGGCAAGCAGGACAAATCCATATCGGGGGGCGAGGACGTGGACAGGCCGCGTGCCGCAACTCCGACGCGGAAAGAGGTCAAGGCAAGGCGTGACCGTCCCGAACGGACTAAATCGGCATCCGAACCAGCTAAGCCGCAGTCAACGGAAACACCGCAGGAGACGTTTGCCAATTCTCCGACGTGTACGAACGTTCGAACGGCGTGCGAAAAAGCCGCAAGCAAGTTTGGTGTCGGACCTGGCCAGGGGCACTGCGCATCTTCCTTTGCAGAATGCATGCAGACGGGAAAATGGAAAAGCAATGTCAGTTACTACGAGGGCCTCGCTCGGCGATGACATTCCTATCGGTGAACAGGAGCGCGCCGCGCGGCGAGGTTGTCGACAACGCCTGTTGACCGATTGCCGGCGTTCGGCCGTGTCCTGAATATACTGGCCGGGCAGCAATGACGGATGCCCATGGCCATAGAGCCGAGATGGAACGGAGCGCAGGCGATGCCCCTGGACCTCCCGCTTCGATGCCGGTGCGGCCGCATTCGCGGTGTCGCGAGTGACGTTTCCCCGTTCACCGGCTTCCGCTTCGTCTGCTACTGCAAGGACTGCCAGGCGTTCGCGCGCTTCCTCGAGCGGGCCGACGTGCTCGACCCGGCCGGCGGAACCGACATCTTCCAGATGCCGCCCGGGCGCGTGAAGCTCACCGCGGGCACGGACGCCTGCGCTGCCTCCGCCTCTCCAACAAGGTCTTACGCTGGTACGCCGATTGTTGCCGGACCCCGATTGCCAACACGGCCGCCAGACCGGGTTTCCCGATCGCCGCCGTGATTCATTCGTTCATGGACCACGAGGCCGACGGCCGCTCGCGGGACGAGGTGCTCGGCCCGCCGCTCTGCCGCGTCTTCGAACGCTCCGCCGTCGGCCCGCTCCCGCCGGACGCCCCGCCGCGCCGTCGCTCCGGGTCTTCGCCCGCCGCGCCTCGAGGATGCTCGACTGGTGGCTGCGCGGACTCAGCCCGACCCACGCCCTTCTTCGACGATCGGACCAAGGCCCCGCGCGCCATGCCCCGGGTGCTCACGGGCAGCGAGCGCGCCGCTCTTTGATCTGCCCCGTCACGGCCTCGTCGTTACGTCATCGGTCGGCGGCTAGCTGAGCGATCCCCAATCCATGATCGTGTCGTGGAGCCGTCGGGGTCCGCAATTGCGGCCCAAAATGCACGGTCGGGACGGGCAGAGCACGTCTGCTCGGCCCACCTGCTTCAGACGTCAACTCGTTCCGCTATGGCGACGGCGTGGTCCACTTCTATCCCAAGATACCCAACGGCGCTTTCGATCCCGGTGTGAGGCTGCAACTGTTTGGGGCCGGCGAAGTTTGCCAAGTTGTGTTTGTCGTGTACACGGCTGGGATCGCCACCGTCTTCAGGCAGCTTCATCGATGCCGGCCGTTCTTTCGTTTGTGGCTTTGCTTCTGGCGCTGGGTGTCGTGCTGGCAGCTCCGATTCTTTTTCTAGCCCGGCGGCGATCGGCAGTTAAGGGCGTCGCTCGTCAAGCCAGGCTCGGCCATATCGTTGTCGGGCTGCTCCTGATCGTGGGGCCCGGCGGCTGCTCGATCTTTTTCACCGGAACCAATGTGATGGAAGCCCGCAGGCCGGGGCATGACTTCGATCTCACGCTGCCATGGGTGGTGGTCCTTTCGGGATTCCCGCTGGCGATCCTTGGGGCCTGGCTCCTTCGCCGAGCCTTCCCCAGATAACGTCGACCTTCAACCATTTGCCGTAGCAAGGTGTCATGAACTCGGCGTGTTTCCGGGCCGGCGGCGGTCGGCGGCGCAGCCGGTCATCAAGCCTCGGCGCCCTGTCGCCGGGAACGGTGGCGCGCCCCGCGAGATGCCCAATCGCGTTGAAGCCTCCTTGCCAATCGCTCCACAAAACGACCGCGGCCTCCGGCAGGGGAGCTGACGGAGGCCGCGTATTACATCTCATCGCGCCTAGGTTCGCGACGGGATGTGGGAGCTCGGAATAGGAACTAGAACGGCAGCAGCACGTCCATCACCTGTTGGCCGTAGCGCGGCTGCTGTACGTCGGAGATCTGGCCGCGGCCGCCATAGGCGATGCGGGCCTGCGCGATCTTGCTGGAATCGATGGTGTTGTCGCTCTGGATGTCCTCGGGCCGCACGATGCCGGCGACGATCAACTCGCGAACTTCGAAATTGACGCGGATCTCCTGCTTGCCTTCGACGACGAGATTGCCGTTCGGCAGCAACTGCGTGACCACGGCGGCCACGTTGGTCTGCAGGCTTTCCTGCCGCTGCACTGAACCCTTGCCGTCGCTCGAGGCCGTGGAGTCCGCCGTCAGTATCCGGCCCGGCAATATTTTTTGCGCTTGCGCGCCCAGCGTCTTGGCGCCGAGGAAATCGGTGATCCCCGAATCTTCCTTGTTGGTGCGGCTGCGCTGCGTCTCGTTGGCAAAATTCGCCTGATCGGTGATGTTGACCGTGACGGTCAGCAGATCGCCGATCTGATGGGCGCGCTGGTCCTTGAAGAACGCTCTGGAGCCGTTCCGCCACAGCGAGTTGGCGTTGTAGGATACTGTTTCCGGTTTCGGCATCGGCATCTGCACCGGCTTGTAGCCGGGCTGCGCCGTCGGATTTTCGATCTCCGACAATTTCGGCTTCTCGCCGATCTGCGCTAGCCGGTCGATCGACGAGCATCCGCTGGCGACGCTGAGGATGGTCAGCGCCGCGCCGGCGAGAACGATACGGCTTATGTTCGACGCGTTTTCCTGACGCGAACCGGAGTCCACTCCGGATCGCGTCCGGGGCAGGCTTTGGCCTGAAAGCGCTTTGGCACTGAACCTGAACATGAACTTTACTCGGTTTTTGGAGCGACTTGTGAAGCGGCGATCTTCGAATTGTTGCTGGCGGCGAGCGCGACCGGAGCAGGCGTCCGATCGGGCTCGGTGGAGGAAGTCGTGTCGGCAGCGGCGGGGTGGGGCGCTGCGACCGAGATTGAAACCTGGCCGCGCCCGATCACGGTGCCGGATACCGTGCGCTTGGACTGCAGATTGAGGACGCTGACGACGTCGCCTTCGGTGCCGCTGTCCAGCGCCTTGCCGCGAACCGTAAGATAGAGGCCGGCGGATTCGTAGATCAGGGTGACGCTTTGGTCGCGCTGCACCAGGTCGGGCTTGGCGAGATCGGCCACCTTCAGCGCATGGCCGGCGCGCAGCTGTTGGCGCGCCTGCATTCCGACCGCGCGGTCGCGCGTTGCAGCGTCGCCGCCGACTTCCGCCCTGGGGCGGCGCTCGACCACGACGTCGGAGGATTTTATCGGCTCGTTGCGCTCGACATTGCGCGCCAGCACCGCGGCCTCGACGGTCTCGACCGCCGTGCCGGTGAAGCGCAGCCGCGTCGGCGTTGCCAGGCGGTCGTTGGCGATTTCGAAGGTGATATCGAAGCGGCCGCTGCGCGAATCGAACCGCACCGATGCCGGCTGCATCGCGCCGGTGTTCGAGGCATCCAGTCTCAGATCCTGCACGTCGCTGGCGAAGGTCAGGCTGAGATTGGCGGCATCGCCAAGGCCGTTGCGGTGCTCCAGCGCACGCGCGACCTGCAGCTCGATGTCCTTGCTGTCGAGCGTCCGCGCCAGCCGCGTCACCGAAATCTCCGTCAGCTCCCTGGTATCGACGCCGATCACCTGGTGGGCGCGCAGCGCCGAGAGCACCTGCGCGGTCGGCAGCGTGCCCGTAGTGCCGAGGTCGGGCGCGCGATAGATCGCGATTTGCGCCGCCGTGCCGGCGTTGTCGATGACGTCGCCGATCCGCACCACGTCGGCCGAGACGGTGACGTTGGTGCGAAGCACGGGCACCGCGACGGCATCGTCGTCGCTTGCTGCGAAAGCTGCCGTAGTTGAGGCTGCGAGCAGGGCGGCTGCGAACAGGACCGGGCGTATCGTCATCATCGGCTCCCGTTAGCGGAACAGCGCGGAAGTGGATTGCATCATCTGGTCGGCGGCGCTGACCACCTTCGCGTTCATCTCGTAGGCGCGTTGCGCGGCAATCAGGTCGGACATTTCCGAAACCACATCGACGTTGGCCTGCTCAAGGCTTCCCTGCGTGAGGCTGCCGTATCCTTCGGCGTTGGCGAGGCCATCCTGCGGTGGGCCGGATGATGGCGTGTCGGTGAACAGGTTGTTTCCGACCGGCTGCAGTCCGGCCTTGTTGATGAATTTCGTGAGGCCGATCTGACCGATGATCGTGGACGTCGTCGATCCCGGCAGCGTCACCGAGACCTGACCCTGGGCGTTGACCGTCAGGCCGGAAGCGTTCTGCGGTACCGTAATCGCGGGCTGCACCAGATTGCCCTGGGCATTGACGATACGGCCCTGGTTATCCATCTGGAATGTGCCATCCCGGGTATATTGATAGGTGCCATCCGGCATCTGAATCTTGAAAAATCCTTCCCCGGTGATCGCGAGATCAAGATCGTTGCCGGTCTGCGAAAGCGTCCCTTGCGACATCGAGCGCGGCGTTCCAACGGTTTTCACGCCGCCGCCAATATCGATGCCAACCGGCAGGATGGTGCCCTGATCCGAAGCCTGCGCGCCGACGCGGCGAATGTGCTCGTAGATCAAATCCTGAAATGCGGCGGTCTGCTTCTTGTAACCGGTGGTACGCAGGTTCGCGATGTTGTTGGAGATCACCTGAACGTTGAGTTCCTGTGCCGCCATTCCGGTCGCCGCGGTATGAAGGGCTTGCATCTGAAGTCTCCTGAGGGACCTTTAAGCCGGAACGTCGGCGAGTGCATTGATGGCGGATTTGTGCAGGTCGCTCTGCTGCTGCAGCAAGGTCGAGATTTGCGTATAGGCGCGCGTCACCTCGATCATGCGGCTCATCTCCGCCACGGAGTTGACATTGGATTTCTCGATGAAACCCTGGCGGACAACGGATTTGACGTCGGCTTGCGCGGAGCCTTCTCCGGCGGAATAAAGGTTGGAGCCTTCTTTCAGCAGTTTCTGCGCGTCGGCAAAGCTGACGAGCCGGAGTTTTCCGCGGATCGAATCCGTCCTGCCGTTGCCTTCCAGCACGGTGATGGTGCCATCGGGCGAAACGTTGATGTCATGGTCCGTCGGCTGAAAAACGATCGGCCCGCTGTTGCCCAGCACCGGATTGCCGGCGACCGTCACCAATTGGCCCTGATTGTTGAGCTGCAGGCCGCCGTCACGGGTGTAGCGCTCGCCGGTCGGCGTCTGCACCACCAGGAAGCCGCCGCCGTCGATCGCGATATCCAGCGGGTTCTTGGTCTGCTCGGAGGGGCCCTGCGAGAAGTCCTTGAAGGTGCCTCGGTCCTGGACGTAGCTGACGTTGCGGTCGGTGCCCACGAAGTTGTCTTCGTGCGCGCCGGAATTCAGATATTCCTCAAACAGCGACTTGTCGGCCTTGTAGCCGTTGGTGTTGACGTTCGCGACGTTGTTGGCGACGACATCCATCTGCCGTTCCAGCACCATCTGCCGCGAAAGTCCGATGAGAAGCGCATTCTCCATCGCTGGTTCTCCCCTTCGACGATCCGCGAGCAAGCCCTCCCAGGCTGATTGCGGATCCCTTGCGAACCGCCGAGGCTCTCCCAAGCCGCGGTTCGCTAATGAGAAATGCGAAACCCGTGCCAGGTCCGAAAATATCTATTTTGGAATGACTTAGGCGTTTCGCCGGCCGCCATGGGGGAGGCAATAAGGTCTTGTTGACCATGTTTGCCCGGCAACTTTTTCCCAGTCGGAGGGCAAAAGAAAGGTTCCATTAACCATTGTTACCCTAGCGTTGCCATCCAGCAGAGCGTGTGCGCGCTGGAGGCATTTGTATCGCGTCGTAGCCGGCCTTGCGGCATCGAGTTTCATTCCTTCGTGAGCGGACCGGGCGGGGCGCGATGGCAGACAACGAACAGGCGGAAGCAGCGGCGGAAGGAACCGACGCTGCGGCGGCTCCCAAGGGCAAATTCAAGCTCAAGCTGATCATCGCGGCGGTGGGCCTGCTCGGCATTCTCGGCGTCGGCGCTGCGACCTGGTTCTTCGTATTCCGGCATGGTGGCGACGAAGTGCATGCGGAGGCGCCGCCGGCGAAACCGCCGGTGTTCGTCGACGTGCCGGACATGCTGGTCAACCTGGCCGGCTCGCCCGGCGAGCGGGTGCAGTACCTCAAGCTCAAGATCGCGCTCGAGGTCAAGGAAGAGAAGCAGGTCGAGGCGATCAAGCCGTCGATGCCGCGCCTTACGGATATTTTTCAAACCTATCTGCGTGAGCTGCGGCCGACCGATCTCAACGGTTCGGTGGGGCTGTTTCGCCTCAAGGAAGAACTGACCCGGCGTGTCAACACCGCGCTCGCGCCGAACCAGGTCAACGCTGTGCTGTTCAAGGAAATCGTCGTTCAGTGACGGGACGGATCTGAAATCATGGCGGGCAACGACCCAGTCGACCAGGATGCAATCGCAGCCCAATGGGAAGCCTCGCTCGATTCCGAGGATCCGGCGGAAGCTGCGAAGGCGGCTGCGGCCAATGAACTCTCCGGCACGATGGCGCTGCAGTGGGCCGCCATGGTCGAGGACGGCAGCCGCGACTTCGGCGGCGGCAAGAACGGCGGCGAGCGCGTGCTGTCGCAGGAGGAAATCGACAGTCTGCTCGGTTTTTCCGCCACCGACGTCAATCTCGATGACAATTCCGGCATTCGCGCGATCATCGATTCGGCGATGGTGTCCTACGAGCGTCTGCCGATGCTCGAAATCGTTTTCGACCGGCTGGTGCGGCTGATGACTACCTCCTTGCGCAACTTCACCTCCGATAACGTCGAAGTCTCGCTCGACCGCATCACCTCGGTGCGGTTCGGCGACTACATGAATTCGATCCCGCTGCCGGCGGTGCTCAGCGTGTTCAAGGCCGAGGAATGGGAAAATTTCGGCCTGGCTATGGTGGATTCCAGCCTGATCTATTCGATGATCGACGTTCTGCTCGGCGGCCGCCGCGGCCAGACCTCGCTGCGCATCGAAGGCCGGCCCTACACCACGATCGAAACCAACCTCGTGAAGCGGCTGGTCGAGGTCGTGCTGGCCGATGCCGAGCAGGCCTTCAGGCCGCTGTCGCCCGTGACCTTCACCATCGATCGGCTGGAAACCAATCCGCGCTTCGCCGCCATCAGCCGGCCCGCCAACGCCGCCATTCTGGTGCGGCTGCACATCGACATGGAGGACCGCGGCGGCAATGTCGAGCTGTTGCTGCCCTATGCGACCATCGAGCCGATCCGGCCCGTGCTGCTGCAGATGTTCATGGGCGAGAAGTTCGGCCGCGATCCGATCTGGGAAGGTCATTTCGCGACCGAAGTGGCCCAGGCCCAAATAGAGGTCGATGCCGTGCTTTACGAAGCCGACATTCCGCTCAAGCAGCTGATGCAACTGAAAGTTGGTGACACCTTGCCGCTCGAGATGCGCGCCGACGCGCTGGTGGCGGTGCGCTGCGGCAAGGTCACCTTGACCGAGGGGCGGATGGGCCGGGTCGGCGATCGCGTCGCCATCCGCGTCACCAAGCCGCTGCGCAAGCCGAACACCACCTTCGCGATGTTCGAGAAGGCCGACGAGCAAACCAAACTGATGGAGGCACAATGAGCCACTCATTCGGAATTGCGATCGAGAGTCTGGTAGCGATATTGCTGCTGGTCACGATCGGCTATTGCATGCTGCTGAACTCCCGGCTGAAACGCCTGAAGGCGGACGAGCACTCGCTGAAGGCGACGATCGCGGAATTGATCACGGCGACCGAAATCGCCGAGCGCGCCATCGGCGGCCTCAAACACACCGTTCGCGACGTCAACGAAAATCTCGCTGACCAGCTGCATGCGGCGACCGAGATGTCGCTGCAGCTGAAGAAGCATCTCGCGGAAGGCGACAATGTGCTTCGCCGGCTGTCCAGGATCGCGATCGCCGCGCGGCCCGCGTCCGAGCACGACGCCGCCGCGCCCAAGGTCTCGGCGGCCAAGGCTGTTGCCGCGGCGGCTCAGGCGTTTTCCGAACGCAGAAGGTCTGACGGCCTCGCCGCATGAAATCCGCTCGTGATATTCGCGTTCTTCCGGTTGTGCTGATCGCCGTCGCGTGCCTCGCCGTGCTGAAAGTCGCCGGGCTCCTGATCGATGGCGCCTATGTGTTCGACTATCAGCCCGACAGCGCGAAACGGTCCTGGGCGCAGGAAGCCTTCAACTTTCCGGACGGCAAACCCGACCCCGCCGACATCACGGGGTCGGTTCACGAGAAACCCAAGGAGGAAGCCCCCAAGCCGGTCGCCGCCGCCCCGGAAGTCACGAAACCCGATGGCGTCGTCGTCTATCCCGACCAGAGCCAGCCGGTGTCCGCGTCCGAGCGCGCGATCCTCGAGCGGCTGCAGGCGCGGCGCCAGGAGCTCGAAGCGCGTGCGCGCGAAATCGACATTCGCGAGAGCCTGCTCAAGTCCGCCGAGAAGCGCATCGAATCGCGTGTCGAGGAGCTGAAGGCCATCGAATCGCGAATCTCCGTGGCGACTGAACAAAAGAATGAAGCCGACGTCGCGCGCTTCAAGGGCATCATCACCATGTACGAGGGCATGAAGCCGAAGGACGCCGCCAAGGTGTTCGACCGCCTCGAGATGTCCGTGCTGATCGAAATCGCTTCGCAGATCGCACCGCGAAAGATGTCCGATATCCTGGGCCTGATGTCGACGGAGGCGGCCGAGCGGCTGACCATCGAGATGGCCCGGCGCGCCGGGTCGGACAAATCCGCCTCCGCTTCCGATCTTCCCAAAATCGAAGGCAAGATGATGCCGCAAAAGCCCAATTAGCGGGGATATTTAACAAGTCCTTAAATCGCCAATTCTAAATTCGAATGCGTGGGGGCGCGCGCGCGTGCGCGGGAGGGCGTTCCGCCGGCGATCGAGAATCGTTGAACGGGAAGACTGGGTTGGAATGGCGCAAACGGCTGCCGCTGGATTTTGGTCGCTAGGCCGGGCATGCGCGCGGACGGTCCGGCGTTGCCTCGGCGGAGCGGCGGCGCCGGCGGCCGCGCTGGTTATGGCCGGTTTGACATTTTGCGGCGCCTGCCAGGCGGCTCCGGTCAAAGGCGACGCCGCGGCGTCTGCTGCCGGCGGCTACGCCCGGCTGGTTCTCAGGCTTGCCGAGGATGTCGAATCCGAAGTGACCACTGCCGGCTCGATCGTGATCATCCGGTTCAAGCGCCCGGTGGACATTCCGACCGATAAATTGTCCGAGGCTGTGCCCGATTACATCGGTTCGGCGCGGCGCGATCCCGACGGCACGGCAATCCGCCTGTCATTGGCGCGCCGGGCGACCATCAACACCATGACGGCCGGCGAACGCGTGTTCGTCGATTTTCTGCCCGACACCTGGAACGGTCCGCCTCCGAGCCTTCCGCCCGAAGTGGTGCGCGAACTGGCCGAGCGCGCGCGGGCTGCCGAACGCGCCTTGCGCCAGCAGCGCGCGGCAGCCGCGGCGACGCAGCGCCCGCCCATCCGCGTGCGCACTTCGGTGCAGCCAACCTTCGTCCGCCTGGCGATCGATTTGCCCGACGGCGTCGGTGTCTCGTCGGTGCTGAACGATCAGAAACTGACGCTTCGGTTCAACGCCCCGCTGACCTTCGATCTGGCGGACGCCAAGGTGGCGGCGCCACCGAACGTCGAGTCGATCAAACAGAAGATCGAAGGAGAATCGACCGCCATCGAACTGGCGTTGATCGGCGATGTCGATCTCCATCCCTTCCGCGAGGACAGGACCTATTTCGTCGACGTCGCCTTCCAGCAGGCCGAGAAATCCCCGGCGCTGTCGTCAGCCGATGCCTCGCATGCCCCGGCACCAGCCGTCCCGGCAGCCGCGGCTTCCCCGCCGGCCGCTGCGGCATCCGAGAAGCCCGCCACCGAGTCTCCGGCGTCACGGAAGTCCGGTGAGATGGTGTTGCCGACATCGGAAGCCATCGCCAAAGAGGCCAATATCGAGATTAAACCTGAGGCGGCGGCGAAATTGTCGCCCGCGCCGGAAGCTCCGCAGCCCGAGCCTCTTTCCAAGGAGACACCGGCCGCAAAGCAGATGCCGGCGCCCGCGGCAGAACTGCTGCAAAAGGCAACCCCTGCCGCGTCCGAACTGCTCGCTGAGACCAAGGCCGAAGCAAAGGCTGAAGCAAAGGCTGAAGCAAAGGCCGAAGCAAAGGCCGGCGGCAGCGTTGCCGCGAAACGAAACAGCGACGGCCTGAACCTGACGTTTTCCTTCGCCGCCGTGACCCCTGCGGCATTGTTTCGTCGCGCCGATGCGGTGTGGCTGGTGCTGGATTCGACCGATATGATCGACGTCGAACCGATCCGCAGCCAGGGGGGGGCGATCATCGCTGACGTCACCCGGCTGGCGCTGGACAACGGGCAGGCGATCCGCATTCGCCTCAATCGCCCGCAAATGCCCTCGCTGACGGGCGACGACCAGGCCGGCGGTTCGACCTGGACGCTGACATTTGCCGATACGATGCGGTCGCCGGCGCAGCCGCTGGCGGCGATACGCAACATCACCGATCCCGCGCTCGCCAATGTCACCGTGCCGTTGTCCAAGCCGGGCCGCGTCCATCGGCTTGTCGATCCGGACGCCGGCGATACGATCGTGGCGATCACGGCGCCGCTGCCGGTTCGCGGCTTCATCAAGCGGCAGGATTTCGTCGAGTTCTCGCTGCTTGAATTGATCCACGGCGTCGCGGTTCGTCAGAATTCCGATGACGTCACCGCCGAACTCGCTTCCGACAAGATTATCCTTGGGCGGCCCGGCGGCTTGACGCTGTCGGCGGCTGAAGCCGGAGCGGAGCGCGCGCCTACCGCGGTCCGGCCGATTTTCGACGTCGGCGAGTGGCGCAAGAACCGGAGCGGAAATTTCGCCGCGCGGGAAGATGAACTTGTCGCCACGGCTGCGGCTGTCGAGTCGGATCGGCGTACGCCCGCCAGGGTCGATCTGGCCCGGTTCTATCTGTCGCGGGGGATGTATTCGGAAGCCAAGGGCGTTCTCGATCTCGCGCTGGCAGATTCCAAGCCCGGCGCCGAGGATCCGGTCGTCCTGATCGTGCATTCGGTTGCCAGCATCCTGACGGGCCATCCCGGGCAGGCTCTGAAAGACCTTGCCAATCCCGTGATCGGCTCCAGTTACGATTCCCAACTGTGGAAAGCGCTGGCCTTTGTGCGCCAGGACAAGTGGGCGGAAGCGCGAGAGAAATTCAAGAACGTCGAATTCGCCATCACTTCGCTGCCGCTCGACTTGCAGCGCATCGTGATCGCGGACGCGATGCGGGCGTCGCTCGAGGTCAAGGATTACTCCGGGGCCGCGAAACGCTCCAGCGATCTGGAACTCGTCGGCCTTCCCACAGAGATGAAACCAGCGATTTCGGTATTGCGCGGCCAGCTCGCCGAGGCGCTTGGCCACGACAGGGACGCGCTCGATGAATACAAGAAGGCGATCGACTCCCCTGACAGGGCCGCTGCGGTCGAAGCCAAGTTGCTCGAGATTGCGCTGCGGCAGAAGCACGATGAAATCAGCCAGGCCGACGCGTTGCATGACCTTGAAACGCTTGCGGTGACGTGGCGCGGCGACGGGCTCGAGGTCAAGACGCTGCAAATGCTGATGCGCATCTATTCCGAAGCCGGACGCTATAGCGAAGCGTTCGCGGCGGCCCGGACCGCGACGAAGCTGCAGCCCAATTCGGAAGCTTCGCGGCAGTGCCAGGACGCCGCGTCGGCGCTGTTCGCCCAGCTCTTTCTGAGTCCCAAGGGCGACGATCTTCCGCCGGTCGACGCGCTCGCGATGTTCTACGAATATAGCGAATTGACACCGATCGGGCGGCGCGGCGACGAAATGATCCGCCGGCTCGCCGATCGGCTGGTTGCGGTAGATCTGCTCGATCAGGCCAGCGAGCTCCTGCAGTATCAGGTCGATAAAAGGCTTGAGGGCGCGGCGCGCGCGCAGGTCGCGGCGCGCCTGGCCATGGTCTACCTGACCAATCGCAAGCCGGATCGTGCTATCGCAGCACTTCGCACCACGCGGATCGCCGATCTCTCCGGCGAACTGCGCCAGCAACGCCTGCTATTGGAGGCGCGCGCGCAGAGCGACGTCGGACGCCATGACCTCGCGCTCGACATCATCTCGAACATCGGCGGCCGTGAAGCGATCCGGCTGCGTTCCGACATCTACTGGGCGTCGCGGCGCTGGCGCGAGGCGTCCGAACAGATCGAATTGTACTACGCCGATCGCTGGCGCGACTTCAAGCCGCTGAACCCGGCGGAGAAGAGCGACGTGGTCCGCGCGGTGATCGGATACGCGCTGGCCGAGGATGCCATCGGTCTGGCGCGCTTCCGCGAAAAATATGCGCCGCTGATGAGCGGCGACGCCGACCACGCCGCCTTCGAGACCGCGAGCAAGCCGGCTGGCGGCAACAGCGCCGAATTCGCGGCGATCGCCAAGATGGCCGCAAGCGTCGATACCCTCGATGGGTTCCTGCGCGAGATGAAGACGCGGTTTCCGGACGCGACCGCCCGCGCGCCGCTGCCGCCGGAGACCGCGAAGGGCGAACCGCTCCACACCGGCTCCTTGCCGGAGATCGTCGGATTGAAGCGGGTTAAAGCGGCAAGATAATCCCGAATGCGTCGCGATGCCGGTTCAGATCGGCGACGACCTCGGCAAGAAGTTCGAAGTGAAGGGCTAACGCGCTCGCCTTGTCACGAAGTGCTGGATTGCTTTGCGGAGCCTGTCAGCTGGCGCGCCATCGCGCCACCAGTCGCTCGCAAGGACCCCACCTTAGCGCGACGGAGACGAGCCATTCCCGTAGCTCTGCACCAGGCCGCCCGCTACCCTCTTGTTTGCCGTTTACCAGCGATCAGAGGTAGCGGCCGGGCGAAAACGGCGCCGCGTCGAAGGGGGGCTGCGTTCCCGTGATCATCGCCGCGATCGCAACTCCCGTTGCAGGGCCTGTCGTGAAGCCGATGTGCTGGTGACCAAAAGATAGCCAGAGGCCGGAATGCCGTGGCGCAGGTCCGATCATCGGCAAGCTGTCGGGCAGCGTCGGCCGCGCCCCGCGCCAGGGTTCGCCGACCGCCTCGCCAAATTCCACGGCGCTTCGCGCGGTCGGCACCGCCGCGGCGAGCTGGGCGAACGACGAGGGCGCGTTACGCGAGGTCAGTTCGACGCCGGTCGTGATACGAATGCCCTGCTCCATGGGAGTCACGATGAACGCGCCTTCAATGTCGTGGATGGGGCGCAGCAATGGACGCGCAGCATTCGGCTTGAACTCCTGATGGTAGCCGCGTTCAAAGGCCAGTGGAACGCGATAGCCGAGCGGTCGCAGCAGGTCGGCCGACCACGGCCCCAGCGCGACGACGACGTGACGCGCCCTGATCTCGCCATCCGGGAGCACCACGCGCCAGCCATCGGCCTCCGGCACGATGGACGTTACATCGGACTGACGAATTTGGCCGCCGGAGCCCACAAACATCTGCGCGTAAGACTTTACCACGGCCCCCGGCGAATCGACCGACGCCGTCTCTGTGTGCAGCAGTCCGACCTTGTAGACGGGAAAGATGTTCGGCTCGATCGCGGAAATGGCCTGGCGATCGAGAAGCTCGCTGCCGATGCCGTATTCGGCCAGGACGGCCTGCTCCTCCCTTGCCGTCCTCTCGGCGTCGCTGCGCCATGCTTTCAGCCAGCCCGTCTCGCGGATGCGCTGCGCCGCATTCGCCTTGACGATCCATTCCCTGTGCAGCTTCAGGGATGCGGCGATCAGGCCGCGCAAGGCCATCGCCCGCGGCTTGGTGCGGGAAGGTATCGCATTGGCCAGAAACCGGACCAGCCATCCCACGTTCCGAACCGACCAGGCAAGGTCCCAACGCAGCGCCGGGTGCCGGTTCGTCAGGTATTTCGGCAGCGCGATCCAGAGCGACGGCTTGTTGAGCGGAAATATCGAGCCACTGCTCAGAACGCCGGAGTTGCCGTGTGAGGTTTCGCTGCCCGGCTGGCGCCGATCGACGAGGATGACCGATAGGCCGCGCTGCCGCGCCGCATAGGCGACGGACACGCCAACCATGCCTGCGCCCAACACGATGACATCCGCTTGCTTGCCCGTGACGTTGTCCGACATCGATCCTGCTCCCGGAGATTTTACATAAGTGTCAGGCCGCCATCGACCGGCAGCAGGGCTCCCCTCACGTGTCCAGCCTCCGGCGATGCGTCCGCCCCTTGTCCATGCAACTTCAGGCACTCGTCCCGGGTTGCCAATTGGCGCGCGACCGCAGCTCCGATCCCGGACCCGCCTCCGATAATGACGCGCATGGAATTCTTTTTTCTTGAAGGCTTTTGATAGAGCAAACTATAGATGCTGCAAGTGCGAATGCCAACGATCGCAATGTATTTGCGAGCAGTCGCAGCGATTGCAGCGAAGCGGCGCAACTGACGCGAATTGAGTGCGAAGCGTTCCGCGAATTGAAAATCAATGATGCCGCATATTTGGAAGCAGGGGGCGATTCCGCGCCGGAGCGTGGCTCGCATTCTGCTTGACTGCGGCGTGCCCGTGTCCCAGCTTGCCGGACCAACGGGAAACGCCGCAAGCCAGAAGATCAATGGGGGAGGACTGCCATGCTCATGCCAATGGGCCGCTCGGATTCTGCGGCGAGTTAGGTCGTTCAATTCGCCAAAGGCATTCTCGACGCATCCGCTACGGCGCTCTACGAGGTCGATGACAATCTCAATCTTGACGACGCTGGTCTCGAAACGCTCCGCGGTCCTGCGCGCCTTGATCGGCGTCGTATCCGCGTTCGGCAGCGGCATGGCAGCAAAGATACCGTGGTGCCAAGAACGACAGTGGCACCAAATGCGCTCATAATTTTGTGCTTGAACTCAAAAGGAGACTGGTAATGAACCGCAGGAAGCTTCTCAAGGGTGTTGGTCTTACCGCTGCCGCCACGGCTATTAGCGCGCCGGCCATCGCGCAATCCGCTCCCACCGTGCGCTGGCGGCTCGCAACCTCCTTCCCGAAGTCTCTCGATACGCTTTACGGCGCGTGCGATATGTTCAGCAAGGCGATCGCGGATCTCTCCGAGCAAAAATTTCAGATCGGCGTTTTTGGTCCCGGTGAGATCGTTCCGGCCTTTCAGGTGTTCGATGCGGTGGCGAATAACACCATCGAGATGGGAAATAGCGCCGACTACTATTACATCGGCAAGGATCCTGCGTTTGCATTCGGGACGGCTGTTCCTTTCGGCCTCAATACGCGGCAGATGAACGCCTGGCTCGCCTACGGCGGCGGCCTCGGCTTGCTCAACGAACTCCTCCATCGGCCGAACAACATCCACGGCATCCCTTTCGGCAATACGA
Organism: uncultured Alphaproteobacteria bacterium; assembly: GCA_963823115.1. GTDB lineage: Bacteria > Pseudomonadota > Alphaproteobacteria > Rhizobiales > Xanthobacteraceae > Bradyrhizobium. The sequence continues at coordinate 312,577 of CAWGKJ010000011.1, read as the reverse complement.
CCGCGCAGATGGGCGGCTGGTTCCGCAAGGAGATCAAGACGCTCGAAGACATGAAAGGCCTCAAATTCCGTGTCGGGGGCATGGCCGGGCAGGTGCTGAGCCGGCTCGGCGTCGTGCCGCAGCAGATCCCGCCGGGGGACATCTATCCTGCGCTCGAGAAGGGGACGATCGACGCCGCCGAGTGGATCGGTCCCTATGACGATGAGAAGCTCGGCTTCCTGAAGGTGGCGCCCTATTACTACTATCCCGGCTGGTGGGAAGGATGCGCGAACGGTTTCCTCTATATCAACACTGGAAAATGGGACGAACTGCCGAAGACCTACCAGCACATGGTGACGATTGCAGCCGGACAGGTCGCGGCCGATCTGACCGCCAAATACGACGCCCGCAACGCGCAGGCGATCAAACGCCTGGTCGCGGCTGGCGCACAGCTTCGACCCTTCTCGACGGAAATCCTCGATGCGTCGTTCAAGGCGACAAACGAGCTTTTCGCCGAGGTCTCGGCGAAAAATGAAAAATTCAAAAGGCTGAATGATTCGATGGTCGCGTTCCGCAACGAGCAATATCAGTGGGACCAGGTCTGCGAAGCCACGTATGACAACTACATGATCCGCCGGCTCCGCGGCTGACCTGCTGCCGCTGCCCGTTTCGCCGAAACCAAAGGGCCATTTGGATGTTCGTATTTGACCTCGACATCCAGGAAGCCATCGAGATGCCACGGCGATAAACAGACGTCTTCAGAGTGCTACGCAATCGAATGGGTGCGGGTTCGAATTCAACCCGAGAATCCAATAAAATCCAAACTTATCCGATAATCAGACTTTAACGAGACCCCGCTTAGCTGCACCCCCTGCAAACGCGTTACGCGTCCGGAGGCGCGCAACTATAATGTCAGATCAGATCGATTGGGATTTCGCGGGCGACGACGACGCAAAGGCGGAGATCGGCGCGGCGGTGAGGTATCTGCTCAAAGATGCAACCAGCCGCGCGCGCGGCGACGTTGTTCGTGAGATCATTGAGATCGTTCGCAATGTCGCGAACGGGCTGCCCCAGCCTCAGCACCGAAATCTACTGGACGCTTGCGCAGTGAAGCAGCCTCCCATGAGCGGCATTACCTATAAAGCCTATGTTATCGATGCGTTCTTGCGCGATACCGATCGATGGCGCGCGACGATCCGCAGACTGGACGGCAAGAAAATTCGGGTTGCCGTCCCGTCCTCGGTGCTCGACGAAGCCACAACCTCAGCCGATGCGCTCACAGCCGCAAAGGCCGTCGAGCTTGCAAAAAAAGAAATCGATCGCGGCCGGCTGATTTAATCCGGAAAACCTTGTGGCTGACGCCTGCGCCGTCTGCCGGCAGAAGTCACGCGCGAGCCATGCCCGATGCGGGCGCTTGGGCCATTTGCTCCCACAACCGGCGCACGAGCACCCCGGCGCGCTTTTCAATCGCCGCCGACGCATCCAGCGCGAGATCCTCTCGATACCGCCCGGCGATCAACTGCACACCTATCGGCCAGCCCTGATGGAGCGATACGGGCACGACCGCGCTGGGCAAGCCGAGCACATTGATCGCGGAAATGAAACGTAGGTCGTTCCAGAAGATTTCGCGCACGCGCTCCTCGCTGATCGTATCCTCGCGCGGGCCGGGCGTCGGCTTCACCGTCGTCGGGACGAGCACGACCGGATAGTCCTCGAAGAACAATTGCCAGGCGCGGATATGCGCATTGCGCGCGGTCGTCGCGCGCATCCAGCCCTGCAGGTCGAGCGTATTCGCCTTCGCCTTCATGCCGTTCCATGCCGTGTGGAAATCCTCCGAGGTCACCGCCAGCATCGCGGCTTCCTGCATCACGACGACCTCGTTGGTGATGATGTCGCACCAGTTCTGCCAGACGCCGTTGATGTCGGGCACCTCGACCTCGCTGACGCGATAGCCCGAGCGTTCGAGATGGTCGGCGGCCTGCCGGAGCGCGGCGCGCACCGACGGATCGACGTCCATGTCGGCGGGCAGTTTCGCAAGCGCGACCTTGATCGGCCCTTTCGGTTTCGGCCCGACCAGAGGCGCGGGAACCCACCAGGGATCGCGCGGATCGCGCTGGCTCATGACTTCGAGCGCGAGCCTTACGTCAGCTACGCTGCGCGCCAGCGGTCCTTGCGCGGACATCAGGTGGGATAACATCGGCCGCTCGGCCGCGGCGCTTTCGTTATAGGCGGGGATACGGCCCTGCGTCGGCTTGAGGGTGGCTATCCCGTTGCAATGCGCCGGCCAGCGCAAGGAGCCGCCAATGTCGTTGCCGTGCGCGATCGTTCCGATGCCGGCCGCCACCGCGGCACCGCCGCCGCCCGTCGATCCACCGCAAGTGATGTTGGGATCCCATGGGTTCAGCGTCAGCCCGTGTAGCGGGTTGTCCGTAAAGGCGCGGAACGAGAATTCGGGCGTATTGGTCAGGCCGAGGACGATTGCGCCGGCCTTCTTGAGATTGCGCACGACCGGCGCGTCGGAGGGGGCGACGATCTTCATTTGCGCGGGCACGCCGTTGGGATTGGGCCTGCCCTCGTAATCGACGTTTTCCTTGATGGTGACCGGCACGCCATGCAGCAGGCCGAGTTCGGTCCCTTTTGTCTGCGCCTTGTCCGCGGCTTTCGCCGCCTTGAGCGCTTCGTCCGACAGATCGACGACCACCGCGTTGAGCTTTGGATTGACCGCGCGCATACGCTCGATATGAGCCTCTGTGACCTCGACGGAAGAAATAACGCTGGAGCGGATGGCGGCCGCCGTCTCCAACGCCGACCATTGCCAGATCGGCCCCTTGGGCAGGCGCGCTCCGGCCGACTTGCGCGGCGCGGCCTTCCTGGCGGCCTTTGCGACCGCGCCCGTGGGGGCTGGGGTCTTCTTCGTCGATTTCTTCGCCGTCGCCTTTTTCGAGACGTTCTTCTTTTCGATCACAGCTTTCCTGGCCACACCGGTCCTCCCGTTTTGTGCAGCGAAGGTTACGGGCGCAGGGCCCCCGTGTCGAGGCGGATGGTCCCCTCTGTCCCTCGAGCAGACGTACGGGCTGTTTGACGGCGCCGAATAGCGGACAGCAATCGATGCAGTCAGAGCTATCCCCCGTAACTCTGCACCAGGCTACCCGCCACCAGCGACCAGCCGTCGACCAGCACGAAGAAGATCAGCTTGAACGGCAGTGACACCACTACCGGCGGCAGCATCATCATGCCCATCGACATCAGGACCGAAGCGACCACGAGGTCGATGATCAGAAATGGCAGGAACAACAGGAAGCCGATCTCGAAGGCGCGTTTCAGTTCGGAGATCATGAACGCCGGCACCAGAATTCGCAGCGACATGTCTGCCGGGGTCGCCGGCGGCGGCTCGCCCGAGAGATCCATGAACAGCTTGAGATCCTTTTCGCGCACGTTCTTCTGCATGAACCCGCGCAGCGGCACCGAGGCGCGCTGCAGCGCCTCTTCGACGCTGAGCTGGTTGGCGACCAGCGGCTTGATGCCGTCGTCGTAGGATTTCTGCAGCACCGGGCCCATCACGAACGCGGTCAGGAACATCGCGAGCGCGATGATGACGGAATTCGGCGGCGCGGTCGCGGTGCCCAGCGCGGTGCGCAACAGCGACAGCACGACGACGATCCGGGTGAACGACGTCATCATGACCAGGATCGACGGCGCGATCGACAGCACCGTCAATAGCGCGATCAGCTGGATCGCGCGCTCGGTGACGCCGCCATTGCCCTGGCCGAGATTGATGCTGATATCCTGCGCGAACGCCGGGCCCGCCAGCGATCCGGCGGCTATCAGGGCGGCAAAAAATAAAACTCTACGCGGGAATGGCGCCGATCTCACGAAGGCGTCTTCGGGCGGCCCAGCAACGACGCCATCTCGTCTTCGAGATTTTCAAAGCCGCTCTTCGGCGAGGGCGCGGCCGGCGGGGCCATGGTGGCTCGTTGCGCGACGGGGCGCGGCCAACCGGCGGTTCGGGCGCCACCGGCGGCGCGACCGCGGTTCGCCGGCCGGCCGGCCGCGAGGGCGGCCTCCAGCCGCTGCGCCATCTCGGCGAGATTTTGGTCCGCGGCCGACAAAGAGGGGGACGGCGGCGGGGGCGGGGGCGGAGCGGCGGCGCGCTCCGGCGCGCGAATCGGGGGCGGCGCCTTCGGTGCCTCGCTCGGGCGCGGCGGCCGGGGCATGGCCGGTTCGTTGCGCGACGTCACCCGCGACGGCATCGGTTCGCCGCGCAGTTCGGGACGGGGTTCCGGACGGCCGCCAAGGGGACTGCCAAGGGGACTGCCAAGGGGACTGCCGAGCGGTTCCGGCGCGAAGCCGTCAAGGAATCGCCGCGATCGCTGCGATCGGCGCGCCGTTCCGGCAGCGCCGGCGTCGGGCGACGCACTTCGTCGGCAAAAGAGGGCCGGACCGGCCGCGGCGGCGGCTCGGGCATTTGCGGTTCGGCGTGATCGAAGACATCCGCGCGTGATCCATCGCCATCGGCCCAGCCGGCATCGGGCAGCGGCGCAACCCGGGGCGGCAGTTCGGCCCCGGCCAGGCCGTTGCGGCATCTGATCCCGTCCGGGCATCGCGCGCACGATATTGGGTTCCACGACGATATCGGTCGGACCGCCGATCATCAGCAGATGCTCGACGTTGTCGCGCCGCACCAGCACCAGCCGCCGGCGGCCATCCACGGCGGCGGCGTCGATCACGGCCAGCCGCGGCATCCGGCCGCGATTGGTGTTGGCGCCGAGGCGATTGCCGGCGAATCGGCGAACCAGCCAGGCGGCAGCGCCGATCAGCGCCAGGACGGCCACGAATGCGAAGAAAAATGTCAGTGCCTGCATGCTTGTCCCCGGCAAATAGCGCTTTCTTCAGGTCTCTCGTTCGTCGTACGCGATCGGAAGCGACGCAACAGACGGCGAAAAAGGCCTGAGATCGGCCTTGATCTCTTAACACCCCGCGGCAGAAACTGCCGCCCCGTACTCTTAATAACCCATGAATTGGCTGGGCCAAAACGACTTCTTGAGCTTCCAACTCCAATGATTTGGTTGGTTAACGCAGCATTCGTGGCGAAAATGCGCACAATCGATCGCTGACGCCGCGAATTCGCGCCGGGATGCCATGCTGTCCACCGTTCCCGCATCTTAACCTGCTGTTAACCATACACACGGCAAATTCTGCCTACCTCGAGGGAGCATCGTGCTCCGGCGGGCGAGGGGAGCGGCGGCCGATGTCCATCAACGATCTTCCGGTCCTGTCGATGCTACGCACCAAGATGCAGTGGCACCAGGAGCGCCAGCGCGTCCTCGCCGAAAACGTCTCCAACTCCGACACGCCGAATTTCAAGCCTCGCGATCTGGTCGAGCCGAAATTCGATTCCGCCGGCGCCAGCGCGGGATCGATGGGTGCGCTGGCGATGATGCGCACCTCTACCTCGCATATCGCGCCGTCAGGCGGCGGACAGAGCTTCGACCAGAACAGCAAGGCAGCCTTCCAGACCAGGCCCGCCGGCAACGCCGTCAATCTCGAAGACGAGATGCTCAAGGTATCCGCCAACCAGATGGACTACGCGGCGGTGTCCTCGCTCTACAGCAAGAGCCTGCATCTTCTGAAGACCGCGATCGGCAAGGGCTAGAGCATGATCCGGAAAACGGCATATCATCGGAACGTGATCCAGAGCCAACTCAGAGGGGACAGATCATGGCAAACGATGCAGGAGATTTCGTCCGCTCGATGAGCATTGCGACGACGGGCCTGCGCGCGCAGGCGGGGCGGATGCGGGTGATCTCGGAAAACATCGCCAACGCGGATTCCACGGCGGCGAACGCCGGCGGCGAACCTTACCGCCGCAAGGTTCCGACATTTTCCTCGACACTCGACCGCACGCTCGATGCCAGGGTCGTGACGCTCGGCAAGATCCGGCCCGATGCATCGGCGTTTCGCGTCAAGCACGAACCCGGCAATCCGGCGGCGGATCCGGCGGGCGACGTCAAATATCCCAACGTCAATCCGCTGGTCGAAATGACTGACATGCGCGACGCGCAGCGATCCTACGAGGCGAACCTCAACATCATCAGCGCCACCCGCCGGATGATTTAACGCACGCTCGACATCCTCAAGGCCTGAACAGGAAACCTTAAGCCATGGCTTCACCCACAGTCGCTGCAAACGCCTACGCCAGTCTCGCCCGCATCCTCGACACTGGCGGCGGCGCGGGCAAGGGACCCGAAGCGGGCGGCCCGTCGTTCGGCGCGCTGCTCAAGGACGCGCTCGGAAGCGTGCTGGACGCCGGCAAGAAGTCCGACGCGCAAACCGTCGCGATGGCGGCTGGCAAGGCCAATGTGATGGACGTGGTGACGGCGGTGGCGGAAACCGACGTCGCAGTCTCGACGCTGGTATCGGTGCGCGACCGGGTAATCCAGTCCTACGAAGACATCATGAAGATGCCGATCTGACGAATGTCGTCATTGCGAGCGCGGTGAAGCAATCCATAGACACGAAGACAGGCTGGATTGCTTCGTCGCAAGGGCTCCTCGCAATGACGGGTGAGAAATGTTTTCAGAGTAGACAGGAATTGAAATGACCGGTGCTGAAACCCTCGATGTAGCGCGCGATGCGATCTGGACCATCGTCGTGGTGTCGTCGCCGCTGATGGTCGTCGGCCTCGTGGTCGGTGTGGTGGTGTCGCTGTTCCAGGCTCTGACGCAGATCCAGGAGCAGACGCTGGTATTCGTGCCGAAAATCCTGGCGATCTTCGTGACGCTGCTGCTCGCGCTGCCGTTCATGGCGGACTCGCTGCACAGCCACATGATGCGGATATCGTCGCGAATCATAGGCGGTTGATGCACTATGCGTGAGAAATGCGCATCGATATTTCACTGCTGCCTGCGCTTGCCGCGACCTTCATGCTGGTGTTCGCCCGCATCGGCGCCATGGTGATGCTGTTGCCGGGGTTGGGCGAGACCAATATTCCGGTTCGCGTCAAGCTTGCGATCGCGCTGTTGCTGACACTTGTCATTTTGCCGTTACACCGCGCCGCCTACCACATCGACATGCAGTCGATGACGCCGCTGTTGGTGTTGATGGTGCACGAGATCGTCATCGGCGTCGTGCTCGGCGCCACCGCGCGGGTGACGCTGGCGGCGCTGCAGGTCGCGGGTTCGGTGATTGCCCAGCAGATGGGATTAGGCTTCGTCACCGCAGTCGATCCGACTCAGGGCCAGCAGGGCCTCCTGATCGGAAATTTCCTGACCCTCCTTGGCGTGACGTTGTTGTTTGCGACCGACAGCCATTATCTCGTGATCGCCGCGCTCAATGACAGCTACGCGATCTTTTCTCCGGGCGAGATGATGCCGAGCGGCGACGTCGCGGCGCTCGCCACCCGCGCCTTTGCCGCCGCTTTCAAGATCGGCCTGCAGCTGTCAGCGCCGTTTCTGGTGTTCGGCCTGGTTTTCAATGTCGGGCTTGGCGTACTGGCGCGGCTGATGCCGCAGATGCAGGTCTATTTCGTCGGCGTGCCGCTGTCGATTCTCGCCGGCTTCCTCATTCTCGCCCTCGTCATTTCGGCGTTGATGGGAACGTTTCTCGATTATTTCATTGGCGTCATGCACGACCTGATACCGCTAAAATGAAGGCGTAAGAGATGGCCGACGAACATGACACCGCCGACAAAACAGAAGACCCTACGCAAAAGCGTCTGGATGACGCTCACGACCGCGGCGACGTCGTCAAAAGTCAGGAAATCAACACCTGGTTCGTAATCGCGGGCGGGACTTTGGTACTCTCGACATTTTCCGGATCGGTCGGCAGCGGGATCCTGATGCCGCTGCGCAATCTGATCGCCAACTCCTGGATGATCCGCGCCGACGGGCCCGGCCTTTTGGAACTGGCGCAGTCGCTCGGTTATGCGCTGATCGCCGCGCTCGGGGTGCCGTTCCTGATGCTGGCGCTCGCTGCGATCGCGGGCAATATGGTGCAGCACCGGCTGGTATGGTCGGGCGAGTCCCTCAAGCCCAAGTTGAGCAAAATCTCGCCGGCGGCCGGAGCCAAGCGGATTTTCGGCAAGCAGGCGGTGGCGAACTTCGGCAAGGGCCTTTTCAAGGTGGTCGCACTCGGCGCTGTCATGACGGCGATCCTGTGGCCGGAACGTCATCGCCTGGAATCGATCGTGCGGTTCGATCCGACGGCCATTTTGGGCGCCACCACCGGAATGACGGTGCATCTGCTGGGTGCGGTCGTGGCGATGCTCGCGGTGGTCGCGATCGCGGACTATCTGTTCCAGTACCGGCAATGGTACGAGCGGCAGAAAATGTCGCTGCAGGAGATGAAGGAGGAGTTCAAGCAGTCCGAAGGCGACCCGCACGTCAAGGGCCGAATCAGGCAGTTGCGCCAGGCGCGCATGAAGAAGCGCATGATGGCCGCGGTGCCCAAGGCCTCCGTGGTCATCACCAACCCGACCCACTACGCGGTGGCGCTGAGCTACGAACGTGGCATGTCGGCGCCGGTCTGCGTCGCCAAGGGCGTCGATACGATCGCGCTCAAGATCAGGGAAGTCGCCGGCAAACACGATATCCCGATCGTCGAGAACGTGCCGCTGGCGAGGGCCCTGTACGCGACGGTGGGGATCGACGACGAAATCCCGGTGGAACATTATCACGCGGTCGCCGAGGTCATCGGCTACGTGATGGGCCTCAAGCGCGGGCTTTCCGGCCGGCGGGCGTGAAACTTAGGGAGAAGCCCCGCGGAATGTGCTGGAAATGCCGGCAACCAGTGAAATAGCGGGTCTACGGACTTGCGCTTGCGGGTCCGATTCAGGCACTCAGGAGCCAGGCGCGTCGAAAGCGCGTCACCTCCAAGTCGACAGGCTACCGTCCCCTGGCATGACCGCCGATATTGATAACGATCCGTCACGAGAGCCGTTCCCCGCCCACGAGCCGGCGCGGCGCAGCGGCAGCATCGTGCTGGTGCTATTGGTGGCCGGTGGGATCGTCGCGGCGGCGGTCGTACTCATGACCATCGGCCGGGCGCAGGCACAGCCCTACATTCTGGGGCTGCTTGCGCTGTTGGCGATGATCGGGCTGTTCAACCTGTTCGCTTTCGCCGCTGGAATTATCCGTTTCGCCGATCGCGCCACCGACGATCCCGTCAAAGGCCGTATCGCCGACCAGGCCTATGATGGCCTCGCCGTCACTGACTCTGGCGGCCATGTGGTCTATTTCAACTCGGCCTATCTCGTGCTCACAGGGGCTACGACGGCGCTCGACGTGCGCCCGGTGGAGCGGGTGTTCATCGGCAATCCCGATGTTTCGGAGGCGGTGTTTCGCCTGCTCAAGGCGGCGCGCGAAGGCAAGCGGCAGCAGGAAGAGGTCCGCATTGCCGGTCAGGATGGCGCGCATGGCCGTTGGCTGCGGATGCGGGTGCGGCCGCTCGGCCCGGGTAAACGCGAGGCGAAATACGCGGTGTGGTCGATCGCCGACATCACCCGCGACCGCGAGCGGCAGGAGGACGTGTTCCAGGAGCTGCGGCACGCAATCGAATATCTCGATCATGCGCCGTGCGGCTTTTTCTCGGTCAGTCCCGCAGGCGACATCGTCTACGTCAATGCGACGCTGGCGAACTGGCTGGATCATGACCTCGCCGAGATCGGGTCGGGCGGCCTGAAGCTGACCGACATCGTGTCCGGCGATGGCGCCGCGCTTTTGACGTCGATCGTGCCCGTGCCCGGCGAAGTCAAAACCGAAGTGTTCGACATCGACCTACGGATGCGCGGCGGTAAGACCATGCCCGCGCGGCTCTATCACAAGCTGGCATTCGGGGCAGACGGGGTACCCGGCGCGTCCCGCACGCTCGTGGTCAGCCGCGCGCGGGACGAGCGTGCCGATCCGCAGCGCGCCGCCGAAGTGCGCTTCATGCGCTTCTTCGATCACACCCCGATGGCGATCGCGACCGTGGACCGCGACGGTACGGTGGGCCGCGCCAACGCCCGGTTCGCGAAACTGGCGCAGAGCCTCAGTCCGGACGGCGCGGCCGGCAAGTCGATCTTCAGGGCGGTGAGCGCGCGCGACCGCCACCTCCTGGTCGCGGCCATCAAACAGGCGGCCGAAGGGCAGGGCGACATCCCGCCGGTCGAAGTGATGCTCGATGGAGCCAAGGAGCGATGGGGCCAGTTCTTCGTCACCGCGGTCGAGGAAGACGAGCGCGATGCCGAGGCCGCCATCGTCTACCTGCTGGAGACCACCGAGCGCCGCGCGCTCGAGAATCAGATCAACCAGTCGCAGAAGATGGACATGGTCGGCCAGCTCGCCGGCGGCATCGCGCACGATTTCAACAATGTGCTGTCCGCCATCATGATGGCGAACGACTTCCTCCTGAACGCGCACAAGCCTACCGACCCCTCGTTCCAGGACATCATGCAGATCAAGCAGAACGCCAACCGCGCCGCCGCGCTGGTGCGGCACCTGCTGGCGTTCTCGCGCAAGCAGACGTTGCGGCCGCAGGTGCTCGATCTCGGCGAGTCGTTGTCGGATATCCAAAACCTGCTGAAACGGCTGATCGGCGAGAAGGTCAAACTCGAAGTGCTGCATGGTCGCGACCTGTGGCCGATCAAGGTCAGATCTGTCTCAGTTCGAGCAAGTGATCGTTAACCTCGCCGTCAACGCCCGCGATGCAATGCCCGATGGCGGCAAGCTGACGGTGCGTACCGCCAACGTGACCGCGAAAGAGGCGGGGCAACTCGCCTACAAGGGCATGCCGCCGGCGGACTATGTGCGGATCGACATATCGGACACCGGCACCGGAATTCCGGCCGATATCGTCGACAAGATCTTCGAGCCGTTCTTCTCGACCAAGGAAGTCGGCAAGGGCACCGGCCTCGGCCTGTCGACGGTGTACGGCATCGTCAAGCAGACCGGCGGCTTCGTCTATGTGGATTCCGAAGCCGGTCACGGCACCTCGTTCCACATCTTCCTGCCGCGCCATCATGCCGAGCAGGAGGTTGAGCCCGATGCCGCGGCCGCCAGTGGCGCGCCCAAGGAAACGCCGGCAGAGGCCAAACCTCGGGCGGATCTCACCGGGCAGGGCACCATTCTTTTGGTCGAAGACGAGGAGGGCCTGCGTTCGCTGAACGCGCGCGGCCTGCGTTCGCGCGGCTACAGCGTCGTCGAGGCCTCGAACGGTATCGAGGCGCTGGAAGCGCTGGAAGAAAGGAATGGCGCCGTCGATCTGGTCGTCTCCGACGTGGTGATGCCGGAGATGGACGGCCCGACCCTGCTGAAGGCCATGCGCGGTCGCAATCCGGACCTCAAGATCATTTTCGTTTCCGGCTATGCGGAAGACGCCTTCGAAAAGAGCCTGCCGGAAAACCAGCAATTCGCCTTCCTGCCGAAGCCGTTCACGCTGAGCCAGCTGGTGGCCGCGGTGAAGGAAACCATGACGCCGTCGTGAGGGCCGTTCCCGCGCCCAACCTGCCCAATTGACGCATCCCCGCGACCGAGGGCCGCAGCCGCTTTCCCCTGAAGTGGCTTCACTTTTGGGCATCGCTGCCCATCTTAGTGGCGCTTCCCCCTGCCGGGGACTTAAGGGAAATAGACATGAAATTCACGCAACGCGCCCGCGGCATCGTCCAGGCGATTGCCGTCGTCTCTATCGCTGGCGCTGCCGTTGATGCTCGCCGTCTCGTCGGCCGACGCCCGGATCGGCGGCGGCATGAGTTCGGGCTCGCGGGGCGCGCGGACGTTTTCCGCGCCGCCGAGCACTTCGACCGCGCCGGGCACGGCGCAACCGTTCAACCGCACCATCACCCAGCCGGGCAGCCCGGGATTGGGCGCGCCGGCGGCTGCCGGCGGCGGCTTCTTCAACCGGCCCGGCATGGGCATGCTCGGCGGCCTTGCCGCGGGCTTCCTCGGCGCCGGCCTGCTTGGGCATGTTGTTCGGCGGCGGAATGTTCGGCGGGCTCGGCGGATTGTCGTCGATCTTCGGCCTGATCCTGCAGATCGGCCTGATCGTCATCGTGATCCGGCTGGCGATGTCGTGGTGGCAGCGCCGTCATGAGACGGCGTCGGCCTATGCCGGCGGTACCCGGAGCCGCGGTGCCCAGGTGGGCCATCGAGCTTCCGCACCGGAACCGGTTTCGGGCTGGGATCGGGCAGCGCGCCGCTCGAGATTCTGCCGGCCGACTACGAAGCCTTCGAGCGATTGCTCAGCGAGATTCAGGCCGCGTGGTCGAACGAGGATGTCGCCAGGCTGCACACGCTGGCCACGCCGGAAATGGTGTCGTACTTCACGCGGGATCTCGAGGCGAACAAGGCCCGCAACGTCGTCAACAAGGTTTCCGACACCAAGCTGCTGCAGGGCGACCTCGCGGAAGCCTGGCGTGAAGGCGACACCGACTACGCCAGCGTGGCGATGCGGTTCTCGATGGTCGACAAGACCGTCGACCGCACCACCGGCCGGCTGGTCGAGGGCAGCGAAGCGCCGACGGAAGCGACCGAAGTGTGGACCTTCCTGCGGCCGCGCGGCGCAAACTGGGAACTCTCGGCGATCCAGCAGACCAACTAATCGGCGGCGAAAAACCGACCAAGCAAGGCGCCGCGGGATCAACCGCGGCGCCTTTTTCATCTTCGGCGGATCTTCCGCCGCTTCATTTCGGCGTCGCGATGCCGGATTAATGTTGCCCAGGCTGGGTTGATATCTCACCATGCTGGTCCGTCAACGAGCCGGTCGATCAAAAACAATTGGGAGGATTGGATGCCTGTCTTCAAAGCCATCGCCGCGCGCGCGTGTTTCGCTCTGGCCGTCGCCTTGCTCGCGGCTCTCGCCGTCCCGCCGGCGCAGGCGCAATCGGCCGACACCAGTTTTTTCGTGACCAGCACGGGCATCGGCAATGGCGGCAACCTCGGCGGCCTCGCCGGGGCCGATAATTATTGCCAGACGCTGGCGCAGGCCGCGGGCGCCGGCGCCAAAACCTGGCGCGCCTATCTCTCGACCCAGGCCGCCGACGGCAAGCCTGCCGTCAATGCGCGCGACCGCATCGGCAAGGGACCCTGGCAGAATGCCAAGGGCGTCGTGATCGCCAAGGATGTCACCGAGCTGCATAGCAGCAACAACATCAGCAAAGAGACGGCGCTGACCGAGAAGGGCGAGACGGTCAATGGTTACGGAGACAAGCCCAACCGGCACGACATTCTGACGGGGTCGCAGCCCGACGGTACTGCGTTCCCTGGGCCCGACGATCGCACCTGCAAGAACTGGACAAGCAGCGCCCAGGGAGCAGCGATGCTCGGTCACACCGACCTCAATGGTCCCGCCACCAACCCGACGGTCAAGTCCTGGAATGCGGCGCATCCCTCGCGCGGACCGGATGGCGGCTGCTCGCAGGCCGACCTCAGGAGCACCGGCGGCGACGGCCTGTTATACTGTTTCGCGGCGAACTAAATTTCTCCATGCGCTACGAACTCTATTACTGGCCGGGCATTCAGGGCCGCGGCGAATATGTCCGCCTCGCTCTGGAAGAGGCCGGCGCCGACTATGCCGATGTCGCGCGCAGCGACCGCGGCATGGCCGCGATGATGCGGATGATGGAGGCTCGCAGCGGCGCGCCGCCATTCGCCCCGCCGTTTCTCAAAGCTGGCAAACTCGTGATCGGGCAGACCGCCAACATTCTGCTCTATCTCGGGGCACGTCATGGCCTGGCGTCGAAAACGGAAGCGGGAAAGCTGTGGGTGCACCAGTTGCAGCTTACGGTCACGGATCTGGTGCTGGAAATTCACGACACCCATCATCCGCTCGGGCCGACGCTGTACTACGAGGACCAGCGAGCACCGGCCAAGAAGCGCACCGGGGAATTCTGGAAAGAGCGCGTGCCGAAATATCTCGGCTATTTCGAAGCGATATTGAAAGTTAGCGGCGGCGCCTATCTCACCGGTCGAAAAGCGGCCTACATTGACCTTTCGCTGTTCCAGATCGTGGATGGGCTGCGCTACGCCTTTCCGAAACGCATGAAAGCTTTTGAACGCCAGATTCCCGGCCTGGTCGGTCTGCACGACCGCGTCGCCGCAAGACCCAACATCAAGGCTTATCTCGCGAGCGACCGCCGCATCGCCTTCAATGAGGACGGCATCTTCAGGCATTACAAGGAGCTGGATTTGTAGAGCCCCCTGGAATGAGAAGGCTACCTATTCCGCCCGTCGACCGGCGTCATCGTGAGTTTTGCCAGTTCGATCCCGTCGATGCAATTGACGTTCAGCGCCACCACCTCGGTGCCGTCGGGCTTCTTGCCGAGCGCGAACACGTCGACGCCGCAGTCGACGCAGAGCTGATGCCGGATCGCGTGCTTGTTGAACAGATATTCCCGCAAGTTGTCATCGCCTGCGCGCAGCACAAAGCTCTTCGGCGCCAGGAACGCGAAATGCAGGCCCTTCTTGGTGCAGATCGAGCAGTTGCACGCAGTCACCATCGCAAGATCGGTGGTGCATTCGAAGCGCACCAGGCCGCAATGACAGCCGCCGGTGTAGGTCCTGCTGTTGGGCATCGGTCTGGTATCCCCGTTCTTGTGAGACTACCATGATCGCGGCATTTTTCGGCAAACTTGCGGCGGGGGTCAAATTCCACGCTTCGCGGGTTGTCTGGCGCGAAGACGCGCCTCAGCCCGCGCAGGACGATTGGCTGGTTGCCGCCGTCCTCAGACCAGCTGATCGATCCGCGTTCCCTGTCCGGGAGGCAGGGCGGCAAGCACCGGCGGCTGGGACGCGGCCGCGCGCGCTTCGTCGGCATCGGTGTCAGGTTTCACGTCCGGCGCCTTGGACGCGCTGGCCTCGGGCGCTATCACGGGGGGTGACGCTGTAACGCTGGAAATACTCATGGATAAAGTCCCTGGCTGTTCTGGCGGACTGTGACGGGACGGAGACGAATGCATTATGAATCCAAAGCGTAAACCGCGCGCCATCGGGGCCAACCCCGTCAGATGGTGAACGGGAAGCTCGAATCTCCGCTTCAAAATCGATCCCGCGGTTTAGGTGTCTTTAAAGGGTGTGAACTGTGTCGCTCGTCATCCACCGGTTTCATGCCATGGCATCCGATTGCGCCGTTCACGTGCAAGCGGAGACGCCTGCGGCCTCCGCCATGATCGCGATCGCGGCCGAGGCGGAAGTCAGACGAATAGAGTCGCGCTATTCGCGCTACCGCGGTGATAGCGAGCTGGCGCGGATCAACCGCGTTGCCGCAGCCGGCGGCACGACCGATATTGATGCCGAGACGGCCGGTCTCATTGCCTACGCCAAAGCCTGCTTTCAAAGCAGCGGAGGCGCGTTCGACATCACGTCAGGATTGTTGCGTCAGGCCTGGAATTTTTCGATCGCGCGGTTGCCGGAGCAGCGGGAAATCGACGCGCTGCTGCCGCGCATGGGGCTGGACAAGGTCACGCTGTCGGACGGGCATCTCGCATTCGCGCGAAGTGGCATGGAACTCGACCTCGGCGGGTTGGGCAAGGAATACGCGGCCGATCGGGCGGCCGAGGTCTGTAGCGAACTGGGGGCGCGGCATGGCTTCGTCGATCTCGGCGGCGACATCCGCGTGATCGGTCCGCAGCCCGACGGGCAACCCTGGCGGATCGGAATTCGCGCTTCCCGCGATGGCGCCGCGGTGGTGGCGGAGGTCGCGCTGGATGCCGGCGCGCTGGCGACCAGCGGCGACTATGAACGGTTCATCGCCGTGGATGGCGTCCGTTACTGTCACATTATCGATCCCCGGACCGGATGGCCGGCGCAGGGATTGTCATCGGTGACGGTGATTTTCGAGCGCTGCCTGGTCGCGGGAAGCCTCGCGACGTCGGCGATGCTCAGGGGACGCGACGGCCTTGCCTGGCTGAAAAGCCTCGGCGTCCGCCATATCGCGATCGACGATCAAGGACGATGCAGCGGCACCGAGCCGCTCCAGGTCAGGCCTGGAGGTTGATCACGGAGCCGGGCGCCGCATTCTGCGGCATAGACGCCGGATCGATCTGGTTGAGGGCCTGTAGGCTCGCAGCGGAGGATTGCGAGGACTGCGATCCGGATTGGCCGGCATTGTCGGCGCGCAGCGAGGCCATCAGCTTCGACATGGTCGAGACGAAATCCTGCTTGGAGACGCTGCCGGTGCCGTTGGGATCGAGGGCGGCGAAAATGGCGTCCGCGCCCTGTTTCTGGAACACGCCCGGCGGATTTTTGCTCTGGAAGGCCTGCTCGAACTGAGACTGGGTGATGCTGCCGGAGCCCGAGGTGTCGATCGAATTGAACAGGCTCGACATCTTCTGTTGCGGCGGACCGCTGGAGCTCGCGCCCGAAATCGCATGCATGCCGCCCGCGGCGCCGATACCAGAGATATCCATGAAAGTTCCCCACCAAGACTGCGGCGGAAGATGGCAGGCACAAGTAAAGAATTCGTTTACCATGAGCCGATCGGGAAGCGGCGGCTTCCGCGAAGCCGCGTGCGGTCGAGCCGGATGCGCCGCTTACTGGTCCGTGCTGCGCGAGATCGTGATCGATGCGTCGGTTTTCGTCCTGGCGCAGCGCATGTCGAGGCGGCGGTAGCGCGTCGAGACATCGTCGCCGTGGATAATCCCCATCCGGCTGATGCAGCGCGCAGCGCCCTTCAGCATATCGTCTTTCGGCAGCGTGAAGACGATGGCGGCGGCGCTGGCGACGAGGTCGAGAAAGGCGGGCTGTGGCTTGCGGCTATCGGCCTTGGCGTACAACTGGTTGGTGACGTTGCGGCTGGCGCAGCCGAGCGTGATCTCCTTGGCCTTTGGGTGCGACAGATAGATGAGATTGGCCGCGGTCTTGCCGACGCCGAGGCCGTCGATCTGGTTCTTGAGCTGGCCCGCGAGGTCGTCACAGCGATCGGCGCGCGCCGGGGATGTGCTGAGAGCAGCCAGCACCGCGAGCGCGGCGGCAAGCATGGTCGGTCGGCGAAATTCTGATTTCAATGTCATCGTGGATGCCCCTTCCGAGCCATTGAAGCGTCCGCGGGCGGCTCGCGCAAGGGGGGCACGTTTAGAAGCCGGGATGAACGAGCGACATCCGGGAATGAACCTCACGCGGCCACCAGCGGCGCCGATCCCCGCTGCTATGGAAACAAGGCTCCTTTCCAGCCATATAAAAATATGGTATTTGGTACATACTAGGTGATGGTTCTGGCTGATGCCCGATTTCGAATGGGACGCTGCAAAAGACAGGATCAATCGGGCCAAGCACGGCATCGGCTTCGAGCTTGCCCAGCATGCTTTTCTGGACCCGTTGCGCGTGATCGCTGAAGACATCGATCATGGCGGCGGCGAGCAGCGCTATTTCTGCTTTGGCCAGGTCGGGGGTGCCGTTATGACGGTGCGCTTCACGTGGCGAAATGAAAGAATCAGGATTTTCGGGGCGGGCTACTGGCGAAAAGGAAAGGCGATCTATGAAAAGACCAACGGTTAAATACAGCAAGGGCGAGATCGGCCGGGTCAGGATCGTCGAGGACTTCCTGCCGCCGCCGGACCGGCTGGTACTGCGCGAGGACAATGTGAAGGTGACGCTGAGCCTGTCGCAGCGCTCGGTGGCGTTTTTCAAGCGCGTCGCCCGCCAGCGCCGCGTGCCGTATCAGCGCATGATCCGGGCGTTAGTGGACGCCTATGCGGAAAAGCAGGAAGGGAAGGGGTGAGACGTTTTAGAAGAAGTTGATGCAGCTCGAATTGAACGCCAACGATCCGGGCAAAGCGCTTGGGCGTTTGCCTGCCTGCCTGCCTGCCTGCCTGCCTGCCGGTCGGCTCAGCTCGTGCGGTTGGCGCAGCGCCGCCATTCCTTCGTGGGCGCACCGGCTGCTGCCCCCTGGCGCGACAATGCGAGATATTCGCCCCGCAGCAGGATGTGGACAGTCTCGCCCGTCCCGGCCTCGCCCGCCGGCACCACATAATCGAAGGCGTGGCGGGTATAATGGCCCTTCATCTGGTTGCCGCCCGGCGTCGTGATGTCGTCGCCGTTGATCGTCATGTGTTGCCCGTCGGTGCTGCACCAGTCGCCGTCGATGGCGTCGGCGAAGGCGGCGGTCGGAGCGGCGAGCAACAGGACAGCCGCCAGCATCAGGTTGCGATGGGTCATTGAGAATGTCTCGCGGCAGAAGGCTAATCATTGACCGACGCATGGCGAAACTCAAGACCAGGATCGGTAGCGCTGCAAGGAAGAGGTGAACGCTGGCGGAACACGTTTTGCTGTTCCCCTGGCTGATCCCTTATGGCGGATTTCCGCGCAGGCCTTTATATCAAGCTTTCCCCTCCAGCGAGACGCTCCCATGAACGCCCCCACCGCCTTTCCCGACCAAAAGCCCGTTCCGCCCTACAAGCATACCCCGCTGTTTCCGCTTGGCGCTGACACCACGCCATACAAGAAGATCACGACCGAGGGTGTGCGGGTCGAGAAGGTGCTGGGCAGGGACATGCTGGTGGTCTCGCGCGAGGCGCTGCGGGCGCTCAGCGAAGCCGCGTTCGGCGAGATCAATCATTATTTGCGGCCGGGGCATCTCAAGCAGCTGCGCGCCATCCTCGATGACAAGGAGGCCAGCGACAACGACAAGTTCGTCGCCTTCGATTTCCTGAAGAACGCCAATATCTCCGCCGGCGGCGTGTTGCCGATGTGTCAGGATACCGGCACCGCGATCATCATGGGCAAGAAGGGCTCCCGCGTACTCACCGACGGCGACGACGAGGCGGCGCTTTCCGAGGGCGCGCGGGACGCCTATCTGCGCCGCAATCTGCGCTATTCGCAGGTGGCGCCGCTGTCGATGTACGAGGAAAAAAACACCGCCAACAACATGCCGGCGCAGTGCGAGATCTATGCCGAGGGCGATGACGCCTACAAGTTCATGTTCATGGCCAAGGGCGGCGGCAGCGCCAACAAGAGCTTCCTGTTCCAGGCCACGCCCTCGGTGCTGACCAAAGACCGCATGCTGGCGTACCTGAAGGAGAAGGTGCTCACGCTTGGCACCGCGGCGTGCCCGCCCTATCACCTCGCCATCGTGATCGGCGGCACCTCGGCCGAACTGTGCATGAAGACGGTGAAGCTTGCTTCCGCCAAGTATCTCGACGCGTTGCCGACCCATGGCTCGGCGGATGGCAACGCTTTCCGCGATATCGAGATGGAGCAGGAGATTTTGAAGATGACCCAAGGCCTGGGGGTAGGCGCGCAGTTCGGCGGCAAGTATTTCTGTCACGACGTCCGCGTGATCCGCCTGCCGCGCCACGGCGCTTCGCTGCCCATTGGCCTCGGCGTATCCTGCTCGGCGGACCGCCAGATGCTCGGAAAGATCACCAAGGACGGCGTCTATCTGGAAGAACTCGAGCATAATCCCGCGCAATATCTGCCTACGGTGGAGCAGGCACTCGGCGGCGAAGTCGTAAAGATCGATCTCAACCAGCCGATGAAGCAAATTCTGGCGACGCTTTCGAGGCATCCGATCAAGACTCGGCTGTCGCTGAGCGGCACCATGATCGTGGCGCGGGATTCGGCGCATGCCAAATTGCGCGAGCGGCTGGAGAAGGGCGAACCGCTGCCGGATTATTTCAAGAATCACCCGGTCTATTACGCCGGTCCCGCCAAGACACCGGAAGGTTACGCTTCCGGCGCTTTCGGCCCGACCACCGCGGGGCGAATGGACAGCTTCGTCGACCAGTTCCAGGCGGCCGGCGGATCGATGGTGATGGTGGCAAAGGGCAACCGCGCCGCCGCGGTGCGCGAGGCCTGCAAGAAGTACGGCGGCTTCTATCTCGGCTCGATCGGGGGAGCTGCGGCGAACCTCGCCGAACACTGCATCAAGAAGGTCGAGGTGGTGGAATATCCCGAACTCGGCATGGAAGCGATCTGGCGCATCGATGTCGTGGATTTCCCGGCCTTCATCATCATCGATGACAAGGGCAATGATTTCTTCAAGGAATTGAATCTGGGGTGAGGGGGCCAGGATGCGTATTCGTCATTCCGGGTTGGCGCCAAGTGGCGCATCCCGGAATGACGGCGATTGTGTAACCTGAGGCTAAATGACTTACGCCCTCGTCCCCCTGAACGGGAAGCTGCCCATCGGGCCGATGCCCATTTCGCCGGAGATGCTGTCGCCGGACACCTTGCCGGTGAAGGCCAGCGTCAGCGGCATCGGGTTGGTGATCGAGAGTTTCCAGGCGACGTCGTCGCCGCTCACCGTGCCGTCGAAAATCTCGCCCGAGTTGCCATCAGCGCCCTGCGTCCCCGTCAGCGTGCCACCCGCGCTCTTCAGGGTCAGCGTCGCGTTGCGCTCGCCCATCGGCGTGCTCATGATGATGTTCCAGTTTCCGTCCACGGCCATCGTAGGTCTCCTCACGTTTCTCTTCGCAAAACCGGAATGGTTCTGGGAGCAGGGGTGGCTCGGGCGGCGGTATAGCGCATCTCGCGGCCCAAGCCCAATTGTCTGGCAGGGGGCGCGGCCTTTTGTCTTGACGCGTTTTCTTCATGCGAACCGGTAGCTAACTGATCATTTCCGAGTGCATGCTTCGCTCGAATCCGCTTTGGTCAGGCGCGGGCGGCACGAATCCGCTTTGTGACGAGGATGCGAAACGCAATATATTGCACGGCGAAGGCCACGAGTTTCGCCCCGACTGCGACCACAGACACATAGATCGCCCACAGCTTGAGGTCGCCGGTCATCGCCACGGCGATGGTGCCCAGGCCGAGCGCGAACATCAGCGCCGCCCAGGCATAGCCCGCTGTCGTGACGTATTCCGGGATGGTTTCCGTCACGATCGTCGGCATGTAGCGCAGCAACCAGCCGCGCTTCAGCATGATCGCGCCGATCGCGAAGTGCGCGATCGAGGGCTTGGCCAGCACGAAGCGGGGATCGTGCGTCAACAGCGTTGTGGTCCCGAGCACGATCACGAGCGCCAGGCTGGCATAGGTCATGAAACCGAGGGACTGTCCCTTGATGCGGCTGTAGATCACCTGGGCGACGGCGCCCGCGATCGCCACCGATGTCGCCAGCGCCACGTTGTCGGTGGTCAGGTACAGCACCAGGAATACGATGGTGGAAAGGAAGTCGGTCAAGAGCCTGGCGAATACGTCCTTCATCGCGGTGTGGCCTCTGGTGTCTAATTCCAGTCACGTATTCAGCAACCGGAGAACCCGCTGGCGGTTGGCGTCGGGTATTTTGCCCGCACATGTTCCGGATACCACTTGGTAAAATAGATTGCGGAGTTGCGGGCGGCGAATGCAATCGCAATTCCAGACCACAGCGGCAGGCCGGGTATATAGATCAACAGGACGTTGGCCATGACCATCAGCACGAAGGCTAATGTCCACGCCCAGGTGATAACATAGTTCGCTTTCAGGAATTCGGGCAATGCGCGCGTTTCGGCATCGACCGCTTCGCGGGCATATTGCAGCGTGAAGGGCCGGCGGACCGCCAGCGACACCAGCGAAATCGCCAGCATGCCGGCATCGACCGTCAGTTTGACTTCCGAAGGCTCAGGCTGGAATCGACCAGCGTGATGTAGCAGCCGAGCGCGGCGAACAGGATCGCCGAGCCTGCGCCCAGCATCTTGATTGAGCGGCCGCGAACGGCGTCAAAGGCGATCACCGCCACGCAGATCGCGGCGGACGCGAACAGGCTCACTGCGGCCGAAGTCAGCAACATCAGCGTCGCGAACGCCCCGTAGGGGGCAAGGATCAGGAAAATCATCATGGTAGCCTCTCGGGCTCATCTTTACATTGTCAAGATGATATAGGTACAGGCGAAAGAAGGGGACGTCAAGCTGTATCTTTACAGTGTAAAAATCGTGGCGTATAAAGTAACTATGGTGACAAGATCGAATACCCGCCGAACCCAAACCCGGAGCGCCGCCAGGCCGGCGCGTCCTTCCCGCAAGCGAAACGCGCCGCGGACCGCCGGCCCAAACCACGATGCGCCATACCATCACGGCGCCCTGCGCGACGCCCTTCTCGAAGCCGCGGAGCGGGTGCTCGAGCGCGGTGGGCTTCTGGGGTTGACGTTGCGCGCGGTGGCGCGCGAGGCCGGTGTATCGCACGCCGCGCCTACCCATCACTTCGGCGACCTCACCGGTCTCCTCAGCGAGCTCGCCGCGATCGGCTTCCGGCAGTTCAATGCGGCGATGATGGCTGCTGCCGCTACAGGTACGATGCCGCTGGAGAAGGCGGTGGCCCATGCCAAGGCCTATGTCGCCTTCGCGCGGGCGCATCCCGGCATGTACGGGCTGATGTTCCGCACCGAGCGGCTTGATATGACGCGGCCGTCGCTGCATGAGGCGGCTGAGGCCTCGTTCGCAGGGCTCGCCGGCGCGATCGGCGCCAGCCGCCAGGAGCAGATTTCCGGAAGGGCGCTGTCGCTCGAACAGGCGGCCGCCATCGCGCGCGCCTGGTCGCTGGTCCATGGCTTCACCATGCTGTTGCTCGATGGTCGCCTGACCGACATCCTGCACCGGTTGCCTGAGGGAACCGATGCCGATGCCTTGCTGGCCGCGATGCTCCAAATGACCGTTGGCCGGCCGCCCGGGCAGTAATCAGCGGTCGCTATCGCTTCCGTGAAGCCGTGACCCCGACGAGGAATTTGTCCCTGGAACCACTGCTACAATCAGAGTCGCTACAATCAAGGAGCGCGTGAATGGCCGACAGCCCTGTTATTCTCGTCACCAACGTCACGCAATATGTCGGGCCGGCCGCGGTGGCTCGCCTTTCCCGCAAAGGCGCGCGGCTGGTCGTGCAGGACCCCGCATTTTCGGACCCCGCGACACGCCGGGCTTTCGTCGAGACCTATCCGAACATCCCGATTAGCGATTCGGTCGAGCCGTCGGCAATTGTCGGCGCGGCGCTGGAAGCCTTCGGCAGGCTGGATTCGGTGGTGAGCAATGACGACGCGCCCGCGATCCGTGCGCCGCTGGAGGAGGCCAGCGTCGAGGACTTCAGGACCGGCCTCGAGGAAATGATGGTGCGCCCCTTCATGCTCGCCAAGGAGGCGATCAAGCCGATGAAGCAGCAGGGTGGCGGACGCATTCTGTTGGTGACGTCGGCGGCGCCGTTCCGGGGGCTGGCGAATTACGGCATGTATGCCGCGGCCCGCGGCGGTGCCAACGCGCTGGCCCTGACCATGGCGCGCGAACTGGCTCCGCATAACATCATCGTCAATGCGGTCGCACCGAATTATGTGGCGAACCCGAGCTACTTCCCACCCAAGCTGCTCGCTGATCCGCAGGCGCTGGCGAAAATCGAACGCAACATACCGCTCGGCCGGCTCGGAAAGCCGGAGGAGGTCGGCGCATTGATCGAATTCTTCGCCGTTGGCGATTGTGCCTTTGTAACCGGCCATGTCGTTCCGATCGCAGGCGGCTGGGCGTGAGCGTTTCGCGACGGGTTCAGCGCTGCAATGCCAGTTCCACGGCGCGTCCGCTTGCGCCGATCAACTTCACCGCGTCTTTTCCGCATTGAAAGCCGCGCGCGGTCTCGTCGGCGGCTTTGCGGGCAAGCTGGTTGGCGTCGGGATTGGTCTGCACGTCGACATAGGCGACGTGGCAGACCGGGCCGGGCGGTAGCCGCGTCACCGCCAGCATGGGCTTGGCGATCGGCCGGCCGTTCCTGTCCTCGTCGCCGTTGTCGGCGATGTGCCAGCGCTGAATGATTGCAAAGGGCTTGCCGTCCAGAGCGCGCCATTCGATGGTCGTGGTGGTCGAGTTGAACGGACCGAACCAGGCTTGCGCCGCCGGCTCCCTGGCCGCGACGGCACGGTTGCGGCCGACCGAGACGGTTTCGCGCAGATCGTCTTCGCTGATCAGCACGACGAGGCCGGCCTTGCCCGGGCACACCCGTGTGGTACCGCCATCGAGTTTACCGGGGGCGCCGCTGATCCGGCAACCCTTCGGGGCCGTCGACGTATAGGTGCTGCCGATTGCTTGGGCGTTTGCCGGTGAAAGCGCGCCGGAGACGCCGATCAGCGCCGCAGCGGCAATCCCAAATGTGATGTTCGAGCGGGGGTTGCGCGTCATTCCGGCACCTTTCGTGATGAAACCCTGGTATTTCAGACGCATTCAATCTGGGGATGGTTCAAGCGAGGCGCGCGAAATGCCTGACATTGGTCCGGAATCGTTTTAGAACGGCAGCTTCGTAACCCCTGTCCTCATTAACGCGTCAGTTCAAGCCGATCATGCCTGCCATTCCGTCGAACAAACCCTATCGCGTCGGCCGTTCCCGCACCGGACTTGGCCTTTTCGCCACCAAACCGATCAAGAAGGGCGCCAAAATCGTTCGCTATTTTGGGCCGCTTTTGGATTCCCGGAAGAAGAAGGACGACGCGATCGAGAACAAATATCTGTTCGAGCTCAACAACCGCTGGACCATCGACGGCTCGGTGCGCAAGAACATCGCCCGCTATATCAATCACGCCTGCAGGCCGAACGCGGAATCCGACGTCATGCCGCGCAAGCGCAAGGTGGTGATCCGCGCCATCAAGAACATCGAGCCGGGCGAAGAGATCAACTACGATTACGGCACGGACTACTTCAAGGCCTATCTTAAGCCGATCGGCTGCAAATGCGCGGCTTGCGAAAAGAAGCGCAAGAAGAAGCGTGCCGAGGCGCGGGCCGAAAAACTCCGCCTGAAGGCCAAGGCCGAAAAGAAGGCGTTGAAGAAGGCCGAGAAGCAGGCGGCGATGGCCAGGCGCAAGCCGGAGCTGAACGGCAAATCGAATGGTGCCAAGCTAAACGGCAAGCTTCTGAATGGCCACGGCGGTAAGTCGGCCGCGGGCAACATGATCGCCGTGAAATCAGGGAATTCCGCCAGACCCAGGGGCAGGCTGGACCGGGAAAGCCGGGCTTCGGCTTGAGCCGCGAAATCGGATGCGGGCGATGGCGCCGCGCTAAAGACAGCCGTTTACAGCGGTCAGTGCAATTCCCATAATCGCCGCATGGATTCACGCGCGCAAAGCCTGCGGCCCAATCCGATCGGCGATCTCCTGCGCGGCTGGCGCAACCGCCGCACCATGAGCCAGGCTGATTTGGCCTTTGAAGCCGGCATTTCGATCAAGCATCTGAGCTATGTCGAGACCGGCAAGGCCGCCGCCAGCCGTGAAATTCTGCTTCAACTCGCTGCGGCGCTCGGATTGTCGCTGCGCGACCGCAACGCGCTTTTGGAAGCCGGCGGCTTCGCCCGGCAATATGGCGAGCGCGATTTGTCCGCGCCTGAGCTCGCTGACGCCAGGCGCGCGATCGATCTGCTGCTGCGGCATCACGAGCCGTTTCCCGCCATCGTCACCGATCGGCGATGGAACGTGATGCAAGCCAATCGAGCGGCAACGCGGCTGATGAGCTTGCCGCTTGGCGCCGAGCGGATGACGCGACCGCTCAATCACATGAGGATGTTTCTCGCGCCCGACGAACTGCGCCCGTTCGTGGAGAACTGGCCCGATGTCGCCGCGGCGCTGATGGTTCGCGCCCGCCACGAGGCGATGGCCGCGCCGCTCGATCTGGCGCTGCAATCGACATGGCGCGAACTGACAAAACTGCCGGATGTCGCCGCGCCGCAACTCGACGAGAGCAAGGCGCCCGGTCCGCTGTGCGAGGTGCGGTTGCGAAAGGACGATGTCAGCATCGGCCTGATCGGCGCGGTGCTGACGCTGGGAACGCCGCAGGACGTGACGCTGCAGGAATTGCGGGTGGAAATGTTCATGCCGGCGAATGCCAGGTCCGAGGCTACGCTTGTAGCGTTCGCCAATCAGGATTGACGCGGGCTTAAGCCCCGGTGCGCCTCTCGAACGTCATGGCCTGCATCACTTCCGCGAACGGGCCTTGTCGATCGCTCAAGGTCGCCGTCGTCAAGCCTGCACCGCTGGTGCCGACGCGCGTGCGCGAGCGGATCAGAATCCATTCGTCCTCCGGCGCACGAAAGAAATACAGGCTGATCTCGGGATTGATGAAGGTCCATTCGCGCATGTCGACAATTTGCCCGACGCCGCTGGAGAAATCCGCCGCCTGCACCGCCTGCACCAGCGGCGTGTTGGCTTCGCCTTCAACCATCGGTACGTCGAGGCGCATCCAGGCTGCCGCGGGTCCCGGCTTTTCCAGCGCACCGTCGATCAGGCGCACCGACACGTTCTGGAAATAGCGGCTCCACTTCTGCGCAAACGCCGGCGGCGGTGTGCCGGTTTCGGGTGCGGCGTCGCCGCAGGCCGCTTTCGAGAAGGGATCGGCGGGCAATTCGCCCTGCGCGGTCAATAATGCCGTGCAGCGGCCGATCTCGACCTCGTCGTCCATTAGCCGCACCTGAAGCGTCGTGGCCTTGCGACCGTCGCGCAGCATCTTGGTCTCGGTGCGGAATGCGCGCAATCCGGCGGGCCGCCACAGATCGAATGTGAGGCGGCGCACCGCGAAACCGGATTTGACCGCCAGCCGCTCGACCTCGCGCACCATCAGCGCGGTGGTGGCGCTGCCTTGCAGCATGTCCGGCGACCAAGGTCCGCCGGCATGTTCGGTGGCACGAAACAGATTGCCTTCCGGTATGAAGATGGCGGTCATCGCAGGCTCCGCAGTCAAATTCCCAGGCCGGCTTGTACGAAGTGGTCTCTTTATCCACAATAACCCCGGAGGTTATGTGCTGCGAGACATGCGGCCTGCGCACTTGTTTCGCGGCCCGCCCGGCTTATTTTCGGGAATAGCTTTTCAGGGAGGACGCCACCATGAGCACCTTAAAACCGCTTCAGATCGACATCGTTTCCGACGTCGTGTGTCCTTGGTGCTATATCGGCAAGCGCCGCATCGAGAACGCGCTGGCACTGGCGCCGGATGTGCCGGTCGAGATCAACTGGCGGCCGTTCTTTCTCAATTCGTGGGTGCCGCGCGAAGGCATCAGCCGCGACGAATATCTCACCGCGAAGTTCGGCTCGGTCGAAGCCTACAAGGGCATGGCCGGGCGCGTCGTCGCGGCAGCCAGCGAAGAGGGTCTGGTGTACCGGCCCGAGCTGGTCAAGCGGCAGCCCAACACCATCGATTGCCACCGGCTGATTCACTGGGCCGACGCGCAAGGCAAGTCCGCCGAGATGAAGCAGCGGCTGATGGAATTGTATTTCAGGGACGGCGGTGATCTCACCGACATCGACGTGCTGGTGCAGGCGGCGGCCGATTGCGGGCTGGACGCCGACGACGTGCGCAAGCGTCTTGCGACCGACGAAGACGTGGCGCTGATTTCGGCGCAGGCCAAGGACGCCTCGGATAAGGGCATCTCCGGCGTTCCGACCTTCGTGTTCGCGCAGAAATACGCGGTGTCCGGCGCGCAGCCGGCCGAACAGCTCGCCCGCGCCATCCGTCAGGTCTCGGCGGAAGTGAATGCGCAGGCGGCGGAGTAGGACGAGGCAGGACTTGAACTTGCCGGATGTCCGCGCGACAATGCCGTCTGGAGATCGATGATGAAGATCAAGATTGTGGTGCATGAGGCTGAGGAGGGGGGATTCTGGGCCGAAGTCCCCGCCATTCCGGGCTGCGCTACTCAGGGCGACAGCATGGATGAACTCATGCAAAATCTTCAGGAAGCGATTGAAGGGTGTCTTTCAATTGAAGTTGCCCCGCCCGAACCGGGCGGCACCGAACGGATGCTGGAATTGCCTGCATGAAATCGGTTTCCGGCCGCGACTTCGCTCGTATCGTGGAGCGTCGCGGCTGGACCCTGCTTCGCGTTAGTGGAAGCCATCACATCTATGGTAAGGCTGGAAGCGTCGTGCGGCTATCCATTCCGATCCACGGCAACAAGCCGTTGAAGACAGGCCTGCTGCGGCATTTGACAAAACTCGCAGAACTCTCAGACGACGATCTTTAACAATGAATCCAGCCGCAGACTCTGCGGCCGGGTCGTACTTACCACGATTTCACATGGCGACCGCGGATGAAATGAACCGCGCCGCGCGCGAGTTCGCGGGCCAGCCGGCGCAGCGTCAGCGCCGCATGGATCAGCGGCACCGCGGGGTCGTTCTTTCGCAGCGGAATCAAGACGTCGCCGATCGCAAACCGTCCGCGCCAGATCGGATTGATCATGGGATGATCGGGGCCGGCGGTGGAGTCGGCCGAGGCGACGGCGGGGTCGGCACAGAGATGCCGCGTCAGATCGAGCGTCAATTGCACGCCCGGTGAAAATTTCCCAAAGCGCTCGTCGATGCCGAGCTTGAAGTAGAAAGCGCGGTCCTGATGCCGGAGCACGATCGCGGCCGCGACCGGTGTGTCGCCGGCCCGCAATGTCACGATCTCGCATTGGCCGTTCTCGGCGAGCGCCGGAGCGGCGCGGCGGATAAAGCTGGCGTCGCCGTCGTCCTGGATCAGCGCGGTACCGAACTGGGCCTTCCAGCCACTGGCCTCCAGCGCCAAGAATATTTCGAGCGCGGCTGCGACTTCCTCGCGCGCGCGCGCCACCTCGAAGCGGACAGCGCCGTGCTCGGCCAGCCGAAGGCGCTGGCGGCGTAGCTCTTTCAGTTTCTTGGGCCCCAGCGCGTTGCGCAGCAATTCCTCCGCATCGCGCGTGGCGTCAAGGCAGGCGCGGAGGTGGGATTGCAGCACGCGCGGACGCAGGCCGTCTTGCCGCAACGCCTCGCTAAAGGCTTTCATCGCCGCGCCATCGAGCGATACATCGCGCAGGATCAGCGCGAGGGCACCCGCTTTCCGCGCCTCGCGTAGCAATCGTGACGCGGCGTCGATGGCCATGTCGCGGTCAAGCAGTGGCGTGCAGAGCGTGCCGTAGGGGTGGGCGCTTACCAGGGCGGGCAGGGGAATTTTCCAGGCGTGCCACATCGAAACGACCGGCAGGAGGCCGATCAACCGCGCCGCGCCGTCTTGTTGGGCATCGCCTGGCGCGACCAGCGCGGACGCGCCGGTACGGCCGTGTGCGGAAGCGTTTACCGCCAGTTCCCAGTCGGGCAGGTAATAGCCGTTCGGCTCGACTGCGCGTTCGGCCAGCGCGCGCCATCTGCTCACGGCAACAGTCGTGAGCAGCGCGAATGCGGCCGTTGCTGGCCAAGCGGCTGCGGCATGCGCGCGCGGGCCTTCGGCATCCCTAACCGATGCGCGCCCGACCGCTGCTGGACCGGCAATCTCGACCACTTCCCGCTTCCCCGTTCGCGATCAACCAGTGAGGGCCCGTAGCACCACTCGTCCACCGCGTTGTCTGGGGAAATGCTAGCGCAAAGATTGGAAAAGACCGTTGGCGCGACGATTCAATTTGAACGGTAATGTTAACGGCCTGTTTAGCATGCGCGGGCAGGGCGCCGCGCCTGGGTGGGGTTGATAAGACGGCAAAGACGCCACGTCTCTTGCTGCCGCCGACGAAATCATCGAACAAGGATCTGCTGCGTATCGTTCACGATTGGCGTAAAATGACCTGGGGGGCATCGAGAGGAGACAGACAATGTCTGAAACCGATAAGGTGTTCGCTGGGTCGATCCCGGAAAACTACGACCGCTATATGGTCCCGTTGATCTTCGAGAGCTTCGCCGAGGATATTGCACGACGAGCTGCTGCACTATCGCCGAACACGATCCTGGAAACCGCTGCCGGCAGTGGCGTGGTCCCTCGGGCATTGACGCCGAGGCTTTCGCCAGACGCCCGCTACGTCGTGACGGACCTCAATCCGCCGATGCTCGACTACGCTGCGCGGCAAATCGCCGATAGCCGCATCACCTGGCGTAAAGCAGACGCACAGGCGCTGCCGTTCGAAGATGCCGGCTTCGATCTCGTCTGTTGCCAGTTTGGCGCCATGTTCTTCCCCGACCGCCAGGCGGGCTACCGCGAGGCAAAGCGGGTCCTCAAGCCAGGAGGACGTTTCCTGTTCAACGTATGGGATCGCATTGAGGAGAACGTTTTCGCAGATGATGTTACGAACGCGCTCGCCGAAGTCTTTCCAAACGATGCGCCGCGCTTTTTGGCACGTACGCCGCACGGCTATCACGACCCTGCCCTGATCCGTAGTGAGCTGGAGAAGGCCGGCTTCTCCAGCGTGATGATCGAGACCAGGGCCGAGCAGAGCCGCGCATCCTCGCCGCGCCATCCTGCCGTTGCCTATTGTCAGGGAACCCCCCTGCGCAACGAGATCGAAGCCAGGGGTGCGAACATGCTGGAGGACGCAACCGACTACGTCGCGTCCAGGATCGCAAACAGACATGGAAGCGGCGAGGTTGTTGCCAAAATTCAGGCACACGTAATCGTGGCTGCGGTCTAGCAATGCACGACCCGATGACGCTTGAGCCGTCGTTCAACGCTCTGCGACGCTTTCCTGGTTCAACGCGGGACTTGATCCTCCCCGCAACGGCTACGAAGCAATGGCGGAGGTAACAGCTATTTTGACTTTTGGGGCCGTTGAATGGACTTGAGGTAGTTAACCGCAGCCTCGGCATCACTTCGGCTGAATTGGAAAGTCGGCATTCCCGGGTGAATGGTGGTCAGGCCGTCCTGTAACCGTTGCCCGAGGTCATTGTCGTAAAGCTTGTCATCGCCAAAGGTTCGAAAAGGCGGTGCGTCAACGTCGTGGCTCCGGCCCGTCGGGTTCACGGCGTGACACCGTCCGCACAATGTTTCGAGCAGGGCTTTTCCCCGTTGCAACTCGCGATCGAGGCCATAACCGGCGCTGCTCCAGGCGCAAACGATCAAAAGTGCGAGGCAAGGCTTCTTCATGGTGCTGCAAATAGCGGAAAACAAATCAGCCGCATTGACCTCCATCAAGAAGCCGACGCGTCGGACATTTGGTCCTTATTCAGGGTTCGGCCACGCTCCTGCGGTTCAACACGGAATAGACGAGGCCCATGATGAGGCCGTAGGTCAACAGCATCAGGAGCGAGAAGAGGGCAGGGAGCAGACCGAGGCCGATCTGCGTAGCGAACAGACCCTGACCTAACATAGGAAAGAATAACGCGCCGATCACAATCCAGCCCAACACTCCGAAGACAAACCCTTTTGCTGTTCCGCTCCGGCCCGGCAGCAAGCGGTAGGTGCGACCGAACAGAATTCCGAGCACGACGGCGCCGTTCAGGAACGACAGCGCCCATGGCACCAAAGGATGAACTGAGCCGCCGACGAGGTGGCTCAATATCTGCTGCAAGTCTTCGTAGGGGTGAAAGGCTGGTAGCCAGCCCATCCAGGACTTCATGAACATCAGGCCGGAATGAGCGGCGCTGCCGCACAAGCCGGCGGCCAGAGACCTCCAAATGCTGTTAGTACCCACTGGATTTCGTCATCGGTTGGGGGGAACAAAATGGTCCCCCGCGCTCACCGCTTGTCCGGTCGTAGTGTCGGTCGCCTTGATCTCGATGTTGACAGGACTCGCGGGGACCATCGTGCTTGCCACCCGGATCGACACGCGGATCTCGCGGGTCTGATCCTGCCCGACTTCAACGATCGGTTTGCCGTCGGCCGCATTCTCAATGCCTGAAACGCGCACGGTGGCGCCCGGCAGGCCGGATACCTCCAGTGCGAAGGTCCGTTGCCGACCCTTGTTCAGGATTCGCACAGTGTAATCGTTGCGAACGCCACCATCCGCCAGCAGCACGTAAAGCGGATTGCGCTCAT
Organism: uncultured Alphaproteobacteria bacterium; assembly: GCA_963823115.1. Lineage (GTDB taxonomy): Bacteria > Pseudomonadota > Alphaproteobacteria > Rhizobiales > Xanthobacteraceae > Bradyrhizobium. Next base: position 281,019 of record CAWGKJ010000011.1, on the reverse strand, counting down.
GCAGCACGTTGACGCTCATGGAACTTCGGGTCGCCAGCGCATAGAGCATGATGCTGCCGACCACCGCGATGATCGCGGCGTACAGGACGGTCCGCGCCCGGATCAGGCGAAAAACCGGCGGCAGGCCGGCGAGCCGACGCAGGCCGTTGATGTCGGTATCGTAGGCGATCAAGCCAGTCGGGCGCCCAATCTGGGCCATCACGGTGTCGCAGGCGTCAATGCAGAGGCCGCACTGGATACAGCCGAGCTGAATTCCGTCGCGGATATCCACTCCCGTCGGGCAGACGTTAATGCACTGATGGCAATCGACGCAGTCGCCGGCAGGCTCGCCGTGCTGGTGCAACTGCTCTGCCTTCTTGAGTGACATCCGCGGCTCGCCGCGGTCAAGGCGATAGGTGACGTTGAGCGCCCATTCGTCCGTCAGCGCGGCCTGGATCCGCGGCCACGGGCACATGTAGATGCACATTTGCTCGCGCGCATAGCCCGCGAAGGCATAGGTGGTGGCGGTCAGGATCGCGATCCAGAGATAGGCGATATAGGGCGCCTGCAATGTCGCCAGCTCTTTCACGATCGTCGGCGCATCGGCAAAATACAGGACCCACGCTCCGCCGGTCCACCATGCGATCATGAGCCAAAGCACATGCTTGGCGACGACCTGGCGAATATGCGTCAACGTCCATCCCTGCTTGTCGCTCAGGATTTGTTCGCGGCGGTCGCCTTCGACCCAGCGCTCCACGGCGTAAAACAGATCCGTCCAGACGGTCTGCGGGCAGAGGTAACCGCACCACATCCGGCCAGCCACAGCGTTCATCAGAAACAAGGTCATGGCCGCGATGATCAAGAGGCCGGTAAAGTAGTAGACCTCCTGCGGCCACAGCTCGATGAAGAAGAAATAGAACCGCCGATGCGGGAAATCGATGAGCACGGCCTGGTTGGGCAGGCCAGGTCCGCGATCCCAGCGGACGAAAGGCAAGAAGTAGTAGAGCCCCAGCGTGATGCAGAGGATCGCCCATTTGATCCGGCGGAACCTGCCATGAACGGCCTGCGGATAGACCTTCTTGCGGGCCTCGTAGAGCGGCCCCTCGATGATGGTGTCGTCCATGGCAATCCCGAATGTTTGCTATTCAGATCGAGTACGCCCGTCCTGGCAGCCACCCTCGCGCAAAGTGACTGCTGCCGATTGTAATCGCGGTTCTTTCAAGAAAACGCGCAGCCGCCCTGCACGCCAAGCTTCTTGAACACGATCGCCGCGGGACAGAACCCCGTGATCGACGCCTGGATCATGTTCACGCCGGCGAATGCCGTCAGCAAGTACCAATAGGGACTAACGATATAGCCGAGCGCGAGCCCGAGAAGCACGACGAAGCCAGCGAAAGCGAGAACTGCTCTATCGATATTCATGACACGTTCCTTTCCTTGTTTCTTCACTTGCCTGTTTGGCCGTACTTGACTATATATTCGTATTATCGTATATACGCAAGTATGAAAATGAATATGGACGCCATGGAAACGGCCGCCGATTCCGCGAGCGATCTCCTGAAATCTCTGGCCAATCGCCATCGGCTGCTCATTATCTGCCAGCTGATCGACGGTGAGCGCTCGGTCGGCGACCTTGCCGAATTTCTGGGTCTTCGTGATTCCACGGTGTCTCAGCATCTCGCGCTGCTGCGCAAGGATGGCCTAGTTTCTGCCAGGCGTGACGCTCAGACAATCTACTATTCGATCGCCAGCGATCCTGCACGCGAAATCCTTGCCGCGCTTTATCGGGTGTATTGCACGCCGCCGCGCAGCAAGGCGTCGCAGAAGAAAGCCGTGCGAGCATGAGCTGCCATGTCTTGAGGCAGGTCAACGCCTGCGCCGGAAGCGCCGGCAGAATAGGTTGCGGATTGTTCCGCCCGTCTGAGATGCATATGAGATTGCGAGTACACACGATGCGTGGATTGACAGTAATGACGGCTCTGGCTGCGGCAATCCTGAGTGCGCCGCCGCTTCACGCGGAATCGCTTACCGTCGCTTCACGCACGGTCGCCGATGAGAAGGCGGTGTTCGCTACCGTCGAGAGTATCAGTGTCGTGCCCGCGCGCGGGCGCATTGGCGGCATCATTGTGCAGCTTAAAGTCCGGGAAGGCGACCCGGTCGCGAGTGGTCAGGCGATTGCAGCAATCGGAGACGAAAAGCTCGCCCTGCAGATGAAGTCGCTGGATGCGCAGATCGACGCCTTGCAGGCGCAGTCGAACCAGGCCCAGATCGATTTCACCCGAACCGAGGGGCTGGTGGAGCGAGGCATACTCCCGCGCATCAAGCTGGACGAAGCGCGGACGGCGCTCAACGTCGCCGAAAACGGACTACGGGCAAGGACCGCCGAACGGGCGGTGGTCCAGCAGCAGTTCAACGAAGGCCAGGTGCTTGCGCCGGCCGGCGGACGCGTCCTGAAGAAGCTGGTGGCGGTGGGTTCCGTCGTGCTGCCCGGCGATCCCGGTCGCCATGATCGCGCAGCAGGATTTCAAGTTGCGGCTGCGCGTGCCGGAACGCCACGCCCGCTTTCTGAAAGCTGGCGACAAGATCCGTATCGACGGCGCCGAGTTCGGCGATCAGGCCGCCAAGTTTGGCGTAATCGATTTGGTCTATCCGCAAATCGAGGATGGCCGGGTCATTGCCGATGCTACGGTCGAGGGGCTCGGAGAATATTTCGTCGGCGATCGCCTCAGGGTCTGGATTTCGGGCGGCACGCGGGCGGCCTTCGTGATTCCGTCGAATTATGTGACGACCCGCTTCGGGATCGACTATGTGCGGATTCGTCAGGCGGATCGAACCATCGACGCTCCGGTGCAGCGCGGTCGCGATCGGCCTAGCCCCGAGCTTCCCAACGGTCTTGAAATCCTGTCCGGCATTCGTGTTGGCGACCAGCTGGTGCAGCCATGAACCTCGGTCTGTCCGGGCGGCTCACCCGGGCGACGATTGGTTCGCCGCTGACGCCGCTGTTCCTGCTCGCTTCGCTCATCGTCGGCCTTATCGCGGTCGTTGTCATTCCGCGCGAAGAAGAGCCTCAGATCAGCGTTCCCATGGTCGACATAAGAGTCAACGCCGACGGCTTGCGCGGAGCCGATGCGGTGGAACTCGTCACCAAGCCGCTGGAAGCCATCGTCAAGGGGATCGACGGTGTGGAGCATGTATATAGCCAGACCGAAGACGACCGGGTGATGGTTACCGCGCGCTTCCTGGTAGGAACCAGGTCCGATGATGCGATTCTTCGGGTTCACGAGAAGATGCGCGCCAATCTGGACCGCATCCCGGTCGGCATCCCCGAACCCCTGATTGTCGGGCGTGGCATCAACGATGTTGCCGTCACCGTACTCACGCTTTCGCCGAAGCCCGAGGCGGCCGACCGCTGGACGGACAAGGATCTCTACGAACTCGCCGACAAATTGCGCGCCGAATTGATGAAGGTCGACAGCATCGGGCTGACCTATATTTCCGGTGGTGCCGCGCAGCAGATCAGGGTCGAGCCGGATCCGGAGAAGCTGTCACTGTTCGGTGTGCCGCTGCAGCAGCTCGTCGCCAAGGTGAAGGACGCCAATCGTTCGTTCCTCGCGGGCCAGGTTCGCGACGGCGGCATGGTTCGCAACGTCGCCGCCGGCCAGACCTTGGCAGGCATCCCCGATATCGGCCTGCTCCTGATTTCGACGCGGGACGGCCGGCCCGTCTATGTCAAGGATGTCGCGTCCGTCGTCATTGGACCGAATACGACCGAGCATCGGGTCTGGAGCGATTCCCGCGACGGCAAGGGTAATTGGGCGCGCGTTCCCGCGGTCAGCCTAGCGCTGGCCAAGCGGGCGGGGGCCAACGCGGTGGTGGTCTCGGAGGACATTGCGCACAGGCTCGAGGGATTGAAGTCTCGCCTGATTCCCGATGACGTCGAGGTCACCGTCACCCGCGACTACGGCGAGACGGCCAACGAGAAGGCCAATGAACTCTTGTTTCACCTTGGTCTCGCAACGATCTCGATCGTCGTCCTGATTGCGATCGCGATCGGCTGGCGCGAGGCGCTGGTCACGCTGGTCGTGATCCCGACCACGATATTGCTGACGCTATTTGCGGCGAACCTGATGGGCTACACCATCAACCGGGTCAGCCTGTTCGCGCTGATCTTTTCGATCGGCATCCTGGTCGACGACGCCATCGTCGTGGTCGAAAACATCGCCCGCCATTGGTCGATGAAGGACGGGCGTCCACGTGTTCAGGCGACCATCGAGGCGGTCGCCGAGGTCGGAAATCCGACGGTGGTTGCGACGCTCACGGTCGTGGCGGCACTGTTGCCGATGCTGTTCGTGTCGGGGCTGATGGGTCCCTATATGGCGCCGATACCGGCGAACGCTTCTGCGGCGATGCTGTTTTCGTTCTTCGTCGCGATGGTGGTGGCGCCCTGGCTGATGCTGCGGCTGGCGCCGGAGGAAGGCGCTGCGGTTCATGCCCATGCCGGGCACGACGAGGGTCTGCTCGGGCGCATCTATCGTCGTTTCGCGACCCCGATCGTGCGCAGCAAGCGTTCGTCTTGGATATTCCTGATCAGCGTCGGCACAGCCACGCTGTTGTCGATGACGCTGTTTGCAACCAAATCGGTTACCGTCAAATTGCTGCCGTTCGACAACAAGTCCGAGATCGCGGTCGTGGTCGATCTGCCCGAGGGCGCAAGCCTCGAGGATACCGAACGGGTGCTGTTTGCCGCGGCCGATCTCTCGCGCGGGCTGCCGGAGATCACATCGGTGCAGTCCTATGCCGGCACGCCGGCGCCGTTCAATTTCAACGGCCTTGTGCGGCACTATTACCTGCGGGAACGGCCTGAATTGGGCGAGCTGCAGGTCAATTTGGCCGCGCGCGCGAATCGCAAGCGGGCGAGCCACGACATCGCGCTCGATCTGCGGCAGCGCCTCAAGGCCGTCAGCGTTCCCGCCGGCACCAGCATCAAGGTCGTCGAGGTGCCGCCCGGACCGCCCGTGCTGGCAACGCTGCTGGCTGAAATTTATGGACCCGACGCGGCAACACGCCGGGCGGTCACCGGCGAGCTCAAGAAGGTGTTTGCCGAAGTGCCGTTCATCGTCGATGTCGATGATTCGATCGGCGAGAAGCGGCCGCGGCTGCGGCTGTCGATCGACCAGGATCGGCTTGAGTTCTTTGGCGTTGAGCAGCGCGATGTCTACGACACCATCCAGACGCTGTTTGGCGGGGTATCGGTCGGCTATTCCCACCGCGGCGAAGACCGCAATCCGATCGAGATCGCGGTCAAGCTGCCGAAGCGCGATCTCGTCTGGAGCGAGGCGTTGGCTTCGACGCCGGTGCCTGCCAACACGCTTCCCGGCAGCAAGACGGTTGTCGAACTCGGTCAGGTCGTCAAGGCGAGCGTCGAGGAAGGCTCTCCCGTCGTCTTTCGGCGCGACGGCCGCTTCGCCGACATGGTAATGGCGGAACTCGCAGGCCGCTTCGAGGCGCCGCTCTACGGGATGCTCGAAGTCGCCAAGCGCGTCGACGCGCACGATTGGGGCGCATTGCCGAAGCCCGTCATCAGCCTGCATGGACAGCCGGCGGACGAGTCTCGTCCGACGCTGCTGTGGGACGGCGAGTGGGAGATCACCTATGTGACCTTCCGCGACATGGGCGCCGCGTTCGGTGCCGCGATCCTCGGCATCTATGTGCTGGTGGTGGCGCAGTTCCGGAGCTTCCGGCTGCCGCTGGTCATCCTGACGCCAATACCGCTCACGCTGATCGGGATTCTGTTCGGCCACTGGCTGTTGGGCGCGCCCTTCACCGCGACCTCGATGATCGGATTCATCGCGCTGGCCGGCATTATCGTTCGAAACTCGATCCTGCTGGTCGATTTCATCCGTCACAGCAGCGGGCAGGGCAAGGCGCTGCGCGAGGTGGTGCTGGAGGCTGGCGCCGTGCGCTTCAAGCCGATCCTGCTCACGGCGCTCGCGGCCATGATCGGCGCAGCGACCATTCTGCTCGATCCGATCTTTCAGGGCCTGGCTATTTCGCTCCTGTTCGGGCTGGCGTCGTCGACGCTGCTCACGGTCCTTGTCATTCCCGCAATCTACATCGCGTTGCGGCAGCCTTCTCCGCAGCCATCGTCCAGCAAGTAAGGAAGCCTCACATGGAAAAGAACTATCCCGACATCACCAAGCGCATTTCCGGCGATTTGCGGAAGCTGCGCCAGGACATTCCCGACACCATGAAGGCCTTCTCCGCGCTGGCGCAGGCCGCGACGCGCGACGGCGCGCTCGACAAGAAAACCAAGGAGCTGATCGCGCTCGCAATCGGCATTGCCACTCGCTGCGACGGCTGCATCGGCTTCCATACCGAGGCGCTGGTCAAACTCGGCGCCACGCGTCAGGAGATGGAAGAAACCCTCGGCTTGGCAGTTTACATGGGAGGCGGTCCGTCGCTGATGTACGCCGCCGATGCGATATCCGCGTATGAGCAATTCGAGAAGCTGCTGAATGTTGCCGCCTGAGGCGACGGCGACAAAGCATCGCCCGTAATTTCGGCCGCGATCCGCCGGCAAAGGCGGCGCGCAGGCCTTGCCGCGATCATTTCAATGACCCGATCCGTTCCAGCTCCGGAAGATTGAAAACCTTCAGGACCCCCTCGGACAAATCCAGCAGGTGACGATCGCGAAACAGGCTGAGTACCCGACTGACATGGACCGGGGTCAACCCGACCGCGTCGGCGATGTGCTGTTGTCGCAGCGGAAAGGGATAGCGCTGCTCGCGGATCACATTCACGGCCGCGATGCGCGGCATCAAATGCAACAGCAAATAGGCAATGCGTTCTTCGGCCGAAAGCTGGCCCAGTGCGGTGAGAAGTTCGATCGCGCCATGAGCCCCGACCACGCAGGAATTAGCGATGGCCGATTGGAGGTCGGGGCTGGTGCCGCCCCTCGCGTGGATTTCGTGCCGCGCGAACCCGCTTATCTGAACCTCGGTCAATGCCCTGACCGAGAAATAAAACATTTTCTCGAAAATGCTGATAGGGGAAAACAGATCTCCCGGTAGCAGGAATTTCAGGATTTGCCTGCGGCCATCGGAAAGCTGAAAGTAGCTGAAAGCCCAGCCCGTGCAGATGACGAACACGTCTTTGGACACCTGATTTCGGACGGCGATTTGCTCGCCGGCGCGGGCCGCAAAGATGTGCTGCCAGCCGGGTTGCTGGCCTACCTGCGAAGTCTTCCGAAGGCGATCCGAACAGCGTCCCGCAAAAACCGGATCGCGATGAGGACAGGTTACGCAAATTGAGGCGACCGCCATTTCGGAAAATTTTGCCACAAGGTTCTACGCAGGGTGTTGCAGAGTTTTCCTTCCTCTGCAGGAGAGTTGCAATTGCATCTATATATAGAAAAATGAAAATGCAAGTTGCTGTCAGAAACGTCACGTAAGGCAATCGGTCGTGACGCCGCCAAAGAGGCCGCAACGCGCGAGAAACCGGCGTCGCCGGGTGGCCGTCTTAATGCAGATCAACAACCTGGATCAATCCATGGCGTTCGGAAATTAACGCAGAATCGATTTAGCTGTTCATGGTGAGAAATCACATCCGCACGCGCCCGAACTATCTTGGGTGTCGGGGCCGGGATGCATTCGAAAAAATTTCATTTCCAGATCAATACGAAAGAATAATCATGACGGAAGCAATCGTGGCCAACAGCACTCAAGATCGCGAAACCCGGATGCGCTTCATGCGCATCGATACCAAAACCGGTGAATTGCTGCGGGAGTTCTGGAAGGTCGTGGAGCCGGCGCTGCCGACGGTTCTCGAAGGCTTCTATCAGCATGTGACCAGGGAGCCCGAGCTTGCACGCATGATCGGCAACGATATCCCGCGGCTCAAGGCGGCACAGAGATCGCATTGGAGCCGGCTGTTCAACGGCCGTTTCGATCAGCGAATACATGCAGGGCGTACGCGCGATCGGCCTCATCCACAACAAGATCGGACTGGAGCCGCGCTGGTATATCGGCGGCTACAATTTTGTGCTGAGCCAGCTGGGAAGTCTCGCTGTTCGTCAATACCGTTGGAAACCCGGCCATCTCTCTGCGGTGCTCACGGCGGTGAATTCCGCCGTGATGCTGGACATGGACATCGCGATTTCCGTCTATCAGGAAGCGATGCTGGCGGAGCGTCAGAAGCAGCAGGATAAGATTGCCGCCGCGATCCGGGATTTCGACGGTCAGATGAAGATTGTGCTGAATACCGTCGGCCGCTCGGCGACGAACCTGCAAAACGCCGCCAACGCCCTGGCCGCCGGTGCCGAAGAGTCGACCCAGCAATCGACGGCTGTCGCGGCGGCCTCGGAGGAGGCGTCCACCAATGTGCAGGCGGTCGCGGCCTCGACCGAGGAGATGACATCCTCTGTCCGGGAAATCGGCCGTCAGGTCACCGAGTTCCACGAAAATTACGGGCATGGCGGTGGAACAGGCCAGCCGATCCAGCGCCACCATGCAGGGCCTCGCCAAAGCGGCGCAGAGAATCGGAGACGTCGTCGAGCTCATCAACACCATCGCGGGTCAAACCAACCTGCTGGCTCTGAATGCCACCATCGAAGCGGCGCGCGCCGGCGAAGCCGGCCGGGGCTTTGCCGTGGTGGCCTCCGAAGTCAAGGCGCTCGCGGAGCAGACCGCGAAGGCAACTGGCGAAATCGGCCAACAAATTCTTGCAATCCAGCAAGCGACCAAAGAATCCGTCGGATCCATCCAGGAAATCGGAGCAACGATCGCTTTAGTGAACGAGATCGCCACCGCCATCGCGGCGGCAGTCGAGCAACAAGGCATGGCGACGGCCGAGATCGCGCGCAACGTCCAGGAGGCGGCCCGGGGCACCCAGGAGGTTTCGAGCAACATCTGTGGCGTAAGCCGGGCCGCCAGTGAAACCGGTCAAACCGCCGCGAAACTGCTGTCCTCCGCCAATGAGCTCTCGCAGCAATCCGAGATGCTTCGCACAAGTATCGAAGGTTTCTTCGCGGAAATCCGAGCGGCCTGATGTCGATCAACAACCTGCATCAAGTCGCGGCGCGAGAGCGTTAACCCGAAATCGATAGATTTCCGACAGTCGCGTCCGATCCGGTATCGCTTGCTGCTTCTGAGAATGACGATCATGGAAGGATTATTGCGATTTCTCGCGATTGACGCCAACTCCCGGCGCGATGCGGAGGATATCTGGGCACTCATCGAGCATCGCGCTCCCGAGATCATCGAGAGGTTTTATGTCGACGTGCGGCGATCAAACGCAGATCTACCGCTAACCGACCAGATGATCGATCATCTGAAGATAAGACAGAAAGAGCATTGGAAATATCTTTTTGAAAGCCGATTCGATCAGAGGTATTTCAGCAATGCGTCACTCGTCGGCATCAAGCATTTTGAAATAGGGCTCGATGCGAGATGGTACATCGCCGGGTATATGAAAATGAAAAGTGAGTTCTTACTGGAAATTTTTGGCGCGTCTTTGCCGCCACGGTCGAAAACGCAATTGATCATGACGCTCGAAAAGTACGTGGCACTGGATATGGCCTTGGCGATTTCGTCGTACACGTCATTGCTGGTTGATTAGCCGTTGGATGCAGCGTTTCCGCAACCTTCAGAGCCCGGTGAGCATTGCGTGCTCAGCTGTCCAGGTAAGCGAGCAGGCAAAAGACCATCATATTCCGCTGCTTCATCGCGTCAATTCAGCAAACCGATGCGCTCAAGCTCCGGAAGGTCGAAAACCTTCAAGATACCGTCGGACAAATCCAGCAGGTGACGTTCGCGAAACAGACTGAGGACCCGGCTGACATGGACCGGGGTCAGTCCGACCGCGTCGGCAATGTGCTGCTGGCGCAACGGAAAGGGATAGCGCTGTTCACGGATCACATTCCGAACCGCAATGCGCCGCATCAGATGCAAGAGCAGCTGGGCAATGCGTTCTTCGGCCGAGCACTGGCCGAGCGAAGTCAGCGTCTCGTCCGCGGCCTTGGCCTCGGCGGCGCAAGAAGTTGCCAGGGCAGTCAAAATGCGGGGGTTGGTGGCGAGCCTTGCCTGGAGATCCGCACGTCGATGGCCGATGATTTGAATGTCCGTCAATGCGTTGACGGAGAAGTGGGGCCGCTCCTCAAACACCGAGGAAGCAGAGAAAGGATCGCCGGGCAGAACGAAATTCAATATTTGCCGACGGCCATCGGGCAGCTGCATGAACCGAAATGCCCAGCCTCCGCATAGTACGAATGCGTATTCAGAGACCCGGTGTCGAACAGAAGCCTGATCGCCGGCGGCGACGGTACCGTAGTAATGCGTGTCTTCGTTCAGGATTGATAGAGATGTCCCGCCGCACTTATCGAACAGCGCGCTGCAGAAGCCGTGATCGCCATGTGGGCACGTCACACAAAGCGAAGTATTTGCCATGCGGCTGCAATCAATCTCGAGAATTTCAGGAATATAAGTTTTTAATGTACGGTATCGGACGTTGAGTCTCTCCCTGAGAATATGGGATGGCTGATCTGCGATAATCGCGTAGCTACCAGTGGTTGAATTGCCGGGCCAGCGTGAAGTTTTCCAAAATGCCCTGTCGCGCTTGATGTAGATTTATAATCTACATCAAGCCGAAATGGAGAGATATTGATTCAGAATAGAGGAAAGCGACTATAGGTAGCAATATTCCACTTAGGACATTGCCCCCCAATTTGTCAGCGTGTCCCTGTGGAGCATGGGCCGCCGATTCGCGCCTTTGCTGACGTGCCGGCAGATGATGAGACACGGCTGCGAGACGTTCCTTGTGACAAGAGCCTTGTAACAAGAGAGTTGACCTCACCGACACCGCGCAAGCGTGCGGCCCCGAGGACCGGCGAGCGCTGCGCTAGATCGGCTCGTAGCTCTCGGAAGCGCAGGTGTCGTCGCTCTCGGCGCGCCGCCGGTCGATGATCGCGCCGCCGCTGATCGTGATCCGATAGGTCTCGGCGCCCAGCGGTTGGCCCATCACGGAAGTGAGCTCGGCCCTGACGCACGCGATCCAGCCCGGTCCGCGGACGTCGCGATGCGGCGGCGAGACCTGCACCTCGCGCGGGTTCGACGCGGCGAGGAACACCGAATCCAGATTCTTGCGGACCTGCTCTCTGACATCCGGCGGCGGCTCGGGTGGCGGCGGGTCGACGGCTCTGCCGCGCATGAATTCCGGTACCGGCGAGCGGCTGTCGGCGATGCCGCACCCCGCCAGCACTAGCGCCCCGCCCGCCATCAACGCCGCATGAACAATGACCCGCCGCATCCGGCCAGTATTATCCGGGGCAGGCAAAAATTGCGCGCGGTCTCTGCGAATACGAGGGGCGATCGGTTATCAACAATTGCTGAAACCCGAACTTGGAAAGGGGGCGATTATGCCGCGCCAAGCTGAACACGTGTTGCCATCATCTGGCTTGGGAGTAAGTTCGGGATGACCGGGAGACAGTGGCGATGAAGACCTTAACGGTGGCGGCGGTGATGCTGGCGTTGATCGCGGCGCCTGCGCACGCCCAGATGGGTGGCAAGCGGCATCAGGGCGAGGACAAGAAGACCGACCAGAAGAAGTCGCAGGTGGACGAAAAGGCCTACAAGGCCGCGCTCGAACGAATACCCGAGCCCAAGGAAAAATATGATCCGTGGGGTATCGCGCGGCCAACGGAGCCCGCCAAGAAGTCGAAATAGGTTTCACTCCCGGCGCTTCATCGAACAGGTGGTTCCCATGCGAAGACTGATCGGCCTGTTCACGGTCGGGCTGCTCTCTGCGGCGCCGGCACTTGCCTGGGAGCATTGGGGCGGAGATCGCGGCGGAACGCGGTTTTCACCTCTTGCCCAGATCACACCGGCCAACGTCGGCAACCTCGTTCGCGCCTGGGAGTTTCGCACCGGCGATCTGGATGCCCGCGCGCCGGAGGTGATGGCGCGCACAAAATCCGAGGCGACGCCGCTGTTCGTCGAGGACAGCCTCATCTTCTGCTCGCCCTTCAACGAGGTCATTGCGCTCGATCCCGGGAGCGGCGCGCAAAAGTGGCGATACGATCCCAGGATCAGCACCAATCAACGCCCGGGAAACCGCTATGTCTGCCGCGGCGTTGCTTACTGGGTCGATGATCAGGCCGCCGAGAGCGCGGTCTGCCGTTCACGGATTTTCGTGGGCACTAACGACGTCCGCGTGATCGCACTCGACGCGAAGTCCGGCATTGCCTGCACCGATTTTGGCGTTAGCGGCGAGGTGAAACTCGAGATCGGAAAGCCATTGGAGTGGCCGGGTGAAATCCAGATCACGTCGGCGCCGGTCGTGAGCCGCGGTGTCGTCATCGTCGGATCCGCCATTGCCGACAATCGCCGCGTCGATGCGCCGCTCGGAACGGTGCGCGCCTTCGATGCGCGGACCGGACGCCCGCGCTGGAGCTGGGATCCGCTGGTTCACGACGGCATTGTCGCGGGCCACGCCAATGTCTGGGCGCCGATGTCATCGGACGAGGATCGTGGACTGGTATTCCTGCCGACGTCTTCGCCGAGTCCGGATTTCTGGGGCGGCAAGCGGCCCGGCAACAACGAGCACGCCAACTCCGTGGTGGCGCTGCGCAGCGAGACCGGCGAACTGGCGTGGTCGTTCCAGGCCGTTCATCACGATGTCTGGGATTACGATCTGCCGGCGCAGCCGACGCTTGCGCGCATAGATACCGGCGCTGGAATGCGCGACGCGGTGATTCAACCGACCAAACAGGGCTTTGTGTTCGTGCTCGACCGCGACACCGGCAAGCCGGTATGGCCGGTCGAGGAACGTAGCGTGCCGCAAGGTGGCGCGGAAGGCGAGCAACTGTCGCCGACGCAGCCGTTTCCCACCCACGTGCCGGCGCTGATGCCGCAAAGGTTTTCAACGGCTGACGTCTTCAAGGTGATTCCAGGGTTCGGCCGCCGCTCGGCTTGCGAGCACGAGCTCGAAGGCCTGCGCAACGAGGGCCTTTACACACCGCCATCGACGCAGGGCACGCTGGAGTTTCCGTTCACCGGCGGCGGCGTCAACTGGGGCGGCGCGGCGTTCGATCCGGTCAACCAGATTCTGTACGCCAACACCAGTTACGCCGTTCATATCATCCGGCTGATGGCGCGAACGGAAGCGGACGCTTTCAAGCCGCCACCTGGTCATGATTTCGGACCGCAGCGGGGCGCACCGTTTGCGATGACGCGCGCGGTCGCCATGTCGCCATTGGGCCTCCTCTGCAACAAGCCGCCGTGGGGCGCGATGGTCGCGGTCGATTTGAAGGCCGGCAAAATTCTATGGCGGTCATCGGTCGGCACCACGGAGGATCGAGCGCCGCTGGGGATCGCGTTCAACTGGGGAACGCCGCTGGTCAGCGGGGTCGTCGTCACGGCCGGCGGTCTCGTTTTCACCGGAGCGATGGACGCCTACCTGCGTGCCTTCGATGCCAGGTCCGGCGAAGAACTCTGGCAGGGCAGGCTGCCGGTTCCCGGCATCGCCAATCCCATGACCTATCTCTGGAACGGCGAGCAATTTGTGGCGATCATGGCCGGCGGTCATTCCGAGTCCGGCGCTTCGATCGGCGACAGCATCGTGGCATTTCGTCTGGCCCGCCAGGGCGAAACGCCCTCGCTGTGGTCGCGTACCATCGACCGGCCCGGTGGACGATTCCGGGCCAAGGCGATCGCTTTTGCCATCGCCGTCGTGCTTGTGGCAGTCGCGCTTTGGCGCTGGCGGCGTCGAAGAGTACCCGGACAGTGAGTGCCTCCGGCAGTCCGGCCGGACTGGCAATATTGCCGACAAGATTTTCGGCAATGGATCCCCCGGCAGCGCATCCTCACAACATCGCAAACGCGCTTGAGACCATCGCCACGGGCTTGTTATCGCCGGCGCTCAACAAGGTCACGCGGCCGAAGCTCATGGTTCGCCCGAGCCGCACCACGCGCGCATCGGCCAGCACATCCGACGCTGTCACGGCGCGCACGAAATGCGTGGTTTGATCGACGGTCGTCATCGGCCGGTAGCCGCGGTTGGCCGCAAGGATCGCGATCACCATCGCGGTATCGGCGAGCGCCATCAGCGCCTGACCGCAAATGATGCCGCCATGCCGGCACAGGCGTTCGGAAAAGGCCATACGCAGGATCGCTCCCGGTTGCCAGTCGGCCGCGCCATCCGGCGGCGCGGCGCATTCGATGTGCTCGACGGACAGCCCGAGATCACTGCACCCACGGCGCGAACGCGTTGCCAAGAAGGCGTCGGGCTTCCTCGATGCTGAAATCCGCAGTTTGCTGTTCGGCTTGTATAAAGGACGTTTCCCCGCCCGCTATCGACGGCATTCATGAGGGCAGTTCGCGGAACGGAACACTGTCCCCGCGCGGCTTGAAAATGCCTGACTTCAGGCCGTATGATACCGGCTTCGGGAGCAGGTCAACCATGTTAAGGCGATGGGCACTGATTCTTGGCGTGATCGCCATCGGTCTTGCGCTCAATGGCTGCACCAAATGCGGTCCGATCTGGGACGAATGGATGCAGCCGCCGAAATCCTGCAAGTGACCATTTTTAGGCCGCAAGCGGCTGCGCTTGGCGTCGCGGCCGGCACAGTGGTATATGACGACGAAAATGCAGGGAGCATTCCATGAGGATTTTCCGCATAGCGGCTGTCATCGCGTTGCTGACCGGGCCGGCTTACGCGCAGACTCCCAACGTCAATTTGATGCCGGATGTGAAATCCCAAACGCCGGAGGAGAAGGAAGCCGAGGCGGCGCGGGACAAGGCCTACAAGGAATCGCTGAAGAAGATCCCTGACGCCAAGACCTCTTCCGATCCGTGGGGCAATGTGCGCAGCACGGAGGCGCCCAAGACGCCGGTGCCGGCGAAGCCCAAGACCAAGACCGGCAGCACGGCGACCAAGACGGAAACACGCTGATCGGGATGGCCAGTGTTGGAGGGGCAGACGCGCCGGGACGGTCAGGCCAGCACGGCCGACTGATCGACCAGCGTTTGGTAGCACTCGCAGGACATTCGCGTCAGCGCTTTCCGGTTCAGGATCTTGATCAGGCCGCGGGAATAGGTGATTGCGCCAGTGCCTTGCACCTTGCTCGCAACTTCCGTCACCGAGGTGCGCCTCACCCCCAGCATCTCGGCGAGAAATTCCTGCGTCAAGGGAACGGTGTCGCTTGCCGCCCGGTCCGCGCTCTGCAGCAGCCAGCGGCAAAATCGTGCCTCGATCGGATGCAGCGCATTGCAGGCGGCGGTGACGCGCGCCTGCGACAACAGCACCTCGTTGTAGCGGATGGCGAGATTGCGAACGGGATCGCTGGCGGCGGCAACGTTGCGGAAATGCGGGGCGGCGATTTTGCTGCAGGCCGTCGGCATTTGCACGACGACGCGAACCAGCGACTTGTACAGGCCGAGCCCGGCCATCGCGCCGACCACGCCTTCGCGGCCTACGGTCGCGGTCTCGATCGCCTTGCCGTCGCGCAGCACTGCGAGCAGCGACAGCATGCCGTTGTGCGGAAAGTAGACCTGATCGACCTCGTTGTCGGCTTCGATCAGCACATCTCCCTGCGGCAGGGAGATTGTCACAAGATGCGGCAGCAACCGGTCGAAATCATCCCGGGGAAGGGAGGCCAGCAGTTTGTTGTCCAAGGGAAGACCGGTGTTTGAAACGGGCACTGCCACTGCGATTTCCTGCCCGATCGGTCGGGCCGATTGACCGCAGAGGTTGAAATGGTCGCTCCGAGAGGGCGACCCGCGGAAAGGCCCCTTATAGGGTCATCAAGGGGGGTTGTCGGTCCGGTAGCCGTCATAGCCTCGCTTCCGGATCAGGCCTTGCATCGCAATAAAATCTGGCAAGGGAGCGCGTCAGCGGGCGAAATTCGAAGTTCGAAATCGGACGCAGCGGAGCGGACGCTATATCTTCTATCCGAGCTCGCTGACCAATCGATGCGTCTTGTCGGTCCTCGGCGCGAGCGGGGTATCGCCCAGCAGCCGGTCAAATTCCCGTTTCGAGATCTCGTAGCATTCGCAGGCGCGTTGGCGCAGCGCCTCGTGATCGAGAATGGTGACATGGCCGCGCCGATACCGAATAAGTCCCGCCTTCTGCAGGGTGCCCATGACGTCGGTGACCGTCGTTCGGCGGACGCCGAGCATCATCCCCAGGAATTCGTGGGTGAGCAGAAAATCGCCTGAAGGCATCCGGTCGCGCGTCATCAGGAGCCAGCGGCAACAGCGCTGCTCCACCCTGTGGAGATGCGCGCAGGCGGCCGATTGCGCGACCTGATTGAAGAACGCATGGATATAGCGGAGCATGATCAGGTTCAATGTCGGGCTGCGATCGAGCTCGCTGCGGAAGAGGCGGGCGTCGATTTTGAGCGCGGTGCCGGGGACCTGGACATACACCGACGAAAGCGCTTCGCGCTCGCCGAGACAAATGGGCAATCCCACCATTCCTTCGCTGCCGATCGTGCCGACCTCCGTACCGGCGCCGTCGGCCATCGAAACCACCAGCGAAGCGACGCCGTCGACGGGGAAATACACGTGTTCGATCGGACACGACGCCTCATAGAGGCTCTTCCTGTAGTCAAGCTCGACCAGCGACAAATGCGGTCGCAGCCGCTCGTAATCGTCATCCGACAACAGCGAGAGCAGCCGGTTTGTCCTTGGTGTACGATGGGGCATGGCCGTTGTTTCCCATTGTTGGCGGCTGCTTCGAACGCCGACAACAAAACGCTGTCGGGGGCAGATTTGGAAGACTATCTCGCAAGGCAGTATCGGTGGAATAGCGGGGCGAGACGGCGGCAATGCTCGCCCTGTTTCTCGAAGATGGAAAGTGAGTGCCGTCCGACTCACTCGCAACGAGGCCGGGGCCCCTTCGGGGGTTCTCAGTCGCCGGCGCCCTGGTAATCGCTGCCGACGATCTTTGCATGATATCGAGCTTATGTCCGGAAGGCGACTCAATTCCTCGGCTGGGCTGGACGGGAGGACTCGGATCGACGGCCTCAAGGGCTATATTGAGCCGGTCGTATTTGTGCCGGAGTTGCGAGATGGCCTTTCGCCCACGCGAACTGGCAGACCGGATGGCCGGACGGCGGAAGCTGGACGATGGCTATCTGCGCGAGACCTTCACCTTGCCGCGGGACAAGGCGCGGACCAAGGCGCGCGATTTCCTCACCCGCTATCCCAAGGCTGCCTATATGAGCGGGGTCGAAAGCTGGCGCGAACTGCCCGATGGCGACATCGTGTTCACCCTGCGGCGGCTGCCCAGCGCCGACTGATGTGCGGTTCACGAGCGCTGCGCGACCAGGCGCGAACTATCCTTTTTGGTCGCCAAGCAATTTGCCGGTCGCTCGATTCATGAAATGAAGCCGGCTGCAGGCCTTGCAGACCACGGTTTCGTAGGTGCAGTGCGGATCATCCGGTTGCGGTTCGTCCGTCAGCCAATGCTGCACGTTCATACCGGTCCGGGGACATTTGAAAACGATATTCCCCATCTGGCAAAATAGTCTGACGCCCGCAAAGTATTCCGTATTGATCTATGTCAATGCCGGAAAGTGTAAGGTGTGCAGTCGGCACGTTCCGTGGCCGCGCGGAAAAGATGAGCAATGAGGGCGTGGTTCCCGACAGGCGGGACGCGTGCCGGCCGTCATTCGCTCTCGGTAATCCGGATCAGGCCGTCGCCGGTGACGACCGGGCCTTTGGCGGTCAGAGCGACGTAGCCGAGGGTAACCAGCTTTGCCAAATGCGAAGCCGGTATCCTGGGGCTGGGCGCCGTAACCGCGACCTCGATGAGCGAGGCGAATTCCTCGGGCGTCAAAAGCTTTGGCGTGTGTATGGTCACGGCGGGAACTCTGGGCCAAGGCGAGCAGAGCCGGCCACTAACATCGAAATAAAGCTGGTTGCAACCGGCAGCCCGATGAGAGAGCCCCGAACTGCGAAAGTCCGGGGCTCAATGTCAACGTCGCAGCTTCCCCCATGGGCAGGCAGTTCGGCAATGACAAATATAATTATAGAGCAAATAGCTGAAGCCATGTTGAGTAGGATCAACATTGGCAACGCAGCAGAACTGCGGAGTTGTTGGCGCCCGGATTTCCTTGGCTCTGGATGCGTCCGTCTACCGATATTAATCGAACGCGACGCCGATCCGTCGTTCCTTGCGCCAGATGATGTGGCAGGGTCGCCGCATTTGGTCGATCTGAACCGACAGCGTGAAGCGGTCTGGAATGAAGAGCGGGGTCACGACTTCGAGCGCGGCTCCGGTCTCTGATACATTGCGAACGGTACAGTCGATCACGCCGCCGCCGAACTCAATCGAGCCGGCTTTCAGTACGCGGCGACGCGGTGCGGTTCGCTGACATTCCATCGCATTGAAATAGGCAGGAAACTCTAAGTGTTTAATAAAGGGAAATTGCGAAGAAGTCGCAGTTCAATATCTGATTTGCAAATTGGCAGTGCATCCTGGAAATCGGGCTACTGAGGGTTGCCGAAAATCAGGACAGTCGCTTCTTTCCACGTCCCGCCGAGACGGTTTCCGCAACGGGAAAGTAACCTTGTGCTGCGGTTTCCTGCAGCGGCCTTGCGAACCGGACCCCGGCGGTCCGGGGCTCAATGTCAACGTCGGAACTCGCCTCCTTGGGCAGTTCGGCAATGACAAAAGTTATTCTGAATGGAAGGAAAGAATTTCGTATTGACGAAGATCAATCGAACGCCACGCCCATCCGTCGTTCCTTGCGCCAGACGATGTGGCACGGGCGCTTCAAATGGTCGGTTTGAACGACCAGCGTGAAGCGGTCAGGAATGAAGAGCGGAGTAACGACGTCGAGCGCGGCCCCGGTATCTGAAATGTTGCGAACCGTGCAGTCGATCGCGCCGCCGCCGAACGCGATCGTCCCGGCCTTCAAGACCCGATGCCTTGGCGCAATCCGGTGCTCTTCCATTGAACTGAAATACGCCTAAAATCTAAGCGTTCCATAAAGCGCGCGCGTTAGTATTCTTTTAACGGAACTTGATTTCCGCGTTCGAAAATCGAATTGGGCCACTGAGGGCCGAAAAAGGCCGGCACCGGCCCCGCGGTGCTGGCCCGATCAGGACAACCGACCTGACAGGTCAGGACACCCCAACGCACAACGCCACCAAGCGGAGTATCTTCGCTTGATGGCGCTGCGTATCGAAGCTGGGCCCTCAAATCCCCAGCATAAGTATGTCTGCACAGGCCGTGCCCAGGTTCAAAGAAATACCGCCAGGATTTGTCGAATCCGGGCAAGGTTGTTCGGGCCGTTTCTTTGGCGGGGAATGAGGGCTGCGGGCGATGAATGAAAGAGGCCGCCAACTGAGGTGGCCTTACTTCGTCAACCGAGACTGCGGACTGCGGTTATGAGTAGAGCTGCGGCGACGCCAAACGCGACAGCAGCGACCAGGCCCGGAAGCAGCCCCCTACGACTGACTGTAAAGCCTGTGACAAATATCGCCAAGCCGGCCACCACGGTGGCAATGTGGCCATAGGTCGACGTCATCTCCCTTACCTTTCGTGCCCTTAGACCCATCGTAATTCAAATCGGGGCACCCCGAAAATCAAATTAGGCCACTCCCAAGTTCATAACCGGCCACTGACCATGGAAACAGGCCAGCACCCGGCTGAGTTATCCATCACGAGTGCACAAATGATGGCTTCATTTGTGAAGCTGTTGCTTGAACAAGCAGAACGGCAGGCAATGATTTGCGAGCAATCTAAAAATGATGAGGCGGTCGTGCGATCAAAACTTGAGGACTCGAAATGGGCCAAGTCATAAACGAGGCCGCCAACTGAGGCGGCCCTCGGCTGCTTTTGCCCCCGATTCCCGCTATGGTCGGGCATTGCGAAATTGGGGGGGAGGAATTACCAATGCGCGCCTTCACTTACGTTGCGATCGCGTTGATCGCTGCGGCAATGTCAGTGCCGTCTATCGGCGCTGTGTTCGCGCAGGCGGGTAGCACTGGCGGAACGGTTGGGAATCGTGACAAATCGATCTCCGGCGGCGAGGAGGAGACCAAGCCTCGCACCGTGAGGAAGCCGCCGGCCACGCGCGCGAGCCAACCGCTGCGTCGCAGGGAGCAAGCAGCGACGCTGGGGTCGTTCGACGGGAGCTGGGCGGGGGTGAGCGTCGGCACCTGCATCGGCCAGTTCGCTTGGAAACTCCAGGTCTCCAACGGGGTCATTTCCGGAAACGGTACCACCGGACAAATAGCCCGCAGCGGCGCAACTAACGGTGACATGGCGGTGATGGGCAAGCATTTTCTGTTCAAGGGGGTGACCCGCACATCTGGCCAAGCGTCCGGTACCTGGACCTCAGCGCCCAACTGTTCGGGAAGCTGGACGGCGATCAGGTCTTAGGCTCGCTCATTTTGAGCCGCCAAGCGGGGCTTGCGCAAAACCGGCCACCAAAACCGGCCACTAAGGGTCGAAACAGGCTAGTACCCCCGGATCCAAAAAGAACATATTGCGAACCTAGAACAAATAGGGTACATTAGTTTTTGTTACTAGGCCCAGCCACCCGTTTGTCCCGCTAGCGAATCCCCGCCATAAGGAGCACGACCTATGTCCGTTACTGCCCTGCGTATCGTCGAAGGATCCTCCATGGACAAGACCAAGGCCCTGTCCGCCGCGCTCTCCCAGATCGAGCGCCAGTTCGGCAAGGGCTCGGTGATGAAGCTGGGCAAGAACGACCGCTCGATGGACATCGAGACCATTTCCTCGGGCTCGCTCGGGCTCGATATCGCGCTCGGCGTCGGCGGCCTGCCGAGGGGCCGGGTGGTGGAAATCTACGGGCCGGAATCATCTGGCAAGACCACGCTGGCGCTGCACACAGTCGCCGAGGGTCAGAAGAAGGGCGGCATCTGCGCCTTCATCGACGCCGAACACGCGCTCGACCCGGTTTATGCCAGGAAGCTCGGCGTCAACATCGACGAACTCCTGATTTCGCAGCCCGACACCGGCGAGCAGGCGCTGGAAATCTGCGACACCCTGGTGCGCTCCGGTGCGGTCGACGTGCTGGTAATTGATTCCGTGGCGGCGCTGGTGCCGAAGGCCGAGCTCGAAGGCGAGATGGGCGACGCGCTGCCAGGCCTGCAGGCGCGGCTGATGAGCCAGGCGCTGCGCAAGCTCACCGCCTCGATCAACAAATCCAACACCATGGTGATCTTCATCAACCAGATCCGGATGAAGATCGGCGTGATGTACGGCTCGCCGGAAACCACCACCGGCGGCAATGCGCTGAAATTCTACGCCTCCGTCCGGCTCGACATCCGCCGCATCGGCGCGATCAAGGAGCGCGACGAGGTGGTCGGCAACCAGACCCGCGTCAAGGTGGTGAAGAACAAGCTGGCGCCGCCGTTCAAGCAGGTCGAATTCGACATCATGTACGGCGAGGGCGTCTCCAAGATGGGCGAAATTCTCGACCTCGGCGTCAAGGCCGGCATCGTCGAGAAATCCGGCGCCTGGTTCTCCTATGACAGCCAGAGGCTGGGGCAGGGCCGCGAGAACTCGAAGGCGTTCCTCAAGGCCAATCCCGACATGGTCGCGAAGATCGAGGCGGCGATCCGCCAGAACTCCGGCCTGATCGCGGAGCAGATTCTGGCAGGCAGTCCCGAGCGCGACAGTGACGGCGAGGAGGCGGTCGAGGAGTGAGTTTTCCGGGCCTTGGTCGCCTGACTTAAGGTTCGACGTGAACGGGCGCTGCGGACGTTGAGTTGCCGACGTTCTTGGGGCCCGTTTTGTTTTGTGTATAGCCGGTGAGGGCCATGACGCGTCTGATTCTGACTAGCCCGTCCGGTTGCAGTCTCATAGGTGCGGACCTCGCCGACCTTGTGATTTTTTTCCCCTCTCGCTTCGTATGGGGACCGCTGCCGTCTCCGGACGAGCTCGCAACCTACCTCGGCGCGCGCTCGCACGACCACCACCCGGATGATCATTGGTCGGTCTATGTTGGCCGGTGGCCTGCTGCCATTAAGGCCAGCAAGGATCTCGGATTGCTCGAGTTCTGTCTGCACTTTGAGACCGTCGAGCTATGGTTTGACCCCGGCCCGAACGACCAGTTGCAGCTGATTTGGCTGCTCGACTACTTCCGTCCTTATCCGGAGCTCGTGGCCCGGTTGAGATTGCGCCTTGTCGACTTCGACTTGATCAGCATTCCTCCAACAGGACTTGGCAAGTGGAAGGTGCAAAATATCGACGTCACCGGCGCTGAGCTTGAGACAGCAAGCAGCGCGTGGCAGGCGTATCGAGCGACGACGCCGGAAGCCTGCCTCGCGCTGTTGGCAACGGATTTAAGCGCCTTGCTGCTGTTAAAACAGGCCTTGCTTGATCTGCTCGCAGAGCTTCCATCCAGCACAACGGGGCTTGGCGCGACGGAAATGCGGATGCTGGAGCTGATCGCGTGGGGATTTGCTAATACGAACCCGCTTTTCCATCTCCGCGGGCTGCGCCGGACGCGCGTATTCGATGAGTTGGAACATGGGTACCTGCTTGATGGGCTGGCGCACTGTCCGCGACCGGCCGTGGCGGGACTCGACGACGAACTGCGCACGCTCAAGACAGATAACCGTCGTGGCCGTGACGCGGCCTACAAGCGAAGCCGGCTGTCGCTGACCGAATTCGGCAAGGCCGTCGTCGCGCACAAGGAAGACTTCAGCCGACACAATCCGATTGATCGCTGGTGGGGCGGTACGAGGCTAACCAGCGATCGTCTGTGGCGCTGGAATCCGGCGCTAATCGCGCCTTGAGCGAGCCTTGATGGGATTGCTCGCGTGGCCGGTTCCGAAATGCCGTGATTTTAGAGTCGCTTGGAGCCCCGACCGAAGGTTTTTGATTCATTCGCTTTGAGTGGCGCTTTAAGTCCGGTGTTGTCATTCCGGGTTCGCGTCTTCGACGCGCCCCGGAATGACGGGCGTGCGGGGCTTACTCCGCCGCCAGCGCGTAGTCCTCGATCGG
Source organism: uncultured Alphaproteobacteria bacterium (assembly GCA_963823115.1). Classification (GTDB taxonomy): domain Bacteria; phylum Pseudomonadota; class Alphaproteobacteria; order Rhizobiales; family Xanthobacteraceae; genus Bradyrhizobium. Next base: position 258,059 of record CAWGKJ010000011.1, on the reverse strand, counting down.
CGGGCACGAGCAGACCAGATGGCGGTCGCCATAGACGTTGTCGACCCGTCCCACCGGGCTCCAGTATTTGTCCGATCGCGACGTTCCGGCCGGGAAGCATCCCTCGCTGCGGGAATAGGCCCGCTGCCACAGGTCGTCGGCGATGTCGTGCACCGTGTGTGGCGCGTGGCGCAGCGGCGAGGCCTCGACCTTCCAGCGGCCCGAGTTCGATTTCGCTGATTTCATTCCGGATCGCGATCATGGCGTCGCAGAAGCGGTCGAGCTCGGCCCTGGATTCGGATTCGGTCGGCTCGATCATCAGCGTGCCCGGCACCGGGAAGCTCATGGTCGGCGCGTGGAAGCCATAGTCGATCAGCCGCTTGGCGATGTCGTCCACCGTAACGCCGGTCGAGGTCTTCAGCGGCCTGGGATCGACGATGCATTCGTGGGCGACCCGGCCTTTGGCGTTGCGGTACAGTACCGGAAAATGCGGATCGAGCCTGGTCGCGATGTAGTTGGCGTTGAGGATCGCGATTTCCGTAGCCCGCGTCAGGCCTTCGCCTGACATCATCAGAATGTAGATGTAGGAAATGGTCAGGATCGACGCCGAGCCGAACGGCGCCGCCGACACCGGCCCGGCCGCCGCCGGCTTGGTGCCATCGGTCGCGGGATGGCCCGGCAGGAACGGCTTCAGGTGCGCCCGGACCCCGATCGGTCCCATGCCGGGGCCGCCGCCGCCATGGGGAATGCAGAAGGTCTTGTGCAGGTTGAGGTGGCTGACATCGGCGCCGTAATCGCCCGGCCGGGACAGCCCCACCTGCGCGTTCAAATTGGCGCCGTCGAGATAGACCTGCCCGCCATGGCCATGCACGATGTCGCAGATCTCGCTGATGTGCTCCTCGAACACGCCGTGGGTGGAGGGGTAGGTGATCATGACCGCGGCGAGATCTTTCGAATGCTTTTCGGCTTTGGCGCGCAAGTCGGCGACGTCGACGTCGCCTCTGATATCGCAGGCGACGACCACGACCTCCATGCCGGCCATGCTGGCGGAGGCCGGATTGGTGCCGTGCGCCGAGGAGGGGATCAGGCACACCCTGCGATGCGGCTCGCCGCGCGCGGCGTGATAGCCGCGGATCGCCAACATCCCGGCATATTCGCCCTGCGCGCCGGAATTCGGCTGCAGCGAGATCGCGTCATAGCCGGTGATATCGCACAGCCATTGTTCCAGCCGCGCGAACAGCGCGTGATAGCCTTTCGCCTGATCGCGCGGCGCGAACGGATGCAGGCCGGCGAATTCGGGCCAGGTCAGCGGGATCATCTCCGTGGTGGCGTTGAGCTTCATGGTGCAGGAGCCCAGCGGAATCATCGCGCGGTCGAGCGCGAGGTCGCGGTCCGCGAGCTTGCGCATGTAGCGCAGGAGCTCGGTCTCCGAGCGGTGGGCGTGGAACACCGGATGGGTCAGGAACGCGCTGGTGCGCTTGAGTTCGCCGGGCAGGGCATCGCGCGCGCCGGCTTCGATATCCGCGTAAGCCAGTTGGCCGCCGAACGCGCGCCACACCGCCTCGACGATCCCGGGCGTGGTGGTCTCGTCCAGCGCGATCCCGAGCGTGCCGTCGCCGATCCGCAAGTTGATCTTTTCGGCCAGCGCACGGGCGACGATTTCGTCTCTGCCCGGACCGGCGTCCACCGTCACCGTGTCGAAAAACGCTTCCGACCGCGGCGAGAAGCCGAGCTTGCGCAATCCCGCCGCCAGCACGGCCGTGCGGCGATGCACCTTGCGGGCGATGTGGGTCAGCCCCTCCGGCCCGTGATAGATCGCGTACATCGAGGCGATCACCGCCAGCAGCACCTGCGCGGTGCAGATGTTGGAGGTCGCCTTCTCGCGGCGGATATGCTGCTCGCGGGTCTGCAGCGCCAGCCGATAGGCCGGCTGCCCGCGGGAATCGATCGACAGGCCGACGATGCGGCCCGGCAGCGAGCGCTTCAGCGCCTCGCGCGCCGCCATATAGGCCGCGTGCGGGCCGCCATATCCCATCGGCACGCCGAAACGCTGCGCCGATCCGATCGCGATATCCGCGCCGAGTTCGCCGGGCGAGGCCAGCAGCGTCAGCGCCAGCAGATCGGCGGCGACGATCGCGAGCGCGCCCTTCGCGCGCAGCGCCGCGATCGCGGGCTGCAGGTCGCGCACCGCGCCCGACGTGCCCGGATATTGCAGCAGTCCGCCGAACACCTCGGCGTTGTCGAGATCGCCCAAGGGATCGCCGACGATCAAATTCCAGCCCAGCGGCTCGGCGCGGGTGCGCAGCACCGCCAGCGTCTGCGGATGCACCTCGCGGTCGACGAAGAACGATTTTGTCTTTGCCTGCGCGGCGCGCTCGGCCAGCGCCATCGCTTCCGCCGCCGCGGTGGCCTCGTCGAGCAGCGAGGCGTTGGCGATGTCGAGGCCCGTCAAATCGCAGATCATGGTCTGGAAATTGAACAAGGCTTCCAGCCGGCCCTGGCTGATCTCGGGCTGATACGGCGTATAGGCCGTGTACCAGGCGGGATTCTCCAGGATGTTGCGCTGGATCACCGCCGGCATGATCGTGCCGGAATAGCCTTGGCCGATCAGCGAGGTGAAGGCCGCGTTCTGTGACGCCAGCGCGCGCATATGCGCCAGCGCCTCGGTTTCGCTTAAAGCGGCGCCGAGATCGAGCGGCGCCTTCTGCCGGATCGACGACGGCAGGGTTTCGGCCATCAGCTCGCCGAGGGTTTTGGCGCCCACGGTCTCCAGCATCGCCTGGATGTCGCGGGGCGAGGGGCCGATATGGCGGCGCGCGAAGGTGGCGGCGGCTTCATCGGCGGGTTTGCGGTGTGCAGTCATGGGCTGTTCCTCGCTGGTCAGGCGGTGTGCTTGGCGTAGGCGGCCTCATCCATCAGGCCGCCGAGCTCGCTCTTGTCCGCGATCTTCATCTTGAAAAACCAGGCCTTGCCGGCGGCATCGGAATTGACCAGCGCGGGCTCGGTGGCGAGGGCATCGTTGACTTCGAGCACTTCGCCCGAAATCGGCGCGTAGACGTCGGAGGCGGCCTTGACGGATTCGACCACGGCTGCGGCTTCCGCCTTTTTCAGGTTGCGGCCGACCTTCGGGAGTTCGACGAACACGACGTCGCCGAGTTGCGACTGCGCATAATCGGTGACGCCGATGGTGGCGACGTCGCCCTCGATGCGGAGCCATTCGTGGTCGGCGGTGAACAGCGTGGTCATGATCATCCTTCGGCGTTTGCAAGTTCAGCGTTTGTAAGTATTGGGAACGAACGGCATCGGCGCGACCCGCAGCGGCAGGCGTTGCCCGCGCAATTCGGCAAACACCAAACCGCCGGGGGCGGCGTGCGACGCGGGCAGATAGCCCATCGCGACCGGCGCGTTGAGGCTGGGGCCGAAGCCGCCCGAGGTGACCGTGCCGATCTGCCCGGAGGAAGCCGCATCGGCGAACAGCGGCGCGCCTTCGCGCACCGGCGCACGGCCCTCCGGCCTCAATCCGACGCGGCGGCGCGGCGCGCCCTGCTCAAGCTCGGAGAGAATTTTCTCCGCGCCCGGGAAGCCACCGGCGCGCGCGCCGCCATGGCGGCGGCTTTTCTGAATGGACCATTCCAGCGCGCCCTCGACCGGCGTCGTCGCGATGTCGATATCGTGGCCATAAAGGCAAAGCCCGGCCTCGAGCCGCAGGCTGTCGCGCGCGCCTAACCCGATCGGCAGCACGTCGCCATCAGCGAGCAGGGCTTTCGCAAGCCGCTCGGCCTGTTCGGCCGGAACCGAAATCTCGAACCCGTCCTCGCCGGTGTAGCCCGAGCGCGAGACGAAGCAATCGATGCCGTCGACGAGGTGCGGGCCGGCGTCCATGAACCGCATCGCAGAGGCTTCGGCGCAAAGTTTCGCCAGCACGGATTCGGCCTTCGGCCCCTGCAGCGCGATCAGCGCCCGATCGGTGAGCGGCTCGATCACGCAAGCATCCGACAGGCTCGCGCGCAGATGCGCCTCGTCCTCGGCCTTGCAGGCGGCGTTGACCACCAGGAACAGATGGCTGCCGAAATTGGCCACCATCAGGTCGTCGAGAATGCCCCCGGCGGCATTGGTGAACTGCGCGTAGCGCTGCCGTCCCGGCGCTATGCCGAGGATGTCCTGCGGCACCAGCCGCTCCAGCGCCAGGGCGGCATCCTCGACCTTGCCGGATTTCGGGCGCAGCGCGATCTGGCCCATATGCGAGACGTCGAACAGCCCGGCCAACGAGCGGGTATGCAGATGTTCCCGCAGCACGCCGGTTGCGAATTGCACCGGCATGTCATAGCCGGCGAACGGCACCATTTTGCCGCCGCTGGCGACATGCAGCGCGTGCAAAGGGGTGCGTTGGAGCTGGGATTGGTCTTCGCGCGCAAGCATCATCGGGCCCTCGCGGTTCCCGGGGACCATTCCCCCGAAAACCCGTCGAAGCCCCATCTGTCGCTGTGCCTGAGAGTATTATCCCGTCGGCGGACGCGTCCGGGCCAGGGCCCGTCGGCGTCTCTTTCCAGATGCTGTCAAGTCACGCGGTCCGTTTGCCTGAGAGTTTCCGGGGCGGTTGCTCCTTCGGCGCCGGCGTCCTAGCCGATCTCTCCCGACGTGACTATGTCTTGAACAGATAGGAGAAAAACACAGGCGCGCCAAGGCTGTCAACGCAGCCGCAGCATCTATCAACCGGTCTTGTGCTGATGCGGCAAGCCCCTGATCCCAAGCACACTTTCTGGACACCGCCAGCCCCCTTGTCTAAAAGCGGTCCGCGGGACAAATGCCGCTTTTGCGGGCTGATCCCGGATAGTTTGCGATTGGACCAAAATGAGCGGCGTTAACGAAATCAGGTCGACTTTTCTGAAGTTCTTTGCCGATAACGGCCACGAAATCGTGCCGTCGTCGCCGCTGGTGCCGCGCAACGACCCGACGCTGATGTTCACCAATGCCGGCATGGTGCAGTTCAAGAACGTCTTCACCGGCGTCGAGAAGCGGCCCTATGCGCGCGCCACCACCTCGCAGAAATGCGTGCGCGCCGGCGGCAAGCATAACGATCTCGACAATGTCGGCTACACCGCGCGGCATCACACCTTTTTCGAGATGCTCGGCAATTTCTCGTTCGGCGACTATTTCAAGGATCGCGCCATCGAGCTCGCCTGGAATCTGGTCACGAAGGAATTCGGCCTGCCGAAGGACAAGCTGACGGCGACCGTTTATGTCGACGACGACGAGGCGTTCGGTCTCTGGAAGAAGATCGCAGGCCTGCCGGAGTCCCGCATCATCCGCATCGCCGGTTCCGACAATTTCTGGCAGATGGGCGACACCGGCCCTGCGGGCCGTGCTCGGAAATCTTCTACGACCACGGCGACAAGATCTGGGGCGGGCCTCCCGGCTCGGCCGAGCAGGACGGCGACCGCTTCATCGAGATCTGGAATCTCGTGTTCATGCAGTTCGAGCAGCTCGAGGGCGGGGTGCGCAATCCGCTGCCGAAGCCGTCGATCGATACCGGCGCGGGACTGGAGCGCGTCGCCGCCGTGTTGCAGGGCAAGCACGACAATTACGAAATCGACCTGTTCGTGGCCCTGATCCGCGCCATCTCCGAATTGACCGGCGCCGATCCGCAGGGCGAGCAGAAGGCCTCGCTGCGCGTGATCGCCGACCATCTGCGCGCGTCGTCGTTCCTGATCGCCGACGGCGTATTGCCCTCGAACGAAGGCCGCGGCTACGTGCTGCGCCGGATCATGCGCCGCGCGATGCGCCATGCGCAGTTGCTCGGCGCCAGGGATCCGCTGATGCATCGGCTGGTCTGGGCGCTGGTGCGCGAGATGGGCCAGGCCTATCCTGAACTGGTGCGCGCCGAGAACCTGATCGAGGAAACCCTGCGGCTGGAAGAAACGCGCTTCCGCAAGACGCTGGAGCGCGGGCTTGTCGATCCTCGACGAGAAGAGCAGCGGCCTGAAAAAGGGCGACATGTTCGACGGCGATACCGCGTTCACGCTGTACGACACCTATGGCTTCCCGCTCGATCTCACCCAGGATGCGCTGCGCAACCGCGGCATCAGCGTTGACATCGCCTCCTTCACCGACGCGATGGACCGGCAGCGCGCGAAAGCGCGCGCGGCATGGGCGGGATCCGGCGATACCGCGACCGAGAACGTGTGGTTTCCGCTGCGCGAGAAACTCGGCGCCACCGAATTCCTGGGCTACGAGACCGAGACCGCCGAAGGCGTGGTCGGCGGCGCTGGTGAAAGACGGCAAGGAGGTCGAAAGCCTGAAGGCGGGCGACAGCGGCGCCATCGTCCTGAACCAGACGCCGTTTTATGCGGAGTCCGGCGGCCAGGTCGGCGACACCGGCGTGATGACCGGCGAGGGCGTGCGGTTCCGCGTCACCGACACCCAGAAGAAGGCCGGCGATCTCTTTGTGCATCTCGGCACTGTGGAGCAGGGCACGCTGAAGCCGGGCACCGCGCTGTTGCTCGAAGTCGATCATATCGAGGCGCTCCTCGATCCGCGCCCATCATTCCGCGACGCATCTGCTGCACGAAGCCTTGCGGCAGGTGCTCGGCGACCACATCGCCCAGCGCGGCTCGCTGGTGGCGCCGGACCGCCTACGCTTCGACTTCGTGCATCCGAAGCCGATCACGGCGGACGAGTTGAGCCGGATCGAGGACATCGCCAACGACGTGGTGCTGGAAAATGGCGAGGTCACCACGCGGCTGATGGCGGTGGACGATGCCCGCGACGCCGGCGCCCGCGCGCTGTTCGGCGAAAAATACGGCGACGAGGTGCGCGTGGTGTCGATGGGCAAGACCGCGCGCGAGCACGGCAGCAACGCGCTCGGCTGGTCGGTCGAATTGTGCGGCGGCACCCATGTTCGCCGCACCGGCGATATCGGCCTGATCTCGGTGACCGGCGAAAGCGCGGTCGCCTCGGGCGTTCGCCGCATCGAGGCGCTGACCGGGCGCCATGCCCGGAAACATGCCAACGAGACCATGGCGCTCGCCAAGACCGCGGCGGCGGAGCTGCGCACCACGCTCGACGAGATGCCGGCGCGCATCGCCTCGCTGATGGAAGAGCGCAAGAAGCTGGAGCGCGATCTGTCGGATGCGCGCAAGAAGCTGGCGATGGGCGGCGGCGCACCGCCGTCCAACGGATCGGCGGCGGCGCCGCCGGCGTCCGCGAGGTCGGCGACGTCAAGCTGATGGCGCGCTCGGTCGAAGGCATCGAGATGAAGGATCTCAAGAGCCTTGCCGACGACGGCAAGAAGCAGCTCGGCTCCGGCGTGGTCGCCATCGTCGGCGTCACCGGGGACGGCAAGGCCGGCGTCGTCGTCGGCGTCACCGCCGATCTTACCGCGCGCTTCAACGCGGTCGATCTGGTGCGCGTCGCTTCCGAAGCGCTCGGCGGCAAGGGCGGCGGCGGGCGGCCCGACATGGCGCAGGCCGGCGGGCCCGATGGCGCCAAGGCGAACGCTGCGCTGACGGCCATCGAAAAGGCGATGGCCGGCGCCTAGCCTTACGTGAAATCCCCTCGATTGCTGCGGGGCCTTTGAGGGACCTCAAATCCGCAGCCGCGCCAGAGCCCATACTTTTGCTTATCCCCTTGATTTTCGGAGTTCGCATCAAGGGGCACCGCCGGAACGAGCGAACTTCGGAATCGGGACACTAACGGTGACCAGCGCTCCGCGCAGAAAGAGGTTTCACGACACCAATCTGCGGGATCGGCTTTACGAGCTGCTGGAACACGAGCACCTGGCTGATTCGGTCGGCTCGCGCTTCGTCCGGCTGATCATTTTCATCGTCATCCTGGACGTGCTGGCGATGACGCTGGCGTCGGTCCCGGAATTCGACGCGCGTTTCGGAAGCCTGTTCACGGCCGTCAAGATCGGCGCGGCCGTCGTGTTTGCGCTGGAATATGCCGCACGGCTGTGGAGCGTGGCCGGCCACACGCCGCGCAAATTGTCGCCGCTGCAGGATCGCCTCGAATATGCTTTCTCCAGCCTCGGCATCATCGACCTGCTGGCGTTCCTGCCGGCCTCGATCGCGCTGATCGCCGGCAACCGCCAGACGCTGATGCTGCTCGGCGTGCTGCCGTTCTTCAAGCTGGTCCGCTACTCGCCGGCGATGCGTTCGCTGCTGGCAGCGCTGCATGCCGAGCGGCGAACGCTGTTCGGCTGCCTCGTGATCCTGGCCGGTGCGGTGCTGGTGTTCGCCACGCTGCTCTACGCCATCGAGCACGACGTGCAGCCCGACAAACTCGGCACCATTCCGCAGGCGATGTGGTGGGCGATCGTGACGCTGGGCACGGTCGGCTATGGCGACGTCGTTCCGGTCACGCCGCTCGGCAAGCTGGTGTCGGTGTTCGCCATCGTCGGCGGCCTTGACCATGATCGCGCTGCCGGTGGCGATCATTTCAACCGCCTTTGCCGACGAAGTGCGGCGGCGCGATTTCGTCGTCACCTGGGGCATGCTGGCGCGGGTGCCGCTGTTCTCGCATCTCAGCGCCACTGAAATCGCCGACATCATGCGGCTGTTGCGGTCCCGGACCGTTGAAACAGGTGAAATCCTGGTACGCCGCGGCGATATCGCGTCCTCGATGTATTTCATCACCGCAGGCGAGGTCGAGATCGAACTGCCGAACCAGCACGTCCGGCTTTCCGACGGCACGTTCTTCGGAGAAATCGCGCTCTGCACCGGACCAAGCGCAGCGGCACGGTGACGGCGACGCGAAAGACGAGACTCCTGGTGCTTGATGCCCAGGATTTTCACGCCTTGATCGAGCGCGTGCCGGCGCTGGCGGCGCATGTTCATAGAACCGCGAAGGCGCGGCTTGCGGATACCGGCGATCTCGCCGTCGCCGAAATCGCGCAGGCGGTGGCGCACGACGACCAGCCAGCAGACAAATAGTCCGGGGCGAGCGGGCTGTTCATTCCCGGTGGCTTGAAACGATTGACTGCTCGCGAGCACGCTCGACCTCCAGTGAGGAGGTCAGCGCGCGCGCTCTATCGCCTCATACGCCAATCGCTTGAATTCGAATGCAAATGGATGAAAAAACGCCATCTGACGCTGCGTCATCATCACGCCCGCGACATTCGCCTTTGGCGAGATCCACCATTGCGTGCCCGCCACTCCTCCCCAAAACAGTTCGCCAGTCGAATCCTTGTGATCGAGCGGCGAAGGCTCCTGGATCAGTCCGCCTGCCAGCCCGAACCCTTTGCCGCGAAGTTCTCCCACGATGGGGAAGTGCATCCAGACTCCATCCGACAATTGGTTGGTCATCATCAACGCAATCGTATCCGGCTTGAGCAAGGTTGGGCCACCGGGCAGCAGGCTTCTGATCAGCGCCACCATAGTCCGGCAAGGTTGAAACCAGGCCGCCACCGCCACTCAGCCTCGGAAAGGGGCGCAAATACGCGCCCGGATAGGGCGAGTTATCCGTACGGGTGAGCCCTGGTTTCGTGGGGTCCATCAAGTCCGCGCCGGCGTAATACGCGACGAGCCGGCCTCGATTTTTCTCGGGCACGACGAACCCGGTGTCGACCATGCCAAGCGGATCGAGAATCCGCGACTGGATGAACTGATCGAATGCCTGGCCGCTGACAATTTCGACGAGCCGCGACAGGACATCGGTAGCCACCGAATATTCCCATGACGTTCCGGGATGATAGACCAGCGGCAGGTCTGCCAACACGTCGATCATCTGCGCCAGCGTGGTTGTGGGATTGAGTACCTTCTCTGAGTGTAGGCCTTGAAGATCGTCGTGCCGGGATCGAAGATGCCGTAGCTTAGCCCCGAACGGTGGCTCATCAGATGACGGACGGTGATTGATCCCCTGGCTGGCTCAGTCTCGTCCAGTGACGTCGCGCCGGCGCGGAGAACGCGGCGGTTTGCAAGCTGCGGAATAAACCTCTCGACCGGATCGTCCAGCTGGAATCGCCCTTCCTCGAACAGCAGCAGCGCCGCACATGAGGTAACCAGCTTGGTATTGGAGAAGACCCGGAATATGTGGTCGGCCCGCAACGGAGTCTGCGCTTCCTTGTCAGCCCATCCGACGCAATTCACATCCACCAGGTCTCTGCCCACAAGTACCGCGGACGAGACCCCTGAAAGGATGTTCCCGTCGACATAGCGGCGCATGGCCGCATGAGCCGCCTCAAAGTCGTATCGGCTGGCTGTCACGTTCAGGTTTTCCATCGTCGCCCCCCTGCTTGGCCCCGGGCACACGCCATGTGCAATGCCTTAAGTCTATCATTTGCTGAACTCGGCGGCGAAAGTGAAAGGTCAAACCGCCTCCCCCGAAGTCGATCAGATCCAATGTCGAAGGGTTCAAATGCGGACGCAGCTCGCGCGGCCACGTTCTGCGTCAGCGGGCGGGCACGCTTCGCGAAAGTTCATGCGGCTTCTTGCAGGTGGCAGGCGACGGCCTGGCCGCCGCCCAGGTCGCGTAGCTCAGGAACTTCCGTCCGGCAGCGCGCAAAAGCATGAGGACAGCGTGTATGAAAACGACAGCCCGGTGGAGGGTTGGTGGCGCTCGGGACCTCACCCGACACAATAGCGCGACGACGCGTCGATTCGACCACGGGGTCGGCGACAGGAACCGCCGCGAGCAACGCCTGAGTGTAGGGATGTTGCGGCGATTTATATAGCGCGTCGCGTGAAGCGATCTCCACGATGCGGCCCAGATACATGACCGCTATCCGATCGCTCACATAGCGTACTACCGCCAGGTCGTGGGCGATAAACAGATACGACAGGCCCAATCGCTGCTGAAGTTCGACAAAGACATTCACCACCTGCGCCTGAATTGAAACGTCAAGCGCCGAGACCGGCTCGTCGCAAACAATCAGGCTGGGCTCGAGCGCCAGCGCGCGCGCAATTCCGATGCGCTGCCGTTGCCCTCCCGAGAATTCGTGCGGATAGCGGTCCGCCATATTCGGCAAAAGACCGACCGTCCGCATCAGCGAAGCAATTTTGTCCTGAAAGGCGCGGCGGTCGTTAGCCAGGCCATGGACCACCAGGGGTTCACCAATAATATCGCTGACCTTCATCCGTGGATTCAGCGAGCCATAGGGGTCCTGATACACCATTTGCATGCGGCGGCGCAGCGGCTGCATTTGATCCTTGCTATAGCCGGTAATGTCCTGGCCCTCGAATTCAATCCGGCCCGCCGTCGGCGTCAGCATTCTCATGACGGCCAGGCCGGTCGTCGACTTCCCACATCCACTCTCGCCGACCAGACCCAGGGTTTCGCCGCGCGCGAGAGTCAGCGAGACGCCATCGACAGCATGAACAAAAACAGGTTGACGCCCAAAGAGTCCGGCGCTGCGCACCGGAAAATGGACCTTCAGATCATCGACGCGCAGCAAGAGCCCTGACATCGATCAAACCTCCAGCACGCAGGCGACCTGATGCCGGGAGCCTACGTCCCTCAGGGCCGGTCGCGACGCGCGACAGCTATCGGTCACATGGCGACAACGTGGCGCAAACGAACATCCGGGCGGCAACGCACCCAAGTTCGGCGGTTGCCCCTCGATCGGGACAAGCCGCTTGTGGGTGTCGCCATCGAGTCGCGGCACGGACGCCATCAGGCCACGTGTGTAGGGATGGCGGGGGCGGGAATAAAGGTCTCGTGCTGGCGCGGCTTCCACCACCCGTCCTGCATACATGACCACGACGCGATCGGCATAGCGCGCGACAACGCCGAGGTCATGCGTGATCAAAATCAGAGCCGAGCGGGCGCGTCCCGCAAGATCCTTCAGCAAATCAAGAATCTGCGCCTGTACGGTCACGTCAAGTGCGGTAGTCGGCTCATCGGCGATGATCAACTGAGGTTCGCAGGCGAGTGCCATTGCAATCATGGCGCGCTGGCGCAAGCCACCGGAGAATTGATGTGGGTAAGCTCGTATCCTGGAGACTGGATCCGACATGCGAACGAGCGCGAGCAAGTCGCGTGCCTGATCGATCGCCTTTCCCCAGGGAATCTTTCGATGCTGATTGATCGGTTCAGCGACTTGCAAGCCAACCGTGAGAGCCGGATTGAGCGAACTCATCGGTTCCTGAAAGATCATCGCGATGCGGTTGCCGCGCACGCTCCTGATCTCCGGGTCGCTTAACTTCAGAAGATCCTGGCCATCAAACAGGATCTCGCCCTCGTCGATCCGGCCTGGCGGTCGAGGAATCAGGTCTCAGGATCGAAAGCGCGGTCACGCTTTTCCCGGAGCCGGACTCGCCTACAATCGCAAGCGTCTCGCCGACCCCGACGTCGAATGAAACGTGGTCCACGGCGGTAACCGCTCCTTGCCCAACGCCGAACCTGGTGACGAGGTTTCGGACGCTGAGCAGGGGTGTTGCCGCGACCAGTTCCTGGGCCTGCGGTGGTTGCAAGACGAAGCTCAATAACCCATCTTCTTTTTCAAATCCTGGTCGATCCATATCCGCGCGTGAATCGGGCCTGGGCGCTCGGCCCCTGCGCGAAGTTCTCCGCCATAGTTCTTCACCCACGGCCACCACGCGGTGTAAGCATAGCCGACAGGAAGAAAGATGTAGGGCGCGTTGTCCACAATCTCCCGCGTCAATTCCTTGAGCATTTGCTGACGTTTGCTTTCGTCCTGCTCGAGATAGACATCGGCCATCTTCTTGTCGAAGGCAGGATCCGAGTACTGCGACGGATTCCAGGTCTGCTTGGTCACGAAACTCTTGCGGATCGAGGTAGTCGGGTTGGTGTGCCCGTTGCGCATCATGTAACCGGCTGCGTTGGTCTTCGTCGTCATCGCCGAAAGAAACGCCCCGTATTCCATCGGTTGAATTTCGATCTTCACGCCGACTTTTTCGAGATACGCCGCGACCAGCGGCAACAAGTCCATTTGATCCGGTGCACATGAACAGACCTGCACCTTGAAGGAAAAGCCAGTGGGATAGCCGGCGTCCGCGAGCAGCGCCTTTGCCTTCTCCGGATTGTAGACAAAGAGCTCCTTCACGGAGTCCGGCATTTTTTCGAGCGGCTCGAAATATCCGAGATAATCGGGGTGCTGAGGGTATGCGAACAGTTCCGCATTGCCATTGAAGAATGACGATACGATTTCCTGCTTGTTCACCGCCATGTTCAGCGCACGGCGCACGCGAACATCGTCGAAAGGCTTGGTGTCTACCCGCATCGCAAGGAATGTGCCGCCGGTGTCAAGCCACCGCGACCATTGCAACTGCGGAGCGTTCTTCTTCAGTTCATCGACTGCACTCCATCGCACGGCTTCTAGGAGATCCAGTTTGCCGGTTCGCAATGCCGCCAGAAACGTCGCCTCATCTTTGATGGTGCGATAGACGATTTTGTCAACGAACGGCAGCTTGAACTCCTGGCCGTTGATTTTCTCCTTGTCCCAGTAGATTTCATTCTTCACAAATGTAACGGCATTGCCTTGAATGTAGTCGGTCAGCCGAAACGGCCCGGTCCCGTTGGTGTTCTTCCAGTTTCCCGCGCCCGCATCGACGACTTCCTTCGGTACGATGCCGGAGTAGTAGCCCCAGCCGAACCGGTAGTCCCATTCAGAGTTATAGTTGTTGAAGGTGAATACGACCGTGTGCTTGTCGGTCGCCTCGACTTTCTGGATATGGTCAAAGTAAGTCGGAATCTTCTTTGGGCTCTTGTCGAGCCGGTAGTAGCTCTGGACGACATCCTCAGCGACGAGTTCGCGCGCGGCCATGACGCCGGGCTTTTCGGGGAACATCACGCCCTTTCGCAGCTTTATCTCAATCCGTAGCGGATCCTGCTTCCATTGCCAGCTCTCGGCCAATTCGCCCCGGATTCCTCGGTCGGCAGCCATGCATCCGGCACGAACGAGTATGGGCCGCCGTTGCGTTTTGACTTGGTCAGGTCAGCGGCAAAAAATTGTTCGTACATCAGCCCCGTGTCTTGCTGGAACTTCCACGGCCAGTCCGCCGGATCCCATGACAAGGGTGCGAGCGTTACATAAACGTTGCCAATGTTCAGCGTGCCTCCATATTGCGGCTGAGGCTTCTCAGTCTGAGCGTCCACGGTTGAGGGCAGGCAAGCAAGCGCTCCGGCAGACGCCAAGCCAAGCAGCGCGTTTCTAAGACGTTTCCCGATCTTCATTGCGTTCTCCCTGTCCAATTTCTTTCTTGTTGGCTCGTTCGGCTTGACTCAGCGCGCGCCGCGCATCCTCGGATCGAGAATATCGCGCAAGGCGTCGCCAAAAACGTTGGTTGCATAGACCACGGTCGTCAGACACAGGCCGGGCGCCAAAGCGAGCCAAGGCCCCTGGAACATGTAGGTGCGTCCACTCCCGGACAGCAGCCCTCCCCAGGTCGGCGCGGGAGGCGGTATGCCGAGTCCAAGAAACGATAGTCCGGATTCTGCGAGGATTACGGCGCCGACACGCGTCGTGAAGAGGACGATGATCGGCGGCATGATGTTGGGCAGGATATGGCGCCACAGAATGCGGCCGGTGGTGGCGCCGATCGACTGCGCCGCGTGAACATACATATTCTCGCGGGCCGAAACGACTGCGCTGCGAATAATGCGCGATCCCGCAATGCCAAGCACGAGACTTAGAATTCCGATGATCTGCACCATGCCTGGGCCAACCACCGAGACGACGGCGATCAGAATAACCAATTCGGGAAATGACATGTAGGCGTCGACGAAGCGCTGGACGATCATGTCAAACCGTCCGCCCAGATAGCCCGTCAACGTTCCAATTGTAACGGAAATGGCAGTGGCAATCGCGGCGGCCGAAAGTCCAATAATGACGGACAATCTTGCGCCGTATAGGCAACGTGAAAACAAATCCCGGCCTAGATTGTCGGTCCCAAACGGATGATTTCCAGGACGGCGGCCTGAGCCGTTCGAGCGGGGCGATTTCGTTAAATCCGTAGGGGGCAAGAACATTTGCAAAGACCCCGCAAAACACGAATAGAACAAATACCATTCCGGCCGCAGCGCCGAAAGGTTTCTCCCGCAGCAAGCGGATGACGAATCCCAACACCGGCCCGCGCTGGGCCGGGGCGTCGATCGCCATGGTCTCCGGAAGGACGCTCATCGATGCCTCACACGCGGATCGAGGAATCCGTAGCTCAGATCGACGGCAAGATTGATCAGCATCACGGCGAGCCCGACCACGAGGAAGACCCCGGTTATAACCGGATAATCGCGTTGATTTACAGCATCGAGCAGCAATAACCCCATGCCAGGAATGACGAATATCTGTTCAATAATCACCGCGCCGCCGATCAGAAGGGGCGCCTGCAAACCAACCAAAGTTACGACCGGAATAAGGGCGTTTCGCAAGCCGTGACGGATTACGACGAGGCGCTCAGGCAAACCTTTGGCCCACGCTGTTCGGATGTAGTCCTGCCGCAGCACCTCGAGCATCATCGTCCGTGTCATGCGCATGGTCACGGCAGAAAGCCCGGTGCCGAGGACGATGGCGGGTACGATCATCTGCTTGATATTCTGGACAGGATCTTCGCGGAACCACACGTAGTTGACTTCGGGCGACCATCCCCACCAGATCGAGGGGAAAACCATGACCATGGTGCCGAGCCAAAAGCTTGGCACAGCAAGAAGCAGGATAGAGAACGATCGAGCCACAATGTCGCCGAGAGTGTCCTGGCGCACGGCGGAATAGATGCCGATCGGAAGTGCGATCGAAAGCGCCACGACCAGCGCCAGGAACCCGAGTTCAAAAGTTACCGGCAGGCGTAGCAGGATCTCGTCCAGAACCGGCGTCGATTGCCACAGCGAGCGCCCGAGGTCGCCCTTCAGGATGTTGCCGAGCCAGTGCACATATTGCTCAGCCATCGGCTGATCGAGCCCAAGTGCATGAACCAATTGGTCACGACTAAGCTTGTCCGCGCTTAGATCGTTCTGGCTGAGCATCATGTCGATCACGTCACCCGGGATCATCCGGATCGTGACAAACACGATCATGCTCGCGAACAGGAGCGTCGGTATCAACGCCAGAAGCCTGCGGACTGCATATGCGCGCATGACGTCAACGATCGATTTTGCGCATAGCCGGCAACGCCGGGGTTTCCAGCCTCAACTCACAATCCTCCCGGCGCAAAGCTCTGGTTTGATTTTCCGCTCCCTCTTTTGGGGGGGCGGTTTGCTTAAATGCCATGGTACTCAGTTCTTCTTGGGTAGCAAGCATAGTTGCAGTTGGATTGCGAGACGGCGGCCACGCGCTCGCATATCCGCGATGAAAAGCCTATTTCGCGGGTAGCTGCACGGAACCGCGTCGTCGATCCGGATGCCAAGCCGCTGGCGGCGCGTTGTCGGTTTGTCGGAAAGGTGAGAACGACTATCGCGACACGGCGTCGTGGCCGAATGTGCCGTGGCTTTCACCACCCTGCCGATCTCGAATTGAGTCAATTAGAGGAGTTTCCCTCGTGACCGCCTCGCTCAAGTTCCAGTGGTTGAACGGTTCGACACGGATCTGCGCACCACCCACTTGCGCGCTTCCTCCAGAACGAGCATCCCGGCCGCCAAAGGAATCAGAAAAAGCCAAAGCCCGGCCGGAACCGGCGCGGTATCCAAAATCATGTTACCCCAAGCCGTGTAGTTGATAAGCAGCAGCAGTGCCACTTCCAGCGCCACGCCCCATACGATCAGGCCGTTGTCGGCAAGATTGATCGTGAAGATCGAGCGAACGGAACTCCGACACAGAAATACGTTGACGATCTGCATGACGATGATGGCACTGAGGCAGGCGGTCGTGGCTCTGAGATAGAGTGGGTCAGTCGGCTCCAGGCTTTGACCAAAATGCCAGCCGGCGCTCAGCAACACGAAAAAGTACGCTGCCATGGCCGCGGCGGCTTCGATCACGCCGAGGAAGAGATAGGCGCGAAATGCCAACGGCAAGTTCAGCAGTCTTTCATTTTGCCTGCGGGGCGGCAAGCGCATGACCGCTGAACTGGGGCGCTCGACACCGAGGCCCAGCGCAGTAAGGGAGTTTGTTCCCATATCAATGGAAAGCGCCTGGATCGGGGTGAGCGGCAGCGGAATTCCGAACAATCCAAAGGCAAGGTACGGCACGAGCTCGGCGACGTTGTGCACGAGAACGTAGGTCAGAAATTTCCGAATATTCTGAAATACTGCCCGCCCTTCCTCTATGGCACTGACAATCCCGGAAAAGCTATCGTCCAGCAACACCATATCGGCAGCTTCCTTTGCCACGTCCGTGCCGGATATTCCCATCGCGATACCAATGTGGGCCGATTTGAGAGCGGGGGCATCGTTAACCCCGTCACCGGTTACGGCGACGACATGACCCTTCTTCTTAAGCGCCTCGACAATGCGTCTCTTCTGATCGGCGGCGACGCGGGCAAAGATTATTTCCGGTGCATCCAGCGCAAGCTGCAATTCGGCTTCCGAAAGGCCGTGAAGTTGGGCGCCGGTCATGACTTTCGGGTCGGACGATTGCGCCAGACCGATTTCCCGGGCTATCGCACTTGCCGTCCGTGGGTGATCCCCTGTCACCATGATGACCTTGATTCCCGCCGCGCAGCATTTGCGTATCGCCTCTGGCACGCCTTCCCGCGGCGGATCCTCGAGCCCAACCAACCCCAGAAAGACCATGTCGTGCTCGAATGCGGAACGTTCGCACCCGCGCGGGAGGCTTCGGGTTGCGAAAGCAAGGACACGAAGACCCCGCTCAGCCATCGCCTCCTGCGCTTGAACGATGACCGCCCGTGCGGCGTCGTTGAGCGGCCGTGTCCCACCGCTTTCCAAAATATGCGTGCAAATCGGAAGCAAGGATTCAGGGGCGCCCTTGCAATAGAGAACCATGCCGTCCTGCGCCTCATGCACTACGGAATGGCGCATCCGATTGGCGTCGAACGAAACCTCGTCGACGAGCTGCGACGGAACGATAAAGGGCAATGCGGCCTTGCCCATTTCAATGAGCGCCACTTCCATGGGGTCGCCGTGCAAAGTCTTCGCACCGCGCGTCTCGGTCTCAAGCAGATTGTGGCAAAGAACTGCAGTCAGGAAAAATGCGCGCTCGCGCTCAACAAGATCGGGGCGCTTCGCCAGGGCGGTCACCGGGTATGGCTCCAGGCCCAACAGGAGATCGCGCACGCGCATACGATTTTCGGTCAAGGTTCCAGTCTTATCCGTACAGATCACCGTTGCGGAGCCGAGTGTTTCGACCGAAGTCAGATGGCGGATCAGAACGTTCCGCTTCGCCATGCGTTGGGCGGCAAGCACAAGCGCCAGGGTCAGCGTTGGCAGCAGACCTTCCGGTACCATGGCGACGATGATGCCGATGGAGAACATGAAATCCCGCCAGAACGGTACGCCGATCACGGTACCGATGGCGAAAAAACCCAAACCGATCGCGACGGCGAGCACAGCGATTAGCCGGCTCAGGTGCGCCAGCTCGCGTCGCAGCGGTGAAATGCCGGCGCTGCCTGCCTGTGTCAGATGTGCGATCCGACCAAATTCGGTTTGGGCTCCGGTAGCGAAGACGATGGCTTTACCCCGTCCGGAGACAAGTGACGTGCCGGCGAGCAGGATGTTGCGGCAACGCAGCGGTTCGGCGTCATCGCAAGGTTTGGAGTCGCGGGCCTTGGGCAGCGACTCCCCGGTTACGGTTGCGTCGTTGACCCGCGCATCGAATGCTTCGATCAGCCTGCAGTCAGCTGGAACGTTGTCTCCGGCCCCGAGCAGAATGATATCTCCGATGACGAGTTGCTCGACCGCGATTTGCGAAACCGTGTTGTCTCGAAGGACTTCCACCTGCTGCGGCAAGAGATTTTGCAAGGCCGACAGGGTGCGCTCGTTTCGATACTCCTGCCAGAACGAGAAGATGCCACTGACTACGATCACGATGACGATGGCGTACGCGATGCGCGCCATTCCCTCGCCGGGGCTGCTCCACTCGGCGAAAACCGCAAGCGCGGCGGCGATCCAAAGAATGATGGAGAAGAACTGCCCAAACTCCTGCAGCAGCCTGAGTGGCCACGGTCGTCGCCGTACCCGCTCGACGAGATTTGGGCCATATTCGCGGAATCGCCGTTCCGCTTCCTGCGATGTCAGTCCTGAAAGTGCGCTACCGGCGCTCGACAATGCCTCGGTGATCGTGAGCCTGGCTATTGCCGCCATGTTGCAAACACGGTCGCGTTAGGGAATGTGCCCACAACCCGGAAGCTGCAAAACCAGCACTGGCCCAATACCGCGGAAGCCATCATTGATAGGCCTTCATTCGAAGGCGGCCCAATTGGCATGCAAATAGAAGTTTATGGTCCTGAATTGCAATTCGCCGTTGATATGTATCAATCGGCGCGTCCCGCCAAGCAATTCGGTTTGCAGCCTGCTTGAGCCCGTGAAAAGGACCGGGCCGGTCAGTCCTCGCCGAGCAACTTCGCGGCGCAGAAGCGCAGTTTGCTCAATAGACCTGGGGGATGAAGCGCTGGTTCGACTTCTTGGGTCGCTTATAACCGGTATCTGATTGGCGCAAAGGAAGCTCGATCTCGACGGGCCTCATGTCCTGATAGGGAATTAGATCCAGCAGATGCCGGATGCAGTTGAGCCGGGCTCGTTTCTTGTCATCGGCGTCGACGACGTGCCACGGGGTGTTCTTGCGGTCGGTGTGCGCGAACATCACGTCCTTGGCCTTGGAATATTCCACCCAACGCTTGCGCGATTCCACGTCCATTGGGCTCAGCTTCCAGCGCTTGATTGGGTTTCTGATGCGCTCCTGGAAACGCCGCTCTTGCTCCTCGTCGTTGACCGAGAACCAATACTTGATGAGATGGATTCCCGAACGGACCAGCATCTCCTCGAAAATCGGACAGGAACGCAGGAACTCCTGATATTCGTCCTCGCTGCAGAACTCCATGACGCGCTCGACGCCGGCGCGGTTGTACCAACTGCGATCGAACAGGACAATTTCGCCCCGCCTCGGGAGCTCAGCGACATAGCGTTGAAAATACCACTGGCCGCGCTCGCGTTCCGTCGGCGTGCCGAGCGCCACGACGCGGCAGATGCGGGGGTTCAGGCTCTCCGTGATGCGCTTGATGACGCCGCCTTTGCCGGCCGCATCGCGGCCCTCGAAGATGACGGCGACCTTGAGGCCCTGCAACCGGACCCATTCCTGCAACTTGATGAGTTCGAACTGCAGATGGGCGAGTTCGTCGATGTATTTGTAGTCTTTCGGAGGTTTGCGCGGCTTTGGTCGTCCGGCCGCGTGCCAGTACTGCTCGACGGCAGTGATTTCCTTGGCGTCGCGCAGCACGGATTCCTCAGGCGCTGCAGATTTGCGTTTCTTTGCCATTGGCCCCCCAGGGCGCGTGCGACGATGACGATCGACAATTTACAGTGTCCACTGATTCCCTAAGAGCGGACAAGTATCGGTTCGCGGCTGGCCTTCGTGCAGTTGAGAGCTATTCCGAATCCAGGAACGGCGCGGCCACTTCGCGGGTTTCCTTGCTCGGTACGACGGGGACGATCTCGAAGGTGATGCCGAGCCCCTGACAGTTCAGGATCCATTCCTGAAGCAGCCGCACGTCGTCGCATTCCATCAGCTGAAAACAGCGATCGAAGGTGGGCTCGATCCAGCTTCCGACATAGCTCAGCCCTTCGGGGAATTTGATCCCGGAATCGCGCACGCGCTTGTAGACAGGGATCGGGTCGCGATCCCTGAAGCGCTCGATCACCATGAAAAGCATGGGCAACCCCGCTTCCAGCGGCGTCGCGCAACTCTTGGCAATCCCAGCGCGACGCTCGCGCCGGGATTCGTCTCGACCGCAGCCGGATTACGCCGCCGTCGCCTTGGTCAGGTTTTCCCCGACCTTGTCGAGGAAGCCGGTGGTGGAGAGCCAGCGCTGGTCGGCGCCAACCAGGAGCGCGAGGTCCTTGGTCATGAAGCCAGCTTCGACGGTTTCGACGCAAACCCTCTCCAGCGTCAACGCGAATTTTTCTAGCGCCGCGTTGTTGTCGAGCTTGGCGCGATGCGACAGGCCCCGGGTCCAGGCGAAGATCGAGGCGATCGAGTTGGTCGAAGTCTCCTTGCCCTTCTGGTGCTCGCGGTAGTGCCGCGTCACCGTGCCGTGGGCGGCCTCGGCCTCGACCGTCTTGCCGTCCGGGGTCATCAAGACCGAGGTCATCAGGCCGAGCGAGCCGTAGCCTTGCGCGATCGTGTCGGACTGAACGTCGCCGTCGTAGTTCTTGCAGGCCCAGACGTAGCCGCCCGACCACTTCATCGCGGCCGCGACCATGTCGTCGATCAGACGATGCTCGTAGGTGATCTTCTTGGCGTCGAATTGCGACTTGAATTCCTTCTCGTAGATCTCCTGGAAGATGTCCTTGAACCGGCCGTCATAGGCCTTGAGGATGGTGTTCTTGGTCGAGAGATAGACCGAATAACCCTTCGCCAGGCCCTGGTTCAACGAGGCGCGGGCAAAGTCGGCGATGGAATCGTCGAGGTTGTACATGGCAAGCGCCACGCCGGCGCCGGGAGCCTGGTAGACTTCCCGCTCGATCACCTTGCCGTCGTCGCCGACGAATTTCATCGTCAGGACGCCCTTGCCGGGAAACCTGAAGTCGGTGGCTTTGTACTGGTCGCCGAAGGCGTGACGGCCGATGATGATGGGCTTGGTCCAGCCCGGCACCAGCCGGGGCACGTTCCTGCAGATGATCGGCTCGCGGAACACCACGCCGCCGAGGATGTTGCGGATGGTGCCGTTCGGCGATTTCCACATTTCCTTCAGCCCGAATTCCTTCACCCGGGCCTCGTCCGGGGTGATGGTGGCGCATTTGACGCCGACGCCGACCTTCTTGATGGCGTTGGCGGCGTCGACCGTGACTTGGTCGTTGGTCTTGTCGCGGTATTCCATCCCGAGGTCGAAATACATCAGGTTGATATCGAGGAACGGGGTGATCAGCTTGTCCTTGATGTACTGCCAGATGATCCGGGTCATCTCGTCGCCATCGAGTTCGACGACGGGGTTGGTCACCTTGATTTTTGCCATGGAGATCGGGCCTTTTTGGAAATATCGCGTTTCGGGATGGTAGGGGTTGATGCGCGCGCTATAGCACTGCGGGCGCGCTAGCGAAAGCCAAGGCGCTATGCACTTTCAGCCCCTCTCTTGGCTTAGATCCTCGGTTCCGACCGAGCAGAGCCGAGGCGCTACCTCGCTTTTTTAACGAGATTTCTTCGCGTGCCCGCTATCCCGGTGCGGGGCAGCTTTGGCTCGAAAACGCTCCGAGATTCGGGATTGCCCACGACGCCAAATGGGGCCCCAATGCTCACTCAGTACCCGCCGAACGCGCTGCCGGTTCTCCCGCGACTGGGAAAGCTAAGGGGCATGCCCCAACTTGGCAATTCGAGTGTTCTTTGCTGCGAAAAGGCAGCATTTGAGGTTCTGACCAAGTGTCAAGCAACATGCCTAACCCGATTATTTTGCTTGAGAATTTCTGCCGAACCGGCCATCGAAATGCCAGCTGCCGCTTGAGGTGTTGAATCAGGTTCTTCGGAACTTGATTCAGAATCTTCAGAAGTTGAATCAGAAAGTGAAGTGAGATGTCCGGCTCGGGCACCGACAAGACCAAATCAGGCATCGATCTTGCCGGCCCCGTCGTGATTCTGGTCGAGCCGCAGCTCGGCGAGAACATCGGCATGGCCGCGCGCGCGATGGGCAATTTCGGGCTGACCCGGCTGCGGATCGTCAAGCCGCGCGACGGCTGGCCGAATGTCAGTGCGCAGCGCGCCGCCTCCGGCGCCGACCATATCCTGGATCAGGTCGAGCTGTTCGACACCGTGGAGCAGGCGGTCGCCGACTGCACGCTGCTGTTTGCCACCACCGCCCGCGCCCACGATCAGGCCAAGCCGGTGGTGGCGCCGGAAGCTGCCGCGCGCGAGATCGCCGCCGGCGTCGACGGCGGCGGCACGGTCGGCATCCTGTTCGGCCGCGAGCGCTACGGGCTGCAGAACGAGGAGGTGGCGCTCGCCAACCGCATCATCACCTTTCCGGTCAATCCCGGCTTTGCCTCGCTCAACCTGGCGCAGGCGGTGCTGCTGATCGGCTATGAATGGTTCAAGCTTTCGACCGCAGGGCGCGCTTGCCGTTCGCGATGCCCGAACGCTCCGAGCCCGCCTCGCAGCACCAGATGCAGGCGTTCTTCGACAATCTGGTGCGCGAGCTCGACAAGGTCGAATTCCTGCGCCCGGCCGAGAAGCGCGAGACCATGCTGGTCAATCTGCGCAACATCTTCACCCGGATGGATCCGACCAAGCAGGACATGCACACGCTGCACGGCGTGGTGATGGCGATCGCGGAAGGGCGCAAGGGCCCGGCCAAGGGCGGCGTGCTCGACGGCGAACAGGCCACGCGGCTGCGGGCGCTGCTCGCCGAGCACGGGCAGGGCACCCTTCCGTCGGAAAGCGGCACGGTGCGCGGGCTGGCGCGGCTGTTGCGGCGAAATCCGACCGACGCCGAACGCATCCTGTGGCAGGCGCTGACCACCGACCGCCGCTTCGCCGGCCAGTTCAAGCGGCAGACGCCGGTCGGCCGGCACATTCCGGATTTCGTCTCGTTCGTGCACCGGATAGCGATCGAGCTGGTCAATCCCGACGAGACCGAGGTCATCGCGAAGGACCGCGCCGCGCGGCAGGCCTGGCTGGAGGCGCGCGGCTATCGGGTCATCGACATGACGGTCGCCGACGTCGAGCGCGATCTGGCGGCCGAACTCGACCGGCTGGAATCCAGTCTGCAGGAGCGCCGCTAGAAATCTCGGCGCGGTTCGTCCGCGGCGCTTCATCTCCATTTGCTGATTTGGCACGCTCCTTGCGTTATGGGCGTCACATCCATCTCATCAGGGAGAAGACACATGAAACGATCCGACCTCACCGAAAAGCTGCTCGACATCAAGCGCGAGAAGGGCTGGAGCTGGAAGCACATCTGCGAAAAGATCGGCGGCTATTCCGAAGTGCTGATCGTCGGCGCCATCCTCGGCCAGATGAAGCTGACCAAACCGCAAGCGGCGAATGCCGGCGAGCTGTTCGGCCTTTCCAAATCCGAGATCGCGATGCTCAACGAGACGCCGATGCGCGGCGAGGGCGTCACGATGCCGCCGACCGATCCCTTGATCTATCGCTTCTACGAACTGGTGATGGTCAACGGCCCGGCCTGGAAGGCGTTGATCGAGGAGGAATTTGGCGACGGCATCATGTCGGCGATCGATTTCGACATGGCGATGGAACGGCTGCCCAATCCCAAGGGCGACCGGGTCAAGATCACGATGTCGGGCAAATTCCTGCCGTACAAATATTACGGCGCCAGCGGCAACGTGCCGGAATATGGATTCAAGGAGGGGTGAGAGCCCCTGCGTCATTCCGGGGCGTGCGAATGCGTCCACCTCAGAAGCGCAACTGCACATCGGGCAATCCCTGGATTCCGGATCGCCGCTCGCGGCGTCCGGAATGACGTAGACTTTATCTTCCCGCCTTCACCTGCGCGATGGCCTGCGCCATCAGCTCGCCCATTTTCACGCGAATCTCCTGCTCGGTGACCGCAACGCCCTTGGCGCCGAGGTCGGCGGCACCTTGCGGATCACGTCGGCGTCGCCGCCTTCGCCGAACTCGGCGGCGACGACTTCCTTGGCATAGGCATTGGCGGCGTCGCCTGATATTCCGAGCTTGTCCGCCGCCCACAATCCGAGCAGCCTGTTGCGGCGCGCATCGGCCTTGAATTTCTGCTCCTCGTCGAGCGCGAACTTCTTCTCGAAACCTTCCTCGCGTTTGTCGAATGTGGTCATGATCCAAAGGTTCCGATCTTTGTCCCGAAATGGTGACGGCGGCCTCGTTGCGGCGGCCTTCCTGCGCGCCTAGATAACTGGAGCGAATCGTTAAAACAACCGCCTCGAAGCCGCAGTAAGGGCGGTAAAACTCGGCCCCATGACGGTCGGATCGATTGTGCTGGGTTGGCCAATCGGATAGGTTGGGCCTAGGCTCGGTTCTCGTTCTGTTTCCCGTACCTGGCCTTCACGGCAGCTCCGTCGTGGGTCTCAATCCCTATGTCATCCGGAGCACACCAAATTCATGGATTTCAACAACACACGGTACATCCCAATGAGCCGTCGACGCCGCATTTATGAAGGCAAGGCCAAGGTCCTGTATGAAGGACCGGAGCCGGGAACCCTGATCCAGCACTTCAAGGACGATGCGACCGCGTTCAATGCCAAGAAACACCAGGTGATCGAGGGCAAGGGCGTCCTCAACAACCGGATTTCGGAGTACCTGTTTCAGCACCTCAACGATATCGGGGTGCCGACCCACTTCATCCGCCGCCTCAACATGCGCGAGCAACTGATTCGCGAAGTCGAGATCGTGCCGCTGGAGGTGGTGGTGCGGAACGTGGCGGCGGGATCGCTGTCGCAGCGGCTCGGAATCGAGGAAGGCACCCAGCTGCCGCGCTCGATCATCGAATTCTACTACAAGAACGACCAGCTCAACGACCCCATGGTCTCCGAGGAGCACATCACGGCGTTCGGCTGGGCAACTCCGCAGGAAATCGACGATATCATGGCGCTGGCGATCCGCGTCAACGACTTCCTCACCGGGCTGTTTTTCGGCATCGGCATCCGGCTGGTCGATTTCAAGATGGAATGCGGCCGCCTGTTCGAGAACGAGATGATGCGAATCATCGTCGCCGACGAGATCTCCCCCGATTCGTGCCGGCTGTGGGACATCAAGTCGAACGAGAAGCTCGACAAGGACCGCTTCCGCAGGGATCTCGGCGGTCTGCTGGAGGCCTATACCGAAGTCGCCAAGCGGCTCGGCATCCTGATGGAAAACGAGCGGCCCGCGGGCTCCGGTCCGGTGCTGGTGAAGAGCTGAGGTTAGGAAGTGAAAGCGCGCGTCACCGTTACACTGAAATCCGGCATTCTCGATCCGCAGGGCAAGGCCATCGAAGGCGCGCTGAAATCGCTCGGCGTCGATGGCGTCGCCAGCGTGCGTCAGGGCAAGGTGTTCGACATCGAAATATCGGGCTCCGACAAGGCCAAGGCTGAGGCGGCGCTGAAGGACGCCGCCGACAAGCTGTTGGCGAACACGGTGATCGAGAATTACCGGGTCGAGGTTCTGAGCTAGGCACGTCTGCTGATGAAATCCGCCGTCCTCGTCTTTCCCGGAATCAATCGCGAGCGTGACATGGCGCGCGCGCTGCGGCTTGCGTCAGGCTTTGAGCCCGCGATGGTCTGGCACGCCGAGACCTCGCTGCCCAAGGGGACCGACCTCGTGGTGGTGCCCGGCGGATTTTCCTATGGCGATTACCTGCGCTGCGGCGCCATCGCCGCGCGCTCGCCCGTGATGGATGCGGTGCGCGCGTTCGCGGCTGATGGCGGTCTGGTGCTCGGCGTCTGCAACGGTTTTCAGATTCTCTGCGAGGCCGGTCTTTTGCCCGGCGTGCTCATGCGCAACGCGCGGCTGAAATTCATCTGCCACGACGTGCACCTGCGGGTCGAACGATCCGATACGCCGTTCACGCGCGGCTATAATGCCGGCCAGGTCGTTCGCGTGCCGGTCGCCCATGGCGAGGGCAATTACGAGGCCGACGAAGAGACGCTGAAGCGGCTGGAGGGCGAGGGGCGGGTGCTCTATCGCTACTGCTCGGCCGAGGGCATGGTCGACGAGCGCTCCAACATCAACGGCGCCGCGCACGCGATCGCCGGCATCGTCAACGAACGCGGCAACGTGCTCGGCATGATGCCGCATCCGGAAAACCACGTCGAAGACATCATGGGCTGCACCGACGGCCGCGGCCTGTTCGCGGGGCTTGTCGCGCACCTGGAGCGCGCGGCCTGAGGCGCCAGTGATTAGATCGGGCGCCTGATACGCGTGCAAAACGGCTGCAGGTAGCGAGCTGGTTAGGCCTTTGATGAAAATTTGCGTTGGCGACGGATTGCCGGTGAAACGCCTCAGAGGGCGACTACTCGGTTTCGCCCTGCTGTTTGGGCTTTTCGCGCTGGGCCAGCACGAAAGTGCTTTTGCGCAAGCCGGATCAACCGGTGGTACCATCGGCAAGCAGAACAAGTCTATCTCGGGCGTCGACGATGCCGCAGGCTCTCAGTACGCCGTGCCTGCAAGCAAGCTTCCCCGATCTACTGGCTCAAGACGGGCTGCAGAAAAGGCGTCAAAACAGGATGAAGGCACTGGCTCAGTGTGCGGGCGAATTCCCGGCGTGTGGACCGCTAATGGCTGGTACAACGCGATTTACGGTCGGGGAGATGTTGTTCTCAACGCCGACGGTTCAGCGCGACATGTCAGTGGGATTATCGGCACCTGGACCTGCCGCGGGGGGCATTTCGTGATGGATTGGAAGAATTGGGCCCATGGCGAAGGTACCCTGTCGAACGACGGCAACACGGTCACTTTCGCCGACGGCGCCACCATGACTCGCGGGAAATGATTGGCGTCGCGCGACGATCTATCGCTATTGGTATGCGGCCGGAGCGTGGGATGGTGCGGGCGATGCGCGGTCGCTTACTACGAATGCCTCGGCCCCGGCAACGTTCATGGGATCAGCGAGATAATCCATGTTGCCAAATGGCGTCTCTACCAATGACCAGTCGCACCGGCATCCTCCGCGGCACAGCGGAACGTACGGGCAGTTGCGGCAGACGGCCGGTAACCCCTGGAATTCCTGAAGACTGAGTTCAAGGCCGGTCTTGCGTAGCCCCTTGCTCACGTCGAGGGCGTCCCGGCGCGAATAGCAGCGGGCGACTTTCCCCTGGTTGGTCACCGTCAGGCTCTCGATAGGGCCGCAGCCACGGCCGCCGTTGAACAACTCGACCGCATCGGCGGGGTTTTCCAGCGCGCAGAACGGCGTGGCCAGCCCCAGTGTCAAATCCTTCCACCGCGCGCGCGTGCGCACTTCGGCAAGCTGCGCGGCCAGGTTTCGGATTTCGTCCCTGCTTATCGGGTGCCGGTCGCCCTCCTGCGTCTCGGCCCGCAATGGCTTCCAGCGTATCGACGGGTGCGGTTCCAGCAGGCGAATGAAACTGTCGAATTGCCGGATGTTCCCGGACGTCATCACCGTGAGAATGTGGGTGTTGATGCCGAGTTTCTCGAGGCGTTCGAGTGCCTCCCACTTTCTCCGCCAGGTGATTTTGTTGCCCGTCAGCTTGGTCATCGTTTCTTCGTCTGCCGCGGGCAGCGAAATTTTGACGCAATCCACCAATCCCTTCAGCGCTTGCAGGCGTTTTTCGGGCAATGCCGTACCGTTGGTGTTGACGATGACCGCAAGTCCGAGATCCTTCGCCCGGCGCAGAAAAACGTCGATGGATTTGAGCACCAATGGCTCGCCGCCGGTCAGCCGGATGACCTTGATGCCCTCGCTCTTCGCAGCCGTCAGAATTCGCTCATAGACCGCCATGTCCAGATCGGTCGAGCCGCCCTTCGCCCCGAAGTCCTGGTGACAGAACGTGCAGGCCAGGTTGCACCGGTCGGTCACCTCGAACTTGATCTCGGTCAGGATGCTCGTGGAGCCGCAGATGATGTGGTTGAGATAGGGGTAAGGTACACCCAGCTTGTTCAACACTTTCGCGGTCGGCAACCACCAATTCATCGGCCATGCTCCCAGCAATGCGCGGGGAGATTAATGACGGACAAGTTAAGAAATTCTTTACTAATGCCTTGTCATCCGCTGAAACGGATGGGCTACTATCCGGCGTCGTTGCTCGCAGCCGGGAGCGATCGCCGCTTCAGCCGCTTGATGGTGCCGGAAAATGTCAACAGCGGGCGCTCGCCGGATTTCAAGAGGCCGCGCAGGAAGATCATCGAGCTTCCGGAGCGGGTGATTTCGCCCGTGCCTTCGATCAGTTCGCCCTCGCGTGCGGCGTCGAGGAATTCGCAGCCGAACGACACGGTGACCGCCGGTCCCTGCAGCACCGGCGTGGCGATCGCAAACAGACAATAGTCCGCGAATGTCATGAAGCATCCGCCATGGACATTGTTGCCGCCATTGAGATGTTTCTTTTCCACCCGGAACGCACAATGGATACGGCTATCGTCCTCCATCCGGTGGTAGAACGGTCCGTTATGGTTCTCAAACTTGTCGTGGCTCCAGGTGCGCCAGCCCTTGAATTCGCCCTCGGTTTCGATGTGCAGGTCGGGGCGGTAGAGGAATGGGGTTTTGGTCAGGTCCTGCAAGCGATTTGGCCCTTTATTTCAGCTATTCAGCCCTTAAATCCGATCCTCACCCGATGTGCAAACCCTCAAGCGTGCATGGCCAGCCCGCAAAGCTATGGACAGCAGGAAATTGCCCCCTAAAAGGCCTTTTCCATCCCGCGCGATCTCCCTAATAAGGCCACATGAACCAGCCGCAGATCACCCCCGAACTTGTCGCCAGCCACGGTCTCAAGCCGGACGAGTACGAGCGCATCCTCAAGCTGATCGGGCGGGTGCCGAGTTTCACCGAACTCGGGATTTTCTCGGCGATGTGGAACGAGCACTGCTCGTACAAGTCGTCGCGGCTGCATCTGCGCGGCCTGCCGACGAAAGCGCCGTGGGTGATCCAGGGGCCGGGCGAGAATGCCGGGGTCATCGACATCGGCGACGGCCAGGCTGTGGTGTTTAAGATGGAGAGCCACAACCATCCCAGCTACATCGAGCCCTACCAGGGTGCGACCACCGGCGTCGGCGGCATCCTGCGCGACGTCTTCACCATGGGGGCGCGGCCGATCGCCTGCCTCAATGCACTTTCCTTCGGCGCACCGGAGCATCCCAAGACCCGGCATCTGGTGTCGGGTGTGGTCGCCGGCGTCGGCGGCTACGGCAATTCGTTCGGGGTGCCGACCGTCGGCGGACAGGTGCGTTTCCACACCCGCTATGACGGCAACATCCTCGTCAATGCGATGGCGGTCGGCCTCGCCGATGCCGACAAGATCTTCTACGCAGCCGCCTCCGGCGTGAACATGCCGATCGTCTATCTCGGCTCCAAGACCGGCCGCGACGGCATTCACGGCGCCTCGATGGCCTCGGCCGAATTCGACGACGATTCTGCCGAAAAGCGCCCGACCGTGCAGGTTGGCGATCCCTTCGCGGAGAAACTGCTGCTCGAAGCCTGTCTCGAAATCATGCAAGCCGATTGCGTGATCGCGATCCAGGACATGGGCGCGGCGGGGCTGACCTGTTCGGCGGTGGAGATGGGCGCCAAGGGCGATCTCGGCGTCGATCTCGATCTCGACGCGGTGCCGACGCGCGAGACCGGCATGAGCGCCTATGAGATGATGCTGTCGGAAAGCCAGGAGCGCATGCTCATGGTGCTCAAGCCCGAGAAGGAAAAGGAAGCCGAAGCGATCTTCCGCAAATGGGGACTGGATTTCGCGGTGGTCGGCTACACCACGCCGAGCAAGCGTTTTGTCGTGAAGCACGGCGGCGACGTCATGGCCGATCTGCCGATCAAGGAACTGGGCGACGAAGCGCCGCTGTACGACCGGCCGCATGTGCCGTCGCCGCCGCTGCCGGTGGTCCATGCGCGCGACGTCAAGCCGCCGATGGGAATTTCGCAGACGCTGGAAAAGCTCATTGCGACGCCCGAGCTTTGTTCGAAGCGCTGGGTGTGGGAACAATACGACCACGTCATTCTCGGCAATACCGTGCAGCGTCCCGGCGGCGACGCCGCGGTGGTACGCGTGCAGGACGGACCGAAGGGGCTGGCGCTGACGGTCGACGTCACGCCGCGCTATTGCGAAGCCGACCCGGCCGAAGGCGGCAAGCAGGCGGTGGCCGAGGCCTGGCGCAACATCACCGCGGTCGGCGGCCGGCCGCTCGCCATCACCGATAATCTCAATTTCGGCAATCCGGAGCGGCCGGAGATCATGGGCCAGTTCGTCGGCTGCCTGAAGGGCATCGCGGAAGCCTGCCGCGCGCTCGACTTCCCCGTCGTGTCCGGCAACGTCTCGCTCTACAACGAGACCAACGGCCGCGGCATTCTGCCGACGCCTTCGATCGGCGGCGTAGGCCTGCTCGACGACTTCACCAAATCCGCCACTCTTGCGTTCAAGGCCGAAGGCGAGGCGATCCTGCTGATCGGCGAAACCCATGGCTGGCTTGGCCAGTCGGTTTACCTGCGCGACATCTGCGGCCGCGAAGAGGGCGCGCCGCCGCCGGTCGATCTCTCCGCCGAGAAGCGCAACGGCGACGTGGTGCGTGGCATGATCCACGCAGGAACAGCAACGGCGGTGCACGACGTTTCCGACGGCGGGCTTTTGATCGCGCTGGCTGAAATGGCGATAGCAAACGGCATCGGCGCGCAGTTGTTGGCGGCACCGGCATCGATCGTGCCGCACGCCTGGTGGTTCGGCGAAGACCAGGCGCGCTATATCGTAACGGTGCCGGCAGAGCAGGCGGGTCTGGTGCTGGCGAAGATGAAGGGCGCCGACGTGCCGTGCGCACGCATCGGAACTACCGGTGGCGACGCCGTCGCCATCGCGGGCGAGGCACCGGTTTCGATTGCGTCTCTAAGAGCCGGCTTCGAGGGCTGGTTTCCCGCCTACATGAACGGCAGCGCGGTCTAGCCTGGCTGTTTCACCCTCATTGCAATGACGGCTACAGCACCTTTGTCGCACCGGGGATCATCCTTAAGGCAGCCGTCGCAGCCCAGCTCAAGGCGACGGTCAGCACGAACGCGACCGCCGCCTTGACGATGGCCGGAAGATCGAGATCGAACAGCCAGTATTGCAGCCAGAGCACGATCGGGTAATGCACCAGAAACATGCCGTAGGCATCAGGCCTGCATTGGATCGAGGATGCTCCAGCCCGACCGTTTGAATCTCAGGAAGTACGCCAGGATCGCGAACAGGATGGCCGCGCTGAAGGCGACGAAGAACAGACCGTAGCTCGCCTCATACCAATCCGGCAGGATGGCGGGGTTTCCCAATATTTCGCGCTTGATGGCGATCAGCCCCCATAACAGGCAATACGGAACTAGTGTTGCGACCGCCCAGCCCCAACCGCTCTTCGCCAGCCGTCCGTCCGCGCTCAGCAGGCCGCGATCGAAATTCGCAGCACCGAGCCCGGCCCCGATGAAGAAGTAGGCGGCATACAGCAGCACGCGGCTGGCCTGGACGTCGAACGGTCCGAACTCGAACCAGCGGCCCGCTCCAAAGTAGACCCGCGCCGGAATATAGAGGACGGCGGTGACGCCAAAGAGAAACAAATAGAAATCGGCCGGGCGGTCGAAGCCACGCAGCGACAGGCGATTGATCGGATCGAGCAGCGTGGGCGAGAGCCGGTACAGCAGACTCGCCGTAAGGTCGAAAACCAGCAACACCCAGACGAACCAGACCGGGCCGCTTGGCCAGGGGCCGACGGTGATCGTCTTCCACCAGAATTCCGCGAAGCCGATATCGGGGTGTTGCCGCAGCGAAATCGCGTAATACGCGATCGGTATGATCGTGAACGCGGCGATCACGAAGGGCAGACCGAGCCGAAGCAGGCGATCGCGAAAGAAGATCCGCGGCGCCTTGTGCGTAAGGCTTGGCCACACGAACAGGCCGGAGAGGAAAAAGAACATCGCCATGAAGAAGCTGTCGGTGGCGAGAACGACACAGTCGAAGCCGAGCCAGAACTTGGGATCGGTATGACCGAAATAGGTGTAGGGAATGACCGCATGGTGGATCAGGACCACCAGGGTCAGGAAGGTGCGGGTGCGGTCGATTGAGAAGTTGCGCGCTCTGGCTTTTGGCGCCGCCCGAACCTCCACGGACGCTACTGAGCTTGAAATTGACGTCATGCGAGCCCCCGGCTAGGTGATCGTATCAGGATGTTGCCGCTGGGGTGGCGATTCAGCAAGGTCCAATTATCACGCCACTTCCTCGATCATGACCTTGTCGGGGTAGAACGCCAGGTGGCCGGCGATCTCCGCCATCGCGGCAAACGGTGTCTCATAGGTCCAGATCGCATTCTCGATGGCCTTGCCGCCGGCGACGATGCTGAAATAATTCGCATCCCCCTTGTAGGGGCAGTGCGTCACCCGATCGGTGCGCGCCAGCAGCCCCAGATTGGCATCCTTGCGCGGCACATACTGTACGGCCGGGTAGCTTGCTTCCTTCAAAGTCAAAGCATGGGTGGTGTCGGCGATGACGACCCCACCCGCGGAGACGCGGACGCGCTTTGGGTTAGCCGTGATCGTGATCGGGTGGTCGGGACCGGGGAGTTTCATGTCTTCAGCCTTTCGGTCAGCCCGTTGGGATCGTGCGCCACGGTCCGGGCGGCTTTGCAAGGATTGGATCGGGAATATAGTGCGAAAGACGTGACGTAGAAGGGTGACCGCGCTAAGTTCGGGCGCATCCGCGGGCCGCCCGGTCGGCCGCTACCCGAAACGCTGGAATGGAGAAATGCTGGGATGGCGATGGACGCCCGCGAAATCGAATCGATGATTAAGGCGGCAATTCCCGACGCCGAGGTGACAATCCGCGATCTGGCCGGCGACGGCGACCACTATGCGGCGACCGTGATCTCGGAATTGTTCCGCGGCAAGTCCCGCGTCCAGCAGCACCAGATCGTCTATCAATCGCTGCGGGGCCAGATGGGCGGCGTGCTTCACGCGCTGGCGCTGCAGACCGGGGTGCCTGGCGGGCCCGGGGTACCTGGCGGACCCGGGGTGCCGGAGGCCTAGATCCGGGCGAGGCAGAGGGCACGCCATGACGGGGGACACCGAGCGCGGCGTGCTGTTCCGCCCCATTGTGCCGAACCAGCATAGCCGCGTCACCTACGCCGAACTATTTTTCGATCTGGTGTTCGTGTTCGCGGTCACGCAGATTTCCCACACCTTGCTCGGCCGGTTCACTCCGCTTGGGGCGCTGCAGACGACGCTGCTGTTCCTGGCCGTCTGGTGGGTGTGGGTCTACACCTCCTGGATCACCAACTGGCTCAATCCCGAACGCACGCCGGTCCGGGTGCTGCTGTTTTCGTTGATGCTCGGCGGGCTCGTGCTTTCCACCTCGATTCCGAAAGCTTTCGAATCGAGGGGACTTTGGTTCGCCATCGCCTACGCCGCGATGCAGGTCGGCAAGACGGTCTTCCTGTGGGTATCGACACCACCTGCCCGAACCCTGGCGCGCATGAATGCGGTCCGTATCACGGCCTGGCTGGCGTTGTCGGCCATCTTCTGGATCGCCGGCGGTTTTGCGGACGGACATCAGCGGTTGATCCTTTGGGCCGTGGCGCTGGCGATCGAATATATCTCGCCGGCGGTCCGGTTCTGGATCCCGAAATACGGCGGGTCTTCGGTGGCGGATTGGGTGGTCGAGGGCGGCCATATGGCGGAGCGCTGCGCGGGCTTCATCATCATCGCGCTCGGCGAATCCATCGTCGTGACCGGCGCGACCTTTGCCGATCTGGCGTGGACCACGGAAACCGTCGTCGCGTTCGTGTCCGCCTTTATCGGCGCGCTTGCGATGTGGTGGATCTATTTCCACAAGGGCGCCGAAGCCGGCTCCGAACAGATCTCGAAATCCAGCGAGCCGGGGCGGCTGGCGAGGCTCGCCTACACCTATCTGCACATGCCGATCGTGGCCGGAATCATTCTTTCGGCGGTCGCCGATGAACTCGTGCTGACGCATCCGGCAGACCATTCCGACCTCAAGACAGTGCTGAGCGCGATCGGTGGACCGTTGTTGTTCCTGATCGGAACGATTCTGTTCAAACACACCTTCAGGGGCTTTCTTCAACTCTCCCATGGCGTAGGCATCATTGCGCTCGGCATATTGGGCTGGTTCGCAAGCGCGCTGTCGCCGCTGATTCTGTCGATCCTGACGTCAGCGATCATGGTCATGGTCGCGACCTGGGAATTGATCTCGCTGCGATCCGGTGCAACCGGGTCGCAATCAGAAGAGTTCTCACTCCGAGGCCACCAGCGCGTGAACCGAGAACATGCCGGCCGCGTCCGTCCAGGACTTCGCGGGGCGTCCAGCCCGAGCCGCGCGCCAGCGCGGTGAAGCGATCGAGGCTGTATTTGTAGCTGTTCTCGGTGTGGATGGTTTCGCCGGCGCGGAATGAGAAATTCCGCCCGAGCACGCGCACGGTCTGCGCCTTGCGGCTGATCAGGTGCATCTCGATGCGGTGATGGTCGCGGTTGTAGATCGCGCGATGGGTGAAGGCGCCGGTATCGAAATTGCCGCCAAGTTCGCGGTTGATGCGATGCAGCAGGTTGAGATTGAAGCGCGCGGTGACGCCGGCCTTGTCGTTATAAGCCTCGTACAGCACGCGCTCGTCCTTCTCGAGGTCGACGCCGATCACCATCCGCGCGCCATGCCCGAGAATATCGCGGGCGCCACGCATGAATGCGCAGGCCTCATGCGGCTCGAAATTGCCGAGCGTCGACCCCGGGAAGAATCCGACCTTCGGCATGTCAGCGATGGTCGCAGGCAAGGTGAACGGCGCGGTGAAATCCGCGATCACCGGATGGACGTCGAGACCGGGGAAATCCTGCCGCAACGCCTCGGCCTGGGCTTTGATGAAGTCGCCGGAAATATCCACGGGAACGTAGGCGGCGAAGGCGCATTCGTTCAGCAGCAACCGGACCTTGGTGGTCGCGCCGGCGCCGAATTCCACCAGCGCCGAGCCTTTCGGGACCATAGCCGATATTGCGCTACTCTGGTCGCGCAGGATCGAAAGCTCGGTGCGCGTCGGATAATATTCCGGCAGCCGCGTGATCTGTTCGAACAGTTCCGAACCCGCGGCGTCATAGAAATACTTCGGCGACAGCCGCTTCGGATGCTGTGACAGATCGTCCAGCACGTCGCCGCCGAACGCCGAGGTCTGTTCGTCGAGACGATGCGCTTTAGCCAAAGCGGGAGCATACACATTCATGACAATCTCCTGAACGCGCTTTCGGGCGCGCATGTATTAACGAAATCAGGTGGCATAGTCGGCGAGGCGCAATCCCGTGAATTGCCAGCGATGATATGGATAAAAGAAGTTTCGATAAGTAATACGGCTGTGCCCGCCAGGGGTCGCAAGCGAGGAGCCGCGCAAGACCAGTTGGTTGACCATGAACTTGCCGTTGTATTCGCCGAGCGCGCCCTCGATCGCGCGGAAGCCGGGATAGGGGGCATAGGCGCTGCGGGTCCACTGCCAGACGATCCCGAACGCGTCGTTGAGCTGGCCGCCGCGCGCGGCAACTTCCCACTCCATTTCCGTCGGCAGATGCTTGCCGCTCCAGCGCGCGAACGCATCGGCCTCGTAGTAGCTGACGTGACAGACCGGTGCTGACGGATCGACCGGCTGCAGTCCGGCCAGGGTCATGACCTGCCATTCGCCGTCGATTTCGCGCCAGTGCCCTGGCGCCCGCCATCCTTCGTTGCTGACGGTGGCAAAACCGTCCATCAGCCAGAGCGTCGCCGTGGAGTAGCCGCCGTCTTTCATGAAGGCGAGCCATTCGGCGTTGGTGACGAGATTGCGCGCGAGCCTTACCGGGCCGACCAGCGCGCGGTGCGCGGGTTTTTCGTTGTCGAAATGGAAGGTTTCGCCGCTGTGCCCGATGGTGTGGATACCCTCATTGAGGCTGACCCATCCCTCGCCAGCGCGGGTCGAAGCGGGGAATTTCCACAAGGGATCATAAACCGGCGGAATCGGGTTCTGCGCAAACGCATGAAGGATGTCGGTCAGCATCAATTCCTGATGCTGCTGCTCGTGATTGAGGCCGACTTCGACCAGCGGCGCGATCTTGGCCAGCGTGTCCTCGCTGGCTTCGTGAAAGAATTTCACCATGGCGGCATCGACGTGCCGGCGATAGGCGGTGATGGCCTCGGCGCCGGGACGGGTGACGAGGCCGCGCTGGTGACGGGCGTGCCGTGGGCCGGCGTTGACGTAGTAGGAATTGAACAGATAGGCGAAATCCCTGTGATACGGCTCGTAGCCTGCGCAGTATTCGCCGAGCAGGAATTGCTCGAAGAACCAGGTGGTGTGGCCGCGGTGCCATTTCGCCGGGCTCGCGTCCGTCATCGACTGGATCACCTGATCCTCGGGCGTCAGGGGAGCGGCGCGGCGCTCGGTCTCGTTTCGGACCGCCAGGAAGGCTTCCGCCAAATCCTGGGCGAGACTGCCGGAATCGGAGAAAAATGACGGGCAAGGGGCGGCGGGCGTGGCCGCGGCGGATGCAGGTTTCGTCACGATAGTCTCCGGCTTGGGAAAAGAGAACGTCGCACCGGCCCGCGGGTTCCCCGCGAAAGCTCTGTCCTAGATAGGGGTTCCCGTCCGGGATAAAAGCCTCCCCTTGCTGGGATCTGGCTGCCCGCCGGCCAAGGCCAGCTTTCGGGGACAGCCGGGCCCCGGCATGCCTGTTCCCCGCCATTTTACTTTGGATGCACAATGGTTTTGGGTACATATATGACAGCGTCGGGTTGACCGGCTGACGCCGGCCCGCAAGGATTTGCCGCAGGGGGTCGTGGGCCTCAAGAGGAAGCCAATATGAGCATCGAGCAATTCATCGACAACGAAGTGAAATCGAACGACGTCGTGCTGTTCATGAAGGGAACGCCGCAGTTTCCGCAGTGCGGTTTTTCCGGGCAGGTGGTGCAGATCCTCGATCACGTCGGGGTCGGCTATAAGGGCCTCAACGTGCTGGAATCGGCCGATCTGCGCGACGGAATCAAGACCTATTCCAACTGGCCGACCATTCCGCAGCTTTACGTCAAGGGCGAGTTCGTCGGCGGCTGCGACATCATCCGCGAGATGTTCCAGGCCGGCGAGCTGCAACAGCTGTTTGCCGACAAGGGCGTCACGGTCAGCGCGCCTGCTTCCACCTGATCTTGGCAGCGCGCCAGCTGGGCACGGCGCGGCTGGAAGTCATCGTCGCCGACATCACGACATTGAGCGTTGACGCCATCGTCAACGCCGCCAATCGCTCGCTGCTCGGCGGCGGCGGCGTCGATGGCGCGGTCCATCGCGCGGCGGGCCCCGAGCTACTGGCGGAGTGCCGCACGCTCCAGGGCTGCGGACCGGTGATGCGAAAATCACCGGAGGATATCGTCTGCCGGCGCGGCACGTGATTCACGCTGTCGGCCCGGTCTGGAACACCGGAGGCCAGGGCGAAGTTCAGGCGCTGGCATCGTGCTACGCCCGCGCGATCGAACTATGCCAGGCGCACGGTCTTGCTTCCGTTGCGTTTCCCGCCATCTCTACCGGATCTATCGTTTCCCCGCCGAGCGCGCCGCGAGGATCGCGGTCTCGGCCACGGCCGACGCCCTGGCTGCGGCGCCCATCATCGGCCGGGTGGTCTTCTGCTGCTTTTCGGACGACGGCGCCCGCCTGCACGCGCAGTCGCTGGCCGAATTCGGCAGCCCTTGCGCCGACTGAGCCGGCCGCTAGACTTCGCCGCAATCCGGGGAGGGTGACATGGGATTACTTCATGCATTGCGGTCGATTGCCTGGGGAGGCCTGCTGACGATCACGGTGGCGTCATCGGTTAGTGCGGAAGGTACGTTCGATATTCCGCCCGGAGCGCATTTCAACCGGCAAAAACTCGAACGCGTCGGCGACTATCTGCGCGACCAGATTGCGCAGGGAAAAATTCCCGGTGCGATCGTGCTGATCCGCCAGCACGGCAAGACGGTCTATCACGAACATTTCGGCGTGCGCGATGTCGCGACCGCGCTGCCGATGACCGATGATACCATCTTCCGGCTGTTTTCGATGACCAAGCCCATCACCAGCGTGGTGGCGATGCAGTTGATGGAAGAGGGCAAGTTCGGGCTCGACGACCCCGTTGCGAAATACCTTCCGTCCTTTGCGGACGTAAAAGTCGGCGTCGAGAAGCAGGCCGGCGATGGCGCCAAGTCGCTCGAACTGGTTCCGCCCAAGCGGCCGCCGACCGTTTTAGACCTGATGCGGCAGACTTCGGGGATTACCTATGGCTTCTACGGCGACGACCTGGTCCGCCAAGCCTATACCAAGGCCAAAATCTACGCGGGCGATTTCGACAATGCCGAATTCGCCGAGCGAATCGCAAAACTGCCGCTGCACGACCAGCCGGGGACGCTATGGCAATATGGTCACTCCACCGACGTGCTGGGGCGAATCATGGAGGTGGTGTCCGGTAAATCGCTTTTGGCGATCGAGAAGGAAAAGCTATTCGATCCGCTCGGCATGACCGCCACCAGCTTCTACGTCACCGACATGGCAAAGCTGACGCTGATTGCAAAGCCGCTGCCGAACGACAGCGACTTCCGGGTCGGTTTCGAGAGTTATCCGGAGGTCTTGATGAAGTGGGAATCGGGTGGCGGCGGAATGGTCTCGACGCTTAACGACCTCGCCCGCTTCTCGCAGATGGTGCTCAATGGCGGCACGCTCGACGGTAGACAATATCTCAGCTCCAAGGCCTTCGAATTGATGACGTCGGATCATGTTGGACCAGGCTCGGGCGTGGGGCGCGACTATTTCTATTTCCCCGGCGATGGCTTCGGCTTCGGTCTCGGTTTTGGCGTGCGCACCGATCCCGGCAACGCCAAGCCCCCGCCGGCAGGCTCGCTCGGCGAACTAAAATGGGACGGCGCCAGCGGCTGCCTTTTCGTGATCGACCGCAAGCAGGACATGTTCTTCATATTGCTGGAGCAAACCCCGTCGGAGCGGCAGCGCATCCAGCCGACGGTGAAGAGATTGATCTATGAGGCGATGGAGAACTGACGCCTCTATTCGCCGGCACAGCGTCGCGACGGCGCTTTCGCTTCTGGTCATCGCTGGTGTTGTCCTGTGGGGGAGCGCCTGTTGGGCGGAATCCGCGAATCCGGTTTCGGCAAGTCTTTCGCGCGCCAAGCTTGAGCGGGTCGGCGACTATATCCGGCAGGAGATTGCCGCCGGCACGATGCCGGGCGCCGTCCTTCTGATCGAGCAGCACGGTCATCCCGTCTATTTCGAAAGCTTCGGGGTGCGGGACGTCGCGAGCCGGCGTCCCATGACCGCGGATACGATCTTCCGAATTTATTCGATGTCGAAGGCGATCACGTCAGTCGCGGCGATGATGCTGGTCGAAGACGGCAAGCTTTCGCTCGATGATCCCGTTGCAAAATACATCCTTGCCTTCGCCGACGTGAAGGTCGGCGTGGAAAGGACCGATGAAAGCGGCAAGCCGACGCTTGCGCTCGATCCGCTCAGGCGCCCGATCACCATCGAAGACCTGCTGCGCCACACCTCGGGCCTCACCTATGGCTTCTATGGCGAGACCCCGGTGCGAAAACTCTATGCGAACTCCGATCTGTTCGACGGCGATTTCGACAACGCCACTTTCGCTGAGCGGATCGCGAAACTGCCGCTCGCCGAACAGCCGGGAACGCGATGGGATTACGGTCACTCGACCGATGTCCTCGGCCGCGTCATCGAGGTGATATCTGGGCAGTCGCTCTATCAATTCGAAAAGCAAAGGCTGCTCGATCCGCTCGGGATGACCGAAACCGCGTTCTTCGTCGCGGATGCGGCGCAGCGGCCGCGCGTCGCCGAGCCGATGCCTAACGACCGTTTTGATCGTCCGGTGGCCGGCATCAAGGATCCGACCTTGCCGCGGCGCTGGGAATCCGGCGGAGCTGGCATGGTCGGGACGATCGGGGACTATGCACGTTTCGCGCAGATGCTGCTGAACGGCGGTACACTAGACGGCAGACGCTACCTCAACCCGGAAACGATCACCCTGATGACATCAGATCATATCGGGCCTGAGACCGGGATTGCGCGCGACGACCAGTTCTATTTTCCGGGCGATACCAGCGGCTTTGGTCTCGGCTTCGCCGTGCGCACCGCGGTGCCTCCAAATACGTGCTGGCCGCTGGGCGAATACCGCTGGGACGGTGTCGCCGGCACGTTCTTTTTTGTCGACCCAAAGGACGACATGTTCACGATCTTCATGGTGCAGGCGCCGTCGCAGAGCGGACGGCTTCAACAGGCGCTGAAGACGATGATCTACGAGGCGCTTGAGAAAATGAGCAACGTTTCTACGCACCTCGTACGATCTCACGCACCAGTCCGACCGTCTCTTCGATCATTCCTGCGGTGACGTCGAGATGTGTGCAGGCCCTGATGCGGCCGTCCATCATCGCGAGCAGCACGCCGCGCTGGCGCAATTCCGCAACCATGTTGTCCCCCGTGACGCCGGCGCCGTCCGGCTTGAAAAAGACCAGATTGGTTTCGGGCTCCTGCACCTCCATGCCGGCGATCTGCGCCAACCCCCGCGCCAGCGCACGCGCATTGGCGTGATCGTCCGCGAGCCGGTCGACATGGTGGTCGAGCGCGTAAACGCAGGCCGCGGCGCAGATGCCGGCCTGGCGCATCGAGCCGCCGAGGCGCTGCTTCCAGCGCCAGATTTCGTCGATGAAGTCGCGCGAGCCGGCGATCACGGCGCCGACTGGTGCGCCCAATCCCTTGGAGAAGTCGATCCAGGCCGAATCCCATCCCGCCGCCATGTCGCGTGCGGTGATCCCTGACGGCGACGCAGGCATTCAACAATCGCGCGCCGTCCATGTGGGTGGCGAGGCCGTTCGCCTTTGCGATTTGCACGATCTCGTCGAGATCGGCTTTCTTCCAGATCGTGCCGCCGCCGATATTGGCGGTTTGTTCGACGCTGACCAGCGTCTGCGGCGGCTGGTAGCGGCTGCGCGGGTGAAGCGCGCCGCGAAACGTGGCGGGCGAAAACTGTCCGTCGGGGCCCGGCAGCGGCGTGATCTGGAATCCGCCGAGCGCCGCATGGGCGCCGCCTTCGCGGGCGATGATGTGCGCCGATACCATGCGCCAGGATCTCGTCGCCGGGCCGGCAATGCGCAAGCGTCGCCGCGACGTTGCACATGGTGCCGGAGGGCATGAACACCGCGGCTTCCTTGCCGAGCAGGTCGGCGACGCGCTCGCACAGCGCATTCACGGTCGGATCGTCGCCGATCTGCTCGTCGCCGACCTCGGCCCGCGCGATCGCCTCGCGCATGGCCGGCGTCGGGCGGGTCTGGGTGTCCGACAACAGGTTGATGCGGACAGGCGGCGCCTTGGGATCGCGCGGGGGAGGGGTGTAGTGCATGGCGAGTTCTCTTTTCGGTAGATTGGCGATCATACCCATACAAAAAGGCCCCGGCAAAACCGGGGCCTTCGATCTCGGTAAACGCCGATAAAGATCAGCGCGAATAGAATTCGACGATCAGATGCGGCTCCATCTGCACCGCGAACGGCACGTCGGAGAGAGCGGGGATACGGGCGAACTTCGCCGTCATCTTGGAGTGATCGACTTCGAGGAAGTCGGGCACGTCGCGCTCGGCGAGCTGGATAGCTTCCAGGACGGGGGTGAGCTGCCTTGAGGATTCCTTGACCTCGACGACGTCGCCGACCTTGACCTTGAAGCTGGAGATGTTGACGCGGCGGCCGTTGACCTTGACGTGGCCGTGATTGATGAACTGGCGCGCGGCGAACATGGTGGCGACGAACTTGGCGCGATAGACCACGGTGTCGAGACGGCGCTCCAGGAGGCCGATCAGGTTTTCACCGGTATCGCCCTTCATCCGGCCGGCCTCGACATAGATGCCGTGGAACTGGCGTTCGGAGATGTTGGCGTAATAACCCTTCAGCTTCTGCTTGGCGCGCAGCTGCACGCCGAAGTCGGAGAGCTTGCCCTTGCGGCGCTGGCCGTGCTGGCCGGGACCGTATTCCCTGCGGTTCACGGGGCTCTTCGGGCGGCCCCAGATATTCTGGCCCATACGGCGATCGATCTTGTATTTCGCCTCACTGCGCTTAGTCATCGCGTCCTCTTTTCAAGTTTGAGTTTTGAGGAGACGCGCCCTCCTGTGCGCCGGGAATTTCCCGGAGCCGACAGGCCAATCCCTTAAGCTTGAAGGGATGGACCACGGGTCGCGAAACGCATCGCGGGCCGAAACCGGCCCGCGAGCAGGCGGTTTCTAGGAAGAAATCGCTGTCCTGTCAATGAAAACGCTCGTCATTCCGGGTTCGATGCCTCGCATCGCCCCGGAATGACGGCTAAAAAGCCGTCAGGTCGCGACCGCCCGGACCGGCTTTGGCTCGGCCAACTGCCGGTTGCCGCGCAATTCGGCCGCGACCTCGGTGTTCAGCACCTGTTCCAACCGGGTCAGGGCCTTCGCGATCAGGGCGGCGTCGGTAATCCGGTGATCCCAGCGGATCACGACATCGATGGTCTGGTCCTGCCCCACCACGCCATAACTGAGGATATACGGCCCGGGGCTCAGCGCATGAAGTTCGCCCGCGCCAAAAGCCGCAACCGAGGTCACCCCGAAGCTGCCGAACCAATTGGCACGCTGGCGTCCGAAATTCAGGCCGATCAGCCACATGAAGCGGCGAAGCGGCAATGGCAGCCGCGTCACGCGCAATATCTTTCGAAAGGCCGGCACCTCGTCGACCGGTGCATCCTTGGCATGCCGGATCTGGGCATCAATTTCGGCCAGCGGCAGCGTATCTCCGGCCGGGATCTTTTGCGGCAGGACGCAATCCTGGCCGTCCTCGACACGCGCAATCGCAACCATCGCGATGCTGCGCGGCAGCTCATAAAAGCAGGGCCACGGCCATTTGCTATAGAGCGTGCGCAGCTCCCGCTGGTCCTTGGCCACCACCGAGAACGCCTTGACGAAAATCGCAGCCCAGCCCGGCGGCTGCGCGGCGAGCGCGCGGGCCTCCAACAGCTGGCGGATGTTGAGAGTTCGCGTGAGCGAAACAAAGGGCACGCGGATCGAGGCGTGCATGAGATCGATCGACGACGCGGCGCGGCAATAAGATTTTTCGTACCGTTCCGCGCATCGTTCCGCTCAAATTCCCGGCAACGCAAAGCCGGCGAGCCGGGCCGACCCGCCAGCTCCCCATCTAGCACGAACGGGCGGGCTTGAGGCCAGCTTTATGGCGCGGGCGTGGCCAGCGGCTTGGTTTTGTCCACCACGTAAACCGCAAGCACTTTCGCTGACTTGTCGCCATGAACCTTGGCGTCATGCACCAGCCGCCGGAATCGAACGTGCAGGAGATCGACGATGATCCAGTCGATACCCTTGGATGCGCCCCGCTGCCGTCCGGATTCAGCATCGCTGGGATTAGAACCGTCAGAAATTCGCTTCCGCGTGCGCTCGATCCCCTCGCGCCATGGCCGCGATGACGATCAGTGAGCAGGTGCCGGCGTCTACTCCGGCGCGACTGGGGCGAGCGAGAAGCCATGATGCGTCAGGCGCTGCAGCACGGCCTGAGCCGGACAGTCAGCTGCCTTCACGCCGGGACGCGGCCGCCGAAAAACGGCATCAAGGCCGGGCTCAGCGTATGCGTCCGCCTGGAAGTGAAAATCATCTCGGCGCCGGCATGATCGGTCCTGCTGCCGCGGGGCTTGAGCAAATCCGAAACCCGCCGGGCGATCGCGGGCGCGGGATCGATCCAGTCCACCGGCCATGGCGCGAGCGCGACGAGGCGGTCCATCAGCAGCGGGTAATGGGTGCAGGCCAGCACCACGGTGTCGGTGCGCGCCGAAAGGTCCGAGCTGTCCCCGACAAAACAGGGCGCGAGTTCCGC
The DNA here is from genome assembly GCA_963823115.1 of uncultured Alphaproteobacteria bacterium. Taxonomy (GTDB): domain Bacteria; phylum Pseudomonadota; class Alphaproteobacteria; order Rhizobiales; family Xanthobacteraceae; genus Bradyrhizobium. Next base: position 213,556 of record CAWGKJ010000011.1, on the reverse strand, counting down.
TGCAATCTCGCGGTCGCTCACCTCAATGCCGCTCAAGGCCGCTTCGGCGAGGGAAGCGAGTTCCCCGGAGCCCACCAGCGTCACTTCGCAGCCTTGCGCGAAATCGCGGACCAGCGCCCTGGTATATTCGCGCTTGACGGTGCCCTTGGTGCCGAGCACGGAGACGCGTCTTGTTTTCGATTTTGCACAGGCCGGCTTGATCGCCGGCACCGTTCCGACGAAGGGCACTTCGTATTGCTCACGAAGATGCGACATCACCAGCGTTGAAGCGGTGTTGCAGGCGATCACGACCAGATCGGGGGCGTGGTCTGCGATCAATTCGCCGATCAGCGGCACCACGCGCGCGATGATCTGGTCCTCGCTGTGGTGGCCATAGGGAAAGAATTCGTCGTCGGCGACATAGACATAATGCGCGTCCGGCCGTGTCCTGACGATCTCACGCAATACCGTGAGCCCGCCAAGGCCGGAATCGAACACAAGAATGGTCGATGGTGATGCCACGGAAGCGATCATAGCCGATCCGAGGTTACCATTCAGTTGTTTTTGCAGGCCCGCGAGGGACGCAACCCGCTTGCCGGATCAGCTTTCACCGAACACGCGCCGGAAGATCGTATCGACGTGCTTGAAGTGATAGCCGAGGTCGAACTGCTCCGATATCTCGGCGTCGGTGAGATACTTCTTCACCTCGACGTCTTTCTTCAGCAGCGTCTGGAAGTCGCCTTCGCCGCGCCACACCGGCATCGCATTGCGCTGCACGAGTTTGTAGGCGTCCTCGCGGCTGCAGCCTTTTTGCGTCAGCGCGATCAGGAGTCGCTGCGAGTGAATGAGGCCGCCGAGCCGGTCGAGGTTCTTCATCATGTTGGCAGGGTAGATCAGCAGCTTGTCGATCAGCCCCGCGAGGCGGTTAAGGGCAAAATCCAGCGTCACCGTGGCGTCCGGCGCCATCATGCGCTCGGCTGAGGAGTGCGAGATATCGCGCTCGTGCCAGAGCACGACATTTTCCATGGCCGGCGTCACGTAGGCGCGCACCATGCGCGAGAGGCCGGTGAGGTTTTCCGATAGCACCGGGTTGCGCTTGTGCGGCATCGCGGACGAGCCCTTCTGGCCCTCCGAGAAGAACTCCTCCGCTTCCAGAACCTCGGTGCGCTGCAAATGCCGGATCTCGGTGGCGAGCCGTTCGACCGAGGACGCGATCACGCCAAGCGTTGCAAAATACATCGCGTGGCGGTCGCGCGGGATCACCTGCGTCGAGATCGGCTCCGGCTTGAGCCCCATCGCCTTGGCGACATGCGCTTCCACGCGCGGATCGATCTGCGCGAAGGTACCGACTGCGCCGGAGATCGCGCAGGTCGCGACCTCCTTGCGGGCGGCGACCAGCCTTTCGCGGGCGCGGGTGAATTCCGCAAAGGCGTAGGCGAGCTTCAGCCCGAACGTCACGGGTTCGGCATGAATGCCGTGAGAGCGGCCGATGGTCGGCGTCATCTTGTGCTCGAAGGCGCGCTTCTTCAGCGCCGCGAGCACCTTGTCGATGTCGGCGATCAGCAGGTCCGCGGCGCGGGTCAGTTGCACGTTGAGGCAGGTATCGAGCACGTCGGACGAGGTCATGCCCTGGTGCACGAAGCGCGCCTCGGGGCCGACGATTTCCGCCAGATGGGTGAGGAAGGCGATGACGTCGTGCTTGGTTTCGCGCTCGATCTCGTCGATCCGGGCGACGTCGAAAATGACGTCGCGGGCCTTGGCCCAGACCGTTTTCGCCGCCTCCTTTGGAATTACCCCAAGTTCCGCCAGCGCGTCGGCCGCATGCGCCTCGATCTCGAACCAGATCTTGAAGCGCGTCTGCGCCTCCCAGATGGCGGCCATCTCCGGGCGGGTGTAGCGGGAAATCATCGACGACTCTTGGGTAAGGGGGTTACGCCGCGCTTTAGCAGAGTGGCTGAGGTGAGACAAACGCCGCCTTGGCGCAAGCGGGCGCCGCGCCAGCGACGCGCCCGGCGCATTCCGGCCAATCACGAAACATTGACTGACAGATATTGAAATCTGTCAGCGAGATACCCTATATTGGGATCGACGCCATTGCCAGGCGTCACCTTGGTTTGCGGCCGATCGACCGCGAGCCCCGGACTTGAAGAGGACTGCCCCATGACGATCGAAATTCTTTATCTGACCGCGCAAATCCAACGCTGGCTCAACCGAAGCGTGGCCCGCCATCTTGCCGCGCAGGCCGCGAGATTAACCCGTTAGCCGAGGTCGGATAGCGAGAAGCAGACGGTGCCCGCATGAATGAAGCCGTGGTCCTGACCCCAGAGCGAATTCTCGAAGTCACCGAGGACGTGCTGCGCCGCTTCGGGCTGGCGAAGGCCACGGTCGTGGATGTTGCCCGTGCGCTCGATGTCAGCCACGGCAGCGTCTACCGCCATTTCCCCAGCAAGGCTTCGCTGCGCGAAGCGGTGGCGAAGCGCTGGCTCGACCGCGCCAACGCGCCGCTTGAGAAGATTGCGGAAAGCTCGGGACCGGCGCCCGCCAGGCTGGAGCGCTGGCTGCGCGCGCTGTTTGCGATCAAGCACAAGAAGGTTTGCGACGATCCCGAGATGTTCGCGACCTATCTGGCGCTGGCGCGAGAGGCGTGCAAGGTGGTGAAGGCGCACAAGGATGGCCTCGTCGATCAGATCGCGCATATCTTGTCCGACGGCGTGAAGCAGGGCGTGTTCCAGGTCGCCGACGTCAAGGCCTCTGCGCTCGCGATTTTCGAGGCGACCAGCCGCTTCCATCATCCCGCACATTGCGGGGAATGGAGCGATCCGCAGCTCGAAGCGCGGATCGACGCCTTGCTGGCCCTGCTGCTCAGGGGCCTGGAAGCGCCGCGCAAGCGCTGATTCGCCACGGCGATTACCCCTCCAATCCCTTTCTTCAGTCTGATTGCGCACCCGCGGCGCCCCATGCTTGATATCCCTCAAATCGGGCACAAGCCGGGTCGATAAGATTGCTGCGGAGGAAAGCGTGCTGCTGGCTGTTTTTGCGGATATCCACGCCAATCGGCAGGCGTTCAGCGCATGCCTCGATTTTGTGCGGGCGAACGGCGCCGAACAGATCATTCTCCTCGGCGATTACGTCGGATATGGCGCCGATCCGGAATGGACGGTTGAAACGGTGATGGGCCTCGTCGATAGCGGGGCGGTGGCGGTGCGCGGCAATCACGACAACGCCGTCGGCACCCCCTCCGAATTGATGAATGCCGAAGCCCAGGCCGCGATCGAGTGGACTCGCGGCAGGCTCAGCGCGTCACAGCGGCTGTTCCTGGCGGAATTGCCGCTGGTGCTGCAGGAGGAGGATCGCCTCTACGTTCATTCCGAAGCCAGCAATCCCCCGAAATGGCGTTATGTCCAGAATACGCCGGATGCGGCGCACAGCATCATAGCGACGGAAGCGCACGCCACTTTCTGCGGCCATATCCACAGGCCGACGCTGTATTCGATGTCCGTGACCGCGAAGATGACGAGTTTCATCCCGACCGCCGGTGTCCCGGTGCAGTTGTCCGGGGGGCGGCAATGGCTCGCCGTTCTCGGGTCGGTGGGGCAGCCTCGCGATGGCGACCCGGCCGCCTCGTTCGCGATGTTCGACACCAGGTCCGGGCAAATCACGTATTGCCGCGTGCCCTACGATGTCGAGGCGGCGGCGATGCGGATTCGGGAAAATGGCCTTCCGCACTGGTTGGCCGATCGCCTGCGGCTCGGGAGGTGAGCGATGCCGAAAGTTTCGATTCAGCCGGGTGCGGTGATCGACGGCTTTACCCTCGGGGAACGCGTCCATAGCGGCGGCATGGCGACGCTGTGGAGCGTGACGCGCCCCGACATGACCATGCCGATGCTGATGAAGATTCCACGGGTTTCGGAGGGCGAGGATCCCGCGGCGATCGTCAGCTTCGAGATGGAGCAGATGATCCTGCCGCGTCTGTCGGGGCCTCACGTGCCGGCCTGTTACGCGACCGGCGATTTCGCGCATCAGGCCTATGTCGTGATCGAGCAGATCCCGGGCACGACGCTGTACGGCCGGCTTGGCGATCTGCCGCTGCCTTACGAAGAGGCGAGGGTCATGGCCGGAAAGATCGCGGTGGCGCTTGCCGACTTGCACCGGCAGAACGTCATCCATCACGATATCAAGCCGAGCAGCGTCATGTTTCGCCCCTCGGGCGAAGCCGTGTTGATCGATTTCGGATTGTCGCATCACAATCAGCTACCCGATTTGCTGCAGGAGGAGTTCCGGCTTCCCTACGGCACCGCGCCCTATATGACGCCCGAGCGTTTGCTGGGGGTGCGGGACGATCCGCGCAGCGATCTGTTTTCGCTGGGCGTGCTCCTGTATTTCTTCACCACGGGCGTGCGGCCGTTCGGCGAAAGCGAAACTATGCGCGGGATGCGGCGGCGGCTATGGCGCGATCCATATCCTCCGCGCAAACTCAAGCCGGACTATCCGCCTTGGCTGCAGGAAATCGTGCTGCGCTGCCTGGAGATCGGGCCGCTCTGGCGCTACCCGACGGCCTCGCAACTGGCATTCGAACTTGCGCATCCCGATCAGGTCAAATTGACCGCGCGCGCGGAGCGCCTCGACCGCGATCCCATCAGCACGGTCTGGCGCCGCCGCTTCAATGGCAACCTGACGGTGCCGAGGGCAAAGGCGGATCTTGCGGCGCAACTGGCATCGGGGCCGATCGTGGCAATCGCGATCGACGTCACCGAGGGATCGTCTGCGCTGAACGAAGCGCTACGCGTTACCGCCAAACGAATCCTGGCGACGCTGCCGTCGGCGAGGCTGGCGTGCCTGAACGTGCTGAAGCTCGGCCGCGTCACCATCGACCGGACGCTCGACGAAGAAGGCAACAACAAGCACATCGATCGGCTCGTCACGCTCAGGCATTGGGCGTCGCCGCTGAAGCTCGATGAAAACCGGCTTACGGTGCACGTCCTCGAGGCCGTCGATCCGGCCGCGGCGATTTTCGAATTTGCCGAAGCCAATCATGTCGATCACATCGTTATCGGCGCCCGGCAGAATTCCCTGGTGCGCACGCTGCTCGGCAGTGTCTCCGCCAAAGTGGCAGCTGAGGCGGTCTGTACCGTCACCGTGGTGCGGCCGCCGCGGTTGGCATCGCTGCACGAGCAGGACAGCGCAAACGGCAGGAAGCCGGACGAGGTGAGCGCCTAGGCGGGGATTGCGACAACCGGATTGACCTGCTCGATCACCTCATCCGCGCGGACGAGCATCGCAGGAAATGCATGATGTCTTTTTCAACGGTGCTCGCGCGCCTTGCGCCACGACAGGAACTCGTGGAAGAGCAGTTTGCGCGCTTGCTCTGACGCCGGTGCTTTCTGCCGGTCGGCCAGGAACCGGTCGAATTCAGCCTGCGAAGGCGGCGTGACATTTATCCGGAGCGCAAGATCTGCGGCGTTGCCGCTGCCTGCGACGAGCATCGCGAAGACTAACCCCGTCAGCCGCAATCCCGCGCGCTTGAGCGTATCCAGCGTGAGCACATAGCCGGACATCGTTTTCCTCGAACAATTGAGAATTGGCCGATACGCCGCTGCCCTTCGGTCCCAAATCGAATCTGCCAAATTATGGTAAATTGTTCCTTAAGAACGCCTGTCGTCTCGATGCGGCTCGCGCGCTAAGGTGACGCCGATCTGATTTCGGAAGTGGGTTGCCTCGCCGGACCTCAGCGACAATGTCCGCTGAACCGAAGAGAGTCCGCCTCAATTCATGACGTCGACGACCGGACCTGCCAAAACCTGAGCAACCGGCGCGCATTTTCCGTTGTCAGCTTGGCGAACTGTCTCTGGGCGTTGGCTAATTCATGCGGACCCAGTCTGCCCGTCGCGAAACGGCCGTCCAGGACTGCGTGGACGGTCTCCCAGCTGAGCCCCGCCGCTTTACAGGGAACGAGGACACCGTCGTCGCGAAGGCTCTGCATCAAGGGCCGAATGACCTCGATGGTTGATCGCGATAACTCGGCAAGTGCAGCGACGGTTTCCTCGTATTTGCGCTGCCTGGCAAATCCCAGCAAAGCCGCTTCATTGAGTTCGCCCTTGTCTTTGAGCATCGCCACGACGCGTTTCGCCGTCGCAAAGTCGCGAACCCTGGACATCTCGCGGTCCACTCCCGCGGAGACGGCCGCAATGGCATTTCGGATTTCCTCGAAAAGGTGCGGTGGCGCGCGCGATAACAGCCGCGATCGAACCGCCTCCGTTGCGTTACGCAACAATTGCTGACGGAGCTCCGGGGGCAAATCGATCCGTATGCCGGTTTCGACCGCAAGTTCAGGATCGGATTCAGCCTGCGCCAGAACAATCGCAAATCCGGATGCGGAAACGCGTGCACCGGGATTACTCATGATCCGGCGGCTGACGGTTGGGTATCGGCGGGCCAATAGCGCGTCGGTGACGACTTCCTTCAACCACCAGCGGCCGGAAATGGCCAGCAGGTGCTGCTCTCCTTTTGTCTCCGCGATTTCGACCAAATCTTCAGGAGTCAGGCGCGCAGATTCCGCCAAAACAGGTCCGGCGATCGTGATCTCGTCGTTCTTGGCAAGGCGACGGATAACGGAAGGCGGCGCTTGGGCAATGGGAGCAAGTTGACTGCTCATTTCGGCAAGAGCGATGCGGGCGCTGATGTCCGCGATCGCCCGAATCTCTATCGTCTTTATGAGGCGCTCGAGCACATTGTCGAATAGCTCGATTTGCTCGGCATTGAAGCTGCCGGCCGATGACAGAAAAAGATCTGTCACACGCTTGGCGGTGTCTAGGCGTTTTTCCGGTGAGCCAATATCTAGGGCTGCTTCGACTTCGCCGACGATCGATAGGTTTGCATCTGGCATCGCTCGTCCTGAGCGTTCTGGAGCGCTGTTCTCAGCTCATCGACCCTCTTAAAGGGAATACCTGAACGTTCCGTAAAATTGTAGCTATGACCAGAATCGACAGCAAAATCAGTGCGGCTGGCGGCTCGCCGCAGCGATCAGGAAGCGTCCGCGCGAGCACGCTAGACCGCTTCTCCGCGCGCCATCGCCGCCGCATTGCGGATGGCGGAAATGTTGGCCTTGTAGGCCTCCATGGTGCCGCCCTTGAACACGGCGGAGCCCGCGACGAAGGCATTGGCGCCGGCCGCTGCAAGCTGGCCCGAGACATCCGGACCCACGCCGCCATCGACCTCGATATCTATCGGGCGTCCCGCGGTCATGGCGCGCAGGTCGCGAATTTTGCCGAGCGCGGAGGGAATGAAGGCCTGGCCGCCGAAGCCGGGGTTGACCGACATGACCAGCACCAGATCAATCAGATCGATGACATATTCGATCGCCGAGATCGGTGTGCCCGGATTGAGAGAGACGCCGGCCTTCTTGCCGAGCGCGCGGATCGCCTGCAGCGAGCGATGCAGATGCGGGCCGGCCTCGGCATGGACCGTGATGTGGTCGCAGCCGGCCTTGGCGAAAGCCTCCAGATAGGGATCGCACGGCGAGATCATCAGATGCGCGTCGAAGGTCTTCCTGGTGTGCGGGCGCATCGCCTTGATGACGTCCGGGCCGTAGGAAATGTTGGGCACGAAATGCCCGTCCATTACGTCGAGATGGATCCAGTCGGCGCCGGCCCGATCCACGGCGCGGACCTCTTCGCCCAGTCTGGCGAAATCGGAGGCCAGGATCGACGGCGCGATGACCAGGGGGCGTACCGCAAATTGCTGAGACATGTGCGCTTTCCGAAAGACCGTTTTCGAACGTGCGGAGCGGTTTCCGCGTAACACGCGCAAAGCCTGGGGGCAATGCGGGCAAATCTTCGTAGCGAGGGCGGAAAATTCTGCCGCGAGGGCATCAATTGCCGGGGGCGTCGGCAGCTTCAAGCAGCAAAAAACCTCCATTTTATTGAGGTTTCCGCGATGGCATGGCGTTTGCTGATCGTTGGGCGGTGAAGGTGAAGGCCGCGCGATCGCGGCTCTTGTCGGAGTTCTGCCATGATGTTTGCCCTTGGCGCCGCGTCGTCGTTGCTGGATGGCCTGCAATCGCTGACCTCGTCGAAATCCTCCTCTCCGCAGACCAGCGGTTTCAGCCAGGCTCCGGCCAATCCGTTCGATGTCTCCGGCAGCACCCCGACTTCGGGCAACTCGACGCCAGCCTCCGGCGCAAGCGGATTTTCGCAGATTTCGCCGGCCACGATGAGCGCGCTGCTTGCGGCGCAAGGTCAGTCATCGACGACCTCCACCGCCTCGGCTCCCACCAGCCCATCCAGCGCGCTGCAAGACCTGTTCTCGCAGATCGACGCCAACGGCGACGGCCAGATCAGCAAATCGGAATTCGAAAACGCCCTCGGGGCCGGCGGGACCAACCTTGCGCAGGCCGACGCCGTATTCAACAAGCTCGATAGTAACGGCGACGGTTCGGTCAGCCTCAACGAAATGTCGCAGGCGCTGCAGGGGGCCGGCGGCAAGGGCGGTCACCACCACCATCATCACGTTGCCAGTTCGGACGGATCCAGCGGATCCGCCAGCGCCAGCGGCTCAAGCTCCGGTAACGCCGGATCGAGCACCGACCCGCTGTTGCAGGCCTTGAACGGCGCGTCCTCCAGCTCGGTAACCAACGGCGACGGCTCGACCACGACGTCGGTGACCTATGCCGACGGATCGAAGGTCACCATGACCTCGCCAGCGGCGACGACATCATCCAGCAGCGCGACGTCTTCCTACAACTTCGTCGAGCAGATGATTCAACGCGAGGCGCAGGCGATTTCGTCCGGCGTGACCTCCTCGCTCTCGCTCAACGTCTGAAACTAGCGACGTAGAGACCTACCCAAACCGATCTTTCCATGCCGGCAACGCGCCGGGGAAGGACAGCGCGGTCGCCGTGTAGACGCCGCGCGCGATGGCGCGGGCCACGACATTGGCCGCCACCATGCCAAGCTCGGTGAGGCCGGCCAGAGGATCGACCGGCTTTTCGCCGGTCGCGGCGGCGAACACCACGTCGCCATCCATGGGCGCGTGCACCGGATAGATCGCGCGGGCAAATCCGGTCTGCGCCATCATGGCAAGCCGCTTCGCCTGAGGTTTTGTCAGTTCCGCATCGGTCACGACCACCACGAGCGTGGTGTTCTCCACGGAAGTGGCGGCGCCGCCGCCCTTGATCCGCATCGCCAGCATGTCCGGCGTGAACGATGGCGGCAGTCCGCATGCGCCAAATTCACCGTCGATTTCAAACGGCGCCGCCCAGAACCACGGGCCATCGCCAATTGTGACGCTGCCCACCGCATTGACCACCGCCAGCGCAGCGACCCGGACGCCGTCTGGCGTCGCCGCCGACGCCGAGCCGAGACCGCCCTTGAAATTCACCGTGGTGGCGCCGAGCCCGGCGCCGGCGCTGCCAAGCGCGAACGTCTCGCCGGCTGCGGTAGCCGCGGCATAGCCGAGATCGCGGTAGGGCGCGAAACGGCCCCAGGCCTTGTCGCCGCCATTGAGGAGATCGAAACAGATCGCGCCGGGTACGATCGGAATGACGGCGTCGCGCACCACAAGACCGCGGCCCTGTTCGGCGAGCCATGCCTGCACGCCGCCGCCGGCCTCGAGCCCGAATGCCGAGCCGCCGGCGAGCGCGATGGCGTCGACCCGCTCCACCGTGTTGGCGAGGTCGAGCAGCACGCCTTCGCGGATGCCGGGCCCGCCGCCGCGCACGTCCATCGCGGCCACCGCCGGCCTGTCGAAAATAATGGCCGTGACGCCGGACGCCAGCGTCGAGTCATCGGCGTGACCGACGCGAACGCCGGCGATATCGGTGAGAAGGTTTTTCATCATATGTTCCCCGCGGGGCGCAGATGACCGCACGTCTGTTCTCCGGTCAACTGCGTCGAAAAGCGCAGCCCACCAACAAAAACGCCCCGGCGAGCCGGGGCGTTCAATATCGTCAAAACGCTTGTCGGACTTACGATCCCTTCGGATTGATCTCGACGTAGTTGCCCTTGGCGTCCCATTTGTAGACGACATAGTCGAGCTGCTTGATGTCGCCCTTGGCATCGAACTCCATCTTGCCGATCACGGTATCCCACGATCCGGCCTTGATCGCATCCATGACCTTTTTCGGATCGGTGGTGCCGGCTTTCGCCACCGCCTGCGACCAGACCTGCATCGCGGCGTAGGTGTAGAGCGTGTAGCCCTCCGGATCGATGCCCTTGGCCTTGAAGCGCTCGACGATCGCCTTGGCGGTCGGCTTGTTGCGCGGGTCGGGACCGAAGGTGAACAGCGTGCCTTCGGCGGCGGGGCCGGTGATCGACGCGAACTCCTTGTCGGCCAGCGCATCGCCGGCCATCAGCACGGTTTGCAGGCCCTGATCGCGCATCTGGCGCACGATCAGACCGGATTCCTGATGGTAGCCGCCGACATAGACGAGATCGATCTTCTCAAGCTTCAGCCGCGACACGATGGCGTTAAAATCCTTGTCGCCCTTGTTGTAGGACTTCGAACATTTTTTCGGTGAAGCCGGCCTTGTTGAGCGCCTTCTTGGTCTCGTCGGCGAGACCTTTGCCATAGGTGGTCTTGTCGTTGAGGATGGCGACGTTCTTGCCCTTGAAATTCTTCGCGATGTATTGGGCGGCAACCAGGCCCTGCTGATCGTCACGGCCACAGACGCGCGCCACGTTCCAGAGCTTGCGCTCGGTGTACAGCGGATTGGTGGAAGCCGGCGTGATCTGCAACACGTTGCCGTCGGCATAGGCTTCCGACGCCGGGATCGACGACGACGAACAATAGTGGCCGGCGACGAACGGGATCTTCGCGCTGGCGATCTTTTCCGCTACCGAGCGCGCCTGCTTTGGATCGCAGGCGTCGTCCTCGACATCCAGCGCCAGTTTCTTGCCGAGCACGCCGCCGGCGGCGTTGAGATCTCCCACCGCCTGTTCGGCGCCGTTCTTCATCTGGCGGCCGAATGCGGATTCGCCGCCCGTCATCGGGCCCGCCACGGCAACGGTGATGTCCTGCGCAAGCGCCGCCGTCGACAATGCCAACGACGCGCCAAATGCCAGGCCGATCAGCTTCAGTGATTTCATGAGAAGTCCTCGCGGGTAGATTGCTAAGGGAAATACCGGGCAAGCCGGGTTCGAAAATCGCGGCCATTGTCGGCTGAATTTGCAGCGAAGTCATCGGCAATTTTGGGGCGGCGCGGCACGTCGCCGCCGGGCTAGCCCCGCCGTCCGCCTTCCAGATAGGCGGCGCGGATTTCCGGTCGCTGCAGCAGCTCGGCGCCGGTTCCTTCGAGCGTAATCAGGCCGTTGACCATGACATAGCCGCGATGGGCCAGCCGCAGCGCGTGATTGGCGTTCTGCTCAACGATCAGCACGGTGAGGCCGTCCTGCCGGTTCAGGGTCCGGATTGCGTCGAAAATCTGGCGCGCGATCAGCGGGGCCAGCCCGAGCGAGGGCTCGTCCAGCATCAACAGGCGAGGGCGGCTCATCAAGGCGCGGCCGATCGCCAGCATCTGCTGCTCGCCGCCGGACAAGGTGCCGCCGCGCTGGGTCATGCGCTCCTTGAGACGGGGAAACAGCGTCAAGACCCGTTCAAGCGCGGCGGCGCGGTCGGCCTCGCTGTTGTCGGTGGCGTCGGCGCCCATCTGCAGGTTTTCGGCGACGCTCATGCGCGGGAAAATCCGGCGGCCTTCCGGCGATTGCGCAATGCGCAGCCGCGCGATCTCATGGGTCGGCACACCGCTGATGTCGCGCCCGTCGAACAGGATCTGGCCCGAGCGTGCGCGCGGTCTGCCGAAGATCGTCATCATCAGGGTCGACTTGCCGGCGCCATTGGCGCCGATCAGGGCGACGATCTCGCCGGGCTTGATGTCGAGATCGACGCCCTTCAGCGCCTCGATCTTGCCGTAGGCGGCACGCAGCGCCCGGATCGCGAGCAGGGGCGCGGTCACGTTCCGCTCTCCATCACGGCGATCGCCTCTTCCTCGTCGGCGCCGAGATAGGCCGCGATCACCTTGGGATCGTCGCGGATGTCCTGCGGGGTGCCTTCGGCGATCTTCATGCCGTAATCCATCACCACGACGTGGTCGGAAATTTCCATGACCACCGACATGTCGTGCTCGATCAAGAGGATCGAGATGCCGTGGTCGGTGCGGATCGAGAGCAGCAGTTCGCTCAGGGCCGCGCTTTCACGCGCGTTCAGTCCGGCGGCCGGTTCATCGAGGCACAGCAGGGCCGGTTCGGTGCACATCGCGCGGGCGATTTCGAGACGGCGCTGATCGCCATAGGGCAGGTTGCCGGCGGCGTCGTCGGCACGGTCGAGCAGCCCGATGCGCTTGAGCCAGAGCGTTGCCTGATCGATCGCGCGCTTCTCGGCCGAGCGCCAGGACGGCGCGCCGATCAGGCCGAGAAAGGTCAGGCCCGAGGCCAGCATCAGCGCATTGTGCTGCGCGACCATCAGGTTTTCCAGCGCGGTCATGCCGGGAAACAGCCGGATGTTCTGGAAGGTGCGGGCGACTTTCGCCTGTTTGGAAATCCGGAAATCGTTCAGCCGCTCAAGCCGGATCTCGCGACCATTGCCGTGCGTCAACCGCATCATTCCACTGGACGGCTTGTAGAATCCGGTGATGCAGTTGAACACGGTGGTCTTGCCGGCGCCGTTGGGTCCGATCAGCGCGGTGATCTTGCGCCGCTCGGCGGCAAACGACAGGTCGTTGACGGCAATGATGCCGCCGAAGCGCATCGACAGGCGATCGACGGTGAGAATGCAATCGCCGCTCATCCGTGGCCCTCCTTGACGAGGTCGGAGGAGATGGCTTGGCTATGCCTGAGGAACACGGTCGGGGCGCGGTGGCCGATCAGCCCGCGCGGCCGCCAGATCATCAGCAGCACCATCGCCATGCCGAATACCAGCATACGGAATTGTTCGAGGCCGCGGAACAGCTCGAAGCCGCCGATCATGGCAAGGGCTGCGAGCGCGACGCCGAGCTGCGAGCCCATGCCGCCGAGCACGACGATCGCCAGCACCAGCGCCAATTCCTGGAAGGTGAAGGATTCCGGACTGATAAAACCCTGCCTTGTTGCGAAGAAAGCGCCGGCGAACCCGCCGAACATGGCGCCGGTGGCGAACGCCGTTAGCTTTGTGGTCGTGGTGTTGATGCCGAGCGCGCGGCAGGCGACCTCGTCCTCGCGCAACGCTTCCCAGGCGCGGCCGATCGGCAGGCGCCGCAGCCGGATCGTCACCCAGTTGGTCAACAGCGCCAGTGCCAGGATCAAGTAGAACAGAAATACGATGCGATGGGTGGGGGAGAATTCGATGCCGAGCTTTGCCGCGAGGCCGTCATCGCCCGGCGTCAGTGGAATGCCGAAGAAGGTCGGCCGCGGAATTCCGGAAACGCCGTTCGGGCCGCCGGTCAGGCTCTGCCAATTGATGATGACGAGGCGGATGATTTCGCCGAATGCCAAGGTAACGATGGCGAGATAGTCGCCGCGCAGCCGCAGTACGGGAAAACCGAGCATCACGCCCCAGCATGCCGCGAGGATGCCGGCCAGGGGCAGGCAGATCCAGAACGACAGCCCGAAATTAGTCGCCAGCAGGGCATAGGAATAGGCGCCGACCGCGTAAAACGCGACGTAGCCGAGGTCGAGCAGCCCGGCGAGGCCGACGACTACGTTCAGTCCCCACCCCAGCATCACATAGGTCAGCACGAGAATGCCGAGATCGAGGATGTAGCGCTGGTCGTAGAAGATTACCGGCACCAGAAAGGTGAAGATCAGGAGCAGCGGCGCGATTGCGCGCCGCGCCAACGCCAGAGCGTGCTGCACCTGCGGCGGAACGATCTTGATGGTGCCGACCGGACCCCACCATTGCCGCAGCAATTCGACCGCGATACTGCCGCCGAACACGGCGGCGACCATGGCGGCGAGATCGCCGAACCGGGTCCAGTAGATCAATTGCCCGGTGGGTCCGGCCTCGGTGCGGATGCCGATCATCAGCGAAAACAGCACCAGCGCTACCAATGCGCTGATCAAGGCTTTCTTGAAGATGAATGCGATGCCAGGGCCGCGCGAAGCGAGCGTTGATTCAGGCACGGGTGCTGTCACGCCGCCGCCCGTCAAACTTTTTCAACTTCGGGCCGGCCGAGCAGGCCGGTCGGAAGGAAGATCAGCACGATGATCAGAATCGAGAACGCCGCGACGTCCTTGTACTCGACCGAGAAATAGGCCGACCACAAGGTCTCGATCAGGCCGATCAGAAGCCCGCCCAGCATCGCGCCGGGGAGCGAACCGATGCCGCCGAGCACCGCCGCGGTGAAGGCCTTGATGCCGGCGACAAAGCCCATGAAGAAATCCACCAGACCGTAATAGAGCAGGTACATCATGCCCGCGACCGCTGCGAGTGCAGCCCCGATCACGAAGGTCATGGAGATGGTGCGGTCGACGTCCACGCCGAGCAGCGCTGCCATAGTCTGGTCCTGTTCGCAGGCGCGCATATCGCGGCCGAGGCGTGTGTGCGCCACCAGCCAGCTGAAGATCGCCAGCAGCACAATGGTGGTGACGACGACGATGATCTGCACATTGGACAGTCGCACCACGAAGCCGTTCGCCTCGTATAGTGTGTAGCCACCGGTGATGATCGGCGGCACCGGCTTGACCCGCGCGCCCTGCGCAATTTGCGAATAATTGATCAGCACGAACGACATGCCGATCGCCGAGAGCATGGGCGCGAGGCGAAACGAATGCCGCAGCGGCCGGTAGGCGATGCGCTCCACCGTCCAGCCATAGAGCGCGGTGATCGCCATCGATACCAGCAGCACGATCAGCAGGATCACCGGCACCACGGTCAGCCCGATCGAGACCAGGATCAAGAATGAAATCAGGGCAATAAAGCCGCCAATCATGAAAATATCGCCATGGGCGAAATTGATCATGCCGACGATGCCATAGACCATGGTGTAGCCAATGGCGATCAGACCATAGATCGAGCCGAGTACAATTCCGTTGATCAGTTGCTGGGCGAAATAGTCCATGTGCTGCCGTTAGAGCATTTTCCGGCAAAGTGGAAACCGGCTTGCCACGAGAAAGTACTCTCGCTTGCAAGAGAATGACGCGGCGATGGCCCCGGCAGCCGGAACGACACGTCGTATCATTTTCTAACAGTGGGAACCCGGTGCAGCAACAGTGTGGGGTGCGGCTTAAACGGCTTGTGCAGAGGTAGTTTCAGACCCCCGGGAGGCCAGGGCGCCGCCGTCGTTCCCAGCCATACACGTGTAATTGTTCGGCGGAACAGAAGGTTCCCTTGAAACCAACCGCAGGTTTCCCGGTTATTGCCGGTTAAGTTCAACAAGGGAGATCCCGATGTCCAGCCAGAACCAGAATCCGGGCCAGCAGAACCAGAATCCGGGCCAAAAGCCCGGCCAGCAGCAGGGCGGCGGCCAGAAGCCCGGACAGAAGCCCGGACAACAGCAGCAGGAAACGCACCGTCAGGGCCAGGACCCCGGGCAGCAGGGCAAGGGCGGCCGATAGTCCAGACCTGGAAATACGTGAGAGCAGGGAGATCCCGCCGCAAGGCGGGATTTCTCTTTGGGGGGCGGTTGCCCCGGCCATTAAGGTAAATAAAGGGTTTAAATTGCCCGCCGCAGTTTAAGCAGGTTACCTCGCCCGCAAACCGCGGTTTCGCTTCGGAAGCCAGCGGAAAAAGCGGGAAGCGGTATGCCCACAAATTGGCGGATTAGTTCATTCAATGGCGCGCTGCTCGCGGCCTATTTCATTCCGACCTGGACCATCGTCGCCTTCAGGATCCTGATCTCGCCGATCCACGGTCTCTATGAGCGGCCGAACATATCGGTCGGATTGTTCATCAGCGATCATCTGCAACTGGCGGCGACGGCGACGGTCCGCGCCGCCTGGCTATTGGCGCTGGGCAAGCTGACCGTGGTCGCGTTTTTCGCGATCTTTCTGGTTCTCATCACCCGCGCCTCGATCCGCAAATCCGGCGGCTGCGACGAGGCGCTGGCCATGGCGATCGGCATCGGCAGCGTGATCAGTTTCGCCAGTATGCTGATGGCATCGCAGGTCGGCGAGACCCTGGCCCTGCGGCTGCACGCGACCGAACTGTTGATGCTGCTCGGCACTGGAATTGTATTGCTGGTCGAACGTCCCGCTCAGCCGCAGGTCGACGATGGCGTGACTGCCGACGGCCTCGTCCTTGAGAAGCCCCAAATCCCCGGCAATCGCTGACGCAAAATCCTAGCGTTGCGTCAGGAAGCCGATCACGGCATCGGCGTAGGCGTGCGGCTGCTCGACATTGGAAATATGCGCGGCGTCCAGAATCGTTAAGGCAGCGCCTGGAATCTGGCTGCGGATGAATTCGGCGGCCGCGATCGGCGTCGACATGTCGTGGCGCCCGGCGATCACCAGCGTCGGGCTCTTGATCTTCGGCAGCAGTGCGCGCTGATCGAGCGTGCTCAGCGCCTCGCAGCAGGCGAGATAACCCTGCACCGGCGACGCCAGCAGCATGGCCTTCATATTCGCAGTAATCTGCGGTTCGCGTTCGCGGAAGTCGGCCGTCAGCCAGCCGGCGATGATGGTGTCGGCGACCGCGGCAATCCCGCCTTCCTTGACGGCCTTGATGCGGTTGTGCCAGTTGGTCGGATCGGAATAGTGGCAGGCGGTGTTGGAAAGAATGATCTTGCCCAGCCGTTCCGGAGCGTTGGCGCCGAGCCATTGTCCGACCATGCCTCCTATCGAAAGTCCGCACCAGTGCACCTTCTCGATGTTGAGATCGTCGAGGATCGCCAGCACGTCGCGGCCGAAGCGCTCGATCGAGTAGGGGCCGGGCGGCACGCCGGATTTGCCGTGACCGCGCCGGTCATAGCGGATCACGCGAAAAAGCTGGGTGAGCGCCTTCATCTGCGGCTCCCACATCTGCAAGGTGCAGCCCAGCGAATTGGACAGCATCAGGGTCGGCCCGCCGTCGCGGCCTTCGACGGATACATTGAGCAGGCAACCGTCGGCATCGATCATTGGCATTCTACGTTCCTCGTCACGCGCGGACTAAAACGCCAACGGGTCCGCGCAAAGCGCGGCCCGATGACAGGCTCCGCGCGTCTTTGCAGTTGGATGACCGGCGCATCAATCTGAAAGTGTTCATGATACGCGCGACCTAACCACTCTCGGCCGCCCCTGCCAATCCCCAACCATCAGCACAAGCCTGCTGCGCTGCGAATATGCATCGCTCTTCCCTGTCCGTCCTCTTCCTTTTAGGCCGGGCGTGCTTTACTTGGGAGCTAGGCGACGACCGATCCGGGAGGCAACCCATGGCCATGACAATGAACGGAGAAGTTCAGCTTGCGGCGCAGCGCGAGGCGGTGTGGGCCAAACTGAACGATCCGGAAGTGCTGAAGGCCTGTATTCCCGGATGCGAGGAACTTGAGAAGACCGAAGACAACGGCTTCCGCGCAGTCGCGAAAATGAAGGTCGGGCCGGTGTCGGCCCGCTTCAAGGGCCGGGTCACGCTGAGCGATCTCGATCCGCCCAACGGCTACAGGATATCGGGCGAGGGCGAGGGCGGCGTCGCCGGCTTCGCCAAGGGAGGTGCGACGGTGGCGCTGGCCGAAAAGGACGGCGGCACGCTGTTGACCTACGACGTCGAGGCGCAGATCGGCGGCAAGCTGGCCCAGCTCGGTCAGCGCCTGATCAACGGAGCGGCCAAGAAACTGGCCGACGAGTTTTTCGCGAATTTCTCCAAGGCGGTGCAGGGTTAGTCCCGGCCAAGCCTTGGCAGGTCATAGTTGGCAGGTCATATCAGGCTATGCCCCAGGTGAGGTTGCTCATTGCCGGGATGGCTCATATTATGGCCCATAATGATTTCAATGGCTGTGCCGCCGTGCAATGCAGCAGCGCAGATGAAGAGAGTGCTGAATGGCCAAGATTTCCCTGATCGTGAACGGTAATCCCGTCACCGCCAATGTCGACCCCCGTACGCTGCTGGTGCAGTTTTTGCGGGAGAATCTGCGGCTGACCGGAACCCATGTCGGCTGCGACACCTCGCAGTGCGGCGCCTGTGTCGTGCTCCTCGACGGCAAGGCAGTGAAATCCTGCACCACGCTCGCGGTCATGGCTGATGGCCACGAAGTCAGGACCATCGAGGGTCTCGCCGCCGACGGCGCGCCGCTGCATCCGATGCAGGAGGCGTTCCGCGAACATCACGGCCTGCAATGCGGCTTCTGCACGCCCGGCATGATCATGACCGCGGTCGACCTGGTCCACCGCAAGGGCCACGATCTCGGCGACCACACCATTCGCGAAGAGCTCGAAGGCAATCTCTGCCGCTGCACCGGCTATCAGAATATCGTTCAATCGATCGCGGCGGGCGCCAAGGCGATGGCGAAGTCCGATCTCGCGTAACGGATATCAGCGCACGCCGATCAAGGATCATTCATGTACGAATTCAAATATCATCGCCCGGCGACCGTGCGGCAGGCCGCCAATCTGCTAGTCAAGAATGAAGACGCCAAGGTGATCGCCGGCGGTCATACCTTGCTGCCAGTCATGAAGCAGCGGCTCGCCAGCCCGCCGCATCTGGTCGACCTCTCCCACATTGAGGGGCTCGACGGCATCGAGATGAAGGGCCGTTCGCTTGTGATCGGTGCTACCGCGACCCACGCCAGCGTCGCGACCTCGCCGACCGTCGGCGAGGCGATCCCGGCGCTGGCTGAGCTCGCCGGCATGATCGGCGATCCCGCGGTGCGCCACAAGGGCACCATCGGCGGCTCGCTTGCCAACAACGACCCGACGGCCGATTATCCCGCGGCCTGCCTCGCGCTTGATGCGACCATCGTCACCAACAAGCGCCGGCTGAAGGCGGAAGAGTTCTTCCAGGGGCTGTTCACGACGGCGCTGGAGAGCGACGAGATCATCACCAGGGTGATGTTCCCGGTGCCGAAGAAGGCCGCCTATATCAAATTCCGCAACCAGGCCTCGCGCTACGCGCTGGTCGGGGTGTTCGTCGCCAAGCGTCCGTCGGATGTCCGCGTCGCCGTCACCGGTGCCGGCTCCGAGGGCGTATTCCGCGTGACTTCGTTCGAGGAGGCCCTGAAGAAGCGCTTCTCGGCTAAGGCGCTCGACGGTTTGACGGTGCCGGCGGACGGATTGAACAGCGACCTGCACGGCAGCGCCGAATATCGCGCGCATCTGATCGCGGTGATGGCGCGGCGCGCCGTCGAAGCCGCGACCGGCAAAGCGTGACGTTGCCAATTCCCGGTTTATCGAGACTGGCTTTCCCATGACTGCTTCGGCATTGCCTGCTTCCGTCGATGCCATGCTCGAGCTGCTGTCCTCGCGCGGTTACCTCGCCGAGCGCTCGCTAGCCACGGTGACCTATCTGTCGCTGCGCATGGGCCGGCCGTTGTTCCTGGAAGGTGAGGCCGGCGTCGGCAAGACCGAAATTGCAAAAGTGCTGTCGGCGGCGCTAGGGCGAAAGCTGATCCGGCTGCAGTGCTATGAAGGTCTGGACGTCGCCTCCGCGGTCTATGAGTGGAACAGCGCGGCGCAGATGATCGCGATCCGGCTCGCGGAAGCTGCCGGCGACACCGATCGTGACCAGCTATCGTCAGACATTTTCGCCGAGCGCTATCTGATCAAGCGGCCGCTGTTGCAGGCGCTGGAGCCGGATGTCGCCGGCGCGCCGGTACTCCTGATCGATGAACTCGACCGTGCCGATGAGGCGTTTGAGGCCTATCTTTTGGAAATCCTCAGCGACTTCCAGGTGACGATCCCCGAACTCGGCACGGTGAAGGCGCCGCACCCGCCGATCGTCGTCATCACCTCGAACCGCACCCGCGAAATTCATGACGCGCTGAAGCGCCGCTGTCTCTACCACTGGGTGGATTATCCCTCTGCCGAGCGCGAGCTCGCGATTGTCAAATCGCGGGTGCCCGGCATCTCTGCAAAACTGTCGCAGCAGGTGGTCCGTTTCGTGCAGGCGCTGCGCGATCAGGATTTTTACAAGTCGCCGGGCGTCGCCGAGACCCTCGACTGGGCCACGGCGCTGACCGAACTCGACGCCCGCTCGCTGACCCCGCAGGTGGTCGGCGATACGCTCGGCGCGCTCCTGAAATACCAGGACGACATCGCGCGGATGCAGGGCGATACGCTGCAGAAGGTTTTGAAAGAGGCGACGAGCGAGGATTAGCAGCGCCCGTCGCAAATCGAGTTGTCCGATGGCCATCAATCATCTTTCGCCCCCGACGGGCCAAATGGCCGACAACGTCGTCGGCTTTGCCCGCGCGTTGCGCGCCGCCGGGATTCCCGTCGGTCCCGGCGCGGTGATCGATGCCCTGAACGCGCTGCAGGTGATCGAAATCGGCAACCGCGCCGACGTCTTCACCACGCTGGAGGCGATCTTTGTCAAGCGCCACGAGCACGCGCTGATCTTCGCGCAGGCGTTCGATCTGTTCTTCCGCGCCGCCGAAGAATGGAAGCACATGCTGGATTCGGTGCCGCTGCCGGATCACGCCAGAAAAAAGCCGCCGCCGGCTTCGCGCCGGGTCCAGGAGGCGCTGTCGCAGCCGCAAATGAGCGAAGCGCCGCAGGTTCAGGAGCAGGAGCTCAGGCTCTCGGTCTCCGACAAGGAAGTGCTGCAGAAGAAGGATTTCGCGCAGATGAGTGCTGCGGAAATCGCGCAAGCCACCCGTGCCATCGCGCAGATGAAGCTGCCGCAGGCCGAGTTGCGCACCCGCCGCTATCAGCCGGATGCGCGGGGCTTGCGGCTCGACATGCGCCGCACGCTGCGCGGCTCGTTGCGGACCGGCGGCGACATCATCGACCTCCATCGGCTCGGGCGGATCGACAAGCCGACGCCGATCGTGGCTTTGCTCGATATTTCCGGTTCGATGAGCGAGTACACAAGGCTGTTCCTGCATTTCCTGCACGCCATCACCGATGCGCGCAAGCGCGTGTCGGTGTTCCTGTTCGGCACACGCCTGACCAATGTGACACGGGCGCTGCGGGCGCGCGATCCCGACGAAGCCCTGGCGAGCTGCTCGGCGACCGTGGAGGATTGGGCGGGCGGCACCCGCATCGCCACCTCGCTGCACACCTTCAACAAATTATGGGGCCGGCGGGTACTCGGGCAGGGCGCGATCGTGCTTCTGATCTCCGACGGGCTGGAGCGCGAGGCCGACGCCAGGCTGGCGTTCGAGATGGACCGGCTGCACAGATCTTGCCGTCGCCTGATCTGGCTCAATCCGCTGTTGCGCTTTGGCGGCTTCGAGGCCAAGGCGCAGGGCATCAAAATGATGTTGCCTCACGTTGACGAATTCCGCCCGGTACATAATTTGAGTTCGATCGAAGGGCTGATTGAGGCACTTTCGTCGGCGTCGCCACCGCATCACCGCAGCCTGACCAGATCCGCAGCTTGAGAGAGGCTCCCATGCTCAATCGCGACCAAGACATTCTGAAAGCGGCGGAGGACTGGCAGAAGGCCGGTCACGGCGTTGCGCTCGCCACCGTGGTCGAGACCTGGGGCTCGGCGCCGCGGCCGGCGGGTTCGAGCCTGGTGATTAACGACGACGGTACGTTTCTGGGCTCGGTCTCCGGCGGCTGCGTCGAGGGCGCGGTGGTCACGGAAGCACTCGACGTCATCGCCAGCGGCCAGCCGAAAATGCTCGAGTTCGGCGTCGCCGACGAAACCGCGTGGAATGTCGGCTTGTCCTGCGGCGGCACCATCCGCGTGTTCGTCGAGAAAGTGGGCTAGTCGTGAAGCTTGAGACGCTGAACCTGCTCAATGTCGAGCGCACCGCGCGTCGGCCAGTCATTCTCGTTACCGACACCGCGAGCGGCGAGCAGCGCCTGGTCAAGGCCGTCGACATCGCCGGCGATGCCTTGCGCGCCGAACTGGCAAAGCAGTTGCGCATGGGCAAGAGCGCCACGATCGAGGCCGGTGGCAAGAGGTTGTTTCTCAACGTCTATGCGCCGACGGCAAGGCTCGTCATCATCGGCGCGGTTCATATCAGTCAGGTGCTGGCGCCGCTGGCACGCTCGCTGGACTACGACGTGACGGTGGTGGATCCGCGCACCGCTTTTGCAAGCCCCGAGCGCTTTCCCGACGTGCCGCTGATCGCGGAATGGCCTGACGTGGCGCTGCCGCCGCTCCACATCGATCACTACACCGCCTTCGTGGCACTGACGCACGATCCGAAAATCGACGATCCGGCGCTGCTGCACGCGTTCCAGCGCGACTGCTTCTATATCGGCGCGCTCGGCTCGCGAAAGACCCACGCCAGGCGCTGCGCGCGCCTGAAGGCGCTGGGCGCGCGCGATGCCGATATTGCGCGCATTCATGCGCCGATCGGGCTGGCGATCGGCGCGGTGTCGCCGTCGGAAATCGCGGTCTCGATCATGGCCGAGATCACCGCGCAGCTGCGGCTGCCGAAAGATGGTGCGGCATGAAGTTCGGCCCCGCCAGTCCAGAGGACGCGATTGGCGGCGTCACCGTTCACACCCTGCGCCAGGGATCGCTGGTGCTGAAGAAGGGCACCACGGTTGGCCCCGCCGAGGTCGAGGCGCTGAACCGCGCCGGGGTGCAGGAAATCGTGGTGGTGCGGCTCGAAGAAGGCGACGTCTCCGAAGATGTCGCCGCTGCCGGCATCGCGCAGGCTGTCGCCGGCGACGGCGTCCATGTCGAGCGCGCCTTTACCGGCCGCGCCAATCTGTTCGCGGCCAGGGCCGGCGTGCTGGTGGTGGATCGCGCCAGGGTCGACCGCATCAACGGCGTCGATGAAGCCATCACCTTTGCAACGCTTGCCGCCTACAAGCCGGTGGTCGAAGGCGAAATGGTCGCGACCGTCAAGCTCATTCCGTTCGGGGTCGAGGCGAAGCTGCGCGACGCGGCGGTCAAGGCTGCCAGCGGCGGCGCCTTGCGGATTGCTCCCTATGTCATCAAGCGGGTCGGTATCGTCTCGACCTTGCTGCCGGGGCTGGCGCCGAAGGTGGTGGATAAAACCTTGCGGGTGACGGCGGAGAGACTGGCTCCCGCCGGCGCCACCATCTTGGCCGAACGCCGCGTGCCGCATGACGAAGAGGCGCTCAAGGTCGCGATCAAGGAATTGCTCGGGCTCGGGGCGGAGCTTGTGATTGTATTCGGGGCGTCCGCGATTGCCGACCGGCGCGACGTGATCCCCGCGGCGCTCACGGGCATCGGCGGCGCCATCGAGCATTTCGGCATGCCGGTTGATCCCGGCAATCTGCTGCTGATCGGCAATGCCGGCGGCGTGCCGGTTCTGGGCGCGCCCGGCTGCGCGCGCTCGCCGGTGGAGAACGGCTTCGACTGGGTGCTGATGCGCTTGCTGGCGGGCCTCAAGGTCACGCGCGCCGATCTCACCGGCATGGGCGTCGGCGGGCTCCTGATGGAAATCGTGACGCGGCCGCAGCCGCGCGAGAGTCTCACCAACGACGGCGACCGCAATATTGCCGCGGTCATTCTCGCCGCGGGGCGCTCGACCCGGATGGGGGGGCCGAACAAGCTGCTGGCCGAGCTCGGCGGCAAGGCTCTGGTCCGGATCGTGACCGAGCAGGCGCTGGCCTCGAAAACGACAGGCGTGATTGTCGTTACCGGCCATCAGGCCGACGAGGTCCGCAAGGCGCTGCGGGGGCTTGAGGTGACATTCGCGCACAATCCCGATTTCGCCGAAGGTCTCGCCAGTTCGGTCAAGACCGGCATCGCTGCGGTATCAGCCAATGCCGACGGCGCCGTGATCTGTCTCGGCGATATGCCGCTGATTGATGCACACTTGATCGACCGGCTGATCGAGGCCTACGCGCCGGATCGTGGCAATCTGATCGCGGTGCCCGTCAGCGACGGCAGGCGCGGTAATCCCGTGCTATGGTCGCGCCGCTTCTTCCACGAATTGATGACGCTCGACGGCGACATCGGCGCCCGCCATCTGGTCAACAGGCACAGCGAGGCGGTGGCGGAAGTGCCGGTCGAGGGCCATGGCGCGTTTCTGGACATCGACACGCCGCAGGCGCTCGAGGCGGCGCGGCAGGGTTAGTGGGGTGCAGGATGGGTAGAGCGAAAGCGAAACCCATCGGTTGCAGCAAGATGATGGGTTTCGCGAAGGGCTCTACCCATCCTACACTCCATTTTTCAATCTCCTGTTCACCAAGTTGAAACGTCCTCCCGAGTAGGTTCGCATCGGACTGGCCTCGGGGGAGGGGATCTTGACGTTTTCGACCGCTGCGCAGCGCCGCGCGATGTTTGTTTTTGCACTGACGCTGGCATTGGCCGGGACCCGATTCGCAACGGAGTTGCTGGCGGCGGGCGCCTTCGCGGTCGGCAAATGCGGTGCCTACGGCCAGGCCTACGACTATCCGGCCGAGGCTGCGGCGCGCGCCGCGGCGCTGAAGCAATGCAAGGGCGACTGCACGGCGGTAACGATGAAGCGCGCCTGCGCGGCGCTGGCGGTCGACATGACCAATCCCTGCGGCGCCCACGGCTACGCGGTCAAGCCTCACATTTCGAGTTCGCTCAACGCGGCGACCCGCAAGTGCTACGAATTCGGCGGCAAGGAATGCGTCATCCGAGCCTGGGCCTGCGACGCCAAGGGGTAGGTTTTGAGACCGTCGCTCCGGGGCTCACCGCTGCGCGGCGCCCCTACGCGCAGCAGGGGGCCGCCCCCGGTTTGCCGGAACGCGCTTCCTGAATTGGCGGACACGGCACTGAGCCATAGGAGCAGAACACGCAACAATCGCCAGCCTTCGGCTTTAGCTTTGTGCCGCAGCCGGTGCATACGTAGAAGAACTGACAGGCGTCAGTTGGCATGGTCTCCGATTTCGCGGCGGCGCAGTGCGGACAGGTGATGGTCGATTGCAGAAGCATCGGATTAAGCTGCCTTCGTTCGCTTGGGTTAGTGCGCGACATCGGCGCCCAGAAATGATCGTAGCTCCTCAAGGAAGCGTGTAAGTGCGGGTTCGGTTTCCAACATTACATGGTTTCGGCTTTCCAGCGGAACGAAGCGAGCGCCCGGGATGCCTGCGGCCATCCGCCTCCCCGACTCGAAGGGTACTCTGGCATCATGACGAGCATGCATGACAAGAGTTGGCACCTTGACCTGCGATAGCAGCGGACTCACGTCTGTTTCGCCGTTCGCCAGAAGATTGCGCGCGGCGTCGACGGGCGAGCTCGAGATTCGTTGGAACTCGTTGAACCAGTCGGTCTGCTCTTTGTTCGCGCCCGGAATAAACTGAGACGTGAACATTTGTCTGAATGCCGGATTTTCCTGACCCCATCCAACGCGCATGAGGGTGAGCATCGCTTCTCCGGCTTCCTTCTCCGCCTCGGTCCTGGCGCGCTTCTTCCAGCCGACGGCATAACCTCCGAGAAGAACCAGATGCGAAACGCGCTCCGGATGTCGGACGGCATAAGCGATCGAGACTGCGCAACCTTGCGAAATTCCGAGGAGGGCGAATCGATCGATGCCTGCGGCATCGACAACCGCTTCGAGGTCATCCACAAACGTATCAAATGTGACGTTCGGGACATCACGATCCGACAGCCCATTCCCCCGAGCGTCGTATCGAAAGAAGGAATGATCGCGAGACAATTCCTGGTAAAGATGCCGCCAGATCGGACTTTCAAGATCAAACTCGATGTGGGTCATCCAATGCCCGGTTTTGACGAGCGGAAGGCCTTGGCCAATTCGGGCGTAGGCAAGTTGCACCCCATCCTTGGTCTGGCAGAAATGTATTTCCTGTTCGTACCGAATGGTTGGTGTCGAAGTGTCTTTGGCAGATGAGGGAATGGCTGATTCCGGAATTGCTTCGATATCCTTGGCGGTAAGCCCGAATACGCCCACCGCGCGCGAGATGTTCTTCACGGCCTGCTCGCCTAGATCGGCGAAAGCCATCGAAAGCTTGTCCCTGATCTGATCATTCGCTGCCCTTGAAATACATACGCCGCCGGGTTCGCAAAGTGTTTCCAGACGGGCCGCGATATTGACGCCGTCGCCAAATATATCGTCGCCATCAATGATGATATCGCCGACGTTGATTCCGATTCGAAACACGATTTGTTTTTCTGCGGGAACACCGACGTTGCGCCTGACCATACTGCGCTGAATCTTGACCGCGCAGCCAACTGCATCGACCACGCTGGCGAATTCCACCAGCATCCCATCGCCGGTGGTTTTGACGATGCGGCCGTGATGCTCTGAAATCCCGGAATCGATAAGTTCGCGACGATGTAACTTGAGAGATGTTAGCGTTCCCACCTCATCAGCGCCCATCAGGCGGCTGTAGCCAACCACGTCCGCAGCCAAAATCGCGGCAAGTCGGCGCTGCATTGCTTTCCTCCCTATCGAAGGGATAAGCTGCAAGAACCCTGCAATATGCAAACGTACCATTTTGCGCCTGAGCGGCAAGTGAGAAGGCCAAATAATCAGCCGCTGCTACCAATTTCCGAGATGGGTCGACGCTGCCGAAGCTGGCCTTTGGGCCATGTCCGCTTTCCCCTCGGTAGCGACCGAATAGGAGAGACATCCCGGGTTGGCAGCTTCGTGCCATGAGAAGGCATAGCCCGGAGACCCCCATGACCAATTCCTGCGGCGCCCACGGCTACGCGGTCAAGCCTCACATTTCGAGCTCGCTCAACGCGGCGACCCGCAAATGCTACGAATTCGGCGGCAAGGAATGCGTCATCCGCGCCTGGGCCTGTGACGCCAAGGGGTAGATTCGATACACTGTCATTCCGGGTTCGAGCTAACGCTTGCCCCGGAATGACGCCAGGGAAAACCAGTCATGCAATTCGACACCAAGATCGCGGTCGTGATCCGGACCGATCTCGAAGCGTGGCAGAAGCTGAACGTCGCGTGCTTCCTGACCTCGGGCATTGCGGCGGCGTTTCCGGAATGCATCGGTGAACCCTACCAGGACGGCTCCGGCACCCAATACCTGTCGCTGATCGGCCAGCCGATCCTGATCTATGGCGCCGACCACACGGCGCTGACCCGTGCGCTCGAGCGGGCGCTGGCGCGGAACGTGACTTCAGCGGTTTACACCGAGGACATGTTCAAGACCACGCATGACGCCGCCAACCGCGAGGCGGTGAGGGCGGTGATCCGCGCCGATCTCAATCTGGTCGGCCTCGCCATGCGCGCCGAGCGCAAGGTGATCGACAAGATCGTCGATGGCTTGAAGTTTCACAGCTAGCGCGTGGACGGATCATTCAGATCGGTCGGCGGACGCCCCCCTTGATGCGCGTTCCGCACTCAGGCCGGACATCGCGCGAGGTCCGGAAAGTGCCAAACCGGGGCATCGGACCGAAGCAGCAGTTTGGGACGATCCGATGCGTTAAACTCTCCATAGGCCTTGAAATCAAGATAACCTTGCGTCATTCCGACGATGACTATGAGTTGTTTGCCAAAACATCTTTTGCGCAGGGAGCAGGGTATCGTGATCAAGACTGGAGCTTTCCTTGCCGTAGCACTTGCACTCACAAGCTCGGTGGTGCGCGCCCAAACATATCCGTCCAGGCACATCACGCTGATCATTCCGTTCGCGGCCGGTGGCTCTAACGACATCGTTGCTCGTACCATCGGCAAGGAGCTTACCGAGGTTTGGGGTCAGCCTGTGATCGTTGAAAACCGTCCCGGCGCAGGTGGCGTGATCGGTGCCTCCGCCGTCGCCGCTGCGCCGCCGGACGGTTACACGCTGCTCCTGGTGTCGTCGACCTTCACGATCAATGCGGCGATCAGGAAGGGCATGCCGTTCGACACGATCAAGGACTTCACGCCAGTCGCCTTTATTGCTCGCTCGCCGCTGCTGGTCACCGCGTCGAACAAGCTCCCGGTGAAATCCGCGAAAGAATTGCTCGCTCTAGCCATGAGCAAACCGGGTCAGATCACCTACGCCTCGTCCGGTCTCGGCAGCATCAATCAGATATCGGCCGAGCTCATCGCGCTTTCGGCGGGAATGAAGCTCACGCACGTTCCCTACAAGGGTGGTGCGCCTGCGCTCAACGATCTCCTCGGCGGTCATGTCGACGTCTACGTGTCGAGTTGCCGCAAGTGCTGCAGCTCGCCAAAAGCGGCCAGGCCAACGCCCTTGCGGTGACAAGCGCCAAGCGAGCGCCACTTCTGCCGAACGTGCCGACTCTCGACGAGTTTGGCATCCCCGGCTTCGACGTGTCTTCCTGGTGGGGAATTGTCGGTCCGGCCGGAATGTCTCCGAATGTCGTCAATGCGCTCAATACCGAGATCGGCAAGATGCTGACATCAGCAGAACTCAGCAAATTCCTGGCGAGCGAGGGCGCCGAGGCCGAAACCATGACACCACAACAGTTCGGTGATTTGATGCGTACGGAAACACAACGCTGGATCAATGTCGCGCGCGAGGCGAATATTTCAATCGACTAGCGCAACAGCGAGACCTACGGCGAGGTCCGCTGCGGGTCAAAGGACTAAACCGCTCGCGCGGTAGGGCCCTGCGGCGGGCGCGGGGCCAATAGGATAGCGCGACGGGGCGTCCTGTCTTGAAGATGAGGGGTTCGCAACCTCCACTCAAGACAGGAGCATCCCTCATGACCGATAAGGCCATAAGCCCGCTGCGCCAGCGCATGATCGAAGACATGACGATCCGCAAGTTCGCGCCGAAGACCCAACATGACTACGTGCAGAGGGTCAAGAACTTCGCGGCCTTCCTCGGCCGCTCGCCCGACACTGCGAGCTCCGAAGACGTGCGGCGCTACCAGCTTCATCTGACGGAGAGCGGCGTCGGCGTCGCCACCGTCAACCAGACGTCTCGACGCTGCGGTTCTTCTTCAAGGTCACGCTCGGGCGGCCGACATCGTGAGCGCACGGCAGTTCGTCCGTGAGCCGCGCAAGCTGCCGGTGGTGCTCAGTCCGGAGGAAGTGGCGCGCCTGCTCGATGCGGCGCCGGGGCTCAAATACAAGGCGGCGCTGAGCGTGGCCTATGGGGCCGGATTGCGCGTCTCCGAGGTGGTGGCGCTGAAGGTCTCCGACATCGACAGCAAGCGCATGGTGATCCGGATCGAACAGGGCAAGGGCCGCAAGGACCGCTACGTGATGCTGTCGCCGCATCTGCTCGAGCTGCTGCGCGCCTGGTAAAGGCGGCACGCCCGCAGGGCTGGCTGTTTCCTGGCCGTGACCCCGTCAACCCAATGACGACGCGCCAGCTCAATCGCGCCTGCCATGCCGCCGCCGACATGGCCGAGATCGGCAAGCCGGTGTCCCTGCACACGCTGCGGCACAGCTTCGCGACCCATCTGCTCGAGCAGAACATCGATATCAGGGTGATCCAGGTCCTGCTCGGAAGGGCGACATACTGCCCGCGAACAACAGGCTGAAGCACGCATCACTTACCGATTTCATCCTCGCTTCGGCGAGACGGTAGGCGTTAGGCGGCGGCTTGAGCGAGGCGGCGCCGCGTTTCTCGTTGTGCACCAACTTGACGGCACCTTTGCCTGCCTTCCGGCTTGGATGACTGACGAGGCTGCGTCCCGATTCGAGATCAGCGTTGAGCCGCATTTTCCCCTGGATGTTCTTTGCTCCCTACGCAACGAGGTCGATGCGCTTCTAGGCTTTCTGGCGTCCGAATCAAAAACGGAGCGACCAGACAATGACGCACCGATCCGAGAATCTCCAGACAAGCCTGTTCGAGGCCGAGCGACCGTGCGTCGAACTGCGTGCAGCTCAAAAGAGCGAGCTCGCGATGGTCATCGAGGTGCTGCTGCGCGAGATCGCGGCGGCGCTGGCAAAGGCGGTAAGCGGGGGGAGCGGCGATGACCAAGATCACGACTGAGCATCTCGCCCGCAACGCCTGCGTCTACATCCGGCAATCGACAGCAGACCAGCTCGCGCATAATCATGAGAGCCGACGGCGCCAATATGGCCTCGTCGATCGCGCCAAGCAGCTTGGCTGGAGCAACGTCGAAGTCATCGACGACGACCTCGGCCGCTCCGGCGGCGGCATCGCGCGTCCCGGCTTCGAGCGGCTGCTTGCAACGATCTGCGACGGCCGTGTCGGCGCTGTGCTCGCGATCGAGGCGTCGCGTCTTGCCCGTAATGGCCGCGACTGGCATACGCTGATCGAGTTCTGTGGATTAGTCGGCACGCTCATCGTCGATGAGGACGGAATCTACGATCCTCGCCATCCCAACGATCGGCTGCTGCTTGGCATGAAGGGCACGATGAGCGAGCTTGAACTCTCGATGTTCCGCCAGCGCTCGCAGGAAGCGCTGAAGCAGAAGGCCCGCCGCGGCGCGCTGGTCCTCGGTGTCGCCGCCGGCTATGTGAAGATCGGTCGCGATCGCATAGAGAAGAATCCGGACAAACGCGTGCAGGACGCCCTGCAGCTGGTCTTCACCAAGTTCGCCGAGCTGCAAAGTGCAAGACAGGTGCACATCTGGCTGAGAGAGGAGTGCATCGAGCTGCCGGTCAAGTCGCGCCAAGGCGAGGCGCACGGCGTGGTGTGGCGACTGCCGGCCTACAACATCGTACACAACATCCTGACCAATCCGATCTATGCAGGTGCCTACGCGTTCGGGCGCACGACGAGCCGTGTGAGTGTCAAAGGTGGACGCAAGCATGTCCGGCGTGGTGTGCAAAAGCCCATGGCCGAATGGGATGTCTTGATCAAGGATCACCACGCGGCCTATATCACCTGGGACGAGTTCGAGCACAACCTCGAGGTAATCGCCAACAATGCGACCGGCATGAGCAGCGCACTCGCTCGCGGAGCAGCTCGTAAAGGCGAGCTGCTGCTGCCCGGACTGCTGCGATGCGGCCACTGCGGCCGCAAGCTCCATGTGCACTACAGCGGCAAGATCGGCCGCTACAATTGCTACGGTGCGCGTACGAACCACGGTGCCGCGCGCTGCATTTCGATCAGCGGCTTGAGCATCGATGCGGCGATCAGTAACGAGGTCCTGCGCGTCCTGAAGCCGCTCGGCATCGAAGCAGCACTCAAAGCGATCGAGGCGCAATCGAGCACGACGACCGCGGCCGAGCGCCAGCTGGAGCTGTCGCTGCAGCAGGCGCGCTACGAAGCCGCGCACGCGCGCCGACAGTACGACGCCGTCGACCCGGCAAACCGGCTGGTCGCCGGCGAGCTGGAGCGCCGCTGGAACGAGGCATTGCAGGCTGTCGCAAAGCTTGAAGGAGAGATCGCCGCCCTGATTGCGCGCCGTCCGCCGCGGCTCGGTGAGCCAGAGCGCCAGCAATTGGTGGCGCTCGGTGCTGATCTGGAGCGCGCCTGGTTGCATCCCGCTGCAACCGCCGCAACGCGCAAGCGTATCCTTCGCGCGGCACTCACGGAGATCGTCGTGCGCAAGGACGGCGCAATCATCCATGCGGTCCTGCACTGGCAAGGCGGCGACCATACCCAACTGCAAGTCAAACAGCGCCTGAATGCGGCCGGCCGACACAATCCACGCATCCCCGACGACACAATCGCACTCGTGCGTGAGCTGGCGCGGCTGATGCCTGATCGGCAGATCGCGCGCCTGCTCAATCGCACTTGCGTCGAGACCGGGCACGGCAATGCCTGGACGCAAGAGCGCGTGCGCGGCTTCCGCAATCACCACGACATCGCCGTCTTCCGCGATGGTGAGTGGGCGGAGCGCGGCGAGATTACGCTCGAAGCGGCAGCAAAACTCATCGGCGTCTGCAACATGACGGCGTTGCGTATGCTCCGCCGCGGCGACATCAAAGGCCGACAAGCTTGCGCCGGCGCGCCTTGGGTGATCAGGGCCGAGGACTTGGCAGGTTTCGCCAAGGGAAAGCGTCGGAAGCCTCCGCTAACACAAAATGCCACGCAGCACGCCTTTGACTTTCAATGAGTTAGCCGAGGTGCATTATGAATCATGACTGCTCGGCCATGCCAAGCTCGACACCACAGCGCTCTACACCCGCGTCGCCACCAAGACGATCCAGCAGGTCATGAGCCCGCTCGATCGCATCACGCTGACGCAGGCCGAACCGCCCGCCTGAAGCGCAATACGTGTCGCGTCCATCGCTGGAGGTCGCGGACATCTTCCGCGACCACGGTCCGGCATGGCGCCGGGCCAATGCCGGCCATATAAGCCTCGGCCAACTCAAGGTGATGTCGGCGATCGAGAGCTGCCGCACGGCAGCCCTCGGCGGCCATGTCGCGCGCTGTGAGGAGTGTGCCCACAGCCAGATCTCGTACAACAGTTGCCGCAATCGGCACTGCCCGAAGTGCCAGGGCGCGGCGGCAAAGGATTGGCTGGCGGCGCGCGAGGCCGATCTGCTGCCGGTGCCGTACTATCATGTCGTGTTCACACTGCCCGCGGCCATCGCCGATATCGCCTACCAGAACAAGGCCGTCATCTATGACCTGCTGTTCAAGGCCTCGGCCGAGACCCTGATCACCATCGCGGCCGACCCAAAGCACCTCGGCGCCCGCGTCGGCATCACCTCGGTTCTCCATACCTGGGGCTCGGCCATGACCCATCATCCACACGTCCATATGATCGTGCCGGGCGGCGGCATCTCGCTCGACGGCGAGCGTTGGGTGGCGTGCCGGCCCGGCTTCTTCCTGCCGGTGCGCGTACTCTCGCGCCTGTTCCGACGGCTGTTCCTGGAGAGGCTGCTCGCCGCACACCACCCGCCTGAAGTTCTTCGGCAATCACGCCGCTCTCGCCGACCCGCAGGCATTCGCGAGCGTATCTGGCCCCGCTACGCCGAACCGAATGGGTGGTCTATGCCAAGCGCCCGTTCGGTGGGCCACAGGCCGTGCTGGCCTATCTGTCGCGCTATACCCATCGCGTCGCCATCGCCAACAGCCGGCTGATCGCCTTCAACCGCACCGCCGTGACCTTTCGATGGAAGGACTATCGCGTCGATGGTCGCGACCGCCAGAAGGTCATGACACTCGCCACCGCCGAGTTCATCCGCCGTTTCCTGATCCACGTCCTGCCGCAGGGCTTCCACCGCATCCGCCACTACGGCCTGCTCGCCAGCGGTACGCGCGCCGACAATATCGCTCGCGCGCGCCGTCTGCTCGACGTGCCGGCAGCACAGCCCGAGGCCGCGGATAACAGCTGCACCGAGGTCGACGATCCCAAGCCGCTCTCGCACCCGTGTCCGTGCTGCGGCGGTCGCATGATCGTCATCGAGACGTTCCGGCGCGGCGGATCGCCGCGCTACCGTCCCGCGACTTCCACTGCAGTGATCAGGATCGACACATCATGATCAAGGTTGACGCGTGGCAAAATTACTGGGCTGCATCTCTGCTTCGCCGAATCTCGACCGGCGATGATCAGGCTCGACCTCGCGCCGCCTGCGATAGCCGTCGTGTCGTTCGATCTCGCGCTGGCGACGCCGGTTCTGCCGACCGCAACCGGACAGCCGGGTTCGTCATACCCTCGATCGCTTCCCACACGAGCGTTCAACAGACCTCGGCGACAGACCGCCGACGCCAAAATCCCCATAGCGTCTGACGCGCGGCCTCACTAAACCTCCCGCGGTTTCCTCCCTTGGAGGTTTGCGTACGCCGGCCCCGGTGTGCGCCGCCCCACCGTCATGGGGCCGGCGTCCGCAAACCTTCACAAAAGGCGACATTCAGCCAAAGCTACTTCTTTAAACTTCTCATATTCACTTGGCTCTGCCATTTTAACGGCTTCTTTGTCCGCGCTCATTTGGTTCCTTCTTTTCACACAAAAATTGGCCTCCGCGTCCAGCATTGCTTAACGAATCGCGGCCAACATTGCGGGTGAGGAAAGTCGGGCGGCACGCATGATTCGGGCGACGGCGATCAGGCTCATAGTCATTTTTCCGGCCATGGCGATCGGCGGCTGGATGCTGCTCGCTTCGCTGGGCGTGTTCGGACAACCCGTGCGGCACCCGGACGATGCGCCCCACTGGATGGGCGCGCTGATCGGATTCTTGTTTTTCGGCGGAGCGTCTGCGGCCATGATCAACGTGGTCTATGGCGCGGCGGACCAAATGAGCGGACAGCTGCCATCCGGCGCGCCCGCGCTCGCGCGCATCCTGAGCAGCGCGCTCGGGGTCGCGGTCACACTTGGATTGGCCATCGTCTTCGTCTGGATCGGCTTCGGACCCGGCGAACGTCACTTCACCGGTTCGGGCGCCTTTTTCGGGCCGCTCGTCGGGCGCGCCATGTTCGGCCTGTTTGGCCTACTCACGTTTGTTGTTGTTTGCTGGATGGGCATTCGCCGGCTGAAACGCAGTCTGGCCGCGAAAGATAACACGTGACGCGTTGTCTTTTTTTCAGAAGAAACGCGGTGGCTTGATGTCCGCTAATGGGATGGTCCGGCCGTGCTCCTGCCCCGCCAGCAAGCGAAGCTGGCAAGGGGCGCCAAAGACAAGGAGCACGCCATGTCTCAGATACCCAATACCGCGATCGCCGTGATCGGCATCGATATCGGCAAGAACTCGTTCCACGTCGTGGGCCACGATGCGCGCGGCGCCATCGTGCTGCGGCAAAAGTGGTCGCGTGGCCAAGTGGAAGCGCGGCTCGCCAATATACCGCCTTGCCTGATCGGCATGGAAGCCTGCGTCGGCGCACATCACCTGAGCCGCAAACTCGCATCGCTTGGTCACGATGCCAGGTTGATGCCGGCCAAATATGTCCGCCCCTATAGCAAGGGACAGAAGAACGACTTCAATGATGCCGAAGCGATTGCCGAAGCCGTGCAGCGCCCGACGATGAAGTTCGTGGCGACCAAGACCGCGGAGCAACTGGATCTGCAGGCGCTGCATCGGGTGCGCGAGCGGCTGGTGTCGCAACGCACCGGCATCATCAACCAGATTCGCGCCTTCATGCTGGAACGCGGGATCGCCGTGCGCCAGGGTATCGGCTTCCTGCGCACGGAACTGCCCACCATCCTTGCGACGCGCACCGATGCCCTGTCGCCACGCATGTTGCGTGTCATCGAGGAGTTGGCAGGCGACTGGCGCCGGCTGGATCAGCGCATCGATGGCCTATCCGGCGAGATCGAAGCACTGGCCCGTCAAGATCAGGCATGTTCGCGCCTGATGACGGTGCCCGGCATCGGGCCGATCATTTCGAGCGCCATGGTGGCCGCGATCGGCACTGGAGACGTATTCTCCAAAGGCCGCGACTTCGGCGCCTGGCTCGGACTGGTGCCCAAGCAGATCTCGACGGGAGACCGCACGATCCTCGGCAAAATCTCGAGGCGCGGCAATCGCTACCTGCGCGTTCTGTTCGTGCAGGCGGCATGGGTTGTGCTGGTCAAGATAAAGAACTGGGAACGTTACGGGCTCAAATCCTGGATCGAAGCCGCCAAGAGGCGGTTGCACCACAACGTGCTGGCGATCGCGCTCGCCAACAAGCTTGCCCGCATCGCCTGGGCGGTGCTGGCTAAAGGACGCGCCTTCGAGCTGACGAGGACCGACGATGCAGGCGTCCGACCCGCTTGATCCTCGCGCCGTGCTCGGCGCGGTCAAGGCGCAGCCTGGCAACGCCGGAGCCAGCCGCAAGCCAAGCGCGACGGCCGGCCTTGACCGCCCCTGCGCGCGACGCGATCGACGCTCTGCGGGCCGGGACGAAGGAACGGCCCTTGGCTCGAACAAAGGAACTGCGCGATATGAGGAGCAAGCGATGACGTAACCCTATCAACAGTTTCCAGCCGAGGTCTGCGAGAGGATGAGACGAGATGGAGGTTCGGTCTTCCGAGCGCATGCGAACACTGGTGACCCGAATGGCCCGTTGAGGCCTGTCCGCTAATGAGAACGCACGCGCGCTGATATCCATGATGGTCCGGAGCAAAACAGCTCCAATCAGAGACCGGATACATTGATGCAAGACCGCTTACCGCCAGCTCGGCGAAATCCACTTGCAACGCACGGCCGGACCATACATTCGGGTCAAAATGCGAAATACTCGCCCTCAGCATATATCTTCCGGATTGCCCCTGATAACGGACCTCGACGAAGCTCTCGCATGCCTTCAGCCCGGGGGACCGGATGGCTCCTCCGACGGACACAGCGGTAGGATCGAAGCCGTATGCTGAGACGCTACTCGGGCCCGGCTTACCGGAACTCTCTGAAGTGTCCGCCGTGCAGACCAACGCCACTCTCGGACTTAAGCTGAGCGGGCCGAAATATTCTATCGCACCAGTTTCGCACCAGAAGCGATCGCATCAAAGCACAGCGAAGGAGAGCGATTTCAGAACGAAAACGCGGGAAAATCAACAAACCTGACCGTTATCCCGCCGCTCATAACAGTCTGGTTGCGGGCTCGAATCCGGCGCGAACCATTGACGATATCAACAGCTGATCACCTTCACAGCGGTGAGGAGCTTCGCCCCAAGCTCCAGAAATTGGTCGCAGCTATTGCCCTGAGTAGGGGCGAAGAAATTGGGAAGCAAGCCTCTCCTTTCATTCGCTTTGGTATCCAATTGCACCACGCATTTTAGACAACCATTTTGTTTCGGCACGGCCAATTGCATCATGTGGGGACGATCACGTTTTCCGTTGCGCTCTTTATTGGCCGCTGTACCAAGCTACGCCAAGGAGGCGCGTGAGATTGTCGCCCGCGCCGGAATTGCACAGGTCAAGGATAAGGGCGACGGGACTAGCCACACCGTCATGGCCCGCAAACGATGAGGGGCTTATGTGATGAACGAGTTCGGGCAGAAGGGAAAGGTACCGCTCTCGGAACGGCTCTCGGTGTCACCAGAGGAGGCAAGCGCCCTCACCGGGATCGGACTGACCTCCATTCGCGAGGCGATCAGCAGCGGTGATCTCAAGGCCAAAAAGCACGGGAGGCGTACGATCATCTTGCCGGACGATTTGAGAGTATGGCTCAAAACGCTGCCGGACGCCCGCAAGCAGATTGAAGAAAGCCCCGCTTAGGCGGGGCTTTTACTTTTCGGCGGTGCTGTGGAGCCGACTGACGGTTGGAAGAAGCGGTAAATAGTTGGCAATCCAAAAACAATACGCCTGAAAAAGCGCAACAATTATTGTATCTTATCTGATCCCGTCACGGATCATGTACCCCGCGCCACGAATGGTATGAAGCAACGGGCGCTCGAAACCCTTGTCGATCTTGGAGCGGAGCCGCGAAATATGCACGTCGATGACGTTGGTCTGCGGATCGAAATGATAGTCCCAGACGTTTTCGAGGAGCATGGTCCGCGTCACCACCTGCCCTGCATGTTTCATCAAATATTCCAGCAACCGGAACTCGCGCGGCTGCAGCGTCAATTCGTCCTTGCCGCGCGCGACGCGATGCGACAGACGATCGAGCTCGAGGTCGCCGACGCGATAGGTGGTCTCCTCGGCGGGACCGACATTGCGGCGCGACAGCACCTCGACCCGCGCCAACAGTTCGGCGAAGGAATATGGCTTCGGCAGATAGTCGTCGCCGCCGGCGCGCAGGCCCTTGATGCGGTCGTCCACCTGCCCGAGCGCGGAGAGAATCAGTACCGGGGTCCGGTTGCCTTTCTCGCGCAAGGCGCCGATCAGCGCCAGTCCGTCGCGTTTGGGTAGCATCCGATCGACCACCAGCACGTCGTAGTCGCCGCTCTCGGCAAGCGCCAACCCCTCCTCGCCATCACTGGCAAGATCGGCGATATAACCGACTTCGCGGAACGCCTTCACGAGATAGTCGGCGGACTCGCGGTCGTCTTCGGTGATGAGCAGGCGCATCTTGCGATCGGCAGCGGTCAAGTGGGTCGACTTTCCTTCAACATGGCTCTGTCGGCATCTTCATGCAAGGCGGGCCTGTGCCATCCGGTTAATCGAAAAAGAGTGGGCGGTGAAGCTGGGGGACTTCACCGCCCTTAGACCCTTCCGACGGAGGGGGGCGTTTTTCCACCGGAAGGAAGCAGGAGGGAGCGGACTCATCGCCCGCTCCCCGGAAAGAGCCGTCGGCGGGGGCGACTGATGCCGGCGACACCCTCCATCTCGTAAAACCTCAACAACCTCAGCCTTTCGCCAGCGGCACCGCGACAAAACGCGACTGCCCGCCGCTCTTCACGCGCATCAGGACGCTGTTCTTGTTGTCGCTGCGCGCGGCCTTGATCGCGTCGCTCACGTCGCTGGCGTTTTCAACCGACTTGCCGGCGACCTCGAGGATGACGTCGCCTTCCTTGAAGCCGCGGTCGGCCGCCGCGCTCTTCGGGTCGACCTCGGTGACGACGACGCCTTCCTTGCCGGCGCCGGCGACGCTGTTGGCGGGCGCAACCGTCAGGCCGAGCTTGGGCACGTCGGTGCCGC
This sequence comes from uncultured Alphaproteobacteria bacterium, assembly GCA_963823115.1. Lineage (GTDB taxonomy): Bacteria > Pseudomonadota > Alphaproteobacteria > Rhizobiales > Xanthobacteraceae > Bradyrhizobium. The sequence continues at coordinate 175,338 of CAWGKJ010000011.1, read as the reverse complement.
GGGTAGCAGCGCCGCCATTGTCATCGTTGTCGTTGTCGGCCTTGGCCTCCAGCGTGTTCGGCAACTGACCGAGCGTAAGGTTGATGGCCTTGTCCTGACCCTTGTGCAGGACGTTCAGCTTGACCGCGGTACCCGGCGCAAAGCCGCCGATGGTGCGGGCGAGTTCGCGCGCATCCTTGACGGCCTCGCCGTTCACCGAAGTGATCACGTCACCGGATTCGATGCCGGCCTTGGCCGCCGGGCCGTTGGCCTGCGGCTCGGCAACCAGCGCGCCTTCCGCCTTCTTCAGGCCGAGGCTGTCGGCGATGTCAGGCGTCACCGGCTGGATCTGGACGCCGATCCAGCCGCGGCTGACCGAGCCCTTGTCCTTGAGCTGCGCAATAATGCTCTTCACGGTCGAGGCGGGGATCGAGAACGCGATGCCGACGCTGCCGCCCGACGGCGAATAGATCGCGGTGTTGACGCCCACCACGTCGCCCGCGGTGTTGAAGGCCGGACCACCCGAATTGCCCTTGTTCACGGGCGCGTCGATCTGGATGAAATCGTCGTACGGGCCGTTGCCGATGTCGCGGCCCATCGCCGAGACGATGCCGGCCGTCACGGTGCCGCCGAGCCCGAACGGATTGCCGACCGCGAGTACCCAGTCGCCGATGCGGGGCTTGGAGTTGGAGAGCTTGGCAAACGGAAAATTGGATCCGCCTTCGATCTTGATCAGCGCGAGGTCGGTGCGCGCGTCGGTGCCGATCACCTTGGCGCTATAGATCTTGCCGTCGTCGGCGGTCACTTCGACCTTGGTGGCGCCATCGACCACATGGTTGTTGGTGACGGCAAAGCCGTCGGCGGAAATGAAGAAGCCGGAACCCTGGCCGGTGATCACCCGACCCCTGCCGCCGCGCAGACCCGGCGGCAAGCCATCCGGCCCACCGAAGCGGCGGAAGAAGCGCTCCATCGGCGAGCCCGGCTGAAACGGCAACTCGTCATCGCCATCGTCCTTGGCGATCTTCTCCTTGATATTGACCTTGACCGAAATCACCGACGGCTTCACGCGCTCGACGATGTCAGCGAAACCGATGGGCTGCGCGACCTTGGAGACTTCATTGTTGACCTGCGCGTGCGCCGGGCTCGAGAAAATATCGACCGGCCCGCTCGACGGCGAGAAGCCGTAGGCGGCGATCCCAAGGCCGGCCACGACCGACGCCATCAGCGCCAGTTTCCGCGCGGAAAGCAGCGAGCGACGGGGCTGTCGGTAGGACGGTAGCGACGAAAGATCGGTCGGGCGGTCGGTCATGCAGCTATCTCCAGGGCCAAAAAATCGACGGTGCGGACAGGCACCTTTCAACTCTGAAGATGGGGATTTCCGCCTTACAGCGCGCTGACGGCGGAGTTAAACTTTTGTAATGAAGGCGCGAACCAATGCGGCAGTTTATCGCAGGCAAAACCCATTGATTTCACACAGGCTTAGTCCTGCGGGGGCGAAGCGGAGCCGGTCAGCTCGCCTTCACGCTCAGGATAAAGCCATCGACTTCTCGTTTCAGGGTTTCAGCCTGTTGCGAGAGTTCGGCGGCCGCGTCGCGCGCATCGTCGGCCATCCGCCCCGTCTCGGCCGAGGTCGCCGTGATCTGAACGATGTGATTCGAGACCTCCAGCGTGCCGCGTGCCGCGTCCTGGACGCTCCGCGATATGTCCTGCGTCGCATTGCGCTGCTGGGCGGTGTCGACTTCGATCCCGGACATGATCGAGTTGATCTCCGAAAGCGTATTGGAGATGGCGTCGATCGCTCCCCGCGTCTCGGCCGTGATGCCGCGAATGCTGGCGACATGCGCGGAGATATCCTCGGTCGCCTTGCTGGTCTGGTGCGCCAGGCTCTTGACCTCGGAGGCGACCACCGCAAAGCCCTTGCCGGCCTCGCCCGCCCGCGCCGCCTCGATGGTGGCATTGAGCGCGAGCAGATTGGTCTGCGCCGCAATCGCCTGGACCAGTTCGATGACGGCGCCGATCTTTTCGGCGCCCTCCGAAAGCGTGTGAATGGTATCCCGGCTCTTCTGCGCCTGCGCGGCCGCGCCCTCGGCGCGCTGGGTGGCATCGGTAACGCGCCGGCTGATGGTGCCGATCGACGTGGTCATCTCTTCCGCCGCGCCGGCAACCGCCTGCACGCTGCTCGAGGCATGGCTGGCGGCGCTGGCAACCGCATTGGCTTTGCTGCTGGTTTCGTTGGCGACCTGCGATAGCGTTTTTGCGTTGCTCGTCAGCCGCATCGCGGATGAAGCCACGCTGCCGACGACGTTGGCAACGAGGCCGTTGAAGTCCTGGATCCTGGCGTCGAGATAGCGCGAGCGCTCGCCCTGGTGTTGCGCTTCGTGCAATTGCTGCGCGCTCAGGCGTTGCCGTTCCAGCCCGTTGGTCTTGAAAACCTCAAGCGCGCCCGCAAGCAGGCCGATTTCGTTGGAGCGGCCCAGTCCCGGGATCACCGTTTCGAATTTCTGGCTGGCGACCTCGCGCATCGCATGCACGATCGCCGCCAACGGCCGCAAGATGCCGTCCTGAACGGCGAAATAGGCCATCAAGCACACGGCCGATGCGAACAGCGCGATCGCGACGCATGCCATCAGAAAATATGAAAACGCCGCCTGCGCCTCGTGATAGATCAGTAGTGCGTGGTCGCGGCCGGGACCGTTCAGCGCATCGAACTCGGAAGAGAGGCCGGTGATTTCGTTGTTCAAATAGAGAACCGCGACGAACCCGGTGCCACCGCCGATTGCAAGCAACATCAACAGAGCGGCGACGACAGCTGCAATGAGAAAGCGGATCGTCAACTTACCGTTGCAAAACATGGGCTGGCTCTGGCGCGAGAATATTCGCAGCGTTCGGCGCTAAACTTTCAGATAAAGGTCAACATTGCATGAAGTCGGACACGCTTCGGCGGCAATCGTTCGATCTGGGCGCTCCGTAAAACTACGTGAGCAGTGCCCTAATTCCGGCATTCGCATCGCTCGTCAGGCGCGGGCTATTGCGAATAGATGCGGGTGTCAGATCGATCGCGCTGGTTCTATGACTTCTCTGCCGGCGCGTCCGCGGACATCAGGGCCGCCAGCCGCGCCTGCTCGTCCGCCGTCAGCGCGGCGGGGGCCACGTTCGGATCGCTCTTCGAGCGGCGCCTGGCGTACATCCACAGCGCCAGCCCTCCGCCGCCGAGCACGAGCGGCGGCAACAGCCAGAGCAGCAGCGTCTGCGGCTCGAATCGCGGCTTCAGCAGGACGAATTCGCCATAGCGCGCCACCAGGAAATCGATCACCTGGGCGTCGCTGTCGCCTGCCGCGATCCGTTCGCGCACCAACAGCCTCAAGTCGCGCGCCAACGGCGCTTCGGAATCGTCGATCGACTGGTTCTGGCACACCATGCAGCGCAATTCGCGCGACAGATTGCGCGCGCGGGCTTCCTTGGCCGGATCAGACATGATCTCGTCCGGCTGCACGGCATGAGCGGACGAGCATCCGATCAGGGCAAGCACGAAGGCTATCGCAAGCATCCGCTTCATCGGCTCACTCCGCCGCCTGCAGTCCACGCAGCGCCCTCGCCGGCTTCGGCGCGCCGACGCGCAGCCGCCGATCCGACAGCGACAGCATCCCGCCGAACGCCATCAGCACCGGGCCGAACCAGATCAGGAGCACCAGCGGCTTGTGATAGATTCGCACCGTGATCCCACCGTCGGCCGTGGCATCGCCCAACGAAATGTAGAGCTGGCTGGCGCCGCGCGAGAGCAGCGCCGCTTCCGTCGTCGACATCCCGCGGGTCATGAAGTTGCGCTTGGACGGCGTCATCACGCCGAGCCGCTTGCCGTCGAGCGTGACGGTGAAGGATGCGACCATTTCGTGGAAATTCGGCCCCGGCCGCTGCGACAACCCGTCGAGCTTCAATTCGTAACCGGCGACCCTGGCGACGTCGCTGGGCCTCATGGTTCCGATATATTCGCTGTTCCAGGTGGTCTCGCAGACGATTCCGATCAAGGCGATACCGAGCCCGGCATGCGCGAACGCCGAGCCCCAAGTCGAGCGCGGCAATCCAAGCGCGCGCCGCAGCGTGGTTGCGAACGGCATGCGAAACACGCCGACGCGCTCGGCGAGGTCGTTCAACGCGCCGGCGATGACAAAGACGCCGAGCCCGATCCCGAGCGGCGCAAGCGCGCTGCCGCCGCGCGCAAACGCCCACACCACCGCAATCGCGAACAAGGAAGCGAGGCCGGCAGCCATCAGGCGTTGTGCGGCGCCCAGGAGATCGCCGCGCTTCCACGCCAGCATCGGCCCGAAGGGGACGGCAACCATCAAGGGCACGAACAGCGGGGCGAAGGTCAGATTGAAGAACGGCGCGCCGACCGAAATCTTGTCGCCGGTCAACACCTCCAGCGCCAGCGGATACAGCGTGCCGACGAACACGGTCGCGCAGGCGGTGGTGAGGAACAAATTGTTGAGCACCAGCGCGCCTTCGCGCGAGATCGGCGCGAACAGCCCGCCCTGTTTCAGCGCCGATGCCCGCCACGCAAACAGCGAGAGACTGCCACCGATGAAGATGCAGAGGATCAGGAGAATGAACACCCCGCGCGTCGGATCGGTGGCAAAGGCATGCACCGAGGTGAGTACGCCCGAACGCACCAGGAAGGTGCCGAGCAGCGACAGCGAGAAGGTCAGGATCGAAAGCAGGATGGTCCAGACCTTCAGCGCATTGCGCTTCTCCATCACCAGCGCGGAATGAAGCAGCGCCGTGCCCGCAAGCCACGGCATCAGCGACGCGTTCTCGACCGGATCCCAGAACCACCAGCCGCCCCAGCCAAGTTCGTAATAGGCCCAATACGAACCCATCGCGATGCCGAGGGTAAGAAATATCCAGGCTACCAGCGTCCAAGGCCGCACCCACCGCGCCCACGCCGGGTCGATGCGGCCCTCGAGCAGGGCTGCGATCGCAAACGAAAACGAAATCGAGAACCCGACATAGCCGAGATAGAGCATCGGCGGATGCACGGCGAGCCCGAAATCCTGCAGCACCGGATTGAGGTCGCTGCCCTCGAGCGGCGGATCGGCAATGCGCAGGAACGGGTTCGAGGTGATCAGGATGAACAGATAGAAGGCGCTGGCGATCCAGGCCTGCACCGCCAGCACATGCGCGCGCAGCGACAGCGGCAGATTGTTGCCGAAGGCGGCGACCATGCCGCCGAACAGCGCCAGGATCGACACCCACAACAGCATCGAGCCCTCGTGATTGCCCCAGACGCCGGTGATCTTGTAGATCATCGGCTGCAGCGAATGCGAGTTCTCGAACACGTTGAGGACGGAAAAATCCGAGGTGACGTGCAAGGTGACGAGGGCCGCGAACGACATCGCCACGAACAACAGCTGCGCCAGCGCGGTCGAGCGCGCGATGTTCATCAGCGCGGGATCGCGCCACCGCGCACCGAGCAGCGGAACGGTAGACTGAATCAGCGCCAGCGCAAGCGCGAGCACCAGCGCGTAGTGGCCACCCTCGGCAATCATTGCGTCGCTCCTTCCGTCGTCCGCGGAGCCGCCTGCGGCGCGGCCGCGGCGGCTTTTGCGGCGTAATCGTCTTTCCAGTGGCCCTGTTTCTTCAACGCGTCGGCGACCTCCTTGGGCATATAGGTCTCGTCATGCTTGGCAAGCACGGTATCGGCCCTGAACACGCCGGAGGCGTCGAGCGCGCCTTCGGCGACGATGCCCTGCCCCTCGCGAAACAGGTCGGGCAGAATTCCGTTGTAGGAAACCGGCAGCTTGGAATCGCCATCGGCAACTTCGAACGTGACCGCAAGATTGTCGCCGTGCTTGAGCGAGCCGGGCTGCACCAGGCCGCCCAGCCGGAACCGCCTGCCCTCCGCAATATGATGCTCGGCCACCATGGAAGGCGTCGAAAAGAACACGATCGAATCCCGCAACCCGTTCAGAACCAAAGCGAGCGCAAGCGCGAGCACCGCGAGCGAACCGCCGATGATCGTCAGACGCCGTTGCTTGCGTGTCATGTCCGGATTCTTTCCGTGCGCATGATGTGAGCCGAAAACCGCTGCACACTTTTCGGCATCATGCGACTGTGCTTGCGCGTGATATCATCCGAAAGCCGCTGCGAACTTTTCGGTATCATGCGGGCTCATCCATCCAGTCCGAGATTCTTCAAGCCTTCGTTCAGTTGTCTCAACCGCTGGGCATCGTTGGCCACCGCCTGTCGCGCATCGGCGCCCGCGCTTTTCGCCTTCTCGCGATCACCCAACACCATATAGGCGCGCACCAGCCGCAGCCACCCATCGATATCGTCGCCGTTTTGCTTCAGGCGGGTGGCAAGCCGCTCGACCATCCCGCGGATCATCGCCTCGCGGTCGTTCCCGTTCATGTTCTGCGCGGCCGCCACCGCACTATCGGACGGCGCGGGCACCGCCGGGGCGTCGACCCGCGTCAAGGCGGACTGTACCAGCGGCCGCCACGGCGCGTCCGCCGGCGCCTTCGCGAGCATTGCCCGCCAGATCGAGGCAGCGTCGGCGTTCCGGCCGTCCTGTTGCGCCGCGAGCCCAAGGTAATAGTTCGCCTTGGCCTGGTCGGCGTCGAACGCCAAAGCGCGCTCGAATTCGGTCTTGGCTTCGGTCGTGACCACGCCGCCGGCGGAACCTGCGATGGCTTCGCCGAGATCGGCGCGCCGGTCGGCATCGTCGCCACCATAGGCGATCGCGTTGCGAAAGGCTTTGATGGCCTCATCAAAACGGCCGAGCCGCGCCAGGACCGGCGCCAGCACCGTCCAGCCGCGCCCATCGGTCGGGTTCTTCTCCAGATGTTGTTCGACCTGCGCCACCATGGTTTCGAGCGGCTGGGCAGGATCGGGCGCGCGGGCGCGCTCAGCCAGCGGGAAATCGGCCAGCCGCGGCGAACCCAACGGAAGATAGATCGCGAGCGCCAGGGCCGGCAGCCCCACCAGCGCCAGCACGGCCGCCAAGCGCCGCAGCTTCAGGCTCGATTGAATGGGTGGGGTGCGCTCTTGATCGGCGACCGCCAATAGGCGCCGGCTGATCTCGACCCGCGCTGCGTCGGCTTCCGCAGCGCCGATCATGCCAGCGCCCAGATCGCGTTCGATCTCGCCGAGCTGGTCCTTGTAGACCGTGGCTTCGTTGCCTTCGGTTTGAGTACCGCCGCGCAGTCCCAACGGCAAAAGCACGGCGAAAATCGCCGCTGCCGTCATCAGCGCGAACACAAACCACAGCGTCATCAAGCGGGCCCCGCCGGCGCAGACGTCTCAAGCGCCATGCGTCGCTTTACACCACGCCCGCGAGCAGTGCCAATCGACAATTGTCAAATCGTCGTCAGACCGGCCGATCCTTTAAAAGAAAGATATAACAAACAGTTAGCAGACATGGAAATCTGCGCTTCGCGCCGCAAATTCGCCATGAGCATTCAGTGCTTTCAGGAAATAGGTTCCCGGTCGGACCGAATTCGGCAGCCTGATCCGCAGCGAGCCCGAGGGCAGCGGCGACGCAATCGTGGTGACCGGGTCCGGCAATTGCTCGCCGCTGGCCTGCTGGACCAGGACGACTTTCGCCTTGACCATCAGATTCCGATAGGTCGCGGATATAATGCGGTTCTCTAGCTCAACGAAATTAATGACTGAATTCATTTTGCAAATTAACGCTGGATTCGCCCGCGGACCGTACGTTGCTGCATCGCGACCGTCAACCGGAAATTGCAGCGGCAGTCTTCCGCTATTCGTCTAACCGGCGCGTGACGGCTTGCGTTCGCCGGTTGCAGCGTTTTCCGCCGCCCGGCTCATCAGCGACGCATAGTCGTGACCGAACAAGACGTCGCAGAAGCGGATCGCCGCGGAAACCTGCATCTGCCGGTAAGCGCGCGTCCTGACATCGCCGCCACGCAGCGATTGGACCAAAGCCTCGGTGGCACGCTCGACATAATGCTGCAACTCGGAATAGGTCCGCAGCGTGACCTCGTTGATGGCGAGCTCGCTGGCATAGGTGCGGCACACCGCGACGAAATCGATCAGCGCCGCGGTCTCGTCGACTTCGGTGCTGTCGACGCTGGCGCCAGAGGGAATGTCCTTGTCGGGGCGCTGACGCAGGATGCGGCGGACCCGACCGGGCACGCTGTCGATTTCCGACTGCAGGGCGTTGGAGATGTCGGCGCGGATCGACGCCAGTTGCTTGCCCCAGGTAGACTCGTTGCGCAGATCCAGTTCGGTCCGCAGGCCCCTCACGCCCTCATGCAGGGTCTTCAAATTCTCCGCAATGTTGGCGAAGTGGCCGCGCCGGATATCCATCCTTAAGGTGGCAGCGAGGCAGGCCAGATCGTGCAGCGCGATGGTCACGGCAATGCCGTAGGGCGTCGCCGCGACCCGGACTTCATCGTCGGAAGCCGCCATCCTGATGGCGAGGCGGATGATCTGCCACGGCGCGGTCAACCGCTGCATGATCAGCGACAGCGCGAACGGCAACATCTGCGGCGTCTGCAGGCTGGGTGCGTTGAGCGCGACGCCGATCGCGGCGATTTGCGAATCCGAGAAGACCTGGATGTAGCGGGGAAGCCTGCCGCTGAGACCGTCCAGCGCGTCGCGGGCCTGAAAAACAGAGGCGATCGGCAACAGGTCGTCGATCACATCCGGGGGGCCGACGCGGGCCAGCGCGCGCTGCTTATCGCCGCCGGACGCAGCAATGCTGAAGATTGCGTTCGCAGCGGCAATCTGCAATTTGCGAACCAATGCTTCTGGCTCAGGAGAGGTTCCGGAAGAGCTCGATCGCTCCAGCGCCGCTTCATATTCCCGCACCAGTTCGGGCGCACCGTCGCGGGCCAGCCACGTCCACACCGGCATCAGCGACGCGCGGCGAATCTGGCCGGGCCGAGTCGGCGTGTTGCTTCCGACAAGAAATGGCTCCAGTGGACGATACAGTAGCCGGGCCGACTCCCCGCTGTCTCGCCGCCCGCCATCCTCGGTCGGTCGTTTGATCTGGCGCAATTGTTCGAGCACCAGAGTCGCGACCGAGGCATCTTCGCCACGTTCGATAGCGCGCTCGAACTCCCGCATCAGCAGCGCCTGCGCCTGCGGCGGAAGCTGAACGAGATAGTCTCTCAGCCGCTCGATCGATCTCTGGCTCATGCGCCCGGTATTGCAGATTCCATTGCGCGGACCGCCGAACGCGCCCGCACGCCACCTTAGATGTGCCGACGTTAAGAAGTCGTTTAGCAAAAAATTACAACAAATCAACGGGTTGGGCTGCCTAATCAATGGGTTAGGCACAATTGAAACCATTGGCGAATTTTCCCGACTGCCTAACCCAGCAGGCGGCGGCGATGTCCCCCTGCGCTCACAGAATAGACCCACCCTTGCTTGAGCGCAGGGGCTGGGCGCTTCAATGGGCCAACCGCAGCTTAAAGATGCGTGCATGGCCCAAAACTGGCGGATTGCTCGGCGCTTAATGCCTGGTCAAAGTAGCCGAGCCCATGCCACGGTCAGGCGGGGTTGGCGTGGCGCTCGGCTACTCGTCTACGCTTTACTCGGTTACTCGGCCCGACGCGCGGTGAGTTCTGGACGACACGCGCTAAGCCCGACCAAAACCTGGAGATACGCTACGATCCGAGGAATGGCTGACACGAGAGGTAGCGACTGATTCGCGGCGAAAAACGCCCTTTCGCGCGGCAGTCGTTGACTTAACTGTGGCGAGAGTGTGGGTTCTTGCCCATGAGCGGCGCAGTGTCTTGGCTGAGGCGAAGACCTTCCAATATCAAGAGGCTTCAGGACGGAAGGCTGGCGCTTCAATGGCGGTCATGCCGCCCGTCCTTGGCGATGGGCCTATGGCTAGCTGCCATGGTTGGCGGGATGAATTGCGCTAGCGCATTGCATCTTTTTGTGTTTTCGTTCGGTGCAGCGCATGATTGTTATTGGCTTATCTTCAACGATGATCGCTAACTCGGAATTCTTTCCCTCCACTTCGTCGCCAATAAAATAAACATCCAAAACATAGCGACCAGATTTGCGTGTTTGTAATTTGAAGGCGAACGATACGACCGCGCCACGCGACCATTGCCTTGTGCTCTCCCGGCAGTGATAAAAATGGTGTTTATCGATGTAGTGACGATTTCCCTCACCGGGAATTATGTGTCTCCCATCCCCTGTTTCGATAAAACGGTTGAAATATTCGGTTGCATACGGCGTTTCGGAAACCTCTCCTTCGCAACCGATGTCGATTTCGCTCGTGACAAAGGCCAGCCGAGGCTGAAAGCGAAGATCGATTAATATTTCGCTATCTGACGGAACAACGATCGTTTTGACAATGTGTTCTTGCTCATCTTGAACGGCAAAATCACACCCATGGTGCTTATTTGACGGAATCAGAAAATGCGCGTCTGTCGGCTTCTTTAACTTTCCCCGCCTCCGCCAAGGCCGCAAAAAATTGACGTAAACGAGAATGAGTAGCGCCGCAGCTCCGATCACGGCTGATATCATTGACCACGGCCAAGCTGAGAGGATGCTGATGACCGCTGCCGCTACCAAAAGCGCCCCCCCTACAATATTGTCCGTTTCTTGCTCGCGAGTTCGCCTCGGCTCGGCGAAAGTCATGACCGAAAGCCTTCACCTCGTCTAGCAGGCTGCTGAAAAATTCGGTTTTGAGGGCGATTTTCTTGATGTTTGCGGAGCGAACAACTGAAGTGACGGGCCGCGGTCGGCGCCGCGCGGGCGGGATTGGTTGCGGTTTTGCCTCATATGCGCCCCTCCGGGCAGTCTCATCCCGTTGTGGCCAGAAGCTTCCGCATGCGGATGAGATTGTAGGCCGCAGCAGTCAACACGAAGAACCACTCCACCAGGCCGCGGCCACGATGTCTGGTCTTGCGCAAACCGCCGACAGTCTTCATCCAGCCGAACGGTTCTTCGATCCGCTTGCGCTTGATCGTGCTGATGCGATAGCCGGGATGGCGGGTCGTGCGCGCATCGATTGCCGAGCGGCGATTGGCATTGTTCTGCGAGACATGCGGCGTGCAGCCGCGTTCACGACAGCCGGCGACAAAGTCGGCGGTGTCATAGTTCTTGTCGCCGCCCACGGTGCTGCCGGGCCTGGCATTGTCCTCGATCATGTCGAGCGCGGTCGTGCGCTCCGCCGTGCCGTTGGCCTCGGTCAAGCGCGCATCGACGATCAGTCCGTTGCGGTTCTCCATCATCAGATGCCCCATGTGGCAGAGCTTGGCCTCCTTACCGGCACCTTTGCGGAACAAGCGGGCATCAGGATCGGTAGTCGAGGAATGCGTGTCGTTCCTGCGCTTCTCGCCGTGGAAGTTGCGCTCGGCGTTGCGCCCGCCGCCGCCATGACCTTTCCCCGATGGTGGATCGCCGCCGTCCTTCGGCGCAAAGCTCTTCATGCTGGCCCAAGCCTCGATCAGGGTGCCGTCGACCGAGAAGTGCTCGCTGGACAGCAGCTTGCGGACTTGCGGCAGGTTCAGGACGCTCGGCAAAGAACTTGGCCGCGATATCGCCGTCGAGCAGCCGATCCCGGTTCTTGCAGAATACCGTCGCATTCCACACCGGATCATCCGCCGAAAGCCCGACGAACCAGCGGAACAACAGATTGTAGTCGAGTTGCTCCATCAACTGCCGCTCCGAGCGCACCGTATAGAACGCTTGCAGCAGCAACGCCCGCAACAGCCGCTCCGGCGGGATCGACGGCCGGCCGTCTCGCGCATAAAGCTTGTTGAAATCTCGCGACAGCCCGCTCAGCGCCTCATCGATCAGCGTCCGGATTGCCCGCAGCGGATGATCGGCACGGGATGCGCGTGTCCAAACGGACATAGCTGAAAAATTCTTCCGATCGCTCATCTTCACCGCGCATCGCGTTCCCCAAATCAAAGGAAATCAAGCATATGCACAAAATCACACTCCATCCGCCTCGCAAAACGACTTTTTCAGCAGCCTGCTAGGAAAATCCTTATCCATGGCTTCTCCCTTCCGTCACGCCGCCAGGGACGACGGCACGACGACCGCCATGGGCTCGATCGTCTTTACCGATGACCAGAACCGTTTTTCCCTGCCCTGATCTGGAGGCAGGTGGCATAAATCGTAATGGGGCTGGCAATATGGTCCGCTGGATGTGACCTTGGTGAGTCCGCAAAATAAACACCTTGATCGGTGTCATAAGGGCAGCGGTATTGGCCGGATTTCAATTCAATCAGCGGCAAGAGCAGAGGTTCAACATCAGCGGTTCGCAGCGGTGGCAATGGTCGCCCTGTTGCCCGTTGCCGGGCTTGCGCTCGTTCGGTGATGGTTTTTGGGTGGCGTTCTGCGGTCTGCTTGGACTTGGCGATCTGGCAGGCAACGCAAACCCCGCCCGCTACATAACGTTCCGTGCCATTACACCTAGGTCCCCTCCCCGGTGAAGTCGGCTCAACCGAGTTCATGGCGGCCTATCAAGCCTATCTTTCGGGCGGGAAGGCCCAGCCCAAGACCGTCACGACTGTTGAAGGAAGCTTAGGTAGGCTTATCACCGCCTATTATGGATCAAGGGAATATCGTGATGACCTAAAGGCGTCATCGAAGAAAATCTATGGATATGTCCTTGAACCTCTGGCCAAGACACACGGCCATCGCACTGCTCAAATAACGCATCAACAGGCGGTTAAACTTATCGAGGATATCGGCGCCACAAAGCCCGGTATGGCGAACCTGACTAAATCCGTTCTCCAAAAAGTTTTCAAATTCGCCATCAGGGAGAAATGGCGTTCGGACAATCCATTTCTCGGCATTGAGCCGTTCAAGCGCGGCACCCATCGCACTTGGAATGAAGGTGAATTGAAAACCTTCGAAACCAGATGGCCGCTAGGTACGCGCCAGAGGCTTGCCTATGCGCTATTGCTGTACACCGGGCAGCGCGTCGGAGATGTCGCCAAAATGAAGCGGGCAGACATTGTGGACGGGGAATTGCACGTTATTCAGGACAAGACCGGTGCGGAGCTATATCTGCCTGTCGTGCCAGAATTGGTGCAGGCCATGAAGGCATATCCGGCCAAGGGCCTGTCTCTGATCGGCAATGAGAACGGCAAGCCGTTATCCCGCGCTGGTCTTTCCCAACTCATGCGTGATGCAATCAAAGAAGCTGGCCTACCGGGCAAATGTAACTCCCATGGTTTGCGTAAAGCCACCATGCGCCGTCTAGCCGAAGCCGGCAAAACCGAAAAGCAGATCGCCAGTGTATCGGGCCATAAGACATTGCGCGAAGTTGAGCGATATACGGCGGCAGCCGATCAGCGCCGATTGGCCCAAGACGCCATGAAAAAGCGATAAAACAACACCCCATCCGGTAGCGCCGATCTAGACCCCCGGCAAGACCAGTTCGGCCCGCAACCCCCCGATCGGCGCGCTGCCGAGCGTCAGGCTGCCACCGTAAAGCCCGGCGAGATCGACCACGATCGACAGCCCAAGGCCGGAGCCCGGCTTGGACTCGTCCAGCCTCTGGCCGCGGCGCGAGACCTGTGCGCGCTCGGCCTCCGACAACCCGCGCCCGTCGTCGTCGACGATGATCCGCAGCATCGGCGCGGCGCCCGGCTCGACCGGCCGCTCGACCAACACCTCGATGAAGACGCGCGAGACCGCCCACTTGCAGGCATTGTCGACGAGGTTGCCGGCCATTTCCTCCAGATCCTGCCGCTCGCCGCGAAATCTGGCATGGGAATCGGCCTTGACCTCGATGGCGATGCCGCGGTCGCGGTGAATCTTTTCCATGGTGCGCCGCAATGCCTCGAGCGCAGGGGCGACCTCGGTGACCGTGCCGATGATGGTCACGCGCGCGGCGATGCGGGCGCGCTCGAGATGGTGCGCGACCTGGTCGCGCATCACATCGGCCTGTTCGAGCACCTTGTGGGCGAAGGGATCGGCGCCGTGCGCGGAAGCTTCATTGACGATCACCGACAACGGCGTCTTGATGGCATGCGCGAGGTTGCCGACGTGGGTCCGCGCCCGTTCCACGATCTTGCGGTTGGCATCGATCAGCGCATTGGTCTCGCGCGCCAACGGCGCGATCTCGACCGGAAACTCGCCCACCAGCTGTTCGGCGCGGCCGGAGCGGATATCGGCGATCGATTCGGAAATCCGCTTCAAGGGCGCCAGCCCGAAGCGGACCTGGAAGATCGTGGTCAACAGCAGCACGATGCCGAGCGCGGCGAAGGTGCCGCCGAGGTAATAGTCGAAGGTGCGCGTTTCGTCGAAAATCTCGGTGGCGTCGCCGGCGACACTGACCAGGAACTTGCCGTCGGCGCCGAGGTCGACCGGTCGTTCCACCATCCGCAGGCGCTGGCCCTCCGGGCCCTCGACATAGCCCTGGCGAATACCGGCCGGCGTCAGTTCGACGCCCTGATCCTCGAGCTTCGGCAGCTTCTTGTCCCACAGCGAGTTCGAGGCCCGCACGTCCTGCTTGTCGGTGTCGGTGCGGGTGATCTGCCAGTACCAACCCGACAGTGGCAGCTCGAACAGCGGCTCGCCGAGCGACTGGAACTGGTGATCGGGCGGTTCGTCGGGGGTAGCGACTTCCGCGATCAGGGTGCGGAGGTAGAGGTTGAGCCGCCGGTCGAAAGCGCGCTCGGTAGCGTCCTTGTAGACCGAGGACAGCACGAAACCGGTGATGACCAGGATGACGACCACCCAGGCGCTTGCAGACACGAACAGCCGGATGGCGAGCGAATTACGGCGCATCAGGGCGTGACCCGAAAAGCATCTCCCCGGTCCGCAGGCCGGATGGATCGATGCCGGTTAGAGCATGATCCGGAAAAGTGGCTACCGGTTTTCCCTTAGCTAACAAACGCGGTACGCGTTTGCGCGGAGATCATGCGCAAATAGTAAAGGATCATGCCCGGTTCTAAAGAGCAAACCTCGCGCCCGATCAAGCGCCGGCGGCCGGCGGCGTCAGGAGATAGCCCAATCCGCGCACGGTCTGGATGATGTCGACGTCGAGTTTCTTGCGGATGCGGCCGACGAACACCTCGATCGTGTTGGAGTCGCGGTCGAAGTCCTGGTCGTAGAGATGCTCGACCAGTTCGGTGCGCGAGACCACGCGGCCGGTATGGTGCATCAGGTAGGCCAGCAGCCGATACTCGTGCGAGGTCATCTTGACCGGATTGCCGGAGACGCTGACCCGCCCGGTGCGCGTGTCCAGCGAGACCGGACCGCAGATCAATTCGCTCTGGGCGTGGCCGGCGGAGCGGCGCAGCAGCGCGCGGATCCGGGCCAGGATTTCTTCGAGATGGAACGGCTTGGCGACATAGTCGTCGGCGCCGGCGTCGAAGCCCTGCACCTTGTCGCTCCAGCGGTCGCGCGCGGTGAGGATCAGGACCGGCATGGCGCGCCCGTTGCGGCGCCATGATTCGAGCACGGAGATGCCGTCCATCTTCGGCAGGCCGATGTCGAGCACGACGGCATCGTAGGGTTCGCTGTCGCCGAGATAGTGCCCCTCCTCGCCGTCGAATGCGCGATCGACGACATAGCCGGCGTCGCTCAAGGCGGTGGTAAGCTGACGGTTCAAGTCGGGATCGTCCTCAACGACGAGCAGGCGCACGTTTGCCTCCAAAGGTGAACTGCACAATATGCGCTACCAAGATGATGCTTGTCGGCGTGAACCGTTTATGAACGGAACAACCGTCGCAACCTTACTTTTTCTCCACAATGACACAACGGAATTTGCGGCGGCGTCGCGCGCCGTCGCATGCCAATCCCTGATCAACATCGGCTGATCTAAGCGCGTAAAGCGCCGAGTCGGAAGCCCCTCAAGGCAGCGTGGAGCTCGCCAACCTATTTCCGCCCGCCGGCTCGCGCTCCCGCCCGCACGCTGTTCCTCAGCCGCGGAAAAACACCAACCAGACCACGCCGAGGACCAATATCGCGAGCCCGGTGGAAACGGCCAGCAAGGCGAGCACCGACGGTCCGGGCTCGGCCTGGCGCGCCTCGGTCGGCGTTTCGACGATCTGATGGTGCTCTCTCGTGGTCGCCATGGTGCCCTCAATCCTTCGGATATCCTCACGGCGTCACAACGCGGAATCGTTGAAGATGTTCCGCTTTTCGCCGCAGCGACCCCCAACGCTGGCCGCGCGTCCAGGTGCGGCACCGCCGGCGGCCGCGTGGGCGCAACCTCCTCCGGTTAACGCCGTTAAGAGAATCCTCCCGCCCGATCTCTGCTTGTCTTGGGGGCCCCCGGTGTTATCCTTGCCGGCCTTCTGTCCTTCGCGTTTCGGAGTAATCCCATGGCCCCGCGTGCCAACTGGAAGGGTTTTCTGCGGCTGTCGCTCGTGACCTGCCCGGTCGCGCTGTATCCGGCGACCTCCGATACCGAAAAGGTCTCCTTCAACCAGATCAACCGCAAGACCGGCCATCGCATCAAATACGCCAAGGTCGACGCCGATACCGGCGAGGAGGTCGCCTCGGACGACATCGTCAAGGGCTACAAGGTCGATACCGATACCTATATCGAAGTAACCAAGGACGAGCTCGACGACATCGCGCTGGAATCGACCCACACCATCGATATCGACGAGTTCGTGCCGAAGGCCGACATCGACAGCCGCTACCTGATCCGGCCCTACTACCTCGTTCCCGACGGCAAGGTCGGCCATGACGCCTTCGCCGTGATCCGCGAGACCGCCCGCAGCATGAACAAGGTCGCGATCGGCCGCGTGGTGCTCACCAATCGCGAACACATCATTGCGCTGGAGCCGCTGGGCAAGGGGCTGATGGGCACGCTGTTGCGCTATCCTTACGAAGTGCGCAGCGAGAAGGATTATTTCGAGGACATCCAGGACGTCAAAGTCACCAAGGACATGCTGGATCTCGCCAAGCACATCGTCGAAAAGAAATCCGCCCCGTTCGAGCCGGAACACTTCGAGGATCATTACGAGGCGGCGCTGGTCGACCTGATCAACAAGAAGCGCGCCGGCGTAACCGTCACCGCGAAGGCCGCGCCGAAGACGGGCGGCAACGTCATCAACCTGATGGATGCGCTGAAGCGCAGCCTCGCCGGCGAGAAACAGGCTGAACCGGCCGCGGTGAAGGCCAAGGGCAAGAAGCCGAAGAAGCGCGTCGAAGGCCAGCGCGAGATGCTGCTGCCGATCAGCGGCAAGCGGGCCAAGGAAGAGCCGAAGAAGGAAGAGCCCAAGAAGACGGAGAAAGCCGAGAAGCCGGTCCGCGGCCCCGCCCGGTCGAGGAAGGCGAGCTAGCCCGTCAGGCAAGCGCCAAAGCGCGATAGCTTCGGCTCGAATGGTAATCGCGCTTTAGCTCATATTCGGCGACGACCTTTGGTTTAGCTGACCTAAACGTGTGGAAATTTCGAGGTGCCGCCAAATGTTCGCGCGGAGCGCAGAATTTAGCCCCAATTCGCCACGGATACTGGATCCGGGCGAATACGCAGGGGATATCAAGTATGGCTTCTAAGCGGACTGAAATTGCTATCGAAAAGATCATCGCGGCTTGCGATGGCAACATTCACGGAGCACTTGAAGCTCTGCTGCTCGTCAATGAGTTCTTGGAGGCTGAACTTCACCAACTCTATCAGGCCGTTTGTCCAACCGACTGCAAAAATCACGGTTTCAACACAATGCACTGACTGGCGCGTGCTCAAGCTGGAGCACGGTAGGCCTCCCCTCGCCGCGTTGCTACTTCAGCGACGTGTTCAACGAGGAGAATCCGCCGTTGAGCGTGGAGCCGATGCCGTTGACGGCGGCAACGATCACGATGCTGATACCCGCCGCGATCAGGCAATATTCGATGGCGGTCGCGCCGGATTGATCCGCCAGGAATCTCGAAACCAGCCGTTGCATGCAAAACTCCTGTCGGGGTGCGCTTTCGGGATTCTCCCACGCCGATCCCAGACGCACAATTTAGGATTGGATTGGTTGCCAGCCGATTGAGAAACACGCTGAAGGATTGGTTAAGCGCGGCACCCGTTTTCCGGTCAATCCCGACGCCCCATCGAAGGTCCTTTTGGGCGCCGCGATGCGAAAAGCGGATATCAGCACTTCCTTAAGGAAGCACCGCCCGCGCTTTACCGATCCCCCGATTCCTGTTCCAAATGACGCTTCAGGCCGAGCCCGACATCGGCCAGTTCTGGGAGAGACGGCCATGAAACTCGGCACCGCCATTGCGGAAATCCTCAAGCGCGAGGGCATCGAAATTCTCTGCGGCTATCCGGTCAACCACCTGATCGAATACGCCGCCAACGCCGATATCCGGCCCGTGATGGTCCGCCAGGAACGCATCGGCCTTCACATGGCGGACGCGATCTCGCGCGTGACCTCCGGGAGCAAGATCGGCGCCTTCTGCATGCAGCACGGTCCCGGCGCGGAAAACGCCATGGGCGGCGTGGCGCAATGTTTCGGCGAATCCGTGCCGGTGCTGGTGCTGCCGATGGGCTATGCGCGGCGGCTCTCGAACATCGAGCCGAACTTCAATTCCAGCCAGGCGATGAAGGCGTTCTCGAAATCGTCCGAGCCGATCATTCTCGCCGCCGAGGTCGGCAACATCTTCCGCCGCGCCTTCACCAAATTGAAGAACGGCCGCGGCGGACCGGTCATCGTCGAGATTCCGGCCGACATGTGGAACGAGGAAGTGCCGGAGCCCCTCACCTACACGCCGGTGTTGCGGACCCGCTACGGCGCCGATCCCATCCACATCAAGGAAGCGGCCGCCCTGCTGGTCTCGGCCAAGCGGCCGGTGATCTATGCCGGCCAGGGCGTCCATTACGCCAAGGCGTGGCCGCAATTGAAGCTGCTGGCCGAGCGGCTCGCCATCCCCGTCACCACGAGCCTCGGCGGCAAATCGTCTTTCCCCGAGACGCATCCGCTGTCGCTCGGCTCGGGCGGATTGGCGGTGCCGCGCGCGGTGCCGAAATTCCTGGGCGAAGCCGACGTGATCTTCGGCATCGGCTGCTCGTTCACGGAGACCTCGTTCGGCATCGCGATGCCCAAGGGCAAGACCATCATCCATTCGACGCTCGACCCCAACCATCTCAACAAGGATGTCGAGGCCAGAATTGGCCTGGTCGGCGACGCCGGCCTGGTGCTCGACGCCCTGCTGGAAGAGATCGGCAAGACCGTCACCTCCGATCGCGACGCCAGCGCGGTTGCCGCCGAGATCGCCGCCTCGCACCAGGAGTGGCTGGCGAAATGGATGCCGAAACTCACCTCCAACGACGCGCCGCTCAATCCCTATCGGGTGCTCTGGGATCTCCAGCACACGGTGGACATCCACAACACCATCATCACCCATGATGCCGGCTCGCCGCGCGACCAGCTTTCGCCGTTCTGGAAGGCGGTCGAGCCGCTGTCCTATATCGGCTGGGGCAAGACCACGCAGCTCGGCTACGGCCTCGGGCTCGCGATGGGCGCCAAGCTGGCCAAACCCGACAAGCTCTGCATCAACGTCTGGGGCGATGCCGCGATCGGCTTTACCGGCATGGATTTCGAAACCGCGGTGCGCGAGCGGATTCCGATCATGTCGATCCTGCTGAACAATTTCTCCATGGCGATCGAGCTGAAGGTGATGCCGATCTCGACCGAGAAATATCGCTCGACCGACATTTCCGGCGACTATGCCGCGATGGCGCGCGCCTTCGGCGGCTATGGCGAGCGCATCACCAGACCGGAAGACATCGTGCCGGCGATCCGGCGCGGCATTGCCAAGACCCAGGAAGGCGTGCCGGTTTTGCTGGAGTTCATCACCAGCAAGGAAACCGAGGTGTCGCGGCCGGGGACGTGACGGTTATGCATTATGCCCGTCATTCCGGGGCGCACGAAGTGCGAACCCGGAATCCTGGGATTCCCCGATGCGCAATTGCGCATCTGAAATTCGATGCGGAGCCGTCATCGGGACGCGCTTGGCGCGGACCCGGTGGCATCGCCGGGAATGACGGTCGAGATCAAGAGCGGCTGCATTAGGCGGCGGTTTCAGTCAATTGAATGGGGATGCTTGCTCGATGTCCGCCATGTGCCAATAGGGCAAAACGAGTCCTCGCGGATGACGGCGTCTGAGCTATCGCTTCAGCTCCATTAGGTCCCAACGGTTTCCATAAAGATCTTCGAAGACCGCAACGATCCCATACTGTTCTTCGCGAGGTTCCTCGCGGAATAGCACGCCTCTTGAGCGATAGGCTTGGTAGTCGCGCCAGAAATTATCGGTGTGCAAGAATAGGAAGACGCGACCACCAGTCTGATTCCCGATGCGAGGCAATTGGTCCGCAGATGCTGCCTTTGCCAGCACAAGCCGGGTCTCGACCGAGCCCCTGGCGGGGCGACCAAAACCCAACGTTTGTCGCTACCAAGGTCAGTATCTTCGGCGACCGTGAAGCCTAGCTTTTCGATGAAGTAGGAAATGGCCTCGTCGTAATCGCGTACAAGTAGCGTAATGTATCCGATATGTTGCGGCATTGTGGGACAATGCAACGAGCGCCCTAGGTCCGCAATGGGTCCAGCCCGTAGGATGGGTTGAGCCCTTCGCGAAACCCATCATTTTCGTAATTGCGATTGATGGGTATCGCTTCGCTCCACCCATCCTACGAGCTGAAATTCGATGCGGAGCCTATCGTCAGGACGCGTTTGGTGCGGACCCCCGTGGCATCGCCCCGGAATGATGGTCGAGAGCGGCTGCATTAGGCGGCGGTTTCAGTCAATTGAATGGGGATGCTTGCTCGATGTCCGCCATGCCCCGATGCGATCGAATTTTGCACTGCAGAACAATTTCCGCAATGTGCCAGAAAGCAACAATGGACCGATATGAAGGGGTGCAGTTGCCAATTAGCTGCTATCTGTCTCTATCTTTGGAGGGAGAGGCGGAGCCAGAAGCTAGCCGTTTGGATTGATCCCGTAGGCGCGCTCCAATAGAAAATCGATGAGCTCCTGTGAGTCGGCGGCAAAGAGCTCGAAGCCATCCGTTGAGAAGATATCGTGGTCGCTATAGATAACCGCTTTAGCAGTCCTGTAAGTTTAGCATTCCTGATGTCGGCACTGGCACCCGGGAAGGTCTGGGTAACACCTGGACCAAAAAGATCTGGTCTATCGTAGTACCTAACCTCAAACTTATCGACCTGAAAGAACCACTCACTCACCAGATCGTCCAGGATGCGGGTACGGAGATGATCGGCTCTGGATGATAACTGCTGCATACTCTCGACTTTGAGAGCGTCTTGGAAGCGCTCAAGCTCGGGACCAATGGCATCGTTCATATCACTCAGAATGGCAACACGTAATAAGTTGCCGATGGTGTCTTGCAGAGCGAGCTTGGTTTCGTGGAGCTGCTTTTCACTGAGATTGAAATTGACAGAGTTGCCGCACAACATAGCCATCAGTCGGAGGTCGGCTAATGCCCTTCCGAACTCCAAGGCGGACTGCTTGAGCATGGGACAAGTCCAAAGTATTGAGGTGGTGATATAATCAGCGGGTGAACGGCGGAAGAACAGGCGGCGAAGCGGACGGCGAACGGTAAGCCGGTCGGAAAGCCGTTTCAAACAGAAGTATCAGGCAATCCCGATGGTAGGCTCGCGATGTGCGCCACCAAACGTTTTTCTAACCGCTCAATCCGCTATTGCCGGTCGACATGGCCGCAGTGGGTCATGAACGGTCATAGAGGCGATCTAAACTGGACCGCCGATTTTGCCACTCAGCGTCAAGGGTTCTCGAGGCCATGCGGCAGACTAGTCCAGCTCGTAGGGCGGGCGGCTATGACAGCCCATGATAAGAGGCACCGAGCGCCCTCAAATTTCTGATTTTCAGAATTTCCTCTTGACAGCCGGGTAAAATCAGGAGTATTTCGATTTGGTCCCGTCCTCACAAGAGGGGCGCTTCGCGGTCGTCACGGACGTTGAGGGCGGGATGCGGTGGACGTGGGCTGCGTCAGGCGCGTAAGCGCCACGACGATGATGCAGCTGGCGGACGGCGAAGTCGTGTGGTTCTGGCGCTCCGAAGCAGGCGCCAAGTCGGCGATGATGCTCACGCGTCTCGCCGACGACGGTGGCAACCAAGCGATGGTCACCGAGAAGAGCACGTATAAGCCGTAAAGCCATCGCGCAGGGAATGCCGGGTTGATCCGGTGTACCTGTGGTTCCTACCCCTGTGCTTTTTTATTGCACAGGGGGCCATGGGCGCATCGGTCGCCCGGCATTCCCTGCGCCCTCTGTTAATTCCGAGGGTCAAATTCCTCACCAACTCGGGCGCCATGAGCCGCGAGAATGCGAACGCATGTTCTCCGTCATTCCAGAGCGCGACGCGAACCTCGGATGCGGAATTGCGCATCGGGGAGTTTCGAGATTCCGGGTTCGCGGAGCCTGTCATCGGGCCGCGCTTCGCGCGGACCCGTTGGCGCCCCGGAATGACGGTCCAGATCAAGCGCAGACTCGAGACGACCAATTCCATGAAAGTTGTCATATGGCACCGCCATTTCTCCCCTCCCCCCGCGTAGCGGTGGGGAGGGGTCGGGGGTGGGGGGTGGCTCCGCAAATTCGCGCTCTCATGCTGGCATCGAATATGCGGAAGCACCCCCACCCCCGACCCCTGCCACCACGCGGCTCGCGCGCGCGGAGGGAGGGGGAAATCGACTGCATGGTCACGCTTGATATGATCAGAACTTCGAAATCGCTGTACTAGAGCATGATGAGATTAGGCCGAGTTGGACCGGCGATGGAGGTGTACTCCCTCTCCCCGCTCTTCGCGGGGGAGGGTTGGGGTGGGGGTGCTTCCGCAAAACGCGCTGGTCGAGAGGATAGACTTTCCCCCACCCGCCGCGCTCTTACGAGCGCGTCGACCTCCCCCGCAAGCGGGAGAGGTGAAGCGAGCGCCGTCGACAGGCCGAATTCAACCAAAAATCATCCCGCTCTAGCCCAGATGTCACGGGAGTGGAATAATCCCCTTCCAGCACGGTTGTTGGATGGGGTCCGACGTCATCGGGCGTGGGCGACATGAGTTCTGAGGGACATGAGTTTCAAGACATGACCGAGCTTGCGCAGGATGCGGTCGGGAGATATCGAGCGAAGAATCGCCGAGCTCGAGCAGCAATTGCACGCGCGCGCCGCCGAAAACGCCCGGCTGCGCAGCGACCTCAGCATCGCGCGGGATCGCCAGAGCGCCACTGCCGAGATCCTGCGTACCGTAGCGGATGCGCCGAGCGATGCCGAACGCTCGCTGGTCCAGATCGCCGAGACCTCGGTGCGGCTGTTCGGCGCGACCGGCGCCACCATCCAGATCGCGGAGGGCGACGGCTGGGCCCAGACCATCCGCGTCGGCGACAGCGCTAAACGCATCGGCGCGGGCGTTCCGAACACCCAGCTGCGCATCGGCGGCCGCAACATGCCCGGCATCATCGTCGCCGAAAACCGCCAGGTTCACGTTCCCGACCTCGACAATGTCGACCCCGCGATCGCCGATTGGCCAGGACTGCCCTATGCGCGGGCCGCCGGCACGCGTTCGATGTCCGGCTCGCCGCTGCGGCGCGAGGGCAAGGCGATCGGCGTGCTCATCGTCTATCGCGGCCAGCTCGCACCTTTCACCGACGAAGAGCTGGCGCTGCAGCAGAGCTTTGCCGATCAGGCCGCCATCGCCATCGAAAACGCGCGGCTGTTCAACGAGACGCGCGAAGCGCTGGAGCGGCAGACCGCGACCGCCGATATTCTCAAGGTGATCGCCGGTTCGCCGACGGACGTGCAGCCGGTGTTCGATGTGATTGTCGAGCGCGCCGTGCGGCTGTGCGGGGGGCACATGGGGCGGGTGTATCGCTACGACGGTGATGTCATTCACATGGTGGCCGGACACGGCCTGAGCGCGCCGGGTCTCGACAGGGTGCAGCAGGTGTTCCCGAGGCCCGCGGCCGACGACACCACCGCAGGACTGGCGATACGGTCGCGCCGCCCCTATTTCGTCACCGACATCAAAGCCGATCAGGCCGTGCCCCCACTGTCGCGGCAAATGATCGAGGCGCTGGGAACGCGCAGCCAGGTGACCGTACCGATGCTGCGTGCCGGAGAGCCGATCGGGGCAATTACCGTGGGCTGGGCCGACCCTGGCGCCTACGGTGATCAGCAGGTCGCGCTGCTTCAGACCTTCGCAGATCAGGCCGTCATCGCCATCGAGAATGTGCGGCTGTTCAACGAAACCCGGGAGGCGCTGGAGCGGCAGACCGCGACCGCCGACATTCTCAAGGTGATCGCCAGTTCGCCGTCGGACGTGCAGCCGGTGTTCGAGGCGATCGCCGCCAGCGCCAACCGGCTGATCGGCGGCTTTTCGAGCACCGTCTTCCGTCTCATCGACGGCATCGCCTATCTGCAGGCGTTCACGCCGACCACTCCCGCCGCCGATGAGGTATTGCAAGCCACCTTCCCGCGGCCGGCCGCCGATTTCCCGCCGTTTCGAATGGCGCAAGCCGGCGAGGTCACGCAAATCCGCGACACCGAGGCCTTGTCGGACGATATCCTGAACATCGCGCGGGCGCGCGGATTCCGCAGCATGTTGTTCGCTCCACTGATGAATGACGGCATGTCGATCGGCTTCATTGCGGTGACGCGCGTCGAGCCCGGCAGCTTTGCCGATCATCACGTGCAACTGCTCCGGACCTTCGCCGACCAGGCCGTGATCGCGATCGAGAACGTGCGGCTGTTCAACGAGGTGCAGGAGCGCACGCGCGAACTCGCCGCTTCCCTCGACGAATTGCGCACCGCGCAGGACCGGCTGGTGCAGACCGAGAAGCTCGCTTCGCTCGGCCAGCTCACCGCCGGCATCGCCCACGAAATCAAGAACCCGCTCAATTTCGTCAATAATTTTGCGGCACTCTCGGCCGAACTGACCGACGAATTGAACGAGGTGCTCGCACCCGCAACGCTCGACGACAAGACCCGCGAGGAAGTCGACGAAATAACCCACATGCTGAAGGGCAATCTCGAGAGGGTCGTGCAGCACGGCAAGCGTGCCAACTCCATCGTCAAGAACATGCTGCTGCATTCGCGCGAGGGATCAGGCGAACACCGACCCGCCGATATCAACGCCATTGTCGAGGAGAGCCTCAACCTCGCCTATCACGGGGCGCGCTCGGAGAAATCCGGCTTCAACATCACGCTCGCGCGCGATCTCGATCCCAACGCCGGCATGATCGACCTCTACCCGCAGGAAATCACGCGGGTGTTGCTTAACCTGATTTCGAACGGCTTCTACGCCGCCACCAAGCGCAAGGAGACGGGCGAGGCGGGGTTCGAGCCGACCCTGAGCGCGACCACGAAATCCCTCGGAAACAAGGTGGAAATCCGGATTCGCGACAACGGCACCGGTATCCCTGTCGGAAGTAAGGGAGAAGATGTTCAATCCCTTCTTCACCACCAAGCCGGCCGGCGAAGGGACCGGGCTTGGCCTGTCGATGAGCCATGACATCGTGGTGAAACAACATGGCGGCAGGATCGAGGTCGAGACCGAGCCGGGTTCATTTACCGAATTCATTATTACGCTGCCGCGCATGCTGGCGGCCCAAGCAACTGCCGGAGGCACGACTTGAGCGTTTACATACTCGTCGTCGATGACGAGCCCGATGTTGAGGCCCTGTTCCGCCAGCAATTCCGCCGCGACCTGCGCGCGGGGCGTTTCCAGATGGAGTTTTCGCCTTCGGCGCCCGCGGCATTGGCTCGCGCCGAGGAGGTCCGCGATCCCACGCTGATCCTGATCCTGTCCGACATCAACATGCCCGGCATGAGCGGGCTCGAAATGCTGCCGCAGGTGCGCGCCAAGCGGCCCGACGTGCCCGTGATCATGATCACCGCCTATGGTGACGCGGAAACCCGCCAGCAAGGCGATCGAGCGCGGCGCCGAGGCGCTGTTGACCAAACCGATCGACTTCGCGCTGTTGCGCCAGGAGATCGATACCCGGCTCGGGCAAGCCGCATGACCGCAACCATCCTCGTTGTCGACGACGAGCCGGATCTCGAGACGCTGGTGCTGCAGAAATTCCGCAGGCGGATCCGCGAGGGCGCCGTGAGCTTCATGTTCGCGCATGACGGCATCGAGGCGCTGGCCTCGATCGAGCAGCACCCGCATGTCGACCTGGTGCTGTCCGACATCAACATGCCGCGGATGGACGGGTTGTCGCTGCTGCAAAAACTGCAGGAGGCCGAGGACAAGAAATCGACCATCATCGTCTCCGCCTATGGCGACATGAGCAATATCCGCACCGCGATGAACCGCGGCGCGTTCGATTTCATCACCAAGCCGATCGATTTCGGCGACCTCGAAATGACCATCGACAAGACCATCCGTCACGTCGAGATGCTGCGGGAGACGCGCCGCCGCCAGGCGGAAGCCGAGCGCGCCCACGCTTCGCTGTCCCGTCATTTCTCGCCGCAAATCGCGACCCGCCTTGCCGCGAGCGGCGACGGCATGGAGGTGCACTGGCGGAAGGTTGCGACAATCTTCACGGACATCGCCGGGTTCACCTCGCTGGTCGAGACCGCAACTCCGGAGGTGCTGGGCGAACTCCTCAACGAATATGTCGGCGGCATGACCGACGTCGTGTTCGCGCATGAGGGGACGGTGGCGAAGATCATCGGTGATGCGATCCAGGTGCTGTTCAACGCTCCTGGAGAGCAGCCCGATTATGCCACGCGAGCGATCGCATGCGCCCGCGAGCTCGATCTGTGGGCGGAGGCGTTCCGCGGGCGCTGGAAAGCAAGAGGCGTGAATTTCGGCGTCACCCGCATCGGCGTTCATGCAGGCCCCGCGCTGGTCGGCAATTTCGGCGGCAGCCATTTCTTCGATTACACCGCCTATGGTGACACCATCAACACCGCGGCACGGCTGGAAGCTGCCAACAAGTTTTTGGGCACGCGGATTTGTGTCAGCGCCGCCGTTGCGAATGCGGCGGATGATTTCACGGGAAGACCGGTCGGCGACCTGGTGCTGCGCGGGCGCAGTGAGCCGCTGCGCGCCTACGAGCCGCTATCGGCAGAGCATTTCAAGGCACAGGCGACCGCGCAATATGCCGAGGCGTTCGCCAAGCTCGAAGCGGGCGATGCGGCCGCAATGCCGGCCTTCGCGGCGCTCGTCGGCCTGCATGCCGACGATCCGCTGGCCGGGTTTCATCTGAGGCGGCTCCTCAACGGCGCCAGGGGCATCCGGATGGAGCTCGGATGATACAGGGCCGCGACGACGGGCCGACCAGCAGTCAGGTCGCTCAGATTGAAAACCTAGGGTTTGAAGAACGCGGGATCGTTCAGAGCCTTGATCATGGTGTCGACCATGTCGGCGGCGCCGTGATCCTCGCGCTCTTCCAGCAGTTCCCACATCTTGCGCAAATTGGCGCGCATCGGCGCCTTGAGCGAGGGATCGCGTTCGATCAGGGTCCGCGCGATGCAGAAGGCGATGCCTTCGCTGCCCATCCGGATTTGCTCGAGGGTGGGTTTGCTCATGGCAGGCTCCTTATCGATTTCGATGTGGCGCGCTGGCGCCGCTCTGTTAGATCAAATCGCCGCCGCTGGATAGCCAGAGCGGGGCCGGCGCCACGGTCGCGCGCCCTACTCCGCCATCTCGACCGGCGGCCGCGACGACGGGCCGGCCAGCGGCTTCTCCTCCATCGCGACCATGCACAGCGCGCTGCAGGCGAGCAGCGCCGCGGCCGCGCCGAACACGTAACGGAACGCCGTCATCATGTCGGCCACCGGTATCGAGCCACCGCGCCGCGATGCTCGCCGGCGAGCGAGATATCCGCCCCCAGCGCCATCAGCAGGATCGCACTGAACGCCGCCACCATCAAGGAAGCCATCAGCGCCCGGAAGAAATTCATCGCGCCCGTGATGGTGCCGACCTGCGCGCGCGCCACCGAGTTCTGCAGCGCGACGACGCTGACCGGAAACACCGTGCCAAGGCCGAGTGCGAACAACGACAATAGCGCCAGCAGCCCCCACAGCGGCAGCGTCGTCAGCGCCATCGCGCATGCCAGCAAGGCCGCCCACGTCGTCCCGACGATGGCGACACGCTTATAGTGCTTGGCGCGCGCCATGGTCCGGCCCGCAATCGCGGCGCCGCCGGTCGAGATCGCGGCGAGCGGAATCAGCGCCAGTCCGGCCTCGCTGGCGCTGAGATGGTAGACCACCTCGTAGTACAGCGGCAGATGCACGGTGAGCCCCAGCATGGCGCCGAACGCGCAGCCGCCGGCCGCCAACGCATAGGGCGCGACCGGTCCGCCCATCAGCGACAACGGCAGGAAGGGCTCGTTGGCGGCACGGGCATGCCAGACAAATGCGAGGGACAGAGCAGCGGACGCACCGACCATGGCCATGATGGTCGGAGACAGCCAGGGATAGCGGTTACCGCCCCAGGTAAGCACCAGCATGATCACGACCGCGGAAGCCATCAGCAGCACGCCGCCGATCCAGTCGACCTTGCGCCTGCGGTGAAATACCGGGATCTTGCCCATGTTCGCCAGCAGCATCCCCAGCGATATCAGCCCGAGCGGCACGTTGATCCAGAAGATCATCGACCAGTGCAGATGCTCGGCGAACACGCCGCCGAGGACCGGCCCGCCGATTCCCGCAAGCATCCATACGCCGCTGAAATAAGCCTGATACTGGCCGCGCTCGCGCGGGCTGACCACGTCGGAAATCACGGTCTGCACCACCGGCATGATGCCGCCGCCGCCGAGCCCCTGCAGGCCGCGCCCCAGGATCAGAACCGTCATGTTGGGCGCCATCGCGCACAGTATCGAGCCCGCGATGAACAGGCCCAGCGCCGTGATGATCATGCCGCGGCGGCCATAGATGTCGCTCAGCGTGCCGAAAACCGGCGCCACCGCGGTCGATGCCAGCAGATAGGCCGTGATCACCCACGATAGATTGGTAACGTCGTGGAATTGCCGGCCGATGGTCGGCAGCGCGGTCGCGACGATGGTCTGGTCGAGCGCGGCCAGGAACATCGTCAACAGCAGGCTCATCAGGATGGTGCGGACCTCGCCAGGCGTCAGCGGCGCGCGCGGCGCGATCGGCGGCGCATCGGAAATCGCGATCACCTGGGCCGGGAGTTCCGGCAATTCCGCCGCGATTTCCGCAGGCAATGTCTGATGATCGGCAGGTTGACGGCGCTGCCGTTCGAACTTGTTCATGTGGAATATTTTTATCCGGAGCGCCGTGGGACGGCGCTGATTCGCTGGGTTGCGAACTATTTAGAGGGCGAATCCCCCGCGCGGCAGCGGGTCAGGCGCATGGGTGGGTCCCACGAAGCGCCTTCGCAAAAACGTGATCGATTATAAGGGGGTAGTTTCAGTCCTTCGGACGCTTTTTCAGCTGTGCGCGCTTCGGCAACAGCACCGGCCAGCGCACGATATGGTCCTCCAGATCGGCGGCTGCGATCTCGTTCTCGGTTCCCTGCACCCTTCCCCGCACCGACACGCCGGCTTCATGGACCGTGTTGGGGTCGCCCGAAATCAGGGGATGCCACCAATAGAGATCGCGCCCCTCGGCCGCCAGCCGGTAGCCGCAGCTCGGCGGCAGCCAGTTGATGGTCCGCACATTCTCCGGCGTCAGGCGGACGCAATCGGGAACCTTCTCCGAACGGTTTGGGTAATCCTTGCAGGCACATAGCCCAGCATCCAGAAGCTTGCAGGAAATATGGGTGAAGTAGATCTTGCCGGTATCCTCGTCCTCCAGCTTTTCCAGGCAGCAGCGCGCGCAGCCGTCGCACAGGCTCTCCCATTCGACGTTGGACATCTCCTCCAACGTCTTGGTTTTCCAAAAGAATCCCTCTTGTGTGGAGGGTGGCTTGGGTGGCGCGGTCATGAATCCCGTTGGTTCCGAAACGACGCAGGCAGGCAAACCCCTTCTGGAGGAGGGCGGCCCAAGGTTCAAGTGAGCCGCCCGCGTCGTTTCATAAGGCCCTCGGCGGCATTAGCCCTGCTTCTGAGAATCGCAAGCCGGACCATTGGTTTATAGCCCCTGCTCGGCTAGATAGAACGTGAGTCCCCAAGGCCTGCGAAACCGCCTTGGGTTTGCCGTAACATTCCCGCAAGACGTCTCGACGGCGCCCGCCTGCCTGGTTGAGCGCTTTAGAACGGACCAAGAGCACCGTGCGCAAGATTATCCCAGACGATTGGAAAAGGCGGCTCGATAATCTCCGTCTGGATCTGGACGCGCGGTTCGATTCCAGTCTGTTCTCGACGCTGAAGGGCGCGCGCGAGCTTTATGAGCGCTTCTCGACCTTCATGGACCGCTTCTATGTCGGCCGCTGGAAGCGCTGGGTCTTCATCGAGCCGTTGTCGGAAGCCGCCACCATCGGCCTTGGCGGGTTGATCCTGTTGCTGGCGCTCGCGGTGCCGGCGTTCCGCGAAACCGCCGATGAAGACTGGCTGAAGAAATCCGACCTCGCGGTGACCTTCCTCGACCGCTACGGCAACCCGATCGGCAGCCGCGGCATCAAGCACAACGACTCGATCCCGCTCGAGGACTTTCCGGACAACCTGATCAAGGCGACGCTGGCTACCGAAGACCGCCGCTTCTACGACCATTTCGGCATCGACGTCGCCGGCACGGTCCGCGCCCTGATCACCAACGCGCAGGCCGGCGGCGTGCGGCAGGGCGGCTCCTCGATCACCCAGCAGCTCGCCAAGAACCTCTTCCTCTCCAACGAGCGCACCATCGAGCGCAAGATCAACGAGGCGTTCCTGGCGATCTGGCTGGAGACGCGGCTCTCCAAGAACGAGATCCTGAAGCTCTATCTCGACCGCGCCTACATGGGCGGCGGCACCTTCGGCGTCGACGGCGCGGCGCATTTCTACTTCAACAAGTCGGTACGCGACATCAACCTGGCGGAAGCCGCGATGCTGGCCGGCCTGTTCAAGGCGCCGACCAAGTTCGCGCCCCACATCAACCTGCCGGCCGCGCGCGCTCGTGCCAACGTGGTGCTGGACAATCTGGTCGACGCCGGCTTCATGACCGAGGGCCAGGTGTTCGGCGCGCGGCGCAATCCGGCCTTCGCGGTCGATCGGCGCGACGAGAATTCGCCGAACTACTATCTCGACTATGCCTTCGACGAAGTGCGCAAGATTGTCGACACCTTCCCGAAATCCTATAACGAGCGCGTTTTCGTGGTCCGCACCGCGATCGACATGAACGTACAGCGCGCCGCGGAAGAGGCCATCGAAAACGAGCTGCGCCAGTTCGGCCGCGACTATCATGCGACGCAGTCCGCGACCGTGGTCGCCGATCTCGACGGCGGCGTTCGCGCCATGGTCGGCGGCCGCGACTACGGCGCAAGCCAGTTCAATCGCGCGACCGACGCCTACCGGCAGCCCGGCTCCTCGTTCAAGCCCTATGTCTACAGCACCGCATTGATGAACGGCTTCACGCCGAATTCGATCGTAATCGACGGCCCGGTCTGCATCGGCAATTGGTGTCCGCAGAACTACGGCCATTCCTATTCCGGCCCGGTGACGCTGACCCAGGCGATCACGCGCTCGATCAACGTCGTTCCCGTCAAGTTGTCGATCGCGCTCGGCGGCAAGGCCGGGCCGAAAGCCGGCCGCGCCAAGATCATCGAAGTGGCGCGACGCTTCGGCATCACGGCGCCATTGCCGGATACGCCGTCGCTGCCGATCGGTGCCGACGAAGTTACCGTGCTCGAACACGCAGTCGCCTATGCGACCTTCCCCAACAAGGGCAAGGCGGTGACCCCGCACGCGGTGTTGGAAATCCGCACCGGCGCCGGCGACCCGGTCTGGCGCTGGGATCGCGACGGCCCGAAACCGCGGCAAGCCATTCCGGCGTCGGTCGCCGCCGACATGGCGGGCATGATGAGCCACGTGGTCAGCGAAGGCACCGCGCGCAGAGCTGCGCTTGACGGCATCCCGACCGCCGGCAAGACCGGCACCACCAACGCCTACCGTGACGCCTGGTTCGTCGGATATACCGGCAACTTCACCTGCGCGGTGTGGTACGGCAACGACGACTATTCGCCGACCAACCGCATGACCGGCGGCTCGCTGCCGGCGCAGACTTGGCACGACATCATGGTCGCGGCGCATGAGGGCGTCGAGATCAAGGAGCTGACGGGCGTCGGCATGGGCACAAAGGTGCCGCAGCCGGGCGTACCCGCTACCGTCGCAGCGTACGGTGCGCCGAAACAGCCGGAAATCAAGCCGGGACCGCCGCCGGTTCTCACCAAGCGCGGCGCGGATGTCCTGGTGCGGATCGAGAAGCTGCTTGACGATGCCGGCAAGGCCGCGGACAAGACCACTTCCATCGAACAGCCTGCGCCAGGAAAGCCGACGTCGTCGAGCGCGCTCGCCTTCCCCGAAAATTACGCGGCGGCGACGACTGGCAGTGCGGCATCTTCCGCCGTTGGCAAGAACTGACACGCCGAACCGGAGCATTGGCCCGTGCGGCTGATATTGATCATCTTGCTGGCGCTGTTCATCGCCACCGCCGTCGGCATCGGCGCGACCTGGATCACGACGACGCGCGGCACCGAACTCGGCACGCTCACGATCGGCGCCTGGACCGCCCGTCCCCGGACCGGAACGTCGGACGTCGATCCCTATTCGCGCGCCACGATCACGCGCAACGGCGAGTTGCCGATCGGCACCGGCGACGGCGTGGCGTTCACCGCGGCAAGGGACGACAGCAAGAAACCGCTCGACGGGCGCTGCGACGTGGTCGTCAGCGGCGTCACGCCGGCGGCGCGGTTCTGGACCTTGACGCTGTATGACCGCAAGGGCCACCTGGTCGCCAATTCGCTGCAGCGCTTCGGCTTCACCAGCCAGGAGATCGTCCGCGGCGCCGATGGCGCGTTCGAAATCCGCATCGCCTCGCGCGCGCGCGCCGGCAACTGGCTGCCCACCGGCGGGATCGAGCGCTATGAACTGATGCTTCGCCTCTACGACACGCCGGTCGGCGTCGCGACGCGGACGCAGCGCGACGCGCCGATGCCGGCAATCGCGACCGTGGGGTGCCCATGATCCGGTTGGTGTTCACGATCATCGCGGGCGTGCTGTTGGGGGGGATCGTGCATCTCGTCAGCGTACTGGTGCTGCCCAGGATCGCCACCGAGGACGCCTATTCGCGATTGACGCCGATCACCAAGCTCAACGCCGTCACCCAGCTTGCGCCGGCCGATCCCACCAACGCGCTGATGCCTTACATGGACCCGGCGTTTGCGGTTGCAATCTGCCGCTACGACCTGTCGGGCGGATCGATCAAGCTCAAGGTCCCCGTCAGCCAGTCCTACACCTCGGTATCGTTCTATACCCGCAACGAGCTCGCCTATTACGCCATCAACGACCGCTCGGCGGGAAAGAAGGTGATCGAGCTCGATCTGATGACCGAGGCGCAGCACAATGATCTGCCCGAGGACGAGGACGTCACCGCCGCCGACCGGCTGATCATCGATTCCCCGACCTCAACCGGCCTGATCGTGATGAAGGCCCTGGCGGCGGAGCCCGGCCTGATGCCGCAGGCGCAAGCCTCGCTCGCCGCGTCGAGCTGTAACGTGCAGACCGAAATGCCGGCGAAGCAGGCCGAAGCGCCGCAAGCCAGGCGCTGATTGAACATTTTCCGGAAAATCGCTAACCGCGCGTCGTGAGCGGCTGCGCGATGACGGGGCGAGCCGCGACCGGCGGGTTGGCGGTCTGTGAAGCCAATTCGCCGATCAGGCGGTCGGCATCGGCGGCGATGTTGTCCGGCGCCATCACCACCATCCGCTCCAGCGCCCAGCGGTAGGAGGAAACCCGCCGCTCCAGGCACTGCTGCACCCATTGCACGATCAGGGAATTTTCCTGCATCCGGGCGACCGCGTCGGCGCGTTCGCGCGGCGACAGGTCGGAAACATAGGCGAGGCTGGCGTTGCGCTTCTTGTCGAGCTCGATCACGCGGATGGCGGTGGCAAAGAACGGCTCGAAGCGGGTGATGTCGTCGCGCACGTCTTCGATCAGTTGCTGGTAGCGCGACATTTGCGAGCGGTGCGGCTCGTCGATCAGGGCGCGGCCGTAAGCCGTACGATCGAACACCACCGTCTGCCGCCAGGGCGAGGCGATCGTCTGGAAATCGCCAAACACGCTCTTCCAGGCCGGCCGCGAATGCGGCGGCTCGATCAGGGGATAAGCGAGGTCGCGGAGCTGACGTTCGTTATCGGTGAGTTGGTATTGCGACGGATGCATGCCGACGCTTGCGGTCGCTTCGCGGCCGATCCAGCGGTGCATGTCGTCGTTGAGGAAATCATCGCGGGTACGATAGAAGTCGCCGCCGCTGCAGGCGCCGAGCGTCACGCCGATCGAAATGCAGCAGCGGGACCGGCAATAGACACCGGATCGGATACCACGTCTCCGGCATATCGAAATGCCCGGCTCGTTCAGCGTCGGCGACGACGGCGACCCGGTGCGGTGCCCTGTTCAGGGCCGCTGCCGCCGCTCGTTTCTATCGGTTTCGCGCTCGATCCGGATGACGGGAAGAATCAGGACCGTTCCCATGGCTTCGCAACGAGCGCCATCCGTAGCTGGTCTCAGCCGCCGCGACGCCGCATACGCCGAAAATTCAATGATGGTCCCCATGTCAGTTCTCTCTGGTTGCCGCCTGCGAAGTCGCGCGACATGAGATCATTAAGATCAGGACGTGGTTAACGGCATCTTAATTTGCTTTCTGGGCAGCCGCTGCCGGCGCCGCCAATCCTGCGTCGCTGTTGCCGCGCGATGTCACCCGCATGTCTGCAGGCTTTTTTAGAATTTGTTTTCCTTAACGAGCTGTTAAAGCAAGCTGGCGTAGGTTGACGCGAAAGATAGACTGAAGTCGCGTAACCCACATGACCAGACCTCCATTGTTTCCAGGCTTCGACGGGCTGATGACGCTCTCCCGCCGCGAGGGCGTCGATATCCGGCCCACTTTGCTGCGCGTGCTGACTGACCTCTACGTGCAGGCGAGCACGCATTCATCCGACGAAGCGCGCCAGTTCGTCGAACTGACCTCCCGCCTGATCGATGAGGTCGACGACGCGACGCGCGCCGCGGTGCGGGCGCGGCTTGCGATCTACCCGGGCACCCCTGCCGAAATATTGCAGAAGCTCGGGATCAGGCCCATGGTAACCCGAGCGCGCCCGTTCCGCTGGCCGAGCCCATTGCCTCCTCACCCCGTCGCGCCGGCGCCGCCGAGTCAGGCCGCCGAGCGAAGCCGAGTTGCGGATGGCGACAGCCCTTTCGATGCAGCCCAGGGACGCCGCCGAAATCCACGACCTGTTCTTCCGCGCCAATGCCAGCGAGCGCGTCGCTGATTCTGCACAGCCTCGCCGATACCCCGCTGAAAGCCGCGCCGCGAATTCCGGAAGCGCGTGCCTTGCGCGCCATCGAGACCCTGGAGATGGCCGCGTTCGCCGCCGACGTCGAAAATTTCACGCTCGAACTCGGCGAAACCCTGATACTG
Source organism: uncultured Alphaproteobacteria bacterium (assembly GCA_963823115.1). Lineage (GTDB taxonomy): Bacteria > Pseudomonadota > Alphaproteobacteria > Rhizobiales > Xanthobacteraceae > Bradyrhizobium. The sequence goes on along the minus strand of CAWGKJ010000011.1, from coordinate 139,925 downwards.
CCGGCGCGGGTCGCGGCCCAAGTCGTCAACGATCCCGGCGGCGAGCCGCTCGCCGCGGCGTCGCGGGCGCTGGACATGCCGAGCCCGGTTTTCCAGCGCGTGCTGTTGTTCCTCAAGCCGGATTTCGGCACCTCGGTGCACACCGTCTATCGCCTATCGCGCCTCTACGACCGCTTGAGCGAGCGATCTGCGCTGGTCATGCTGGCCGCCTGGCGCGGTTCGACGCTCGCGACCGCCCGGGCCAAATTTCGCCCGACGCTGTACGACGACGAGCGCCAGCGCGCCCGCTCTGGATCGGCGCAAGCGCGCTCCCCGGTGCAGCCGGGCTTTGGCAGCAGGGTGCGCACGGGGACGGATGGTTCGGGTCGCTAGCGCATGATCCGGAAAAGCACGCCCTCGGACCACAACCCGAGCGTTTGCGCGGAGATCATGCTCAAGAAAACAGGCTAGAGCGCCATCGCAATTCATGCCGCAAGATCGAGAAAATGCCGCCCGGCCTTGTCCTCGATCTCGACGATCCACGCGTCGGGATCGAAACGGATTTCCTTCGCAAGGCGCTCTTCCACCGACGCTTCAGCGATAGGCTGCGGCGAGATCGGCGTGAAGAAACGCTCGATCGGCCGGCTGTCGTCATAGACCGCTTGCGGCGCCGGCGCATACAGCATGGCATTGCCGTCGAGCAGTCGCGATCTTGACAAAACCGCACCGGCCTCTTCCGCGCCGCGCCGGCGCACCGCGCCGAATACGCCCTCGGTCTGGCAGCGGCGCAAATAGGCCGCGACCCAAATACTGGATTTCAATCGCATGGGCTGACGAGATAGGCCAGCGGAGATTTTGAAGCTAGTGTCCGGTATCGGAAGCGGGCCTCAGTTCAACCTTGATTTGCGAATTTTTTGATTCGAAAGGCACAGCCCGATCGGCGCCTTTCAGGCCGCCGCTTATCAAGGACAGATCGCACGCATGACGATTGACCACCCTGCAGCCACCGTCGTCGCCGTCGCTCCCGCAGATTTGTCGCCTTCGGCGCGGCATCGTCATTTTCCTCTATCTGGGCACCCTGATCGTTCTGCTCGCCTTCGGAGGGCCGTCGGGAGGCCTGATCGATATTCCAATCAGCTTCTTCCTCAAGAACAGGCTGCATTTGACCGCGCACGAGGTCGCCAATTTCCGGCTGGTCGTCGCGATCCCGCTCTATCTGTCCTTCGTGTTCGGATTCATCCGCGATATCTGGGACCCGCTCGGGATGAGAGATCGTGGCTTCATGCTGTTGTTTGGCGGTATCACGGCCCTGCTCTACCTGTCCTTTGCATTCGTGCCCATGAACTATGCGACGCTGCTCGTCGCGGTCCTTGGGCTGACGGCTTCGTTTCTCTTCGTCTCGAGCGCGCAGAACGGACTGACGTCGACGATCGGTCAGCAACATGCGATGACCGGTCAGGTCAGCGCGGTGTGGAACGTGTTCCTGTCGATCCCGACCGTCGCAGCACTACTGATCGGCGGCGCACTCAGCGGCATGCTTGAAGAGGAAAATCCGGATCAGGCGGTGCGTATCCTGTTTCTTGTCGGCGCCGCGGTCATGGCCGCGATTGCCCTTTACGCGCTCTGGAAGCCGAAAGCGGTGTTCGACAATGTCCGTGCCGAGGCCGACGGGCACCCGATGAAAGATCTGATGCGGCTGGTGCGACATCGGCCGATCTATCCGGCTCTGTTGATCTGGCTGCTATGGAATTTCGCGCCGGGCTCGACCACGCCGCTGCAGTATCATCTTCAGAACACGCTGCACGCGAGCGATGCGCAATGGGGTCAGTGGAACGCGATCTTCGCCGCGTCCTTCATTCCGACGTTCATCGTGTACGGATTGCTCTGCCGCAGGTTTCCCTTGAAGAGGCTGTTGTTGTGGGGGACGGTTCTCGCCATCCCACAGATGGTCCCACTGCTCTTCATTGATACGATGACCGAGGCGCTGATCGCAGCCGTGCCGATCGGCCTGATGGGCGGCCTTGCCACCGGCGCCTATCTCGATCTGATCATTCGGTCCTGCCCCCGCGGCCTGCAGGGCACGACGCTCATGATGTCGAACAGTCTGTACTTCGTCGTCGTACGATTTGGCGACGTTCTGGGAACCCACCTTTACGATCGCTACGGCGGCTTTACCGTTTGCGTCGTCGCCATCACGGTTGTCTACGCGCTGATCCTTCCGGCTCTCCTGCTGGTGCCGGGGCATCTGATCGCCACAGCCGACGGGCAGACGCCCGAATATCGAGGCTTGAGCAGGATTAATTCCGCTGCATCAGTCGATGGGGTGGCCGATCACCGCGGCGAGTTCGCGCACCAGGCGATCGGACAGTTGCCCGGTCACCGGCATCCTGCGTTCGCGCTCGAATTTCTGGATCGCGGCCTGGGTATCGGGGCCAATGGTGCCGGTCGGCTTCAACTGGCCGTAGCCATATTCGGTCAGGGCGCGCTGCACCGCTGCGACGCGGCGCGAGCCGACGGTTGGACCGGGTGCAAGCGGAATTGGCGCCGGTGGCCGGACAACGTTGGATGGCGCCGTCGACCCCGTGCTGGTCGCCTTGACCAGATTGGTCAGAGCATCCGCGGCTTTGGGCTCCGCCGCCCTGAACTCGCTGGCCTTGGACTCGACAGGCCTCGGCTCGACAAACCTCGGTTCGGAAATTTTCGTTTCGGCCAGCCTGGATTCGGAGAGCAGCGCGTCGGCGTCGACCGGGCGCGGCCTCGGCAACGGACTTGCGGCGGTCGACGAGGCCTGCGGGATCATGACGACCGAGCCGAACATCGGCGCCGGATGCGGACCGGTCTGCAGGAACAGCGCATTGGCGATGATGGCGCTGGTGGCCGCGAAGGCAAGCAAGCCTGCCACCATATCCTTCGGGCTATGCAGCAGCACGCGAAGCAGCACGCGCAGCAGCAAGCCGCGCTCGACCTCGATTCCGGCAACAGTCGCGGCGGCGCGGCGGCGACGGCGCGGCAACTCGTCATCTGAAGTTGCTTTTCTAGGCACTTTTCTTCACCTGAAGTGTCTGTTCTTGCGCTCCGGCCCGCGAGGCGGGCGTCAGCGTGGCGACATTGCTGCCCGGTTGCGGCATCTCTGGCTTGGAGAATGCCAGCGGCAGCGCCACCGTGACAGTGGTCCCTTCGTCAATCTTGCTCTGCACGGTTAATTCGCCACCATGCAGCGCGATCAGGCTCTTTACGATCGAAAGCCCGAGCCCGGTGCCTTCGTGGCGGCGCTGATAGGTCTTGCCGGCCTGGAAGAACGGCGCGCCGATCCGCTTCAGATCGTCGGCCGCGATGCCGACCCCGGTATCGGCGACGCGAATCATCAGCAGCGAACCGTCGGCGGCTGCGGAAACCGTCACCTTGCCGCCGCGCTCGGTGAACTTGATCGCATTGGAAACGAGATTAAGGACGACCTGCTTGAATGCCCGCGGATCGCCGGTCATGACCGGCAAATTCTGCGGGGCATCGGTCACGAGATCGACGCCGTTTTCGCGCGCCTTCAACGCGAGCAGGTTGCAACAATTGATCAGCGCCGCGCGCGGCGCGAACGGCTCCGGCGTGATGTCGAAATTGCCGGACTCCATCTTCGACATGTCGAGGATGCCGTTGACGACCGCCAACAAATGCTGGCCGGAATCGTTGATGAGCTGGGCATATTCCTTGCGGCGCGCGGCGTCCAGCATCAGCGCCTGCTCCTGCACGATCATCTCGGAGAAGCCGATGATGGCGTTCAGCGGCGTGCGCAGCTCGTGGCTCATGGTGGCGAGGAAGCGCGTCTTGGCGGCGTCGGCTGCTTCCGCGGCGCAGCGGGCAAGCTCGAGCGCCTGCTCCTGGATTTTGTGGTCGGTGACGTCGCGCGTCACGGCGACCACCTCGGCCTCGCCCTCAGGCAGAGTTTTGGAAGCCTGTTCGAGCGGCCGGCAGCGCATTTCGACCCAGATGAAATCGACCAGGCCGTTCGGGCCGCGCTCGCCGCGCGGGACATCCCTTCTCACGCGAAACTCGACGCTGCGCGATTTGCCCAAGCGTGCGGCGTCGGAAAGCGCGGTCAGGTAAGCCGGGCGGTCGGCGACGTGGACGCGGTCGAACAGGCCATGGCCGAGCAGCCGCGCGATTGGCGCGCCCAACATCGCTTCCGCCGCGGGCGAAATGAACTGCACGGCGCCGTTGCGGCAATGGCGCGAAATTACGTCGCTCATGTTCCGCGCCAACAGGCGATAGCGGTCTTCCTCCAGATAGAGCAGCGAGACGCTGGTGCGCGCCAGCAACTCGGCGGCGAAGGCAAGACCCGCGGCATAGAACGTCGCAGACGCGACACCGAACGCGGTCAGTATGCCGTGCTGCGCCGGGGCGGTTTCCGGCGGCGGCAACAGGCCGAATTGTCCGAACGCAATCAGCACGACGGCGCACGTCAGCGCAAGCACTGAGGCGAATGCGACCACGCGGCGCGAGGCCGACAATGCGGCCTCGAGCGGGACCACGACCAGCCAGATTGCGGCGAAGGATTCGATGCCGCCGGTGGTGATCGCCACCGCCATCACCAGCCCGGCGAGCGCGACCGAGGACAGCACATGCGCGCCCTCGTAGCGTCCGGTGCGCGACAGGAACCACGACAGCAGAATGGGCGCGATCAGCCATGCGAATGCCGCGACCTCCAGTGCACTGGGCGCGCCACGCATGGCGAGATAAACCGGAAACGCCGCGAACGCGGCGAGACTACCGACGAGCCGCGGCGCCATGAAAGCGCGATGGCGCGCCCGCGTCAGCGCGTCATATCGCGCCGACGGATGCAGTAGCGCATCAAGACAATCGCGGAAAATATTCAACACTGTCACGGCTCTCTCGCGCCTCGGCTTGTCGTCGAACAGACGTGCCGTAACGCCCCCTTGTCGTTGCGCCACCGTGTCAGAGTGGAATTAAACGAACGCTAAGGCGCGCGCGCCGCAAGCCAAACACCGTGTATTGGCGGGCTTTTCGCCCGCGCCTCGGGCGCCATTTGGCGCGCATGGTGAATGGCGGGTTTCCAACAGCTGCCAGGCTATGGTTTCGAAATGGTGGACGCGGCCGTGGGATCGAGTTCCCTGTAATCGAAAATTTACGAGCCGGACGAATTGATCAATTTTTTCGCAAATTTTCCACGAATTAAGCCCAATGCAATCACTTGCGATTTATCGAGGACTGCTAGTTGAGCGGTGATCTCTGAGATCAGAACGACGAACAGGGACGGCCGGGGCCACAAAATGTTTTTTCTGCTTCGCATGGCATTCTGGCTCGGGCTCGTGCTCGTGCTGCTGCCGAGGGACAAGACACCGGAATCGGAAAGGCTGCCGCAGATCGGCGTGTCCCAAGCGGTGCAGGCGGCGACCGCCGCGGTCTCGGACATGGGCCAGTTCTGCAAGCGCCAGCCGGCGGCCTGCGAAGTCGGCGGCGAGGCCGCGACCGTGATCGGCGTCCGCGCGCAGGAAGGCGCGCGCAAGCTCTATCAGACCATCACCGACAAGAAATCCCCCGACACCGACAAGAAGTCCCCTGATCACACCGGCTCGATCGGCCAGATCGACGGTGCCGACCCCGCGGCTGCGGAAATGGCGTCGCGCGACACATTGATGCCTGACGATCTCGCTGCCGAGTGGCATGGCGTCCCTTAGAGCATGATGCTTCAGGGAACTTGCCTTATTTCGACCGAGATATCGCTTTCGGCGGCCCGCGATCCTATATAAAATCTTAGAGGATCGAACGCAGGCCATCATGACCATCGACGAAATCAGGGACAATTTTGCGCTGCTGGAGGACTGGGACGACCGTTACCGCTACGTCATCGAGCTCGGCCGCACCTTGGAGCCGATGCCGGAGGCCGAGCATTCCCTCGCAAACAAGGTGCAGGGCTGCGCCAGCCAGGTCTGGCTGTCGAAGCGGTTCGACCGCAGCGGCGGCAAGGAAGCGGCGTTGAAATATCTCGGCGACAGCGACGCGCATATCGTGCGCGGCCTGATCGCGATCCTGCTGACGCTTTATTCCGGCCGCACGCCGCAGGAAATTCTCGCAACCGATGCTCCCGCCGTGTTCGACGAATTCGGATTCCGCGATCACCTGACGCCGCAGCGCTCCAACGGCTTGCGCGCCATGGTCGAGCGCATCCGCAGCGATGCACGCGAGGCGCTTGCCGCGGCGTAAATTATTTCCGCCGCCGGCGCTGCTGCCCAAGCCCCATTTTCTTGGCAAGCTGCGAGCGCGCCACCGCATAGTTCGGCGCCACCATCGGATAGTCGGCCGGCAAGCCCCATTTGTCGCGGTATTGTTCCGGGGTCATGCTGTACTGTGTGCGCAGATGCCGCTTCAGCGACTTGAAGCGCTTGCCGTCCTCCAGACACACCAGATAGTCGGGGTTGATCGATTTCTTCAGCGACACGGCCGGCTTGGTCGGCTCCGGCGGGGCCTCGCTCCTTCCGCTCGAGACCCTGAGCAGGGCGGAGTGAATCTGGCTGATCAGGTTCGGGATTTCTGACGCCGGCGTCGGGTTGTTGCTGAGATAGGCCGACACGATGGTCGCGGTCAGATCGATGAAGCTCTTGCCGGGGGCATCCGTCATGAACCGAGCCTTTCACGCATCGCCATCACGCACGCAGTTTTGCGTATTCGAACGGGATCCCTGAGCGCCAATACGCTCGCAAGAATCCCGACATCTATCGAATATGAGCCGAATACTGCCGAGGCACAAGAACAACGGCGCGGCCGCCCGGTTCAATCAAAGTACAGCCGGTCCGGGACGCGATCTGATTAGGTTGAATCACCATCGCGCCTTAGGTTTTCGATCGAGCATGATCTCCGCGCAAACGCGTTCCGCGCTTGTTATGCTCAAGGGAAAACCGGTATCCACCCATCGGGTTGTGGAGCCCGAGGGCAGGCCTTACCAGATCACGTTCTAAAGACGCTGGTCCAGATGCGCGCGCAATTCGTCGATCGACGCAAACCGCATCATGCCCTCGGGCATTTGCGCTTCGATCGAGCCGTCGGAATAAAGCGAGTAGGCCATCCCGTCGACGACGCCCGATTTGAGCACCGTCACCGACGGCTCATCCAAATTGCGCGCAGGCGGTGCCTGGCGATCGGCGGCGCTTGCAAGAGGATTTGTCTCAGCCAAGGTCGACGGCGCCGCCCTGCCGCGCCGCGGCGCCGGCAGTTCGGCCCGCGAGCGTTCCGACATGCGCTCCGGTTTGGGCCACGCGTCATCAAACGTCGCCGGTGGCGCTTCGTCTGCTTCGGGAACCGGCGGGGCGACCGGAGGCGCGGGTCGAAACTCGGGAGATAGCGGATCGGCGAGGCGCCCCTGCGCGCGCTCGCGTTCCTTTCGCGAGCTCGACGAAAACATCAGGTTGCGCCGCGGCTTTGTTGCCGGCGGGGTCTCGGCGCCTTCCGCTGCAAAAGAGGCGTCCTGCCGCCCCCGCGAGGCGGCTTCGTCACGCCAAGGTGGCAGTGCGCCGGGCGCTCTGGGCTCGATCTGGCCTGCCTCATCATCTGCCGCCTGATCGCGGGGAAACAGGAACCCATCTTCCCCGGCATCGGGATAAGCCAGCGGCGCCCCCGATGTTGGCGCCAGCGCCGATCGGGCACGCGATTCCGCAGGCGTCCGCTCGGCCAGACGGCGCGCAATGATCTTCAGTTCGCTCACCACCACGGCCAGCGCGAGCACGATGGCCCCGGTGCAAACGCCCACCACGCCGGCCAAGATCAGGGTATTGCCGAAGCTGAACTCCTTGACCGGGAGCCCGAGCAGGATCGCCACAATACCCGCCAACACGCCGCCAATCCCGGCGATCAACATGACGATCATCATCAACCTGAACCCCAGCGCTTCTGGTCGCGCAGACCCTCTTGCCACGATACCGTCATATTGTGTGCATCGCCAACCGGCAATCGCGCGACCGGTCTCAAAAAAGGAATACAATCCGTAGCTTGTTTCGCCTCCCGCGACCCATCACCTTGCCAAGATTTAAGGCAGACCACCTATTGTGCGCCGCAGTATGGAGAAATTACGCCACAATTCGCAATTACTTAAGATCGGAACTGCGCTATATGGATGCCGGGGGATTGAGGCCCAAAAGCGCCGATTGGGCCAAAAGGTACGCCGGGTTACCATCAACCATGTCATCCATCACGACCTCGGCCATCGATACGCCGTCACGGCGCTCGGTGGAACGGACTTGTGACGACCTTGCGCTGCTGGTGCTGGCGGCGGTTGCGCTGATCGCAGCGCTGACCTTCCGCGATTATGGGCTCGGCTGGGACGACTACACCCACGCCGAATATGCCGACCTGCTCCTGCGCATGTACGGTTCCGGATTCAAGGACACCGGTGCGCTGTCGTTTGCCAATCTCTACATGTATGGCGGCGGCTTCGACATGGCCGCAGCACTTCTGCACAAGGTCATTCCGCTCGAATTGTTCGAGACCCGCAGGTTGGTCGGCGCCTTCGTCGGCGTGATTGGACTAGCGGTGACGTGGCGGCTCGGCCGCCGCGTCGGCGGGCCGGTCGCAGGCTTAGCCTCGCTCCTGCTGCTCGCGCTGTGCCCAATCTATTACGGGCACATGTTCATGAATCCGAAGGATGCGCCGTTTGCGGTCGCGATGGTGATCCTGATGATGGGCCTGGTGCGGCTTGCCGAGGAATATCCGCAAGCCTCGCCGCGGACGATCCTGATCGTCGGCCTCGGTGCCGGGCTGTCGATCGGCTCGCGCATTCTCGGCGGGCTCGCGCTGGTCTATGCGCTCGTAGGCTTCATGCCGCTATTCGTCGAGGAAATCCGCACGCAAGGCGCACGCGACGCCGTCCGACGCTTCGTCCACGTGCTCTATGTGCTGATGCCCGGTCTGATCCTCGGCTATCTCATCATGGGGCTGATCTGGCCGTGGTCGATCATGCAGCCCGGCAATCCCTTCACGGCGCTCACCTACTTCTCGCATTTCTTCGAGAAGCCGTGGAAGGAGATGTTCGACGGCGCGTTGGTGTCGGTGCCGGACATGCCCTGGTCCTACCTGCCGACGTTGTTCGCGCTGCAGATGCCGGAAGTGCTGCTGGTGCTTTCGATCGCCGGCGTCGCCGGCACACTGGCGGCGCTGGCGCGCCGCGACGTACCGGCGCGGCGCAAGACCATCTTCCTGATGCTGACGCTCGCCGCCACGCTACCGCTGTTGATCGCGATGGTGAAGCGCCCGGCACTGTACAACGGCATCCGGCATTTCGTTTTCGTGATCCCGCCGATGACCGTGATCGCGGGCGTGGCTTTCGCCTGGACGATGAACTGGCTCAGGGAAAACCGCGTGAGCTGGCAACCCGTGGCGCTCGCCATTTTCGCCTTCGGCCTGTTGTTGCCGCTTGGCGAGATGATCCGGCTGCATCCCTATCAATACACCCACTTCAACCACATCGCCGGCACCGTGCGTGGCGCCGACGAGCGCTACATGCTGGATTATTGGGGCCTCGCCTTCAAGCAGGCTTCCGACGACTTGCGCGAACAGCTGACGGAAAAGCATGAGGTCCCGCCGAAGGGACGCAAATGGAAGGTCGCGGTTTGCGGCCCGCAGCGCCCGGCGCAGGTCGCGCTCGGTCCCGATTTCACCATCGACTGGCGCAGCCCTGCCGCCGATTTCGCCATGACGTTAGGGGAGTTCTACTGCAAGGGCCTGACCGCGCCGGTCATGGTCGAGATCAAGCGCGACGACGTGGTGTACGCCCGCGTCTACGACATCCGCGGCCGCAGCATTTCAAGCCTGCTGTCGATCCCGCCGCCGTAATCGAAGGCCGCGAGGGCATAGCTGCCAGCCATGCCCCGCGCCTTGCTGTGGAACGGACGTGGGTCTAGGCTTGCGCCCAACCAAACGAACAATCCACACGGGAGAAACCGGTCATGTCGCCTGCGGAAGCGCGCCTGAAGGAAGTGCCGTCGGATATGACGGAGGCGGAATGGAACCAGCGGATCAACCTCGCCGCCTGCTATCGCCTGGTCGCGCTCTATGGCTGGGACGACCTGGTCGACACCCACATTTCCGCGCGCGTGCCCGGACCCGACCATCATTTCCTGATCAATCCCTACGGGCTGATGTTCGACGAGATCACCGCCTCCAGCCTGGTCAAGGTCGACCTCGACGGCAACCAGCTCTCCAAGAGCGACTACAGCATCAACCCGGCCGGCTTCACCATCCACTCCGCGATCCACGAGGTGCGCGAAGACGCCGGCTGCGTGCTTCACCTGCACACCATCGACGGCACCGCGGTCTCAAGCTGCATGGACGGCCTGTTGCCGCTGAACCAGACCGCGCATTTCGTCACCCACGATCTCGCCTATCACGATTATGAGGGCGTGGCGCTCGATCACGACGAGCGGCCGCGCCTGCAGCGCGATCTCGGCGACAAGAATCACATGCTGCTGCGCAATCACGGCACGCTGACAGTCGGCCGCTCGGTCGCCTCCGCCTTCGAGCGCATGTATCACCTGGAGCGGGCCTGTTCGATGCAGGTGCGCACCCGAATGCTGGGGCCATCAGCCTATCCGGTCGAGCCGGCCGTGATCGACAAGAACGAGGCGATGTTCCACAACGCCGACCGCGCGGAGTTGCGCTCGACCAACCTGGTCTGGCCGCCTTTGCTGCGCAAGCTCGACCGCATCGACCCGAGCTACAAGACCTGAGGCCCGGCAATAGAGGTTGAGACCGCTTGACAGTTCTGGTGACCGGCAGTTCCGGACATCTCGGCGAGGCGCTGGTTCGCACGCTGCAGGCGCAACGGCGCAACGTCATCGGTATCGACATTCGCGCTGGCGCGTTCACGCATCAGGTTGGCTCGATCACCGACCGCGACTTCGTAAGGTCGTGCATGAACGGCGTCGGAACCGTGCTGCACGCCGCGTCCCTGCACAAGCCGCATGTGGCGACCCGTGGACGCCAGGACTTCGTCGACGTCAACATTACCGGCACGCTCAATCTGCTCGAGGAGGCAGCGTCAGAGGGCGTTGCGGCCTTTGTCTACACCAGCACCACCAGCGTGTTCGGCGACACGCTGGTGCCGCCGCCCGGCGAGCCGACAGCCTGGGTGACGGAAGACGTCATTCCGGCACCGAAAAATATCTATGGCGTCACCAAGGCGGCTGCGGAAGACCTTTGCCGGCTGTTTGCGCGGAATTGCTCGCTGCGCGCAATCGTGCTGCGTACCTCGCGCTTCTTTCCCGAAGAGGACGACGATCGAAACGTACGCGAGGCATTTGCCGACGCGAATGCCAAGACCAACGAGTTTCTCTATCGCCGCGTCGATATCGAGGATGTCGTCAGCGCACATTTGCTCGCCGCCCGCCATGCGCCATCAATCGGCTTCGCGAAATACATTGTCAGCGCCACGACGCCTTTTTCGCGTGGCGACGTGAGGGAATTGCGCAGCGACGCGCCGCAGGTGGTCCGTCGTTGCGTGCCCGAATATGAGCAGGAATATTCCCGCCGCGGCTGGGCCATGATTCCCGGCATCGACCGGGTCTACGTGAATGACAGGGCTCGGCTCGAACTCGGTTGGCAACCGCGCCACGACTTCCGCTCGCTCGTTGCCCGTCTCAAGGCAGACGACGATATCCGAAGCCCGCTCGCGCGCGAGATCGGCAGCAAGGGCTACCACGATCGCGTTTTCAGCGACGGTCCCTACCCGGTCGAGTGATCCGCCGCGTTGTGTGCTTCGGACAGGATGCCGCGACAACGGACGATGGACGAAACCGGGCGAATAGGCTAAATATCTCTCACACACCCTCTACACGTTCTGAAACAAACGCCGCCCAATCCCGGGCGGCGTTTTTGCGTTGGGGACGCTTTTATCGCATGGGGCGGACTTACACCTCCGTCACCTCGATCACTTCGGCAATTCCGCCAATGCCCCGAGAATGCGCGCCCAGGAGCGGATGCCCTTGTGGAAGCTCTTGAGATCGTATTTCTCGTTCGGCGAGTGGATATTGTCGTCGTCGAGGCCAAATCCGACCAGCAGCGAATCGAGGCCGAGGGTCTTCTTGAAATCGGCGACGATCGGGATCGAGGCGCCGGAACCCATCAGGACCGCTTCCTTGCCCCACTCCTCAGTCAGCGCCTGCTTCGCGGCGGCGAGCGGCTTCATGTTCCAGTCAAGCGCAATCGCAGGCGCCGAGGAATGGTCGCCGAATTCGGCCGTACAGTCCTTCGGAAGTCGCGCGGTGACGTAGTCGCGGAAGGCTTTGCGGATTTTTCCGGGGTCCTGCCCTTCCACCAGGCGGAAGGAGATTTTCGCGGAAGCCTGCGCCGGGATCACCGTCTTGGAACCTTCGCCGATATAGCCGCCGACGATGCCATTGACGTCGCAGGTCGGGCGCGAGGAAATCTGCTCAATCAAGAGCCGGTCTTTCTCGCCGGCCGGAACCGAAAGCCCGATCGGTTTGAGGAAGGATTCCGGCGTCAAATTCAGCTTCTTCCATTGCGCCAGAATGTCCGGCGGCAGGTCCTTCACGCCGTCGTAGAAACCGGGAATGGTGATGTGGCCGTTATCGTCGAACAGGCCGCCGAGAATCTTGGTCAGCACCCGGATCGGGTTCTGCGCGCCGCCGCCGAAGACGCCGGAATGCAGGTCGCGGTTGGCGGCCTTGATCTTGACCTCATCATAGACCAGCCCGCGTAGCGAGGTGGTGATCGCCGGCGTATTCGGGTCCCACATGCCGGTGTCGCAGACCAGCGCGAAGTCGGCTTTGAACTCACCCTTGTTCGCCTCCAGGAACGGCACGAAATTCTTGGAGCCGATCTCCTCCTCGCCTTCGATCAAGATGGTGATGTCGAGAGGCAACGAACCCGTGACCGATTTCCAGGCCCGGCAGGCCTCGACGAAGGTCATGACCTGACCCTTGTCGTCCTCGGCGCCGCGCGCGACGATGATCTTTCGCCCATCCTTGTGATCGGTCACGGCCGGCTCGAACGGCGGGCGGTGCCAGAGGTTGAGCGGATCGACCGGCTGCACATCGTAATGACCGTAGAACAGCACGTGCGGCCGCGAGGCGCCGTGACCGTTGCTCTTGGCCACGATCGCCGGATGGCCGGCAGTCGGCCGGACCTCGGTCGCAAAGCCGAGGGTCGCAATATCCTTGGCGAGATGGTCGGCGGCCGCCTTGCAATCGTTCGCAAAGGCCGGATCGGCCGAGATCGATTTGATCCGCAACAGCGAAAACAGCCGCTCCAGGCTGTTGTCGAAATCGGCATCGATGCGGTCCAGGACCGGTTGAAGTTGGGCGTTCGACATTCTGGTATTCCCTGTTTGCGGGGTTTTCTAGAGCGCGATGTTGAATCACCATCGCGCCTCTCAGTTTTTGATTGAGCATGATCTTTTCGGAAAACCGGTACCCACCCCGCTATCCAAGTGTGGACGGGCTTTTTCCGGATCGTGCTCTAGCTACTCGCTTTTAGCTCCGTTGGGGAGATCGATAAAGCGGCGGCATCGACGGACGGATGCAGGATGTGCCAGACCAGGCCTGCGGCCAATATCGCGGTTGCCGCGAGATTATTACCCCAGGCCTGCAGGTCGTTGGGAAAGATCGGGAACGACAGGCACATCAATAGGCCTGCGGCCGCCAGCGCGATCCATGTCCAGATCCGCACCCTTGGGCGCGGATCGTAGAGCGCGCGGTGGATCAGGATGGTCATCGGATAGAACAGCCACATGAAATAGTACTGCCGGGCGAGTGGCGAGGCCACCGTCATCAGACAGAACAGGATGCCGAGTTCCTCCGCGTCCGATTTCGGTGTACGGCGCGCGGCATTTGGCATCACCGCAACATAGCCAAGCCCGAGCGCGAGCGATATCGCCAGCACCAGCCAGTTAGCTCCCGTGAAGGAGAGATCGACGACATTCATGGTGCGTGGCGGCTTGGCCGGATTGTCCTGGTTGTAATTGACCGGCCGGGTCAGGCGGTGCGTCATCGCAATGATGGATTGATTGACCCAGGACCAGTTCTGCTCGTCGCGCTGGCCAAATCCCTTCTCCGAGCTCGAGGCGACCATCCCCTGATACCAGGTCTTCAATTCCGAAAAATTGTGCTGGAAGCCGCGCACCGGCGCCGGAACGACGAACAGGAACACGGCGAGAAAAACCAGCATGCTCGCCAGCGCGGCCCACTGCCGGCGCCAGACCAGATAGGGCAGCACCGCAACCGGAAACACCTTGATCGCGGTCGCTAGCGCGAACATGCTTCCCGCCATCCAGGACCGCTCGTGCTGCAACAGCCAGAAGCCATACAGCATCAAGGCCAGCAGCATGAGGTTCGGCTGGCCGAGATCGAACATGTCGAACACGAAGGTCACCGTGGCAAAGCCCGGCAGCGCGAACAGCCACGGAGGGGGTACCTTCCCCGATCCGGTCATCGCGTTGGAGAATTGCGCCGTCATCCACCACGCCACCGCGTTCATGAACGACAGGCAGGCATAAAGCGGAATCTTGCCGAACCAGCTCGGGATCGCGAGCAGCACCGCGGGCAGCGGCGGGTAGATGAACTCGAAGTAATCGTGGATGTCGCTGGGATAGAGGCTCTTGCCCTGCAGCACCTGCTGCCCGGCCCAGAACCAGAGCGGATAGTCCTTGGTCTTGCCGCTGCCCCAGATCTCCGGAACCAGAACGTCGGCCGTCAAGGCGATGCAACAGATCAGAAACAGGATATCGATCGGCGCTCGCAGCGACGGATATCTCAGCACGCTCGATTTTGCGGAAGTCACGCGAGGATAAACCCAAGGATAAAGCAGCGTCCGGATTTCATCGCCTGAGCAGCCCGCCGAGCGCACCACGGACCAGCGCGCGCCCGACCGAACCGCCGATCGAGCCGCCCACCGACTTGCCGAGATCGGCCGCGACCCCGCCGACTACCTTGTCGGTCACCGAGCGCGTGACATTGCGGGCGATCAGCTGCCCGGTCGACAGCCTGCCGCGCTTCACATTGGTGCCGAAGATCGTGCCCACGATCGCGCCGATCTGTCCGAGCACCCCGCCGCCGTCGGCGGCGCCGTCCGCGTGCGCCGCGGCACCCGCGACGCGCTTTTGCAGGATCTCGTAGGCGGACTCGGCATCGATGGCGGTATCGTATTTGCCCTTCACCGGGCTTGCATCCATGATCGCCTTGCGTTCCTCCGGCGTGATCGGCCCGATCCGCGCCGAGGGCGGTCGGATCAAGACGCGTTCGACCATCGCAGGCGTGCCGTTGCCCTCCAGGAACGACACCAGCGCTTCGCCCTTGCCCAATTCCATGATCGCTTTCGCGGTGTCGAGCTTCGGATTGGGCCGGAACGTCTGCGCCGCAGCCGCAACCGCCTTCTGGTCGCGCGGGGTAAAGGCGCGAAGCGCATGCTGCACGCGGTTGCCGAGCTGGCCGAGCACCCGGTCCGGCACATCGACCGGATTCTGCGTCACGAAATAGACGCCGACACCCTTCGAACGGATCAGCCGAACCACCTGCTCAATCTTGTCCATCAGCGCCTTCGGCGCATCGTTGAACAACAGATGCGCCTCGTCGAAGAAGAAGACCAGCTTCGGTTTCGGCGGATCGCCGATCTCCGGCAGTTCCTCAAACAGTTCGGAGAGCATCCACAGCAAGAAGGTCGCGTAAAGCCGCGGAGCCTGCATCAGTCTGTCGGCCACGAGGATATTGACCATGCCCCGTCCGTCGCGGTCGGTGCGCATGAAATCCTTCAACGCCAGCGCCGGCTCCCCGAAAAACTTGGTCCCGCCCTGGTTTTCCAGCACCAAAAGCTGGCGCTGGATGGTCCCGACGGTGGCGCGGGTCACGTTGCCAAAACCCTGCGCGGCCTTTCGGATCGGCGCCAGCGGATCGGCCTCATTGTCCGTCCCTTGCTTGGCGGTCTCCGGCACGATGGCGTCCAGAAGCGCGCGGAGATCCTTCATGTCAATCAGCGCGAGCCCATTATCATCGGCGACGCGAAACGCGACGTTGAGAACGCCCTCCTGCACGTCGTTCAGATCAAGCATGCGCGCCAGCAATAGCGGCCCCATCTCGGTGACGGTGGCGCGCACCGGATGGCCCTGCTCGCCGAACACGTCCCAAAAGATGGTGGAAAACTGATCGGGCTGGAAGTCGAGGCCCACCTCGGCGGCGCGCTTGGCGATAAAATCGTTGGGCGCGCCGACCTCCGAAATACCCGAGAGGTCGCTCTTGATGTCGGCCGCGAAGACGGGAACGCCGGCGCGCGCAAAACCCTCCGCCATGACCTGCAGCGAGACGGTCTTTCCTGTTCCAGTGGCCCCGGTGACGAGACCATGGCGGTTCGCGAGCGCAAACGTCAACCACGCCGGCTGCTCGCCCTTGCCAACGAAAATCTTCTCGTTGGTATCGGCCATCTTCTCGTCGGCTGTCGCCATGCTTTCGTTCTCGTCGCGCCTATCTTAAGACTTGATATGGATCATTATGGATCATACTGCATGTTGCAGGGCGATTGAAACGGGTCAACTTCCCACCGCCGACAGTTCGATCGAGCGGCTTATATAGACAATTTTTCGCCGATCGCGAGCCTACTCTTGCATTGCTGCAACACTCGCAGCGGGATTGGAGATGAATTGCCTCTTCGAAGGTGGTCGTCGCTTGTAATTCGCAATTCGGAAGCTCAAGATGATTTCACTAAGTAACGACTTGGTTGGAAGCTGGTCGTAGGGCGGGGCAATATGGACGAGTTGATTGGGCGGCTGGCGACAAAAGCCGGCATCGATAGTGGCGTGGCTGAAAAGACCATCGGCATTATCTTGGGGTTCCTCCGCAATGAGGGGCCCTCCGACAAGGTCCAGGCCCTGATCGACAGGATTCCAGGCGCGGAAGCCGCGATTGCGGCTTCCAACAACGGCGGCGGCCTCGCCCGGCTGATGGGCGGCGGTCTGATGGCGGTCGGCAGCAGGCTGATGGGTCTCGGCCTCGGCATGAGCGAGATTCAGAACATCGCCCGTGAACTTTTCCGGTTCGGCCGCGACACAATCGGAGCGGATCAGATGGGCGAGATCATCGCGGGGACGCCGGGGCTCAGCCAGTTCGCCTAAAGCACCTTTTTTCATATCGAGCATCATGACATATTCAATCTCCGAGCTCGAAGGCATGAGCGCCTTCTCAGCTTCCAAACTCAAATCGCTTGGCATTCGTACCACCGACGCGCTGCTCGAAGCCGCCCGCACCGTCAAAGGTCGCAAGGCACTCTCGGCGAAAACCGGCATCAGCGAGCAGCAATTGCTGGAATGGGCCAATGTCGCCGACTACATGCGGATTCCCGGCATGGGCAAGGCCAAGGTCGGACTGGTGCGTGCCGCCGGCGTCACCACGGTCCGCGAACTGGCGCATCGCAATCCGGCGCGGCTCGCGCAGAACTTGAAGGAAGTGAATACCAAGCGCAAGCTCGTCCGCGTCTTGCCTTCCGAAAAGTCGGTCGAGCAACTGATCGCGCAAGCGCGGAAGCTTCAGCCCAAAATCAGCTACTGAGAATATATCCATTGGGCTAAATCGGCGTCGGAGCGGCCCCGGCCGCCGCCCGGCGGGCATATCGCGCATCTTGACACCCATGCGCCGACCGCGCAAAGCGACCGCATGATCGCGACCACGTCCCGACCTCCTGTGGCAGCCGCCCCGGCGCTTCATCCGGTGCTGCGGACGCTGCTCGCCAGGCCCTACCCTGCGGTAATGGGCGTCTTGAACATCACGCCGGATTCATTTTCGGATGGCGGAGAATTCCTGGCGCCCGAGCGTGCGCGGGAACAGGCCAAGCGCCTGATCGCCGACGGCGCCGATATCATCGATATCGGCGCGGAATCCACCCGTCCCTATGGCGGTGCGCAGCCGGTGTCGGCAGAGATGGAACTGCGACGCCTGCAGCCAGTGCTTTCCGACATCGTTTCGCTCGGCGTTCCCGTCTCAATCGACAGCATGAAGTCCGACGTCGTCGCCTGGGCGCTGGATAACGGCGCAGTCATCGCCAACGACGTCTGGGGCCTGCAGCGCGATCGCGGCATGGCCGAGCTGCTCGCCGCGCGCAACGCCCCCGTCATCGTGATGCACAACCGGGATCGCGCCGATCCCGCCATCGACATTATCGGCGATATTGCCGCCTTCTTTGCCCGCTCGCTCGACATCGCCACGCGCGTGGGCATCGCCAGAGAAAATATTGTGCTCGATCCCGGCATCGGTTTCGGCAAGACGCACGAGCAGAGCATGACCGCGCTGGCGCGCTTGAGCGAACTCGGCTCGTTCGGCCTGCCGCTGCTGGTCGGCGCCTCGCGCAAGCTCTTCATTGCTTCGATCTCGCCGGCCGAGCCGCATCGGCGGCTCGGCGGCTCGATCGCAGCGCATCTGATCGCGGCCCAAGGCGGCGCGCGGATCATCCGCACCCACGACGTAGCGGAAACCGTCCAGGCGCTGCGGGTCGCCGCAGCAATCGGGGAAAAGCGATGACCGACACCATCTTCATCACCGGCGTCGTGATCCATGCCCGCCATGGCGTGATGGATCATGAGACCGAGGTCGGGCAGCGCTTCGTGATCGATCTCGAACTGTTCACCGACTTGCAGGACCCCTCGCGCACCGATCGACTGGCCGATACCGTTTCCTATTCCAACGTGGTCGCGACCGCGACGGCGGCATTCAAGAACACCAACTACAAGCTCCTGGAACGCGCGGCCGGCGCGGTGGCCGACGCCATCCTCGCGGCATTCCCGCGCATCCGCGCCATCAAGGTCACCGTGCACAAGCCGCACGCACCGATCGCCGCGATCTTCGAGGACGTCGGCGTGATCCTGACCCGCAACCGGCATCCGCCCTCGCATGGCTAGCGTCCTGATCGCGCTGGGCGGCAATGTCGGCGATATCAGCGCGACATTTCACAAGGCGATTCCTCATATCTGCGGCATGGCGCAGGCAGCGTTGATGGCGCGGTCGTCGGATTATGCGACGCCTCCCTGGGGCGACGAGCAGCAGGCGCGCTTCATCAATGCGTGCATCGAAATCGAAACCAGCCTCGATCCGCATGCGCTGCTGTTTGTACTGCACAAAATCGAAAAGAAATTCGGCCGCGACCGGAGCAGGGAACGGCGCTGGGGCCCGCGCACCCTCGACCTCGACCTGATCGCCTATGACGATGTTTCGCTGCAAACGCCGGAACTGACGCTGCCGCACCCGCGCCTGTTCGAGCGCGCCTTCGTGCTGGTTCCGCTCGTCGAGATCGCACCCGACCGCCTGATCGGGGGGCGCAGCATTCGCGAGGCGCTGGCAGGGCTATCGACCGAAGGGATCGACCGGTTGCCCGATATGGCGTGAGGGAGGCGAAAACAACCGTTTGGCTTGGCTGCCGCGACGTGGCAATTTCCGGGCAAATCGCCCGAGCGGCGCCCCCGGGAGCACCCTGCCGAATGACATCCGAGACCGACGACCTGCGGCTGGCCGGTGATTTCCCCGCGGCGACCTATGACGACTGGCGCAAGCTGGTCGATGGCGTCTTGAAGGGTGCGCCGTTCGAAAAGCTGATCGGCAAGACCTATGACGGCATCAAGATCGAGCCGATCTATCCCCGCGCGAAGGGAGCGACCCCGATCGCCGGCCGCTCAGCCGTCCTTCCATGGCAGATCATGCAGCGGGTCGATCATCCTGAGCCGGCGAAAGCGAACGCGCAGGCGCTGCACGATCTCGAGAACGGCGCCACCGGGCTCGAGCTTGAATTTGCCGGCGGACCGGGCGCGCGCGGTTTTGGCGTCACGGATGCGAGGCCGGAAACGCTGAAGCGGGTGTTCGACGGGATTGTCTTCGACGCCGGAATTTCGATTGCGCTCAATCCCGTGCTCGGGCGCGGAAATGCGGGCGCGAACCTCGCGGCCCTCATCGAGGCCGAGCGCGTCGATCCCGCCAAGGTCGATGTTCGCTTCAACTATCAGGCCCTGAGCACCATGGCCGTCCGCGGCGCCGCGGCGACAGCGTGGAGCGAAGTGGAGAAGCCGTTCGCGACCATCATCGGCGAACTGATCGGCCGCGGCTTCAAGGGACCGTTCGCACTGGCCTGCGGCCGTCCGGTTCACGACGCCGGCGGATCGGAAGTTCAGGAGCTGGCCTTCGCGCTTGCTGTCGCCGTCGCCTATCTGCGCACGCTCGAAGCCAGCGGCATCGCGCTCGAAGCGGCCCGCTCGGCCGTGTCGTTCCGGCTCAGCGCCGACGCCGACCAGTTCCTGACCATGGCGAAACTCCGCGCCCTGCGGCTGCTGTGGGCGCGCGTCGAACAGGCCTGCGGGCTTGCACCGAAGCCGGTCTTCATCGCCGCGGAAACCGCGTGGCGCATGCTGACCCAGCGCGATCCCTACGTGAACATGCTGCGCGCGACCATGGCGGCGTTCTCGGCCGGCCTCGCCGGCGCCAACGCCGTCACCGTGCTGCCGCATACACTGGCGCTCGGGCTGCCCGACGCCTTCGCGCGGCGGGTGGCGCGCAACACGCAACTCATCCTGTTGGAAGAATCCAATCTCGCCAAGGTATCCGATCCCAGCGGCCGGCTCCGGCGGGATCGAAAGCCTGACGCAAGAGCTGTGCGAAGGCGCCTGGTCGCTGTTCCAGGAGATCGAGAAAGCGGGCGGCGTGTTCGCCGCGCTCCAGCAGGGCCTGATCCAGGGCAAGGTCGCGGCGACGCGCCAAGCGCGCGAAGCAAACATCGCCCGGCGCAAGGAAGTGCTGACCGGCGCCAGCGAGTTCCCCAACCTGCAGGAGGCCCAGGTCACGGTCGAGGATATGAAGCCGGTCGTACCTTCGCCGTTGGGCGAAGCAAGCATCAAATTCGAGGCGCTGGAGGCGAAGCGGCTCGCAGAACCGTTCGAGCGCTTGCGCGACCGATCGGACCATATCCTGAAAGCAAGCGGCAAGCGGCCGCGCGTCTTCCTCGCCAATCTCGGCATGGCCGCCGAATTCACCGCGCGCGCAACCTTCGCCCGGAGCTTTTTCGAGACCGGCGGGATCGAGGCGATCGACAGCGACGGATTTTCCGATTCCGCCGCGCTCGCCGCCGCCTACAAGGCTTCCGGCACCGCGCTGGCTTGCCTGTGCTCGTCGGATAAGGTCTATGCGCTTTGGGCGATCGCGGCCGCGCAGGCCCTGCAAAGTGCCGGCGCCAAGCATATCTATCTGGCAGGGCGGCCTGGCGAGCAGGAAGCGGCGTTGCGCGGTGCCGGCGTCCAGCGACTTCATCTTTGCCGGCGGCGACGCGCTGACGATCTTGCAAAAGGCCTACGAGCTGACGGAGCGGACATGACGTCGGAGACCAAACCCGTTCTGACCGGCGGCTGCCAATGCGGCGCCATCCGCTTTGCGCTCAAGGCTGCACCCGTCAAGGTCAGCATCTGCCATTGCCGGATGTGCCAGAAAGCGTCGGGCGCGCCGTTTGCCTCCTTCGCCGAGATCGAGAAGGACGATTTCACCTGGACCCGCGGCACGCCGGCGGCGTTCCGCTCCTCCTCCATTGCCGAACGCGACTACTGCGCCGACTGCGGCACGCCGTTGAGCTTTCGCCGCATCGACGGGCCCCGGATCGAGATCATGACCGGCGCCTTCGACCGGCCTGACCGGCTGATTCCGACACGGCAATACGGCACCGAATCCCGGCTCGGCTGGGTGGTCGCAATCGCCAACTTGCCGAGCCAGACCACGCTGCAGAATTACGGGCCGGAGAAGGTCGGGACCATCGTCAGCCACCAGCATCCGGACCATGATTGAGTAGCGACCTGAAATTACCGCTTGTGCTAAGATGGGACCCATGAGCCGCATCCCGAACTTTGCCAATGTCGCCTTTGAAAAGATCGCGGGCGCCGAGACGCCCGGCAAGGCCGACCCTGGCTCACGCCCGAAGGCATCCTCGTCAAGCCCAGCTACAGCGAAGCCGATCTCGACGGCGTCGATTTCCTCGATACCTGGCCCGGTATCGCGCCCTATCTGCGCGGCCCCTACCCGACCATGTATGTCAACCAGCCCTGGACGGTCAGGCAATATGCCGGCTTCTCCACGGCGGAAGATTCCAACGCGTTCTATCGCCGCAACCTCGCCGCCGGGCAAAAGGGCCTGTCGGTCGCCTTCGATCTCGCCACCCATCGCGGCTACGATTCCGATCATCCGCGCGTTTCCGGCGACGTCGGCATGGCCGGCGTTGCGATCGAATTCGATCTACGACATGCGCACGCTGTTTGGCGGCATTCCGCTCGACCAGATGAGCGTGTCGATGACCATGAACGGCGCGGTGCTGCCGATTCTCGCGCTGTTCGTCGCGGCGGCCGAGGAACAGGGCGTGCCGCCGGAGAAACTCTCGGGAACGATCCAGAATGACATCCTGAAAGAGTTCATGGTGCGCAACACCTATATCTATCCGCCGACGCCCTCGATGCGGATCATCTCGGACATTTTTGCGTACACCTCGCAAAAAATGCCGAAATACAACTCCATCTCGATTTCCGGCTATCACATGCAGGAAGCCGGCGCGACGCAGGACCTCGAGCTCGCCTACACGCTCGCCGACGGCGTCGAATATCTGCGCGCGGGTCTGGCCGCCGGCCTCGACGTCGACCGCTTTGCGCCGAGACTGTCGTTCTTCTGGGCGATCGGCATGAACTTCTTCATGGAAGTCGCCAAGATGCGTGCCGCGCGGCTCTTGTGGGCGAAGCTGCTGAAACCCTTCAACCCCAGGGATCCGCGCTCGCTCAGCTTGCGCACGCATTGCCAGACCTCCGGCTGGTCGCTGACCGCGCAGGACGTCTACAACAACGTGATGCGCACCACGATCGAGGCGATGGCGGCAACGCAAGGCCATACCCAGTCGCTGCACACCAACGCGCTCGACGAGGCCCTGGCGCTGCCGACCGACTTCTCCGCTCGCATCGCACGCAACACGCAATTGTTCCTGCAGCAGGAAAGCGGCACCACCCGCATCATCGATCCCTGGGGCGGCTCCTATTATGTCGAGCGGCTGACCCGCGATCTCGCCGCAAGGGCCTGGGCCCACATTAGGGAAGTCGAAGAACTCGGCGGCATGGCCAAGGCGATCGAGGCCGGGGTGCCGAAACTTCGGATCGAGGAGGCTTCCGCCAAGACGCAAGCCCGCATCGATGCCGGCAGGCAGGCGGTGATCGGCGTCAACAAATACAAACCGGTCGACGAGACGCCGATCGATATCCTCAAGGTCGACAATTCCAACGTGCGGCGGCTGCAGATCGACAAGCTCAAGCGGCTGCGATCCGAGCGGAGCCAGAAGGACGTCGACGCGGCGCTGGCGGCGCTGACCCGCAGCGCGGGCGAAGGCAACGGAAATCTGCTCGCGCTCGCGATCGATGCCGCGCGGGCGAAGGCCACCGTCGGCGAAATTTCCGACGCGATGGAAAAGGTGTTCGGCCGGCACCGCGCCGAGATCAAGTCCATCACCGGCGTCTACAAGCGGGAGGCGTCCTTAATGTCCAACCGGGTCGAAAAGCTGCAGGCGCTGATCGACGCCTTCGAGGAGGCCGAGGGCCGCAGGCCGCGCATTCTGGTCGCCAAGATCGGCCAGGACGGCCACGACCGCGGGCAGAAGGTGATCGCCTCCGCCTTCGCCGATGTCGGCTTCGACGTCGACATCGGGCCGCTGTTTGCAACCGCGGAGGAGGCCGCGCGGCAGGCGGTCGAGAACGACGTTCATATTCTCGGCGTGTCATCGCTGGCTGCGGCGCATCTCACTGCGGTGCCGGAACTGAAGGCGGCGCTGAAGAAGCAGGGCCGCGAGGACATCATGATCATCGTCGGCGGCGTGGTGCCGCCGCAGGATTACGACGCGCTCTACGCGGCCGGCGCCGAGGCGATCTTCCCGCCCGGCACCGTGATTGCGGATGCCGCCGAGGAATTGATCCACAAGCTCAACGCGCGGCTCGGCCATAGCGAGGCGGCGGAGTAGTTCCGCGGTATGCCGGCATCTTTCGAAGGATTATCCCTTGCGCAGCGTCGCCCTTCATTTCGCTTATCGGATTTTCTTGATCGGTGCCGCCGCTTCCCTGGCGACGCTGGCGCTTGCCGCCGATCCGAAGCCGGATGCCGCGATCTCGACCAAGGCGTTCGAGGGAAGCGTTTTTCTCGACGACCAGATCAAGGCTGAGCCGGCGCTATCGGCGGATTGCCTCGCCGAGGGCAAGAAGTGGATGGACAAGAATGCCGCGGAAGCGGCGAGCTCGATGAAGCAGGATCCGCAATTCTTTCAGGATGGCGGCTGGTCGTTCGAACGCAAATATTCGGTCCGCTCCGTGGTCGGCGATCGCTATGTCTCGATCGTCAGGGACGATTACCTGGACACCCACGGCGCGCATCCGAACACCGATGTCGACACCATCATCTGGGACAAGGCCGCGAGAAAGCGCATCAGCATCCGCCCGTTCTTCACCGAGACCGCCGACAACGGCCCGACGATGCGGGCGATGCTGAAAGGCGTCATCGCCTCGTTGAAGATCGAAAAGAACAAGCGCGATTCCAGCGAGACCGCGACGGACGAATGGTTCAAGGAGCGTGAGCCGAAACTCCTGAAGATCGGCGCGGTGACGCTGGCGCCATCGACCGAGGCCGGAAAAAGCTCCGGCCTGACCTTCCACTACCCGCCCTATGCGGTCGGCCCCTATGTCGAGGGCCAGTATGTCGCGTTCGTGCCGTGGGAGACGCTGAAACCGTATCTCACGCCGGAGGGCATGCGGATTTTCGGAGGCGCCGGCCGGAGGGAGACGATGACGGCACGCGATGATGTGGTAGTATCCGGCCATGAGCGACGTCGCCGACATCACACGTGAAGCCATCCTCGCCCGATTGCGCGAACTTGCCCCCGCGCTCAAGGCCGAGGGCGTCACCAAGCTCGCCATCTTTGGCTCCCGCGCGCGCGGCGATGCACGTCCGGATAGCGATCTTGATGTACTGGTCGAGACCACCGCGCGCGGTGCACCACCGTCCTTCGATACTGTTCAAGGTCATGCACCTGATCAAGGACGCCACAGGACTGCGGGTGCAGATATCGGAGCGGAACCTGCGGAAACCGCGTGTTGCCGAACGGATCGCCGACGATGTGATCGAGGCGTTCTGAATGCCGCCAACTGTCAGAAGACCGGCTGCGGGACATTTTGGAGGCTATCACTGAAATCGAGGCGTTGGTTGCAAACGGCAGCCTTGCTCAGTTCACCGCCGACAAGACAGGCCGCATGGCGACCGAACGCTATCTTGAAATTGTCTGTGAGGCGGCGCGCAAGCTGCCGGACGACGTCAAGCAGGATGAGCCGGCTATCGAGTGGCAAAAAATGATCGATTTCGGCAATGTTTTGCGGCACGCTTACCACTCAACCAATGTCGAGACGGTCTGGGACATTGTCCAGAACGATCTGGCGCCGTTGAAGTCGTTCGTGCTTCGCAAGATCGCGACACCTTGAGCGGTGCCCTTAACAAGGAGCATCGCGAAGAGGCGCTTGCGACCGCGGGCCAGGCATGCGCAGCCATTACGCATGGACCGATTCGCAAACTACTCGACGATCAAAGGCTGTGCGGAACCTGAGCGGTGACACCGGCCCACTCCCCCTCGCCCGCACCGCCCCGACGTTGTAAACGGAGGCATGACCCCTCCGAAAAACCGTCCCTCGATATCACGGCCCTGTCAAAAGACGTGCGCGCCGGCCACCGCGCAGGCTTGGCGCGCGCGATCACGCTGATCGAGAGCCGGCGTGGCGACCACCAGGCCGCGGCGCGCGATCTGGTGCAGGCGCTGCTGCCCTTGACCGGCAAGGCGATCCGCGTCGGCATCACCGGCTCGCCCGGCGTCGGCAAATCCACCACCATCGACGCGCTCGGCATCACCCTGATCGAGCGCGGCCACAAGGTCGCGGTGCTGGCGGTCGACCCCTCCTCGGCCCGCACCGGCGGCTCGATCCTCGGCGACAAGACCCGGATGGCGCGGCTTGCGGCCTCCGATTCCGCCTATATCCGCCCCTCGCCCGCCTCCGGCACGCTCGGCGGGGTCGCGGCCAAAACCCGCGAGGCGATGTTGCTCTGCGAGGCCGCAGGCTTCGACGTGATCCTGGTGGAGACCGTCGGCATCGGGCAGTCCGAGACGGCGGTCTGCGACATGACCGACTTCTTCCTGGCGCTGATGCTGCCGGGCGCCGGCGACGAATTGCAGGGCATCAAGAAGGGGCTGGTCGAGCTCGCCGACATGATCGCGATCAACAAGGCCGATGGCGACAACGTCAAGCGCGCCAACCATGCCGCCGCCGATTATCGCAGCGCGCTGCATATCCTTACACCCCGCTCCGAGCACTGGCAGCCGCCGGTCATCACCTATTCGGCGCTGACCGGCGCCGGCATCACTGAGCTCTGGCAGAATGTCCTCGATCATCGCAATGCGATGAACGCGTCAGGCGATTTCGCCGCGCGCCGGCGCGAGCAGCAGGTGAAGTGGATGTGGTCGATGCTGGAGCAGCGGATGCTGGCGCGGCTGCGCGCGGACGCGTCCGTGCGCGGCAAGGTGAAAAAGCTCGAGGTCGAGGTCGCCGAAGGCCGTGTCTCGCCGGCGCTGGCGGCGGAACAGATCGCGGAGATGCTGAAGTGAAAGGGGAGGTCTGATCAGTGAGCGAAAAACTGCGTATCCTCATCACCGGCTTCGGCCCGTTTCCCGGTGCGCCGTATAATCCGACCATGCCGCTGGTGCAGCGGCTCACCCAATTGCGCCGCCCGGCATTCGACGACGTCGAGCTCTCAAGCCACATCTTCCACGTCACCTACGCGACCGTCGACCGCGAACTGCCCGAACTGGTCGCGCGGCTGCGCCCGCAGGCGCTCTTGAGTTTCGGTCTCGCCGACCGCACGGCCCATCTCCGCGTCGAAACCCGCGCCCGCAATGCCGTCACCACGCGATTTCCCGATGCCGATCGCACCCATGCGCGAAAAGGATCGATCGTCGATGGCGCCGCCGCCGTGATGTTCGGGCCGCATACGGCAAATCTGCTGCGCGCGGCGCGCAGCACCGGCATCGACGCCCGCGCCTCGCGCGACGCCGGAAGTTATCTCTGCAACTACCTGAGCTGGCGCGCCATCGAAGCGGTCCGCAACGACAGCGGCCCGCGGCTTGCCGCCTTCATCCATATCCCGTTGCTCGCCCGCGACGGCACGCCGCAGCAAAAGGGTACGGCGCACCGGATCACGCTGGACGAGCTGGTCGACGCCGGCGAGGCCATGCTGCTGGAGCTGGTGAAGCTGACGAGGCAAGAAATACAGACTCGGTGGGCAAAGCGGAGCGAAGCGACAGCTGCCACCATTAGGAACGATATGAACAAGATGGTGGGCACGGCGCAAGAGCGCCTTTGCCCGGCCTACGCGGTGATCACTCTGATCTGTGGGGTAAAGAGTTTTAACCCTACCCCTAACAATCGCCCTGTTCCGCGCTCGCGTCTGCCGCGCAGCACCGCATTATTGCGTTACTTGGGGGCTGCGAGGAGCCGCTCCTCATGGACCTCAATCGCCGTCGTCTCATTGGCGCGTCCGCGGCCGGGATGGCCGGCGCGCTCGCGATGCCGTCTGAGCCTGCGCGCGCGGCACAGCTGACCTCCACGCTCGGGCGCGATGCCACGCAATATGGCGTGCGGCCCGGCAGCGTCGAGGATCAAACCAAAAACCTGCAGCGCGCCATCGATGAAGCGGCGCGCGCCCAAGTTCCGCTGGCGCTGCCGCCGGGCGTCTATCGCACAGGCCCGCTGCGGCTATAGAGCGGCACGCAACTGATCGGCGTGCGCGGCGCGACCAGGCTCGTCTTCACCGGCGGCGCGTCGATGTTTTCGGGCGAAGGCGCCGACCACCTCGGCCTGTCGGGGATCACGCTCGATGGCGCCAGCCTTCCCTTGCCGGCGCGGCGCGGCCTGATCCACTTATTGGCCAGCCGCGACGTCCGCATCACCGATTGCGAGATCACCGGCTCAGGCGGCAACGGCATCTGGTTCGAGCAAGTCTCCGGCGACGTCAGCGGCAATATCTTCACCGACATTGCGGCCACCGCGATCGTGTCGTTCGACGCGCGCGGCCTGATCGTCTCGCGCAACAGCATTGCCGGCACCAACGATAACGGCATCGAGATCCTGCGCACCGCGATCGGCGACGACGGCACGCTGGTCGCCGACAATCGTATCGAGGACATCAAGGCCGGTCCCGGCGGCTCCGGGCAGTACGGCAACGCCATCAACGCGTTCCGCGCCGGCAACGTCATCGTGCGCGGAAATCGCATCAAGAACTGCGACTATTCCGCGGTGCGCGGCAATTCGGCCTCCAACATCCAGATCTCGGGCAACAGCGTCAGCGACGTCCGCGAGGTCGCGCTGTATTCGGAGTTTTCGTTCGAAGGCGCTGTGATCGCCAACAACACCGTCGATGGCGCGGCATTCGGCGTCTCGGTCTGCAATTTCAACGAGGGCGGACGCATCGCGGTGGTGCAGGGCAACGTCATCCGCAACCTGTTGCCGAAGCGGCCGATCGGGACCGCGCCCGACGACGATGCCGGCATCGGCATCTATGTCGAGGCCGACGCGTCCGTCACCGGCAACGTGATCGAGAACGCGCCATCGTTCGGCATCGTCGCCGGCTGGGGCAAATATCTGCGCGACGTCGCGATCACCGGCAACGTGATCCGCAAAGCTTCCGCCGGCATCGGCGTGTCGGTGACATCAGGCGCCGGCACCGCGCTCGTCAACAACAACATGATCTCCGAGACGCCGCGCGGCGCCGTGGTCGGGCTCGATCACGCCCGCATCGTCACGGCCGGATTTATCCAGCGATGACGCGCAGCGCTACGCCCAGGTCGTGATCGGGACCAACGCGGTGCGGCGTTAGCCAGCTTAAAGCGCGTTGCGCAGCAGCGGGTAACGCTGCTCGATCGCGCTCAGTGCCGGCACAAGGACCTCGTTGAGCGCCTGTTCCAGCGCGCCGAGATCCACCACCGACGCGGACGGCGCTTCGTCCGCCGGAACGAAATCGTTCGTCGTTTCGGCGACGGGAACGTCGAACGCAGGCCGAACCACGACCGTCGCCGGCTGCATCGCCTGCCAGGCGATGTCGATCGCAGGATTGTTCGCGCGCGGCTCCCGGCGTCGACAGCCGGCGCCACTTCTCCACCGCGGTCTTGGCTTCCTGGATGTTTTCGAGAAAAGCGAGTTCGCCGTAATAGCGGCGCCAGCGGCCGCTCTCGAACATTGCGGTAAGATAATCCAGCCTTTGCTCGGCAAGCGCGCACCAGCGCGCGACGAGATCGCGGCTGACGGCCGCGTCTTGGCGATGTGTCATGAACCAGCCCGTGAGGAGAGAAACGGAAGCAGGACGCAACGGAGCAAGACGCAACGGCGACGAATCAACGAAACGTGACGATTTTATTTTGTGGAAAAGTCTTTGCTTGTCCAGCAAGCGCACGCGCGAGAACGCCACAATCCGTAGTTGTGCGGGCGTAGTTGTGCGGTGCTTTGCTGCGCTTCGCAGTCAAGCCGCACGCCGGCACGAAGGCGTTGCCGTCGTCATCGCGCGAATATCGCCAAAACGAAATGACCCGTCCGGGGGGACAACCGGACGGGTCGAGCCATATGGGCGCTTGGGGTGGATGGGCGCTCGCGCCGAATATAGCCGTCGGAGAGCGGTTTCCACTCTCACATCTATTGGTCGCGGCTGGCCCGTCGCACGTTCAAAACGAGCCGACGATTTTTTTGACTTTCGGGAAGGATTTTTCGGGCCGGAAAAAACTATTGCGCGGCGGGCTGGACGGCATCGCTTGCAGCGGGTTTTTCGGCCGCCATGGTCGTAACCGGCGGGCTTAAGGCGCGAACCACCGGCATTTCCTTCTGTTCCGGCGCGGTTTGGCTCGGCTTTTCATTCACCTTGGGCGGTTCCGACGAGGCAACCGGCGCCGATGACGGCGCGATGACGGCCTGGACCGCGGCGTAGGCATCGGCTTCGCCGGCACCGAAAAGATCATCACGACCTGGTGAGCCCAAATCGTGCGCGGTCTTCATGAGGATTGCGCGCAGCTGCTCCGATCTCAACGCAGGATTGCGTTCCAGCATCAGCGCGGCAACACCGCTGACGAAAGCCGCGGAAAACGAGGTGCCCGACGTCATCTGGTATTTGTCATCCGGCGCGGGCAGGAAGATATCGACGCCGGGCGCGGCGAGCGCAACGTAGCTGCCGCGGTTCGAAGCCGAAAACAGTCGGTCCTCGGCATCGGTGGCGCTGACCGCGATCACGTTCGGATTGGCGGCCGGGTAAAGCGGCGGCGATTTCGCGCCCGCATTGCCGGCAGCGGCGATCATCGCGATGCCCCTGGTGGCCGCCGCCGCGATCCCCCGCTCGATCAGCGCATCCTTGGGTCCCGCGAAGCTCATATTGACGATCTGCGCGCCGTGCGTCGCCGCGTAGTCGAGCGCCTTCAGGATCACGAAGGAATTGCTTTCCACGCCGCTCGGCGACTGGCCGAAGGCGCGGATCGCCAGAAGCTTTGCCGCTGGCGCCGCGCCCATCAGCCGCGCATGCGCGACGATCGCGCCGGCGATGCCGGTGCCGTGGACATGCGCCCCTTCCTTGCTACCGAGCGCATCGAAGGTCTCGGCAATCGAACCGGCGAGTTCCGGATGTCGGGCGTCGATCCCCGAATCGATCACGGCGATCCTGACATTGGCGCCGCGCGCAAGCATATGCGCCTCGGGCAGATGAAGTTTCGGCAACGCATATTGCGCCGGATCGCCCTCCGCTTGGTACGGCCTTCGCTTCCTGCAGCAAATAGCGGAAATTCGGCTGTACCGAACGGACGCTGGCATCGGCGGCGAACTCACGGCTCACGGTCTCCACCGAGCGGCGGTCGTTGATGCGAAACCGGCCGATGGTCGCGCCGATCAGCGGAAAAAGCTGGGATCCGATGCGCGTCAGTCCGTGACGGCGCGCCAGTTCGTCGGCCTGCGCGTCGGACAACGCGCCGTCGATTTCGGCGACAATTCGCCCGCGATCGTGCGCGAATTGATCGTGGTCTGCACGACGTTGGCGCGCGGGGCGCCGTTCTTGCTCCTGCGCGCCGGATCACCGCCACCACCACCGCCGCCGCCGGCTGTGAGAATGGGCTGATCCAGGCATTCGCCATCGCTATCGCGATAGGCGGAGCCGCAGACCGGATAGAGGTTCGGCGAATAGCGCACATAGGGAAGCTGCGGTATCACCGCGATGCCCGGCGTCAACCTCGGTCCGGGATCCTGGCTCGGCGCTACCGTGGCGCCGACATTGGCATGCACCGGATTCGCAGGACCCGTAACCGTGACCGTATTTACACGACCCGCGGCATTGGCGCCCGTGACAGTGGTGCTATACACCCGGACTGGGCCATTGCTGCTGACGTGGCCCGCGACATTGGTGCTACTTATGTTGGCGCCATGCAAGCGGCCTGCGACGTTGGCGTTGACCCGTCCAGCGATATTCGGATGGATGTTCGGAATGCGCGGCCCGATATTGAGATTGGGCGAGCGCATGAAGTTCTGCGCGTCCGCTGCGGTGCCGGCGAAACATGCCAACGTCAATGCGACCGCGGCCAGCGCGGCGCGGCGCGCGATCATCCGCCAATTCGCACCATCATGGGCCATGGGACCTCGGACTTAACGAAGCGCCTCGCGGCTGTTACGGCGTCGCGACGGCGAGAGCTATGATCTTCTCGGCCTGCAGCTTGCTCATCAGGCCCGCGACCTCTTCCTTGCTCATCGCTTTATCGCCGAATTGCAACCGAAACATGCCGCTCCTCGCGCCGTCGATGATCGAGGCGTGGTAGTGGTCGAGCAGCGCCGTAATATCGGTGATCGCGCGCATCCGGCGCAAACCGCACCAGCGCCCGCGGCGGCGATTCAGGCCCCAGCGCGCGCGTGATCGGTTCGTTCGTGCTCAACGAGGCCGTCTGGTAGGTGGCGGACTGGTTCTTCATCAGCACCGCGCCGATCACGCCGGCCTGCAGCAAAAGCGCGAGCGCAGCCAAGCTTGCCGACCAGGCGAGCGTCCGCGGCGAAAGGCGTGCAAAGAAGGCGGCAAAGCGCGAAGCGACATTGAACGACGCCTGCGGCACGTGCGCGGGCTCGGCGTCGATCGCCGCAAACAGCTTCTGCATGGCGCGCGCCGACGGCGCCCCCAGACTCTCATTGAGATCGATGGTCTCGGCGTATTCTTCGCGTATCACCGCGTATTGTTTGGCGAGCGCGGGATCGCGCGCGAGCGCTTCCTCGACGCGGCGCGCATCGCGCGCGTTCAACGTGCCGGCCGCGTGCCAAGGCAACAGCATCTCGATTTCACTGGGCTCTTCTTCCAGCATTCTCTTGCTCAATGCCATCACGGCCAGCCTCGCTCCACGCCGGCTGCCTTCAGCAGTTCGGCCAATTTCTTTCGCGCATAAAACAGGCGCGTCTTCACGGTGTTTTCCGGTATCCCGACGATTTCGGCCACCTCGTCCACGGACTTCTCGTGGTAGTAGACGAGATCGACGATCTCCCGGTGATCGGGCGAAAGCGCCGTCAGGCACTTGCGCAACGCTGCACTGGTATCCTTTTTCTGCACCGCCACTTCCGGATCGTCGGACGTATCCTCGATCGCGTTGGCGGCCTCGTCTTCGAGTTCGACGTCCTTCCTGCGCCGCAGCGCCGAGAGGGCCTTGAATCGCGTAATCGCCAAGAGCCAGGTGGAGACGGCGGATCGGCCTTCGAATTTCCCGGCCTGACGCCATACATCGAGAAAAACCTCGCTGATGAGGTCTTCCGCAACCTGTTCGTCGCGCACGAGCCTAAGCCCGAAGCGAAACACCCTGACGTGGTGCCTTCCGTACAGCACCTGCATGGCGAGGCGGTCGCCTTGAGCGATCCTGGCGATCAGAACTTCGTCTGAAGCCGCCTGTGTCACGCTCAATGTCCGTCTCGCAAGGTTGGTCGGATTGGGTTGGCCGCCGGTTCGACGCCAAGGGCAAGATTCTTCAAATTATCGCAACTCGAAAATGGCATCTGTGATCCACCGCACAAAAGCAACATCTTCCGCCGCTCCCGGCCGGACTGGCGGGAAGGGTCAACGGAAAAATGGTATCATAGTGTAGAAAACCCTTCTTTGTTACCTTGGTCCTTTGTTACCTTGGTCTCGGACCGACCTTACCAAGGCTGCCGCAACAAGGCAGCGTCTGTCTGGCTCGATTCCGCCACCCCTGCGCGGCCGATACGCCGCATCATCCCTAAATTCTGGCTAATTTCCATTGCCGAACAAGGGCCTCGTCGTTCCCCGATCTGGTTCAAAAGATACCAAACCTAAAGGCTTTCCCACTTAGATTTTTTCGCGAGCGGACTTCGACCAACGGCGAGAACATGGGCACGACGGCGTCGCCTTTTCTGAATCCGATTGCGGCGGAAGTGGAAAGCAGTGGCCCCAAACCGACGGCCAAGGCGCTGTTGCGCCGCGCGCGACAGCGCCGCCAGGTTCAGGTCATTATCGCGGCGAGCTATCTCGTCGATGCCCTGGTCCTTTTTCTCTATGCATGCGCCGGCACCATTCCATTATCCATCGGCCCGGCCTATGCCGCCTGCGGCTTGCTCTCGGTCGCACTCTACCTGGTGCTGTCGGAGACGGGATTCACCGAACGCTTCAGGGATCACTACTTCGTCGCGCCGCAACTTTTGATCAGCGTGGCGATCATGCTGGGTTTCACCTACATCGCGCCCGAAGTCGGCGTAATGTTTCTGTGCACGCTGTTCCTGGTTTTCAATTTCGGCTCGTTGCGCGCGACGCCGCAGCAGAGCGCCGCGATCTGGGCGGCGATGGCGCTCGGTGTCGCCGGACTGTTTCTGTTGACCGACAAGCCGATCGGGATGCCGAACGGCAGCTATCTGGAGCGCCTGGCCACGACGTCGATGTTCGTGCTGGCGATCGGACGCTGCATGTTTCTGGGAATTTTCTCCGCGGCGATGCGCCAGTCGCTCTATCAGAGCGGGCTCAAGCTGAAGGAAGCCTATCGCCGCATCGAGGAGCTCGCCGAACTCGACGAGCTGACGGGTGCTTTCAACCGCCGCTGCATCATGCGGATGCTGGAAGAAGAAATCGCCCGCTCCCATCGCCTCAACACGACCTGCGCCATCGCGTTGATCGATCTCGACTGGTTCAAGCGCATCAACGATGCCCACGGCCACCCGACCGGCGACGAGGTGCTGCGGACCTTTGCCATCACGATGTTCGCCAACATCCGCGGGATCGACCGGTTCGGCCGTTACGGCGGCGAGGAATTCCTGCTGGTGCTGCCCGATACGACCCAACAGAGCGCGGTCGGCATGCTCGACCGGCTGCGCGCGATCATCGCCGAGCTCGACTGGAGCGCGTTTTCCACGGGCATGCGGGTGACGATTTCCGCAGGGGTTGCGGTGCTCCGCGCCAACGAAAATTCCGACAGCGTTCTCGCCCGCGCCGATCGCGCGCTCTACGCGGCCAAGGCGCAAGGACGCAACCGCATTAATACCGCCTGAACCAGCCCATTTTCGATTTCGGGGGCAAAGAAAGCGCCGCCGTTTTGCATATTGCTCCAGGACAGAGACCATGAATTCGAAATCCGCCGCCGCCCCCGAAAGCCTGCTCGACGAATTGCAGACCACGCTCGCGCACGGAACCGTCGCGCGCCGGGTCGAGACGCTACGCCGCGTCACCGATCTCTTCGTCAACGGCGCTGTGGACTATTCCAACGACCAGGTCGCGTTGTTCGATGACGTCTTCCAGTGCCTGATCGTTCATATCGAAGTGTCGGCCAGGGCGCTGCTCGCAAACCGGTTGGCCCCGATCGACACCGCGCCGCCGCAGACCATTCGCACGCTGGCCTATGACGATGTCATCGAGGTCGCCGGCCCCGTGCTGTCGCAATCGGAGCGGCTCGACGACGCGACGCTGATCGAGACCGCGCGATACAAGAGCCAGGCGCATTTGATGGCGATTTCGACCCGCCGCGTGCTGAGCGGCGCGGTGACCGACGTGCTGGTGCTGCGCGGCAATGACGAGGTGGTGTGCAGCACGGTGAACAATCCCGGCGCCGAATTTTCCGAGCGCGGTTTTAGCCGGCTGGTCCACCGCGCCGAGGGCGACGATCATCTAGCGACCTGCCTCGGCATGAGGCCGACGCTGCCGCGGCATCTCTACCTGAAGCTGCTTGCCAAGGCCTCCGAGACGGTGCGCGAGCGGCTCGAGGCCGCCCACCCGAAACAGGCCGGCGAGGTGCCGACCGCGGTGCGCGAGGCGACCCGGCGGGCACGTACGGCGCCGGCCGCCATCACCAAGCAGACGGCGATTGCCCATGCGCTCGTCAAATCCCTGTTCGAGGACGGCCGGCTCGACGAATATCAGGTCGAGCAGTTTGCCGAGGCCGGAAAATTCGACGAAGCCAATGCCGCGGTCGCCGCGTTAGCCAACGTGTCGGTTGCGATCGCCGAGAACATGATGGTGGAGACGCGCGCCGAAGGCGTGATGATCCTGGCCAAGGTCGCGGGAATGTCGTGGACGACGGTAAAGTCGATCATCAGGATGCGCGACGAGCTTTCCGGCGGAGAGCCGACCGACCTGCAGGCCTGCAAGGACACCTATGAGCGGCTGCGGCCCTCGACCGCGCAGCAGGTGCTGCGCTTCCACCGCATGCAACAGACCGCGCCCGCGGCTTAGAGAGCATGATCCGGAAGAGTGGGTACCGGTTTTCCCTAGCGACAAACGCGGAACGCGTTTGCGCGGAGATCATGCTCAAATAGAGAGATCAGATCATGATCCGATTCAATCTAATCGGATCATGATCTGATGCCCGCGGCTTACTCAAAACTTAAGCAGCTTCGATCCCGCGAGCGCCCCAACAGCGGTCACGAGCGCGGTTGCGATCGTGTACCAGGTCGCCACGAACAGGGGCGAATTGTCGGTGCAGTGCGAGGCGTAGAGCGTCGCCGCTAGTCCCGCCGACAATAATCCGGCGATGGCGCCGGCGACCGCAGGGCGGGTCGGGGCGCCGTGACGCAGGCCGAACAGCGACGCAGCCAAGAGCGGCAGCGACATCAGCGGGATCGCCGTCATGCAAATCCTCGAATTGCTGCCGACCAGGCGCGTCATCATCGGCAGCCGCTGCGGCAACATCATCTCGCCGGCGATACCGGCGGCGAGCACTCCGACCGGGACCATCAACAGCCAGGCCCAGCCGCGCAGCGAGGCCTCCGGCCGCGACAGATGCAGGCTAACCATGATGGCCGCGATCGCGAGCGCCAGCGTGACCGCAAATTTCAGGTCGAAAAACGGATTATGCATCGCCGTCATGACGTCGGGCCTCACACCCAGTCCGGCGAAGAAGATCAACAGCGACACCGGCGCGGCGGCGAGCAGCGCCAGCGCCAGCACGAAGCCGA
Organism: uncultured Alphaproteobacteria bacterium; assembly: GCA_963823115.1. GTDB lineage: Bacteria > Pseudomonadota > Alphaproteobacteria > Rhizobiales > Xanthobacteraceae > Bradyrhizobium. Next base: position 103,432 of record CAWGKJ010000011.1, on the reverse strand, counting down.
CGCGCGGAGCGCGATGGGCGCTATCGGCGGCCAGCGTTCGAATGAGCTGATCGGTGTCCATTCTCATTGTTCCCGCAGTTTGGCGGTGAGGCTAGCGAGCCCGCGATGCAGCGCCACGCGCACCGCACCCTCGCTCATCGCAAATTTCGCCGCCGTATCCTTGATCGAGGCGCTTTCCACCGCGATCGATTGCAGCACCTCGCGCTGCCGCGCCGGCAGCGCGTTGAGCTGAGCCGCGACCTCGCTCGCTGGCGCGGTTTCCGCAGCGGGCTGGTCGGCGAGCGTTTCGGCGAAATCGTCAATATTGACGAAGATCCGCCTTCCGCGCCGGCGCAGCGCATCGATCAATTTGTTGCGCGCGATCGCAAACAGCCATGGCGCGAACGGCGCGTTGGCGTCCCAGGTATGCCGTTTCAGATGCACCGCCAACAGAATGTCCTGCACGATGTCCTCGGATTGATCGACCGGCTGTCCTGCCCGCGCGAGACCGCGGCGCGCGGCGGCCCGCAGGACCGGCGTGATCGCTTTGAGCAGGCGATGATAGGCCGCGCTGTCTCCAGCTATGGCCGACCGCATCAGGCCGGTCCATTCGTCTTCACGTTCGCGCACGCACGCTCCCACCATGTAATTCGGTCGATGTTTCAATTTGTTACGGCGGAATCCGCCAATCACGAAGTCGTGACCTCCGAAGTCCAACGCCGCGCGGGCGCGCGCCTGCCGGCGGGTATGACCTCCAATTCCGCTCGCGCCCCGCCTCATAACATCGATCGGTGCGGCCTGACACGGGCCGCCCAGATGTGTCGCAACTTCTGGATAACGCCACGCCGCCGATGTCGCCCCGGTTTCGCCCGGTGGTGCGCGAAGATTCCCCTTTTTTGCCGCGCTGTGGTCACGGGTCGGAGGCTCCTTTCCGCTTTGGTGAACCTGCAAATGGGGAGATTGCCTGTGGCCACGGCAACCCGGCGTTCAGCGTTGATAGTCGCGATAGGACTGGTTTTGGGTTTCGCAGCGCCATCGCGCGCCGAGTGGTACACAGACGCCGCCCCCAGCATAGAGCCCTCCCCGAGCAAGACTGCGGCCTCGAGTACGGACGCGGCCCCGAGTGCGGATGCCGCATCGGGCACAGACGCCGCAGCGAGCACAAACGATGCGGTCTCCCCTGCCGCGCGGCCTATCCGACAGACCCATCCCGTCGCCCCTCACCGCCCAATCATCGTGAAGTCGGCGCACGTCCGACAAGATGCCAACACGGCCCGGAACGCGAGCACCAAACCAAGCGGCATCCCGCCTTCGGTAGCCAACGCCAACGCGCAATTGAGGTCCAGCGATATTCCGGCCGCCGATGCCCCGCCGGCAGCGGCTGCGGAGACGCCGCCGGCCAGCCCAGCCGTCGCTGCCAGCCAGCTCAACGACGCCGATAGGGCAGTACGCGGCGGAGCGCCGCCGGTACCGGCCGCCGCGGTGGCCTCAGCCGGAGCCGAACCGCCGCCCGCGCGCACGGCGACGGCGAGCACCAACGAACATTCGGTTTGGGACGAGACATCGCTGGCCGGGAAGATCTTCGTCGGCTTCGGCGCGCTGCTGACCGTCGCCTCCGCCGCGCGCATGTTCATGGCTTGACGATTTTCTCGCACCCTCGACCCCACTTGAAGCCCACCCCGGCAGCGGGCACATTGTGCCGCCAAATCAAGCCGTGGAGTGGGTCATGAGCACGTTCGAGCACATCCTTGTCGAAAGCAAAGGCGCGGTCGGCATCATCACGCTCAATCGTCCGAAAATGCTCAATGCGCTGTCCTTCGGCGTGTTTCGCGAGATCGCCGCCGCGGTCGACGACCTCGAAGCCGATGAGGCGATCGGATGCATCGTCCTGACCGGCAGCGAAAAGGCCTTTGCTGCCGGCGCCGACATCAAGGAAATGCAGCCGAAGGCCTTCATCGACATGTTTTCCAGCGATTTCGCCGCGATCGGCGGCGACCGCGTCGCCAAATGCCGCAAGCCGACGATTGCCGCGGTCGCCGGCTACGCGCTGGGCGGCGGCTGCGAACTGGCGATGATGTGCGACATCATCATCGCCGCCGACACCGCGAAATTCGGCCAGCCGGAAATCACGCTCGGCACCATCCCGGGAATCGGCGGCACCCAGCGGCTGACCCGCGCGGTCGGCAAGTCCAAGGCGATGGATTTGTGCCTTACCGGGCGGATGATGGATGCGGCGGAGGCCGAGCGGAGCGGCCTCGTCAGCCGCGTGGTGCCCGCGGACAAATTGATGGACGAGGCGCTGGCAGCGGCGGAGAAGATCGCCTCGATGTCGCGGCCCGCGGCGGCGATGGCGAAGGAGGCCATCAACCGCGCCTTCGAGACGCCGCTGTCGGAAGGGCTCAGCGTCGAGCGCAACCTGTTCCACGCGACATTTGCGCTGGAGGATCGCGCCGAGGGCATGGCGGCGTTCATCGAAAAGCGCAAGCCGGCGAACAAGAACCGGTAGCGCCCACGGACCTGTGATCGCGGATTTCTCGGGGCGACGGCTCATGTTGCCGCCAAAATAAGTCGTTCCGCGGGCCTGAACGCCATGATCCGTGCCCGCAATTCATCACACACCCGGTCAAGCACACTCTCAAATTCGCGGGTTTCGTTCTGTCGGAACAGCCGCACGCTCGGATACCAGGGACTGTCGTCGCGATCGAGCAGCCAGCGATAGTCCGGCGTGTAAGGCAGAAGGATCCAGGTCGGGCACCCAAGCGCGCCGGCGAGATGCGCGACGCTGGTGTCGACGGTGATCACCAGGTCGAGGCAGGAAACCAGCGCCGCGGTCTCGGTGAAGTCGGTGAGATCAGTGGTCAGATCGATAATGTCGTTCCGGTCCCGCAGAACCGCCGCATCATTCGGGCGCGGGTCCTTCTGCAGGCTGACAAAAGTCGCATCGACGTCGAGGATACGCGAAAGCTTTCGTAGCGGAATCGATCGATTGTGATCGTTGGTGTGGGTTGGACTGACCGGACCAAACCAGGCCGACCCGGAGCTTGGCATGAGGGCCGAGGCGATCCTCCCAGGCCTGCACACGGCTCGTTGGCGGGGAAGGCAGATACGATGTCGCCGACGGGATCGTATCGAGACGCGTTCCGAAGGCCAGCGGCAGGCTCGATATCGGGCAGTGCATTTCGAATGCCGGCAACGCGCTCAGTGCCGACATCGGAATGCACTGCGCGACACCGGGCAGACCCGACAAGAGATGATGCAGCGGGTCCTGAACGGCAAGAACGACGCGGGCCCCGCGTTCGGTCAGCATCGGCACATAGCGGACGAACTGAATTGTATCGCCGAGCCCCTCGTCCGCACAGATGAGGATGGTCTTGCCTTCGATGTTTTCATTGCCGAGCCACATCGGCTGCGGAAATTTCGGATAGGTTGCCGAAGGCAACTTCAACCGCGCCTCGTGTCCGATCCAGCCGGCCTCGAAATTGCCCGTCAACATGTGATAAACCGACACATTCCAATCGGTCCGCGTGTTGTTCAGCTTGAGGGCCTTCATGCGATCGTAGAGGGCGAAAGCGTCATCGAAGCGGTGAAGTTGAGCCAGCGAGATGATCTTGTTTTCGAGGGCCTCGACCAGGTTCGGTCGAATCTCGAGGGCCTTGTCCAGCCATCCCAACGCCTCTTGATACCGGCCAAGCGACCGCAGCGCGGCGCCGATCTTGTTGCAGTTTCGGCGTTGCCGGGATCGAGCGCGTAGACCCGCCGGCTGTCGGCCAAAGCTTCCTCGAACCTGTTCAGGTGGTACAGCGCGCCGCGCGCGACCCACTAGCGTCGGGGCATGGTCTGGCAGCACTTCATCGCAGAGATTGAAATGGGCCAACGCCTCCTCGAACCGCCCGAAATGATTCAGGAGAATCGCCGCTCTTGTATGCAGCGTCCTGATGACGCGGATTGAGCTTGAGCGCGTGCTGAAAGCTCAGCAGCGCATGATCAAGGCGCGCCAGCTCCAGCAGAATGGAGCCCATGCATTTCCATAACTCGGCATCGTCCGGCTTGCGCTGCACCGCCTTGTCGAAGGTCTTGAGGGCCTCCTCGCGCCGTCCCTGCTGCTGCAGCGTGGTTCCCGAGGCTCGCAAGATATTCCGGCTTGGGATCTTGCTGGATCGCGCGAGCGATCCACTCCACGGCGTGATCGTATTGTTTGGCGTGGAGGCGACAACAGACCCATCAGGTGCAGTGTGTCGGCGTGGTTGGGGTCCGCTGCAAGGGCTTGCTGGCAGCAGAGTTGAGCGTCGAGGTATCGTCCGGCCTGCATATGGGCAAGAGCCGCTTCATAAGCGCAGCAGGCGTGATGACGCTCGGCTCGTGCGTGGTCCGGGAGCTCGTGACCGTCGGGCCCTCGCCAATCGGAGCTCGCTGAGATTTTTGGGCGGCCGGCTGCCGTTCGCGACGCTTCATTGGCGTGTTTCAAGGTGATTCGCGCAAAAACATTTAGACGATTCGCCGCTGTCGAAAAAGCTGTTGGGCGCCCGACGCGACGTCCAGCTTCCGTGCGCGCAAGAGCCTTGCCGCAGCCCGGGCTGGAGTTTCTGATTCAAACGTTCAAACAGCCGATCGATCCATCATTGCGCAAGCCAAGCCATCCCGCGCCGAGCGCGCGACGTTCGGAGCGCTCGCTGCTCGCAACGTCGGCGCCGCTCGAGGCACACGCCCGCGGTCCCGCGACGCGTTCGCGCCCGAGTGCTGCCGATAACTTGGCCCTCGGAAAACGAAGAGGGCGCAGGGAATGCCGGGTGACGACCTCACCCATGGCCCGCCTGCAACAAAAAACGCAGGCGGCAGTCACCACAGGTAGGGCCGGATCAACCGGCATTCCCTGCGCGATGGTGTTACGGTTTATATCGCGCTCTCCCCGGTGACCTTTGCTTGGTTGCCACCGTCATCCCTGAGAAGCTTGCTTCTCACGACCTTAGCGCCTGCTTCGGAGCGCCAGAACCACACGACTTCGCCGTCCGCTTCAGGCCACGTTCGTCTCACGTGCCCACAGCGTCCACCGCATCCCCGCCCCACGTATCGTGACGATCGGCCGAAACGTCCCTCTTCATCGAGGCGGGATGCGCGAGAGCATCGTTGTGATTTGCCCGACGTGGCAAGCGCTGACACCTGCGACAGATTGGCACGACGGGCAATTTGCGCATGGCGTGCATGCGGAAATTGCCCGTCGGGCAAGTGCGTGCACGCGCTCTGCAAGCGCGCGGCCGTCACAGCAGACAGCGCACCAATCGGCAGCGCGATCGGGCAAGCCTTCTTCACTGCAAACGCCGATTAGAACGTCGGGTTCGCGTCAATGCGTGCAGCTAACCGAAGACGCTACCAAAGAAGGCCCTACAAGGGCGCGAGCAAGCGTCAGGAGGAATACCAATATCCAAAGCGGTGCCTCGCCCCAAATCCGTTTAGCGGACAGAAACTGGCACAACAACAACCAGTCGACAGTTTCCCTAGGTCTGATGGGTTTCCCAACCTGCTAGGGATTTTGTTCCCGCCTTTAGCCGAGGGTCCTCGCAGACGTCAATTTCGGGTTGATCGTCCGGGGTATCCGAGCAGCGCATGGCATCGGGTTCCAGCTTGGAAACGCCAAGCAAACGATGCGCGCGTTCCAGACGCGGCCGACCGCCACGCTTGCGGCGGTCGGTCACCCTTTCGCCGTCGCGGTCGTCGAGTTGGAGACGATCAGGTCCGCACGAGGTTCAGCCTTGAGCTGCTGGAAGCGCTCGCCCCAGCCCTCTCGGTGGTCGTCGCGCCGCGCTTTGGTATCGAAGCCGGTTTGCTTGAACGTCATGCGTGTGCCGGACCCTTCCACCGCGAAGGTCACAGTGACAACGGTCTCGAGCGTGACGATGTCCTCGACATGTCGCAGGGTGAACACGAGCCGTTCGGGCGCTGCGACTTCACGGAACTCGCCCAACTCCAGAAATTCTGAGCCATCGTCGGAGCGAAAGACGATACGCCACCTGCCCCCAGGATAGGCCGATATCTCGCAGTCGGTGACATAGAACCCATACGGCTCCGGTCCGAAGCTTGGTGGCGTCGATCCAATTTTCGAAAATCTCCTCGCGTGGAGCGTCATAATAAACTTCAATCTCGAGGTCGTGGCTCGCGCTCACCCTATCACTTTCCCTTCCGGGGTTTTCCGCGCTGCTCGCGAACGACCTCTCCGAGGCGCTGAAATCGATCCATCCATAGGCATCGATAGACCTTCAGCCACTCATCGATCTCAACCAACGGCTGCGCTCGGATTCGGCTCGGCCGGCGCTGAGCATCGCGCGCTCGCGTCACCAGGCCAGCCGCTTCGAGAACCGCGATGTGCTTGGAAATCGCGCAAAGTGGACATCTCAAAGGGCTCGGCGAGTTCGCCGACCGACGCCTGGCCCTTCAAGAGACGTTGAAGGATCGCGCGGCGCGTCGGGTCGGCGAGCGCATTGAACGTAAGACTGAGCTGGTCATAGACCGTGCAGAACTCGTCGGTACGGAACCATGTCATTCAATACCTGTCAGGCCGGCTCGGCGTCAACGGCGTCATCGCCTTCGATGGAAATCCGGGATTTGAACATCGTCACGGCCAGGATCGCCGCCAGGACAGTTATGGCCGCGCTCGCCAGGAGGGCGATGCCGGCGGCGCTCGTGTAGGCCTGCTTCGCCGCTTCCAGCAACGCGGCCCCACCGTTCAACGTCTCAGCGGCCGCTCTCGCAGCGCCGATCCCCCGCAAGGCGGCCTCAGTGGCGGGAGCGGTAACGCTCGCGGGCAGCGCCGCGGCAAGCGTGTGCCGATAGAGGAACGTCGCGAGGCTGCCCAGCAGGGCAATGCCAAGCGCGCCACCGAACTCCGAGCAAGTCTCCGAGAGCGCCGATGCCGCACCTGACTGGTGTTCAGGGGCGGAGCTCACAACGAAGTCAGCGACGACGGTGGTTCCCGGCGCGGAGCCCACGGCGAACAGCGCATTCCCGAGGATGACCAGGATCAGGCTGTGCGCCTCGATCGAATAGGCCATCAACCCAGTCCGAGCGCGCCCAACACCAGTCGCCGCCCAACACGTACGCTGGCCGGAGGCACCTGGCACGGGTGGGCCGAGGTGAGAAGGGACCCCACCACGAAGCCGAGACCCGGAGGAACGCCGACAGCCCGGCCTTGAGCGGCGACAGCCCCAGCACGAGGCTGGAGATACTGCGCCACCACCACCAGGATCCCAAACCCCACGAAGAAATCGAGCGCATTGATGGTCAAGGCCACCGACAGCGCCGGCAGTTTGAAGAGGCGCAGGTCGAGCAGCGGGTCTTCCAGCGTCAGTTGGCGGCGAACGAACACCGCACCGCAGATTACGCCGACGGCGGCGGAGAGACCCGAAACCTGGACGTCGCCTCCTTCCGCTATGTGCTTGATAGCGAAGATGATCGGCAGCACGGTCGCCAAGGTCAGGAGCGCACTGACGATGTCGATGCGGCCAACCTTCTCGCGGCGATGTTCCAGGCAGCAGCCTCGGACCGACGATCAGCAACAGCGCCATAATGGGGATTGGCGCCAGGAAGACCGCGCCCCACCAGAAGCGAGCGATCAGTAGGCCGCCCACAACAGGTCCAATCGCGCCGCCCAAGGAGAAACTCGAGACCCAGACACTCACTGCGAACGTCTTCTCTCGCTCGTTCCGAACATGTCGCTGATGAGCGAGAGTGTCGATGGCGCCATTGTTGCGCCCGCGATTCCGAGGAGGGCCGCGCGCCACGATCAGCATCTGTGCGCTCTTCGCGAACGCCGCTAGCAGAGACACAACGGCGAAGACGGCCGATCCGATCAGCAAGAGCCTTCGGCGGCCAATGCGGTCGCCCAGGGCCCCCATGATCAGAAGCGCGCCGGCAGCGAGAAATCCGTAGATGTCCACGATCCACAGAAGTTGCGCCGCTGTCGGCTTCAGATCCGTCGTGAGCGACGGGATCGCCAGGTTAAGCACCGTAAGGTCCATCGCGTAGAGGACGCAGGGCAAAGCGAGCACGGCGAGACCAACCCACTCGCGATGGGTCGCCTTAACGCTCGCGCTCTGGGCATCTTGCTGAGTGAACATCTGAGTCCCTTTGCGGTCGAAAGCTGAGCTTAGGAGAGAGCCGGCGCTTGCCGACCGGCGAACGCACCGCCGCCCCGTGCCCGATCGATCAGCCGGCGCCCGCCCGCATCTGCGACGTCACTCAGCAAGTCTCGTTCAAGCCTCGACCAAGACCTCGAACCCGCCGAAAATCAGCCGCGTGCCATCGAAGGGCATCGGATTGATGTCACGCTGATACGAGGATCGGCCATCACCTTCTTCATGCCCTCGTCATGGATCTTTTCACGGGCCAGACGATCCATGAAAAGACGACCGTCTCGTCATCCTTTTTCTTGACCGCCATGGGGAACGAGGTCACTTTTCCATCCGAAACATCCACCCCCCAGCACTCCACCATTTTCAAAGCGCCGTAATCCTTGAAGACTTGCGCGGCTGCCTCTCGACATGCTGCTTATAGGCGTCGCGGTTCTTGGTTGGTACGGCCGCTACGATTCCTCGATGTACGTCATGATGAATGCTCCTCAGATTTTTTTCCTGCTTCGATGAGTTGCGAATAGCTCTTCGATGAACGCCCCCAAGCCTAGATTGCGCCAAGATCAGAAAGCGCCGTTGCGCAAGTTTCATACGGCTCGCGATGTGCCGCGGCTCGCGGATGTCGAGGTTCAAGGCAAAGATGGTGACTGAGCTACCTTTTTCCGCCCATCCGACGAGCCACCCAACCGTCGCGCTGGCCCCGCTCGCCGGGGATTTGTCATCCACCCCGATAAGCCCCATTTGGATGAAATCACCGTGTCTCCAACCTTGGCAACCGGGCATCCTCCGGGTCAGGGCTTGGCTTCGATCAGATACGGGGAGGCGTCCGCGCCGCAGGCGGTCGAGAAATTCGATCTGCTGCAGCGGGCTGATCCGCAGATTCCCTGAGAGCCAGAAATAATCAATCGGAGCGCCGCTGATGTCGCGATTGCCATAGTCGAGCTTCTCCACGTAGGTCTTCATGCGCTCCGCACCGATGCGCCGCGCAATCTCTTGATATACCGGCACGGCGGAAGCTGCGATCGCCGACCGCAAGGTGTGATCCCGATTCCAGTCGGGGAAATTGCGCACAGTGCCGTCCCATTTGAAAACGTCCTTGTCCGGATCTGTTACAACACCGGTTTCGAGAGCAATGATGGAGTTCGCGATCTTAAATGTCGAAGCGGGAAGAAGAGCCAATCTCGATCGCGCACCATCGCTGGTGACAATTCTATTGCCGCGAGCCGCGTAAGCGGCAAACACGCCCGCGGTGCCGTCGTCGTCAAAGTATTTTGCAAGATCAATTCGGACGTCGACTGCGCAGTCGCAATCTGCGCGAACGCCCGTGTGGGCATGAGGCTCGTTGCGGTGATTAGAGCGAGCGCTTGGCGGCGGCGAATTGCATCAAAAAACTCCAGTTTGTGTGGGGTTCTGAGAGTTCTGGATTGGCCGGTTGGGGGCAAGCTATATACGGAACTGTGTGGTTCTGCAACCGTCTAGTTCCAGAACCCGTCCGAAGTGGATCTCGTAAGGGCCCTCCGAAATGGATCTTGCCGCGGCCGACACGCGTATTGGCGCCACTGAGGTGGACGTGTCGGCTTCGACGCCCAGTTGCCGATGAGCCAGCCGTAGAGGCCCATCTTTTCCCAGCGATCCTGAGGCGGTCCATTTGCGAGAAGCGCGTCACAAAGGGCGCAATAGAGCGCGGATTAGAAGCCCATCGGTTCGCGCAAGGCGCCGACGCCTGCGGCAGATTGGACGACGGACAATTTGCGCCTGGCGCGCATGCGGGAATTGCCTGCGCCTAGCCCACCCTGCTCCTTGCCAGCGCCGCGGCAACCAGCGCGCGGTAGACGCGCTCGGCGAGATTTGCCGGGTGGTCGAGGCCGAGCCGCGCCAGGCATTCACGGTCGGCCGCGTCGGGCGCGCCGGTCAATCCCTGCCACAACAGGCCGGCCAGCTGCAGCGGCGTGCGTTGCGCCTCCTGCAGGATTTGCAGTGCCGGGATCAGCCGCTGCTCGACCTCGGTAAAATCGCTGCCGAACGGAAACGACGGCAGCAGGCCGGCCTGGTGCGCCGGCTTCAGCGCGCTCGCGATCCGGCCGGGATAGTTTTCGCGATACGCTGCCGGAATCTCAAAATTCTTCTGCAGCTTGCCGGCATCCTTGGCGGCACGCGTCAGTTCTTCCTGAAAGCGCGAATCCGCCACCTGAAGCATCGCCGCGATCACGTCGGCGTCGGATTTGCCCCTGAGATCGGCGACCCCGTATTCGGTGACGACGATATCGCGCAAATGCCGCGGAATGGTTTCGTGGCCGTAAGCCCAGCGGATGTTGGATTGCACCCTGGCGCCGGCCTGGCGGGTCGTCTCCAGCGCCAGGATCGAGCGCGCGCCGCGCAGCGCGAACGCCTGCGCCACGAAGTTATACTGACCGCCGACGCCGCTGATGACCTGGCCGTTTTCCAGGCCGTCGGAAACGGCCGCCCCCATCAGGGTCGCCATCATGACACTGTTGACAAAGCGCGCATCGACCCGCGCGGCGCGCTTTGCATCCTCGTCGCCGTAGAGCTCGTTGGTGAAGGACACCGGTATCATCTGGATGCGCGCGAGCTGTTCGCCCTTCATTTCGCGCAAGCTCCGATAGAGCGATTTCGGCCCGAGGAAAAACGCGCCGTGCAGGATCACGCCATCGACCTCGCGCTTGAGGATGCCGGCCTCGATGAGGCCAAAAAGTGCTTCGGTCAGCATTTCGCTGACACCGTAGAGGCCTTTTTCGAACGAACCGGCCTGAAGCGCCGGCGATGCCGGGTCCACCGGCGCGAGCCGCGTCATGATGGAGCGAAACTGCGCGTTGTCGCGGTGGCGCACGATCAGCCCCTGCGCCAGCGCGTCGCCGATCTGTCCGATTCCGATTTGCAACGTGCCGCCGTCGGGCACGAGGCCCGCGGCGTGAAGGCCGATGGCATATTTGGTGTCGGCGATCGGTTCGGACGGCGGCGCGAACAGCGGAAAGTCGGTGGCGGGACCGTCGAGCACCGCGCTGAACGCGTCCGCGGGCAAGTCGCCGACGCCCGGCATGAACGGCAGCTCGGAATTGACCTGGGCAACCAGCTTGAACGCGGCGCGGCCCTCGGTGCGGGCACGCAGGATGTCCAGCGTGGTGTCGGTGTTGCAGCTCAGGCTGTAGCGCGGAACCCCGTCGACCACGCGCTTTGCGACCAGTTGCGTGACGACGTTGAGGCCGGCGGCCAACAGGTAGGACGCGGCGTGGGTATAGTTCGCCGAAATGTAATTCTGCTGCGCCGAGGGGACGTGCAGCCACCTTCCCGCCAGGAAGAAGAACTCGATGACGCGGATATTGGGCGGCAGCGCGCCGGCGCGAAGCGGCTCGACATAGGCGAGATCCGGGTAGCCGCCGAACAGCCGGTCGATCACCGGCGCGATGAAGCGCCGTTCGAGCAGGTTGGTGGGTTTCGGCTTTTCCAGCGTCAGCGCGGAAAAGAAGGTCAGGTCGACCGAGCGGTCGGCGGCCGCGCGGGCATAGAGTGCGTTGACGATATGGTTCGCCTTGCCGAGCCCGAGCGGCAGGCCGACCAAGAGCCGGGTTCCGACGTCACGGATGATATCCTCGGCGATCGCCTCGGGGTCGCTGAATATCTTCGGCATCTCAGAAATGATCCGGGAAACTACGGAAACGGACGCCCGGAATCGGGCCTTGGCAGGCTATCGCATTTATCGGCTGTGACGAAGGCGCAACAGCGGCGCGCGAGTTTGCGCGACGTGCAGTTTAACAGTGGCGTGACGGCGCTTCTGTTAGCTAAGTATGTCAGGCGCGTCGGCGGGGGCTGAGGGCCGGGGCTGGGTGAGATGATTGAGCGGCGGCTGATCGGGCTGAGAAGCTGCCGCATTCATGTCACGGGCGCCTCAGGTTCAGGCGTCACCAGCCTCGGCCGCGCCTTGGCGGATGCGCTGGCGCTACCGCATCATGACACCGACGATTATCTCTGGAAGCCGACCACCCCGCCCTATCGGGAGCTGCGCGACGTTGCCGAGCGTCTGCGACTGATGCACGAAATGTTCCTGCCGCGGGCGGACTGGGTGTTGAGCGGCGGTCTCGATGGCTGGGGTGACGGACTCGTTTCAAGCTTCGATCTCGTCGTCTTTCTCAAGACGTCGCATGAACTCCGGATGCAGCGGCTGCGCGCCCGCGAGGCCACGCATTTCGGCATTGAGGCCGTCGGCCCCGGCGGGTGGCGGCATCAGGAAACCGAGGCTTTCATCGAATGGGCCTCGCATTATGAGGACGGCAGCCAGGAGGGCCGCAGCCTGGCCAAGCATGAGAGCTGGCTCTCGGGACTGCCCTGCCCCGTGTTGCGCCTTGACGGATCGCGGCCACTTTCCGAGATGGTTGCCGAAGTGCGGCGCGCAATCGATGGCTGAGCCGCGATAAACCGGCTTGTGCAGAGACGCGCATGCGGTCACGCAATCTCCCACCACCGGGCGCGGAAAGCGCCGCATCATTTTCGGGTCGAAACGCGAGTAGCCGCGGCGCGGCTTTACGGGTTTTGAGGGCCGGCGGTCGAAACCACCTCTTGAACGTGTCGCAGCGCCAGTTGAGGATAGTCGCGCAACCAGTTGCGCGCTTTGCGCAATCCGCCGAATGGGAACAGGTGGAAGCCGGCGATCGCAGCGGTCGCGGCTTGAGGTGCCGCCTGCAGGCCGCGCAGCACGTCGTCCGGGCCGGTATCGGTCAATAGCCGGCCGTAGCGTCCGATCTGGCCGCGCAGCGCCCGCATCGAATTACCGATGCCGCAGCGGAGCGCAAATTTCGTCAGCGTCGCCGGCGTCGCCGGCCCGGCGAGACCGACGATCACGGGAAGATCGATGCCTCGCGCGCGGAGTTCGCCCAGCAGCTTCAGGATCGGTGCGCTTTCGAAGCAGAATTGCGTGACGATATCGACCTGGATGTTGGTCTCGCGACCCCAATCCCGCCAGGCCTGCAGCAGTCTGACAGCGCCCGCCTCGTCGAGATAGGGATGGCCTTCGGGATGGCCGGCGACGCTGACATGCGCGATGCCGCGCGCAGCCAGTAGCCCGCTCGCGGCGACGTCGCGGCTCGACTTGAAGGGCCCCTTCGCCGCCAGGACGTCGCCGGCAATCAGGAGCACGCGCCTGACATCGGCCTCGACGCGCGCGCGCAGCAGGAAATCGTCCAGCGCCTCGCGCGAGGCGATTTCGCGCGCAGCGATATGGGGAACCGGGTTGAAGCCGGCGCGCCGCAACGCGACGGCGGTCGCGACATTGTGGCGGTAGTTGTCGCCAGGCAGGAAGGTGATGGTCACATCGGTGCCGGCGGCGAAATTGTCCTTTAGCTCCTGCACCTGATGGCCACGGGAGGAGATTTCCACCGAAGCGGCGGACAAGAGCGAAGCGAGGTCGCCGGATGCGGCGGAATCGGGTGCGGTCACGAGCTCGTCCTCAAAACGTCAGGCCGGCGCGCGGCGGCGCGAGATGACATAGGTCTCGTCGTTGAACCAGAGGCCGCCATGCTTCTTCAGGACGCGGTCGGTGGCTTCCAGATAGCGGCCGTCGCGCACGACCTCCGAGAGCCTGACATCCTCGATCTGCGCGACATAGATCGCGGCGTTCCAGGCGGCGAACAGGGTCGAGGTTCCGATCGGGCCGGAAACCTCGTCGGGCAGCGTGTGCATGCGGTAGCGGAAGATCGAACGCGCATCCGAGGAGGCGTTGAAATTATAGTGGCGGGCCGCCGAGCCGAGTTCGTGCTTGACCTGGCGCAGGATCGCGTAGCGATCGGTCTTGAAGGGATCGTCGCGGGGCCAGACCTGGTCGATGATCTCGATGCCGGGATCGTGGCCGTGCGAATGGATGCCGATCAGCCGGCCGCCCGGCCGCAGCGCCCGCACCAGCGGCGTCACCACCTTGGACGCCTTGAACTCCACGCTGGCCCGCGCCCGATAAGGCTGCGAGGCGATGACGAGGTCGTAGTCGGCCGTCACCCGTCCCGGCCGCGGCATGATCGGATCGAGCAGGAACGAATGATCCTCGCGCCGCAGCGTCAGCACGATCGGCCGTGTATAGACCGGGTTGCCGGTCTTCGAACTGATGCCGGCGCGCCAGTTCTCGGCCAAAAATCCTTCGAGCTCGCCGATCTGCTCGGCGAAACCATGCGCGGTATTGCCGGACAGCGTCACATCCTTCCAGATCAGGCCTTGCGCGGACGTGACCGAACGGGGCGTCAGCCACGGCGCCTCGGCGTAATAGAGATTGGTGACGACGAGCACGGTTGCGGGATGTTCGAACAGGCGGTCCGCCATCTTCTCCAGCATCATGCGCACGTCTTCGTAGGAGATTTCCTTGGCGACCACATAGAGCGGCATGGTTGGAAAGCGCGCATGCAGCGAGCGCATCACCCGCGACAGCACCGTGCCGTCGCCGACGCCGGCATCGAACAGCCGCAGCGCCGGCGGCGAGGGCTGCAGGTTGCCAAGTTCGAGCGAAACCCGGTGGGCGATTTCGGTCTTCTCGCTGCAGGTCGAGACGAACAGCAGGTATTTCTGGCGATTGTCGAAGAAGCGGAAGCCTGATGGCGCGATGTCGGCAACCGACGCCGCGCCGTTGATGGGCCTGGTCGCCGCGGACGGATTTTCCGGCGCGGTCTGCGCAGGTCGATGCTCGCTGAGATAGGCGCGGACCTTGTCCAAGGTGCCGGTGGTGATCTTGGCGCCGTCGCGCAACCGCGACACCAGCTTGCCGTCGTTCACGACCAGCCGGCCGAAGGTGGATTTGGCGGTCTGCGTGGCGCGGCAATAATCCTTGATCTCGCCGAGGATCTGGTCGGAGGTCCCGGCGGCATTCCCGTTCTGGCGCTCTTCGATCCGCATGGCGAGCTCCCCGCGGTTTCCATCCCTTGCCGATATCAGGGGATAAGCGCCGGCGGAGCGTCAACCACAAACGGAGTGGGCAGAACTCATGGGCGAGTGCCCACAGTGGGATGACGATCAGAAGCCGCGTTCCGGCCATTGCGGCGGGTGGCTGCCGAGCGGCATCGCGGGCCGGGCCCAGAATGCCGGCGTTTTCGACAGCTTCGCCGAATGGCTGACGGCGCTCAGCGGACCAAAACCGGAAGGCACCTCCTCGAGGAAAGAACGGACAGTTTCGCCCTTCAAATCCTCGGCCTTGAGACCGTCCGCGACGCGGCCGAGATTCCACAGCCAGCGTCCGGTCTGCGCCAGGGATACCCGGACATGCCAGCTTCCGCCCTCGCGCGACTGGCGAGCCTTCGCCATCATCGCGCCGAACGCCATCAGATAGCCGGTGGCGTGGTCGAGCATCTGCGCCGGCAATTCCTTCGGCCCGTCGTGACCTGCCGCCTGGCCTTCGGCATGATTGAAGCCGGTCGAGGTCTGCACCAGCGAGTTGAAGCCGCGCCGCTCCGCCCAGGGGCCGGCATGGCCATAGGCCGACAGCGACACGTAGACGATGCCGGGGTTGATCCGCGCCGCGGCCTCGGGCGAGAAGCCGAGCGAGGCGATCGCGGTCGGCCGATAGCCTTGCGAGAAGATATCGGCCTGCGCCAACAGATCGCGCAGCACGCCCCGCCCCTCTTCGCTCCTCAGTTCGATGAAGGTCGCAAGCTTGCCGCGGCCGGTATCGATGGTGAGCCACGGGATCGCCGGCAACTCTGGCCCGGAGACCAGCAGCACGTCGGCGCCATGGACAGCGAGCGTGCGGCCCGCGACCGGGCCTGCGATCACCCGCGACAGGTCAAGCACACGCACCCCCGCAAGCGGACGCTCGCCTTTGGGCCACGGTTTCGGCGGCGCCTCGCCGATCTTTTCGATCGAAAGCGCCGGCAACGCCGACAGCGCCTTGGCCTGCGGCGTCTCCGACCATTCGTCATGCGAGCGCATCAGCGAGACGACGGCGCCGCCGGCATAGGCCGCGGTCTCGAACGCCGCGCCGTCCCATTGCATCAAGGCAGCCTGGATATCGTCTCGCTCCGGCTTGCAGGCGAGCACCTTGCAGACGGCCGAGCGATGATGCGCGAAGTTGGTATGCAGCCGCACAAAGCGGTGATCGCGGGTGCTGTAGATTCCGGCGGTCGGATCCCAGGTCGGCGGCGGCGGCTTGCCGTCGACGCGCAAGTAACGCTCGGAGCGGCATTCGGCGACCGCATGCGTCATGTCCACCGCGACCTCCTGCGACTGCCCGCTGCGCATCTTCCAGATCTCGGCCGCGGCCAGTGCCGCCGCCGTGATCGAGACTTGCGCCGCGGCATCAACGCGGAACGACGATGGCAGTTGCGGCTCCTCGCCGGAAAGCCGGACGGCGTCGAGCGCGGACGGCTCGCCGCCGGCGAGGTGCCAGAGATCGGCAAGGATTTCGCGGGGTGTTTGCATTGGGAGCTCGAGAGACGGGCAGCCGCACACCTATAGCATCAGCCGTCATCATCCGCGAAAGCGGATGATCCAGTATTCCAGAGGATTAGCGATCAATCGAGAGGCCGCGGCGTACTGGATACCCGCTTTCGCGGGTATGACGAGCGTGTGGGGGCGAATTGCCTCAATGAAAATCCCGCGAGCGCGGCAGGATGCGGACGTTGCGGGGATGGCGGATTTTCTGCGCCGGATTGTCCGGATGCTGGCGGCGGTCGTCGTGCAGCGGCTCGACCAGCGCGGGGCCGGCGGGCACGGCGGGCTTTCGGACGAGTTCGTCATTGGAAAGACCGACCAGATCGTGCGAGCGGTCGAACAGCCGTTGCGCGACCAGATGCGTCACCTCCTCGGGGCTAGCCTGGATATAGCCCTCGACCAGGATGAGGCGGGCGCCCATCACCTCTTTGCGAAATTTTTCCATCACTTTCGGCCACACCACGATATTGGCGATGCCGGTTTCGTCCTCGAGCGTCATGAACACCACGCCCTTGGCACTGCCCGGACGCTGCCGCACCAGCACCACGCCGGCGCAGCGCACCGAGCGGCGGTCGTTGCGATGGCAGACGTCGCGGCACGGGATGACGCGCTCCTTTGCAAACATCGATCGCAAAAACTCCATCGGATGGCCCTTCAGCGACAGCCGGATGGTCTGGTAGTCGGCGACCACCTGCTCCGTCAGCGGCATCGAGGGGAGGCTTTTCGCCTTCTCATCGGGCTGCTCGCGCGCGGCGGCGATTTCGAACAGCGGCAGCGGCACGTCGTCGGGCAGCCGCCGCACCGCCCACAACGCAGCACGACGATCGAGCCCGATGGAGCGGAACGCATCGGCATCCGCGAGCAGGATCAGCGCGCGCTTGGGCAGACCGGTATCGCGGGCGAAATCTTCCAGCGAGGTGAACCGGCGGCGCGCCCGCGCGGCGACGATGCGCTCGGCCCAGTCTTCGCATTCCTGCATCATCATGTTGCGGCATCGGCGGTGCCACACTTCTCCCATGGGGAGAGGTAGTCCGAGATCGCGGCCAAGCCATATTCACACCGAAGGTATGCACTCTACAAACGCATCGCCCCGAAAAGACGCCTGAATTTGCTTCAATTTCACTTCATCCGGATCGGCCCAGGAAAACCCGTCGATCTGGCGAAAGCCGAGCCGCACGGCGCAATATTTCCCGTCCGTCGCCTCCAGCGTGTTCTGCGCGAAACTAAAGGAGACATCGATCTCGCGCACCTCGACGCCGTTCTTGCGGGCGTCGCCGACGATCTGCGCCGGGGCATAAAATCCCATCGGCTGCGAATTGAGCAACCCGCAGCAGAACGCGTCGGGATGGTAACGCTTGAGCCATGACGAGACATAGACGAGTTGGGCAAAGCTCGCGGCATGGCTTTCCGGAAAGCCGTAAGAGCCGAAGCCCTTGATCTGCTCAAAGCAGTTTTTGGCGAATTCCGGATCGTAGCCGCGCGCGATCATGTTGCCGATCATCTTGGATTCGAACTTGCCGATGGTGCCGACGTTGCGGAAGGTCGCCATCGAGCGGCGCAGCCCGTTGGCCTCCTCGGAAGTGAATTTCGCGGCCTCGATCGCGATCCGCATCGCCTGCTCCTGGAACAAGGGCACGCCGAGCGTCTTGTGCAAGACTTTATAAAGCTCATCCTTGTCGCCATGCTCGGACGACGGCGACGGATAATGCTCCTTCTCGATCCCGTTCCGCCGCCGCAGATAAGGATGCACCATGTCGCCCTGGATCGGCCCGGGACGCACGATCGCGACCTCGATGACGAGATCGTAGAAGGTCCGCGGTTTCAGGCGCGGCAGCATGTTCATCTGGGCGCGGCTTTCGACCTGGAACACGCCGAGCGATTCACCCCGGCACAGCATGTCGTAGACCGGCTCGTCGTCCTGCGGGATCGTCGCCAGCTCCCAGCGCTCACCCTTGTGATCGTTCGATCAGATCGAAACATTTGCGGATGCAGGTCAGCATGCCCAGCGCCAGCACGTCGACCTTCATCATATTGAGCGCGTCGACGTCGTCCTTGTCCCATTCGATGAAGGTGCGGTCGTCCATCGCGGCGTTGCCGATCGGCACATAGGAGTCGAGCCGGTCCTGGGTCAGCACATAGCCGCCGACATGCTGCGACAGATGCCGCGGAAATTCGATCAGCTCGGTGGCAAGCTCGACGGCGAGCTCGATCATGGCATTTTGCGGGTCGAGCCCCGCCTGCTTGACCTGCATCTCGTTCAGCCCCTTGCCCCAGCTTCCCCATACCGTATCGGCCAGCGCCGCGGTGACGTCCTCGGTCAGGCCCAGCGCCTTGCCGACGTCGCGGATCGCGCTGCGCGGGCGGTAGTGGATCACGGTGGCGATGATGGCGGCGCGGTGACGGCCATAGCGGCGGTAGACATATTGCATCACCTCCTCGCGCCGCGAATGCTCGAAATCGACGTCGATGTCGGGCGGCTCCAATCGCTCCTTGGAGATGAAGCGCTCGAACAACAGATCGACCTTGGTCGGATCGACCGAGGTGACGCCGAGCACGTAGCAGACGGCGGAGTTCGCCGCCGATCCCCTGCCCTGGCAGAGGATATTCTGGCTGCGCGCATAGCGCACGATGTCGTGCACGGTCAGGAAATAATGCGCGTAGTTGAGCTCGGCGATCAGGTCCAGCTCTTTCCGCAAGGTGGCGCGCAGCGTATCGCTGATGCCGTCGGGAAAATACTTTTCGACGCCCGCCCGGGTCAGGTCTTCCAGGTGCTGCTGCGCGGTCTTGCCGGGCGGCACCGGCTCGTCCGGATACTGGTATTTGAGCTGATCGAGCGAGAATTCGATGCGACCCGCAAAGCGCATGGTTTCCGAAATCGCCTCAGGCAGCTCACGGAACAGCCGCGCCATTTCCTGCGCGGGTTTCAAATACCGTTCCGCGTTAACCTCCAGGCGCTTGCCGATGGCCTCGATCGTCGTCTTCTCCCGGATGCAGGTGAGAACGTCCTGCAAGGGGCGGCGTGCCGGATGGTGGTACAGCACCTCGTTGGTCGCGAGCAGCGGCACGTTGGCTGCGGCCGCGATGCGGTGCAGCCGCGCCAGGCGGCGCCGGTCATCGCCGCGATAGAGCAGGCTCGCCGCAAGCCACACGCCATCGGCGCGGCTATCGCGCAACCGGTCGAGAAGTGTCCGTGCCGCGTCCGGCTCGAACCGGTGCGGCAAGGTCAGAACCAGAAGCTGGCCTTCGGCGAATTCCAAGAGATCGTCCAGCCGCAAATGGCATTCGCCCTTTTCGACCTTCTCAATGTCGTCGCCGCGCTTGCCGCGGGTCAGCAGCTGGCAGAGCCGGCCGTAAGCCGCTCGATCGCGCGGATAGACGAGAATATCCGGCGTGCCGTCCATGAAGACGAGGCGCGAGCCGATCAGAAGTTTCGGCTTGGTGTGGACTTCGGGATTGTCGAGTTCCTTGTAAGCCCGCACCACGCCGGCGAGCGTATTGTGATCGGCGATCCCGATCGCGGCAAGCCGCAAGGCGCTTGCCTCATGCACATAGGCGCGTGGATCGGAGCCGCCGCGCAAGAACGAGAAATTGGTGGTAATGCCGATCTCGGCATAGAGCGGCGTTGGCTCGACGGAGTTTTTCATGCGAACAGCCCATGCACGAACCAGTTGGCAGGTGCGGGCTTGCCTTCCGCGTCGACAAGCTCGCTGCCGTAAAGCCCGTCGCGAAAGATCCAGAAACGCAGGCCTTTCTCATCCTCGATGCGGAAATAATCCCGCGTCAGCACTTGGCCGTCCTGCTTCCACCATTCCATGGCGATGCGTTCCGGCCCTTCCACCCGCACCACGGCATGAACGGCGCGGCGCCAGGTGAAATGGTGCGGCGGCCCGTCGGGGACGGTCGCAAACGGCACCTTGATCGGCTCCGGCTGCTCGAACAGCCGCAGCGGCCGCAATGGCGGTTCGCCCTCGACGCGCACGGGCCAGGCGGCTTGCGTCGCTGCGGCGAGATGCTGCTGCGCCGGCGCAGCCCACACCGCGCGCTCCGGGATATGGGTGTCCTGCGGCAGGTGCACGACTACGCGCTTTCCCCCGATGCGCGCGGCGATGCGGTCGATCAGCGCGGCCAATTCGTCATTATCATGCACATGGCTATCGAGATCGCGCTGCTGTTGCACCACGATCTCGGTACGGCTGGCGGACAGGCGAATGAGATCGAAGCCGAAACCGGGATCGAGCGGATCGTTCAGCGCCTCGAGCCGCTCGCGAAACAGGCGATCGATCACCTCGCCCCGGGTGACGGGCCGTCCGGTATCGACCGCAATCGCCCGCACCGCGCCGTCGGTGCGGAAGAAGCTCGCCTCCAGTCGCCGCGCACCCTTGCCCTGCTTCTCCATCGACTTGACCAGCGTCGTGGCGAGCCGCGACAGCGTCATAGAGATCACCTCTCCGGTCGCGACCGGCTCGGCAAAACGTTGCTCCACGATGTAATCCGGCAGCGGCTTGCGCGGGCTGATCGGCGCATCGCCCTCGCCCAGCGCGTGCGAAAGCAAGGCCGTAAACGCGGCGCCGAACCGCGCCGCGATCTCGTGCGGCGCGCGCGCGGCGACATCGCCGATGGTTTTCAGACCCGCCCGGCGCAGGCCGCGGACGATGGCCTCGTCAGTGCCCAGCGCGGACACCGGCAGGGAATCGACCGCATCCGTCTCCTCGCCGTCAGCCACGATCTGCCCCGAGATGCAGCGCGTCAGCGTGCGCGCGCAGATCGAAGTTCCCGCGATCGCCGCGCTGACGGCAAAGCTCTGCCGCGTCAGCACGCCGCACACCGCCTGCATCAGCGCGCGCTCGCCACCGAACAGATGGGCGCAGCCGGTGATGTCGAGAAATAGCCCATGCGGCGGATCGAGCGCCACCAGCGGCGTGAAGCGGTCGCACCAATCAGGCGATGTCGTCGAGCGTTTGGGCATCCGCCGCCTCGTCCGCATCGAACACCGTCAAATCCGGCGCGATGGCGCGGGCATTGGCGAGCGGCAGGCCGATCGAAAGGCCGAGACGCGCGGCCGCATCGTCGAGCGAGACAATCTGCAGCGCGTTGTTTTCCTTGGCGACGACGATGCAGGGCGCGTCGCCTGCAAGCCTATCCGGCTCGACGCGAAAACTTTTTTTGGACGCGTTTCTTCACGCGAACCGGTACCCACCTTTCGCTTGAAAACGCTTTGCGGTTGCGCTTGATACGGTCGATGGGCAGGCGTGGCAGCCACAGGCTGAGGATCCGCCGCCGGTTTGCTGAAAAGGCACTCATCACATTTCCATTCCATGATCCATCGCCCGAGAAGGCCGTGACGGTTGCGAACGAGATGCGCGTCGAATAGCGGCGCGCCCCACGCATTCCAGGCGGTGGCCGGCGGCGAATGCGCCGCGCGCACGATCCATCGCGTTTCCGCCGTCGAGGGCTGTGGCTCCGCCGCCACCCGCAACAACAGCCCGGTGACGCCGGAGGCCTGTGCGGCCAGCGTGAGCTTGCGGCTGGCGACGAGATCGAGCTGCCGCGCCCCGCCCCAGACTTCCAGCACCACGGCGCCCAGCGCGTCGCAGGCGAGCGCGTCGGCTGCCGTCCGCAGCGCGCTCTCGACGTCGGCAGCGCGCACGCTCACCACGCATCGCGGGTCGAGGCCGAGTTCGGCGAGGCCGCTCATCGACAGCGCGCCCGCTTCAAGTTCAGAAAAATCCTGCCGCACCCACACCAGCGGCCGGCGTGCCGCGGCCCGTGCCACGAGCCCTGCGAGGAAGCCGGTCGCAACGGCGCTCTGACGTCCCTCGCAAAACACCTCGTGCACCGCACCCAAGGCGAGCCCGCCCTTAAGCGCCGCATCGGCCTCGGCATGGCCGAGCCGCGCCTGGTTGAACGCGCACGCTCCGCCATGCGCCTCGATGTGCTCGATCGAGCCGCGCAAAGTCGCAAGCGTGCTCGTGCGTGCGCCGGTCATCATGCGCCGCTTCCTTCAAGTGAGATGTTCGCCGCCTTGGTCTCTTGAAAGCAGAACCAATAACTGGCTCAGTTGTTCATGATATGTTCTAATATAAAGCTAACAGAGCCACGGAGAGTCAACCGAATTGGCGCCTCAGGAGATTCACCAGTAGAATCAAGGGGATTCTATGCACTCCATCACCCTTAGCAGCGAAACCGATTTCGACGGCTGGCGGAAAGCGGCGCGCGCCCTCGTCCTGAACGACATGCGGCCTTGGGATGTGAAATGGAAAGTCCAGCCCGAACCGTTCGAGCCTTTGGCCCCGCCGCTTGACGCGCCGGAGGGCACGTTCAACGTCCCCGCCAAGTTCGTCGAGCTGGCGCGGTCCGCGATCCTTAACCACGATCCCGAGCGGTTTGCGATCCTGTATCGCCTGCTGTGGCGGCTGAAGGGCAACCACGAGCTCCTGAATGTCGCGACCGATCCCGATGTTTCGCTGCTTGCCGCAATGGCGCAGGCCGTGCATCGCGACGCGCAGAGAATGCAGGACTCCGTCCGTTTCCGCGAAGTCGGCCGCGAGCAGAAAGCACATTACGTCGCCTGGTTCGAGCCGGAGCATCACATCGTGGCAGCGACCGCGCCGTTCTTCGCCAGCCGTTTCGCCGATATGCCCTGGTCGATCCTCACTCCCGACGTCTGCGCGCATTGGGACGGCCACGCGGTCACCTTCACGCCGGGTGTGCCCGAGAGGCCAAGTGCGGACCGGCTGGAAGAAACCTGGCGGCGCTACGCAGCCGACATCTTCAACCCGGCGCGGCTGAAGATGAAGACGATGCAAACGGAGACGCCGAAGGAAGTCCTGGCGGAACCTGCCGGAAGCCTCGCACGATCCGAGTCTCCCGACCGCGAATGCCATGACCGAACCGCAGAGCCAGCCGGAGCCCTCGATGAAACGCAACTCCGCAGCTTCCACCGAGAGCATCGCCGCGCTGCGCGAGGAAGCAGCCACCTGCCGCGCCTGCCCGCTCTGGAAGGACGCGACCCAGACCGTGTTCGGCGAAGGCCCGCAGCATGCGAAGGTCATGCTGGTCGGCGAGCAGCCCGGCGACAAGGAAGACCTCGCAGGCCACCCGTTCGTCGGCCCGGCCGGCTTGATGCTCGATCGCGCGCTGGACGAAGCCGGCATCGACCGCAAGAAGACCTACATCACCAACGCGGTGAAACATTTCAAATTCTTAGCCAGAGGAAAAATCCGCCTGCACCAGAAGCCGAACACGCCCGAGATCAAGGCATGCCGGCAATGGTATGAGCGCGAATTGGCCTCGATCAAACCCGAACTGGTGGTCGCGATGGGCGCGACGGCGGCCCAATGCGTGTTTGGCAAGATCACGCCGATCAACAAGAACCGCGGACGCCTGATCGATCTCGACCAAGGGGTCCAAGGGATCAAAGTATTGGTGACGATACATCCGTCCTACCTGTTGCGGCTGCCCGATGCAGACGCCAAGGCGGCCGAATATCGCGCGTTTTGTCGGCGATCTGAAAACTGCCGCCGATTTCCTGAGAAAATCGCAGCACACCGCCTGATTTTACCGGACGTGCCGCGCCGCACAGCCCTCATGTCCTCAAAGCCCGGGTACAGCCGCGTTCGCTGCGCAGCATTTCACCTGCCTGTCACAGGCATCGATCAAAATCCTCACCCATTGGGAGAGGGAGAAATTCACATGAGTGATATGGCGTTACCCGGTTCGATCGAGCCCGCCCGAACCAAGGGCCCAGACCTCGATCAGCGGCTTTCATCCGCTGACCGGAATTATCTACATGGGGGTGGTGGCGGCCGCGCTGTTGTTCGTCGCCTACAGCATTTATGTCGATATCGATGCGACCGGAACGCGGGTCACCACCTACCTGCCGTATCTCCTGCTCTTTGTCGCGCTTCTGATCGCGCTCGGCTTCGAATTCGTCAACGGCTTCCATGACACCGCCAACGCGGTCGCCACCGTGATCTACACCCGCTCGATGCCCGCGCATATCGCCGTGGTGTGGTCCGGCATGTTCAACCTGTTCGGCGTGCTGCTCTCGACCGGCGCGGTCGCCTTCGGCATCGTCTCGCTATTACCGGTGGAGTTGATCCTGCAGGTCGGCAGCAGCGCGGGCTTTGCCATGGTGTTCGCGCTGTTGATCGCGGCCATCATCTGGAACGTCGGCACCTGGTATTTCGGGCTGCCGGCCTCGAGTTCGCACACCCTGATCGGTTCGATCATGGGCGTCGGCATCACCAACGCGCTGATGCGCGGCCGCGACGGCACCTCCGGGGTGGACTGGTCGCAGGCGGCCAATATCGCCAAGGCGCTGCTTGCTGTCGCCGCTGTTCGGCTTCGTGCTGGCGGCGATCCTGCTCTATGTTCTCAAGGCCGTGCTGCTACGTGCAACACCCGCGCTGTTCGGCGAGCCCGTGGGCAACCAGCCGCCGCCGTGGTGGATCCGGGGCATCCTGATCCTCACCTGCACGCTGGTCAGCTTCTTCCATGGCTCGAATGACGGGCAAAAGGGAATGGGCCTCATCATGCTCATCCTGATCGGCACGGTGCCAACGGCTTACGCGCTGAACCGCGCGCTGCCCCAAAGCCGGATCGAAGCCGTTCATCACGAACTCGCAAGCTGCGAGCAAGGTGATCGGAGCCAAAGCCGCGGGCTTCAATGTGCTCGGCAACCCGCGCCCGGCCGTGACCCATTATGTCGCGGAGCACCAGGTCGACGAAGGCACCTACCCGTCATTGGCGGTGCTGGTGCGCGACATCTCCGATCAGGTCACTCAATACGGATCGCTGGCGAAATTCCCGGCCGAGGCCGTCGGCAACACCCGTAACGACATGTATCTCGCGTCCGAGGCGCTTCGCTTCCTGATGAAGGACAAGGAAGCCGATCTCTCCAGTGCGGAAGTTGCGACGCTGAACGCCTATAAGGGCTCGCTCGACAGCGCGACGAAGTTCATTCCGACCTGGGTGAAGATCGCGGTTGCCATCGCGCTCGGCCTCGGCACCATGATCGGATGGAAGCGCATCGTCGTCACCGTCGGCGAAAAGATCGGCAAGACCCATCTGACCTACGCGCAGGGCGCCTGCGCCGAGATCACCGCGGCCGCCACGATCGCGGCGGCCGACGGCTACGGACTGCCGGTCTCGACCACCCATGTGCTCTCCTCCGGCATCGCCGGCGCCATGGCCGCCAACGGATCGGGGCTGCAATGGTCGACGATCCGCAACATCGCGCTCGCCTGGGTGCTGACCTTGCCGGCGGCGATGCTCATCTCCGGCTTCCTGTACTTTATGTTTGCCCATCTGTTCTAGGCGGTCTCGCGTCATCGGCGCTGCGCTCCCTCTCCCGCTCTTCGCGGGGGAGGGCTGGGGTGGGGGTGCTTCCACAAAACGCGCTGGTCGAGCGGATGGACTTTCCCCCACCCGCCGCGCTCTCTCGAGCGCCATAGCCGAAGCTCAGCTTCGGCGTTCTATTTTGGACGGCCGCCCAAGGGCGGCCTATGCTCCCCCGCAAGCGGGGAGGTTAGGATCCGGCTACACGGAAAAAAGGCCCGCGCCGATGGCGCGGGCTTTTTACTTGATGCGCGCGAGGCCGACCCTCACGCCGCCAGTGTGTTCTCCACCAGCTTGATCCAGTAGGAGGTGCCGTACAGGATCGCCTCGTCGTTGAAATTATAGGCGGGGTGATGCAAGCCGGCGCTGTCGCCGTTGCCGCAGAAGATGAAGGCGCCTGGCCGCGCCTCCAGCATGTAGGAGAAATCCTCAGCCCCCATCAGCGGCGGCGTCTCGTGCACGTTGGCCTCGCCCGCGACTTCCCGCGCGACCTGGGTCGCAAACTCGGTCTGAGCGGCATGATTGACCGTCACCGGATAGCCGCGCTGGTAGGCCAGATCGATCTTGGCGCCGGTGATCTGCGCCACGCCCGCGACCACCTCGCGAACCCGCTTCTCGACCAGCTCGCGCACCTCCGGCGTCAGCGTGCGCACGGTGCCCCGCAGCTCCGCGGTCTGCGGAATCACGTTGCGGGCGTTGCCGGCATGGAATTCGCACATCGAGATCACTGCAGAGTCCAGCGGATCGACGTTGCGCGACACGATCTGTTGCAGGGCCGTGATCAGCTGCGCGCCGACCAGCACGGAATCGATGCATTTGTGCGGACGCGCCGCGTGCCCGCCGTGCCCCTCGATCGTGATGTCGATGGAGTTGGTCGCGGCCATGATCGCGCCGGGACGGATCGCAAACGAGCCGATCGGAATGCCGGGACCGTTGTGCATGCCGTAGACCTGCTCGATGCCGAAGCGGTCCATCAGCCCGTCCTTGATCATGGCGGCGGCGCCGGCGCCACCCTCTTCCGCCGGCTGGAAGATCACGACCGCCTTGCCTGCGAAATTCCTCGTCTCGGCGAGATAGCGCGCAGCACCCAGCAGCATCGCGGTGTGACCATCGTGGCCGCAGGCGTGCATCAAGCCCTTCGTCTTCGAGGCATAGGGAAGATTGGTCGTCTCCTCGATCGGCAGCGCGTCCATGTCGGCGCGAAGGCCGATCGCCTTGATGCCACCGTTGGTGGCCGCCTTGCGGCCATGGATGACGCCGACCACGCCGGTCTTGCCGAGGCCGGTCGCGATCTCGTCGCAGCCGAACTCGCGCAGCCGGTCGGCCACGAAGGCTGCGGTGCGATGCACGTCGTAGAGCAGCTCGGGGTGTTGATGGATATCGCGGCGCCAGGCTTGAATGTCGGGTTGCAGGTCGGCGACGCGGTTGACGATTGGCATGGGAAGTCGGTCTCTCGGGTTGCAATACCTGGCGATTACTTCGCGATTTGCTTGGCGATGTCTACCATGCAAAAGGCGATCCACCCAACCCTCCCGAGACGCTGTACAGGTGTGCGCGGCGAGGCTATGGCCTTGACGAGAGCGCCCGTTCCTCTCGGATCGGAACGAAGGCTCTGCCGGGTGGACAGGAAATGAAGCGCTTAGAGGGTGATTTCGACTATATCGTCGTCGGCGCGGGCACCGCCGGTTGCGTCGTCGCCAACCGCCTGTCCGCCGATCCCTCAAAGCGCGTGCTGATTTTGGAGGCGGGCGGCGACGATAATTGGATCTGGTTCCACATCCCGGTCGGCTACCTCTTCGCGATCGGCAATCCGCGCTCCGACTGGATGTTCCGGACCGAAGCGGAAGCCGGCCTCAACGGCCGCTCGCTGGCCTATCCCCGCGGCAAGGTAATCGGCGGCTGCTCCGCCATCAACGCCATGATCTCGATGCGGGGCCAGGCCGCCGACTATGACCATTGGCGCCAGCTCGGCCTGACCGGGTGGGGCTATGACGACGTGCTGCCGGCATTCAGGCGGCTGGAGGATCATTTCCTGGGTCCGAGCGAGCACCATGGCACAGGCGGCGGCTGGCGGATCGAAGCGCCGCGGCTGTCCTGGGCCGTTCTCGACGCCGTCGGCGAAGCCGCGCAGCAGATGGGGATCAAGAAAATTCCCGACTTCAATACCGGCGACAACGAGGGCGTCGGCTATTTCCACGTCAACCAGAAGCGCGGCCGCCGCTGGTCGTCCGCGCGCGGTTTTCTCAAGCCGGCCTTGCGGCGTCCGAACCTGCGGCTGGAAAAGCACGTGCTGGTCGATCGGCTCATCATCGAGAACGGCCGCACCGTGGGCGTGCGCTTCCTTCAGGGCGGCGAAACCGTCGAGGCGCGCGCCAAGGGCGAAGTGATCCTCTGCGCCGGCTCGATCGGATCGGTTCAGGTGCTGCATCGCTCCGGCGTGGGACCTGCGGACTGGTTGTCGCCGCTCGGGATCGATGTCGTGCTCGACCGCCAGGGCGTCGGGCGCAATCTGCAGGATCATCTGCAGCAGCGCGCGATCTACAAGGTTTCCGGCGTGCGCACGCTCAACGAGACGTACTACTCGCTGGTCCGGCGCGGCCTGATGGGGCTCGACTACGCCTTCCGCCGCCGCGGGCCCCTCACCATGGCGCCGTCGCAGCTCGGCATCTTCACCCGTTCCGATTCAAATCGCGAACGCGCCAACATCCAGTTTCACGTGCAACCGCTGTCGCTCGACAAGTTCGGCGATCCTCTGCACCGCTTCCCGGCGATCACCGTGAGCGCCTGCAATCTGCGGCCGACCTCGCGCGGCACCGTGCGCATCCGCTCGGCGAACCCGGCCGAGGCGCCCTCGATCGCGCCGAATTATCTCGCGACCGACGAAGACCGCGAGGTCGCGGCCGATGCCATCCGCACCACGCGGCGGTTGATGAAACAGAAGGCGCTGGCGCGCTTTCACCCGACCGAATTTCTGCCGGGTCCCACGGTCGGCGACGACGATGCCGCGCTGTCCAAGGCCGCCGGCGATATCGGCACCACGATTTTCCACCCCGTCGGAACGGCGAAGATGGGTGCTGAGGGCGACGCCATGGCGGTCGTCGACGAACGCCTGCGCTTTCGCGGGCTCGCTTGCCTTCGCATTGCGGACGCCTCGATCATGCCGACCATCACCTCCGGCAATACCAACACACCGACCGCGATGATCGCGGAAAAGGGCGCGGCGATGATGCTCGAGGACGCGCGATAAAGCGTAGCGCGGCGCAGCGTTAGCCCTGCATCCATCCAAAGCCATAAGCGGGTACCGGTTGGGGCCGGAAAAAGCCATTTGCGCTCCAAGTTCGGTCTTATTTCGTGTGTATAATCAAACCCTTAGTTTAAAAATTTAACTATTTGTAGTTGAGAGAATCCAATGTCATTTCCAGCGAGACTTGCTGCCATTTTGCTTGTGTTTTTTGCGTTCGCCCATGGAGCGACCGCCCAATCGCGACGATCGGCGGAGTTATCCCAAAGCCGGGCAGAGGCGGACATCAGGGATCGGGTCAACGCGGGGACCATCGGTCTTGCCGGCGGCCTGCTCGAAGGCGCACCGATCCGGTTTGCCGCCGAAATAGCGCGGGCCGCGAATGACGGGAGTGGAATGCACGTCCTGCCAATCGTAACGCGCGGTCCTACTGAAAACGTCAATGACCTTCTCTACCTCAGGGGGGTGGATGCGGCGATCATCAACAGTGACGCGCTGGAGGAGTACAAGTCCCAGGTACCGCAAATTCAGCAACGGATCGTGTGCATACTCAATCTGTTTCCCTCCGAGCTGCACGTCTTCGTTCGACCCGAAATTCGAACGCTGGCAGACTTGGCGGGCAAGAAGGTCAACTTCAACACAGAAGGCACCGCTGCCGCTTATACCGGACCGCTGATCTTCAGCCGCCTCGGAATCAGCGTCGAGAAGATGTTCATCCCGCATCCGGTGGCGCTGGAGCAAATGAAGCGCGGAGAAATTGCCGCTGTCGTCTTTGTCACGACAAAGCCGGTCGATGCCTTCGCGAAAGGAAAGTGGGAGGCAGGATTCAAATTCCTGCCGGTCGAATACGGTCCGAAGTTTGCCGACTACTACTCACCCACCTACCTTGAGCCGGCCGACTATCCCAATCTCATCGCCAAGGACGAGCGGATCGCGACGATCTCGGTTCCTACAGTTCTGGCGACTTTCAACTGGCGGCCGGACTCGCCTCGTTATCGTCGCGTGGCGCGATTTGTTGACGAGCTCTTCGGCCACATCGACACGCTGCGCTCGCCCGGCTTCGATGCGAAATGGAAGGACGTCGATCCTTCGGCACCCGCTCCCGGCCTGGAACGTTTCCGCGCAGCTCAGGACTGGCTCGATCGCTCGGCTTCCACCAAGCAAAGCGGACATCCCTGATGTGGAGGCGACTGGCGAGTGTTGTGCTATGTCTCGCCGGCGGTGCTGCTCATGCGCAATCCGCCAGCGAGAGCATATCCGGATTGGAATCGTGCATCGAGGCGGCCCGCTTTGCCGACGCGATCTGCTCCAAAATGCCAGAGGATCCAACGCAGCGCGTGGATTGCTTCGAGAAGGCGCGAACGGCTCAACTCGAATGCCTCGACCGCGTTCTGTCCAAAACGTCGACCCCGTCGGCGCCGCCTGAAAGCTCTTCCGAGACAGCTCGACCGGCGCCGCCGGTCGATCCCGCGCCACCGGAAGCTTCTCCAGAGCGCCCCGCTTCCAAACAGACCGGTCGAACGGATCAGCCAGAAGGTGGCACTCCTGCCCCCGCAGCGGCCAAACCGGCTCCGGCGAGCGTCCCAGCCCCGGTGGCCGAAGCGCCTACCGGTGCAATCGGGTCGAATAGTTCCGCGAAAAACAACGCTGGGCCTGCACGGGAAACGGATTGGATCGTGAGCGAGACAACGTCGCCCGTCGATTTCAGCCCGCTCGTCATCGCGGCCGTTCGAGCAAAATCGGACGTGAAAGACGGTCCGAATGCTCTCGCGGTTCGATGCCGCGCCCGACATACCGAACTTTCAATTCGAACGGATGGCACATGGGGTGCGCCGCGCGGCAACGAGCTCATGGTCGATTATCAAGTCAACGACCACCCGGTTGTTCGGCAGCCATGGATGCTGTCCCCGGATGGAAAGACTGCCAGCTACAAGTACGATCCCGTCGAGCTATTGCGATCGATGCCGGAGGGTGCGACGCTCAAGGTCGCCGTCGCGGACAAAGGCAATGTCCGCCGCGAGGCAACCTTCGAGCTTGCCGGACTATCTGGTATTCGGCAGAAAGTCGGGGCGGCCTGCAAGTGGGCGCCTGCGACCGCGAAAACCTCATCCGACAAGCGCTAAACGAGCAACAGCGATCGCTTGCTGGCCAGAGCGCGATGGGATTGAATCACCATCGCGCTCTGAACTTTTGACCTGGCGTGGTCTCCGCGCAAACGCTACGCGTTTGTCGCGAGGGAAAACCGGTAACCACTTTTCCGGATCATGCCCTAACCCGTCACGGTCGGATGTAGCTCCAGCCTTCCTCTTGCAATTCCATCAGATGGATGACGCCTGAGGGAACGACCACCGCATCCGGCAAGATGTCGATTGGGTGCCCCTCCTTCTTCGCCATGCCTTCCCTCGTGATGTTGCACGCCGAAAACTGAATCGTGCTCGGGAATGCAACGTTCTTCAATTGCTTGATCCGGTCCTGGACCGGTGACGTATCGGCTCTGAGCATGTTGAGACCGGGGCCATAGGTGACGACATCCACGGCTACGTCTTTGCCCTTTGCGCGATAATATTCGATGATGTTGGTCGCATTGTTGAGGGCGAGATTCATGACGTCCGGGTCGTTCTGATCGACCTGGATGAGTACACGATGCAGCTTTGCCGATTGCTCCGTCTTGGTGTCGGCCGCTAAAGCGCCCGAACCAAGTATCAGCGATGCCAAAACCACAGCCGCCGTCTGATGAAACCACCTACGCATGAACAATTCTCCCGCAATTCAATTTGCCAAAAAAATACATAACCCACTGCAACCACCATCAAATTCGATTGCGACCATATCAAGCCGAGTTTCGACCCGTCGCGGGCAGCCGTCCTGTGGAAACAAGCACGGCTCGAGCAAAAAAGCCGCCCCTCCTTCGAAGGGCGGCCAAACGCGGTACTATCCTACATATGATCGGCGATTAGTGCTCGCCGTGCTGCTCGGCGTGATGCCGGCTCGCCTCGATGTGATGATGTTCGGCGTGGCTGGCATGGCCATGGGCGGTGTGGGCGTGATGCGCCGCCTTCTCGTGATCGCCGGCCTCGTGATGCCGGGCGGCTTCGCGATGATGCTTCGCCGCATGCTCATGGTGCTCGGCCGCCTTGTGGTGATGCTCCACGCCCTTATGGGTGCTCATATTTCTCTCCCGGTCTGATACTTATGGGTCCGAAAACACTTACACTGTGCGCCTGACACTATGCTGACGGCAGCAAGACAGCTTTGTTGCAGTTGACGGCCAAGGGTCATCCGCCCCTGCCCGAGGGCTCACAGAAACGTCATTAACCCTCTCCGCCCCCGGGCCATCCGGCTCCGCAAATCCCGGGAATAAACCCCGGCCGCGCTCGATCAAGCCACCGGTACCCAATCATGGGTCCATGGAGAGAGCGCGATGAGCCATCACGATCACGACCACAACAATGAAGAACGCGGCGTCAGCCGCCGCAAGGTGCTGGAATGCATGACCTGGGCCGGCACCGGCGTACTCTGGACCATTTCGGGCGGCGTGCCGCGCTCGCTCGGACTTGTCGACGCTGCGAACGCCGCCGAACCGAGCGGTCTGAGCTTCCTGCAGATCAGCGACAGCCATGTCGGCTTTGACAAGCCGGCCAACCCGAACGCGCTCGGCACGCTCGAGGAGGCCATCAACAAGGTCAAGGCGATGGAGATGGAGAAGAAGCCGTCGTTCATGATCCACACCGGCGACATCTCGCATCTGTCGAAGGCTACCGAATTCGACGACGCCGAGCGCATCATCTCGCAGGCCAAGCTCGACGTGCATTATGTGCCGGGCGAGCACGATTTCCTCGATGAGGACGTCAAGCTCTACAAGGACCGCTACGGCAAGGGCACCAAGGGTGCCGGCTATTATTCCTTTGACGCCAACGGCGTGCATTTCATCGGCCTCGTCAACGTCGTCGATCTGAAGGCCGGTGGGCTCGGCAATCTCGGTGCCGAACAGCTCGAATGGCTTGAGGACGACCTCAAGGGGAAGTCGAAATCCACTCCCGTGGTGGTGTTCGCCCATATTCCGCTGTGGACGGTCTATCCGGAATGGGGCTGGGGCACCGATGACGGCGGCCGCGCGCTGGAATATCTCAAGGGCTTCGGCTCGGTGACGGTGCTGAACGGCCACATCCACCAGGTGATGCAGAAGGTCGAAGGCGCCGTCACCTTCCACACTGCTCGCTCGACCGCGTTCCCGCAGCCCGCGCCAGGCACCGCCCCCTCGCCCGGACCGATGAAGGTCGCCGACGACAAGCTGCGTAGCTTGCTCGGCGTCGCCAGCGTCAACTTCAAGATCGGCGATCAGCGCCTCGCCATCATCGACACGCCACTGCAGGGTTAAGGATCGCTCGAAATGACAGTAGCCTCTCTTCGCAGCCTTGGTGTGCCCCGATTTGGATTTCGACTTGGCGTTCGACTTGGCGTTCGACTTGGCGTTCGCGTAGCCATCGCTGCGGCGATCCTGCTGCCGCTCGGCGCCTTCAGCGCTCGGGCCAACGAAATGAAGGTGACGATCGACAATTTCACCTTCACTCCGCCCGAGATGAACGTGAAGGTCGGTGACACCGTGACCTGGACCAACCACGACGACATCCCGCATACCGTGGTGTCGGCGGGCAAGTTCAGGTCGAAGGCGATGGATACCGACGACACCTACTCCTTCACGTTCACCGCAGCGGGCGACTACAAGTATTTTTGTTCGCTGCACCCCCACATGACCGGAATGATCAAGGTTGAGTAGCAGCCAAATCCAAGGCATCAGAGGAACGCCCGGCCGGTGGGTACCCGCCGGCCGGGCACATGCTCCTACTGCAACCGCCGGGCAAGAGGCGATGCCGGTCACCCCTTTGAACGACGACCCCGACAGGGCGCGGCGGTTTCGCGAAGCGGCGCTGCCGCATCTTGACGACGTCTATACGCTGGCGCGCTATCTTTTGCGCGACGCGGCCGACGCCGAGGATGCGGTGCAGGAATGCTATCTTCGCGCGCTGAAGCATTTCCACACCTACCGCGGCCCGGCGATGAAGCCCTGGCTGTTTGCGATCCTGCGCAATGTCTGCCGCGCCGAATATGCGCGCCGCGCCGCCCAGCCGACCACCGGCGTCATCGAGGACATGCCCGAAAGCGCCGAGCAGGCACCCTTGTGGCACGAAGAGCAGCAAACGCCGGAGGCACAGATGCTGCGCGACCGCGAAGCGGTCACGATCCGCCGGCTCATCGACACGCTGGCCGAGCCGTTCCGGGAGACGTTCGTGCTACGTGAGATCAACAACCTTTCCTATCGCGAAATCGCCGATGCGGTCGGGGCTCCGGTCGGCACCGTGATGTCCCGTCTCGCGCGCGCCCGCGCCATGCTGCGCTCGGCATGGATCGCGGAACAGGAGCAACCGAAATGACCTGCGACGAGGCCGAAATCCTTCTCCACGCGCTGATCGACGGCGAGCTCGACGCCGGCCACGCGCTCGAGGTCGAGGCGCACATCGCCGGCTGCCCGGCTTGCGCCGCGGACCTTGCCGCCTATCGCCGGATGAGCCAGACGATCGCGGGAGCCGACCTGCGTTACACCGCCCCGCCTGAGCTGCGCCGGCGCATCGAGGCCTCGCTGCCGCAGCCGCGGCAGCAGCAGGCACCGAGCCGGCGCGCGGTGCTGCGCGGCTTTGCGTTGGGCTCGGCGGTGTCGGCGATCGCCGCGACCGGCCTGTTCGCCATCGTGCTGCGCAGCGACGACGAGCAGCGCATCGACTCCGAGATCGTCTCGGCGCATCTGCGCTCGCTGCAGGCCGGACATTTGATCGACGTCGTCTCCACCGACCAGCACACGGTCAAGCCGTGGTTCAACGGCAAGCTCGACGTGTCGCCGCCGGTGATCGACCTCACCGCGCAGGGTTTTACCCTGATCGGCGGCCGGCTCGATTACGTCGATGCCCGCGCCATCGGCGCCGTCGTCTACAAGCGCCGCGCGCATGTCATCAACCTGTTCGTGGCGCGGACCGCAAACATCGAGCACCGGGCGGCAAAAATGGAGACGATCCAGGGGTTCAACGTCCGCTCCTGGAGCGATCGCGGATTGAACTACTGGGCGGTCAGCGATGTCGAGGCCGACGAGCTCGCCGAATTCGGCGAGAAGTTCGAGGCCGCGGTCGAGAACACCAAGGAAGGCTGAGAACTCGGGCGTGTGCTCATGAACGGAGCTTGATTGGTTCGGCTTGATCGATGTCCATTATGCATCGATGGCGACCAGTTCATCATCGCAGCGGGATTACGCGATGTGCCGATACCCACTGTCGCCGATCAAGCGAGCCTTGTCTTGCGGTATGGCAGCTGGTCGACAGGATAGTCGACAGTTGCCGACATGCCGGGACGGCCGAAGTTGACCCAGTGCGTCATTGTTCCGTGCCGTTGTAACGACTGCATTCGGAAGCCCAGCGGTAGGCAATCGGGAAGAACTCAGCACCAAATATCAATAGAATTGACCCGTGATTTGCCGGAGCATTGATCCAGGTCAAACAAAGTTGCCGCATCTAGCTCATGCTTTTGAGAGTCGAGGCGCCACCGAAAGGCGGCGCATCCATGAGAGTAGACGCCCTCTTAGAATCACCTGGATTTTGCTTTGTTTATTCGCCTTGCCGTGTCTAGCATTTTGTTCGCGTCGGTAATTGCACCGGCCTTGGCAGCGACCGTAATGGACGTCATGTGTCCGACCCGACGGGCACACCCTTGAACGTT
Organism: uncultured Alphaproteobacteria bacterium; assembly: GCA_963823115.1. Classification (GTDB taxonomy): domain Bacteria; phylum Pseudomonadota; class Alphaproteobacteria; order Rhizobiales; family Xanthobacteraceae; genus Bradyrhizobium. The sequence continues at coordinate 67,576 of CAWGKJ010000011.1, read as the reverse complement.
CGCGCAGTACCGAATGGCACGATTGTCAGCACGTTGAACAATGGTGCCGTCGTCGTGGTGTTGAGCCAGACGACGCACAATGGAAAAGCATGGGCCTATATCGGGACTGGAAAAGATGAGCTGCCTGCCGGTTGGGTTTTTCAAGAGTACCTGACTTGCACCCCGCCCAGTTAGTTACGCACCACGAGCGTGAGCAAACAAATATGAGAGTCTAAAGGCTGAGCTGGCAAGGAAAAGTGGGATATGGTTAGCGAAGAAGGCGGAGCAAGCAATCAAGACGGAAAAGAGCCCGTCCAAGGCGCTGAAAATCAAACTCCTACCAAGTCCCTTAAGAGCCGAGTTGAGAAAACTCTGGCCGGTGGAGTTGGGTTCGTATCGGGCTTGGGACGACCTGCGCGAGTCGCGATAGCTCTGGTTGCGGCAATCCTTGTCTCAGTCGTCTTGCTTTGGCTGATTGACAAATTCGTTTTCTACTACTTGGCCAGAAGCTATATCGACGAAGTGGCTCAGGTATTAGATCTCAATCCGCATTTGGCAAATGCGCTTGTATTGGTCACATTCGTCGCTGCGATTTTCTTCGCAAGATATGTTTACTCCTTTTCGAGCAACAGACGATTTGTGGGTATTGCCGGCATCGCGGTGCTCCTAATCGGACACTCACTCGTCCTTTGGTACGGGACTAAAGATAAGTCATTTGATCGGCAGGGGAACGCAATCAAATGCTACGTATTGACCCGCGACGGGCAAGTTACCTACGGCGAGCGAGCAGGCATTGATCCAAGCACCGGACGCCAATGCAGGCCCGTGACGCCAGAGATGCTGGAGCGCTTGCAAAAATATGCGGCCGGCAATAGGCCGCAAGTAATTGCAACTCCCAATCCGGTATTTTTTGATCCTAGAAGCGGGGAGCCAATTGTCTGGTACTACAAGGACAAGGAAGACGTTTTCGAGATTTTCGACCTAATGGGCTTTCATCCAGACACAGGTAAAGAACTGCTGCCGGTTACGAAAGAAGTCGCGGAAAAATGGAAGAAGCAAGCTGAAGAGAGGGGCCGTCATATACCAAGACTGATCGCCGATCCCGATACGTATGTGTTTTTTGATCCGCTCAATGGTCAAGCGCGCGCCTGGTTTTGGTTAGGAGAAAACAGCCGGTACGAGTTCTATGACAGTCCTGGGTTTCAGCCCCAAACCGGGGACAAGCTGCAGCTCGTGACGCGGGAAATTATCAACACATGGAAAGATACGCAAAGCAACCCAACAAAGGCGGTCAGAGCGCCCAATAGGGTACAGATTGCATCCGATACCGTCTTTTTCGACCCGGTCACCGGCAACCAGAAATTATGGTATTGGCGGCGCGGCATTGGTGACTTCGAGTTCTTTGATGGGCCTGGCTTCCACCCGCAAAACGGTGAGCTGCTGCAATCCTTCACCAAAGAGGCACTCATCCAGTATCAGAAGGAGGTCAACGAAAGAACGAAACAGTTGAAAATCGAGCAAGAGCGGATCGAGGCCGAGCAGAAAGAAAAGCAGGAGGCTGAAGCCGCCCAAAGGCAACGACAAGAACAAAGCAACTCGGACGAACGGCGAAAACGAGAAGAGGAAGCGAGGCGTCTGTCTGACGCAGCCCGCCGATGCGACGCGCTAGCGGCAAATCCAGATGACGCCCACAAGGTGGCCGATGGTGTTTCATATGGAGCTCTAAAAGTGCAATCCACCGAAGCGGTGGAAGCGTGCGAAATTGCGATAACGCAAAATGCCAATGAACTCCGATTTAAGTACCAGTTGGCTCGAGCACTTGAATTGGCTGGTGACAATCAAGCTCACACAAAAAACAGGCAAAAGGCCTTGGAAATTCACCAGGGTTTGGTTAAGGCGGGCTATGCCGCAGCGTTCGATAATCTTGCTTCGCTATACTATTGGGACCGGAAGGATTTGGCGACCGCAGTTGCGTTGTGGCGCAAGGGGATTGACTTAGGAGACTTCCAATTCGATGCTAACGCTTGCTGATCTGATCGAGAAGGGCCGTGTGAATCCTCAAGGTCCTAACGAGACCCCTATCGAACTATACAAACGAGCAGCAGACTTGGGCAACGAAAACGGGGTTCGTGCATACCAAGCTGAGCTTGCCAAGACGCAACAAATACAGCAACAGCAAATTCAGCAGCTTCAGCAGCAACAGATAATGCTGCAATTCATGGGAACCGTCTTGCGAAACATCCATTGAGGTCTGGAGCGGACGGCGCGCTGACCGCTTTGGCCAGAGCGGTCCACCGGGTACCTGTCGGCTTCGCTACTCGCTAAATTGCTGCGCGATAGCCCGCTGAAGTGGCTCATCTGCAAGCCCGTAGCCAGACGAGAGACTGAGGAGCATGCCGGCTTCCGAATACCTTCACAGGTTCGGAAGTAAGACGCCCTCGCGATCGTAAAGCGTCGACGGCGGATTTCGCGACGCATGCCTCCACAGCGAATTTCTTTCGCAAAATCAATCGCAGCTGTAGTGCCGCTCGCCGTTCACGTCAGTTTGAATGATTACAGATACTTAGCTGGCGACGCGCGCGTCAAATCGTTGATTTTTTGGCGCCGCGGCAGCACAGTTTTTTGTAGCCATCATCCAATTGCCGCTCGCAAGATGGCTGAGTGCCATAGCAGAGCCCCGCCGGTGCATCGATGACAAAGCTTGGACCCAATGAAAAGCTCTATCCGGTCGTCAAGATCGCGATGGTGGTCGATGCGCTCAAGGACGAAGGCGTCTCACCCAAAGACGCGCTGGCAGGAATTCGTGTTTCCGAGACGCAGTTGGGGTCGCCGGCAGTTCGGGTATCGGCAAATGAGGTCATTCAATCCTATTGCAATGCCATCAGACTTTCCCGAAACCCGCACTTTGCCTACCAGACCGGCCTGAGGTTTCACGTCTCAACCTACGGCATGTACGGCTTCGCAATCCTGAGCAGCACAGACTTTCGCCGAACCATGGCCTTTGCCGTGGAATATCACCAGCTCGCTGCGCCGCTCGTCGACGTACAATTCTCGGAACAAGACAAAGTCGCGGCTTGGACAATGAGCCCGTTTCCATTTCCGCAGGTCGATGCACCGCTCTACAAATTCATCGTTGAACTCCAGGCCGGCGTGCACTTGTCGCTGCACCGCGATGTCATGGGCCAATCGTTCGCCGCGTCGGGGCTGCATTTTACATCCGGTCGACCCCGGGGCGCCAAGAACGACGTCGAAGTCTTTGGCTGCCCGGCGCTCTACGGACAGCCCGAAAACAGATTATTGTTCGACCTCGATTGGCTGAATGCCCCGCCGAATTTTGGAAACGAGGTGACCTATTCCGAGCTATTGCAACTCTGCCGCAAATTGCTGAGCGAGCTGAAGCTGAACACCGGCGTGGCGGGCAAGGTTCGTGAAATTTTCCTTGGCCGTTTGGGGCAGCCCACCAGCTTCGAATTGGTCGCGGAACGTCTCGGAATGAGTTCCCGCACCTTGCGGCGGAAGCTGGAACAGGAAAGCACGTCGTTTCGCGAATTGATCGACGAATTAAGGGCGCATGCGGCGATCAAATACGTCCGCGATACGGACCTGACGATCGAAGACGTCGCATACGCATTGGGGTTCAGCGACGCAGCCGCTTTCCGCCACGCCTTTCGTCGCTGGACCAAGAGCGCGCCGCACGAATATCGGCGCGGCAAAATCGATATCGAACCGGCTTCTCGGGGATAGGGCATCTCACGTGCGGCCTGCCTGACGTTCGCCGCCCATTTGCCAAGCAAGATTGTCGAGATTTTCGATCCGGCGCTTTTGGCCGGAATTGACCGGTTGTTGGCCCGAACGATCCTTTTTTGAAGCGGGATGGTTGGGCAATCCTCCTCCCAACGCTTGGCAAAAAGCGAAGCGGCCCGTCCGTTCCAAACGGCACAATTGAGGAGTTTGATATGAGCGAGAAGTTTAACAGTTTCTGCGGCGAACTTCGCACCAAGATCAATGATGCCGACAAGCGCATCAAGGATCTGAAGGCGAACGCCGTCGGCGCCAGCGAAAAGGCCAAGGTCGAGGCGAAGGCGCAACTTGCCGCGCTCGAGAACAAGGCGAAGGAGCAGAAGGCCCGCACGGCGGCGGCCGAGGCAAAAGCGAAAACGTGGGTCGAGGAAAAGAAGACAATGACCCACGACAAGATCGCGGAGTGGAAGGAGCAGCGGGACGTAAAACGACTGGAGTCCCGCGCCGATCTTTCAGAGCATTACGCCGTCACGGCGATGGAAATTGCCGCTGCTGCGGTCGACGAGGCCGAAAGGGCGGCCGTCGAAGCCGTCGTTGCCCGCATGGATGCCGATGGAATCAAGGCGCCGGCTGCGGGCAGGAACTAGGTCGATCGTCAATCGGCCGCGCCAATCAATTCCCGGATCATCCGATCACACAGGGAGAAGGACATGAAGCCAAGCATCGTGATCGCGGCAACCGCGGGTGCCGTGCTGTTCGGCGCGATCGGCGCGTCGCAGGGTCAACAGGTTGTGGGCTCCACACAGCTCGGCGTGGCGGTCGCTGAACTGCGGGACGTTACCGTGGGATGGAGCGTCAAACGCCAAATTCTCGGGCAATCCGTCTACAACGACAAGGGCGAGGCGATCGGGAAGGCCGACGACATCATCATCGCTCCGGACAAAGCGGTCTCCTATGCCATCATCGGCGCCGGCGGATTCCTTGGTGTCGGCAAGCATGACGTCGCCATCCCCGTCAGCCAGTTGAAGCAAAGCGACGGCAAGTTCGTTCTTGCCGGTGCAACGAAGGAAGTCATCAAGGCAATGCCTCCCTTCGAATATGCACGGTGACATCGTCGGCTGCCGATCCGGGACAGCTGCGGCAGCCCGGCTCTTTCCACCAACAGGCAATCATCCCGAAATTCCATTCAGAAGGAGGCTCACATGACCGACAGGATAATCGTAGCGACATTCAACGATACCAACGCCGCCTATGACGCGGCGAGCGCGATCAAGGGCTTGAAGGACGCTGGTGTCGCGGATTTCAAACTCAAGACCGGCGTGATGATCAAGAAAGACGAACGTGGCAACGTCGTATTGCTTGAAAGCAAGGACCGTCATCTTCTGGGGACAGCGGTGGGGACGCTCACGGGGGCGCTGATCGGATTGATCGGGGGCGCGCCCGGCATGGCGCTGGGAGCTGCGCTGGGCGCCACGACGGGGTTGAGTGGCGATGTCGTGATGGAGGCGCTGGATTCCGACTTCGTGGACTCCGTGACCACGGACATGCGTCCGGGAATGACAGCGATCATCGTCGAGGCGAACGAAGGCAGCACGCGCGCGGTCGACGATATCGTCGCGTTGGGCGGAGGCCACGTCTATCGGCAGGCCGCCTGAAGATAATCCAAGACGATTCATCCAAGACCTGCCGGCCGAACGACCGGCAGGTCACCAGAAATGATCAGCACATTAGCAGCTCCACGACCGGCCGTTGCGGGTCGATGCCGACGTGATTCTGGCTATGCGCTTATGCGGTCACGCCCGGCTACGCCGACTTGCGCACGGCGTTGTCGACCAGCGTCTTGCCGAGCGACCAGATCGCGCCGGGAACCTTGTGGCTGGAGGCGATCACGGAATCGAAAGCCGTCTCGATCCAGCTGCAATCCGCTTCGGTGATGGTCAAAGGCGGCAGCAGCTTGATGGTGTGGCTGCCGTGGCCGGAGACTTGCGTCAGGATCTTGTGATCCTTGAACAGCGGCACCGTGATGAGCTGGCAGAACAGGCCCTTGCTGGCGGTCTCCAGCACGCTCCATGACGCCTTCAGCCGCAGCGATTTCGGCGGACCGAATTCGACGCCGATCATCAGCCCCTTGCCGCGAACCTCTTTCATCAACTCGTAGCCGGGCACCATGCGGGTCAACGCCAGCCTCAGTTCGGCGCCGCGCTTGGCGGCAGCCTCGATCAGCTTCTCGTCTTCGAGCACTTCGAGGGTGGCGATGCCGGCCGCCATCGCGAGGTCGTTCTTCGCAAACGTCGATCCGTGCACGACCGCACGATCCATTTGATTGAAGATCTTGTCGAAGATGCTCTTGCGCGTGAGAAGCGCGCCGACCGGAACATGGCCTCCCGAAAGCGCCTTGGAAAGCAGCACCATGTCGGGCTCGACGTTCCAGTGCTCGACCGCGAGGAAGCGGCCGGTGCGACCCATGCCGGTCTGGATTTCGTCGGCAACGAACAGCGACCCGTATTTTCGGCACAGCGCCGCCGCGCCCGGCAGGAACTCGTCGGTCGGCATGTTGACGCCCTTGCCCTGGATCGGCTCGACGATGAAGGCGGCAACCTCTCGCGACGACAGCGCCTGTTCCAGGGCGGCGAGATCGTTGAACGGGATCCCGGTGCATCCCGGCAACAGCGGCTCGAAACCGCTGCGGAAGTTCGGATCGTCCGTGAGCGACAGCGCGCCGTAGGACAATCCGTGAAACGCATGCGTACAGTACACGATGCCGGGACGTCCCGTCGCACCGCGCGCGAACTTGATCGCGGCCTCAACCGTCTCCGCGCCGGAATTGGCGAAAAACACCTTGTCCAGATAGGGCACGTATTCGAGCAGGCGCTCGGCCAGGACGCCGGCGAGCGTCGAGACGTCGAGCTGAACGAGATTGGGCAGGTCGCTGTCGAGCACGCTCTTCAATGCCATGCGCAGCGCCGGATGGTTGCGGCCGATTGCAAAAACGCCGAAACCGCTCAATAAGTCGAGATAGCGGACGCCGTCGCGATCGAACAGATACTGGCCTTGACCCTTCTGGAACCCGACGTCGTAGCCGATTGTCTTGAGAACGCGCACCAACTGTTCGTTGAGGTGGCGCGTATGCATGGTACTGCGTTGCGCCTGCCGCTCAACAAACATCCCCGAAACGTCTAGATTGGAACTAAGCATCAGCTACATACTTCGATTGATGGCCATTTCGTCAACTGAAAACGCTCAATGCGGCGTTTTGCCCTTATTCCGACCATCAACGCAAGCACAGGATTAAGCCATGTTGCACTGCCCAAGGAAAGCCATGCGGACAGCGATATTTTTTTCCGGAATGCTGCTTGTAACCAGCCTCACACCTGCTTTGGCGGCCGACCCGACCGGCGACTGGCAGGTCGCGGACGGCGTCGCCAATATCCGTGTTGCACAATGCAACGGCAATATGTGGGGCGCGGTGTCGTGGGAGAAGGTGCCCGGCGGCCACGACATCAACAATCCCGATGTCGCAAAAAAGGACAGGCCGACGCTCGGCATGCCGATCTTGATCGACATGAAAAAGAAGGCGGGCGTCGATCAGTGGGAAGGCCAAGTCTATAACGGGAAGGACGGCCAATACTACAGTTCCACCATCACGCCGACCGACGCCGACCACATGGAGATCAGGGGCTGCGTGCTGGGCTTTCTCTGCGGCGGCGAGACCTGGACCCGGGTCGGTCCTCCAATACCCTCTAGCCCCGCCAACAGCATGGCCAAGGGAATGGCGAAGGGAATGGCGCCGAAGGGCCCGACTGCGCCGAAGCACGCGGCGGGCGCGGCTCAGCCCAGGACCACCGGCTCGGTCGCCGGCCAGAAGATGGCCGGCAAGCCGGCCGACGCCATCGGCGATATCTGCCTACTCCCCGATATCGCGGGGTTTGCCCATTAGCGCCGGCTGGAACAAAAGCACCGCCGCCAGCGTCGTGAGCAACGACAGCGCCAAGAGCTTGCCCATGCTGGACGTTCCCGGATGACTTGACAGCCACAGGCTTCCGAACGCGGTCGCCGTGGTCATCGCGCTGAAGAAAATCGCCCGGGTCAGGCTGGTCTGCAACAGGTTGGTCCTGCCCGATCGCCACGCCGTGACGTAGTAGATCTTGAAGGCGACGCCGATGCCGAGCAACAGCGGCAGCGCAACGATGTTGGCAAAGTTGAGCGGCAGCTTGATCAGCACGCAGATTTCCAGCGTCACGGCACCGGCGACGAGCAGCGGTACCAACGTCAGCAGCACGTCGGTGACCCGCCGCAGCGTGATCCACAGCAACAGGCTGATCACGATGAGTGCATAGATGCCGGCGTGGATGAAGGCGTTTACTACCGTATCGCCGGATTTGAGGATCGAAACCGGCCCGCCGATCGCCGTCGGCTCGGCCGACAGCACCGCATTGGCGAACCTGCGCAGATTGTCGTTGTCGTTGGGATCGCCGCGCGGCAGCGCCTCGACCCGCATCAGGCCGTCCTTGGCCTTCCACGAACTGACCAGGTCCGGCGGCAACGTGTTCAGGCTGACGGGTTGCGCCTGCAGCGAGTTCTTGAGCTGATCCAGCACGATCTTTAGCGGATCGACAAAGATCGCCTGCGCCTTGTTGCGCGTCGCCTCGTCGGACGAGGCGAGCTTTGCGAGCGCGTCCGCGAGCCGCCGCGACGCCACCGCGCCCGGCCCCTTGCCGTCGCCGGCGGTCCGGTGCAAGGCGTCAACGGAACTCTTCAGGGAATCGACGTTTTCCTGATCCGACGGCGGCGCATCGATCGAATCCGGGCTAAGGGCCGGTCCGAGAACCTTGGCGGCCTTCTCGATCAGCTTCAGTTTCGGCGCCTGATCCTCCGGCACGAAGCTGTCCAGCGACATGACGCGAAGGACTTCCGGCAGTTTTTCAAGTTTCTCCTCGATCGTCTTGGCGTCGGCTTCCGAATTCGTCATCACGTCGATGGCGTTGGCGCCGGTATTCGGGTCCTTGCGCAGGTCGAGGAAGGTGGCGATCGATTCGGCCTTCGGGTCGCGCAAATTCATCGGGTTGAAGTCGAACTTCATGAAGTAGAGCAGCGGCAGGCCGGCGATCGCCACCGCGAGCGTGCCGACGATGATGGGAACGCGGTACTTTTCCAGGAAGTGATCGACGGGAGCGAGGAACGCATAGCCGACCGGCTCCTTCTCGCCGGGCGGATTGAGCAGGCTCAACATCGCCGGCAGCACGGTGATGCTGGTGGTGAACGCAACCAGCATCCCGGCGCCGGCGATCTCGCCGAGCTCGGAAATGCCCTTGTAGTCGGTCGGCAGGAAGCACAGGAAGCCGGACGCGGTCGCCATCGCGGCGAGCGAAATCGGCACCGCCACGCGGCGCGCGGCTTCCGCCAGCGCGAGCTTCAGATCGTCATTCTTGAAGCGCTCCGAGCGGTAACGGACGCTGAACTGGATGCCGAAATCCACGCCCAACCCGATGAACAGGACGGCAAACGCGATCGAGAGCAGATTGAGCGAGCCCACCATCATCAATCCGAGCGCGGTCGTGATCGACAGGCCGATGAAGAGATTGACGAACACCGCGAAAATGATCTTCGCCGAATGCAGCGCCAGCCACAGGATGATCAGCACCACGATGACGGTTCCGATCCCGTTACGGATGGCGCCGTCCTGAACGGTCGCGTATTCCTCGTTTGCGATCGGCACCGGTCCGGTCAGCCGGACCCGCGCCTGGTACTTGCCCGGGAAATCGAGCTCCGCCGCGGCTTGCCGGATGGCATCGGTGGCCGCCTTGCCCGGCTCGAGCGCGTTGTAATCGAGGACCGGCTTGAACTCGATGAAAGCGCGCTTGTCGGAGTCCGCAAGCGGCTTGTCGCTGGTCAATTCGCGCCAGGAGAAGGTGGCGTTGCCCTTGCCGACGATGTCCTCGACCGTCTGCGCGATCATGTTGAACGGCCGTGCGGTGCCGTCGAGCTTGACCTCGCCGCGCTTGACGCCGGCCAGCCCGGTCTCCAGCGCGCCGGTCAGGCCGCGGATAGAGGGATCGCCGGCCATGATCTCGATCAAGGGCGCGGCGGACTCGAACTGGCCGGTGATCTGGTTGAGTTCGGCCACCGGGAGGAACAACAGGCCGTTCTTTTCGAAGAATTCGCCGGAACCGAGCGGCTGAAGCGATTGAAAATGCTCGGTATCCCCGCGCAGCCTCTGTTCAAGCGCCGCACGCCGCCGCGCCCGTCAGTTCCGGCGTCGGCGCCTCGACGACGGCAAGGATGGTGCTGTCCCGGTCGAAAGCCTTGTCGAATTGCTGGTCGCGCTGGCGCCAGTCCAGATTGGACGAGATCAGCGTGTTGATGTCGGTATTGATGGTGAAATGATGTGCTGTGTAGAAACCAGCCCCCACCGCCAGGCTGAGCGCGACGAGCACGGTGACAATGGCGAAGCGCGTGCAGGCCCTAACGATCGAGACAACGATACTTGTCAGCACAACTTTTCCTTCTGATGTTAACGGCTGGCCGGAACTGGCCGGAAACGCCCGCCGTTTACCTGAGTTCCCTGCGGGACCCAATGTTGATCTGGATTGTTTTATATCGGAAAACCCCGGGGCAATCGCAGGGAGCGGCTGATATAGCCGGGATTGACCGGCGGTAAAGTGACGAACCAGTGAGAGTATTAGGGCGGCTTTATCTACGGTCCATCGTGGAGTATCTTGATACCAGCAATCTGCCAGCCACAGGCTGATCGCTTCTGATCTGCCTTTTCTAGCTGATCAATTTTTGACACAAAGTCCTGTTCCCCCAACCGCCTCGGTCGGAACGGGAACCGGGGAACCGGGTGGTGGTGCGGATATTGCAAGATATCCGGAACCACGCGGGGAACGTAAGACGAGCGTGGTGCAACTTGGGTAACGGGCGTTCCATGGAAGTATATCTGGCGCAACCGCGAGGTTTTTGCGCGGGCGTGGTGCGTGCGATCGAGATCGTCGAGCGCGCGCTCGAGAAGTATGGGCCACCGGTCTACGTGCGTCACGAGATCGTGCACAACAAATACGTGGTCGAGAGCCTGAAGAACAAGGGCGCTATATTCGTCGAGGATTTGTCGGAAGTACCGCCGCTGGCGGTCACCGTGTTCTCGGCCCATGGCGTGGCGCGGACGGTGGAAGAGGAAGCGGCGGCCCGCGGCCTGCCGGTACTCAATGCCACCTGCCCGCTGGTCACCAAGGTCCACAACCAGGGCAAGCGCTACATGTCGAAAGGCCGGGCGCTGATCCTGATCGGGCATGCCGGGCACCCCGAGGTCGAGGGCACCATGGGCCAGGTCCCCGGGCCGGTACTTTTGGTGCAGAATGTCGACGACGTCGCGGCACTGACGCTGCCTGCGCAGACGCCGGTGGCCTACATCACCCAGACCACGCTCAGCGTGGACGACACCAAGGACATCATCGCCGCCCTTCAGCAGCGATTTATAGATATTCAAGGCCCGGACATACGGGATATCTGCTATGCGACACAGAACCGCCAATCTGCGGTAAGGGACCTCAGCAAGCTGGTGGATGTGATCCTGGTGGTGGGCGCCGCCAACAGTTCCAACTCGAACCGGTTGCGCGAAATCGGCACCGAAGCCGGCGTCGCGAGTTATCTCATTGCCGACGGCAGTGAGCTCAATCCCGATTGGCTGAAGGATGCCAAGGCCGTTGGCATCACCGCCGGCGCCTCGGCCCCCGAGGTTCTGGTCGACGACGTGATCGAGGCGCTGCGGCGCATCGGGACGGTCACGGTGTCGGTGCTTCCCGGCCGGGAAGAAAATATCGAATTCCGCCTTCCCGCCGAATTGGCGGCGGGCTGACCACACACCCAAGTCAAGTCCAGAAAGAAATCCCCCAATGGCAATACCCTTCTTCAAGGAACTCAGTATCGGCGGCTATCTGATCAAGCAGAAGCTGCTCGGCCGGAAACGCTATCCGCTGGTCCTGATGCTGGAGCCGTTGTTCCGCTGCAACCTTGCCTGCGTCGGCTGCGGCAAGATCGACTATCCCGACGCGATTCTCAACCGCCGCATGTCGGCGCAGGAATGCTGGGATGCCGCCGACGAATGCGGCGCGCCGATGGTGGCTATCCCAGGCGGCGAACCCCTGATCCACAAGGAGATCGGCGAGATCGTGCGGGGCCTGGTGGCGCGCAAGAAGTTCGTCTCGCTCTGCACCAACGCGCTGTTGTTGGAAAAGAAGCTCGACCTGTTCGAGCCCTCGCCCTATCTGTTCTTCTCGGTGCATCTGGACGGCCTCAAGGAGCACCACGACAAGTCGGTGTCGCAGAAGGGCGTGTTCGACCGCGCGGTATCGGCGATCAAGGCTGCGAAAGCCCGCGGCTTCACCGTCAACGTCAACGCCACGATCTTCGACGGCCATCCGGCGGAAGAGATCGCCAAGTTCCTCGACTTCACCACCGAACTCGGCGTCGGCGTCTCGATGTCACCCGGCTACGCCTATGAGCGTGCGCCCGACCAGGACCATTTCCTCAATCGCACCAAGACCAAGAAGCTGTTCCGCGACGTCTTTGCACTCGGCAAGGGCAAGAAGTGGAATTTCATGCATTCCGGCCTGTTCCTCGACTTTTTGGCCGGCAACCAGGACTACGAGTGCACCCCCTGGGGCATGCCGGCGCGCAACATTTTCGGCTGGCAAAAGCCCTGCTATCTGCTCGGCGAAGGCTATGCAAAGACCTTCAAGGAGTTGATGGAAACCACCGACTGGGACACCTACGGCACCGGCAAGTACGAGAAGTGCGCGGACTGCATGGCGCATTGCGGCTATGAGCCGACGGCGGCGAACGCGGCCCTGCGCAATCCGCTGAAAGCGATGTGGGTGGCGCTGCGCGGCATCAGGACCACGGGTCCGATGGCGCCGGAAATCGACCTCAGCAAGCAACGCCCGGCGCAGTATATCTTCTCAGAGCAGGTTCAGAAGAAGCTCTCAGATATCCGCCGGGACGAGACCCTCGCTGCCCAGCAAAAAGCCTCGACAGCCGCGTAGGCTCTTCAGCGCGCGGTTGAAATCGATTCCGGTGGATACCAGCGCGCGGAGCGTGCGCGGCTCGCGCACGACGCCGCGCAGCACCTTGCGCACGTCGATGTCACCGTTCGGCTTGATCGCATTGCGCGCAAGCGCCGGCAGCGCGCGGTGGGCTGGATCGCTGATGACCCTGAGCGCGGCAAATGGAAGTCCGGCTTCGTCCGCATAGGCGGCGGCGATATGGCTCTCCATGTCGACGGCGGAAGCCCCGGTCTGGATCCATAGCGCCGCCTTTCTGGCCTGCGCGGCGACGACATCTTCCACGCCGGCAAGGCCGCCGCGGACCACGCGCCTGCGCCCGAGCGCGACGTTGGTGATCAGTTCTTCGTTCAGCGCGAGCCCGGCAAGCCAGCGGGCATCGCCCGCCATGACTTCGGTCGCCACCACGACGTCGCCCGATTTCAAGCTTGGATCAAGGCCGCCGGCGACACCGAAGCTGATGACGCCGCGGATCGTCGACGGATCGAACACCGTCAAGAGCGCGCGCAACTGCCGCGGATCGCTAGAACTGCAGATTACGGTCATACCGGGCCCGGCTGCGATGCGGGCCTCCTGTACCAATCCAGTCACAATTAATATTGGCCGCGGATCAATCCTGCCCGCGGACGCGTCATCCCCCGCCCCCAAATTCACATTCCGACCCCTACCACCCTGCTGTTCGTATTGTTCAGGTTGCGATACCGCGCCAGCGCCCAAAGCGGGAAAAACTTAGAGTAACCATGATAACGCAAGTAAAATACCCGAGGAAAGCCTGTTGCCGTGTAACGCTGTTCGTCCCACACCCCTTTTTCGGACTGTGTTGCCATTAGGTACCGAACGCCACGGGCCACGGCCGGATGCTCAACCTGGCCCGCCGCCATCAGACCAAGCAAGGCCCATGCCGTTTGCGAGGCGGTCGAGGGGGCCTGTTCCCAGCCGCGATAATCAAGCCGGTAGCTGGTGGCATTCTCGCCCCAGCCGCCGTCGGCGTTCTGGATCGACACCAGCCAGTCGGCGCCCTTGCGCATCATCGGGTCCTGGTGGCTCACGCCGGCGGCATTCAGCGCGCACAGCACCGACCAGGTGCCGTAGATGTAGTTCAGGCCCCAGCGCCCGTACCACGAGCCCTCGGCAAGCTGGGTCCGCCGCAGATATTCAATCCCGGCCGCGACCGATTGGCTCGTCCGGGCGGTCTCGCCGAGCTGGGCCAGCATCGAGATGCAGCGGGCGGTAACGTCCTCGGTCGGCGGGTCGAGCAGCGCGCCATGGTCCGAGAACGGGATGTTGTTGAGGTAATATTCGAGATTGTTGACATCGAAGGCGGCCCAGCCGCCGTCGCGGCTCTGCATGCCCTCGATCCACTCGCGGCCGCGCGCGATCGCGTCATCGTAGTCGCGGCTCCCGTTCACGCGCCGCATCCGGTCCATCGACATCACGACCACCGCGGTGTCGTCGAGGTCGGGATAATGGTCGTTGTTGTACTGGAAGGCCCAGCCGCCGGGGCGAACTTGCGGCCGCTTCACGGCCCAGTCGCCCTTGACGTCGAGCACCTGCCTCGGCAGCAGCCAGTCCAGCCCCTGCTTCGCGGAGGATACAGCCTCCTCACCGCCGGCCTCCAGCATGGCGTGGCAGGTCAGCGTGGTGTCCCACACCGGCGAGACGCAGGGCTGGCAATAGGCCTCGTGCTCGCCGATCACCAGAAGCTTGTCGAGACCGCGGCGCGTTGCGGCGCGCGGCGGGTAGTCCGCAGGTTTGCCGAGCGCGTCGTACATCATCACGATGTTGGCCATCGGCGGGTAGATCGCGCCCATTCCGTCTTCGCCGTTCAGCCGCTCCTCGATGAAAGCGAGCGCGCTGTCGATCGCACGCTGGCGCAGCGCCTTCGGAAACAACGGCTCGATCAGGCGCAATACATGGTCGAGCGCGCGGAACAGAGTGAACCAGCCCCAGCTCTGATGCGGCGCTTTCGCGGTCATGCCGATCGAACGCGGGTCCTGCAGGAACAACTCGTCGATGCCGACGCCTTTTGGATTTTTCGCGCGCGGCTTCAGCGCCGCCAGCACCATCAAGGGCACGATCGTGGTGCGCGCCCAATAGGAGATCTTGTTGATATGAAACGGCGACCACATCGGCAACAGCATGATCTCGATCGGCAGCACCGGCACGCTGCGCCAGGTCGTCACCCCGAACATCGCAAGCATGAAGCGCGTGAAAACGTTGCTGTGGATGGCGCCGCCGCGCGAGCGGATCGCCTCGCGCGCGCGCGCCATGTGCGGGCTGTCCGTGGAATTGCCGATCATCTTCAGTGCGTAATAGGCTTTGACGCTGGCGCTCATGTCGAACTCGCCGTCGTGCACCAGCGGCCAGCCGCCATGGGCGCCCTGCACCCGACGCAGGTAACTGGCGATCTTGGCCTCGAGCTCAGTGTCCACCGGTTCGCCGAGAAAGTGGCGCAGCAGCACATATTCCGCAGGGATGGTGCAGTCGGCCTCCAGCTCGAAGACCCAATGTCCGTCCGGCTGCTGGCAGTCACGCAGCGCGCGATCCGCCTTCGCGATGCTGGCTTCCAGCGCGCCCAGGTTCTCGGTCGCTGCGGTCTTGTTGGCGGAAAGCATGCTGCTCGACCCCACTCTCTAACGCCTATCGCATGGCGAGGACCAGATCGGCGGCCTTATTCCCCGACCGCACCGATCCTTCGATCGTGGCCGGTAACCCCGTATCAGTCCAGTCGCCCGCAAGAAACAGGTTTTTGAGCTGCGTGACCGCCCCCGGCCGCAGGGCGTTCTGCTCCGGTGTCGCCTCAAATGTGGCGCGGCGCTCGCGCACGATCTGCCAGGGCGGCAGCTCGCCCCCGACGCCGGCCGCCTTGCAGATGTCCCGCCAGATCGCCTGCGCCAATTCCTCGCGCGGCATGTCCACCAGCCGGTCGCCGTTGCTGATGGTAACCGACAGCCGCTGCGGGAACGCGAACAGCCACTCGACCAGTCCCCCGACCACGCCCATGATCGGCGGCATGTCCCGCGGCGGGTCGAAGCGAAAATGGGCGTTCACGATCGCGCGGAATTTCGTCGGCGTCTTCAGGCCCGGCAGAAGTGCGGCTGCGGGACGCGGCGGAACGGCCATGATGACAGCATCGTCGGAGCCGAAAGGGATGACGTCGTCAGCGCCGAAGTTCAGGCCATAAACGCGCTCCGCCGTCATCGCCAGTTCGCGCAACTCGTGGCCGAACGCGACGCTGGCGCCCTTGGCCTGCAGCAGCTTGATCGCGGGCTCGACCAGGACGGCGCTCAAGCCCTCGCGCGCGATCAGCGGCCGGCAGGCCCGCCCACCCGCCAACAGAGTTTCCCGCACCACGGCGCCGGCGAGCCCCGCCGACCCCTCGGGCGGATCGACATTCAGCGCCGCCAGCAACAGCGGCTGCACCAGCCGATCGTAAAGCGTGCCGTCGCAGCGAATCGCATCGCTGACCAGTTTGCGCTTGGGTGCCCAAATCAGCGGCATCAATGCGAGATAATCGCGCAAGCTCGTGTCGGGTACGCGGCGGCCCTCGTCGAACACCCAGAGCGGCAGCCGGCTGTCGCCGAGGTCGAGCAGCCAGCGCTGCCCGGTCGTCAGGTCGACAAACGGAAACTGCGCCTGCTTCGGCCCGACCAATCCGGCCTCGGTGCCGATCGATCTCGCATAGGCCACCGCGTGGCGGTTGCCCGAGAGCAGGAGATGGTTGCCGTTGTCGATGGTGAGATTGGTCGCGGCATCGAAATAGGAGCGGCAGCGGCCGCCCGCCTGCTGCGTCGCCTCGTGGAGAAAGACGCGGTAGCCCGCGTTCGCGAGCCTAACGGCCGCGGCAAGGCCCGAGATTCCGGCGCCGATGATATGGACGGTCTTTTGCATCAGATGAAGGCGTAGCGCAGAACGATGGCAAGCCGGGCGAGCTTGTTGATACGGACCTCGGCCCGCGGCGCCGAAAATCCCCGCGCGACCAGCAATTCCAGGATCGCCCGATAATATTTTGACATGATCCGTGGCGCGCGCACCACGCGGCGCGGATGGCGCGCCATGACTTCGTCGGCGCTTTCGAAATGCGAGCGCGCCCGCACGACCAACGGCGCGCAGACCTTCGGCAAGGCAGCGTCGGCGGCAACCTTGAGCGGGTCGGTGCCGGCAATTCCCGCGTCCTGCAGCCCCTCGCGCGGCAGGTAAAGCCGGCCGATCGCGGCGTCCTCGTCGATGTCGCGCAGGATATTGGTCAGTTGCAGCGCGCGGCCGAGATGATGCGCCAGCAGGATGCCGTCGTCGGTCGGAAGACCGAACACCCGCACCGACAATCGCCCGACGGCGCTTGCGACGCGATCGCAATAGAGGTCGAGGGTGGCAAGATCGGGCGCGCGGATATCCTGCGGCACGTCCATTTCCATGCCGTCGACGATGGCCAGAAAATCGGCGCGCTGCAGCTCGAATTTCTTGACCGAGGCGACGTAATCGCGCAACCGCGGCGGCGGATGGCCCTGGTACAGCGCCTCGATATCGTCGCGCCACTGCTGCAGCGCGGCCAGCCGTTCGCCCCGCGGGCCGTCGGAATCGGCGATGTCGTCGACCTTGCGGCAGAAGCTGTAGATCTGGAACATCGCCTCGCGCTGCTCGCGCGGCAGGATGCGCATCGCCGCGTAGAACGAACTGCCGGACGCAGTCGTGCCGTAATCGGTGTTTTCGGCCACGGCTTCGAGCGTCATGCGCCGGCCGCCGGTTTGGACACGGGCCGCCGTCCCGACGCGCGCCTGACGATCTCGCTTGCGACCCCACCCAAGCTAAACGCGAGCAGCTCGACCGGGTTGAGATGCACGCGCTCGCTCAAGGGGTCGCGCACCTTCAACAGGCGGACGATCCTGTCGGCGAAAGCCTGGATCACGGAAATCTCGACGCCAAGCCGGAAGTCCTTCACCTCGGCGCTGAGCGATTTGCTTTCGTCGAGCAGCGACTGCGTCCGCGCCGCGAGCGAATGCAGGCATTGCAAGAGCGCGTCCGGCGCCTTCTCAAGCCCCAGCGCTTCGACGGACGCGCCTGCGGCTTGAAGCGCATCGCGCGGAAGGTAGACGCGGTTGAGGTCGCGATAGTCCTTGCCGCAGTCCTGCAGGTGATTGTTGATCTGCAGTCCGGCGCAGAGCGCATCCGACGCCGCCCAGGTCGAGGTGCTCTCGCCATGGACGTCGAGCATGAAGCGCCCGACCGGCATCGCCGAATAGCGGCAATAGTGGATCACCTCGTCCCAGTTCTCGTAGCGAAGCTTGCTGACGTCCATCCGGAACGCGATCAGCACGTCGAGCGCATGGCGCGGCGGCATCGAACGCTCCGCCAGCGCGCGCCGCAAATTCACCGCCTCGAGCTGGCTGTCGCCGCCTCCGAGCAGCTCGGCTTCGAGCAGATCGAGATAAGCGAGCTTGTCGCTTGGCGCCAGCGTCGCGTGGTCGGCGATATCGTCGGCGGTTCTGACGAAATTGTAGAACGCAAGGATCAGCGCCCGGTGGCGCGGGTGGATGATCCACGACGCCACCGGAAAGTTCTCGTCGCGGTGTCCCTTGCCGGATCGCAATTCGCTCGCGGTGGTCATCAGCAACTGGCTACTACATTGTCCGGACAGGTGGCCTGAAATGCCGCCATCCTTCGCGCCGCGCGAAGGGATCGATATTCCCATATAGGGGAATACGTCGCCAAAACCAATGCTGTCTGCGAGTGCGGAAGAGGCCGATCAGCGGACGGCGGCCGTTAACTATTGCCCGTGGGTCTTCAACACCTGGTCGCAGGCCACGGAGATCTTGGCACGATTTTCCTTCAGGCAGGCCAGAACCGTGAAATCGCCCTGATCGATTACCGGACGGCAGAATTTCTGCACGTCGCGTACACATGCCTTCTGTTCCTCAGGTGCGCCGCTGTGCGCTTCTTCGGCCGAAGCTGCGGTAGAAAGGGAAAGCGACAATAGGGTAAGTGCCAGCAAAAATTTACGCATCTTGTTCCTTCATCTCACGGCAGAAGTTCCACCCCGGGTCGCGCCAGGCGCAACTGGGAAGGATTGTTGGATGGCACGCGGCCTGCGGACCGCGAACGGCGAGTTGAAGGCACAAGCGCTGGTAAATGCGGCCAAATTTACGGCGGCCTGCAGCCAAACCTCGGCCTTCGGGAAGGCCGTTCATTGGCACAGATAAGCTTTTGACACTAGGGCGTTATTCGTCGGCAACCGATTTTCGCAATTGGCTGTTGCAAGCAAGCACCGCCAGCCATTACATGCTGAGCGGCGAAGCAGGCTAATTCTGAAGCTTTTTCGTGGAGTGCCGTGTCGCCGCATGCCGGCCGCCGGCCCGATCTGCGCAGCGGGCAAGGCAAAGCGTGGCTGAAGGCTTGGTCTGTCATTTGAACCTAACATTCTGCGGTGACACTAAATCTTCGATGCGGCGAGACGTTCCCTCGAAATCAGAACGTCTTTTTTGAATGGGAAACCCGATATGAAATCGTTTGGCTCCAGTCTGTTTGGGCAGGGATTGATCGCGGCCGGCATCGGCGCCGCGCTGATGTTGTCGGTCTCCGTGGGACATGCCCAGGGCGCCAGCGGGCCGTTCGCCGGCTTCGACGGCGCATGGTCCGGCACCGGAACCGTTGCACTGTCCGACGGCTCGACCGAGCGCATCCGCTGCAAGGCGAACTACAAGGTCAACGGCAGCGGGATGGCGCTGAAGCAAAGCCTGCGCTGCGCCAGCGATAGCTACAAATTCGATTTGACCAGCGACGTCACCTCCAACGGCGATCGGATTTCCGGCAACTGGAGCGAGGCCAGCCGCAACGTCTTCGGCAACCTGCAAGGCACCGCCGGCGGCGGCCAGATCGAGGTGTTCGTGGAGGCCAATGGCTTTGCCGCCAACCTCACGTTGCGCACCACCGGTAACAAGCAGACCGTGCAGATCAGCTCCAAGGGCGAGATCAGGGGCGTCAACATCACGATGGTAAAGGGCTGACGCCAGCCATCTGCTGCCACCTTGCGGATTTTTCCGAGCCCCGGTTCTGAGCAATTCAGAGCTGGGGCTTCGGTTGTTCGCTGGTGCGCGGTCCGCGGATCCGCTCCGAAAGATTGATCAGGAACATCGCGGTCGGCCGCAGGATGAAGAGGTCGGCAAACAGCGCCGAGATCATCGAGAACGCGCTGAGCCAGCCGAACAGGCGCAGCGACGGCAGGTCGGAAAACACCGTCACCACCAGGCCGCAGGCCAAGACCACCGTGGTCAGGATCAACGCCGGGCCGACCAGCACGGTGGCGCGCTCGACCGCGATCGCCGAACTGACGCCGGGTTTTCTCTCCAGCCGCAGCCGGTTCAGGAAGTGGATCGTGGCGCTAAGCCCCAAGCCGAACGACACCGTGAGCGCCACGACGCTGGCAAATTGCAGCCCCTCCCCGAGCAGATACAGCACCGTGCCCGACAGCACCACGGGGAAGATGCCGGGCAGGATGCAGGCGAACATCACCACCCAGGATCGGAACGCAAGGCCAATGAACATCGCCACCAGCGCGAATTCGATGGTGAGCCCGCGGTTCAGCTTCTCGATCATGCTGGCCGAATTACGCGCGGCGATCGCGGAAAGGCCGGTGACGGCGATCTCGTAACCAGGATGCGCCTTGCGCACCGTGTCGAGCTCATGATCCAGCTTGTCGACAACGGGTAAAATCTGGCTGGAATCGAGGTCCGGCACCCGGCCCGCCACCACGACCGCGTCCTGATTGGCGTCGATGAAACGCCGCACCAGGTGCTCGGGGATCAGGTTGACGTATTCCTTCAAGGTTGCGACGTCGGAGCTTCCGGCCTTTTCCGCGAGCCACCGGCGCAGCGTCTCCAGCGACCAGACGTTGCCGACGCCGGCCGTGCGCTCGACGGTTGAGTGAACGTCGGCGATGGTCTGCAAGGTCTCGGGCGAATAGAGCGTTTCCCCCTTGGGGAATTGGATCAGCACATTGACCGGGTTGGCGCCGGTCAGTTTGGCATCGAGCCGTCCGCTGGCGGCGACCGCCTGCTGCTTGTCCGGCACCTGGTCGGCGAGCCGGTAGCGCGGTTGCAGGTTGGCATAGACCGTGGCGAGGCCGGCGACGAACAGAACCGCGATCAGGCTGAACAGCCCGGGGCGGCTGACCATGCGTACCGCGATCCAGTAGCAGAAACTGCGCAACGCCTGGACGCCGGCGTCCGCGCTCTGGAACTTGACGGCAAAGACTTTCTCGTTGCGGACGAACAGGACCCCGAACACCGGCACCAGCGACAGCACCGCGAGCAGCGCGATGATGGTGGCGGCAAGTCCCGCCTCGCCGAATTTGCGGATCAGGTCGGAATCGGAAAATTGCAGCGCGATGAAGGAAATGGCGGCGGTGCCGTGGGTGAGCACGCAAGCCGGGCCCACCACCAGCACGGCGTTCTTGAACGCAGTATATTTGTCCTGGCCCGCGATCAGGCGGTCGCGTGCCGCGAAGGTGAGCTGCATCGAATCCGAGAAGCTGATCACCATGATGAGCGGCGTCATCACGTTCAAGAACATGTTGAGGTTGAAATTGGCCCAACCGAGGCCGCCGAGCGCCAGCACGATCGCGATGAAGGGCGGAAACGCCGCCACCACCATGAACGATATCTTGCGAAAGAAGATGATCGCGATGATGCAGCCGGCGAGAATGCCGAGGACGTTGTAGGTCAGCCCATCGCGCTCGACCGCCTTGCGGATCTCGAGCTGCATGACCGGGACACCCGACAACTCGGCTTTCAGCCCGGTATCGCCGAGATCCTGGGCCATCAGCTTGCGGACATCGCCGACCACGTTGCCGAGCTTGCTGCCGGAGACGACGTCAGGATCCAACGACAACACGATCAACGCCAGCGTTCCGTCGTCGGACAACAATTTGCCGCGGATGATCTCGTTGCTTTTGACGGTCTCGATGAACTTGTCGTAGTCGGCGCCTTGCGGCAGATCGGACGGAAACAGCGCCGCCGGCAGTTTGCCGGGCGCCGGGGCCTGGCGCGCGGAGAACAGCGAAACCAGGCCGCGCGTACCATCGACGAGCTGCAGGTCGGTGACGAAATCGCGCAGCTTCTCCAGATTGTCGCGCGCCAGGAGGGTCTTGCCTTCGACGACGACCAGCACGTCGAATTCCTCCGCCGGGAACTTCTTGGTGACCTCTTCGTACTGGCGGTATTCCTTGGTATTGGAGCGGAACAACTGGCTGAGCGAATCGTCGATCTTGATGCGCTCGATGCCGAACACCGCGCCGACGATCAGCCCGATCAGGATGATGCAGGACAGGATCGGCGCCTGGACCGCGATCAGCCCGATCCGCTCCAGCCCGAACGCAATGCTGGCAAACGGCCGTTGCTCGACTTTCTCGACATGCACTTCACTGTCGCGGTTCTTTTCGAGCATGCCCTGTCCAGTTCCTCACTTCGGCTCAATCTGCATCGCTTAAGTTTCAAAGGGCGCGAATGCGGCCATCGCAGCGAATGTCGCACCGATCCCGGTCGCCATCTTTGAACGGCGCTATTCCTTGAAAACATACGGGAAATCGCGCGGGCTGGTTTAGCAGGTCTAAGCTCGGTCTCGCAAGCGCAGCGACCAGCGCAAAATCGACGCGTATTGATCGTTTCCCTCCCAGGCTCGCGCATCCGTCATGCCGGTTTGGGCTCATCGGCAATGCGCTGCAAGGTTTCGTCGCCGCTTTCATCCTTCAGCGCCACGCCGGTAACCTGGCGCGCCAGGCCTTCACGAACCAGCCACGCAATTTTGAAGGCGGCCTCCTCATAGCCGAGACCGGCGCGATGGATGTTGGAGACGCAATTGCGCCCGGCATCGGAGCATCCGACTTTGGGGGCGAACGTCAGATAGGCCCCTAGGCTGTCGGGAGCGGACAGGCCCGGCCGCTCGCCGATCAACATCAGCGCCATGCGGGCACCCAGGAGCTCGCCGATCTCGTCGCCGAGCGCCACCCGCGCGCCTGAAGCCACCACGACATGATCGATTTCGATTTGCGCCGCGCCGAGCCGCGCCAGCAGCGCGCGGATCAATTCGATCGCGTGCGCATGAACCGCCCTCGGCGACAGTCCGTCGCCGATCACGACCGCCAACGGACAGGCGCCGGTCCCGCGGCGCTCCGCGAGCAGCTGCACCGAAGCCTGATCGAGCCTGCGGCCAAGATCGGGACGCCTGAGGTAATTCTTTCGATCGCCGGCGCGGCTGCAAACGCCGACCGCGCCAAGCGAAAGACCGCCAAGCGAAAGACAACCAAGCGCGGCGATCAGGGCTTTGGCATCGAAGGCGGCGTGAACCGCGTCGCGGGCGCGCGCATGATCGAGCGTGAAGTCGAGCAATGCCGTGGTCGGCACGCTGGCGCCGGAGCGGCCCAGCGCCACGCGCGCCGGCGTCAGCTCCCGAAGGTCCGTGATCGATCGGGCCGGTGGCGCTGGCGTGCTCATTGATTACTCTTGAACTGCCCTTGGATTACTCGGCCGGCATCGACGCTTCGCGCAGCCTGAACGAATAGTTCGAGGCGTTCTGATGGCCGCGCGAGGCTGCACGCGCAAACAGGATCAAATGATGGGCGATCATCGTGCAGGCGATCAGACCCTCGATGTCGCCGCGCCGCAGGCGCGAAAGCGCGAACTTCCAGAACACTTTCCGGTAGTCGCCGCGCACGCCGACCTTCCAGAAGATGTTGCGGAGCATGATCAGCGCGCGCCTGATGTTCTTCCAGCTCTTCATCTCCGGATTGACCGGCACCTTCAGCCGGTTGGCGTAGGTGTAGTCGACCATGTGCTGATAGCGCGCATAGAGCTTTTCCGGCTGGTAGGCGATTTCCATGCATCGCTTCCAGGAGGAGATCACATGATCGTAGGGCAGCAGGAACTCGACGTTGGAATCGCGGCTTTCGTCGTGATTGAGCCGGTTCTCGCGCTGCAGGCGATCCCATAGCGGGGTCTTGGGCAGCGCCTGCAGCAGATTGATCGTCAACAGCGGAATCCTGGATTCCTCGACGAACGCGAGTAGCGCGTCGCCGGTGTCCGGCTTGTCGGTGTCGAGCCCCATGATGATGCCGGAAACGACCTCCATCCCGTAGGAATTGATGGTCCTGATGCCCTCCAGGATCGGGACCATCATGTTATGGTCCTTCTGCATCGCCTTCAGCGCGTCGGGGTCGGGCGTCTCGATGCCGCAAAAGATCGTGACGAAAAACGCCTCGCGCATCTTCTGCAGAATCTCCGGCCGTTTCGCGATGTTGAGCGTCGCCTCGCAGGCGAGCCGCATCACGTAGCCGTGCTTCTTCTGCCACTCGATCAGATGCGGCAACAGATCAAGGGCCGCCTTGCGGTTGCCGATGAAATTATCGTCGACGAAATAGACCGTGTCGGTCATTCCGCATTCGCGCAACCTGTCGAGCTCGGCGATGATCTGTTGCGGCGTCTTGATGCGCGGGTTGCGCCCGTAAAGTCCCGGGATATCGCAGAACTCGCACTGATACGGGCAGCCGCTGGAATACTGGATGTTGCCGAGGAAATACTTTTTGACCTCGGCAAGCTCATAGGCCGGAATCGGAAACTCCGTCATCGGCAGCCGATCGACGGTCTCAAGCACGACCTGTTGCGCCGGGCGCGAGCAGTCGCGCGCAAGCCGCGCGATCAGCGCATCGGTGGCATCGCCGAGTTCGCCGACATGCAGATAGTCGAACGAGGGATAGTGGTCCGGACAGGCGCTGACGGAGGGGCCGCCGATCGCGACCGGCAGATCGAACGCATGCGCGCGCCGGCAGATATCGTTCATCTGCTGGCGCTGGATATGCATGCCAGAGACGAACACGGCTTCAGCCCATTCGAAGTCTTCCCTGGCGGTGGGGCGGATGTTCTCGTCGATGAAGCGGACCGGCCAGTTTGCCGGCAGATAGGCCGCAATCAGGAGCAGGCCCTGCGGCGGCATGAAGGCACGGACGCCGTCGGTCAACGGATAGGCGTACTCGAACGTACCGAAGGAAGACGTATAACGCGGAAACACGCACAGGATGCGCCGAACCGTCTCGATGCCCGCTGTCCTCATCCCGACCCCCTACCAACTTTCTCTGCAAAACCTTGCAAAACCTTGCAAAAATAAGCTTGGTTACAATTTGCTCAATATTGTGGCGGCGGTAATAAATCTCAAGTGGTTCTAACCTTCAGACGCCCGCTTGGTTGCTGCGGTTCAGATATTAGATTCGCCATCCGCGATTAATCGTGAGGCAAAATCCGGCAATAGCCCGGCGCTGCCGGCAAGCCGAAAGCCGGAATCGGCAAGCCCTGCATGGACCAGCCAATTGTCGAACTCCGGCGCCCGTTTAAGGCCAAAGAGATCGCGGACATAGAGCGCATCATGAAATGAGGTGGACTGGTAGTTCAACATCACGTCATCCGCTCCCGGAACCCCCATGATGAAGGTCACGCCGGCCGCCGCCAGCAGCGTCAGCAGGTTGTCCATGTCGTCATAATCGGCCTCGGCGTGGTTAGTGTAGCAGACGTCGACGCCAAGCGGCAGACCGAGCAGCTTGCCGCAGAAATGATCCTCGAGCCCGGCCCGGATGATTTCCTTGCCGTCATAGAGATATTCCGGGCCGATGAAGCCGACCACGCTGTTGACAAGAAGCGGATCGAACGCCCGCGCCACCGCGTAGGCGCGCGCTTCGCAGGTCTGCTGGTCGACGCCGTGATGGGCGTTGGCGGAGAGCGCCGAGCCCTGCCCGGTCTCGAAATACATGACGTTGTCGCCGACCGTGCCGCGCTGCAGCGACCGTCCGGCGGCCCGCGCCTCCCGCAACAGCGCAAGGTCGATGCCGAAACTGCGGTTGGCGGCTTCCGTACCCGCGATCGACTGGAACACCAGATCCACAGGCGCGCCCTTCCCGATCAATTCGAGCGTGGTCGTGACATGGGTCAGCACGCAAGCCTGGGTCGGGATTTCCAGCCGGGCAATGATCGCGTCGACGAGCCGCAACAGGTTGGCAATGACCGCGGGATCGTCGCTGGCCGGGTTGATGCCGATGCAGGCGTCGCCCGAACCCAAGAGGATGCCGTCGAGGATGGACGCGGTGATACCCCTGGCATCGTCGAAAGGATGATTGGGCTGCAGCCGCGCGCTCATCCGCCCGCGCAGACCGATGGTGTTGCGAAACGCCGTGATTACCTCGGATTTCTTCGCAACCAGAATGAGGTCCTGGTTGCGCATCAGCTTGGAGACAGCGGCGGCCATCTCCGCCGTGATCCCGCGCGACAGTTTCTTTAAGCCCTCGCAGGTTGCCGCATCCGACAACAGAAAGTCGCGAAACGACCCGACGGTCAGTGAGGCGATCGGCGCAAAGGCGGCCGCATCATGGCCATCCACGATCAGGCGGGTGACTTCGTCGTCCTCGTAGGGGATCACGGTTTCCTGCAAGAAGGCGTGAAGCGGAACGTCCGCAAGCGCCATCCGCGCTGCGATCATCTGCTCGGCGCTGGCGGCTGCGATCCCCGCCAGGCGGTCGCCGGAGCGCGGCGGGGTCGCCTTGGCGAGCAGGTCGCGCAGATCCTCGAAGACATAGGACGTGGCATCGATGGTGTGGCGATAGACCATAGTGGCTCCAGACCCGTCAGCGTCCCGGTGCGCGCCCTTTGGGTCCCTTCCTGACCCGAATGTAACACCGCGGTGCGAAGACGGTACGGCCGGTCGAGCCAGGCGAGCGGCTTCACGAGACGAATTGCCCGGTAGTTCTACGGAAGCCGCTCGGTCCAGCATTGCCGCGCGGAAGCGACTGCAACCATATGATTTTGATAGATAATTCCTGCATAAGTTGCATGATACCGCAACTCCCCCATTAATCCTTTATCGATGCAACTTCTGCATAGTTCTTGGACCGCCGACGGCGCCTGACCCCGCCTTGCGAGGGGCCGCATGCCTGAGACCATGAAATTCCAAAACCGGTTTTCCATCATGTCAATTGCGTCCCGTCTTTCGCTCGCGGCGAGGCTATATTCGATCTTCGCCCTGTTTGCGGTCCTGACCGCGGCGGCCACCGTGCTCTCCGATTACAATTCGCGCCGCAACGCCGCGACCACCGAAGCGATCGAGACGGCCAATCTGGCGGCGCTGAACGTCGAGCGCGTCAACTCGCTGGTCTATGCGGTAGTGATGGAATCCCGCGGCGTCTACATGTCCACGGAACCGGCTGTGGTGAAGAAGTACGGCGAAGGGCTGCTCAAGTTCAACGACAACATCCTCGGTGTGGTCAAGAGATGGGAGCCAATCGTCCAGGCCGACGACGCCGAGCAGTTCGCGACCTTCAAGAAGCGCATCGAGCAGTTCATCGATTTCCGCAAAGAGCTGGTCCGCCGCGCCAACGAGATTAGCCCCGCCGCGGGCCGTGAATGGGGCGACAACGACGCCAACCGCGCCGTCCGCTCCGCCCTCAACAAGGATCTCGAGGCGCTGTCCAAGGTCTACACCGAGCGCGGCAGGAAGATCGCGCAAGATGCCGCGATGAACCGCGAGCTATCCTTCGTCCTGACTTGCCTCGGCGGCCTCGAGCTGGTGCTGGTCGTCATCGGCATCGCGATCATCGCGCGCTCGATCGCGCGGCCGCTCGCGCACATCACCTCGACCATCAAACGGGTCGCCGAGGGCGCCGAAGGTGTCGAGGTCCCGCATGCGGAGCGCGCTGATGAGATCGGCGCGCTGGCTCGCGCGATCCAGGTCTTCCAGCAGGCGATGGACCACAACCGCAACCTCAATGCGCAGGTGTCCGCGGAATCCAAGGCGCGCGAGGAGCGCGGCCGCCACGTCGAGACCTCTGTGGAAGAATTCCGGCAGGCGATCGGGACCGCGCTGCGCGCGGTCGCCGAGAACGCGTCGGGGATGCGCAACACCGCGCAAACCATCGCCCGCGTGACTTCGGATGCCAACGGGCGCGCCGAGGCCGCCGCCGGCGCGACCACGCAGGCTTCCGGCAACGTGTCAGCGGTCGCGGGCGCCGCGGAGGAGTTGTCGGCCTCGGTCGAGGAGATCGGCCGCCAGGTCCGGCAGGCGGCAAGCGCGGTCGAGCAGACCGGACAGCGCACCGAAAAATCGATCGCCGAAATCGAAAGCCTTGCCGCGGCGACGCAAAGAATCGACGGCGTGCTCGCCCTGATCCAGGCGATCGCCGAGCAGACCAACCTGTTGGCGCTGAATGCGACCATCGAGGCCGCGCGCGCGGGCGAAGCCGGGCGAGGTTTTGCCGTGGTCGCGCACGAGGTCAAGGCGCTGGCCGGGCAGACCGCCAAGGCGACCGAGGAGATCGGTCAGAACATCGGCCTGATTCAGGTCTCGACCAAAAATGCCGTCGATGCCGTGCGCGAGATCGGCCACGCCGTGCGCGGCATCAACGACATCACCTCGCACATCGCCGGCGCCATCGGGCAGCAGGACTAGCGACCCGCGAAATCTCCGCCAACGCGCAAGCCGCGGCGCTTGGCAACCGGACGCTGGTCGCCAATATCGGCTCGCTCCGCGCCGCCATCGGCGAGACGGGGACAGCCGCGGAGCAGGTGCTCGCCGCTTCCGGCGATCTCGCGTCCACGGCGGACGTGCTGTCGCGCGAGGTGGAGAAATTCTTCCACAATCTGCGCTCGGGCGTGACCGAGCGGCAGAAGGTGGCTTGAGCGGAGCGCGCCGGCGTTCCAGGAAGTCGTGCTAAAACCCGCGGCGTGCCGGATACCCCGCCTTCGAGGAAAATGGGCTAGAAAAAGCCGGCACTCAAATCCAGGCCGTAGGTCATGCTGAGTATCCAAACCAGCAACGCAGCACCGGCAGCCATTGCAAGCTGCTTGAGTATCTCGTGTTTGATGGATGAGTTAGCTGGAAAAGCGTACGCAAGAAATTTTACAAGGGCGGTCATTCATCACCTGGGGTTCGATGTCATGCAAAAAGATTCGTTTCAGCGCCGATTGCTCGGACGTGGTTGCGCACGCGGAGATTGAGGCTGAACGATGGTGAGCTAAAATCAACTTCCGAATGCAGTTCTGGTAACATCAATCAATCATTGAAAAAAACGTCTGTGACGCAGGGGTATCTTGAATTCCAATTGTGGCAAATCGACAGCCGGATCGTGGTCGTGCGCGCCGCCCGGCGATCGGATTTTACCGCTTGCTGCAACTCTTCAGGCCCGCAGAGTTCCAAGACAGCAACCGCCGAACCGCGGCGCAACGCATCCATGGTCTTCGTGGCCGACCGACCGCTGCGATGTTGATGCGCTGCTGCTCACGATTTAAAATCAAACGACACGCGACGCCTCGCGTACCTCTTCGATTGGGAATTGTCGTGGTCCTGAGATCGGCCGATAGTGCACGCGGCGACTTCTGTTTTCGCGCGGGGCAGTCGGCGCACGCCCCTGCCGCCCCATCGCGCCTCACCATCTTGCGAGAATGCCTTGATATCGCCGGTCGAGAGCGTGTCCGCGGCCCTCTCGCCGCCGGACCGCATGGCTGATCTCCCGCCGGGCGCTAGGCCGACCCGGGCCCAACTGATAGCGTTCTCGCTTTCCGCAATCGACTTCAAGAACAAGGGACCGGAGCATGGACAACCGCAGCGAGATTTGGCGAAGCGTTGACGCGATCAAGCCGCGTTTCATCGAATTGAGCGACAAGGTGTGGGCGATGCCCGAGATTTGCTACACCGAGGCGCGCTCCGCCGCCGAACATCTCGCTGAGCTCCGCCATCAGGGTTTCCGTATCACGCAGAATGTCGCTGGCATCCCCACGGCCTTGATGGGCGAATGGGGCGAAGCGGGCCCCGTCATCGCCTTCCTCGGCGAATACGATGCCCTGCCCGGTCTCAGCCAGGAGGCGGGCGTAGCGGAGCCTCGCCCGCTAGAGACAGGTGGCCATGGCCATGGCTGCGGCCACAATCTGCTCGGCTCGGCTGCGCTACTCGCCGCCACCGCGCTCAAGGATTGGCTCGCCGCCCATAAGATGCCCGGGCGCGTGCGCTATTACGGCTGCCCCGCGGAGGAAGGCGGCGCGGCGAAAGCCTTCATGGTGCGCGCGGGCGCCTTCGATGACGTCGACGTCGCCATCACCTGGCACCCCTCCAGCTTCTGGGAAGTGGTGGTGACGCCCTCGCTCGCCAACACCCGCGCCGATTTCATCTTCACCGGGCGTACCTCGCATGCCGCCGTCTCGCCGCATCTCGGCCGCAGCGCGCTCGACGCGGTCGAATTGATGAATGTCGGCGTCAACTACATGCGCGAGCACATGCCGAGCGACGCCCGCGTCCATTATGCGCTGCTCGACACCGGCGGCATTGCCCCCAACGTGGTGCAGGCCCATGCCCGCGTGCGCTATTCGATCCGCGCCCGCGACCTGCCCGGCATGAACGAGTTGGTGGGACGCGTCCACAAGATCGCGCAAGGCGCCGCGCTGATGACCGAAACCAGGGTCGAGATGCGGATCATTTCCGCCGTCTCCAACCTCTTGCCCAACGCCCCGCTCGAAGAAGCGCTGCTGCGCGTCATGGAGGACCTTGGCCCGCCGCATTTCGACGACGCGGACAAGGCTTTCGCCGCCAAAATCCGCTCCACCCTCTCCGAACAGGACATCGCCGCCGTCTATCGCGCGATCGGGATGGAGCCGACCGACCGGCCGCTGGCTGACTTCCTGGTGCCCCTGGACGCCAGGCGCAACCCGCAGATCGGCTCGACCGATGTCGGCGATGTGAGCTGGGTGGTGCCGACCGTCCAGGTCCATGCGCCGACGGTCGCCATCGGCACCCCGTTCCACACCTGGCAGGTGGTGGCGCAGGGCAAGAGCCCGGCCGCCCACAAGGCCATGGTGCAGGCCGCCAAGGCCATGGCCGGTCTCGGCGTCAAGGCGCTGCTGGAGCCGGACCTGATCGCCGCCGCCAAGGCAGACCTGAAGAAGCGCACCGCACGAACGCCTTATGTCAGCCCGCTGCCGGACAATGTGGCGCCGCCGCTGGAGATGTCGGTGATGTGAGGCGGGCGAGGTAGAGCCTGCGGCCGACGAGGGCCTTGCTAGGATGTACCATAAATGGTACATCCGCCTTAGCCGATGAAACAGCTGCCCGCTTTCTTTTACGCCTTGCCGTCCGGCCGTGAGCCGGTTCGGGAGTGGCTAAAGAGCTTGCCCGCCGAGGACCGCAAGATTGTCGGCGAGGACATCAAGGACGTCGAGTTTGCATGGCCGATCGGGATGCCGCTGTGCCGTTCCTTGAGCCGGGGATTGTGGGAAGTGCGCAGCACCCTGACGCAAGGCCGCATTGCCCGCGTGTTGTTCTGCGAGCACGAAGGCAAGATGGTGCTGCTGCACGCCTTCGTCAAGAAGACACAGAAGACGCCGGCAGGCGATCTGGAATTGGCGCCGAAGCGCCGGAAGGAGATCACATGAAGAAGGCCGAGAAAAAAACCAAGAAAAAGAAGACGGGCGGGATCGGATCGTCCTTCGACGATTTTCTGAAAGAAGATGGAATCTATGAAGGCGTGACTGCACGGGCGATCAAGCGCGTGCTGGCGCGGCAACTCGGCGAATTGATGCGGCGTGAGGAAATCTCCATCCCAAACGGGACATCCCGATCGGGACATTGAAGAGCATTGAAAAGCAGTCAGGTCTAAAGCTGAGGTAAGCGCGATGCGGAGCTATATTGGTTTTATCCATAAGGACGCCGACAGCGATTTTGGCGTTTCCTTTCCGGACTTTCCGGGTGTCGTCACCGCTGGCACCACCTTGGATGACGCTCGCATCATGGCCGAGGAAGCGTTAGCTCTTCATATCGAGGGGCTGACGGAGGATGGCGAGGCTGTCCCCGCGCCCTCCTCTCTCGAAGAAGTCATGTCGGATCCGGATAACCGGAGCGGTGTGGCCATTCTTGTTTCCGTCAAAACCGAGCAGCCCAGAGCCGTTCGCGTCAATGTCACGTTGCCCGGAGATGTGCTGGAGCAAATTGACAAATACGCCGAAGCTCATGGCTTCACACGATCAGGATTCCTGAACTCAAGCTGCCAAGAAACTCATGGGCGAGGCCGCATGAGGTCAAAGCCAGATACGCCCCATTTCCGGGAGCTATCGTCACCAGAGCTCCCTGTAGTCCGGAAACAGCTTCAGCGTCGCGTCGTAGCGCGCCGGCACCATCCAGGGCAGCGCCCGCCTGAATATCGCATTTGCCAGCGTCGAGGTATGGCGCGCATAGAGATCGATGGGATCGAGTCGATGCCGCATATGCAGCTTCGGATCATAGTTCAGGCCGCTGCTGCGAAACCATTTGTACCCGTTGCCGATGCCCCAACTCGATCATGTCCCGGACCACGTAGTGATAGAGATGCAGCTCGATTGCGACGGCGTAGTCGAAACCCACATACTCCGCGTACAGCGAGTCGCCTTGCACCATGCATAGGCTGAAGGCCACCAGCACGTTGCCGCGACGCCATGCGAAGAACCGGACCTTGTCGCTCATTCGTCGGCCGAGCTCGCGGAAAAACTCCTTGGTCAGCTTCTCGAATTGCATGCTCGAGCGCGCGAACACCTGCAGATAGAGCGGATAAATCTCATCGACGAAACTTGCGGCATCGTCGGTGACGCTCATGCGAATGTCCGATATGCCGGCCGTCGCCGCCAGCTTCTTGCGCAATTTCCTTCGCGTCGAGCTCTTCAGCGCCTGTTTCATGTAGGCATCGAAGCTGTCATATCCGATGTCGAGCATCGTCATCGGCATGCTCGGCGCCCGCGCGAAGCCGGATTCCACGAAGCAATGCAGCACGTCGCGATAGCGAGACGGAAACTCCTTCAGCACGACGAGTTGCGCCTTGAGCGACCGCGCCTGCTTGACGATACCGTTCGACAGGGTTTCCGCGACGATGTCGACGGCAAGCGTTTCAGTCGCTGGAAGGTGAGCTTCGCCCGCGGAACAACCAACCATCAAGGCGCGCAGCTTGAGGAAACGCGGATAGAATCGCCGGACCAGCGCAATCCAATAACTGCGTTCGGCGCCAAGTCCTTCGAGAATATCCTGATCGACGAGGAAGAACGGCTGGATCGCGCGAACGCTGCCGTTGCTATCGACGATGGCAAAATATCGATACTCGAACTGACCGGGAAGCGTATCGTCCAGGATCTCGTAATACCGATGATCTTTTCGCTGGTCGGAGAAAGTCGAACTCCAAGGCGCGCATCCGGACAATTCGGCACGCGACACGACGGCGATCGAGAACGCTTCACGGCGCGCGCTGCAAGCGCCCGGAATATTGGCGCTGATCTCTCCACTCCGCAGGGCTCCAGTCGATTTCATCGCCCCGCGCCGCGCCAACTACTTTCCGCCTTCTGTAGTTTCGACTTAGACGTGCAAGCACGAGAATCTGCGTTGGAAATTACAAACCTACAATACGCGGCTTTTAAGGCCGGTGCTGACGGCAAATTGGAACCGGCTGCGCCAACATGTCGCGGCGCGAACGTCGCTGTGACCTTGCCATACCTTCGCAGCGACGAATGATTCGCGGGCGCGCTGTTTGAAATTTGACACTGGAAATCGCAATGGCGCGTGAGGCGGGCAGAGCGAAAAAGCCTGCCCACCATTCAGGATGAGGCTGCCGATGGATGGTGGGCACAGCGCAAGCGCGCCTTTGCCCACCTACCGCAGCATCCTAATATCTCTGCCAGATCACCGGCGCTCTTCGAAAGACCACGGGCGGCGGCGGTCCGATGTCGCGCTGCCAGACCCGGCCGTCGTCGAACTGGATGCGGATGCCGTCGGGCGAATAGACCGCGCCCTCGTCGCGCGCGTCGATCCAGATCCGACTCGCCGGCGCGTTCCAATCGGGCACGGCGCGATAGGAATCGCCGGTCTCGGTCACCAGGTTCAGATGCTCCCCGTTCTGCGTGACGAAGGCCGGAGCGCCCAGATAACCGTCCCGGCAATTCTGGATGCATCTGTAGGTACCGGTGAGGTTGATCGATTGCGCCGAGGCGCCGGTGGCGGCGAACGCGGCGACCGCGCCAATAACAAGCGGCAAATATCTCATCGAATCACTCCATCGCTTACGGATCAGCCCATACGAAGCGGGCTTTCAGCGACGTAAAATCCTGACGCGGGCGGTTTGTTCCTATCAATTCGGACACTGGTATTTGATCTCGGGAACTGGAGGGTCGCGGAAAGGTATGAGTTCCGTCATTGCGACGCGCGAGCCAAGCCCGCCTCACTCCACCACGATCACATCGACCGCGACGTTGAGCTTCTGCCTGCGCGATCCGACGATGATGCCGTCGACCGGCGAGACGTCGGAAAAATCGCGCCCGACGCCCAGGATGATGTGGTCGTTCTCGACCAAAAGATCGTTGGTGGGATCGAAGCCGATCCAGCCGACCTCGCGCCCGCACCACAGCGAGACCCAGGCATGGGTCGCGTCCGCGCCCTGCAGCCGCGGTTTTCCGGGCGGCGGAATGGTGCGCAGGTAGCCGCTGACATAGGCCGCCGGCAGGCCGAGGCCGCGCAGGCCTGCGATCATCACATGCGCAAAGTCCTGGCAGACGCCGTGGCGCTTCTCGAACACCTCGCGAAGCGGCGTCGAGATCACGGTCGCCTTCGGATCGTATTTGAAGCCGTTGCGGATCCGGTGCATCAAATCGACCGCGCCGACGAGAACACCGACATCAGATGGAAAGCTGGCGGCCGCATAGGCGGTGACCGGCTCGAGCACCGGCACCAGCGGGCTTGCGAAGACGTAGCCGATCGGCGACGATGGGCCGAGGCTCGTTGCCTCGAATGCCAGGTCGCGCACGCTCTCCCACTCCGGGCTTGGCGCGGTGCGGCCCGGAGCCTTGCGCGACACCGAAACCCGCGAGCGGGAATCGATGCGCAAATGGCGATGCGCGGTTTCGATCACGATGCTCTCGGTGAGCGTACCGAAAAAGTCGCGCCGCGAGGTACGGTCCGCCGGCCGCGGCCGGATCTCGACGCTATGCGAGACCAGTTCCTGGCCGTCGCCGCTCCTCGGCTCCAGCCGCAGCGAGCATCGGGCGAAGCTGACCGGACTTTCATAGCCGTAGGTCGTGACGTGCCGGATGTCGTAGATCACGCGAGGCCCGTGAGCTTTTCCGGCCGGCTCGCATTGGGCCCGTGCGGAAAATAGTGCAAGCCGATGGCGTCGGCGAGGTTGAGCAAATCCTGCTCCAGCGCGAACAGGGTCTTGGTGTCGAGGGTCGCCGCCTCCGCCGTCGTCAGCATCGCCTGCGCCGCGACCGCGAGACGCTGCGGCCGTTCGATCAGCCCGCTCTCGCGCAGCGCCGGCAGGCTCAAGATGTGCTCGGTGAGCGCCTGCACCTGAAACGCGACCGAGCGCGGGTTATAAGGGTCGAGCACCACGAGGTCTCGCACCGGCGCAAGTATCGGCCCGATCAGGTAGCGCGAGCGGTAGGTGATCTGGCAATCCACCAGGGTCAGGAGGATGTCGAGATCTTCGCCTTCGGCATCGTCATAGGCAAATTGGCGCGCGAAACGGGTGGTGTTGATGGCGCGCTCGGCGCGGCGGCCCATTTCCAGGAAACGCCAGCCCGCGGCGCGGTTCATGTTCTCCTGCGCCAGCCCCGCAAAACTCGCAAGCTCCTGCAAGGTCAGCTCGGCGGCGCTGACGATGCCGTCGTCGTCCTCGACCTCGTGGGCGAGCCGCTCGGTCATTTCGATGATGACCTGCCAGGCATCCGGCGACAGCCGCTCGCGCAAGGAGGTCGCGGTGCGCTGGGCCGAGCGCACCAGCGATAGCGCAGAGCCGAACTGCTCCTCGCCTTGCAGCGCCTCGGCGATCACTTTCGCCGGCTGGGTCCGCGAAGCCTGCGAGGCCGCGCCCCAGGTCACGAGCAGCCGCTGGGTCCGCTCGACCGCGTGCATCTGGTTAGGCGAGCCCTTCTCCGCATCGCGCTGCTGCATTCCGAGCGCCCGCACCAGCCGCAAGGTGGCTTCGGCCCGCTCCAGATAGCGGCCGAGCCAGAACAGATTGTCGGCGGCTCGCGAAGGCAGCACGCCGGCGATGCGCCTGATCCGTACGCTGTCGGAAGCCGGCAGCAGCGTTCTGGCCGCGACCTGTTTGTCGGAAACCACCCAGACATCGGCGGCGCGGGCGCCATCGCCCATCGACACCGCGCGTGCGTCGGGCTGCTCGGCGATCCGGCAGAAGCCGCCGGGCATCAGGGTCCAGCCATCGGGCGTCGCGGCAGCGAAAACCCGCAGCACGAACGGGCGCGGCGTGATCCGTCCCTGATCCCACACCGGCATGGTCGACAGCCGCACCAGTTCCTGGCCGACATAGTCGATGCCGCGCTCGCTGATCGCGGCCTTGAGCCGCTCGCGCTCGCTTAGCGACAATTCGCTGGCCAGCACCGGCCCGTGGCTCTGGAAGCCCGGTACGCCCCGGCCATAGGCGCCCTCGATCGCGACCTCGTCGAGCCGCGACAGCACTTCCTCGCGCGCGGTCTTCTGGCCGCACCACCAGGTCGCGATATGCGGCATCTTCAATTCCTCACCGAAGAAGCGCCGGCAAAGGCTTGGCAGGAAACCCAATAACGCCCGCGCCTCCAATACGCCCGAGCCCGGCATGTTGGCGACGACGACGCCGTTCTTGCGCAAGACGTCGATCAGTCCGGGCACGCCGAGATGCGAGGAGGCGTCGAGTTCGAGCGGATCGAGGAAATTGGAATCGACCCGGCGCAACAGCACGTCGAGCCGCTTTAAGCCCGCCACGGTGCGGATATGAATGCGGTCGCCGGAGACCGCGAGATCGTCGCCCTCGACCAGCAGGAAGCCGAGATAGCGCGCCAGCGTCGCGTGCTCGAAATAGGTCTCGCTGAAGCCGCCGGGCGTCAGGACGCCGATGCGCGGCTCGTCGCGGTCGGCGCTGGCGCGAAGCGAGTCGCGAAAAGCCTCGAAGAACGGTGCCACCCGCTCGACATTCATCGATTTGTAGAGCGAGGCAAAGGCGCGCGACAGCACCAGGCGGTTTTCCAGCGCATAGCCTGAGCCGGACGGCGCCTGCGTGCGGTCGCCCAGCACCCACCAGCGCCCGTCCGGTCCGCGGCCGACATCGGCCGCATAGAGGCTCAAGTAGCGCCCGCCCGGCGGCTTGATGCCGCAGACGGGGCGCAGGTATTCCGCGCTGCCGGCGATCGCCGCCGCCGGGATCGCGCCCTCGGCGACCAGCCTGCCTTCGCCATAGATGTCGCGCAGCACGAGCTCCAGGAGCTCGGCGCGCTGCACGATGCCGGTGGCCAGTTGCTGCCATTCGGCCTCGTCGATCAGGAGCGGCAGGTGGCTCAGCGGCCACAGCCTTTCGGCGCTCTCCCCGGGGGCGCGGTAGGTTACGCCGGCTTCGCGCAAATGCCGGTCGGCAGCGCCGAAACGCCGCTCGATGTCGGCGGGCGCCAGTGCGGCAAAGGCGTCGAAGAAGCGGGTCCAGACCGCGCGCGGCGTGCCGTCCTGGGCGATATATTCGTCGGGGGTGCCGGGCAGGCGGGCATAGTCGCGGGTCCATTGCGCCACCCGGCGATGGCCGGGGCGGGTCCGGCTTGCCGGACCGCTGCTTCCCTCGGTCGCTCCCTGGCCGGCGCTGTCCGCCATCCCTCGTCTCCCATCCCCAAGCTCCCATTCTCAATGCAGGAGCGGCGTCCTCAAGTCGAGGGTCAGAGGAAATTCTACAGTGCGTTCTTCGGGCGGCGGATCGGTCTTTCCGGGCGTATGGCCGTGATCCTGAAACCGGGCCAGCCGCCGCGCCTCGGCCTCGTAAGAATTGACCGGTTTTGTTTCATAATTACGACCGCCGGGATGGGCGACATGATAAACGCAGCCGCCGAGCGAGCGGCCGTTCCAGGTATCGATCAGATCAAAGGTCAGCGGCGCATGGACCGGAATGGTCGGATGCAGGCCCGAGGCCGGCTGCCACGCCTTGAAACGCAGCCCCGCGACCGCTTCGCCGGAGCGGCCGGTCGCCGTCATCGGCAACCGCCGGCCGTTGCAGCTGACGACGTGGCGGCCCTCGACAAAGCCCTCGGCCTTGACCTGCAGACGTTCGACCGAACTATCGACATAGCGCACGGTGCCGCCGGCGGAGCCCTCTTCGCCCAGCACGTGCCACGGCTCCAGCGCCTGCCGCAGCTCCAGCGCGACGCCGCCGTGATGGACCCGGCCAAACGCCGGAAACCGGAATTCGAGCTGGGCCCGATACCAATCCGGCGAGAAATCGTAGCCGGACTGCCGCAGCTCCTGCAAAACGTCGAGAAAATCTTCCCAGAGAAAATGCGGCAGCATGAAGCGATCGTGCAGCGTGGTGCCCCAGCGCACGAATTTGCCGCCCTGCGGCTCGCGCCAGAGCTTTGCGATCAGCGCGCGGACCAGGAGCTGCTGCGCCAGCGACATGCGCGGATCGGGCGGCATTTCGAGCGCGCGGAACTCGACCAGGCCGAGCCGGCCGGTGGTGCCTTCGGGCGAATAGAGCTTGTCGATGCAGATTTCGGCGCGGTGGGTATTGCCGGTTATGTCGACCAGGATGTGCCGGAACAGCCGGTCGACCAGCCACAGCGGCGCCTCCAGGTCCGGCGGCGGCACGTGGGCGAGCGCGACTTCCAGCTCATAGAGACTGTCGTGGCGCGCCTCGTCGATGCGCGGCGCCTGGCTGGTTGGGCCGATGAACATGCCGGAGAACAGATAGGACAGCGACGGGTGACGCTGCCAGTACAGCACGAGACTCTTCAGGAGGTCGGGGCGGCGCAGAAACGGCGAGTCCTGGGGCGTGCTGCCGCCGACCACGACATGGTTGCCGCCGCCGGTGC
Source organism: uncultured Alphaproteobacteria bacterium (assembly GCA_963823115.1). GTDB lineage: Bacteria > Pseudomonadota > Alphaproteobacteria > Rhizobiales > Xanthobacteraceae > Bradyrhizobium. Next base: position 28,941 of record CAWGKJ010000011.1, on the reverse strand, counting down.
CGGTGTGGCGGCCGTCGACCAGGAAGCGGTTGGCCCCGAGCCGGACTTTGGCGGCGTCTTCGTAGAGGCCGAAGGTGATGTCCACGGCCTCGCGCCAGCTCGTCGCCGGCTGCACGTTGACCTCGATCACGCCGGGATCTGGCGTCACCTTGATCACGTCGACGCGCGGGTCATAGGGCGGCGGATAACCCTCGACATGAACCTGCAGCTTCAGGTCCTCAGCGGTCGCTTCAACCACCGCGACCAACTCCAGGTAATCCTCGAGCTTTTCCACCGGCGGCATGAACGCGCACAAGACGCCGTCGCGGGTCTCGATCGACATCGCGGTGCGAACCGGCCCGTGTCCGGCGCGCTCCGCTTGCGCCTTCGCTTGCAGCTTTTCTTGCGCCTTCCGATCAGCCGCGGTCTCGACTTTACCTTCGACTTGGCCTCCCTCGCCGACCACCGGCAGCGGCTCGCGCGGCTCCATCGGATCCTGCTCGGCGAGGTAGGGAAATTCATCCGCAGGGATATGCGGCAGCGACGCGATCGGCAATCGCAAGCCGAGCGGGGAATCGCCGGGTATCAGGAACAGATTGCCGCGCCGAAGCTTCCAGTGTTCGCTGCGCCAGCGCGCGGCTTCCGCCTTGCCGCGCTCGATCGGCAACACGAAACCCTTCGGCGTATTGAGCCCGGTATCGAACACCCGCGCCATCCGCGCCCGCTCCTCGGGATCGGCCAATTTGGAATTGCCGGGTTCGACATTGGCCGGCAGCGCCGCTTCCTTCTGCAGCCAGTGGCCCGGGTCCTCGAACGCCGGCAACATGTAGTCGGCGGCAAGGCCCAGCCGCTTGGCGATGGTTTCGGCGAAACGTTGGGCGTCGGCGACATCGGCCTTGCGCGGGGCCTCGATGTTGGCGATGAGATCGGCGTTGTTCCAGATCGGCACGCCGTCCTTGCGCCAATAGAGCCCGAACGCCCAGCGCGGCAGGGTTTCGCCGGGGTACCATTTGCCCTGCCCGTAATGCAGCAGGCCACCGGGCGCAAAGCGCGCCCGCAGGCGCCGGATCAGGTCGTCGGCAAGCGCCCGCTTGGTCGGGCCGACGGCGGCGATATTCCATTCCGGCGCTTCCAGATCGTCGATGGAGACGAAGGTCGGCTCGCCGCCCATGGTCAGCCGCACGTCATGCGACTTGAGGTCGGCATCGACCTGCTCGCCGAGCTTGTCGAGCCGCGCCCAGGAGTCGATCGGAAAACGGCCGGGTGATCCGCGGCGCCTCGCGGATGCGCTTGACGCTCATCTCGAAGGCGAACTCGACATTGGCAAAGCCGGCGCTGCCCGAGATCGGCGCGGCCGAACGATAATGCGGCGTGGCGGCGACGGGGATGTGCCCCTCCCCGGTCAGCATGCCCGAGGTGACGTCGAAACCGATCCACCCCGCCCCGGGGAGATAGACTTCGGCCCAGGCGTGCAGATCGGTGAAATCGTTCTCGACCTCGCGCGGCCCTTCGACCGGATCGATATCGGGCCGCAATTGAATGAGGTAACCGGAGACGAAGCGGGCGGCGAGCCCGAGATGCCGGAAGATCTGGATCAACAGCCAGGCGGAGTTGCGGCACGATCCGGCGCAGGAGGAAAGCGTCTCCTCCGGCGTCTGAACGCCCGGCTCCATGCGGATGATATAACGAATCTTTTTCTGCAGTTGGGCGTTGAGGTCGACCAGGAAGTTGACGGTCGAGTCCGCCTCGCGCGGAATTTCCTTGAGATAGGCCGCGAGCAGCGGCCCGGGCTCCATCGTCTCGAGATAAGGCGCGAGCTCACCCTTGAGGCCGTCGGGATACTGGAACGGAAAGCTGAACGCATAGGGCTCGACAAAGAAATCGAACGGATTGACCACGGTCATCTGCGCCGTGAAGTCGACCTCGATCTTGAACTCGGTGACCTTCTCCGGGAAGACATAGCGCGCCAGCCAGTTGCCCTGCGGGTCCTGCTGCCAGTTCACGAAATGGTTCGGCGGCGTGACCTTGAGGGAGTAACTCAGGATCGGCGTGCGCGTGTGCGGCGCCGGCCGCAGCCGAATGGTTTGCGGACCGAGGTCGATCGGACGGTCGTACTTGTAATGCGTGACGTGATGTAGTGCGACGAAGATCGACACGGACGGGCCACTCCAGCAGCTTTTTTAAGCAGAACACTGGTTCTGGCTGACATCAAGCACTAACAACGGGCAGCGGATGCCTATGGGCCGGGCTGGCGTTAAGGCGAATAGCGAATAGGGAGTAGCGAATGGGAACATCTCATTCGCTACTCCCGACATTCGCTATTCGCTCGCTCAAATCGTCCCCCCAATCCTGCGAAGATACGGCGAGACATTAAGTGCAGCGTCACTGCAATTCCCGCTTGAGTAGCGACCACGGCACCGACACGGCCGACAAGCAGCCTCAGGCCGCTCCACACCCGGAAAGAAATCTAACTTTCGTCTTGCTGCCTCGGTCGCGGCTGCCGTGCGGTTGGCCCTTGCGGGAACTTTTCCTGATCTGTTCGATTGACACCCAACGACAGTCTGCCACGGGCACGACTTGCGCGCGTTAAACGCGCTGCGAGCGTTGAATGCTGCTCAGATCGGCGGAGCAGCGACAATCCGTCGGAGAGCCTTGGCAACCGCCGGGCATAGCGAAGTTCGGAGATCCGCGATTGCAGCTGCCTTCTGATAGCGCCTTGGAACCATCCGTGCTCCCGGCGGCATCGCCCGATCGTGATGAGCTTCCATACCGGCTGCGGCAGCAATCTCTGCTGGGCGAGTTCGGTCGCTTCGCCATGCAGACGCGCGACTATCGGCAAATTCTTCAGCGGGCTACGGAACTGTGCGCCCGAGGGCTCGAAGCCCGCTTCGCCAAGGTCCTGGAATACCTGCCGGACGAAAGCCGCCTGATGGTCCGAGCCGGTGTCGGCTGGGCCCCGGGCACAATTGATGTGGTCTCTCTTGCTGCCGATATCGGATCGCCGGCAGGATATGCGTACCAGACGGGCGCCACGATCATCTCAAACCACCTGGAGGCGGAAACCCGCTTCCGCACACCCAAGCTGTTGGCGGATCACGGCATCAGGCGCGCGATCAATGTGCTGATTGAAAAGGGTGGAGAGGGCAAGGCATTCTTCGGCGTGCTCGAAGTCGACAGCGCGGATCCCGGCCAGTTTGATGAGGCGGACGCTTATTTCCTCGCCGGCTTTGCCGGTTTGCTGGGCATCGCCATCGCACGCCAGCAGGCCGACGCGAAGCTGCAGGAGGCACTTGAACACCAGGCGCTTCTGACGCGGGAGATGAGCCACCGGGTCAAGAACAGCCTGGCTTCGGTCGTCGGATTGCTGCGCGTGCAGGCTCGTACTGCAATATCCCAGGATGTCAAAAACGCGCTTGAAGATGCCAGCCTGCGCGTCGACACGATAGCCCAGGTCCATGATCATCTGTGGCGCAGTTCGCACGTCGGCTTTGTCGAGCTTGTCGACTTCATGAGTGAACTTTGCATGAAATTGAAAGCCACCATGGACGGTCATACGCTGCATTACCACGCCGACCCGATGCTGCTTTTGGCGGACCACGCAATCCCGCTGGGACTCCTGATAAACGAACTCGTTACAAACGCGGTCAAATACGCCTACCCCGAAGGTGGTGGGGTTATCGAGGTCAACGCCCGGGAAATCGATGGCCATCTTCACGTCGAAGTTTCCGATCAGGGCATCGGCCTCCCCGACGGCTTCGACATCGATCAACCGCATTCCAGCCTGGGGTTCAAGGTGATCACCGGCATGGTACGGCAGCTTCAGGGCCAATTGACGGTGACTTCCGACAATTCCAAAGGCGCCGCATTTCCTGCTGGACCTACCCATCCTCCCGCAAAGTCACACTGACAATTCCTGATCGACACAATTTCGGTGAATTCGAGAATTCGAATTCGCGTATTTCGGTGGCACCGCTCGGGAATTCGGTGACAGTGCACTTAACTACTTGAAATGCGCCGGCTCGGCGATCGTGCGCGTCAACGGCTTTCCGGTCCCAGCGGCTTCGGCCCACGCTTGCCTGGCTTGAGGACGCGCCCGGTCCGTCGCTCGATGCGGGCGAGAAAGCGATCATCGCCGAGCGGCCGGCCGATGCTCTCGGCGGCGCGCAGGCGCTCGAACAGGTCGGCCTCTGGCTCGCTGGCAAGCAGATCGGCGAAGCGGGGGAAGCGGTCCTTGATCGGCGCCAGCGCGGTGAGCCCGTCGTCCTTGCCGCGCAGATGCGCACGCGTGCTCGACCACCGCCAGTCCTGCGCCCGTTGGACCAGCCGCGCCCGCACCGGGTTGAGCGACACATAGCGCAGCGCCGCCGCGAGATGTTCCTCGTCCATCGCGACGGCGCCGAACCGGCCCTGCCAGAAATGCCCGCTGCGCTTGCGCCGCGCCTGGATCACGCCGGCATAGCTACGATGCACCCGCGCCAGCGCCCGGCGCAGCCCGTCGGGATCGGACGGCACCAGGATGAGGTGCACGTGGTTCGGCATCAGGCACCAGGCCCACACCTCGACGTCGGCCGCGCGGCAATTCTCGGCGAGCAGGTCGCGGTAGAGCGCATAGTCGGCGTCGCCAAAGAAGGTCCGCGCGCGGCCATTGCCGCGCTGGGTGACATGGTGCGGGTGACCGGGGATGACGACACGGGCGAGACGGGCCATGCGGCATGATACCGGCGCAGATGCGGCGAGTCAATTAAGTGCACTGTCACCGAAACTTCTGCCGAAACTTCTGCACTGTCACCGTAACTTCTGCTCACTGCGTCGCCCCCTATTTCTGGCTTTGCGCCGGAAAGGCCGGACACTCCGAATAGACGTTCCGTTCCTTGACCGGATCGGGATCGTATTTCAGGCCACCGTGCAACACGACGATTTGATCGAGCCGACGCGTTTCCGCTATCAAGTCATGGTGAAAACTGATTGCTATGGTCGTGTATCGCCAAATCAGGCACTGCAGGCAGAGGGGCGCAAACCGCAGCTGCCGCAAGTAGTACCGGAACTGTATGTCGGTCCGCACTCGGCGACCCTCCTGAGGAAAATCCGGGATCTCGAAAACGCTTACGAGATTTGCACCAATGCTGCGCATCAGCGCGTGCGCGGCCGCCAACTCGACGTCAGCCGACGGATGATCGCCTGCCAGATCGCTCAACAGACTCGCCGAAGTCGCGTCCCGAGGGCCTTCAAATTCGCGGACTCGGCTGATTTTTCCACCCGCGATCGGACGGCCAGAACACCCCATCCGACAAACCGGGCCAAACGGTCCAGGATTGCCGCTTGGCTTGATCAAGCATGTTTCGGTACTGCGCGTTTGAGACGGTGTTGAACACGCAATCGTCTGATTTGGATCGCCAATCGGGCAGACTGGCAATCCATAGAGTGATCGTTGTCAAGAGCGGTACGAGGACTACGGCGGTCGCAATGATCGCTATCCATTTAACAGCGTGCATGATCTAGCCCATCCCGCCGGACCTAAGCCACCCGGCCACAACATAGGCCTGCGCTCCGACAGCCGTTCCTATCCCATCATTGAAGAGCGCTGGTAAAAAGCATTTTCCGGCTGCCAACAATGCCAAATCAAGTCCCGCCTGGGCTTCTGCTATCTTCTGCTAATCGCGAAGCTTTCGTTGGAGTTGGAAGACCAAGCCGATCTGTTACCTTGTTCGGCGAGGGTGGATTACGATCAGCAGCCGGCAACGGTCGTACGAAGATTATCGAAAGACAAAGCCCAACAAGGAGGGCGCCGAGAATGGGTCGTTTCGTCGGAGTTGCACTGCATAGGCTGGTGCGGCGAGGGTCTGTGCGGCCGTAGCGGCCCGCAACCGGATCAACAACGCTGACCGTCCGCCTCGCCTCTTCCGATCGAAAGGTTCCGACTATGCGACTGGCGCCGGGAATTCTCCAGACGTGCCGCCAGTCGCCCTTAATTCGGCGCCTCCGCTTCTCGCCAACTGGAGCGCGTCGCAAAGCGCCAGTCGTTTGAAAACTGAACGCCCTAGAGCTGACATTCATGCGTTCTCATGCTCGGCAAATTCACCATAGTGCTCATTCGCTAGATAGCAACGTAGATGGCTTGTGCGAAGACCTCGTCATTACGGTGACAGTGCACTTAATTAAGTGAGACGCTACCTTGCGGGTTGCTTTTCTCAATTGAGGGTACACCGTAATTTAAAAGGCCCCAAATGCAATCACGTTTTAATGGGTGCTGCGGGCTCTGTCGTGCTGAACCCTTGTTGCGGCCCTAAGCCACAGAGAACGAAACTGCCCTGCGCGGTTATCTCGAAGATGACACCGGACAGCAAGTTGACCGATGAAGCTGGCGCTCCTCTGCCTTGAAGACGAAGCCAACCCGATGCTCTGTCAGCTTGAACGAGCAAGTATTCGTCGGCGTAATTACGGTGACAGTGCACTTAATTAGTGAGACGCGACCTTGCGGGTTGCTTTTCTCAAAGGGGTACACCGCAATTGGCGAAGAAGAGACTAGAATTGGAGTTCATTAGATTTCTCCGACAAACATGTCATAGATCGAGCTAATTGCCTGGCTTGCTAATAATCCCCTTACCTCTTTGCTCACGCAGCAACGTGGGAAACCACGGCAGTTCCTTTCCGATGTCGGTCACGATCGGATTTTGAGTGATTTCGACGAACGCTTCAACGAAATGCGCGGTCGGGTCTATCATGCTGGAGATATTCTCCGGCGTGACCATCCTTGCAGATTTCGGATCGGTCGGGCTTGGAAACCACACAAGATAAGGAAAATTCGTTGGGGAAAGATCTCGACGTCCGCTCAGCCGGTCGAGCGCGGGCAATTCTTCGTGCGTACTTCGGTTACCAAATGCATTTGCGCAAAGGAAAATAGCATCGGTCCCGTGCGCGGATGTTGGATTAACTCGTTACCCCGGAATGCAATGTTGCGACGAGTACCCCCCGAGGGCCGAGATCAATTAATGTCGCCTGTCCCTTGAGACTGGCAGCGCATCCGGAAGTCGGCAATCTGTTAGCCCACATCCCCAATTGACCTCGATAACGCTCGACCCTGTATGGATCTTCCCATCGATTTCGAGTGCCAATTGAAGCCGGTAGCGATAGGAGTAGCTTGGAAAAACATTCATGTAAGCCAGATTGCGACCCCGATCAAAACCACAAATGCGACACCAGCCCACTTCATGCAGGGTATCCTGCGGCAAATCCGCCCTCTCGGCGAGAGCTGCTGCAAGTTGAAGCTGTGAAGTCCATCATAGCCCCCCAAAGATGCTTCCAATCAGTATACCTGCGTGGAAGAACGACAAACTCGTCACGCTCGAAGTCCAAATTACGGTGACAGTGCCCTTGCCGCGCTGGTGACATGGTGCGGACGATGAAGCAACTATCTGATGCGTCCGTGCAGTGGGTTGCACGGAAACGGCATCACCAAAGCTCGACCGCCACCGATTGCACGACGGGCAATTCGCGCATGCGCGTCATGCGAAAATTGCCCGTCGTGCCATTGTGCCGCAGGCCGTCGGTATTGCTCGAAACCCCAAATCAGCAGCATCTTTCGGGTGTCCCGTTCCCACAAGAGGGGCGCTTCGCGGTCGTCACGGACGTTGGGAGCGGGATGCGGTGGACGCTTTGGCTGTGCGTTGACGAACGCAGCTTGAGGCGGACGGCGAAGTCGTGTGGTTCTGGCGCTCCGAAGCAGGCGCTAAGCTCGCGAAGATGCTCACGCGTCTCGCGGGTGACGGTGGCAACCAAGCGATGGTCACCGAGAAGAGCACGTATAAGCCGTAAAACCATTGCGCAGGGAAGGCCGGATGTATCCGGTGCCTCCGCTGTGAATACTCGTGTGCATACTAAAACTACAAAGCGCACACGAGGCTGCGGGTGCATTGGGCACCCGGCCTTCCCTGCGCCCTCTTTCATTTCGGAGGGACTAGGTTTTCAGGCACAACTCGGGCGCAACGCGCGGCGAGAATGTGGGTTCATGTCCTGTTGCGCTTGAAGGTTGAAGCAGGACATTTGCGTGAGCGCCAACTCCTTGACCGCCAATTCCTTGACCGTCGTGAAGCCACGCATCCGCGAGAATGGTTTGGCCAGCAAACACCCAAGCAAGCTACATCGTCGCGCCGAGCACCCACGGCGCGAATTCGGCGCCGCCGAAATCAAAACTTTCGCTCTTGGTCGGCTGGCCCGACGCGGTCTTCAGCATCAGTTCGAAGATGCGCTCGCCGCATTGCTGCACGGTCTCCTCGCCGTCGAGGATGGTGCCGCAATTGACGTCCATGTCGTCTTCCATGCGCCTGTACATCGGCGTGTTGGTGGCAAGCTTGATCGAGGGCGCGGGCTTGCAGCCGAACACGCTGCCGCGCCCGGTGGTGAAGCAGACGAGATTGGCGCCGCCCGCCACCTGCCCGGTCGCCGCGACCGGGTCGTAGCCCGGCGTATCCATGAACACAAAACCCTTCTTGGTGACGGGTTCGGCGTAGTGCAGCACGTCCACCAGATTGGTGCTGCCGGCCTTGGCCATCGCGCCGAGGGATTTTTCCAGAATCGTCGTCAGCCCGCCGGCCTTGTTGCCGGGGCTCGGATTGGCGTTCATCTCGGCGCCTTCGCGCGCGGTGTATTCCTCCCACCAGCGCATCAGCGCCACCAGCTTCTCGCCGACCTCGCGGCTGACCGCGCGGCGCGTCAACAGATGCTCGGCGCCGTAGGTCTCCGGCGTCTCCGACAGGATCACGGTGCCGCCATGCCGCACCAACAGATCGCTCGCCGCGCCCAGCGCCGGATTGGCGGAGACGCCGGAATAGCCGTCGGAGCCGCCGCATTGCAGCGCCACCGTCAATTCGCTGGCCGGCACCGGCTCGCGCTTCACCTTATTGGCGTCGGTGAGCGCCTCCTTCACGAAGGCGATGCCGGCTTCGACCGTCTTCCGCGTGCCGCCGACTTCCTGGATGTCCATCGCGCGCAAGCGCCCGGCGAGCTTCTGCTCCTGCATCAGGCCGCCGATCTGGTTGACCTCGCAGCCGAGGCCGAGCACCACGACCGCGGAGAAATTGACGTGCCGCGCATAGCCGCCGAGCGTCCGGCGCAACAGCGCCAGCGGCTCGTCCTGGGTCATGCCGCAGCCGGTCTTGTGGGTGAGCGCGACCACGCCGTCGACATTGGGAAAATCGGCCAGCGGGTTGTCGTGCGTGAACGGGTTCTTCTTGAAGACGTCGGCGACGAGTCCAGCGACATGGGCGCTGCAATTCACCGAGGTGAGGATGCCGATGTAATTGCGCGTCGCAACCCGCCCGTCGGGACGGCGGATGCCGTCGAAGGTTGCTGGCAGGTCGAAATTCGGCACCGGCTTGACGTCGACGCCGTAGGCATAGTCCTTGGCGAAATCGCCCATGCCGCAATTTTGCGTGTGGACATGCTGGCCCGGCGCAATCGGCGCGGTGGCAAAGCCGATGATCTGGCCGTAGCGGCGGATCGGCTCGCCGAGCGCGATCGGCCTGATCGCGACCTTGTGGCCGGCCGGAATCCGCTCGACCGTGGTGACGCCATCCGCCACCACGAGGCCCGCCGGCAGGCTCGAGCGCGCGATCAGCACGCCATCGTCGGGATGCAGGCGAATGACGGGTGGCGGGGTCATGGGGGTCTCCTTGAACTGGGGAAGTGGGCGAATAGCCAATGGCGAGTAGCGAATGGAAATAACCCCGACTCCTATTCGCTACTCCCTATTCGCCATTCGCTACTCGCGCGCTTCACGCCTTTCCGGCGGAATCTTTCCGGGTCTGATTCACCTGCATTTTCGCATAGGTCATCATCAGTCCGCTCTCGTTCGACAGCGTCACGAGCTGGAAGCCCATGTTGATGGCGCGCACCGCGCCGTCGGCGCCGGAGCAGTGGATGCCGGGATGAAGGCCGCGCTTGCCGCATTCCTTGACGATCTTCTCGTAGATCTTGAGAATCTCCGGCTCGTCGCGGTCGAGCTTCGGCACCAGGCCGTAGGAGAAGCCGAGATCGGACGGACCGATATAGACGCCGTCGATGCCCTGGACGTCGAGGATCGCTTCCATGTTGCCGACCGCGGTCTTGGTCTCCATCATCGGCAGCAGCACGATCTCCTCGTTGGCGGTCTGCTGATAGGTGCCGGCCGAGCCGTACATGCCGGAACGGATCGGGCCGTTCGAGCGGGTGCCGCGCGGCGGATATTTGCTGTAGGAGACGAGGTTCTCGGCTTCTTCCTTGGTGTTGATCATCGGGCAGATCACGCCATAGGCGCCGCCGTCGAGCACCTTGCCGATGATGCCCGGCTCGTTCCAGGGCACGCGGACCATCGGCGTCACCGGATGGCCGTGCATCGCCTGGAAGCACTGCACCATGGACTGGTAGTCCTGCACGCCGTGCTGCATGTCGACGGTGACGCTGTCGAAGCCGCATTGCGCGATCACCTCGGCCGAAAAGCCCGACGGTATCGCCAGCCAGGCGTTCACCACCGCCTTGCCCGAAGCCCAGATTTGCTTGACTTTATTTGCCATTGGTCGCGTTTCCTCTCGTCGTTCCCTAATTAAGGCCGGCCTAGCTCGTCGCCCGCCGGATGCTCACTTCACTGACGCCGACGTCGCGCGCGGTGTTCACTATCGCCGCCCAGGTATCATCAGGCAAGGGGACGCCGTTCCTGCCGCGGTCGGCGCGTTGGCGAAGCGGCGGTTCGGCCCGGTATCGATGAGGTTTTCGACCTTGATGGTGACCATGGCAGGCTGGCTCTTGAGAGCACTGACTTTGGCATGACCGCCGAGATAGGCGGCGGCGATGGCTTCATTGCCCCACAACTCGTCGGGCTTGCCGCCGAGCACGATACGGCCGGTTTCCAGCACGTAGCCGTAGTCGGCGACCGACAGTCCCATGCGCGCATTTTGCTCGACCAGCAAGACCGTGGTGGCGCGCCGGATTTCCGAAATGATGCGGAACACCGCCTGCACGATCACGGGCGCGAGCCCGAGCGACGGCTCGTCGAGCAGCAGCAGCCGCGGCTTCGCCATCAGGCCGCGCGCGACCGCGACCATCTGCAATTGCCCGCCCGACAGGGTCCAGCCGAGCGCGTTGGAAAATTGACGGATGTCCGGGAACAGGTCGAACATCGCATCCGCCTCGCGCGCTATTTCCGAGGTCGGCGCGCGCCGGTTCGAGGCGCCGAGCATGATGTTCTCCTTCACCGTCAGGCCCGGGAATACCCGCCGCCCTTCCGGCACATGCGAGATGCCGAGCCGCACGATCGCTTCCGGCCCGAGGCCGGCGATCGACTTGCCGTCGAACAGGATGTCGCCCGTGGCCGGCTTCGCAAGGCCCGAGATCGCGCGCAGCGTGGTCGACTTGCCGGCGCCGTTGGCGCCCAGCAGCGTCACGACCTTGCCTGCATCGACATTGATCGTGATGCCGCGCAGCGCTTCGATTTCGCCGTAGCGGACCACCAGATCGCGGATTTCCAGAGCAGCGCCATTATTCGGTTCCGAGATAGGCGGAGACGACATCGGGATGACGCAGCACCGCCAGCGACTCGCCGTCCGCGATGCGGCGTCCGAAATTGAGCACGGTGATGTGCTGGGCCGCTTCCTAGACCAGCGTCATGTCGTGATCGATGATCAGGATGGTCAGGCCTTGGGCTGCGATGCGCTTGAGCAGTCTCGTGCAGCTCGAGCTTTTCGGTGGAGTTCAGGCCGGCCGCCGGCTCGTCGAGCAGCAGCAGCGTCGGATTGGCGGCGAGCGCGCGGGCGATCTCGATCAGGCGCTGGTGGCCATACGAGAAGCTCGAGATCAACTCGTTGGCGCGGCTGCCGAGGCCGACGAAGGTCAGCGCTTCCATCGCGCGCTCGGTCAGCGCGGCGTCGCCGCCCTTGTTGATCCCGTTGTGATCCCTTGCCGATCATGGTGTTGCCGGGCCGCTCGGCGCCGATCTCGACATTCTCCAGCGCCGTCATCGAGCGGAACAGGCGGATGTTCTGGAACGTGCGGCCGAGCCCCGCCGCGGTGCGCTGATGCGGCGGCATGGTGGTGATGTCGGTGCCGTCGAGCACGATCTTGCCGGCGGTCGCCTTGTAGAGGCCGGAGAGCACGTTGAGCGTCGTGGTCTTGCCCGAGCCGTTCGGCCCGATCAGCGCGTGCACGCCGCCGCGCTTCACCGCGATGTCGACGCCGTCGACCGCCTTCAGCCCGCCGAAATATTTCGAGAGCCCGGTGACCTGCAGCACGATATCGCCGCCGACGGTTGCCGGCTTCAGTTGCAGCGCTTTCGCCGCGGCCGGCGCCTTGATCTTGGCGCGCCAGCCGTCGAACGCGCGCCGCGACGAATCCCCAGATGCCGTCGGGCATGAAGCGGATGATCAGGATCACGAACAGGCCGTAGATCGCGAGATAAAGCCCGGGGATGCTCTTGAGGAAGCGCAGCCATTCCGGGATCAGGATCAGAAGGCCGGTGCCGATCGCCGAGCCGATCGGCGAGGCGACGCCGCCGAGCAGCGACATCGTCAGGAAGACGATGGAGTCCGGAAACGAGAACTGATCGGGGCTGATATAGGCAAAGCCGCCGGCGAACAGTCCGCCGGCAAGACCGCCGAGCACGGCGGACAGCGCGAAGGCGTAGACCTTGGTGCGGAACACGTCGATGCCGTTGACGCCGGCGGCGAGCTCATTGTCGCGCACCGCGCGCATGGCGCGGCCGATCCGCGTGTCCGGCAGGTGCCAGACCAGGTAGCCCACGATCGCCAGCATCGCGACGCAGAACGCGAGATAGCCTTGCGCTGGTCTTGAACAGTTCCGGCCGGCCGATATTGGAGACGCCGTCGGGACCATGGGTGAGCCAGATCGCGTTGATCATGACCAGGGTCACGATCTGCTGGAACGAGATGGTCACCATGGCGAGATAGTGCCCGCCGAGCCGCAGCGTCGACGCGCCGAGGAACGCGCCGGCCACCAGCGCGGTCAGGCAGCCCGCGACCAGGCAGAGCCAGTAGCTCATATGCAGATCGGCGGTGCCGATCGCCACCGCATAGGCGCCGAAGCCGAAGAACGCGGCCTGCGCCAGATTGATCTGGCCGCACAGGCCGAGCACGACCGACAGCCCGAACACCGCGATCGCGAATGTCGTCGCCTGCATCAGGATGTTGAGGACATAGCCGTCGAACTGCATCCTGGCGGCGAGCGCAACCAGGATCGCGGCGGCGATGAAATACGGCAGATGCCGCAGCAGCAGCGGTTTGGTGCGGATCGCCGGCATCGCCAGATTCTCGGGCATGTTTTCGCTCGGCGCGCTCATGCTTTCTCCGCCACGCGTTCGCCGAAGATGCCCTGCGGCCGGAAGATCAGGAATGCGATCAGCACCAGGAAGGCGAAGCCGTCCTTGTAGGGAACCGAAATATAGGCCGCGCCAAAGGTCTCGATCACGCCGAGCGCAAGCCCGCCGATGATCGCGCCGGCGACATCGCCGAAGCCGCCGATGATGGTGGCGGCAAAGGCCTTCAGCGCGATGGTCGAGCCCATCTGGATCGAGACGAACAGCACCGGCGCCACCAGAATGCCGGCAAGGCCGCCGAGCACGGCCGAATAGATGAAGGTGATCATGATCATGGTCGAGACGGAAATGCCGAGCAGCGAGGCCATCTCCTTGTCCTGCGAGGTCGCCTGCAGCTTCTTGCCGAGAAGCGTGTGCTCGAAGAACCAGTAGTTGAAGATCACGAGCGCGATCGTCACCGCGATGATCAGGAGATACTGGCTGTCGAGATAGACCGGGCCGAGCTGGATGCCCGGCGTTTCGAACCAGCCCTGCAGCACCTGCGGCTGCGGGCCGTAGATCGCGAGCACCGAATTGGCCATCAGGATCGAGGCGCCGATGGTGGCGATGATGACGGGCAGGAAGCTGCGGTGGCGCAAGCGGATAATAGACCCCGAGATTGAAGACCGCGCCGAGCAGCGCCATGCCGGCGAGCGCGAGCAGGAAAGACAGCCAATAGGGCCAGCCGAGATCGACGGAGAACACCACCATCAGGTAGGCGGCGACCATGGAGAATTCGCCCTGCGCGAAGTTCACCACGTTGGTGGCGCGGAAGATCAGCACGAAACCGAGCGCGACCAGCGCATAGACGGCGCCGATGCCGATGCCGGTGAACAGCAGTTGAAGGACGAGATCCATATCAGGGCGGCCGGTCAAAGAGGAACAAATTCGCCGAAACGCTTCGGCCTCCCCCGCACCCGGAGGAGGCCGAAAGCGATAGGTCAATCGGTGAACTCGATGTGCTTGTCGAAGGTGATATTGCCCTTCTCGTTCTTCACGATGTTGTAGCCGTGAAGCCCGTCGCCGTTCTGGTCGAAATTGTATTCGCCCTCGGCGCCCGGGAATTTCTGGGTGGCCAGGATCGCCTCGCGGATCTTCGCAGGGTCCGTCGAGCCCGCCTTGTTGATCGCCGCCGCCAGCACGGTGATGGCGTCGTAGGGCCAGGAGCTCTGGTTATCGGGCGCGACCTTGGCGATGTCGCGATAGGCCTTGCCGAACGCCTTCGCAGCGTCGCTGGATTCTTCGGCATAGTCGGCGACGCCGAAGGTGCCGTACAGCGCGGGACCGGCGAGCTTCAGCGCGGTGATGTTGACGATCGAAGGCGAACCGACCCAGGGAATATTGACGCCAAGCTGGCGCAATTGGCGGGCGAAAATGCCGAGGTCGTTTTCGAAGGTGAAGTAGGAGCCGAGGATGTCGGCGCCGGACTGCTTGATCGCGAGCACGACGGGGGTGAAGTCCTGGCTCTGGTTGGCATAGCCCTGATCGAGCACGGGTGGCGAGCCGAGCTTGCCCAGCGCGTCGGTCAGCGCCTTGCCGCCGGCGGTGCCGAACGCGTCGGTCGAATGCAGCACGGCCCACTTCTTCTTGCCGAGCGTATTGACGCCGTAGTCGGCGATGACGCGGCCGGAATAGCTGTCATTGGGGCGAAACCGAAACAGCCACTGATTGCCCATATGCGTCAGGTTGGGATCGGTGCCGCCGATCATCACCGGCTTGCCGAGCTTGAGCACGTCGGGCGCCATGGCGTGGACCTGGGTAGAGCGGATCGAGCCGAGGAAGGCCACGATGTCCGGCTCCGAGGCGAGCTTGGAGAACGCCAGCACGATGCCGGGATTGGTGGTCTGATCGTCCTCGACGATCAGTTCGGCCTGCTTGCCCAAAATACCGCCGGCCTTGTTGACGGCCTCGAGCGCGAGCTTCGCACCCTTGATGGCATATCCGCCGGATTCCGCGGCGGGGCCGGTGACCGGCGCGCACATGCCGATCTTGATCGTGGCGGCCTGCGCCCTGCGCGCTTCCGATGATGTGGGGGGCGGCAATACCGGCAGCGATACCGGCCGCAAAATCGCGTCTCGTCAGTTTCATTCAATCCTCCCTGAGGCCGGGCTTCGTCGTCGGCCCTTCTTGGTCTTGGCAGTCCTTAAGCGATCGGACCCGCGAAACCGGGTGCTGTTTAAGGTCTCTCACGCTCCGAGTAAATTGATATCGCAGCGATTTCGACTAACGACGAACGCGCGGGTCCATCTTGCCTACGCTGACTTAGCGTTAACGCTGGATCGTGCGCCTTATTCCCAGCCACTTCGCCGCAACGGTGCCCGCCATTTGCTGCTCAAACACTATGCAGCGGCGCAAGCTATGCGTCCTATCCACCTCATCATGCAAATTTGCGCTTACTCGTCGGCCCCGGCGCTTCCCTCGTCAGTGACACCAAGCCCGGCAAGGCTCGCCTCCAGCGCGCCCAGCATGTCCTGCAGCTCGGTCAACTTGCGGGCGCCATAGCGCTTGGTGATCGCGGCGTAGATGGCTTCCGACGAGGGCGCGACGACCTCCATCAATCTCACACCTTTTTCGGAGATCGAGACCACGCCGCGCCTGAGATCGGTTTTCGCGGTCCGCCGTTCGATCAGGCGGCGCGCTTCCAGATCGCGCAGGATGCGGGACAGGCTCGGCCCCAGCAAGAAGGCGGTGCGCGCGAGCTCCGTGACCTCGATGGCGTCGATGGCGGCGAGCGCGCGCAGGATGCGCCATTGCTGCTCGGTCAGGTCATGACGGCGCAGCGAGGGACGGAACTGCCGCATCACCGCTTCGCGTGCGCGCAAGCAGCGACATCGGCAGCGAGCGGGAGAATTCGCGCATCGGGACGCGGCGGGCGGCAGCGCTTTTCGAATTCGCCCGCGATACTTTCGATGATTTCTTCCGCGCCATCCGGGTTGCATCGTTGTCAGGTTTGCACTGCAGCAAGAGGTTATTGGATTTGATCCGAACCATTTAACATGTTAATCATCTTGCCGCACACCCCTTTTTGCCGACCGCGCATGGCCCTTTCCAGAGAAAAAATTGGCGTCGCCGCCGAAAGCCTGCATCGGGCCGAGAAGAGCCGTACCCAGATCCGGCAGCTGTCGCTGCAATTTCCAGACATCACCATCGAGGACGCCTACGCGATCCAGCAGGCGTGGATCGAGATCAAGCTCGCCGAGGGGCGCGTGGTGAAGGGCCACAAGATCGGGCTGACCTCGAAGGCGATGCAGAGCGCGCTCAACATCGACGAACCGGATTCCGGCGTGCTGCTCGACGACATGTTCTTTGCCGATGGTGGGGTGGTGCCATCCGACCGTTTCATCGCCACCCGGGTGGAAGCGGAACTGGCGTTCATCATGAACAAGCGCCTGGCCGGCCCCGGTTGCACCCTGTTCGACGTGCTGAATGCGACCGACTTCGTGGTGCCGGCGCTGGAGATTCTGGATACGCGGATCGAGCGGGTCGATCCGGAGACCAAAGCCGACGCGAAAGATCTTCGACACCATCGCCGACAACGCGGCCAACGCCGGCATCGTGCTCGGCGGCCGGCCGCTGCGGCCGCTGGATGCCGACCTGCGCTGGATCGGCGCGCTGTGTTTTCGCAACGGCCAGTTGGAGGAGACCGGGCTCGCCGCCGGCGTGCTCAATCATCCCGCAACCAGCGTCGCGTGGCTTGCCAACAAGATCGCTGGCATCGGGCTGGCGCTGGAAGCGGGTCAGGTCGTGCTGGCGGGATCGTTCATCCGCCCGATCGAGGCCCGCAAGGGCGACACAATCCAGGCCGACTATGGCGCCTACGGCTCGGTCAGTTGCTATTTCGCCTGAAGCTCAACGTGGAGTGATCCTGCCATGCCGCATTTCACCATCGAATATTCCGCCAATCTCGATGCACGCCTCGACATGGGAAAGATCGTCGAGGTCGTCCGCAAGGCCGCGGTCGAAACCGGCATCTTCCCGCTCGGCGGCATCCGCGTCCGCGCTATCAGCTGCGAGCATTACGCGATCGCCGACGGCAATCCGCAGTTCGGCTTTCTCGACATGGTGCTGCGCCTTGGCGAGGGCCGCGATCTCACGACCCGAAAGAAGGCCGGCGAACATATCTTTCGCGCGCTGTCCGACCATCTCGATCCCGTCTTCAAGCGCGAGCAAATTCGCGCTGTCGTTCGACATGCAGATCAACGACAAGGAGACGAGCTGGAAGCGCAACAATATCCACGAAGCCTTGAAGGCGGAGCCGGCACATGGATAAGGTCACGCCGAAATCGGATCTGTTCCGCGCCAATCTCGACCGCGCCGCGCCGCTGCTCGCCAAACTGAAGGCCGAGGGAATCTCCCACATGATCGACGGCAAGATCGTGCCGTCGATCTCGGGGGCAACCTTCGAGACCAGATCGCCGATCGACGGCGCGGTGCTGGCGAGCGTCGCGCGCGGCAATGCGGAGGATATCGACCGCGCCGCAACCGCCGCGAGCCTCGCCTTCAAATCCTGGCGCGACCTGTCGGCTGCGTTGCGCCGGAAACTTCTGCATCGCGTGGCGGATGCGATCGAGGACCGCGCCGACGATATCGCGGTGCTCGAATGCATCGACACCGGCCAGGCCCACCGCTTCATGGCCAAGGCCGCGATCCGGGCGGCCGAGAACTTTCGCTTCTTCGCCGACAAGTGCGCTGAAGCCCGCGACGGCCTGAACACACCGAGCGAGGAGCACTGGAACGTCTCCACCCGTGTGCCGATCGGCCCGGTCGGCGTGATCACGCCGTGGAACACGCCGTTCATGCTGTCGACTTGGAAGATTGCCCCTGCCCTCGCCGCCGGCTGTACCGTGGTGCACAAGCCCGCCGAATGGTCGCCGGTCACGGCCGATCTTCTGGCGAAGCTCGTCAAGCAGGCCGGCATCCCGGACGGCGTGCTCAACACCGTGCACGGCATCGGCGAAGAGGCCGGCAAGGCGCTGACCGAGCATCCCGCGATCAAGGCGATCGGCTTTGTCGGCGAGAGCGCTACGGGCTCGGCGATCATGGCGCAGGGCGCGCCGACGTTGAAGCGGGTGCATTTCGAGCTCGGCGGCAAGAACCCGGTGATCGTGTTCAACGATGCCGACCTCGACCGCGCGCTCGACGCGGTTGTATTCATGATCTACTCGCTGAACGGCGAGCGCTGCACCTCGTCGAGCCGGCTTCTGATCCAGGACAGCATCGCGGAAAAATTCATCGAGAAGCTCACGGCGCGGGTGAAGGCGCTGAAGGTCGGCCATCCCCTAGATCCGGCAACCGAGATCGGGCCCCTGATCCACGAGCGACACCTCGCCAAGGTCTGCGCTTATTTCGACGTCGCGCGAAAAGACGGCGCGGTGATTGCGGTGGGCGGCAAGCCGCATGACGGCCCCGGCGGCGGGCACTACGTCCAGCCCACCTTGGTCACCGGCGCACACGCGAAAATGCGCGTGGCACAGGAAGAAGTGTTCGGCCCTTTCCTCACCGTGATCTCGTTCCGCGACGAGCGAGATGCGATCGAGATCGCCAACGGCGTGAACTACGGTCTCACCGGCTATGTCTGGACCGGCGACATGGGGCGCGGCTTGCGCATCGCGGATGCGCTCGAAGCTGGCATGATCTGGCTCAATTCGGAAAACGTCCGCCATCTGCCTACCCCGTTCGGCGGCATGAAAGCCTCCGGCATCGGCCGCGACGGCGGCGATTATTCGTTCGACTTCTACATGGAAACCAAGCATGTCTCGCTGGCGCGGGGCACGCACAAGATTTCAGAAACTGGGAATTTGATGCCTGGCGCGAGCGGACCAACAGCAACGGTGCGCTCCCTCTCCCATAGAGAGAGGGCTGGGGTGAGGGGTTACGGTCTATCGATGGAGCGTAACCCCTCACCCGGCGCTGCGCGCCGACCTCTCCCAACGGGAGAGGTGAAACCCGTCGCGATTTGCCATTAGGACCAGATAACATGCCCGTTCCGCAACACGTCTTCGATCCGCCGTTCAACATCATCCGCTGCAGCCATGCCGTGCTTGACGTGACCGACCTCGATGCCAGCCGCGCCTTCTATGAGACCACCGTCGGTCTCCATGTCGAGGATCGCGACGACAAAGCGGTTTATTTGCGCGGCAGCGAGGAGCATCAGCATCACTCGCTGGTCTTGAGAAAGGCGCAAGCCCCCGCCTGCAACCGGCTGGGATTCAAGGTCGGCAATGAAGCCGACCTCGACAAGGCCGCGTCGTTCTTTTCCGATAACGGCATCGTGCACGCGTTCGCCGAGCAGCCGTTCCAGGGCCGCACGCTGCAATTCACCGACCCCTTCGGCTTCCAGATCGAGCTCTATGCCGCGATGGAAAAACGCCCGCATCTGCTTAGGCGCTACGACCTCTACAAGGGCTGCCATCCGCAGCGGCTCGATCATTTCAACGTGTTCGCGGCCGAGGTCCAGGGCACCATGGACTTCTACGCCCGGCTCGGTTTTCGCCTTACCGAATATGCCGAGGAAGACGGGCCGCAGGGACGCATCGCCGCCGCCTGGCTGCATCGCAAGGGCAATGTGCACGACTTCGCCATCACCAACGGCAAAGGCCCGCGCCTGCACCATTTCGCCTATTGGGTGCCGACCGCGATGAACATCCTTCACCTCTGCGATGTCATGGCTTCCAGCGGCTACTTGAAGAACCTCGAGCGCGGGCCCGGCCGCCACGGCATTTCCAATGCGTTCTTTCTTTATATTCGCGACCCCGATGGCCATCGGCTCGAGCTCTACACCAGCGACTATTTTACGATGGACCATGACCATCCGCCGATGCGCTGGTCATTGAAGGACCCGCGCCGCCAGACGCTGTGGGGCGCGCCGGCGCCGCGCTCCTGGTTCGAGCAAGGCTCGCCGTTCACCGGACAGAAGGTGCGCGAACCGCTGTTCATCGCCGACGTCACGGTTGCGGATTGAAGCGCAATGTTGAGGACGAGAATATCATGACAACGCCGGCGCTCGCTCCGGCGGCATTGATATTGGGCCTGGCGCTGCTGCCGCTGGCGACCGCGAAAGCTGCCGAACTCAGGGTCATCGCGGGTGGCTCCCTCACCAGCCTGCTGAATGAACTTGGCCCGCAATTCGAGAAAGCCAGCGGTCACAAGCTCATCATCCACTTCGACTCCACGCCCAATATCGTTGCGCAGGTAAATTCCGGCACGCCGTTCGACCTTGCAATTGTGCCCATCGATGTGTTCAAGGACGCAGCGGCGAAGGCCCATTTCGTTCCGGGACCAACCATCGATATCGCGCGCGTCGGTTACGGCGTCGCGGTTCGCGCCGGCGCAACCAAGCCCGACGTCTCGACACCGGACGCATTGAAAAAGACCCTGCTCGACGCGTCGTCGATCGCGTTCGTGCCGTCGAGCGCCGCCGGCGCCTACGTCATCAAGGTTTTCGAGCGCCTCGGCATTGCCGACCAGATGAGAGCAAGAACCAAGGCGCAGGCCGGACCGCCGCAAATCGCGCCGGCCGTCGCCAAGGGCGAGGCCGAGCTTGGCGTATTCCTTACCAACGTGTTGATCGCCCCCGGTGTCGAACTGGCCGGCTCGTTCCCGGCTGATCTGCAGCAGGAACTGGTCTTCACCGCCGCAGTCGCGGCGGACAGCAAGGAAGCCGACGCCGCCCAGGCCTTCATCCGTTTTCTGACCGCTCCCGCCGCCGCAGCCGCCATCAAGGCCATGGGCATGAACCCTGGCTAACCGGCCCTCACATCGGTATTGGACAGCTTATGACCTCCGCTCGCCTCGCCACCTACGTCATCAACGGATTGCAAAAATACGGCGCCGTCGTCGGCGACGGCATCGTCGATCTCTCTGGGCGCTTCGGCCAACAATATCCGACGCTGCGCGAGGCGATCGCGGCCGGCGCCTTGATGCGGCTCGCCGAGGAAGGCGCGCGATATCAGCCGCACCACGCGCTGGATCAGATCAGCTGGCTGCCACCCGTCCCGCAGCCCGAAAAGATCATCTGCATCGGCGTGAATTATCCCGATCGCAACGCGGAATACAAGGACGGCTCGGATGCGCCGAAATATCCGAGCATGTTCATGCGCACGGCGCGCTCCTTTGTCGGCCACAACACGCCGCTGGTGCGACCGCGCGCTTCGCTTCAGCTCGACTACGAGGGCGAAGTGGTGCTCGTCATCGGCAAGGCCGGCCGGCATATCGCGGAAAGCGCCGCGCTCGATCACATCGCGGCCGTCACGCTGTGCAACGAAGGCACCATCCGCGACTGGATACGGCATGCCAAATTCAACGTCACCCAGGGCAAGAATTTCGACTCCACCGGCAGCCTCGGCCCCTGGCTCGTTCCCTACACCGATGAGTCGCAGATCGCGGATATCAGGCTGACCACACGCGTCAACGGCGAGACGCGGCAGGACGACCGCACCTCGCGGCTGATCTTCGGCTTCCGCTACCTCATCAACTACATCTCGACCTTCACCACGCTGGTGCCCGGCGACATCATTGTCACGGGCACGCCGACCGGCGCCGGCGCGCGTTTCGATCCGCCGCGCTATCTCAGGCCCGGCGACCTCGTCGAGGTCGAGGCCGACGGCATCGGATTGTTGCGCAACGGCGTGATCGACGAAGCCCCGTATCCGCACTCACAATAACAATCGGACCACGCCATGACTTCCATGACCGGCGGCGAAGCGATCGTAAGCGGCCTTGTCGCGCACGGCATCGACACCGTGTTCGGGCTGCCGGGCGCGCAGGTTTACGGCCTGTTCGACGCCTTCCATCAGGCGCAATTGAAGGTGATCGGCGCGCGCCACGAGCAGGCCTGCGGCTACATGGCCTTTGGCTATGCGCGATCGAGCGGCAAGGTCGGCGTGTTCAGCGTCGTCCCCGGCCCCGGCGTGCTCAACGCGGGGGCTGCGATGCTGACCGCGTTCGGCTCGAACGAGCCGGTGCTGTGCCTGACCGGACAGGTGCCGACGCAGTTTCTCGGCAAGGGCCGCGGCCATCTGCACGAGATGCCGGACCAGCTTGCGACGCTACGGACCTTCGTGAAATGGGCCGAGCGCATCGAATATCCCGATGCCGCGCCGACACTTGTGTCGCGCGCGTTCCAGGAGATGCTGTCGGGCCGGCGCGGCCCGGTGGCGCTGGAAATGCCGTGGGACGTGTTCACGCAGCGCGCGGAGACCGGGCTTGCAAAAGTGTTCGATCCGTTTCCGGCGCCGCTACCCGATCCAGATCGTATCAAGCAGGCCGCCGCGCTGGTCACAGCGAGCAAGCGGCCCATGATCTTTGTCGGCAGCGGCGCGATCGATGCGCGCGAGGAAATCCTCGAGCTGGCCGAAATGATCGATGCGCCAGTGGTGGCGTTCCGCAGCGGGCGCGGCATCGTCTCCAATGCCCACGAATTGGGATTGACCATGGCCGCGGCTTACAAGCTCTGGCCGCACACCGACCTGATGATCGGCATCGGCACCCGGATGGAATTGCCGGCGTCGTCGTTCCGGTGGCCGTTTCGCCCCGACGGCCTCAAATCGATCCGCATCGACATCGATCCCGTCGAGATGCGGCGGTTGACGTCCGATGTCGCCGTGGTGTCGGACGCCAAGGCCGGCACGCGCGAATTATTTGCCGCGGTCAACAAGGCCGGCTATCGCAAGACCTCTGGCCGGCGCGCCGCGATCCGCGAGGCTTCGGCCGCAGCACTGCAGGAGATTCAGGGGGTGCAGCCGCAGATGGCGTATCTGAACATCCTGCGCGAGGTGCTGCCTTCGAACGCCATCGTCACCGACGAATTGTCCCAGGTCGGCTTCGCCTCCTGGTACGGCTTTCCGGTCTATGAGCCGCGCACCTTCATCACCTCGGGCTATCAGGGCACGCTCGGCTCGGGTTTTCCGACGGCGCTCGGCGCCAAGGTCGCCAATCCCGAACGGCCGGTGGTCGCGATATCAGGCGACGGCGGCTTCATGTTCGCCGTAGCGGAACTCGCAACCGCCGTGCAGTTCAACATCGGCGTGGTGACCCTGGTGTTCAACAACAATGCTTACGGCAATGTGCGGCGCGACCAGCGCACGCGCTTCGAAGGCCGCGTGGTGGCGTCCGACCTCGTCAATCCGGATTTCGTCAAGCTCGCGGAATCCTTCGGCGTGGCCGCGAGCCGCGTCACCTCGCCCGATCATTTCCGCCCGGCGCTGGAAAAGGCGCTCGCCTCTGGCGGACCTTACCTGATCGCGATCGAGGTGCCGAAGGATTCGGAAACGACGCCCTGGACGTTCATCCATCCGGCGATGCCTTAGCTATCCTCATGGTGAGGAGGCGCCCTTGCGCCGTCTCCGGACGATGCTTCGCATCGCTCGGAGAACCATGAGGCCCGTGGCCCATCCTTCGAGACGCGGCGAAGACGCCGCTCCTCAGGATGAGGGAACCCGGCGGACTTGCATGCCCTGCTGCACCCGCGCTGCGGCAATCACCAGAAGCCCGCAGCCGGCGACCGACCAGCAGGCGATCGGGGCCCAGTGCAACAGCGGCGCGTATTCCGGCAGCTTCTGTAGCCCGCCCGCGACCGCCGCCATCCGCGCAAAGGTCGCGAGCGCCAGCGCGGAAAACACCAGGCCCGTCACCTTGCCCTCCGCGCCGGTATGGCCGATGGCAAGTGCGGCCGAAACCGCGCTCATCAGCATGCAGCCCCAGGCCGCGCCGGCAACGAACTGCGCGACGATCAGCGTATTGAGGCTTCCGGCCATCTCCGCCACCAGCACTGCCACCGCGCCCAACAGGCCGGCGACGCCCATCACGATCAGTGCGCCGCGATGCTTGACGACGGCGCTTGCCGGAAACATCGCGATATTGAAGCCGATCCAGAACACCGGCATCAGCCACTGCAGATCGGTGGGCTTGGCAAAGCGCAGATAGAACGGCGCGCTGTTGATGCTGAAGTGCAGTTGATAGCCGAGCGAAAGCAGGATCATCGCGGCCACGAACAGCACCGGCACGGTGCCGAACGGCTTTGCCGGCTTCGGCGGCTTGGCAGCCGAGGCCCGCCCCGCCACGTCGCGCTCGACCCGGGACAAGGCAAGCGTGGTCAGAAATAGGACCACGCTGGAAATCACGAATGGAAGCCGCGGATCCACGTCACGCAGAACGACGCCGAGATAGGGCGAGATCGCACCCGCGATGCCGTAGCCGAGCATCACCAGCGCCGCGAGATACGGCAGTTGCGGCCTCGCGCAATATTTCCCGAGCAGGGTCAGCGGCGGCGCGCGCAGGGCGGACGACGTGATCGCCCAGATCACGATCAGCACGATCAAGGGAGCCTTCGCGCCGGCGCCGGCCACGAACGGCAGCGCGGCAAAGGCCGCGCAGGACAGCGCCGTCAACGAGGCCACGAACACGCCGAGCCGGCCGAGCAGAGAAGCGATCCGGTCGGCGGCAATCCCCATCGCCGTGTCGGTGATTGTGAAGATCGCCTGATCCAGCATCAGGATCAGGATCACGGCACCGGGCGCGATCCCGACTTGCGCGGCAAGTTTCGGCAGATAGATGAGATAGGTGGTCCAGCCCAGCGTGAACACCAGCTGCAGGAACGCAAGATAGATGCCTGCGCGGTTGGCGCGGGAACTCGCCTTTGCTGGCAACTCGGCAGTCGTCATGTCGGGTCCTCGGCGCAAGCAGCATAGACCAGAGCTAATCTGGAGGAAATGCGATACCGCTCACTTCCTCTCGCTTGGGAAAGCATGGGGCCTGTAAGAGAAAACTTCCCTTCCCGCACCAATCGGTTTTCGCCGCCCCTCGCCCCATATCAAGGCGAAAACGGCTTCCTTCGACCAGAGCGAGAGATGCGGTCCTATTGAAATTTTCGCGCTAGATATCATTTCCTTCTGGCATTTCCGCAAGAGGGCATTTCCAATGATTTCTCTGGACACTTATTCGCCCAGCTATTGGCTCCTCGCAGATGACCAACTCGATCTGGGAAGCAATCGTGCGCAGGCCGATCTATTCAGGGCTCATTTCAATCATTCACTGCTCTTCAATCCGAGTCTGCTGTTCTCTGACTCGATGGCAATCAACAATCGTAATTTTCGGCATCTGGTCGAGCACGATTCCGAGTTCAGGACATTGATCGAGAACAGCCATTTCGGCATCGCGGTGCGTACCGATGCGAACAATCGAGCGCTCGATTTGATCGAACTAAAGGAACGTTTCATCAAGGACCGAAAATCGCGCGTTACCGAGCTCGATCATTCTGACGACGGCCTGCAATTCCTGCAAAACTGCTCGGATATCGTCCCCTATTCCGGTCAAGAGCTAGCTCAATTCTATTCCGAGCAAGTCGTCGATCTGTTTCTGCATGATGCGATTCAGAAGAAGCTTCCCGGTGATATTGCAAATGACGTTCATTACCTCGCGAGCCAGGCAAGGTCCGAACTTGGTGCCGGGTTTGGAAGAGACTTCTTCGTCTTCAGGCTGCGGGATCGGCTCATCAAGCACAGAAGGGGCAAGAACTGGAGCGCGGAAGTTGACGTCGACGCGTCCATGCAAACTATTCACCGCATCTCCGAATATCACTATATTACGGCGCTTCCGAGCAAAATCGACACGACGCCAATTTATGCAAACAAACACGCCGACGCCTTCGATATCTGCAGAGGCCGCAGCAACATACATTCCGTCGATGGCTACAATTCAGATCACCATATTCGCTTGCTTACGGGGCTGGCGTCTTTCGAAAAGTACGTTGCCCGGCTCCCAGCCGAGGATATTCTGGAGCTCCGCAAAACCGACGAAGCCTCCGAATACTTCAAGGCCAAATATAATTTTGACGCGAAGACCTACGACGAATTCGAAGCGAAATTTCATGGCGGCATTGGCCGCCTATGTGCGAAGAATCGAAGATCGAATCATTCATCGATTTGACGCTTCTCGTGATGGGGAAGATACCGTACTTGTCAAGTTTGATGTTAGACGGCGTTTGAAATCGGGCTTGATGACGGGCATCGATTATTCACCAGATGCGCTCGTCTACATTAGTATAGCTGCGGAACTTTCCAAGCATTCGGTCCCGGCCACGCTCGGCCTTCTTTTCGTCATGCCTGCTCTCGCAGTGGCCCGGAAAACCGTCCGGGCTTCACTCGGAAATCCATATGTAAACCCCAATACCTCCGAGGAAGAATCCGATAACAACCTTCGAAACTTGAAGGTCCATGAACTTACCGTTCGCGGAACGCTTGAAGGCCAAAGGATCGAAGCGGAAGCAATCGTGAAGAAAACCAGCGAGGAATACGTACCCGACGAAACGCTATACAGCGGTCTTTGAAGATTGACCGGAACCATAGAGCAAAAGCGCATTCACGCTGAGGGAATCGAATATCTTGTTCTCAAGAACCATGTCGATCGCCTCGGCGACCTCGACAATGAGCGGCTCACCAAAAACCTCGGTTGGCTCCGGTGATGGCTTCGAGGCCGGTCGGGCCCCGCGGGCTTCGAACAGATGAATGAAATGATCCATCAGGCCGGCTTCGGTCGACAGGGATGCCACCAGCCGAAAATCCGTTGCGCGCAACCCCGTCTCTTCCAGAAGCTCTCGGGCCGCGGCCTCGACGGGTGGAACGCCCTCGGAACCGAACCCCTTCGGTATCTCAATGCACATCCGATTCGACGCGTACCTGAAGTTATTGATCAGATAGAGGCGCCCATCTTCCAGAAAATTGGCAGGATGGCGACACTATATGGCGCACTCCATTGAAATTTGAGATACCGGCCTCGTTCACCGCCTGGAAACGTCACCTCATTGTCAAAAACTCTTGCGTAACTGTTCTGATAAACTTGATGCTCCCTGTCGGTGGTTATTCGTTTTTGAGTTGTCATGGTTCGACTGCCGTTTCATTGATGTCTATCAGCAACGCCGAGGCGTCATCGTGGCATTTTATGCGAGGAAACATAGTGCACTCCGGATCGCCTGCCTCCAGCATCCGCAGCCGCCTCATCATCTCGGAGAGGCCCAACTTGGCTGAAAGATCCATTATGTTGCGGGTTGTTGCAGCCTCAAAAACATCGAACAGCCTGGTGTAGCCGTCGGTCATCAGCAACACTTGGTCGCCGGGCGCTAGTTGCATCTCTCCTTGAACGGCATGATCGGCCGCGCTGCCGTCAAAACCCAGTATCCAATAGCCGTCGCTTCGATTGGCCAGGGACCTGTTCTGCTTGAGGAGCGGGAGAAGTTCATTCCACAAGTCGCGGCCGTTATGCGCGCCACGCTTCTGCAACTCACTAAGTCGATCAAGCGCCAGCGCATCCAGGTCCTCCAATTTGGATTATCCAATCAAGCGTGTTTCGCCGCGCGATGCGACCACACACTTGCAATCGCCAAGCTGGAGGTAGCGAAGCCGATCCTCTCGGAAATCGCAGAAGAAGAGCGCCGACGTCGGAAGCGCGTACGCTGATATGTCGTCGAGCGCGCGAATATGGGCGGCCTGCGCAGTCACGGAGGCGATAGCGTCCTTGATGTAACACCTGAGTGGCGCTTGCCCCACGTCGTGATTGGCAAAATAAGCATGGTAGAGCTGCACGAGCCAGTAAGCGTCGCTGCCCTCGCTGAACGATTGCCGTTCGGATAGGCCAGTGGCTCCATCCATGATCCAAAATCGGCTACCGGAATGGCCGCAGATGTCTTCGTTGAGCTTCTTGTGTGAACCGGAAATGTGATCGCGTCTGACGGCGCTACCTCCGCACGGGGGGCTCCCGCAGTGCTAGCCCCGGGGGTGCCCCCCGACCCCCTTATGGGGGGCTCCCGCCCCCCATATCCCCCTGCGGGTCTCACGCCGAAACCGCGTGAGACCCGGGTACGGCGTCTTCGACGCCGTTGAACGCCGTTAATCGTCGACGGTGAGCCCCTCTCGCAGTTGAGCCAGCGTCCTGGCGAGCAGCCGGGACACGTGCATCTGGGAGATGCCGAGCTCGGCGGCGATCTGCGACTGGGTCATGTTCCCGAAGAACCGCAGCAGGAGGATCTTCTTCTCCCGCGGCGGCAGCCGCTCGAGCAGCGGCTTCAGTGACTCGCGGTACTCCACGCCCTCCAGGGCGTCGTCGATCATGCCGAGCGAGTCGGCCACCGCCGGCGCGTCCTCGTCGCCAGAGTCCGGCGCGTCCAGCGACACCGTGGAGTAGGCGTTGGCGGACTCGAGGCCCTCGAGCACCTCTTCCTCCGACATCTGCAGGTGCGCGGCGAGCTCGCTCACCGTGGGCGCGCGGCCCTCGCGCTGCGCCAGCTCACCGATCGCCTTGGTCAGCGACAGCTTGAGCTCCTGCAGCCGCCGCGGCACGCGGACGGCCCAGCCCTTGTCCCTGAAGTGGCGCTTGATCTCGCCGACGATGGTGGGCGTCGCGTACGTGGAGAACTCGACGCCGCGCTCCAGGTCGAACCGGTCGATCGACTTGATGAGCCCGATGGTCGCGACCTGGGTGAGGTCGTCAAGCCACTCACCACGGTTGCGGAACCGGCGCCGGGTACTCGACAAGGGGCAGGTGCAGCTCGACCAGGGTGGCCCTGATCCTGGCGCGCTCGGGGTCGCCGGCAGGCAGCACCGTGAGCCGTTCGAACAGCTCCCTGGCCTGCGTCC
>CAWGKJ010000010.1:0-145158 GCA_963823115.1 uncultured Alphaproteobacteria bacterium | reverse complement strand
TGGGCGCGCTGGCCAATAATCAAATTCTTGATCGTCACGTGGGCAGAAACGAGATCGTTGCTGCCATTGACGCCGCGGCGAAGAGTGGCGACGATTGTGAAATCGTTTATAGCAGGCTGAAGCGCAAGACGTTCCTTATCCTGAGACCGCTGGCATTAAAGGTGCCGGGGTTGCCTTGGCTGGTACGCACCCTCAAGCGTCACCTGAAGGCATGGTAATGGGTTATTCTAGCTGGTTCAGGGCTGAATTTCTCGATAGACCGAAGTTCGTACCACGGACGGCAATCGGTAGTGCGATGCAATCGTCTGTCAAATAATATGTGCGGCCTCTTTAGTTCCATCAGTTTCGAGCCCGATCCCGATCGGATCGATATCGTGGCCCATAGAGGACCCGACGGGCGGGGGTGGCGGGTGTTTTCCAGCGCTTCTGGTCCTGTCGCGCTGGGGCGCCGGCGTCTTGCCATCATCGACGTCAGCGATGCCGGGCTTCAACCCATGGCCGATCGATCGGGTCGTTATCAGCTCGTGTTTAACGGTGAAATATACAACTATCTCGAACTTCGAGATGAGCTGCGCGCGAGGGGCGAGGTTTTTACGACCGGAACTGACAGCGAAGTACTGCTGCGAGCCTACATGGTTTGGGGCAGAGAGTGTTTGGCGCGTCTGCGCGGTATGTTCGCCTTCTTGATTTGGGATGATCGCGACAAGCTCCTGTTCGCCGCACGTGATCGTTTCGGAATTAAACCGCTCTACTTTTTTGAAGCCGAGCGCGGGATCGCATTTGCATCCGAAATCAAGCAGCTTGTCGGGCTTCCGGGCTGGGCAGGACGCATGAATGTCGCGCGCGTCCACGATTTTCTCAGCGCGGGTATCTCGGATCACACGCCAGAAACCATGTTTAACGGCGTGCGACAATTGCGAGCTGGCGAATTTGTCATTGTGCGGGCCGAGGCTGTGCGCCTCAATCCGTCATCGCTCGTTGGTATCCCGCGACGGCCGGCACGTTGGAGCTTGGCGAAGCCGAAGCGACCGAACAGTTCCGTTCGCTTTTTGAAGAATGGGTCGTTCATTTGCGCTCCGACGTGGCTATTGGCTCGTGCTTGTCTGGAGGTCTCAACTCGTCAGTGGATCTTCTGTGGATGGCTCGTCAGCTCGGTGCCGGCGCTGATATCGATACGAATTTCAGCTTGCTATGAAGAAAAGGAGGCGGACGAAAAACCCTTCATGGAGGAGGTGGTGTCGCGATCGGAGCGCAGCCTCACTACGTTTTTCCGCGGGCAGAGGGTTCTTTTTGCGCTCATGCATCTGAAATTACCTGGCACCAGGATGAGCCTTTCGGGTCCAGCTCGATTTTCGCACAATGGTGCGTCTTCGAAGCGGCGCGCAAGGTCGGCGTCAAGGTCATGCTCGATGGCCAGGGAGCGGACGAGCAGCTCGCCGGGTACCATGGTTGTTACCCGTATTATCTCCAGGGCCTGCGCGAAACAGGCCAATACGGACAAATCGCGCGCACCTTGCTGGAGCGTGTGCTGTACCAGAGGATCCCCTTAACTCCGCTGGTGCGGGACTACGCGCTACCGCTCTTCCCCAGGCCGATAGCAGCCGAACTCGGCGCTGCTTCCCTCGGCTGAGACAAGTGCCGAGCAGACAACCTCGCTTTCGGGCCAATGATCCGTGAACTCGGCAATCCGAAGCAGGCATTTTCTCTCGCGACGGAGCTGTTGGACCTGCCTCCAGTCCGGGATCTGCGCAGCCTTTGTCTGACGATGACTTATGCTTCCAACCTTCAGATGCTGCTGCATTGGGAGGATCGTAATTCGATGGCGCACTCCATCGAGGCACGCGTGCCGTTTCTCGACCATCCGTTGGTCGAGTTTAACCTCGCGCTCGGTAATGATCACAAGATTGTCGGGGGTGATACGAAACGCGTTCTTCGCCGCGCAATGCGAGACGTCTGCCGAGACGCGTTCGTGAGCGCCGGGACAAGCTTGGTTTTACCACGCCGGAACAGACCTGGTTTCGGGGACCTTTGAAGGGGCTAGTGCTGGATGGGACGGAGGCAAGCTTGAAGCGTTTCCGGAACTTTTTGATGCGGAGGCGACGAGGGTTCACATTGCAGAAATGCTGGATGGACGGCGACCGGTTGATTTTTCGCTTTGGCGAATTGTGAACATGGGAATTTGGGGCGAGCGATTTCGCATTACGGCGTAGCACGTTGTCGATAAAGTACCCTTCAGCGTCAGAAGTATTTGCATGCGCGTTTATCCTTCACGAAATCGATGATTTTGCAACCGCACGACGCACTCGATCAATCACGCGTTCTGTCTGATCAAATATGCTCCGCAAAACGAGTACACGTTGCACAGCGCGCACCAGCCGGTCACGTCCCGACTGCGTAGCCAGACATTTGATGCGATCATTCTGGATACGACGTTTTTCTGCTGGCGATGGGCAAAGCCGAAATCGTTGAGGCTGGACCGATTCTCGATGACGCACGCTTTCATAGCAAATCGAATGCGGTCAAGGTCGCTTGCCCGCAGGACGAATACGATCACAGCGAGATTCTGGATGCCTGGCTAGCCGACTGGAAGGTCGATCTGGTCTATTCCGTGTGTCACGACCACAGGGATGAGTTTTATCCCCGCACAGGCAAGCATGCGCAGATCCTTGAAGGGCTGACAGGCTATATCGATGACGCCGATATCGCGCTGATGCAGAAGTTTTCCGTTCCCTTCAGGCAACGGAAAATCGACGTCGGCTATCGGGCCAAGGCGCTACCTGCGTATTTCGGAAAATTGGGCCGCATCAAATCCGAACTTGGCGATCATTTTCGATCCAGAATGCGCGGTCATGACCTGCGGCTGGATATTTCCACGCATTCCCGGGACGTCCTTGTCGGCGATGCGTGGTTGCGGTTCCTGGGCAACTGCAAATTCACCCTGGGATGCGAAAGCGGAAGCTCCCTGCTCGATGCAAGAGGCGACCATCAGGATTGCGTCGAGAAGCAGCTGCAGCGGAATCCGTCGGCCGACCTTCGATGAACTGGAGATGGCCTGCTTTCCGGGCCAGGACATGAAGCGCGTTTATTCCGCGATAGGACCGCGTCTGTTTGAGGCGGCCATAGCGCGATCCTGCCAGATACTCACCCCAGGAAAATATGCCGGCGCCCTTCGGCCCGGTGAGCACTACATACCGATTGCGTTCGATTGCTCAGACGCCGAGGAGGTATTTGAGCAGATGCTGGACGAAAAAGCTAACGAGGCGCGGATCGATGCCTGCTATCGGGCTTTGGTCGATAATCCGAAATTTCGTTATCGCCACTTTGTGTCAGGCTTGCTTGGCGCAGATAAGAAGTGTCGCCGATCGAAAGGGCCTGGTATTGGAGGAGGCGGCGGCTCTTCACTCAGCTGACCGAAGAACCGGATCTGCGCGAAGCGTTTACGCGGGCCGTCATTCGCATGCATCAGCATCATATCGATGACCTGAAGGAGATCAAGTTTGTGCCGAATTTCTTTCATACGCTGGCTGTCATTCTCGGAAGACTGATGCTATCGCTGGCGTCGCAGAATTCGCGGATAGGTGAGCCCTTGAGGGGTGCGGACGACTATCATCAAGGGTCGGCTAGGTTCATGTGCGGCATTGCAGGTTTTGTTTCTTTATCCGGTCTGCCTCTGGCCCGCGGAACGGCGTCGCTTGACGCGATGGGGCAGCTTATCGCCCATCGCGGTCCTGATGGATTTGGTCGATGGAGCGACGAACATCAGCGAGCGGGTCTGGTCCACCGGCGTCTTGCCATCATCGATCTATCGGCGAACGGGCGCCCAGCCGATGCACGGGCCCAACGGCACGGTGATCACCTACAACGGCGAGATCTACAATTATCATCGAGTTGCGCGAGGAGCTTTCCGCCAGCTGGCATATTCCGCTCGACTTCGGACACCGAGGTCATTCTTGCGGCCTACGAGAAGTGGGGCGAGGACTGCGTGTCGACATCTGCGCGGCATGTTCGCGTTCGCGATCTGGGACGCAACGAACCACAAGCTGTTCGCCGCGCGCGATCGCTTCGGCATCAAGCCATTCTACTATACGCATACAGGGTGGCCGGCTGTTCTTCGCATCGGAAGCCAAAGCGCTGTTGCCGTTCCTGCCGGACATCCAGACCGATTCTTCGCGCGCTCGCCGAATATCTGACTTTTCAATACACGATCGGCGCGCGGACCCTGTTCGAAGGCATCGACACGCTGCTGCCGGGCCACATGCTGGTTGTGTCCAACGGCAACATCGTGGTCCAGGCGCTATTGGGACGTCCAATACGAAGTCGATTTCGATCACAGCCCCCGGTATTTTGAGACGCCGGTTCAAAGAGCTGCTGACCGACTCGATGAACGTTCATCTGCGGTCGGATGTCCCGGTGGGCGGATATGTTTCGGGCGGCCTCGATTCGAGCCTCGTTGCCCTGCTGGCCTCGCGTCATGACCATCGCAACCGGCGAGGCGTTCCACGGCCGCTTTCATGGAACATCCGGGCTATGATGAAAGCCGGTATGCACAGGAAGTGACGGATCTGGCGGATATGTCGCTGCACATGGCCGACATTACCGCCGCCGATTTCCGACCGGCATATCGGACGACGTCATCTATCATCTCGATTTCCCGGTGGCCGGTCCGGGGTCGTTTCCGCAGTTCATGGTGTCGGCGCTGGCCGCGAAGCATCTCAAGGTCGTGCTCGGCGGGCAGGGCGGCGACGAACTGCTCGGAGGCTATGCGCGCTATCTGGTCGCGTATTTCGAGCAGAGCATCAAGGCCGCGATGGACGGCACCTACCGGCAAGGCAACTACGTCGTCACGATCGAGTCCATCGTGCCCAACCTCGGCTTGCTGCGCGAATACAAGCCGATGATCAAGGAGTTCTGGCGCGAAGGACTGTTTGATGATCTCGACAAGCGGTATTTCAGGCTGGTGGACCGATCGACCGACATGGTCGGCGAGGTCGACTGGTCGTCGCTCGACAAGGCACGCGTGTTCGAATGCTTTCCGCGGCGATCTTCAACAACCAGGACAATGTGCGAAAAGAAGCGTATTTCGACAAGATGACGCATTTCGACTTCAAGTGCCTGTTGCCGGCGCTGCTGCAGGTCGAGGATCGCATGAGCATGGCGCATGGGCTCGAAAGCCGGGTGCCGTTTCTCGATCATCCCCTCGTCGAGTTCCTTGCGACCGTGCCGGCCGACGTCAAATTCAAGGGCGGCCAGATGAAGCAGCTCATGAAGACGGCCTATCGCGATACCCTGCCCAAGAGCGTGCTTGAGCGTCGCGACAAAATGGGGTTTCCGGTTCCGCTGAAGGAATGGTTCGATGGCGCCCTCAAGAGCTTCGTTGCGGATGTTTTCGACCAGCAGCGGTCGAAGCATCGGCCATTCTTCAACACCGATGTCGTGCTGGCGAATTTCGGAGAGCAGTCTCGATTTTCGCGAAAGACCTGGGGACTTTTGAGCCTGGAATTGTGGCATCAGCGCTTCCATGATCGCGCATGCTGAATTTCGAGCGATGGTCAAGGCATAGCAGTCGGCGTGTTGGTAGCGTCTCAATCAGGGATGGTCGATATGAAGGTCTTTGTGACAGGCGGAGCAGGGCAGGTCGGATCGACGGTGATCGACATGCTGTTGTCGCGCGGCGATCAAGGTCGTTGGCGATCGACAATTATCGCGACTGGCCGGCGCCGACAACCTGACGAAGCACGAAAATCTGACGCTGGTCGAGGACACCATCGCCGACTGCCGACGTCATTGATCGGCTGTTCGCGGATTTTCGACCCGAGGTCGTCATTCATACCGCGGCGTCTTACAAGGACCCGGAAGACTGGAGCACGGACGCGCTGGTGAATGCCGTCGGGACCGCCAATATCGCCAAGGCTTGCAAGGTGTCAGGCGTGTCGCGGCTGATCTATTTCCAGACCGCGCTGTGCTATGGCACGAAGCCGCTGCAGTCGCCGATCCCGCTGGACCATCCGATCAATCCCGTCAACTCCAGCTACGCGATCTCGAAGACGGCCGGCGAGAACTATGTTCAGTTTTCCGGCGTTGATTGGGTGACCTTCCGGCTTGCCAACGTGATCGGCGCCACGCAACGTGTCCGGTCCGCTTCCGATCTTCTATGGTCGATTGGCCAAAGGGCAAAAGTGCTTCGTTACGCCGGCGCGTCGGGACTTCTGCTATGCTGGCGATCTGGCGCGCGTCGTCGTCAGCGCCGGCGATGGCGTCGGCCATGGCACTTATCATTTCTCTTCGGGCAAGGACGTTTCGATCCGGGAACTTTACGACGCGGTGGTCGCGGCGATGAAGCTCAACGACTATCCGGAGCCGGAAGTGAAGCCGCTCGGGCCGGACGATGCGCCTTCCATCCTTCTCGATCCGCAGCGGACGTTCACGGATTTCGGTGCAGGTCGAGTTCACGCTCGCTTGCACGATATTGCCCGCATGTCGGTCGAGCGGTGGCAGAAGGAAGGCGTCGTCGGCGGCTACACGCATCTGAAAGATGCGCGTGCCTAACTGATCCCGAGATGAAACGATGCGCATCATCATCACCGGCGGCGCGGGCTGCCTCGGCTCGAACCTGATCGAGCACTGGCTGCCGCAGGGTCACGAGATTCTGGTGATCGACAACTTTGCGACCGGCAAGCGCGAGGTGGTTCCGCGCTTCCGCGGCTTGACGCTTGTCGAAGGCTCGAT
Organism: uncultured Alphaproteobacteria bacterium; assembly: GCA_963823115.1. Lineage (GTDB taxonomy): Bacteria > Pseudomonadota > Alphaproteobacteria > Rhizobiales > Xanthobacteraceae > Bradyrhizobium. Next base: position 138,432 of record CAWGKJ010000010.1, on the reverse strand, counting down.
TGCCGATCGCGATTTGGTCGAACGGGCTTTCGCCGACGTTCAAGCCAACTCACGTCGTTCATTCCGCGGCCTCCTATAAGGACCCGGCGAATTGGCGGGAGGACATTTCGACGAATGTCGAAGGAACGAGCAAACGTCGTCGAGGCGGCCGCGAGCAGCGTCGTCAGCCGCATCTCAACTTCCAGACTGTTTTTGCTACGGGCGGCCCGAGAGCGACGCCGATCCCGGTCGAGCATCCGCTGCGGCCGTTCACGAGCTATGGGATTTCCAAGGTCGCGGGCGAACAATATCTGGCGATGAGCGGTCTGCCTTTTGTCTCGCTGCGGCTTGCAAACGTCACGGGCCCGCGGCTGGCGATAGGTCCGGTTCCGACTTTCTACAAGCGGCTGAAGGCCGGGCAGGCGTGCTTTTGCAGTGACGCACGGCGCGACTTTCTCGATATGTCCGATTTTCTTGCAGCGGTAGATCTCGCGATGATGGACGATGCGCCGAATGGGATTTTCAACGTTTCAAGCGGGACAGGACACTCGATCCAGGGAAATATACGACCTGGTGCGGTCCATCTGGGGCTGGCGGCCGATCCGGATGTCAAAGTCGTGCCCGTTGGAGACGATGACGTGCCGTCGGTCGTTCCGGACCCGAGCAAAACGCGGAGCGTTCTTGGCTGGAGGCGAAAGTGCCTTTCGACGAAACAATTCGACGGCTTGCTCGCCTGGTATGACGCACATGGCGTGAGCGATGTCTATAGCCACCTGGCCAAGCCCAAGAGCTGAAGATGCAGACTTTTAGCGGAGCGACCATTCTCGTGGTCGGAGGAGCCGGATTCGTTGGCTCCAATCTCGTCCGGCTGCTGCTGGAGCAGGCGCCGGCGCGCATGCTGATCGTCGACAATCTTGCTGTCGGCGGACATATCGAATGTGCCGGATGACCGACGGGTCGAATTCATTCCGCGATCCATTACCGACGACGCTGTGCTCGCGGGTTGCCGCAAGACCTGGATTATGCCTTTCATCTGGCTTGTTATCACGGCAATCAATCGTCGATCGCCGATCCACTCGCCGACCATGAGAACAATACGCTCACGACGCTTGAAGCTTTTTGAGAGGCTTAAGGACGTCCGGTCGCTGCGAAAGGTGGTCTATGCGGCGGCGGGTTGCGCTGTGGCTGAAAAGACGTTTGGCGGCGCGTCGGCCACGAAAGAGGATGCGCCGGTTTCCCTGTTTCACGACAGCCCGTATTCGATCTCGAAACTGATCGGCGAAATGTACGGGAATTACTATTTTTACGCGATACAAATTGCCTTTCGTCAAAGCGCGCTTTCAAAATGTCTATGGGCCCGGCGAAATCCTGGGTGCCGGCCGTTGGCGCGGAACGGTGCATACGGTTTGGCGAAACGTTACCCCGACCTTCATCTGGAAGGCACTGCATGGCGAAGCCTTGCCAGTTGAGAACGGCGGGATCGCGTCGCGCGACTTCATTTATGTGGAGGATATGGCGAGGGGGCTCGATGGCGCTGCGCGCTATCGGGTGAGCCGGGTGAAATCTACAACCTCGCGTCAGGTGTCGAGACAAGCATTCTCGATCTCGCGAAGCGGGTGAACTCGATTGCCGGCAACAAGACGCCGATCGCACTGACGCCGGCGCGCGACTGGGACAGATCGGGCAACGCTTCGGCGATCCCACCAAGGCCCGCGAGAAGCTCGGCTTTGTCGCCAACGTCGCGCATGAAGATGGCCTCGAGCGGACGATCGACTGGACGCGGGAGAATCGTGAACGGATCCTCGGCGCTGCATGCGAAATCACGTCGCGCATGTGCCTGACGTCAGCAAGTATTCCTGATGGCCCTGAAAATCCTCACCGTTGTTGGTGCGCGGCCGCAGTTCATCAAGGCTGCGGCCGTCAGTCGCGCGATCCGCGAAACCGATGGGCTTTCCGAGGTGATGGTCCATACCGGCCAGCATTTCGACCCGAACATGTCCGATGTCTTCTTCGACGAGCTGGACATCCCGACGCCGCGGCATCATCTGGATATTAATGGGGGTGGCCACGGCGACATGACGGGGCGGATGCTGATGGCTATCGAGCCGATCCTGCTTGAGGAGAAGCCCGGACTGGGTCGTCGTCTATGGCGATACAAATTCGACGCTGGCCGGGTCACTGGCGGCATCCAAGCTGCACATCCCCGTGGCGCATGTCGAAGCGGGACTTCGCTCGTTCAATCGCCGCATGCCGGAAGAACTCAACCGGATCGTCACGGACCATCTTTCCACGCTGCATCTCTGTCCTACAGCGACGGCGGTCGCGAATCTCGCGCCGAGGGGGTTGTCAGAGGGCGTCCACCATGTGGGCGACGTGATGTACGATGCGACCCTGTTTGCCGACCAGCAAGGCAGAGAAGAGCTCGGCCATGCTTTCCGATCTGGGTCTCGAGCCAGGGCAGTATGCCGTGGCAACGGTACATCGCGCCGAAAACACGGATGACCCGCGGCAGCTTCGCTGCGGTCGTGCGACTTCCTGCAGGAGCGCGCGCGAGCGCATCCCGGTGGTTCTGCCGCTGCATCCGCGCACCCGACATGCTGCATCGCGGATGGGAGTGGGTCTGGATGGCCTGAAGGTGATCGATCCGGTCGGCTATCTCGATATGGCCAAACTGCTGCACCACGCCGCCGAGGTCTATACGGATTCCGGCGGGCTTCAGAAGGAAGCCTATTTCCATCGCGTGCCGTGCACGACGCTGCGTGATGAAACCGAGTGGACGGAGACGATCACGCACGGCTGGAACCGGCTTTGGAAGGGACCGCAGCACGTCACTCGCGCCGAGATCAGTGAATACGGGGAAGGGGACGCCGCGTTCAAGATCGCGAAGCTGCTCGGTGCCTCGGACGCAGCACCATAATTCGCGGGCCGAGGACGCCTTCTTTGCACGGGCCTCTTGCCGGGCTGCTGCGATCCGCTGCCGCTGGCGGGTAGCCAATATTCGTCGCCATTCTCACGGATCCGATTTTTGTGTTGTAGGCCCACCTCCGCAGGTTTATGCAAAAGCCGCAGCAAGCGCCCCGCCAAATCATCTTCCATAGCAGCCAGCCAGAGAACGAAATGATATCCGCCACGCCCGGATATCAAATCGCAGAAATTCACGAGCCCTCGAAAATGAACTCCGAACTGATCGAGAAGCTTGACCGGCAAGACGGCAACGATAGGAATTGTGGGGCTCGGCTATGTCGGCCTGCCGCTGATGCTTCGCTATTGCGAGGTCGGATACAAGGTCGTCGGTTTTGATATCGATCAGGTCAAGGTCGACGCGCTTCGGGCGGGAAATTCCTATATCGAACATATTTCACCGGCGAGCATCAAGGACCGCCATCAGGCGCGGCTTTGATCCCACCACCGATTTCTCCCGCGCCAGCGAAGTCGACGCGCTTATTCTTTGCGTGCCGACTCCGCTCAATAAATACCGCGAGCCCGATCTGAGTTTCGTTCTGAATACCGTCGAATTGCTGCTGCCGTATCTGCACGACGGGATGATGCTGTCGCTGGAAAGCACGACCTATCCAGGCACGACCGAAGAAGAGCTGAAACCGCGCATCGAGAAGCGCGGATTGAAGGTTGGCAGCGATTTCTTTCTGGTGTTTTCGCCCGAGCGGGAAGATCCCGGCAATCCGAATTTTACGACGCGATCGATCCCGAAAGTCTGCGGCGGCTGCACCCCGGCATGTCTTGAGGCCGGCGTCGCGCTCTATCGGCAAGTGATCGACAAGGTTGTCCCGGTCAGTTCGACCCAGGCCGCCGAACTGACGAAGCTGCTGGAGAATATCCATCGCTCGGTGAATATCGGTCTCGTCAATGAGATGAAGATGGTCGCGGACAAGATGGGCATCGATATTCACGAGGTGATCCGGGCGGCGGCAACCAAAGCCTTTCGGTTTCGTGCCCGTATTATCCCGGTCCCGGGATCGGCGGCCACTGCATTCCGATCGATCCGTTTTACCTGACCTGGAAAGCGCGCGAATACGGCATGCATACGCGCTTCATCGAGCTCGCCGGCGAAATCAATTCGTCGATGCCGGACTACGTGGTATCCAAGGTTTCCTTGGCGCCCTCAATGCAAAGGGCAAATCCATCAAGGGAAGCAACATCCTGGTGCTCGGCATTGCCTACAAAAAGAATGTCGATGACGTCCGCGAGTCGCCGTCGGTGTACCTGATGGAAAAGCTTCGCGATCTCGGTGCCAAGATCGCCTATAGCGATCCGCATGTTCCGGCGTTTCCCAAGGATGCGCGAACATCACTTTGACCTGTCGAGCATGGCGCTGACGCCGGAAAGTGTCGCGAAATTCGATTGCGTGCTGCTGGCGACCGACCACGACAAGTTCGACTACGAATTGCTGCGAACGCAGTCGCCGCTTTTGATCGATTGTCGCGGCAGGTTTCTTGAGCCCGCCGATAACATCGTTCGGGCTTAGGTCGCGCAATAGCCGCCATGACGCGTATTTTATCTGAAGCGATGGCATTCGGATAGCTGTCTTCGAACCGGTTTAGCGAAGATGCGGCTGCGAGCGCGGTCGATTGGAGTTCGCAAATTTGACAGGGCAACTGGCGGCAATTCACGCGAATGATCGCTCGAAATATCGAATCACCTTTGGCCTTTTGAAGCTCTGTAGCCATGCGCGCGGGGCGGTGAGGTAGCGTGGGCAGGCGACAGCACAAAAATAACGAAGACATCTTTGCGAGCGGTTCGGGCACCAGCCGGGCGCGGCGACTTCTTGGCGGGTGGTCCGCAAATCTGTTCCAGATGATGCTGGGAGTCACCCAGCAGGTCGCGCTGGTTCCGGTTTTTCTGCACTTTTGGACGAGCGATGTGCTGGCCGCATGGCTTGTCATCTATGCCGCCGGCAATCTCGTTCTGATCGCCGATGCGGCCTGCAGTTTCGTGCGATCAACCGGTTTCTTGCGTTCAAATCGAGCGTCGATTGCGACGGCCGGACCGCGCGCTTCTACGCGGCGATGCTGCGGATCTATCAGGGGCTGGCGGGGTTCTCGTCATCCTGGTGCTGGTCGGCACGCAGTTTGTTTCCCCTTCGGCCGTGCTGGGATTTCGGGCCATTGCGGATTTTGACGCGGCCTTTGTCGTGATGACGGCGGGCATGTTGCTGACGCTGCCGTCCAATCTGGTGTCGGGGCTGTATCGCGCGCGCGGGCTCTATGGTCGCGCGGTGCAACTGCAGAACTGGCGGCATGCTGGTCGGCGCAGCTCGGTCAACTGGCCGCGATCGTCGCAACGCGGAAGCCTGCTGGCCGTCACCATTGCCTATGTGGCGACGCCAGTGCTCGTCGCGGTCTATTTTTTGGTGGTCGATGCTCCCCGCCTGTTTCCATTCTTGCGCGGCGCGCGGGTCAGGCACTCGATGCGCCTGGGTCCTCGGCCAGTTTCGCAACGCGGCACCCGTTTGCCGTTGCGGGCGCGACCGAACTTGCGCTGCTCAATCTGCCGGTATTGCTGGTCAGCGCCTTTGTGTCCGACCGCGTCGCGGTGGCGCAATGGGGGCTCACCCGCGTCGTCGCGGGCTTGCTGCGCGCGCTCTGCATTCAGACCACGCTTCCCCTGGCTGCCGAGCTTGGCCACGACTATGCGGTTGGTCTGAAGGAGCAGTTGCGAAGCCTCTACGCGCGCGGATCCGTGTTCGTCACCTTGCTGGCGAGCGTCGTGGTGTCCGGGCTTTTGCCGTTTTGGCCGGATTTTTTCGCGCTCTGGACCCGCGGCGCCGTTCCCTACGATCCGGTGCTCGCGATCACCTTGCTGATCGGCACCGGCGCGGTCGCGCCGTCGATCCTGGCGCTGGGCTACGCCAATTACAGCAATCGCGGAGATCTTCTGGTGCGGACCAAGGGACTTCAGCTGGCCGTTTTCCTGATGCTGTCGGTTCTGCTGATCCCGCCAATGGGACCGCTGGGTGCGGCGATCGCGGTCGTCGCGAGCGACCTGCTGATTCAGTTCGGGCTGCTCGGGCATCATCATTATCGCGGCAAACGCTGCAGCGGCCGTTTGCGCACATCGCTTTTCTGGTGGCGCTCATGGTCATCGTGACGTCAGCGGGTGGGCGTTGGGAGCGGCAATCCGGTCATGGTTGCCCGGGACCGGGCTGATGCGATTTGTTGCCGAATGCACGCTTTGGCTCTGCTCGTCGCTGTGATCGCGAGCCCGCTGGCGAGCGCGCGCCTTCGCGACGACTGGATCGCCAAAATCCCGAAATAAAGCGAAATCGATTCGTTCCGGCAGACGGGTAACGGCGCAATTCGGCTTGACCTTGACGAAAATCGCCGGTTCAGTCTTCGCAACATCTGCAACTTGAAACCGTCGGGATACCGCGCTTGTGAGGCTCTTCCAGAATGCCAGATATTATCCTTCGCTGCGCCCGAGAATTCGCGAACTGACCAAGGACCGCATTCGACCTTTGCCGGCAAAATCGACGCGTTTCTGAATTTCCGCGAGCAGGCGGCCCATATCCTGCTGCCGGTCGATCAGCGAGCCGAATGGGCGTTTTTCACCAACGGCGATGACGTCGACGTCCAGCGCGTTTGGGCGCGCGAGCATGGCCTGAGTTCGCGCGCCTCGCCTGAGGACATCCTGAAGGCGCAGATCGAAGAGCATCGCGCCGACGTGTTCTACAATCTCGATGCGACGGGCTGGGGAGCGACTTCATCAAGAGTCTGCCGGGTTGCGTAAAGAAGCGTCATCGCCTGGCATGCCGCGCCGTTCCGGAACGCTTCGTTTTCCGACTATGATCTGGTGGTCTGCAATTTCCCTTCGATCCTCGGCAGCGCTGAGCAGCAGGGCTGCCGCACCGCCTATTTCTTTCCCGCCTACGATCCGGAGCTTGCGCCGTTTGCGGCCCGCCAGGACCGGCCGGTCGATGTGCTGTTCGTTGGCGGCTATTCGCGCCATCACCGGCAAGCGAGCGGCGGTCTTGGAGGCGGTGGCGAAGCTGGCTGGCGAATATAATGTCGTGTATCACCTGGATCGATCGCGGCTGTGCCGGCTGGCGGAATCGCCGCTCGGGACGCTTCTGCCGCTGGCCAAACACCGCAGGCCGCCGGCCATCCGGGCGATCGCACAGGAGCCGATATTCGGACGCGACTACTATGAGGTGCTTTCGGCGGCCAAAATCGTGCTGAACGGGGCCATCGACATGGCGGGCGCGGATCGCGGAAACATGCGTTGCTTCGAGGCGCTGGGAGGCGGGGCGCTGCTGCTGTCGGATGCAGGGAATTATCCGGAAGGCATGACGGACGGCGAGACGATCGTGACCTACAGTTCGCCGGAGCAGGCGGTCGAGCAGATCAGGACCTTGCTCGCGGCCTCCGGGGAGCGAACTAGGATCGCGCAGGCGGGCCATGAAATGGTATCGACCCGCTATTCGAAAGAAGTTCAATGGAAGCGCTTCGAAGCGCTGGTCGCTTCGATCTAGAAAGCTTCGAATATATGTCAGACAGCTTTCATTCCGATTTCGAAGCCGTTCATCGGGGCGCGCGAAAAGGAGCTCGTCCTCGATGCGCTGGATTCCGGATGGGTATCGTCGATCGGAAAATACATCGACGAGTTCGAGGCCAACTTCGCACGCTATTGCGGAACCGAATATGCGCTCGCGGTCAGCAACGGCACGACGGGCCTTCACCTCGCGCTGGCCACGCTCGGGTTGCAGCCGGGCGACGAGGTGATCGTTCCCGATCTGACCTTTGTCGCAACCGCGAACGCCGTCGCCTACACCGGCGCGACGCCGGTCCTGGCCGACGTCGATGCCGACACGCTTTGCCTGGATCCTGCGTCGGTGAAATCGCTGATCACGCCGAGAACCAAGGCGATCATCCCCGTTCATCTCTACGGGCATCCGGCGGATATGGATGCGCTGACCGAACTCGCCGATGCCCATGGGTTGGCCATCATCGAAGATGCTGCCGAGGCGCATGGCGCCGAATACAAGGGCCGCCGGGTCGGCGGCCTCGGCAAAGTGCGGTGTTCTTCAGCTTCTATGGCAATAAGGTCATCACGACCGGCGAAGGCGGCATGCTGACCACCAACGATCGCGAGTTCTATCAGCGCGCCAAGCGCTTGCGCGATCACGCGATGACGCCGCACGAGCGGTATTTTCACGAAGAGCGGGGATTCAACTACCGCATCACCAACCTGCAGGCGGCGCTCGGCGTGGCGCAGCTTGAACGGATCGACGAATTTCTCGACCGCCGCACCGAGATCATGAGCTGGTACAATTCGGAAATTGCGACGACGGACGGCGTTCGGCTCAATCGGGTGAAGAACTGGGCCAAGAGCGCGTTCTGGATGGTTTGCCTGGAGGTCGACTGGTTCGACGAAGCGCGCCGCGACGCGTTCATGCAGGCGCTTAAGCGCGCGCGGCATCGATAGCCGGCCGTATTTCTGCACGATGTCCTCGATGCCGATGTACCGGCAGCCACCGCTGCAGGTCGCGGCCCGCAAGGCGCAGACGGGACTGAACCTGCCGTCCTATTTCGAGTTGACGAAGGCTGAGGTTCAGCGGATCGGATCCGACGTGAACGAGATTCTGAACGAGATGCGCGTGTAGGTAAGTTGACATGAAGCTCGGCGTTCTCGCGCTCGCCGGACCGGATCTTGGCGGTACCTACCAATATACCCTGTCGATGTTGCAGGCGTTGCGCCGCACGACGGGTTTTGAAATCACGCTCTATGGCGATCCCAACAATCCGGATTTTGCCAAATTGGGCTATCCGATCTCGCCCTTCACGGAGTCCCGCGCGCAACAACTGGCGGCGTTGGCGGCCCATCGCCTGCATCTCAGGCTGCCTGACCGGTTTGCCTCACAGGATATCCTGCTGGCGCCGATCTATTCTCTGGCGCTGCTGCACACCAATAGGCCGTTTGCCTACACGCTGCATGATCTGCAGGAGCAGTATTACCCCGAAAACTTCTCGCTGGTCGGCAACGCGCCTGGCGGCATCAGGTCCATTCGCGCTTGCTGCGGCGGGCGCGGCGCGTGATCTGCGAGTTCGAACTATGTGAAGTCGGACATCGTTCGGTTTTTTGGACTGCCTGAAGAGCGCGTCGCTGGTGATGCCGGCGCCGCCGCAACAGCAGTTCCTGACCGACGAGAGCGAGGACCGCTTGCAGGCGGCGCGCGTTCGGCTGCAGTTACCCGAGAGGTATTCTGTTCTATCCCGCCCAGTTCTGGCTTCACAAGAACCATTTGCGCCTGGTCGAGGCGTTTGCCGAGGTCGCACGCGAAGTTCCCGATCTGAAACTCGTTCTCACCGGCAAGAAGCGCGACGAATACGCAACGGTGATGCGTGCGGTCGGAACGCTTCGGTCTGCAGGAGAAGGTTCGGCATCTCGGCTATGTGGAGCAGGACGACCTTCACTCGATCTACAAGCTCGCAACGGCGCTGGTGATGCCGTCGCTGTTCGAGAGCGTCAGCATTCCGATCTATGAGGCGTTTCAGGTCGGGACGCCGGTTGCGGCTTCCAACATTCTTGCCATTCCCGAGCAGGTTGGCGATGCCGGTCTGCTGTTCGATCCGAAATCGGTCGATTCCATCAAGCAGGCCATTCTGAGATCATCGATCCCGCGACCGCCGCGCGAACTCGGCAAACGGGGCCGCGAGCGCATGTCCGCGATGACGCCCGAACGATATGGCGCGCAGTTGCAGGACTTGTTGTCGGGGCTCAAATAGCGGCGATCGCCTCAGAACTCGAAAGCGAAATCGGGCAGGCCGGGATGATTGGGGCGGTCCAGCCCTTCGACCGGATATTTCAGGCGGGACTGGGCGGCGGAGCCGCGTTGAAAAACCGCTTGTTGAGGAAGGTGATCTCCGGCGCGATCGGGAAATTGAAGGGGGCTAATGCCTCCCATGTTGTTGCCGTGGATGTGCACGATGTGGAAGTCACGCTTGATCTTCTCGACGAGAGAATTGAATCGTTCCGTGACGATATCGACATCGTGGAATTCGATGGCCAGGGCGACGATGCTGCCGGAATGCTTGAGCAGGTCGTCGAGGACGCGATATTCGCTGCCTTCGATGTCCATTTTGACGAAAACCTGGCAGCGCGCCGGCAGGCGGTCAAAAGCGTCATCGACCGTTACGCTGTTGTCCTGACGATCGCGCCAGATCCGCTGCTTGAAATGGACCTTGTCGGCCCGAAAAAAAAGCAGGTAGTCGATCCAGGTGAAGGCCCTGCGCAGGTAGCGCGCCTTGAAGCGCACCATGAAGGCAGCGAGTTGACCGAGCGAATAGATGAAGGCCGTGCGCAGCGACACCGTATGATCGTAGCAATGCACGATCGCGCCGGGATTTCTGTGCTTGAAATCCCGCTCAAAGGTCCAGTCGTGGGACAAACCGAACGAAAGCAGCGCGCCCGCCGCCTTGACCGCCTGAGCGGAACGACATAGCCGCCGTCATTCGGTTCCCGACGCGCATAAGCTCGTCGCAAGCGACGGGACGAAAATCGGAGAGCTTGATTGGATCGCCGATTTCAGGTTTCACTTTCCTATATGAGTAGCTGCTACTCAATATTCGAAAACCTTTTCGAGAGAGGGTTGGCTGCCGGTATACGATAGACCAGATCTCGCGTCGGGTTTAAAGGACTTGAGGCGTCGCGACCATAGGCCGTGCAGAATTTTTGTAGTGGCTTGCAACGCTAACTCCGAAAATACTGATTAGAGAGGTTGCCGGTCAGGCCCGTCAGCTTTGGTTTCCGCCGGAAAACTGACTTGGCGATGTCTAAACCGATTGTCGGTATGGTCTGCATGGCTTGCTCCTCTAAATCGTGGGAGCCTAAACAGCGTCCACATCCATGGCACCGATGTGCCGGTGGAGGATCGTCCACAGCATCAAAACCGGAAGACCGCCGGCTTCATTCGATCTGCGAAGCTGAAAAACCTCTTGGATACAAGTTGGGTACCCGTTCGGTGACAATTGGTAACAGACCGTGAACCTTTCGGCGCGGGACCGTCGTCCTCTCCTCGGTCGTCCGGATGGGATGAAATCCCGAACCCGCTCCTAATTTGGCTTCTTTGGCGTTCGCGCGCGGAGCAACTCATCTATGATGGATTGGATCAGAAACGCTGATCCTTTTTCAGTAAGATGTACCTGGTCGCTTGCTGAAATGTCCTGTGCGGTATCGCCGATGCGCGTGAGACGGCCGTCGGCGATTGCACGGATAATGTCCCACACCGAAATGAACTCAGCGCCGAGCGGCGCCAGCTTCTGGCGCAGGGCCGCGGCGGATCCATCGGGCTCCGCGCGGCTGGAGCGCTCCGAATCAGGTGATCATGCAGCATGAAATAGCGCAGCACTTCGTTCGGGCAACCCGCGTTTCCACCAGGGCACCGAACCCAGCACAACGATACGCGCGCTTGTCTGCTTTTTGAGCGCCACCGGTCTCGGCTACGCCATCGCCATCGCGACTGTCCCAAGTGCCGTGCAGCAGAACGATATCGGGCCGGAGCTCCCTGGCGAGCGCCAGGACCTTGTCGTTGATCGCGCGGCAGTTTGGCGTGCCGGCGGATACGGTGTCGAGCGCCGGGATGCAGGAACTCGAAGTGAATTGGGCAATGCCGAAGCCGCGGGTTTCCTGGGCCTTGCGCAGGCCGGGCATCAGCGCGCCTGCCGTGGATCCCCCCAGACCAGAACAAGCGGCCGGCGATCCCGATCGACACAGCTATCGGCGAACGACATCTCATGGCTGAGATCGAGCAGGCACTCATGAACCCGCCATTGCGACGCCTGCTCCGGCACATTGGCCATCGCGCGAATTTCCGGAGGCAATCGGAAATCGAAGCCACTATTCGCAAAGATGACGCCGCCTGCCACCGCCATCATCCCCATGCCGATGCATAGGCCTGCGATCTTGAGCGGGCTCGGACGACCAAACCGCATCGGCAACTCGACCAGCCGATAAGTGAGCCCCCCGGCCAACAGTGCGCTCGCGAGAAGAACCAGTTCGCGCTCGGGCAGCATCAGAGGTTCGAATTTGATGATCGCAAAAAATGCCAGCAGCGGCCAGTGCCACAGATAGAGCGGGTAGCTGATCAGACCGATCCAGACCATGGGCCGGCTGGACAGCAAAGTGCTGCAAAACCACGCCTCGGGCGCAGACAATAGAAGTGCGCTGCCAGCGACCGGCAACACCGCCCACCAGCCCGGAAATGCCCGGTGGGTATCGAGGATGCCAGCAGCCACCGCGATCAGAAGAAGCCCGGCGGCGGCGCGCCAGTTGCTGGCAGCGCTGGTTTGGCTGATCCGGCTCGAACCACAGGCCAGGGCGGCGCCGGCCAGCAACTCCCAGGCCCTGGTAAACGGCAGATAGAAGGTCGCCACCGGGTTTTCGCGCCGATCAGCGCCACGTTGAGCACGAAGGACGCCACCGCGATCACCGAGGCAGTGGTTAGAATGCTGCGGCGCAGTCGCGCAACTAGCATCAGGATCAACGGCCAGAACGATAGAACTGTTCCTCGATGCCAAGAGACCAAAGATGCAGCAGCGGCTTCCTGGCGGATGCGATATCAAAATAACCGGATTGCAACAGGAGCGCGATACGCCCGAAAAATGCCGCACTGGCGAACACGTCGCCGCTCAACTGCGCATAAGCTGCCGGCAACATCCACAGCCAACCTAGTATCAGGGTAGCACAAAGCACCACGATGTCAGGGCCGGGAGAATCCGCCTGATTCGCCTGTTGTAGAAGGCCACGAGGCTGAAGCGCTGCTGATCCAGCTCGCGCGCGACGATGCGGGTGATCAGGAAGCCTGAGATCACGAAGAAAATATCGACGCCGATGAAGCCGCCCGGCATAGCTTCCGGGAAGGCATGAAAGTTCACAACCAGCATCACAGCGATGGCCCGAAGGCCATCAATATCTGGCCGGTATCGAGATGAAGGCGAAGACAAAATCGGCCAATCCATGAGTGCGCCAAATACGCAATAGGTAACCGAAATGCAAATGCCTTCACGATGCAAAATTGCTCGTTCGGACCTAAGGTAATTCGGACAACCGAAGTCGAAAGACGTTACGCGAAAACCGGCCGAGTATAGTCCCAGCGCGGTCCTTGACTTTGGAAAATACGTCAGCCTATCGAGAGCCGGTCATGTCCGCTTCGGGGGTGCGCCGTGCAAAGGCGGCGCTTTCCAGTGGGTGCAAGTCCCGCCCGGCAACCGCTCCAGCCGGAAGCAACCGCAGTCATGGAGGAGACGAAATGGCTGAAGCCTCCGGTTAGTGTGTCACGAATTGGTTGTCAATCGGCGTCCAAAACTCCAAGCCAGAGGATTTTGGATCTTATCTGCAATACCAGGATAATGGCGATGCTTGACAAATTGGATAAGCGAACGAAACGATATCTTTATGGCTTGTACGGATGGAATTTGTTTGCCGCCGCCCCGTCCACGGCCAGCAATGATACGGCCGTTCCAAGCTGATCAAACGGCTTTAAATTAAATGCCTTCAAATTGGATGCTTCAAACGCCGCTCAGCTCTCATCGACCTTGTTCGAACATTGTGCGCGGCGTTACGTACCAGAGCAGAAAGAGAAACGCTGCCCCGTTCGTCAGTAAGGTTGTCGAAAGCGGTACATTGAGGAAAACCTGCGGAAGCATCCCGCCCGATAACAAGACAAATTTTGGCGACAATCCGGAAGAGAGACGGTTGGCGAGAGCGATCACCAGCCCGCACCCGAGCGCGGAAAGCGGTGCCAGCATGGGTCCGACGGATGCAATGCCTTCGGTAGCAAACAGCGACGCGTTGAAGGCGCCCTGATCATAGGCTTTTGACATGACGACCGATAGTTGTTCATTGTAGGGGCAGTCGACGAAGCGCTTCAAAACGTTGATTTGGCAAAAATGCGGTGAGTTCGTGGGTCGCAAAGAAATCACTATACACCTCGATCGCGACGGAGGGCATGGCAATCATTCTGGAATTGATGGTGCCGAAATATTGCGACGCCAGCGCTAACGGAACTGCACCGGCTTTGTTCAGTAGCACCGAAGGCAATTCCAGCCCAATATCGGCAGAAACAACGACAGGATAACCGTGGTTCTGGCTTCGACAGCCTGGATAACAGCGTCAGGAAGAGCAGCCAGAATGGCGCAAAGAGCGTCATCTTGGTTAGCGTAATCGGGTACAGAAGCAGCAAGAGCAGCAATACGGCTCCGGCGCGCCAGCGATTCCCGCGTGCAACAAAGCATGCAAAAGCAAACGGCAACAGGGCGTTTGAAGTCATGCCTATTGCATATCGCAACAATGCAGGAAATTCGAGTCCCTCGCGAAATTTGTAGATTTCAGACAGACGGCCAGCCTGAAATTGTACGAAAGCGCCGACCGCGACAGTGCTCGCGCCCAGGATGAGGATGAGAGACAATAGCATTATCGAGAGCGCCGCGCCGACAGAACCAGGCGTTGCCTGATCGGGGACGTGATGAACAGCGCGGGTAGCAAGGAACGCCAGGGCGGAAAGGAAAATGGAAACGATCGCCAATGAGTGATTGTAGGGAAGCAGCGAAAATTCGACCAGCCAGAGATACCCGACAATCATCGTATAGAAATAAAATCCCAGAAAGTAGCCAAAGCTAAATCGGCCGACAGTAAAAAGAACAGAAACGATCGCGAAAGACGACATATTCAGGATCGCGGCGAAAAGTGGGATTTGTCAAACATGACGATGGAATGCGGAAAATGCCTTCTGTGGCGTAGATCGAGGGATAAGCAACACGCAGCGATGTGCAAGCAAAGGAGCAAAACAAGTCGGGCCGAAACTGCGGCCGAGCGAACGCGGACTTTGGTGGATGCGGCGAGATTGTTCATGATCGCTCTTTAACTCATGTCGCGCTGACGATTGAAGGCCGCGACTACGATGGCCGACGGCGAATTTCAGGATGCAACTCGCTGGTTGGTACGACGCAATAGTCGATCATTCAAGACGGTTTCCAGCCGAGCGCGAGCAGTTTTCTTGGCCGCGCAACGAGTGGGCAGCCGATCCTTTGCCATATTGCACTCCTGACCGATTGCCTTGAGATATAGTTCAAGCCATTTTTCGGGTATCGGTATCAGCCAGGCGGTCTCCCCATGGTTGCGCGGTAACGTGCAATGATTTCGGAAACAGTGAGCGGCGTTGGATCCGATACGATGAATGTTTCCCCGCGCGCGCGGGAATTGGTCAGGGCCAATTCGACGGCGGAACAGAAATTCTGGACCGACAGCACGGATCGTTGAGCCGTCAATGCTCCGAATGGCAATGGAATTGGCAGGCGCGAGATCTTGTGGATGGTCGCAAAATTTCCTTTTTCGCCATCGCCGTAGATCACGACGGGCCGCAGGATTGTAAACGAAACACCTGACGTGCGAATGCCTTTTCGGCGGCCAGCTTTGATCTTCCATAGGCGTTGTTTGGTCGGGAGGATCATCCTCGGTCAATTCATGTTCCGAAAATGAGCCGGACTGCGCGGCAATGGAGGAGACGAAAACCAGATGAGTGCCGCGGCGAAAAGCAGCCTGAGCAAGCGCTCTCGGTCGCCTGATGATTGACGCGGTCGTAGAGATCGTCATCGGCAAATGTGTGAGCGATTCCGGCGAGATGGACGACGGCATCGCATTGTTGCAATAAGGGTTGCCAGTCGAACGGTTTGGATAGATCCGGAAGCTGGGCGGTGACAATGTTAGGGCCTTCGAAAGCGAGCGCCCTTCGGAGGCGGCGATCACCCTGTAGCCCTGCGCAGCAAGATAAGGTACGAGATGGCGTCCGATGAAGCCGTCGGAGCCGGTCACAAGCACGGTGGTTTGATCATTCATGTGAGCGTACTTGAAATTCGCAAGCGAACAGCTGGTGTCCGCAAGATTACCAGCTGGGTGACATATTCCATATCCCTTCCAGGAGTTCTTTCATTCGGGTGCATCGAATTTTGGGTTTCCGGTCGATGATCGTCCCTGAAGCGTGCCGCAAAGACCAAAACGCCTTGATTTACAGTCGGTTTTGCTAATATAGGACACTTGGAGGTGCCGCCCCCTCCCCGGGTCAGGTCGTTAGCCGTCTCGAAAGCTCTGCGCGCCGATTGATGACGGTCAACAAAAGAGGCTTTTATGATCAGATTTGGCCTGCTCGGGTGCGGACGCATCGCGAAGCGGCATTCCGAGTTGCTGGGCGGCGATCATATCGAGGGGGCCAGTCTTGTTGCCGTCTGCGACCCGATCCGCGCGCGCGCCGACGCCATCGCGTCGAAATTCGGCGTTCCGGCGCATCTACGATATCGACGATTTTCTGGCGCGGAAGGATATCGACGCGGTTGCGGTCCTGACCCCGAGCGGAATGCATCCCGCGCATGTCATCGCCTGCGCCAGGGCCGGCAAGCATGTCGTCGTCGAAAAGCCGATGGCGCTGCGGCTTCAGGACGCCGACGACATGATCCGCGCCTGCGATGAGGCCGGCGTCAAGCTGTTCGTCGTCAAGCAGAACCGCTTCAACGTTCCGGTGGTCAAGGCGCGCGAGGCGCTGGAGGCCGGCCGGTTCGGCCGCCTCATTCTGGGCACGGTGCGGGTGCGCTGGTGCCGGGACCAGGCCTATTACGATCAGGATGAGTGGCGCGGCACCTGGGCCTATGATGGCGGCGTGCTCACCAACCAGGCCAGCCATCATGTCGATATGCTGGAATGGTTTTTCGGCGATGTCGTCAGCGTTCACGCCCGCGCCATCACCGCGCTTGCCAACATCGAAACCGAAGACACCGCGGTCGCGACGCTGAAATTCCGCAATGGCGCGCTGGGAATCATCGAGGCGACGACCGCCGCGCGTCCGACGGATCTCGAAGGGTCGCTTTCGATTCTGGGCGAAAAGGGCACGGTCGAGATCGCGGGTTTCGCGGTCAACCAGATCAGGCACTGGCGCTTTGTCGATGAACTGCGCGTCCGACAAGGACGTGATCGAGAAATTCTCGGTCAATCCGCCGAATGTCTACGGCTTCGGTCATCAGGCCTACTACCAGCATGTGATCGATTGCCTGATCAATCAGCGCGCCGCGCTGGTGGACGGGCTGGAAGGGCGCAAGAGCCTGGAATTGATCTCCGCGCTCTATGAGTCGATCGAAACCGGCCAGGAAGTCGCGCTGCGCTTTACGCCGCGGTTGAGCCGGCTCGGTGTGGCGTCGTGAACCAGCCGCAGAGCTGCATCAGAGCGGGCGTGCGCGACGTCGAATTCGGCGCGCGGGTCAAGATCGTCGAGCCCTGCAACCTCTATGGCTGCAAAATCGGCGATGACTGCTTTGTCGGGCCGTTCACCGAGATCCAGAAGGGCGCGGTTGTCGGCGCCCGCACCCGCGTGCAGTCGCATGCCTTTATCTGCGAACTGGTGACGATCGGCGAGGATTGTTTCGTCGGCCATGGCGTGATGTTCATCAACGACACCTTCTCGTCCGGCGGCCCGTCCGGCGGCCGCAAGGAATTATGGCGTGAGACCGTGATCGGCAATCGGGTGTCGATCGGCTCCAACGCCACCATCATGCCGGTGCGGATCGCCGACGATGTCGTGATCGGGGCGGGCGCCGTCGTCACCAAAGACATCACGGCCGCCGGCACCTATGCCGGCAACCCGGCGCGCCGGCTCGCGTCGCGAAGCCTAGAAAGACGATCGATGCCAGTACCCTTCGCCGATCTGCAACTGCAATACCAGACCATCAAGGGCGAGATCGACGGCGCCATCGCCGCCGTCATCCGCGACAATGCGTTCATTCGCGGGCCCTATGTCGATGCATTCGAGCGGGAATTCGCCGCGGCCGTCGATGTCAAGCATTGCGTTTCCTGCGCCAACGGCACCGACGCGCTTTATCTGGCGATGGCCGCGCTGAAGGTTCAGCCGGGCGACGAGGTCATCACCACGGCCCATTCATGGATCTCGCACGTCGGCGATGATCACGCATGCCGGCGCGACGCGTTGTTTTCGCCGACACCGACGGCGCACCTTCACGATCGATCCGGCCGCGATCGAGGCCGCGATTACGCCGCGGACGGTCGGGCATCATTCCGGTGCATCTCTATGGCCAGCCGGCGGATATGGACGCGATCATGGCGATCGCGCGCAAGCACAAGCTCTGGGTGATCGAGGATTGCGCGCAGGCGCATCTGGCGCGCTACAAAGGGCGGCAGGTCGGCACGTTCGGCGACGCCGCGACCTATTCATTCTATCCCGGCAAAAATCTCGGCGCGATGGGCGACGCCGGCGCCGTCGTCACCAACGATGGCGCGCTGGCGGAGCGCATGGCGATGCTGGCGCGGCACGGCGGTCTCATCAAGCATCAGCATCACATCGAGGGCATCAACAGCCGGCTCGACGGCCTGCAGGCGGCGATCCTGTCGGCCAAACTGCCGCATCTGCCCGCTGTGGACCAAGGCGCGGCAGGATGCCGCCAAGATTTACGACGCCGGTCTCAATCAGATCGAGGATGTCGTTGTACCCCAGGTCGCGCCGGACCGCAGCCACGTCTATCATCTCTACACCATCCGGCATCCGCGCCGCGATGCGCTGGCGGCGCATCTGAACGCCCATGGCGTGCAGACCGCGATCAATTACCCGACCGCGCTGCCGTTTCTGCCAGCCTATAGCCGGCTCAAGCATCGCCCCGAACAATTTCCCAACGCGCATACCGATCAGGGTCAGGATTTTGTCGCTGCCGATGTTTGCGGAGATCACGCCGGATCAACAGCGCAGCGTGATCGACATTGTTCTGGCATTTTGATCCGCGCCTATCCTGACGACCATGCCGTGAGCGGCCATGACTGGTGCGGGATTTCGGACAACGAAGCCGTTCGCACCAGTTGGCAAGACAACAGGCTGCCCGTCTATCGATTCCTGTCGCCTGCCAATCAAGCCATTTATAAAGCGTCTCGACCAAGCTTTGGTACTTTGCCAATGCGATATCTTTGTTGAATTGCGCTGCCGCTGCGGCAGCGCGGACACCAATCGATACAATCTCTTTGCTAGAAGAGGCGACCCGGATCGTCTTTGCAAGTTCGCCTGCATCCCCTGGCGGTTATCACCCACCCCAGTCGGTTTTCGCTCACGGTTAAGGCGGCTTCAGCATCGGGTTCGGAGATCATCAGAACCGGCCGCCCGACCGCAAGGAGATTATAAAAGCGGCTGGGAACCGATACGCCGGCAACATTCTTGCGATAAGGAATAATCCAGACGTCGGCGGCTGAAAGAAGCTCCTCGAGTTTGTCGTGCGGCACTCGGTCGATCAAGGTAAGGTTCGTCAGTTGTGCCTCGGCTTGCCTCGCCTTGAGGCGCTCGAAACCCATTCCCCAACCTGAGAGCAAGAAATGGATATTCGCATCATCTTGCAGGAGCCGGGCTGCATCAAACACGACATCAGGATCATGCGTAAAACCCAGATTGCCGGAAAGTCCGACCAGAAAGGGTGCGTTACACCGGATACGATAGATATTGTCGGGCGATATGGGGCGAACGCCGGGGGGCAGGGTAGCCCAATTTGGAATGAACGCCATCTTGTCGCGAGTTCACCCCCTTATAGCGCAGGAGCAGATGTTCCATATCGCGTCCGATTGTGACGACGGTATTCAAGGCCCGAAACATCAGCGTGTTTGCCGCCCGGATGATCCTGGTTACGATCGATGTTGGCTGCAAGAGACCGGCCGCAATCAGCACATCCGGGTAAAGATCGTGCAGGATGAGAATTGTTCGACCGCGCCTCAATCGAGCCGCCGCCGTCACTGCGTAAGGCAACGTAAATGGAGCTGGGACAGTGAGCACCACATCGCCTCGGCGCAGGTTTGTCAGAAGTGCGATAAACGTCCGTATTGCGAAGACCGTTTCAAGCAGCGCGCGTTTGCTCAGTGCCGTTTTTCCCGGCATGGAATTTCGAATTTCCACGACGGCTGGTTGATTTGCATTCTGGAGGTGGTAGCCGGTCGAACCCGATGTCCCGGAAAGCACCAGTACGTCCATAGCCTTGGCCAGGTGTGTCGCAATGGCAGTCATGATGTCGGCCGTCGTACTCTGATCAGGAGCGTAATGTTGGCTCACGATCACGACTTTGCGGGGGCTGCGGATGGACGTCATTTGAATTCGGGAATCCATGGTGCAACGGAAAGACGGCGGACCGTTAACACTGTCACCGCGGCATTTCCAGCGGGTCTGGAAGCGTAGACCTTGTCCGTGCTAGAGAAAGTCATGCTGCGCTGGAGCCGGACAAGCAAGTTGGTATGTGTGCGGGTCGCCATCGCGGCCCGTTTGCCGGCATCGAGTTGCGGCGGCTCTGGACCTTCGAAAGGGAAGACGGATGTCTGATCAATGCGCTGTTGGTCACCGGAGCCGCGGGCTTTATCGGATTCCACGTTGCGCAACGCCTGTTGTCGGCCGGCCGCGAGGTCGTCGGCCTCGATATCGTCAACGACTATTACGATCCGAAGCTGAAGGAAGCGCGCCTCGACATCCTGAAGCGCCAGTCCAATTTCACCTTTGTGAAGCTCGATCTCGCAGACCGCGCCGGCAACGAAATCGCTTTTTGCGCAGCACCGCTTTCCCGTGGTCATCCATCTCGCGGCGCAGGCCGGCGTGCGCTATTCGCTGCAGCATCCCCACGCGTATGTGGATGCAAATATCGAAGGCTTCATCAACGTGCTGGAGGGATGCCGCCACAACGATTGCAAACATCTCTTGTTTGCATCCTCATCCTCGGTGTATGGCGCCAACACCAAATTGCCGTTTTCGGTGCAGGATAATGTCGATCACCCGATCAGCCTCTATGCCGCGTCGAAGAAGGCCAATGAGCTGATGGCGCACGCCTATAGCCACTTGTATCGCATTCCGGCCACGGGTCTTCGGTTCTTTACGGTCTATGGTCCCTGGGGTCGTCCGGACATGGCGATGTTTATCTTTGCAAAAGCCATCCTCGGCGGCACGCCGATCAAGCTGTTCAATCACGGCAACATGCGCCGCGATTTCACCTATATCGACGACGTCAGCGAGGCGATCGTGCGGCTTATGGATCGTCCGCCGCAGGGCAATCCGGAGTGGTCCGGTGATAAGCCCGATCCCGCGACCAGCGCCGCGCCTTGGAAGATTTATAACATCGGCAACAACCGTCCCGAAGAACTCATGCATGTGGTTTCATTGCTTGAAAAGGAGTTCGGTCGTACGGCCACTAAAGAGATGTTGCCGATGCAGCCCGGCGATGTGCCGGCAACCTATGCCGATGTCGAGGATCTCGTGCGCGATATTGGATTCCGGCCCGTAACGACGATTGAAGATGGAGTTGCACGGTTTGCAAAATGGTATCGTGACTATCACAATCTTTGACAGACGGGTGCAATGCCTGTTGGGCAGTCCCGGCGCTTTGTTGGAGTGAATATGACGGCTCAGGATTCGAAACGGCGCGTGGCGCTGCTTACCGGCGTCACCGGGCAGGACGGCGCCTATCTCGCCGAATATCTGCTTGGCCTCGGCTATACGGTGCACGGCGTCAAGCGGCGGTCGTCCTCGTTCAATACCGCGCGCATCGACCATCTCTATGAGGATCCGCACGCCGGCAATGTGCCGTTCCTCCTGCACTACGGCGACATGACCGATTTCGACCAACCTGATCCGGCTGATGCAGCAGATCCGGCCGACCGAGATCTACAACCTCGCGGCGCAAAGCCACGTCGGCGTCAGTTTCGAAAGCCCGGAATATACCGCCAACGCCGACGGGCTCGGCGTGCTCCGGCTATTGGAAGCGATTCGCATTCTCGGCATGGAGAAGGAGACGCGATTCTACCAGGCCTCCACGTCGGAGTTGTACGGCCTGGTTCAGGAAGTGCCGCAGAAGGAAACCACGCCGTTCTACCCGCGCTCGCCCTATGGCGTCGCCAAGCTCTACGGCTACTGGATCACGGTGAACTACCGCGAGGCCTACGGCATGTACGCCTCTAACGGCATCCTGTTCAATCATGAAAGCCCGATCCGCGGCGAGACCTTCGTGACGCGCAAGATCACGCGCGGCGTCGCCCGCATCGAGACCGGCCTGGAAGACACGCTCTATCTCGGAAACCTCGAAGCCAAACGCGACTGGGGCCACGCCAGGGACTATGTCGAGGGCATGCACCTAATATTGCAGGCGGAGGAGCCCGGCGATTTCGTGCTGGCGACCGGCGAGACGCGGTCGGTGCGCGAGTTCGTCGAACTGGCATTCGCGGAGGTCGGCCGCAGCATCGAGTGGCGCGGCAAGGGTGTCGAGGAAATCGGGGTCGACAGGAAATCCGGCAAGACCGTCGTTCGCATCGATCCGACCTATTTCCGCCCCACCGAAGTCGATCTCCTGGTCGGCGACGCCAGCAAGGCGCGCGCAAAAGCTCGGCTGGACGCCGAAGACGAGCTTCGCTCAACTGGTCAAGGACATGGTGGCGGGCGATCTTGCGATCGCGCGGCGGGAGGTCGCCAATGGCAGGGACCCCGTTTGAGTTGAAAGGCAAGACGGTGTTCGTTGCCGGCCATCGCGGAATGGTGGGTGCGGCGCTGGTGCGCCGGCTCGCGCAGGAAGGCGTCGAACTGCTGACGGTCGGGCGAAGCGAGGTCGATTTGCGCGATCAGGCCGCTTTGCGTGTTGGACATTGGTTGCAGAATAGGCAAGGGCATCGGTGTTGCTCTTAGAAGCTTCCGGAACCCTTGTTAAATTCAGGCCAGCAGCGCATAAGCTGAACTTTCACCATCTAAATCCGGCCAGTCCGGCGTCCGCAGCATACGATCTCCGATTTGTTATGGCAGAAATCCCGAATACGGCGCGTAAAGCCGCGATCCTGGCGCACTCCGAGAAATATGCGGCCACCCGCGCAGAGCTGCGGCAGCGGGCGGCCTTCTTCCATAGCGAGGACGAAGCCTATCTGCGTTTCCTGATTCCGCCGGGCGCGCGCGTGCTGGATATAGGGTGCGGCATTGGGGACACGTTGGCGGCGCTGCAACCTTCATTCGGCGTCGGCGTCGATCTCAGCCCGGCCATGATCGATGTCGCCCGCAAGAGGCATCCCGATCTGAAGTTTCATGTTGGGGACGCCGAGGATCCGGCGACGATTACGGGAATCGGCGAGACATTCGATTACATTCTGGTGCACGACACCATCGGATTGCTCGATGATTGCCAAAATTTCTTCAAGCAGCTTCATCCGCTTTGCGCGCGCAGCACGCGACTTGTCGTCGGATATTTTTCCCATCTTTGGCAGCCCATTCTAAAGCTCGCAGAATTATTGGACCTGCGCGTGCCGCCTCCATCGCAGAACGTTCTTGCTCCCGCCGATGTTGCGGCGTTGGCCCGACTTGCTGATTTCGATCCGGTGAAATCCGAACAGCGGGTCTTGATGCCGGTTTCGGTGTTCGGCCTGGGTCGGGCCGTCAATCGCTTCATCAGCGTGCTTCCGGGATTCCGGTTTTTTGCCTTGCGCCACTACACCGTATGCCGGTCAATGCTTGTGGCGAATGAAGTATTGCGGTCGGCGACCGTGGTGATTCCTGCCCGCAACGAGCGTGGAAATATCGAGCCGGCGATCCAGCGAATTCCCCAATTCTGCGATGACATCGAGATTATTTTCATCGAGGGTCACAGCAGAGACGGGACGTTTGAAGAAATCGAGCGCGCAAGGCTGCTTATCCCGATAGGGATATCAAAGCGATGCGTCAGGCTGGCAAGGGAAAAGCCGACGCCGTATTCACCGCTACGATGTTGCGCGCGGTGATGTGTTGATGATTCTGGATGCGGATCTGACGATGCCGCCGGAGCAATTGCCGAAATTCTGGGAAGCCATTCGCTCGGGGAAGGGCGAATTTATCAACGGGTCGCGTCTGGTTTATCCGCTGGAAGACGACGCGATGAGATTCCTAGATCTGATCGCGAACAAGCTGTTCTCATACCTGTTTTCGTGGCTTCTCAATCAGCGCTACACCGATACGCTTTGCGGCACGAAAGTGATGCGACGGTCCGACTATTATCGGTTGAGGGATGGAAAGGCCTACTTCGGCGATTTCGACCCGTTCGGCGATTTCGACCTGATCTTCGGAGCATCGAAGCTCAACCTGAAGACGGTCGATCTGCCGATCCGTTATGCCGCGCGCACCTATGGGGAAACCCAGATTTCGCGGTTTCGGCATGGCATTATGTTGGTGAAGATGGTGGTGTTTGCATTTTTCAAGATCAAAGCGATCTAGGGTCTGTTGGAGTCCAAGAGGGGTCCCCTTTGAGGTCTGTTGTGGTTCAAGCATTTGATGGAGTGGCCGTTTCGAGCCATCAGCCTTTGACATCGAGCTAAGTGGAGAGAGTTCGGGTGGAACGCGATAGGTTCCGGGGCTTCAAGTGGCGCGCGCGGTCGCTGCGCTGAGTATCGCGTACTTTCATTCTTGGGTCGCGCTTGTGCGTTTCCCGAAGGACACTGCGTTCCCGCTTCCGATCTTGACAGGCTATGGAGCGTTGGCAGTTGATCTGTTCTTTGCAATCAGCGGGTTCGTGATATGTTTGGTCGTATCGAGGCGCGGTTTCAGCATTGGACCATTTTTAATCAAACGGGTCTTTCGACTTTACCCGCTCTGGCTTGCAACGCTAACAATTTTCGCCGTACTTGCGCTTCTCTGGCGTGGGCCAAAAGAAACAGAGACGTTGGGATATTTCCTTTACTCGGCAACCCTGCTGCCGACTGAGCAAT
Source organism: uncultured Alphaproteobacteria bacterium (assembly GCA_963823115.1). Taxonomy (GTDB): domain Bacteria; phylum Pseudomonadota; class Alphaproteobacteria; order Rhizobiales; family Xanthobacteraceae; genus Bradyrhizobium. Next base: position 113,727 of record CAWGKJ010000010.1, on the reverse strand, counting down.
TCCCGTTTTACGACATCGGCTGGAGTTCCAGCATGAGATGGTTTTTTATCTCATTGCCGCTGTCATCACGCCTATCTTCAGCACTCTTGGGATAGTGCCCATTTCAACAGCGTCAACGATTGCGTTTCACACTATCCAGATGCCATGGTATTTCTCCAGTCTCGGGATGTACCACCCTGAATTTCTAGCAGGTGTCCTTGCCTTTATGGCGCGACCTAAGCTTGCCAAGTTAGGCGTTTGGCTCCCGTTCTCAATTGGCTTCGCAAGCCTATGTTATTTTGTCGCTGTATGGGGCGGCCGCTATTACGTCCCGATAGCGCTGTTTTTCTTGATCGTGGGTTTTTCAAACATCCCAGACAAGGAATCGCACTGGTTGAAATCGGCCAGCGCGATTGGGGATGCTTCATACTGATCTATTTGATTTACCCGCTGGTGTTTCTTGTCGTGTCCGCGCTTGTTAGCAAAGTAACGTCTCCGACTTGGGCTGAAGAGCCAATCCGAGCTGGATGTTTCGTGTTGATTCTCTCTGTCTCCATAGCGAGCTGGAGATACTTTGAGACGCCAATAATTTGGTTTGGCAATATGCTAGCGTCCCGCTGCGCCAAACGTGATGGCGTCAAACGCGAAGAACCATCTCCAATATGAAACACGACCGTCCTCAAGAATCAAATCGCGAGCGAGCGGCTATGTTGCCATATTCACACCTTATTGTTTGATGCCGGTAGCGATGCTGTCGCTTTGGTCTTTACTATTCATCGATTCGATCGATGGTCGTGCTTTGAGGAATGGCTCCATCACACTCAATCCCACCCGGCCCAGTCCTGATAAGAGCAGACATAATCGGCTGGAGAGACATCAGGTGGTGCGGGAGAGAAGCCCGGGATCTTCCTTGTACCGTCCATTTCGCTGCGGTTGGTTTTTCACATCGCTGGGTCCACACAACTCTTAAGTCCGTCTCTAGAGTCCGTCCGGAAACTTCAAGCCGGATTGCAGAGTTTTCTGAGCATGAGGCGGATTGAGGCGAGGCGCAAGAACGCCAAGGCCTTTCGGTTGAGGCACTCCCAGTCTTTGGCTAAGCGGCGGCAGCGGTTGAGCCACGCAATGGTGCGCTCGACGATCCAGCGTTTTGGCAACATCACAAATCCGCTGGCCTGATCGGAACGTTTGACGATTTCAATGCGAGGCGCTCAAAAAGCGTTGATCTGATGTATGCCAACCAGGAGTTAGTTCTATGCGGAAGAAGAGAGACGACCATGGGGCTCTAGTGTTCACCTTGTTAGTCACAGGCGGAGCCACGGTCCCGCAGCTGGCATCACTCACAGGCTTCGGCATCTACATGGGATGGAGCTGAGATCGTGTTCAAACAAACGCGCGGCCCGCTGCTAGATCAGATGGGGCCCTTCATTTGTTATCGCTGATATATTTAGATCGGGCCATGTCAGCCGCGCTGGTCCGTGGTCCGGCACGGTTCCGCCTACAGGTAGCTGCCCAATCCCCAGAGGCGGGACCGTGTTCCGAGGCGGTTTACGCGACGGGCTGGACGATCAGCGGCCTAGCCATGCTGGGGACCATCGTCGCGGTTTGGGTTCTTGGAATTTAAGCGCGGAACGATTTCCTATTTGGCGGCTTATACAACCGTGTCGATTGCCTCCGACAAATGGAGTCCCTACTGCGGCCTCGGCGTTCCGCGCTGGGGCCATTTTTCTACGCTGGATGATGGTACTAAAGATTTGCACATGATTGAGGACCGTCATGAACCAAGCTTATTTTAAGTCGTTATCTACAGATGATCTGTGGTTGCTCCACGAAGAGATCACCGCGACGCTTGACGCTAAACTCACCGCCGCAATGGGATTGCTTGAAAAGCGGTTGAGGCAACTTAGGAAAGTCGGCGTCGAGCAAGCTGTCAGAACGTCAGAGCGCCGACCGTACCCACGTGTTTTTCCCAAATTCAGAAACCCTGACGAACCCTCGGAAACATGGACCGGTCGCGGGAAGCAGCCACGCTGGTTAAGTAAGCAGCTTAGGTCCGGGAAGCGGATTGATGATTTCCGAATTGGATTATCTTTGGTGGCGTAAGCAGCCCGACTGCACATAAGAAAAGCCGTGCGTCGGCACGTCAAATATTTCAAACTAAATAGCCGGACATCGAGGGCTGGGCGATGTCATGCAATTTCCGATAATGGTCAATCGCGTCACTTTGGCTATGTGCCGGTCACTTCCGGTTTGCATCGAACTCCGGACGTATCGCTGCATCGCAACAAAGACGGATATGCATCGCAGGAACGTGCGCGTCACGACGCGGGTCAAACTTCCCCTCAGATTCGTAAAAGAAAAGCCGCCATCGCGTCCAAGAACTGCCGACTTCCGGGGTTGAGCTTGGTGTGGTCGATGTAGGGGGTGCATTCGACTGGGGGGACTAATCATGGCGACGGTCGATTTAGCCGTTCTATCGGTCAAGCTGCTGATCTTTATATGGGCCGCGCAATTGATCTGGATCGGATCGCGGTTACTGGAACGCTTGGCGAAGAGGGTCTTTCGATCTGTTCCAACATTGGAAGACGCTACAGCCCACCCACCCCCGATCAGCATTCTGAGCATTCAGAACCGCCGTGCGTCGGAACTGGTGGTTCTCAAATAGGAAAGACCGCCCGAAGGTGGTCTTCTATATTTTCGATGGTGATCTTTGATCAAGCAGCCATCATTTTTCCGACCTGACACCACTGGCGTTCTCAATGGGCCGACTTCCGAAAAGATACCTTATCGATGAAAACGGTCGGCGTGTTCTCGTTGGATTGTCAATCGAAGAAACGTTTGAGTTTGAAACGCTCGACGACACACCGCCACTCGATGAGTGTGGCCGTCGTATTCCTTGGCCGGACGGCGTCCCGACAACACCTCGCGAAACGCGTTGGCTCGAATTGCATCATAAGCATGAGCTAGCGTGGCGGACGTTGGTGGCCCAGAGCGGTGCTCGCCACCTGCAACAAAATTAGACGGCGCTTGATCCTTTGCCGGATGCGTAACGTTTCCGTCAATGGTCGAGCACCTGTCGCAAGATCGCGCGCATTATCGAACAATCCTGTAGGTTTTGCCTGTTTCCGGCGCGGCGCCGGTGCCGCGCTCGGTTCATGCCGATCCGCGCGAACATCGTTGGCCCGTCATGCTCCGCAACCCACAACAGCGCCTGCATCGCGGCCTGCCATTTGTCGGCATCGTGCTCGGCCTTGGGTAGCTTCGTGATGTAGAGCGCGGCGTCGCGGAGCGTGATTAGCTTGCGACCGTGATCGGGAAAAGAACCGCGTTGGTCCCACGAAACGAATTTGCTTCTTACTTTCAATCGGTGCGTGAGGCTTGGACAAGCCGCTCGTTTTTTGGCCGAACGTCTTGTTGATCATACGTATGGCGTGAGGGCTGTAGGAGCAGCGTTTTGTTGATGGCATGATCGGACTTAGATGCGTCATTAGCCAGCGACACGGTCCACTTTCCATGAGCCGCGCGGTCGATCCGTTCAACAATGGTGTATTCGATGCCCGATGTTCCATCGCAACCAGCTCACTTGCTCGCCTTATCAGCGAACGTGATGTTGCGATTAGCGACGATGGCGACTTGCGTGCGGTTGCAGGCACCTAACTTGCGCATGATTTCGCGAACATGAACTTTCACGGTTGCTTCCGTCATTTCGAGCGTGCGACCGATAACCTTGTTGGGATCGCCTCGGCAGAGACAACAGAGAACCGCCTTTTGCCGCTCGCTCAGTTGGGGCTCAGGGACATTGCGATGGGGAAGCGTTCTGGATACCAGCGGGATGGTCGCTGGGCGGGTCTCGATGAGCTTGCTCGAAGTGGGAGCCTTGCTGCTGGTGATGTGCCCGCCTGATTTGTCTTGGGGAAAGTTCAGCTCTGGAAAAGCGGCCACCACCGTACCGTCGGCTGTTTGGTCAACCAGTATAACAGCAGGCGGAAAGTAGGTGCCTCCGTGCAGGATGAATGAAAGTGCCCGCAGAGCTAAACCCGGAGCCATCGTGTTGCATATGTAACCTTGAGCACCACTACGGATCATCTCGGAGATGTTCCCCTCTTGACTTGTATCATCCGAGAAGATCACTAGCGCAGCCGCTACACCGAGAGTGCGTAGCACTTGTATCTCAGCGAGAATCTCGTAGTCAAACGGATGTGAGCCGCCGACATCGTAAATCAGCATGTCGCAATTTTGCTCGATGAGCTTCGCGTGCGCGTCCTCGGGCCAGAGAGAAATCAGTTCAACGTTCTCGCTATTGGCCCACAGGCCTAGAAAGCTCTCCACCCAGGCTCGTCGAAAGGCCATCGCGTCAATGATGGCAACTGTCTTCCGGAATGGGACTAACATAACTTGCCCCTAACTTATCTGCGAAATTATTCCTAGCACCTTCATGCGGTGTGCAATGGTATTTGGTCGATTATCGACTGACAGTTCAGCCTACTTTAATGGTCGACAAATGGCCCATCCGCTCAAGGATCGGCGGCAACGCGCTGCACGATGGTGTGGTCGCATTCAGGGCATTCCAGCGACCTGATCTCGAAACCGGGACTTCCCGGCGTGGTGCGCACCAGCGTCATTTTGGCATAGCACTTCGGACAACGCGGGCGATCGATTGCGGAGTGCAAAGAGTTTTTGGATTGAAACAATTGAAACACGCCTGCGTAATTCTGATGGGACAACAGAACATAACCGGCAGCTCATGTCGGTCCGGTATCCGACACATTGTTGCAGATCAACGAGACGCGCGATTTAAGCGCTAGCGTTGATATGGCATCTGCCGAGCGGCACGGAGGAGTGCTGTTCCGGTATTTGTCAGAGGCTCGGATGAGGGCATCCGGGCCTCGCATCATTTTTTCGAGCGGGACCAGTCAATCGAAAGCTGCGGTATGCTTAGCGAGAAGCAAGATAGGACATGCCGTCGCGGCTGCTGATCTTCCGCTGTACATGGTCGAAATGTACACGCCCGGCGAGATAGTCGAGACCCGAAGGCCCTTTTGCGCAGAAACGGCCTCAGACGCCTGTTTGAATTTCATCTTGGCTACATCATTGCCGTACCGAAGGCTTCGCCGGGTCGCTTGTTGCCTTTAGGATTCCGGGGCAATATTGTGACCTTTCGGGATGATCTCAAAGCCTGCCTTATCCAGAACGGCCACGATTGCCTTGGCGAGCAGTACCGCGTCGTCATTTCCTTGAATACTTCTGTCGTGCGTTTTCCTATCTCCTGCATCTGGATGATCGATGCGAGAATTTTGAATGGCTGCTGTGATTGTTAAAATGATTGCGTTTTGATGTGGCACGTTTTTGCTCCTGCTTTGCGTTACGCATCCAACAGCTTGCTTCAATACACTGGGTGAAACAGCCGCGCGATTGAAAGCTGCGATTAGGGACACATTGTTGGGCGGCGCAAGGCAGGAGAATGACAAGCTCGTCACCTGTCAATTATACTCCGGGGAGCGTTACTGTACTATCGTTACGCGGCTTTTGTCGTAATCGCCTTGCGCATGTCAGCGGCCAACTCGTGATTGTGCAAAGCGAGCCGCAAATACAGTTCGCGTTTCGCCTCATCGGTCGCCAGATTAGCAATCAATTCGCACTCGGCAGCGAAGGTATCAAATCGTTCCAATCTGTCTGCAAGGTCGGTCATGATGCGTTCCCCTGACCCAACTGTGGAATAGCAAGGTTACGCCTTTGGATTACGTCACGGCAAACATCATTATCCGATAGAAGTATTTTTTGCTTCCCGCACCGCATCCAACCCGGTGGGGGCGCTGGGCCGCCCGGCCTACTTTGGGGTCGCCGATCTGGAAGCTTGAGGCGGCGCTGAAATGCCGGTCATGCAAAAAAAGGACGGTACGCGCCGCCGGTTCACATGATCGAGCTGACGATGGTGCGGGAGATCGCGCCTTATCCGTGGGTGCACCCGGACGATGATGATCGGGGGTAACGGTCGTCTCTGATTACGGTAATGCCTCGTGCTTGATTACGGTAATGCCTCGTGCTTAAAGCGCTACCGACGCATGTCCGTTATCGGGGGTGAATCGGACTCCTTGGGTACAGCGCGGAATTGTCGCGCGCATCCGGGCGCTCGGCGCTGCCGCTATTTTCGATGCCGAAACCAAAGTGATGACAGTCGACGGCAGGCTCGCCGTTTCGCTGCGCATGGCACGCTATTATGTCGCGCCGCGCCACGCGCCCGCTTGGCTGGTTCATCGGCGAATCATCGAACCAGCCGGCCTTATTCTGGCGCTGAGGCTGGACGAGGAAACAAACAGAAAGGTTACGGACTACTTCCTGTTGCCCCTGCATGAGATGGCCAAGGAGCGAATCAATCTCACGGCGACGCCCCGCTCTCGGTTCGCGGCCTATCGCTGCCCCACCATGGACGAGGTCTTGCGGGCGATCATGACGAAAGTTGCGGCCCTACCGACATAGGGCGGCGGCTTTAAGTCACTGTTCGTCCGGTGGCACGAACCGGATTTGCCCAAGGTATTTCGCCGAGGTCCGTTGTTGAAGGAAGACCGGAAGTAAGCGGCGCAGGGTCAGCGTGGAGCGATTGACCCGAAGCGGTCCCTCGTCCGGTAAGAGGTTCCGTTGGCCTGTCGTTCAGGAGGGCGGCCACCAACGCCTAGCCGGAAGCCAACAGAAGATAGTAGCGGTGGCGCATACATAAACCAAAAGAGCGAACCCCTGAAAGAAGTGGGCGTCATGCAGGTAATGATTCGCGGTGACGCTCGCGGAAAAAATTATGCCAACGAGACATCCAAGTGCGAGGGCGTGCCAGAAACGAAAGGCGTTGCCTGCCAACAGCATCGCTTGAGCAACAAGCAAACCGGCAAACACTGCTGGAACGAAACCTATAACGTAAGCGCCGAAGACATACTGTGACAATGTTTGCAAGCTCGGCGCAGCGATGTGAAGATTGAAATGGAATGGTTCAACTTGTTGGAAACAACGGAGATCGAAAATTCCATCATGCGGCGGGTCGCACGGTGGGCTTTGCGAGCGGGACAAGAAAGCTAGCCATTCCGCCATTGTATCCCAAGCGGCGACGAGAGCAGCAATTGGCACGAACGAGAGCAAGCCAATGAGCGGTCCCACGAGTGCATATAAGAGCAGCGTCTTAACGAAAGCTCGCACGCGTTGTTTGCCTGTGCAGAGGTGATGGCGCAATGATAGTCGGATCAGGGCGCAACCTAAAGATTATCAAAGGTAGAATACCTTCGCGTCGATGGGTACAGTTAATAGAGCGTCGCCCATCCGACTTTTCGGAAGCAAACTTCGGCTGTTGGCACATAGCGGCCTACCCAAATCTATAGTCACGAATGTCCGCCGGCACGGGGTAAAGCAGACATCGGGAGACGCGCCGGTTTGCCCACTAGGATCAACGACATTGGCTGAGCGCTGCAGCGCAATCAGAGAAGGCGTTGGGCTAGTCGATCAGGCTCAATTCTCTTTGACCGCCTGAAATCCGGTTGCCTTCAAGACGGCGGCAGTGGAGGGAGATGATATGAAGCGAATGAATGCCCTAGCGACATCTGGCGCTTTGCTGGTCGCGATAATCCCGGCGGCCATCACGGTTGTATTCTGAATCTCGCTGGGGAGCGGACCCGCAAGTTCGACACCGGGCGCGATAACGATCTCGGTGATCTGTCCGATTTGCATTTCAATTTCGCCCCTCGCAACCGCCAGGAAGACGTTTTCGGGAACATCACCCTCCGTTCGGTCGAGTCTAAGCTTCGGCTTCAAATCCTCTGCGATGCCGAGCCGCTCAAGCAGGCTGGCTGCATAGGTGCCGGACGTCGAACCCGTTGCTGGATCGCGGTACCCAATCGACCGGGCGGAGAGTAGCGCCCGCTTGAACGTCTCGACGCTGCTGATGTCCGGTTTGGGCGCTCCCTTGCGTACGGCGACGCCAAGCGCGATTCCCGCGATGTTGACGAGGCTTTCCGGGAGAACCTTGCCGTTGCTTTCAAGCTTCTGGAGCTGCGATCTGGATACGATGACTACATCCGCGGCATCGTCTTTTTGAATCCGGCCAGCAATGGCGCCAGCTGGACCATATTCAATCGTTGCCGTGTTACCGGAGGACTTTTGAAAGTCCGGAAGGAGCTGGGATAGAGCGCCCTTCAATGAGCCGGATGACAGAACCTTGATTTCGGCGGCCTCCGCGGTGCCGCCGCTGCACACGGCTGCGATCACGGCAAGGCCAGCTAGTGTGATCCTCAGACAGCTCATGAAAACCTCCAGCCGTTCCAGGTTTATTGCATGGTGCTACACGCATTTGGCACTTTAGGGTTTTGTCTGCACCGAAAGCTGGGCCAGCAAGCGGGATAGATCGTCGGTCTTATCGAGCGCCCACAGCGCCCGCAGAATGGCGTCGGTCCGCTCCCGTGGCCAGCGCTTGCCCACATTGCCGCGGAATTTCCTTTCCACCTCGGATCGGTTCATTGGCCGTTCGGCGAAACCCGGGGCGTAGTCGACTTCGCGCGAAATTCGCTGCCCATCGGCGAGGATCGCCGTCACGCGCGTGGGCGCGGCTCCGACCCGCGCTGTGAGATTGGGGTCCTCGCGGACCGTGATCTTTTGCATGAAGGCGAGAATAAGTGGATCGCCAAACATGTCAGGTGCGAAGCTTTCATTGGTGATGTCACCGTTGAACATCGCGCGCGCCGTGATGTAGGGCAGGCTGTGGTCGGCGGTCTCCCTGGTTTTGGGCGACCATTTTTCAGCTTCGCTGCCGGTCCGTTGATAGCCCCGCTGTGTCGTGGCGATCTCGATCGCGGCGATGCGATCGAGCGACCCGACTTCCCTGGCAACTTCGATGCCGGCCACGATCGCCGTCTGGGTGTAGATCACCGCGGGATATGGCTTTATGGCGCAGCGATGGATCCGGAATGGCACGTCGCGTCGGCCGAATTTGTCGGGGTCGACGTCTCCTGGCCCAGACACCTGATTGAAGAAACCGGATTGGCCTTCGAAAATCGGCGCCGGGCCTGTCAGGCCGCCGCGCGCCAGAAGTGCTGCGAATACCGCATTGCGCGCGGCTTCGGCGTCTGCGAGCCCCTTCCAGTCCGACAGCGTCTGCACCCGGGTCTGGGCCATCGGGATGTGGTCGTTGACGGCGATATTGACGGCTTGTGTCAGCTGCTCGGGGCCGAGTTTCATCAGCTTTCCCGCGGCGAGAGCCACGGCCGGAAGACTCATCACCGGCGGGTCCCAGCCGCGGGCCGTGATGTCAAGAGCGTCGACCAGCCGGCAGTTCACCTCATAGGCGATGACGATCGCGACAATCAGATCCCTTGCGCTGGCCCGCTCGGCCTCCGCCACCGCGAGGCAAGCCGCAATATGATCGCTGGGATGAACGGAGAAGCGCCCGACATAGGTGTCGTTGAAGTCGAAATAGCGGAACGCGGCGCCATTGGCAAAAGACGCAAGGTCAGGCGTCGTGCGCCGATCTGTGCCGATGATGGTGGCGTTACCGCTGACCGCAAGCGCGACGTTGCGGCAAATACCGACGGGCCCTTCGTCGAAGGCGCCGATGCCGCATCCTATCGTATCGATAAGGTGCGTCTTGATCCGCTCAACGGTTGCCGCGTCGATATCCTCATATCGCAGGCGATCGGCATAGGCAGCAAGTCTTTCCGCAAGCGGGGGGATGGACCGCTCCGTCGGTCGCTGTTTCGGAGGGTCTTGCGCGCCCACCATCCGCGATGCGGCCGGGAGTGCCGCAGCGCCTGCTGCTAGACGTAGAACAGCTCTACGAGCGAGCTTCATGGCGTTTCCTCAATGTCGATATTTCGAAATTCGGCATCGTTCCTTGACGGACTTTTGCGAATAGTTGGGCTGAGAGTATGTGAGGTTCGGTGCAATGTCAGCCTGGCACGAACCGGACCGCCAGCGATGTCTGCAATTCGGTCGTTATCGGGGGGAAGGCGGACGTTGCGCGAACCGCCCAATTCGGTCGAGAATGACCCGAAGGCGGCATTAGACCCGATCAGTTTCTGAGGACTTTTTGAGTGTTTTTCCACGCACATCCACGTGCCAACTTGCTATGATTTAATTGAAAAGCGCCACGGGTTCGTCGCTTTTCTCGACAGCGCGCCAGTTGCTGCACTGCCGCAGGGTGGATTGCCAGTGCTGATTTCGAACGGGAGGAATACCAATGACCAGGAACGTCAAAGCCGCACTGCTGCAGTGCGCGGTATCCATATTCGTGATTGCCGGCATTGGCGACCAGGCCTTGGCGCAAACCGCCGAAAAGCGTGAAGTGGGCGTCATTCGCGGCGCCGGAGATTCTGGTCCCATCAAGCGCGGGGACAGGCCCGGATATGATCAGCAAAATCAGTATATCGGAATCCCCGGGAAAAAGATCGCCGACAATATGGAGCCGGTGATCGAGCATCCCGATCAGGCCGCGGAAGCGGCGCGCAAGCTCGGTGATCTGGCGAAAAGCTCGGGCAAGAAGCCGAACATCATCGTGTTCCTGATGGATGACGTCGGCTGGATGGACATGGGATTCAATGGAGGCGGCGTCGCCGTTGGGAGCCCCACTCCTGACATAGATAAAATCGCCTCCGAGGCATTGATACTGACGTCGGCGTATTCACAACCGAGTTGTTCGCCGACGCGCGCAACGATCCTGACCGGACAACTGCCTCCCCACCACGGCCTGCTGCGTCCACCGATGTATGGCGAGCAGGGAGGCTTAAACGGCAAGACGACGATCGCCAAGCTTTTGTCCGACCAGGGCTACACCACCCAGGCGATCGGCAAGTGGCATGTCGGGGAGAATGAAGGTTCACAACCGCAAAACGTCGGCTTTGACGATTTCCGGGGCTTCTTGTCGGTCTCCGACATGTATACGGAGTGGCGCGATCCCGCCTTCAACCCTGAGGTCGCGCTGAGCCCGACCAGGTCGGCCTTTCTCGAAGAGGTGCCCTTCAACAAATACGACGTGCATTCGGTCAAGGGCGGAAAGATCGAGAATGTCGGCCTGATCACCGTCGACTACATCAAGGATCTCGATCAGCGCTGGGCGAGTTATGCGGTCGACTTCCTGCAAAAGCAGAAAGGAAGCCCGAAACCGTTTTTCCTGTACTACGGCACCCGCGGCTGCCATTTCGACAACTATCCGAACGCTTTTTACGCAGGACGCTCTCCTGCGCGGAACGATTACACGGACTGCATCGTCGAAGTGAATGATATTTTCGCGCGCGTCTACAAGACGCTCCAGGAAACCGGCGAACTCGACAATACCCTCATTCTGTTCACTTCCGATAACGGGCCAGAGCAGGAGATCGAACCGCATGGCCGCACGCCGTTCCGCGGCGGCAAGGGATCGACCTGGGAGGGTGGCGTCAGGGTTCCGACGTTCGTGTACTGGAAGGGGATGATCGAGGCCAGGAAATCCGACGGCCTGTTCGACCTCGCCGATATTCTTCCGACCAGTCTGTCGCTGGCCGGAAAATCCGGCGCCGCCGTGGGAGACCTGGTCGGCAAGGATCAGTACGTCGATGGTCTGGATCAGACCTCCTTCCTGCTGGCGAAGGATGGCGCATCGAATCGCCGGAGCATTCTGTACTTCTGGAACGACCAGCTTTCTGCGGTTCGCATGGATGAATTCAAGATCATGACCCTGGCCCAGATGCCGTTCTCGCTGACGCAGAACGGCAATCATGGCGGGTTCACCGGTACAGTGACGCGAACCGCGGGAGCTACCGTATTCAATCTTTATGCCGATCCGCAGGAGGAGAATTCAATTGGAATTCGACATATTCCAATCGGTATTTCGATCCTCGGGGAGCTGACGCGGTATCAGGCCGTCCTGAAAAAATATCCTCCGCAAATCCAGATTGGGTTCCAATGACGAGGTGTGACGGCTCCGGGTCCCGATAGATCTGAGGGATGAACGGACCTAGCTCAGGCGCGACCCACGAGCGATAAATCCAAGTACCGCGCGGGGAGACTGTTCTAGCTCTTTCGCGGGTCATTGGCGCAACATCGTCCCGAATACGTGATCCCACAGCGTTGTGCTGACGCCGTAGTTTCGCGTCGCGAATTGATGATGACTTCGGTGGTGCTCAAGCAGTAGTAACGGCAACCTATCTGGATCGTGATGTGCGCAGTGGTGCGCGAATAGGTACCATGAATAGGCAATTAAGCCGCCCGCAAGGAAGGCGCCGCCGGCCATCAAATAGATCAGTGCGAAACAGGCCCATATTTGCCAAAAAATTGTGAGCACTGGCGCGTCCGGGTTGGCATGATGAAGCCCATGTTGTGTTGTTACGAGACCATGCAGCACAAAGCGATGAACAGCATATTCGGCAAGCGTCCAGGCAACGACGCCGGCGACTAAGAGCGCGGCATCGTAACTTATTCCGAACGGAGAAATTGCCAGCAGGACGATTGCGAGTAAGGACGCTACTAGCATTTCGCCAAAATAGATGAAGGCGGTCATACTCCATAGTATGCACCCGGACGTACGCCTTCGCCTATCGAAAGATCAGTCATGAAGAGGCTAGCCTTGTCTGACGGCATTTCAAAGGATCGGGATGCCAGAGCGAGGGGGCGTTCTACCTTTTGCACTTTGCAATAATTCATTCGGCTGTCGCGGCTGGCGCGCCAGACGTGGCGAGACGGTGTGCGAGAGCAACACTCAGGTCAGCCGACTGCAGCACGAAAGATACGCATATAATTACCGCCCGCGATCTTTCCGGCTTCTTCGGGCGTGAAGCCGCCGCGCAGCATCGCCGCGACGAGGTGCACCCACTGCGAGTAGTCCGGTAGAATGCCGGGGGTAGAACTCTGGTCAGTGCCGATGCAAACGTGCTCCACGCCAACGACATCAATCATTTCTTTCAGGCCGTCGACATACTTTTCAAGGCTCGGGAAGAAGTGCCAGATGCCGATTGCACCGCCGGTCTCGGCAATTGCGCGTGCATGGTCGCGGCTGATCTGCCGCGCCGTGAGCGGCGTCGGGCCCATCGCCGGAGAACCAGAAAGCGCAGTGTGCGACAGAAGCAGGGGTTTGGTAGCTACTTTGACCGCCTGCTTCGCCGTGTCCTCGGTCGCATGCGCGACGTCGCAGACAAATCCGAGCCGGTGGCAAGCGCGGATCACGTCGACCCCATACGAGGTGAGCCCCTTATGCGTGACGACGCCAGTCTGGAAGTCGCCGATGTCGTTGGGCGTATAGTGTACGAGCTGAACGTGCCTGACGCCGCGCTGGTGCGCCTGCTCAAGCCGCTCGAGCTTTCCCTCAAGGAAGTCGAGCCCTTCCACGTCACCCACGATCGACGGCTGCCCCGCGGCATGTGCGGCCACGAGATCGGCCGCCGAGAGCGCGCGACGGAGGCCATGGTGGGCGACCATCTCATCCACCCAATCAAGGCGTTCAAGATGGTACTTGTAGAGTTGGCCCGGCTCCGGCGTGCGCAGCGCGGCGAGAACCCCGGCTGTGTTTCTGCCAAGGATAGGACCGTCCGGCACGTCTGCAAGGCACGCGACCGCCAACGAGCCCGCTCGCATGCCGTTTGCAAGGTCGTCATTGGGCGGCGCCTGTGAGGTAATTCCGGTCGTGCCACCATGCGTATGGACATCGACAGAAATGGATTTGTGCAACACGTCGAGCGCGGCGGAGGCGGTTTCAGCCGTCTGGGCGGCAGCGGTCGAACCGCGCGGCCCGACGCCACCAGCGAGCATCGCGGCAACCGACGATAGGACCGTACCCCACATCCACTGCCGACGAGTGAACGCATGGCCGTGACAGTGACAGTGACCGCAGCAATCCATACCGTCCTCCCGAGGATGGGCCGGCGCAGTACCCGGCGCCCTTCTCCGATCGATTGAACCTCAGGGAAGCACCCGGTTCAAGATCATCCCGTAGCTTACGGCCGCAAGACGTCCCGACCATCGGGGCAGAACCGGGTTAGCTTGCTGGTTGGGTTGGCACCGCACGAGTAGTTCAATCGCCCTAGATATCTGATCGAAGCTATTCGTAGCCCATACAGCCCGTCGGGGTTGCGGGTGAGAATGTCTGCTTATCGGCGAAGACCGGAAGTGATGGGCTGACGGTCAAAACGCTTTTTGACCTAACTTTGACTTCACCGGTCCTACGGCCGCACTGCAATAACCGATCCCGCCGAACCCTGAAGGGCTGACCGAACAATTCTCTCGATGGATGCGGTCGGCCGTTCCTCGCAGCGTGGGACGCCATTCGGTATTGTGCGGCAAGGTTCGAACGAGGAGCTGCCCAAAGGTATTGTACCTTGGAAACTTTATTTCGTGTTTGGCGTTAGCCCAGCATGAAAATCAGAACCGCTGGATTTCTGGATTTAATGCTGGGCTCGGTAGTTCTGGGCGGTCTTCTTGCCGTGATCGTTGGCAGCATTGTTTGGAACATTGTATAGCGCAGAAAAGCTTCATCCTTGGATTTCGACCGTAACTTCGTCGACGGTTTCGACAACCTCGTGAACAACGTCGCCTAAGCTAGCGATATGAAAAAGCTGCTTCTAATTTTCGTGTTTGCATCATCGTTTGCTGCCGCACAGGACAATACGGTGAAAGAACCGGTGTGCGAACCGATCGGCCGTACATCGAAAGGTGACCTTGTCTATTCGATGCAGTGTCGAAACATTCCGGGCCTGGCGGCGGGAACAAACGGGTACAATCCGTTGCCACCCGTCAACGTGATAACAGAGCCCAAGCCACCTCCGGTGCCGAAGAGCAAGTAGAAACTAAGGCTGCCTTCCTTGCGGGAACGCGCGCCCTACATCATCGTTGATGGCACAGCCCCCCTGGAGAGACCTGGATGTCCCGCAATTCTGCACTTGCTCTCGCCTTGGCGCTCGGCAGCCTGATTGTGCCCGCGCAAGCCTTTGCACAGCTGACCCCACCCGCGGGATCGGCCGGCGCCGGCAATTCGGCGATCAGCGGCATCCCGTTCGGTCCCGCCAATCCCAGGGCGCTCTCTGACCCCAGCGGCATCGGAAATGCCTCAAGCGTCCCGCCGCTTAGGACCAACTCCCCGGCGCCACCGGTCTCCTACGGATCGGTCAATTCTTTACCGCCGTCGCGCACACGCATCGTCACGTCGCCTTATGCGGGCGCGTCACAACGGATCATCAGCGCGCATGACGTCGAGCCAAGAAGTAAGGCAACGGTCCACCGACGAGGTCGCGCACAGGTCAGCACGTTCACGGGGATTTGCCGGGGGTGTTAGAGCGCGTCCTACATCTAGTTTCCTATGTGTTGCATATCGACATGTCGCCCAATGGCACGAAGCTGCCGATCCGGGATGTCCGCAGTTCGGTCGCTTCTATCGGGGGAAGACCGGACATGGCGCGGATAGCCCAATTTGGTCGAGATTGACCCGGACATGCCCCCTCGAGGTCACGTTCATTTGACGGGTTCCCATTCGCGGCTCGCCGGGACATAATCTATCCGCACGCATGGGAGTTGCGTGCAATCGTCAGAACGTCTTTCCGAGATGGTGGAAGCCATTGCCCGATGGGGAGAAGTCGATGTCGGACATCACGCCTTGGTTGCAAAGCTTAGGGCTGGAAAAGTACGACGAACTCCTTACAAGCCAAGATATTGACTTGGCCGTCGCACCCGACCTGACCGAGCAAGACCTCGAGAAGTTGGGGTTATCGCTGGGTCATCGCCGGAAATTCATCGCTGCCGCGGCGAAGCTTCGGGCAGCTCCCGCCGCGCCGGCCGTTGCAACCAAGCTGGTGCGATCTGGTGGTCAGCCGGAGGCTCTCGTCGAGCGCCGCCAAATGACGGTGGTCTTCATAGATTTAGTCGGTTCAACTGCGCTTGGCGGCGCTCTGGACCCGGAGGACCTGATCGAGCTGTTGCGCCTATATCGCGACGCCTGTGTCGAGGTAATCGGCAAGTATGACGGCTTCATCGCGCAGTATCTTGGCGACGGCATATTGGTCTATTTCGGCTTCCCGGTGGCACAGGAGCATGCCGCCGAACGGGCGGTGCGAGCGGCCCTGGAGATCGTGGAGAAGGTAGCCCGACTGAAGCGGCCGGACGGACAGCCGCTGCAGTCCCGGGTGGGGATCGCGACCGGTCTTGTCGTCGCAGGTGAAGGGGACGGGGTTGGTCCGGCAGGCGAGGAAACCGTCGTCGGCGATACGCCCAATCTGGCCGCCCGGCTTCAATCGGAGGCCGAACCCGAATCTGTGCTGGTCAGCCCTTCAACGCACCGGATTACCGCAGACTTTTTTGAATATGCGTTTTTGGGCACGCACGTCATCAAGGGCTTCCGTGAGCCGCTACCGCTTTGGAAAGCGCTTCGTGAAAGCGCGACCGAAAGCCGGTTTGCCGCCGCGCATGCTGCCGCTGCCGGACCGATCGTGGGCCGCGAGCGCGAACTGGCGTTTCTCGACGACGCTTGGCAACGCGCGACACGCGGCAATGGGCACGTGGTGCTTGTGACAGGCGAGGCTGGGATGGGCAAGTCGCGCTTGTTGGAGGCGCTAGCCGAGCGGGTACAGGAGCCTCACAGTCTGCTGCGTTGCCAGTGTTCGCCCTATCACCGAAATAGCGTTCTGTTTCCGTTCAAGCAATTGCTACGCCATCGGCTCGATTTAGGCCGGGAGGCATCCGAGCAAGAAAATCAGGATCGAATCAAGCGTGTGCTGGAGCGGGTCGGCCGCAACGCGCCTTCATCGACATTGCTGCTCGCAGAACTGCTGGAGGTTCCGGTCAAGGACAAGCTGTCTCCGATCGAAATGACGCCTAACCAGCGCAAGAACGAAACGCTCGCAATTCTCGAAGATCTGCTTATGGCCCCTCTTGACGGTCCTGTGCTGCTTTTGCTGGAGGATGCTCATTGGAGCGATCAGACGACGCAAAGTTTGATTGAGCGTCTGTTGAAACGGGTGGACCGTGAAAACGCTCTTGTCCTGATTACCTATCGTCCGGAACTCGCAACAAACTGGGACGAACATCCGCAGGCCACCTTGATTGCCTGCAAACAGATCGGGCACGCACATTGCGCAACCCTGATCCAGAATGTCGCCAATCGAATGCAAATGGACGAGGCCCTGATCCGGGCGATCGTGGCCCGCAGCGACGGCGTGCCATTGTTTGCGCAAGAACTTACCAAGGCGGTGCTGGAGTTGGGCTCGCCGACTCCGGGCGTGGTACCCCTGACGTTGCAGGATTCGCTTATGGCGCGGCTGGACCGGCTCGGGCGCGCCAAGGACGTTGCTCAGGTCGCCTCTGTTTTCGGGCGTCAGTTCTCCTACGCTCTGCTACAGGAGATTACCGGCGCAGACGGCGACGAACTGCGAACCGCACTGGGTCGCCTGCGCGAAGCCGGCCTTATCTTTGGCGCAGGCAACGACTACGAATCGGATTTCAGCTTCAACCATTCCTTGGTGCAGGAAGCGGCCTACGAAAGTCTGCCGCGAACCCGTCGTCAGGCCTTGCACAGGCAAATTGCGGCCTATCTCGAGGCCCGATTTGCCGAAGCCGGTGAAATCGAGCCCACGCTCGTCGCGCATCACCACAGCCGAGCCGGCGACGCGGAAAAATCACTGCATTTCTGGTTGCTCGCCGCGGATCGGTCCGGCCGACGCCTGGCATTTTCTGAGTCAGTCGACAATCTTACCTCGGCGCTCGCGGAAGCGGAGCGCGTCGCCGACCCGAAACTGCGAACGCGCCTGAAGCTTGATGCTCAGCTAAGGCTTGGCGCCACGCTCGCTATACACAAGGGGCCGCAGACCAACGAAGCGGCTTTGGCGTTAGAACAGGCAAAGACGCTAGCCAAGGAAGCCAATGCAGGACCGCAATTGTTTCAGGCAACCTGGGGATTGTACCTGAATGCGGCGCGGAACCGGCGGCTCGACGAGGTCGAGGTCCTGAGTGAGGAGTTGACGACGATCAGCCGGGAGATTGACGACGAGGATTTCAAGATTGAAGCCTTGCATCACCGCTGGGGTACCGCATATTTCTTCGGCCAAACGGCGAAGTTGATCGAGTACGCGGCGGAAGGTACGGAGCACTATGATCGCGATCGCCATCACAAGTTTTCATACGTCTTTGCCGGCCATGATCCGGGGGCCTGCGCCTATTGCTCACAAGCTGTGGGGCTGGGCATAGCCGGTCGTTCTAGGAGCGTAAGGCCTGCATTGGACGCGGGTCTTGCGCTTGCAACTTCTCTGCAACATCCCCTGACGCTGGCGTTCTTTCTCAGCTTCGCGTGCTACGCGATGCATCTCGTTCGGGATTCGAACGGCTGCCGGGAGTTCGCCGAACAGCTCACGCAGATATCGGCCAAATACGATTTACCGGCTACCCGCGCCGTCGGATTATTCACGCAGGGTGCGGCCGATGCGTTGCAAGGTGACGTCAAACATGCGCTCAAGCAAATGGAGCCATCCTACGAAGCGACACTTGGTTACGGATTTACGGGTGTGCTGCCCGGCGTCATTTTGGCCGCCGCGCTGGCGAGCACAGATCGCAACGAAGAAGCGCTGGCATTGGTCACGGGGCTTCTCGAAAAGTCGAGTACACCGGAACGGGGCCCCTTTATTTCCGAGCTATGGCGGATTCGTGGGGAGATGGCGCTGCGACAATCGGCCGCCAATTCGCAGGAGGCAGGGCGCTTTTTCAGAACCGCGCTGCGCATAGCTGATGAACAGGGGGCCCATGTTTATCGTTTGAATGCCGGGATACCGCTCGCGCGAATGCTAGCTGAAGGCGGCCGACGAGAGGAGGCGAAGTCGGTTCTCGATCATGTAAACGCAATTAGGCTGGACGAGTGGGACGGACCAGAGACCGCCATTGCTACTCGGCTGCGCTCGGATCTCGACTAGATACAATCGGCACACGTTACAATTCGGTCGCACCGCCGCCGTGGTCGAATGACGCGATTTTCGCCGCGGTGCACTTGGTCCGGAAGTGGCACTGAACTGACCTGAGCGTGCGGCCTGACGATGTCTGCTGCTGGGGGTGGAACCGACATGCGCGGCGGGTGACCAGACTTCTCAGTTTGACCCAACTGAGACATCGGCCATTTCATGTTGCGGTCGCAAGGCGTGTTTCTGCCCTACCAAAGTGCTCGTCAAGGCGGTTACTATGGCCTCTGCTTTGGCGCGGGGACCCCCATGAGAAGGCGACAATTTTTAGGTGTTCTGGGCGGTGTGGCAGCATGGCCGGCGGTGGCCCGCGCGCAGCAGCCGGTCAAGATCATCGGCTTCCTGGGCCCGCTCTCGCCGTCCACCCAGAGTGAATGGACTGCCGCATTTGTGCAGCGGATGCACGAGCATGGTTGGATCGAAGGTCGCACGATTGCGATTGAGTATCGTTGGGCAGAGGGGCGCAGCGACCGATTTGCAGAAATCGCAGCCGAGTTCGTCCAGCTAAAGGTCGATGTCATAGTCACGGCGGGAACCACACCAGTCATCGCGGCGAAGCAGGCAACATCGCTCATCCCGATCGTCTTCGCGGCGGCAGGGGACCCGGTCGGCACCGGCCTGGTCGCGAGTTTGGCGCGACCAGGTGGCAACGTCACCGGCCAATCCAATCAGTCGGCGGATATTGTAAGCAAACGACTTCGAACTCTTGCGTGAGGTAGTCCCTAATCTCCGTAGATTGGCTATCATGGCCAATATCGGCGGTCGCATCGGCGTAGTGGAGATGGGGCAAACTCAAGCAGTAGCCCGCACGCTTGGCTTCGAGGTCGTTCCGCTTGAAATCCGACGAGCGGAAGATATCGCGCTCGCCATCGAGGGGCTCAAGGCCCGTGCCGATGCACTTTATGTCGTGACCGAGCCACTCGTAGACACGAACCGGATTCAACTTAACACCTTGGCACTGGCCGCGAGACTGCCGACAATGCATGGTATGCGGGACTACGTCGAAGCGGGCGGTCTCATGTCCTATGGAGCAAACTACTCGGCGCTGTTCCGGCACGCCGGCGACTATGTCGACAAGATTCTGCGCGGTGGGAAGCCGGCCGACTTACCAGTCGAGCAGCCAACCACGTTCGAACTCTTTGTGAACCTGAACACTGCCAAAGCGCTCGGGCTGACAATTCCAGAGACGTTCCTATCGCGCGTCGATAGGGTGATCGAATGAAGGGCCATATCTGCTCATGGCACCTCCCGCGATGTCCGCAGTTTGGTCGCTACCGGGGGGAAGCAGACATGGCGCTTGGGCTGACCGACTTCTGAAATTGACCCAAAAGCGACATCGGGCAGCTGGCTTTAGTGTGCTAGTGTCTGCCGCTACGATACCATTGTCCTAAGCCGCGTGGAGTGACAATGAGACGGCGCGAGTTCATCACACTCATCGGCGGAGCGGCGGCGGTATCGCCATTCGCAGCGTATGGGCAACAAGCCGTTCCGGTCATCGGCTTCATCTACGCGGGCGCGACATCCAGCGGGCCGGCCGCCTTTGTAGCTGCCTTCCGTCAGGGCCTCAGCGAAGCTGGCTTTGTCGAAGGGAAGAACCTGGCGGTGGAGTATCGTTACTCGGCTGGACAGGACGGAAAGCTGCCGGCTTTGGTGGCTGAGCTCCTGCACCGACCGGTGGCCGTGCTCGTCGGGAATACTCCGCCGGCAGTCGCGGCAAAAACGGCTACATCGACAACTCCTATTGTTTTCGCGACTGGCGCTGATCCGGTGAAGCTCGGGCTTGTGGCAAGCTTCAACCGTCCCGGCGGCAATGCGACAGGTGTGAGCTTCTTGAGCGCCGCTCTGGAGGCTAAGCGACTTGGAATGCTACACGAACTTCTTCCTCACGCGACGGCCATTGCTGGGTTGGTAGACCCGAGTTTTGTCACCAGCGTTGACCAACTGAAGGCCCTTCAAGATGCGGCCGTGGCACTTGGCTGGCGAGTTGACGTTTTCCGGGCCAGCACAGAAAGCGAAATTGATGACGGCTTTGCTAGGCTTGTCCAACAACACTCTGACGCGCTCATCGTTTCCGCTGTTCCGTTCTTTGAAGCCCAGCGCAATCAAATCATCAAGCTGGCCGCACTTCATTCATTGCCAACGGTGTACCCCATACGCGAATTTCCTGCGGCCGGCGGCCTGATGAGCTATGGCGACAGCATAAGCGACGCGTTTCGCTTGGCTGGCATTTACGCTGGTCGGATCCTGAAGGGTGAGAAGGCCGCCGATCTGCCAATACTGCAACCAACCAAGTTCGAACTGGTCATCAACGTTCGGACCGCCAAAGCGCTCGGTCTCGAAATTCCCGATCGGCTGCTCGCCCTCGCCGACGAACTGATCGAGTGATCACAGACTTGGATGACCGCTCATGTATAGGTTTTCGGATGCCGGCATGCCGAGGCTATCCCCGCGCTCCGACGGCCGGCGTCCGAAAAGCGCCAAGGCACGAAATCGCGGGAGGTTGGGCACTGGCGGGGCAGCGGGCGCTATGGGGATTTGTAAGAGATGCTCGACTTAGGAAATTCGAAGAGTGGCGGGTTCGAAATGCGTGCACAACTTAAGCGTTTTGGTACGATTGTTGCAAAAGAGGGGATTTAATGTTTTTGACCCGTGTGATTTCAAATAGTTGCGCGTGGCAGAAATAGCGCATCCGACAACTGTTGCGCGAATAAACGGTTGATCCACATTCAGTGGCATAGCGTGAATCAATTTCTTGCGAGCAGAAATACCTACGGCACATTTAAGCAAACTGGTTCGCGCTATTCGTCAAGCCAATTTTTTGTATTCGCGTTGTCGGCCGGGTCGATGTGATGCCGACGGGAAAGTGTGACTGGCTTCAGATGATCCTGCTGTTCTGATCATGCGTTGCACGCCGAAAATACGCGAGTTGATCGAGGCAACCCCGCCATCGCTGTCCTCTCCATCGGCTACCAGTCTCTCGGCTCTTGCCCCCGCGCAGCGGGCTATCGCGCAGCGATTTCGTGCGTTGGCACGAAGCTGACGATCCGGGGCGTCGGCAGTTTGGTCGCTATCGGGGGGAAAGCGGACATGAGCCGAAAGGCCCGATTTTGGCAGCGTTTGACCCCAAGCCGACATCCTCAGGTAATGCCGTGCTGGTCGATAGTCGATCCCTGTGATTTGATGGCGAACCATCTGGCCGGGTGAGGAAATGGACCGACGCAAGTTCATACAGTTGGCTGGCGGCGCTGTGATCGCGTCGCCGCTGCCCGCGTTGGCTCAGAAGACGGCGGACGTGCCGCTTGTGGCGGTATTGTTACCCTCGCCGGAGGATAGAGCGGTCAAATTCGTTGCCGCCCTGCGCGACGGTCTTAAACAAGCCGGTCTTGTCGAAGGCACCCACTATGCCCTCGCAACGCGGTTCGCCGATGGCGACATGCCGCAGTTGCCAAAACTCGCAAGAGAACTCGAAGCGTTGGGTCCGAGGGTGTTTGTAGCCGGAGCCAATGCAGCAATTGTAGTTCACCAGCAAGCACCAAACATGCCCATGGTCTTTACCGGGGTTGCGGTTGATGTCATCGCGCTCGGTTGGGCGGAGAGTTACGCAAGACCCGGCGGCATGATGACTGGCAACGTCCAAAACGCTGTCGGTGGGGAAGAAGCTATCACCACGAAGCGCATCGGTCTTTTCAAGGAGCTGATGCCAAACCTGACCCGGCTCGGAATGATCGGCTTTGCAAATGGCCTTCTTTCGAACCTCGAACACAAAGGATTGCAAAAGGCTTCCTCGCAACTTGGTTTTGAGGTTTTTAGATATGATCTCCCGACGTTTAGTCTGGACGGTTTCGACGATGCCGTCTCAGCGGCTCTGCATGATCAGGTTAGCGCATTTTATATTTCAGGTGGCTTTGGCGTCTTCGGCCACATTCCCCAGGTTGTGGCATCTCTTGCAAAGTCCGGCAGGCCAATCTGCGGCGTCTACCCCGAGTTCGCGCGAGCCGGATGCTTGATGTCATATTCCATCGACCTGGAGTATGGCTTTCGGCTCACCGGCATGCAGGTCGCAAAAATCCTTGAAGGGACGAAGCCGGGCGACGTGCCGATCCAACAGGCAGACAGGTTCTCACTGGTGGTCAACCTGAAGGCCGCGAAGACGCTCGGGGTAACGGTGCCGGACAAGCTGCTTACGATAGCTGACGAATTGATCGAATAGCTTTACGACTTGCGCGACGGAAATGTCGCCTATTGGCCCAGGCTGTGTGAAAACGCGCGCGAGCGGAGGCCGCGCAGAATGATTTTCTCAATTGCCGTTTCTCGGTGGAGAGTGCGAGCAATCTTTACTCTCGGACCGACCGGATTGAGATTGTGCTTCTACACGAAAATTGAACGGCGGAGTTTTCACACAGTCTGGACCCAATTGAGACATGGAGCCTGACCAGTTTCTGAGGCCAGCTGTTTGCTATTTTTCACTCGCCGCCCAGCCGCAAAGTGCTAGGCTTTAAGCATCGCACAAGACGTGTTCTCGGCAGGGTCAAATGCGACGACGCGAGTTTATCACCCTTTTGAGCAGCGCTGCCGCAGGATGGCCAAATTCAGTGCTCGGGGCCGCCCAAAGCAAGATTCCGAGAGTCGCGGTCCTGTTTTTCGGATATCCCGATCCTTCAATCTTTGAGCAGGGGTTTAGGCGCGGACTGCGCAATCTTGGATACGAGGAGGGGCGAAGCATTGAGCTCATCGTGCGCTCCGCTGGCGGCAGGTTAACAGAACTGACGTCACTCGCGACGGAGCTCGTCGGGCTTCAGGTCGATGTCATTGTCGCTTATCCAACGACGGCCGGGATCGCGGTCCGCCAACAAACAACTGAAATACCTGTCGTCGTATATGGCGGAGATCTTGAGGCAACCAAGCTGGTTGCCAGCCTGGCACGGCCGAGTGGGAACGTGACCGGGGTAAGCGGCGCAACCGCCGAATTGGCAACAAAAAACCTTGAGCTGATCGAGGAGATGTTGCCCGCCGTGCGGCGCGTTGCGGTTCTCGTCAATGCAGATTCCCTTTTTGGCATAGCCATGCTTGAACATGTCCAGGCCGCAGCCGAAGTGCGCAAGATCGAGATCAAGCCGATCCTGGTCCGG
Organism: uncultured Alphaproteobacteria bacterium; assembly: GCA_963823115.1. Lineage (GTDB taxonomy): Bacteria > Pseudomonadota > Alphaproteobacteria > Rhizobiales > Xanthobacteraceae > Bradyrhizobium. Next base: position 89,699 of record CAWGKJ010000010.1, on the reverse strand, counting down.
GAGTTGGATCGGCTTGATGCCATTTTTGTGAGTTTGGAAGCGTGGAAACCGGAAGCTTTGCTGATTTATCCGGCGCTTCCGCTGAGACTGATCGCTGCTCTTGCACTGAGCCGTCGCTTGCCCGCAGTCTCTCCTAATTCTACTTTTTGTGAGGTAGGAGGGATCGCATCCTACTCGCCCGACATCGGAGCGCTCGCTGGCCAGTGCGCGACATTTGTGGACAAAATCCTGAAGGGCAGAAAGCCATCGGAACTGCCGGTCGAATTGCCAACCAGATTCCTGCTAAGGATCAACCTCAAGACGGCCCGAACGATTGGATTGAGTCTTCCTCCCACGCTGCTTGGACGCGCCGACGAGGTGACCGAATGAGGCGGCGGGAGTTTTTTGCATTGGCGGGCGGTGCGGTGGCGGTGTGGCCGTTATCCGTGCGAGCGCAGGCCCCGCCAGTGATCGGGTTCCTTGGTGGCGCGTCGTCTGACCGTTACGTGGTCCGTATGGACGCGTTCCAAAAGGGATTAAAGGATGCAGGATATGTCGAAGCCCAAAATGTAACGATCGAATACCGCTGGGCTGAGGGCCATTACGACCGACTTCCCGTGTTTGTGGCCGAACTTATCCATCGGCAAGTGGATGTCCTTGTATCGGCCGGTGGTGCTCCCGCGGCCCTTGCAGCCAAAGCGGCTACGGCAACCATTCCAATCGTCTTCGTGCTGGCAAGCGACCCCGTCGAGATCGGTCTTGTCCCAAGTCTGAACCGACCCGGCGGCAACCTCACGGGTGTGACCGATCTTAACGTAGAGGTCGGGCCGAAGCGGCTTGAGCTACTGCGCGAATTGCTTCCTACGGCGACCACAATTGGTGTGCTGGTGAATCCCACAAATCCCAGTATTGCTGACCCCTTTTTGCGAGCTTTGAAAGCCGCGGCCGATACCCTCGGGCTAACAATTGCACGTTCTGCAAGCGAGCACTGATAGCGAATTGGAAGCGGCCTTTGTGACCTTGCGTCCAATTGCGAGCCGATGCGCTCGTGATCAGCCCCGACTATTCTTCAATACACGAAGCAGGCAGCTTGCCTCATTATCGCTTCGCCATGCTGTGCCGGCAATTTACCAGCATCGCGAGTTTGTCGAGGCGGGCGGCCTAATCGGTTACGGAAGCGATGAAACGGAAAATTACCGTCTACTCGGCGCCTACACGGGGAGAATTCTCAAGGGCGAAAAGCCGGCCGATCTGCCGGTCGTACAATCTACGAAAGTCGAATTGTTGCTGAACTTCAAGACCGCCAAGACGCTAGGCATCGCTGTGCCGTTGGCGTTGAGCGGCCGCGCAGATCAAGTGATCGAATAAAGTCCGCCGACTTCCGTTCAGGCACGAATTGGACCTCCAGCGATGCCCGCTATCCGGAAGACCGGACATGGCGCGAGAGAGCCCAATTCGGCCGAGATTGACCCACTTCATCGAAACCCTGTCCGGCTGCGCAGGTTCGTCGCCGGGCTTTGATGTAATTGACGTGCGCTGCTAACCGGTCCAATTTTCCTAGCTGCCTACGTTTGGCAGGAGGGCAGATTGACCGACGAAAGCCTCAAACAGGATCTTGAACAGATCAGCTCTGCGTACGCTGGAAGCTTCAACAAAAGGGATGCCGCAGGCATCGCTGTGTTGTTCGCCAAAGGTGGTGTGCACATCAATCCAATGGGTCCGCGTAAGGATATCGAGCAATTCTACCAGCCGATATTCGAAGCCGGGGTCATCGATCACTATGAAGCAAGCCTTGATGAGTTTTGGTCATTGGGCCCTGTTGTAGCAGCGGCGATTGGCCAACACCGCATGACGGGGAAAGACCAAAGCGGCGCTCCAATCGAGCGCCTTGGGCGTTGGACCGCGACTTACGTGCGTGAGGGCGAGAAATGGAAGATCCAGATGCTAACAGCTCTCCCGAGATCGTAGTGCGAAATCGGATTGCATGACCGTTGTTGTTGAGGTTTTCGGATGCCGGCATGCCGAGACTATCCCCTCGCTCCGACGGCCGGCGTCCGAAAAGCGCCAAGGCACGAAGTCGCGGGGTGTTGGGCAGTGGCTAGCAGCGAGCGCTATGGGGATTTGATATCAGCGCCGAACTCGTTTGCGGCAGCAGGCCGACGGGCCGAGTGCATCAATGGCGGTTGGTAGTTGATGGACCGGATCGGGTCGAGAGGCGGCAACCCGGATCGCAGAACGCCTCCACAACTTTCGCGTTTCGGCATGGATGTTGCACAAGAATGGGGATTTAATGTTTCTGGCATCTGTGATTTCAAATAGTTACGCGTGGCAGAAATAGCACATCCTACAACCGTCGCGCGAGTGATCGGTCGATCTGTGTTCGGTGGCATGGTGTCAATCAATTTTTTGCGAGTAAAATATCCACGACCCATTCAAGCAAACAGGTTTGCGCTATTCGTCAAGACAACTTTGTCATTGCGTTATGGCGGGGTCGATCTGACCCGCCGCATCAAGGGTGCCGGCCCGCAGGTGATCCTTGCTGTTCTTGATCATGCGTTGCACGCCAACACTACGCTTGTTGATCGTGTTGACCTTGCTACCTGGCTATCGCTGCCTTCTCTCGACCAGCTTCTGGTCTCTCGGCTCTTGCTCCCGCACAGCGGGCTGGAGCGCAGCGACTTTGTGCGTTGGCACGTTTCGGACATGCCGCAATGTCTGAGTTGTGTCTGCTTTCGGGGGTGAAGCCGACGCGGCGTGATCTTGGGGGCACCCCGTTTATGTGGATGCCTACTCGGGGAAAAGACAGGGCTGCCTTCCTTGCGGGAACGCGCGACCTGCATCATCGTTGATGGTACAGCCCCCCTGGAGCGACCTGGATGTCCCGCAATTCTGCACTTGTTCTCGCCTTGGCGCTCGGCAGCCTGATTGTGCCCGCGCAAGGCTTTGCACAGCTGACCCCACCCGCGGGATCGGCCGGTGCCGGCAATTCGGCGATCAGCGGCATCCCGTTCGGTCCCGCCAATCCCAGGGCGCTCTCTGACCCCAGCGGCATCGGAAATGCCTCAAGCGTCCCGCCGCTCAGGACCAACTCCCCGGCGCCACCGGTCTCCTACGGATCGGTCAATTCTTTACCGCCGTCGCGCACACGCATCGTCACGCCGCCTTATGCGGGCGCGTCACAGCGGATCATCAGCGCGCATGACGTCGAGCCAAGAAGTGAGGCAACGGTCCGCCGGCGAGGTCGCGCACAGGTCAGTACGTTCACGGGGATTTGCCGAGGGTGTTAGAGCGCGTCCGACATCCAGTTTCCCATGCGTTGCATGTCGACATGTCGCCCAATGGCACCAACCGGACCAACCGGGCCGGTCTGATGATGTTGATCGGGATAGATCGAAAGTGGCCCGCAGGGGATCGTTGTATCTGGGGTACGCTAGAAAGGCTCCGTGAATTATCCTTGCAATGAAGGCATTACGTAGGAGCAATCGCTGCGGAGCAAAACAAAATGAAAAAGCAAAATGGTTTGTTTGTTTTGGCCTCAATTGTGGGCGTGATAATGCTGCCTTCGAGTACATTTGCAAAGACTGCTAAAGAATGCACTGCGGAATTGGCCCTCAAGGCCGGAGTGCATTCAGGCGGCTGGGCCAAGAAATCCTATCATGACCAGTGCCGGGGAGAAGTCGCTCCCGCTGCTCTCTCTTTTAAGTCACATTTGCTGGCAGCGAACACGGCTCCCACCAACACGCCAGCACAAACAAGCGATTCACCGTCTGAAAAATCTGAGCAGGATTGCGTCGCTGAATGGAAGGCTGATCAACAAGGAATAATGGCTCGCGGCATGACTGAGGGCTCCTACGTCGAGCAGTGCCTTGCGGCGAGTAGTGCACCAGTCGTTCCAGAACCGAAAGCAGCCGCCACACCTGCGGCGCCAGCCAAATGACTTTCGCAGCACAACAAAGGCAACGCAGGCTTCTGCGTCGCAAAGATCTGCCCCGACCACAGAGGTTTTGCAGCTTTAGTTCTGTACCTCTGGTCGTGTTTCCTGCTGTTTTGCAAGAACGTCTTGTCTGCGGCCGAGCCACAAGCCATTTACCAGCCAAATTCCCGAGATGGCAGCAGCGACGAATGAAACCTGAGTCAGTCCGAGACCGAGAACGGTGAGAAGAGCGAAAGACCAAGCTCCGATCTGATCGCCTAGTCGATAGACAGCGGTGTCAATAAAGCTCTTCGCCTTATAGCGGTCCTCGCGCGGAAGCACGGTGAACAACACTTCGCGCGTCGGTCGAGCGATTGCAAAATTGCCGGCACGTCGAAACAATTGAAATCCGACAACGGATGAGAGGGTAGGCATGAGGGCAATCGTCCCGAAGCCCAGTACACTGAAGATCGGCAATAGGGAAAGCGTAGTCCCTACGCCAAACCGCTTGAGTATCCGGCCGGTCAGGAATAGCTGTACCACCAGCGTAAGAAGGTTTACGCCGAGGTCGACGGTTGCGAAAAACGCGGTCTGCGCCGCACGACTTTGGAAGCCTTGGCTCACAACAGCGGCCTGCTGGAAATACAGGAATGTCGATGTCACCGCATAGAGCAAAAGGAATAGGCTCACATTTAGCAAGTAGCTTGAGGAAAGCGCATCACGGATGCCGCCTAGCAATGTTCCCCCGATAGGTTTTTCCGGTTGATCGGTCTGAGGTCGTGACGCCAAGACTTCCGACAGCCCGGAGAGACGGCGCACGCAGAAAACCGCGACCTCGAGCACCAGCGCCGCGCCGATCATAAGATAACCCGGCGCCATGTGTTCGACCGTGGATACGGTGAAAATGGATCCCGAGATTGCCCCAAGCGTGGCTCCGGCGGCGATAAAGCCGAAGAGCCGCTTGCCCTGCTCCGACGTGAAGATATCGACAATCATCTGCCAGAAGATGGAAACGACGAACAAATTGAAGACGGAGGTCCAGATGAAAAAGATGCGCCCGACCCAGATGGTTTGTTCCGGCGTCGCCAAGTACAGTGCCAATGCGAACAGCAGGATGTTGGCGCTGAAAAAACGATATGAAATCGCAATGAATTTCTCTCGGGGAAATGTCTTGACCAGATAGGAAAACGGAAGATTCAGCAGCAGCATTCCGATCAGCGTGCCCGTGAACAGCCATTGCAGGTTATTAACGCCGCCCGCGACCCCCATTTGGTCCCGAATAGGACGCATGATGTAGTAGGACGAGAGAAGCGAGAAAATATAAAGCCAGCACCATGCCAGCGCCGGCACTTCGCTGGGCCTTACGTCGATAATTTTGTTCAACACGCGATGGAAGGTGGACCCGGGGCTTGGCGGCGTAGCGACGTAAGCCATCAATTCGAAACCTTTACTTCATCGCTTCAAGTCGCTTGCGAAATTCCTGCGCGGTGAGTTGCTGGCCATAGAGCGGGCCGCCTTGCGCGAAGTCCTTTGCCCGCGCGAGCGGCCCGACAACGACGGGATCGAAACCGGCATCACGTACAAGCATCGAGGCGGTAGCCAGTGCATCCTTGTCGTCTCCCGCTAGCGGAATGGCCATGCGCTCGCCAGCCCGGTTCGCTTCCGAAGCAAAGAACTTGTAGCTCATGGTATTAAAGGCACGGACAATGCGGGCACCGGTCAGATACTTTGCCGATATTATGCCGATGCCCTCCTCATTCACTTCGTTGGTGATATCGCCGTCGCGTCTGGCGACGGCGTTTCCGGCGTCGAGCACCACCTTGCCCGAAAGCAGGCTTCCGTAATCTTTTCCAATCTGCGGATAGGCGCCGTACGGCACGGCTATGAAAACGACGTCGCCGAACGCTATCGCATCTGCGACCGCGCCGTTCTTTGCCAGGGCTCCGAGTTCTTGCACGAGAGGAGCGATTTCTTCGGGGTGCCGGGAGGAGAACATCACGGGATGGCCGGCTTTCACCCAAAGAGAGCCTATCGTGCTTCCGATATGACCGGATCCGATGATACCGATTTTCAACGGGGGCGCAGCGGTCTGACCCGAAGCACCACGAGAAAGAACCGAAGCGGCAAAACCCAGCCCGGCGACAGAGCCGATCTGCAAAAGCGTGCGGCGGCTGAAACCGGCGCGTTCAGAATGGGGCATGTCTTCCTCCCTGGAGCTTTATATAAACCTGATGGGGAAATGGATCTCGGATGAAACACGGTTTGTTCTACGTATCAGCGAACCATAGGAAATACTCCGCGCCAAATAACGATCCCGTAATCATGCGGTCAGAGTGCATCGAAAAATTTGATCATCGCTTTGCGTTGCCCGGAATCGGGAAAACGTCCACGACCGGCACTTATATTATCGGCCAAGTGGGCTGGATTGGTGGTACCGGGAATCACGGCGGTCACCGCCTCGTGGCCAAGAAGAAATTTGAGAAAGAATTGCGGCCAGGTCGTCGCGTCGAATTCGCTCGCCCATTCCGGCACGCTCTTGCCGCGAACCGCGGTGAATACCGAGCTTCGTCCAAACGGCAGTGCCGTCAGGACGGCAGCGCCAACATCTGCCGCCGCGGGAAGTAGCCGCTTTTCCGCTTCCCGGTCGCCCAACGAATAATCGACCTGGAAGAAGTCCGGCTTTTCCCTGCGAAGTACGGCTTCCGCTGCTTCATAATCGCTTTTGAAAGTGGTGGTGATGCCGATATATCGGCAAAAGTCATGCGCCTTCCAGTCGCGAAAGGCCGCCAAACTCTGGTTAGCATCCCGCACGTTATGCAGCTGCAAAAGGTCCACTCGTGGAAAGCGCAGGCGCTCGAGCGAACGCTTGAGCTCAATCGCGCCGGCCTTTTGGCTGCCATTCTCCAGCTTGGTCGCCAAAAATATCTTAGAGCGATCTTGATCGGACAGTAGGTCCCCCAAGACGCTTTCCGCCGAGCCGTATGAGGAGGCCGTATCGATCAGTTTGCAGCCTTGCGCCAGGAGGTCATCGACGATTTTCTTGAGGGTGGCTTTCGCCTCTCCCTGTTGTACCACTTGGAAGTTATTCGCGGTCCCAAGACCGATCACGGGAATCCGCTCGCCTGAGTGGGGGATCGCGCGCGTAGCAAGATCGGGTGAACCGAGTTGAGCACGGGCTGGCAGCGCGCGGTTTCCCAGCGATCCCATCGCAATTTCGAGACCAGCATACAGGACCACTCGACGCGACGGACCTTGAGTAAACGGATTCGAGGTCATTGATCGATCCTCAGAACAAGTGAAGCGCTAATTGGGAAACCTTGCATCGAGCACGCCGGTTCCAAAAGAACCTACTTGTCTGGGGCGTGGCCATAGCGTGGAAGATAGACGAGTTACTTACGCACGATCAATCCTAGCGATCTCCCGTGCCGATCACGGTTAGATCGCGATACCGCAGGAGAGCGCCGGATAGTTGGAGCAGCTACGATCGGACGCGGTGGTGCGGTTCACCGATAACCCTGGCCGGCAAGTGAGGGGTAACTGCGACGGGCCGCTCAATTTGAAATAAAGCCAAATTGGCACAGGCATTGGCGTCAGCTTGGACAGGTCCTTGCGATTGTCCAGCAGGGCATGTCTGTTCATGGCATAGACCGGCGGTTGGAGGACGGGCAGAGCATGTCCGCTCTGCCCGGGCATTTCAGACATCAACTTGCTCCGCTATTGCCAGGGCGTCATCGACCTCGATGCCGAGATATCAGCCCTCAGGTTGCCCGTCCGCCGATAGATCAGGGTAGCTTTTGTGCGTCGCAGCGAATGCGTCCCAAATAGCCTCGGGTCCAGGACAACGCGCCAATATGCCCGAACTCGTGTCCGAGTGGATCGGAACCGCATATTGCGGTCAGGAAGTCGCCGGTACGCGGTCAAAATGATGAGATTGGAACCGGACCGGACGTTCGTCGGGCGCACACATCTGGTCTCGCGATTGCCCGTCGTGTGCGGGACGACGTTCGACAGTGTCACGCCATGGTCGAAGAAGGCACGCGTATTTCGTTGTTTTTTCGCGCAACAAAAAACGAGAGACAACGTTTGAGAAGCCCGATTATTCCATGAGCGCCGAGCAAATTTGATATGCACGCTGAAGGCCGCGAAAGCGGCGTATAGCCTCGGCGCCCTCGCCTCGGCACTCGCCAAGGCGCAAGGCGAACTCACCCGCAGCGGGCATTCCGTCGCATCTCATGCGTTGCCATCCCCAATTCTTTGGTAACAATGAGCGCCGAAGGCGTGTTGGAATAATTGACAACAGTGCAGGCTGTTGGATAAAATACCAACACGAAAGCCGAGCTACTAATGAACGAGCGTCACGTACTGGATGCTCGGACGTTTGTCGAGATTGTGGTTTGGCGCCTCGATCAGCCGGTGCGAGGTTCGATCCACAGGTTTAAGTATCGGTTGGCACTCGTCGCAAACTCAGTTTGTGTCCTGCGTTACGACAACGAAGCGGGCAAAGGCGACCATCGGCACAAAGGCAGCGCGGAAGCGCGCTATAAATTCGTCGATCCGAAAGATGCTGCTGGCCGATTTGTGGAATGACGTTGAAGCATGGAGACGTTAAAATGAAAACCGTGACACTCGAAGTCGCAACGCTCAAAGATGTTAAACGTCGTGTGCAAGAAGCATTTAAGGGCAAAAAGCAAGGCGCTCGGATTAGCTTTGAAACCCCGGAATTGTTGTTCCAATTGATGACGGCGAAACGCTGGGAATTGATCCGGACGATGACAGGGGCGGGGCCGCTCTCCATCAGGGAGGCGGCGCGGCGCGTCGATCGCGACGTTAAGGGTGTGCATGGCGACGTGCACGCGTTGCTAAATGCCGGTATTCTGCAAAGGACCGATGACGGCCTAATCATCTTTCCCTTCGATGCAATCCGCGTCGACATCATGTTGCATGCTGCCTAACGAATATAAGACCCTCCACTCAATCCGCATCAACGATCAGTGGCGGATCATTTTCAAATGGCTCAATAGCGAGCCTCATGCGATCCATATTGTTGACTATTATTGTTGATGCAAAAGACATCTGGCGCATCAAGCCTCAACGCGCAGCTTAAGGCCGCTCGGAATGAGTTTGTTTCCTGCGGTACTCCAGGGAATTGCGGACGCCTATAGAACGTCGGTCAAAGTCAGGACTGCTAAACGATAATGACGAGGATGGATGTCAGATGAGCAAGCTCGGCAAGCGGCTGATTAAGGCAGCAAAGTCGGCGCAGGTGATCGCCCGAGGCGAAGCCGATCCGAAAGCCTACAAGGTGCATGTTCCGTCCCACCTCGACGTGCGGGCAATTCGGACCAAACTCAAAATGAGTCAGAACGCATTCGCTGCTCGCTTCGGCATCCTGCCATCCACATTACGCGATTGGGAACAGAATCGACGTCATCCTGATGGAGCAGCACGCGTCTTGTTGATGGTCATTGACAAGGAACCGGACGCGGTCTCCCGCGCGCTCGCGCCTGTCTGACGTCAAATCTCCCCGCGGCATGAGAAGTCGATTGGCTTGGTCAACAAGCCCTCTCCGCTCGGGATCACCGTAGGTCGTAATCATGATAATCGGCCATCGTCGGCATTATCAGCGCCACGGCTTCGCTGAAGATAAGCGCCGTCCTCGCAACTTGGGCCTTACACGTCGAAAGCAGGACGGGGGGCAAAACGCTTGATAACGTCATCCAATTTACGGCAAGGCCCGAGCATCGGCTTAACGAGGCGTTAGGGTATTCGTTATATGTTCTGCATTGGTTAGGCGGCCGGGGACGGTGGCTGATACCCACCGCCCACCGGGGACGGCAGGCGGGACAGGTCAAGATTAGCGAGCGGCGCACTGGAGCCCGGGGACGGGTGACCACCCCCGCGAGTTGATCGAGGCGATTGCTATCAGGGCAGCTCATGCAGCCCTTTGGAAAGGCCGTCGTCTATGGCACACCTCGTGCCAGAGATGCGCGCCGCTTCGCGTAGTCAAATCCACCGATCCCGACTTCGCTGAATAAACATCACCTATCATTCCGCCTGACATGGAGATTGAATGATGCCCAATTTAGGGAAGTTCGATATCTTGAATTCAACACCGCCCTTGTTGTTCGGCGAATCCGCTGAAGAGTTCGAACGCCTGCGCGCCGAACTGGAGCAGGAGATCGAGCCAAGGGATCATCGAGAGGATCTACCTCAATGAGGTTCTTGCGCTGATTTGGGAAATTCCTCGTCTGCGGCGCATCAAAACGAATATTATCCGCAACGCCCGTCTGGTCGCTCTAAAACTTATTCTCCTGCGAATAGATATTGGCCTTGCTAGGGGCGTCGGCCAAAAAAGCGAAGCGGAGAGGCTCGCAGCCGCCTGGTTTGACGGTAATAGCGACAAGGAATTCGTTGAGGAACTTCTCCGCCAATCCCAGCTCGACGAAGGTGCAATCGACGCAGAAGCGTTTAGGCGTACATTCCCGGATGTGCTGCAACTGGACAACATGTTGACGTCAATGGAAGCGCGGTTTTCCAAGACACTTCGTCGCATCGCGCAATATCGAAAGAGCTTGGCCCTGCAAATCCAATCTAGCACCGATCAGATCCTGGCAAGGAATGATGTGCCTCTCCCTGAACCGGCGAATGACAGGTCCGCGGCTTAGACCATGGCGAGCGAAAAACAAATCGCGGCCAACCGGCACAATGCCCGCAACAGCACCGGGCCAAGAACCATAGCCGGCAAAAAGCGCACCCGCCTCAACGCCCTCCGCCACGGGCTGTCATCTCAGGGTTTGCGAACCGTTGAGGCGGAACGCGTAGAGCAGCTTGCACGTCAAATTGCCGGCGATTGCGAGAACAGGATCGTTCTTGAGCTCGCCCGCTCGGCTGCTGCAGGCGAACTCGAGCTCGCTCAGGTACGGCAGGTACGGGCTGACTTGATCGCCCTCGCGTCGTCGTTGGGAAGCTCGGAGCCGCTCGATTTTCGTTCACCGGCCGATAAAGTTCGGTTGCTTATGGGACGAGAGCAATGGACGGATGGAATGCGGCACGTCAATCCGTCCCCGACGAAGCAATTCAATCCATCAGCTCCGATGCCGGCGGTCGAGTCAGAGCGTATGGCAGATGTGGTGCGGCGGGTTTTGCCGGAGCTACGCAGAATTTATCGCTATGAGGTCAGGGCGGCGGCACGTCGCGACAGAGCAATCCGAAAGATCAGGGAACAGCCAACGGAATGAACCGATTTGACCCGGTATCTCGAAGTGCGAGGCTCTCCAGTGCGACCAGTTCGAGCGTGCCGCGCCGTTCGTTGCCTCCAATGAGTTGAGACTGCCGACTTCCGGTTCTGGGGCACACAAAAGGAACATGCCAGGATGGCAGACGATGTCTGTTTGCTGAGCGTAAAGCGTACCTCTCAGTGCCTGAGCATCGGGTAGTTTATCGATCAAGGTGTGGTGGCCAAGTGCCCAGGGGCCAGTTTGTTAGGCCAGCGTATGGACGATCACCGGACCGGCCACCGCGGTGGCTGGTCCAACGAGCAGGGGCCCTAGGTTTTGCTCGATCCAAGCGAGCGCACGCCTGTTTGCCTCCTCGGCTCCTGCGTAATTGTTGAAGACGCTGATCGCCGTCACAGTGTCGTCGGGTGCATAGACCACATAGTAAGCCATGAAGCCTTCTACATCACTGATGATCGGAATGGCGCCCTCCTTAATTCTACGCGCGAGTTCTTCGGCCATGCCAGTCTTTGCTTTACCCTGACGAATGGCAGCGTACATGGGACCCTCCTTCAGCGGTGAGGCTGCCCAAGATCGCGACTGCGGCGATCATTCATCACACTGAGGCGGGTGAGCAGCAGGGTTTCCCCGCGCATTGAATATTACGCCATCCGTCGTAACCGCACCATCAGGCCAAAAGCGCTATTTCGTGGCGGCATTTCTGCTCGTGGCACATGCCGACGGACCCTGAGTATGTCTGTCTTTGGGGGTGGCCCGGAAATGTCTGGCCGACCGCCAAACCGCCGCTTTTGACCCCCTGCGGGCCTTCTGAAGGTGTAAAGTTCGATCCCTGTGGTCCGCTCCAGCTTCCCTCGCAGAAGCAGCGGAACTCGAGAGGTTAGAACTAGTTCAGAATAGACCAGGCTCACCAGCGGAGGTTCGCCATGCCAGCATCCGAAATGAAGGATCATGTTTATAAGATCCTAGAACTCGTAGGATCTTCCGAAAAGAGTATCGAGGATGCCATTCAAAATGCCGTCACCCGCGCATCAAAGACCATTCGCAAAATGAAATGGTTTGAAGTGGTGCAAACGAGAGGCCATATCGAAAACGGGTCTGTCCAACATTACCAGGTCACTTTGCGAGTGGGATTCACACTAGAGGAGTAGTGCTCGGGGAAAGCGGAAGTGGCCTGAGATCGGCGGCATGGCCCGTCCGCCCGCTTGGAATTCGCGGTTGGTTAGTAGTGTAAATTGCGTTTTCTCCGAAGGTTTTATGGAGTTACGCCATGCAGCACGAACGACATCATTGTGACGACGATAATTTAGCCGAGATCTGGCGCAGCGCACAACATCGCCGCACCGAAGATATCTATTCTTGGTTCACTCATTTCTTCGAAAGACAACGGCAGCGCAAATCATCCGATTTCAGACCTCAATATCCCCAACACATCGGAATCATCGTTCGTGGACTTTCTCAACCGACTTCTGCAACAAAATAGACACCAAACAGACATGTCCGGGCGGCCATACGATGTCTGTTCTTGAAGGGTAGAACGGACACGCCGCGCAAGCGTGGTCACTTCCGGTTTTAACTTAAACGCAGATTGTCGGGGCGCTGGACGAAATAGCATCAGTAATCAATCAAGACGCCGCGCCGCGCTAGTTTATCGATAAGCCCGAGACGAAATGTGACAATGTCATCAATGCGGATCTTTCGGATTTCGCTCACTTCATCCGGCGAAAAATCCCTTGCGTCTGGTGGAGCGTCAGCGATCGCCCAGCTTTTTAGAACAAAATTCAGGACGCGCGCCGTATCGGTATCCGACAGGCCCGCATTGGCGACGCCGGGAACGAGAACGAGGTATGCACGACCTTCCGGCACTCTAAGAAAATTGCCGATGACACCCGAGAACGGTCGAATGCGTCCCACTCTCGAACCTGCGCCGTCCGGCCCATGGCACCCCGAACAATGAAGGCGATACAGATATGCCGCATCTGGGGCGGCGGAGCTTCCGGTGGGCGCGAGCGCGCCAATCAACCCGACCGTCGCTCGCCCGATCGCGACACGCCACAGGCGTTTCAACGCCGGCGCTGTTGGTTTGAGATGAGAGCGCATCGGCGCGCCTAGTCCGCCACGCCTACGATGACGGCGACAGTGCAATGGTACATGCTCGGCGTGTTCGCCATGCACCAGTTGATGTCGTTGTGCACGCCGAGCGAATAACCCGGCCTCTCCCGTATATTTGCGTTGCAGAGGCAGCGCCCGCAGGTGGTCTTGCCACAGCAGTCATTGTAGGAGATTAGATAGTCTTTGCCGTCTTTGGAGTTGTGGCAGGTACCGATCCAGGTCACCGCCGAGGGCTCGGCGCCCGGCGGACAGGCGGTAACGCTCCCGCCGCAGCAGGAGCACAGGAAGCCGTCGAGCGCACAATAGCGCCAGTAATCGCACTCCGAATCCGAACTTTCGATGCTCGCTGGATCAGCGGCGAGAGCGCGGCCGGAGCGATCGAAGGGCAGAACCGGAAGAAGAGTCCCCCCAATCAGCGCCGCCCCAATTGATGCGAGTGCGGAGCGGCGACCGATCAACTGCGCAGAACTCCGCGCGGCGGTCTCGGTCGCCTTGTCGAACCTCCCCATCAATTTTGTGAATACGTTGTCGGGCATTCAAGTTCTCCAGATCTCAAGAATGCAACTGATCAGCGCGATGGCTCGACGCGTTGATATAGCTTTGCACGGACGCGACGCCGAGATCCCGTGCATTAAAGAGGCTTTCGAGCTGCTCGCGATTGTTGACCAGGCCCTTGGCCTTCACTACGCCTCCGCTATCGAGCAGGACGGCATAGGGCAGGCGATTGACGCGGAACGTCATGCCGAGGTCTGAGGAGAGCACATAGGGCAACATCTCAAGCTGCCTGTCGGCTACAAAGGCCCGATGCTGCGATGTTTCACCGTCGCTGGCCAGGATAATATCGAGCCAGGAACCTTCGGCAGCCGAAACTGATCTCAGGACCGGCAGCAGCTTTTTGCATACCGGACAGGTCGGCGAGAGGAAAAACACCAGTTGCGATCGCACACCCTGGGCTCCGATTGCGACCGCACGCCCGTCGAGCGCCTGCAGGTCGAAGCGGCGAACGGCCTCGCCGACCTTGGGTCCGGCGTCTGTGATGAGCGCGCCCATCGGTGCGACGCGTTCGAACAGGATTCCGATCTGGCGTGCCAGTGCGAACACCATTACGGCCAGCACGATCACCAGCGCCCACAGCAGGGCAATTGCCACGATTAAACCATTCATCCGTGTCTCACAAATAGGATTGAGTTTCCAGTCGCCGGATCGCAGCAGTCGACTCTATCGCTTTTTCCACCGTTGCGAGCAGAAGCCAGGCGATCAAAATTGCGCAGAGTGCTTCGACGAATTCATACCAGGCGAGTGCGCGCGCAGCCGTCGGCAAGACGACCACACCGGCGATGACAATCAAGAACGCGTTACGCGCGACCAGCAGCCAGGAGACTAGCTGTCCCTGTCCGCCGCAGCCGCATTCAATCTCCGTTCGACCGGCCAGAAGCGCGAGCGACATCGCAGCGCCGTACAGGCCGAGCAGGCCGATTGCGGAAAGCGCGCCTAATGCGCGGGTCGCGGGCGAGAGCAGCAGGACGAGAGCAATAACTTCCGCCGCAAGCAGGCCGGCGGCCAGCACTGAAACAAGCGTCGGCGGCGCCAGCCGGTAGTTGCGCAGCGTCGCCGTATAAATCGCGTAATGCGCCGCTTTCTCGCCGATTGCGCGCGTGAAGACGATCGCGACCAGGCCGATCGCCACAATCTCTATCAGAGGATCGACGCCATTGCTCAAGATCATCGCGGCGCCTCGATCAGCGCCGCCGTCTCGCCGAGCTTGATCTCACCAGTCGGCGTTATCGCATTGCTTTGCGGGTCGACGACAAGGCGAACAACCTTCGAGTCGACGGTGTTGATCGCAAATAACACAAGCGGATCGGACGCAGCGAGCGTGATCGATGTGAAATTGGCTGCGGGCGATCGCGCCAACAGACGCTTGGCGCGCAAATCGTAGGTCCAGATCTCTGCGCTCGGGTTCTTGTGGCTGCCTTCTTTTGCGTTGTCATGCATCAGAATATAGGCAACGCCCTTGTTCGCATCGAATGCGAAGGGTTGGTAGCCACCTGGTGCCCAGGCGCCTAGCTCGCGTGAGGCCACAACAACCATGTCGAGCATCGCGGCGGTCTCGCCTTCGACCGAGACCCGGACAAGTTCTCCCTTGTAGGAAAGGAAAACATAAGCGTCATGGTCGCGCTCGGCATGGCTGAACAGCGCGTCCGCTTGGGGCTCAAAGAATTGCGGTCCTGCCTTGCGCAAGGCCGAGCGACGGTCGCTTGCAATCGTATATGTCACCGCGGTGCCGTCGCCACACAAAGTGGCAAAGCGAAGTGGGTTCGTCAGCGCGGGGTAAATACCGTAGCAGCCGGCGTCGGGCGTTTCGAATTGGCTCTTTGTGTTCAGATCAACCACAGTAAAGGACGTGGCGGGGGTAGCGTTCTGCACGAATAACAATTCGCCGTTCGACGAAGGCTGAAACAAATTGCGGTAGGTCAGCGCTTGGGCGCGCACGCTCGGAATTGGAATCTCATCGACTACCTTGAGCGTTCTATCATCGAACACCTGGATGACGTCGGTTCGCTTGCCGCGCGTCAACCGTTCGTAGAATGTCGTGGCAACATAGACTTTGTTCTTCCGGGGCGCCGCTACCATCATTCCAGCGAAACCGGATTCGAGCATGCCTTTGAAAGCAAGATTGGCGCCATCGAGCACGTAGATCCTGCCGTCGACCATGTGCGGCAACGCCGGGTCCGCCACGTATACACGCTGAAAATCCCCGAGAACGGTTTGCCCGATAGTCTCCGGACCGAGCTGTTCCGCAAGCGATGGCGAAGCCACCATCGCGAAACCCGCTGCGCTGAAAATGATCAGAGGATGGATCACTGGATGGCTTCTCCCATTTAACAATACATTTCCGGCTCATTTTGGTTTCGCATCGCTGTCACCAGCAATTCGCGCATACTGAATCAAGGCTTGGGAAGACTACCACGCCTCACCAGCACCAAGGCAGCGGATGTCCGCCTCGGTGATAGCGGAGGAGAGGGCGAGCTGTTGGCGCGGCAATTCGACCTTCATGATGATCTGCTGCTCTTGAATTTAACGCTATGGCGCTTCGCGCAGCCCGCCATGTGCATCCCATCAATGGAACTAATAACACCGCGGCTGGCCGGGTCGTACGCGGGCGCCTGCAGGGGTCTCATCGCGTGGCCTCCAGCTCCGCGCGCAACACGCGCTTGAGTACCTTGCCGGAAGGATTTCGGGGCAAACTGTCGCGAATAACAAGTTCCCTCGGCACCTTGAAGCCAGCCAATCGCGATCGGCAATGGGTCGCAAGCGAGGCGAGATCGAGGGCACTGTTTTCGGCGAGCACGATGACTGCGACTGGCTTCTCTCCCCAGCGTTCGTCGGGTATTCCGATGACGGCGACCTCGCGCACGGCGGGCAGCTCGTAGATCACGCGCTCGACTTCGGAGGAGGCGATGTTCTCGCCGCCGGAGATGATCATATCCTTCTTGCGATCGGTCAAATAGAGGAAGCCGTCGGCATCGAGATGGCCGACGTCACCGGTACGAAACCAGTCGCCGAAGAAGGCCGCTGCGGTCTTGTCGGGATCTTTCCAATACCCCTTGGTAACCTTGGGGCCGCGCAGGCAAATCTCGCCGTCCTCGCCAGGAGGAAGGCGGTTGCCGCGATCGTCCCGGATCTCGATCTCGACATGGGCGATGGCGCGCCCCGTCGATCCGATCTTTTCGAACTCGCGTCCGGATTCCATGAAGGTATCGCCGCCGACGGTTTCGGTGAGGCCGTAAGCGTCGATGTAGCGCGCTCCTCGTGAACAAATCCGAAAAGGCGCGAATGCGCACCTCCGGCGTCTTCTCGCCGCCGCCGATCGCCCATTTCAAGCTGGATACGTCGTAACGATCGCGCCCGGGGTGGGTGAGGAGGGCCGTGGTCATGACCGGCGCGAACCAAGCGGCGTTGAGCTGTTCGGCCTCGATTGCCGCCAGCGCTTGCCCGGGCTCGAAATCGCGATGAATTGCGATGAGGCCGCCGTGCCACAACACCGCTATGCCGGGCAGATCGAGCCCGCCGACGTGATAAAGCGGACCGACCACAAGCAATCTGGTGTCCGCGTTCAGTCCGAGCACCAAGGTCTGGTCCGCCGATTTCCAATACATGTTTTCGTAAGTCAGCATCACCCCTTTGGGGCGATCGGTCGTGCCCGATGTATACATCAGTCGCATCAGGTCACCCGGTTGCCGCGGATGCATCGGCGCAGGCTTGGCGTTCGGAGGCAAGCTGTCGTCGCGCTCGCCTGCGCAGCCTCGTCGAGCAGCACGATTGGTGCGTCGCCCGCCGCAATGGCGGCAAGCTCCTCGTCCGCGACGAGAAGCCGTGCGCCGGAATTGCTGACGATATAGCCGACCTCGTCGGCGGAGAGGCGATAATTGATCGGTAAAAACACCGCGCCGATGTGGCTAGTTGCAAAGACCAGTTCGAGGAACGCAGCGCTGTTCTTCATCAGCACCGCGACCACGTCGTCGGAGCCTATTCCGCGCGTGAGCAGCCAGCCGGCGACCTGTCGGATGCGATGGTCGAAGGCGGCGTAGGAAATATCCTCGCCGCGGTACTTCAGCGCACAGCGAGCCGGCGTTCGCCGAGCATGAAAGGCGATGAAGCTGGAAAGATTGATCATTCGCCGCTCGATTGGCCTTTCTCGGCCTCGTTTCTCTTTCGATGATTATGACTCGTAATTCATCTTGACGTCATCCCCTTTGCTCTTGAAATCCTCCAAGGCCGGAAAGCCTGCAATCTCCGTTGGAAATGCAGCCGGACTGCCGTTTCGGTTGCTGCGTTGCGATGCGCCGGCCGCAGCCGCCAGCGGAGGCGCGAGCCGACAAATGGCAGCTTGATCAGGGCGCTATTGCCGATCTAGAGTTGGCGGCCTTAACAAGAATGGCCGGTTGTCTCAAAAAACCGAGCCGCGATAACAGGTCATGGGAGGTGCAGTTCAATGAGCGGGCATATTACGCGTCGCACGATGTTGGCTGGTGGTGCGGCTTCTCTGCTGGCCGCCCCATGGGTGGCCAGGGCACAGGCCAATACGTTGCGCATCGGAATGCAAAGCATCCTGTCAGGGCCGATTGCACTGCTTGGCACCTCCTCGCGCAACTCACTGATGATGGAGCAGGATCGCATCAACGCCGCCGGCGGCTTTCTCGGCCGGCAGATCGAATTCGTCTTCCGCGATTTAAAGGGCCAGCCCCAGGAGGCCGCCCGCATCGCGCGCGAGCTCGTGAATACCACGGGCTGTGAGCTCCTGGTCGACGCCGAGGCCTCGTCCGCCTCCTTCGCGGTCCAGGAAGTCGTGCGCGACCTCGGGATCGCTTGCATCCACACCAACAGCGAGACCTCGTCGCTGACCGCCGATCCCAAGATCCGCGCGCCCACCGCCTTCCGCGTCGCCCGCCAGGGCGTGCACGACGCGGTGGCCGGCAGCATCTATCTCGCCGCATTCGCGAACGCCAAGAAGCTCAACAAATGGGCGACCTGCTCGCCGGACTACGCCTACGGTCGCGACACCACCGCGCAATACCTGCAGTTTTTCAAGCAGTTCAAGCCGGACGTCGAGATCGTCAGCGATGCCTGGCCCAAGCTCGGCCAGCCGGACTTCACCGAAGTCATCACCAAGCTGATTCAGGCCAAGCCGCAGGCTCTGTTTACGCTGCTCTATGCCGGCGACCTCTCGGCCTTCGTGAACCAGGGCAACGTCTATGCGCTGTTCTCGCAGATGACGGTGGCGACGCCCAACGTCGATTATCCCGTGCTGGCCGCCATCAAGAATTTGCCGGCCGGCATTCAGTCGGCGACGCGTTACCTCGAGACCTTCCCGGATACGCCTGCCAACAAGGAATGGGGCCAGGCCTACCTCAAGAAGTGGAACGAGCGGCCGACCAACTGGTCGTGGCAAAACGCGGTGGCGATGCAGTTCTACGAGCAAGCCATCAAGAAGGCCAACTCGCTCGACGGCAAGGCCCTGGCCGCGGCCCTCACTGGCATGAAGATCAACACGCCGTTCGGCGCCGACGGGACGATCACCATGCGCGAGGACCATACGACGATCGGCTATGCCATCGGCTGGGGCCAGACCACGCCGAAGGAGCCGTTCATCGTCGACGTGAAGGCCGCCGACTGGGGCAAGATCCTCGAGCTCGAGACGGAGTGGAAGAAGCAGCAGAAGTACATCTGAGATGGACCTCGGCGCGCTCGGCGCTTGCCTCACGACACCCGCCTGCGTGGTCACCCAGACCACCAGCGGGCTGATCGTGGGAATGTTGCTGTTCCTTGTCGCTGCGGGCCTGACCCTGATCTTCGGCGTATTGAAGGTCGTGAACTTCGCCCACGGCACCTTCTACATGCTGGGCGGCTACGTCGCCTATTCCACGCTCGGCGCAACCGACAGCTACACGCTTGCGGTGCTGTCGGGAGCGCTCGCGATGGCGCTGTTCGGCGTGCTGTTCGAACGCGTTCTCATCAGTCGCGTCTACGGCTCCAACGTGCTGATGCAGCTCCTGATCTGTTACGCCGTGGTGTTGATCTTCGACGACCTCGTGAAGATCGTTTGGGGGCCCGAGTTCCACGCCATGGGGATGCCGGCAGCCTTCCAGGTGCCGCCGCTCTTCATCGCGGGCGGTGTGGTGCCGCCCTTTTACGCCGTGCTGATCGGGATTGCAGCGCTGATCGCGATCGTGCTTGGCCTCGGCCTTTCGATGACACGGTTCGGCAAGACGGTGCGCGCCGCCGCAATCAATCCGCAGATGGTTTCGGCGCTGGGCGTCAACACGACGCTGCTTTTCGCGATCGTCTTTGCGATCGGCGGCGGGCTGGCGGGACTGGCGGGCGCACTCGCGGCGCCCGTGCGCTCGCTGTCGCCCGGCATGGGCTTCTCGATTCTGATCGAGAGCTTCATCGTCACGGTGATCGGAGGCATGGGCTCGATCGCGGGAGCGCTGGTCTCGGCGCTGCTGATCGGCATGGTCCGCGGCTTCGGCACCATCGGTTTTCCCAGGTTCACCGATGGCCTGATCTATATCCTGATGATCGCCATCCTGCTTCTGCGTCCGCAGGGCCTGTTCGGTCGGCGGGCATGAAAAGCCGCCTCGCGTTTCGCGAAATGGCGATCGGCGCCGTCGCCCTGATCGTCGTGCTGGCGATCCCGCTGTTCCATCGCAGCCCCGCCTTCGAGGATTTCGTCATCCGCCTGAGCGCCATGGCGCTATTTGCAACCTCGCTCAACCTGCTGGTCGGAAACACCGGCATGGTCTCGTTCGGCCACGGCATGTTCTACGGCCTCGGCGCCTACGCCTTCGCATTGACCATGCAGATGACGGACCTCTCGCTGCCCGTCGCCGCCGTGCTTGCGGTGCTGGTCACGACCTTTGCCGCGTTCTGCGTCGGGGCAATCTGCGTACGCCTCAGCACGGATTACTTCGCCTTCATCACGCTCGCGGTACAGATGCTGTTCTACAGCGTCATCATCTCCTGGCAGAGCCTCACCGGCGGCGATCAGGGCTTGCGCGGCGGCATCCCGCGCCGCGAAATCTTCGGCTTCGAGCTTTCCTCGCAGCTTCATATGTACCAATTCTGCGCGATCGTGGCGGTGCTCGGCCTGCTGGCGTTGCGCCACATCTCGACGAGCCCATTCGGCCAGACGCTGCGCATGATTCGCGACAACGAGAACCGCGCCAGCTTCCTGGGTATCGTTCTCTGGCGGGCCCGCCTCTGGGCCTTTACGATTGCCGGCGCCTTCGCCGGGTTAGGCGGCGTGCTGGCTGCGCTGTTTGTCTCCGGCGCCTATCCTGAACTCGCCGATTGGCCGAATTCCGGCCAGGCGATCTTTGCCGTCATGCTGGGCGGAATCAACAGCTTCCTCGGACCCGTCCTGGGCGCGATGATCCTGCTCGCGCTGAACGATGTGGTGACACGCATCACCGAATATCAGGGACTGGTTCTGGGGATCGTGATCCTGGCCTTCGCGCTCGGGCTGCGCCGCGGTGTGCTCGATTTTCTCAGACTGGCCTGGCCCGGACGCCCGCGATGAAGCTCGAGATCAGAAATCTCACCAAGGCGTTCGGTGGCCTGCGGGCAATCGACGATGTGTCGCTTGATTTTCCGTCGGGGTCGCTTTCGGCAGTGATCGGTCCGAACGGCGCCGGCAAAAGCACCTTCTTCAACCTGATCAGCGGCGCGTTCTCGCCCGATTCCGGTGAGGTGCTGCTCGACGGTCAGGACATCATTCGTCTCTCCAGGAGCGAACGGATGCACCGGGGCATCGCGCGGGCGTTTCAGGTGGCAAGCTGCTTTCCGACCATGACGGTGATGGAGAACCTGATGGCCGCGGTTACCGCCCATATCGGCCAGTGGGGCAATCTCTCCCGCCGCTTTCCGCCGCCCGGCGTGCGCGAGCGAGCCGAGGAGGTGATGGAACTGGTGGGCCTGACGCAGGTCTCGAATGTGGAGGCCGCGATCCTCTCCCACGGCGACCAGAAGCTGCTCGATATCGCCATCGCTCTTGCGCTCGAACCCAGGGTGCTTCTGCTCGACGAGCCGACGGCCGGCATGGGTCCTGACGAGCGCTGGCGCATGATCGAACGCGTGCGCGATCTGTGGGAACGGCGCAAGCTCACGCTGGTCTTCATCGAGCACGACATGGACATCGTCTTCAAGGTCGCGAATACGATCCGCGTGCTGTGCTACGGCCGCGTGCTGGCCGAAGGCACACCGGACGAAATCCGGAACAACAAGGCTGTGATCGAAGCCTATCTCGGCACGGAGGACGCAGCATGACGGACCTGCTGCGCGCCGAAGGGTTGAGCGCCTTCTACGGCGCGAGCCAGATACTGTTCGATGTCGATCTCGCCCTTCAGGAAAGGTGCACGCTGGCGCTGCTCGGGCGTAACGGCGCGGGCAAGAGCACGACCATGAAGACGCTCGCGGGAATCGTGCCGGCCAGGGGCGGCCGCATCTTCTTCGCCGGCCGCGACATCACCCACGCGCCGCCGCATGCGCGTGCCCGGCTCGGCCTCGCCTACGTGCCGGAGGACCGGCAGGTGTTTCCCGAGCACAGCGTGGAGGACAATCTCCTGATCGCGGCAAAGGGCGGTCCCGACGGACGGCGAGACTGGACCCTGCCGCGTGTCTGGGAGACCTTCCCGTTACTCGAAAAACTACGGTCGCGCGAAGCGGGCCGCCTCTCCGGCGGCGAGCAACAACTCCTGGTCATCGCTCGTGCCTTGATGGGCAATCCACTGGTCCTGCTGCTCGACGAACCGAGCGAAGGGCTGGCCCCGATCGTGGTCGCCACCATTGGCAGAGTACTGCGGGAACTGGGAGCGAGTGGCGCCACGATCCTGCTTGCCGAGCAGAACATGCATTTCTGCTTGCGGATTGCTGAGGAGGCACTCGTCATCGATAAAGGAAAAGTGGTGCATCGCCAGGATACGGCGGGCCTTGCCAAAAATGAAGATATCCGGCGCCGCTATCTTGCAATGTAGCAGTTCTTGTCACGTCCTAGCTGACGGCCCGAGGAGATCCTTCGGCTCATTGGATGCCGGCAATGGCAAGACTATCCACGTGCTCGAATTGATAAAAGGGTTGCGGCACCTGATGGTCGCTCAGAAAATGACGCCTCACTCAATAACCGCCAGCGCTGTCGAGATAGGCATGAAAAAATGGATTCCAGTTTGATACCAATCAACAATGCCGAAGGAATTCCAAAACGCCAAGAAAAGCACCGGACCCCGGACCGGCGCCGGGAAGAGGCGCGCCAGCCGCAACGCGTATAGCCACGGCCTGGCCTTGAACCAGTCGGGCGCTGCATACGCAAGACAGGTCGACCAACTTGCCCGCAAGATCGCCGGCCGCACCGCGGACGCCATCACCCTTGAGCACGCCCGCGTTGCCGCAGAGGCAGAACTTGAACTCCGGCGTGTCCGGCGCATCAGACTTGCCCTGATCGAACGCACATCCGTCTTCGGAAGTCTAAAAGCGCCAGCGTTCTTTCCCTCGGCCGAGCAAGAAGTCCGCTGGTTGATTGCGATGGACATTGGGATGATGGACCATACAGGCCGCAGACCCCCATGGCCGAAGTTGAAAGACCCGTCGGCGACGATGCCGTCATCAGAGCCGCAACGCTCCGCTGAAGCGGTGCGGCGCATCCTTGCGGAGCTGATCAAGTTCGACCGATACGAGGGCCGTGCCGTCGCTCGGCGCGATCGCGCTATCCGCGAGATTACCAGAAGGTGTTCTGCAAAATTATACATTCTTAAATAGAGCAATGTCAATTTTGGCAGAACAAAGCCAATATTAATATGTAAATACAATCGCTTGGATTTGAGAAAGATCGTTTCGCGCCAACTGTGCGTACGCCAAAATACCCATGCAAGATACGCATGGGACATCAAACCGTGGCTGGGCACGATTGAATTAGTGTGGTCGGTATTGGTGGTCGCGGGAGCACTAACCTTTAGCGTTCGTCCGCAATGACCTTGCCGTCGTTGGGCAGAGGACCGAGGCGCCGCCCAATTCTACGGTTGCCCCCGAGTTTTGTAACGCTGCGAAGCGTCGCGCTGACCGCGTCCTGCAGCGCTGCGTTCGGATTTGCAGCTTCCGCCTTCAGCGTCATCACGTCGGCCTCGCCCGCACGGCTGACGACAAGACGCAGCCGCCCCAACTCGGGATGACGCTTGCCGATCTCGGCGACCTGCTCGGGCCGCACGAACATGCCTTTTATCTTGGTGGTCTGGTCGGCGCGGCCCATCCAGCCCTTGATGCGCATGTTGGTCCGTCCACAGGGGCTGCGGCCGGGCAGGGCGGCAGTGAGATCCCCGAGCGCAAGCCGAATCCAGGGGTGGTCAGGGTCGAGCGAGGTGACGACGATCTCGCCGACATCGCCCTCGGCCACGGGATCGCCGGTGCCGGGCCGCACGATTTCCAGGATCAGATCCTCGCTGACGACCATGCCTTCGTGGGATGAGGTCTCAAAGGCAATCAGGCCGAGATCGGCGGTGGCGAACGCCTGATAGGCGTCGACGCCGCGCGATCTTATCTCCTCCTGCAGCGACTTCGGAAAGGCCGCGCCGGACACCAGCGCACGCTTGATCGACGAGACGTCGCGGTCCGAGGTCTTGGCCGCGTCGAGCAGGATCTTGAGGAAGTCCGGGGTACCGCTGTAGCCGACCGGCCGATAGGCCTCGATCAGTTCGAATTGCGCCTCGATATTACCGGGACCGGCCGGGATCACCGCGCAACCCAGCGCGCGCGCCGAGGCGTCGAAGATGAAGCCGCCGGGCGTCAAATGATAGCTGAAAGTGTTCAGCACCACATCGCCCGGCCGGAAGCCGGCCGCGAACATCGCCCGCGCGCCGCGCCATGGATCGGCGTGAGCCGGCTCCGGTTCGAAAATCGGGCCCGGCGACGTGAACAGCCGTCCAAACGAGCCAGGAAGCCCCGAGACGAGCCCGCCGAACGGCGGGGAGGCCTTGTGCAGGGCAGGGAGTTCGGACTTGCGCAGCACCGGAAGGCCCGCCAGCGCCGCCCGGCTGGTGATGGCAGCGGGATCGATGCCCTTGAGGCGCTCGGCATGGGCCGGCGCAACCATCGCCCCGCGCAGCACGCCCGGCAGCCGCGAAAACAGCGCCGCCTCGCGCTGGGCGGGGTCGCGGGTCTCGAGGGTGTCGTAGTGGTCGGTCATGTGAAGTCCCCGAATTTTATTGTCATGGCCGGGCTCGTCCCGGCCATCCACGTCTTCGTTCCTGCGAACTCGGCAAGATGTGGATGCCCGGCACAAGGCCGGGCATGACGAAGGAGAGGCAGCAGACCTAGAGCCACCGCTTCCGCCGCTTGAAGCTTTTTAGGTTCTTGAAACTCTTGCGCTGGTCGCCGGCGCCGCCGAGGTAGAATTCCTTGACGTCCTCATTGTCGCGCAATTCGTCAGCTGAGCCGTCGAGCACCACCTTGCCTTGCTCCATGATGTAGCCGTGGCTCGCCACCGAGAGCGCGGCGCGGGCGTTCTGCTCCACCAGTAGGATGGTGACGCCAAGGTCGCGGTTGATCTCCTTGATGATCCCGAACACTTCCTTGACCAACAGCGGCGACAGGCCCATCGACGGCTCGTCCATCAGGATCATCTTCGGGCGCGCCATCAGCGCGCGGCCGATCGCCAGCATCTGCTGCTCGCCGCCGGAGAGATAGCCGGCAAGGCCGGTGCGCTCCTTCAGGCGCGGGAAATAGTTAAAGACCATGTCGATGTCGGCGCCGACCTCGTTGTCGCTGCGGGTGAAGGCGCCGAGCCGCAAATTCTCCAGCGACGTCATGTCGGAAATGATGCGGCGGCCCTCCATCACCTGAAAGATGCCGCGGCGGACGATCTTTTCGGGATCGATGCCGTTGATGCGCTCGCCGTCGAACACGATCTCGCCGCGGGTGACTTCGCCGTCCTCGGTCTTGAGCAGTCCGGAGATCGCCTTCAGCGTCGTCGATTTGCCGGCGCCGTTGGCGCCGAGCAGCGCCACGATCGCGCCTTTCGGCACCTCGAGGCTCAGGCCACGCAGCACCAGGATGACGTCGTCATAGACCACCTCGATGTTGCGCACGCTGAGCAGCGGGGCGGGGGCTGTGACGGCGCCTGGAGCGACGCGGACTGTGTCGGTGTCGATAGTCATTGAGACCCGTCATATTAGCAAGATGTCATTGCCGGGCTTGACCCGGCAATCCATCCTCTAAGCAAAGATCCTTTTGAGATGGATGCGCGGGTCAAGCCCGCGCATGACGATCGTGAGCGGAACTGGCCGCAGACCTCACCACCCAAACCATTCCGGCTTGCGCGGCAGTTCGACGGTCTTGATCTTCTCGAGCTTGATGGTGCCCTTGGCCATGAGATCGTTGAGATCGCCATCGGTTGGACCCGAGATTTTCGAGCGGTAGAGATCGACCTTCAGGGTGCCGCGATGGTCCTTGTCGGTCCAGGTCGAGGGATTGCAGACGCCGTCCATGCCGGCCGGCACCCAATCCTTCTTCTGGTAGAAGCCCTTTGCGACGTTCTCGCCGGTGGCGCCGCCGTTCTTGACAGCCCAGTCGAGCGCTTCCTTCAGATACAGCGCGCTGCAAACGGCCGCGATGTAATGCACGGGACGATAGACCTTGCCGGTCGGGTCGGAGATCTTGGAGATTTCCATCACGGTCTTCATGCCCGGTGCGTTGCCGCCCCAGGCCACAGCGGTGCGCAACGGGAAGACCACGCCGTCGGCGGCGTCGCCCGCGGTCTTGGCAGCGTTCTCATCCATGCCCCAGACGTTGCCCAGGAACTGCACGTCGACGCCGGCGGTCTTGCATGCCTTCAGCACCGAGACGTTGGAGGCGGCGGTGTTGCCGAGATAGGCGTAGTTGGCGCCGGCGCTTTTCAGGCTCAGGCACTGGGCGCTGTAATCGCCGGGCGTCAGGGCGAATACCAGCGGCGGCAGCACCTCGAACCCGAGTTCGGTGGCGAGAGCCTCGCCGGCTGCCTTCGGCGCATTCGGATACGGGTGGTTGGCGCCCATGTGGACGAATTTCGGTTTGCCGGGCTTGCCCTTGGCCTTCCAGTCCTCGGCTGCCCAGATCAGCATCGCCCGCATCGCGTCCGAATAGCTCGGGCCGTAGAAGAAATTATACGGCGCTGGCTTGGTCTTGCCGCTGGTGCCTTCCGGATCGGTCAGCGCCGCGGCATAGGAGCCGGAGATGTCCGGGATCTTGTCCTGCGCCAGGAAGCCGGTCAGCGCTTCGGTATCCGCGGTGCCCCAGCCCATGATCGCCGCGACCTTGTCGCCGCCGGACCATTTCTTGTAGAGCGCGATCGCGCGCGGCACCTGGTAGCCGTAATCGTTGGTATCGACGGCGAGTTGCTTGCCGCCGACGCCGCCGTTCTTGTTGACCCAGGCAAGGGTGTCCGCGACGGCCTGTCCGTAGGGCGTTCCGACGTCCGAGGTGCCGCCGGAATAATCCGCGAGGTGGCCGATCGCGATCTGGGCCTGCGCCGCCGACGCGGCGCCGCCGAGCAGCAGCGCGAGCGAAACCGTGCTCAAAAGAGATTTCATCGTCATATCGTGATTTCCTCCGTTTGGTCGTTGGGTCCGATTGTAGTCCCGTTCCAACCTCAATGCGAAAACGGGTAGAGTTTCCAGTAGGTCTTGATCTGTCGCCAGCGATGCGCGAGTCCGTCCGGCTCGAACATCAGGAATGCGATGATGATCAGTCCAATTGCGATCTCGCGCAGGAAGGTGATGTTGGTGTTGAGCGACAGCGCCTTGTCGATGGCACCGCCTTTCAGGCTCGCGCTGATCCACTCCATCGATTCCGGCAGCAGCACCACGAAGGCCGTGCCCATCAGCGTGCCCATGATCGAGCCGGTGCCGCCAATGATGATCATTGCCAGAAACAGGATCGAGCGTTCGATGCCGAAGCCTTCGTTCGAGACCACCAGCTGGTAGTGCGCATAGAGTGCGCCCGCGATGCCGGCAAAGAACGCAGCGAGCCCGAACGACAACGTGCGGTACTTTGTCAGATTGATGCCCATGATCTCCGCGGAAAGATAGTGGTCGCGGATCGCCACCAGCGCGCGGCCGTCGCGCGTGCGCATCAGGTTGGTGACGAGGAGATAGCTGACCACGAGATAGGCCAGCACCACGTAGAAATATTGCCGGTCGCCGCGGAAGACATAGCCGAAGATCGAGAACGGATTGGCGCTGGCCGGCACCGAGCCGCCTGAGAACCAGTCGGCGCGCGAGAAGAAGTCGAGCAGGATGTATTGCGCAGCCAGCGTCGCGATGACGAGATAGAGGCCCTTGAGCCTTGCGGCCGGCAGGCCGAAGATCAGGCCGACCAGCGCGGTAACGACGCCGGCCAGCGGAATCGCGAAGAAGACCGGGATCGGCAGGGTGTTCGAGAGATAGGCCGAGGTGAAGGCGCCGAACAAAAAGAATGCCGCATGTCCGATCGAGATCTGTCCGGTGAAGCCGACCATGATGTTCAGGCCAAGGGCGGCAATCGCAAAAATGCCGATCTGGATCAGGATGCTCAGCCAGTATTCGGCGAACACCAGCGGCGCGAAGCAAATCAGCACGATGCCGATGATCGCCGCGTTGCGGCTTGTAGTGGTCGGAAAGATCGTGGTATCGGCCGCGTATGTGGTGCGGTAGTCGCCGGCCGGAATGAGTGAAGGGCTTGCCATATGCTCTACCGTTCATCCCGACTGATCTGATTCATTGCCACGCCCTTATTTTTTTGAGCATGGTCGTTACCGAGAACCGGTTTCCACTTTTCGGCGACCATGCTCATATCCGCTCGATGTCTCTGGTGCCGAACAGGCCGTAGGGCTTGATCATCAGGATGATGATCAGCACGTAGAATGGCGCAATTTCATACAAATTGCCCCAGTGCAGATATTCGCTGTCGACATATTGCGCGATGTTTTCCAATAACCCGATGATGATACCGCCGAGCACCGCGCCGCCGATGGAGTCGAGGCCGCCGAGGATCGCCGCCGGAAACACCTTGATGCCGTAGGCCGACAGACCTGACGATACGCCGTTGACCACGGCGACCACCACCCCCGCTACCGCCGAAACCGTGGCCGAGATCGCCCAGGCCATCGCGAACACGTTCTTGACGGAAATGCCGAGCGACTGCGCCACCTGCTGGTTGAAGGCGGTCGCCCGCATCGCCAGCCCGTATTTCGAAGCCCGGAAGAACCAGGCCATGCCGACCATCATGGCCACGGACACAACGAGACTCATCACATAGACGGTCTGGATTTGCAGACCCAGGAAACTGACGGAATCGCTGGTGAAAACGCGCGGGAACGGCTGCGGATTGACGCCGAAAATCCATTTCAGCGCGGCCTGAAACACCATCGACAGCCCGATCGTGACCATGATCACCGAAATGATCGGCTCGCCGATCATCGGCCGCAGGATCACGATCTGGATCGCGATGCCGAACACGAACATAAAGACCAGCGTCAGGGGCATGCCGACCCAGAACGGCACCTGATATTTGGTGAGCAGCGCCCAGCACACCCAGGCGCCGACCAGCAGCAATTCGCCCTGGGCGAAGTTCACGACTTGCGTGGCCTTGTAGATCAGCACGAATGACATCGCGACCACGCCATACAGCGTGCCGACTACGAGGCCGTTGACCAGGAGCTGGATCAGGAACTGGATGTTCATTCCGCAGCCTCCGCGAGCGGCGCTTCGTGCACGAGGTCGACCACCCTGAGCGTGGTGCGGATGCGCTGGGTAGTGCCGTCCTGAAAGCGGATCACGGTATCGACGGGGATCTCGCGCTTGCCGCCGTAGATCGCATCGATAATGGTAGCGTACTTTTCGTTGATGACGCTGCGGCGCACTTTGCGGGTGCGGGTCAATTCCCCGTCGTCGGCGTCGAGTTCCTTGTACAGAAGCAGGAATCTGGAAATGCGCTGCGCCTGGGGCAGCGTGGCGTTGACGGTTTCCACCTCCTTGCGCAACAGCGCATAGACCTCCGGGCGCGAGGCGAGGTCGGTGTAGGTGGTGAAGGCGATCCGGTTTTTCTCCGCCCATTTCGAGATGATCGAAAAACGGATGCAGATCATCGCCGCGAGCGCGTCGCGGCCGGCGCCCAGTACTACGGCTTCGGCGATATAGGGCGAAAATTTCAGCTTGTTCTCGATGTACTGCGGCGAGAAGCGTTCGCCGCGCGAGGTTTCCGCAAGATCCTTGATGCGGTCGATCACCACGAGCTGCTTGTTGTCGTTGAAATAGCCGGCATCGCCCGACTGCATCCAGCCATCCGTCATGTCGGCGGCGGAGGCTTCCGGGTTCTTGTAATAGCCGAGGAACATGTTGGGGTGGCGCACGACGATCTCGCCGACCCCATGGATATCCGCATTGTCGATGCGGATCTCGATATTGTCGGCCATCGCCACGCCCGTCGTGTCGGGATCGACCTTGCCAAAGGGATGCAGCGTGTAGGCGCCCAACAACTCGGTCTGGCCATATAGCGTGCGCAACGGCACGCCCATGGCCTGAAAGAACTTGAAGGTGTCGGGACCAAGTGCTGCGCCGCCGGTCGCGGCCGAGCGCAGCCGGGTGAAGCCGAGGCGGTCGCGTAACGCGCGGAACAGCAGGATGTCGGCGATCGTCGAATGCTTGCCCTGCGCCAGCGCCGCCAGGCCGGTCTTCATCCCGAGCTCGTAGAGGCGCTGCTTGAGCGGGGAGGAATCCATCACGCCCGCGCGCACGTCGGCGGCAATGGATTCCCAGAGCCTTGGCGCGAACAACACGAAGGTCGGCGCAATCTCGCGGAAATCGTTCATCATGGTGTCGGGTCGCTCGACGAAGTTGATCTTCATCCGGCACAACAACCCTTTGCCGAGCACGTAGACCTGTTCCATGATCCAGGGCAGCGGCAGCACCGAGACGTACTCGTCGTCCGGTCCCTTCGGGTCGAAATTCAGATAGGCCGCGCAGTGCCGCAGCACCCGCCCGGCCGCGAGCATCGCCAGTTTGGGATTGGCCGTGGTGCCGGAGGTGGTGCAGAGGATCGCAACGTCCTCGCCTTTGGTGGCGTCGACCAGATGATCGTAAAGGCCGGGCTCGCGGGCGGCGCGGTCGCGCCCCAGGCTTGCGAGCTTGTCGGCTTCGATCAGGCGGGAATCGTCATATTTCCGCATGCCGCGCGGATCGGAATAGACGATGTGCTTGAGGTTGGGCACCCGGTCGGCAAGATTCAGCAGCTTGTCGACCTGCTCTTCATCTTCGGCGAATACCAGTTTGGCTTCGCCATAGCTGAGGAGATAGGCGGCTTCCTCGTCCAGCACGTCGCGATAGAGACCGAG
The DNA here is from genome assembly GCA_963823115.1 of uncultured Alphaproteobacteria bacterium. GTDB lineage: Bacteria > Pseudomonadota > Alphaproteobacteria > Rhizobiales > Xanthobacteraceae > Bradyrhizobium. Next base: position 58,570 of record CAWGKJ010000010.1, on the reverse strand, counting down.
GCTCATGGCGCCGATGGCGTGGGTGGCGATTTCGGCCGATACCCAGTCCGGCCGGTTGTCGCCGATGATGCCGATGACGTCGCCGCGGCCGAGGCCAAGCTCGACCATGCCGAGCGCGAAGTCGTGCACCCGGGCCTGATAGTCGTTCCAGGTAAAGATTTTCCAGAGCCCGAAATCCTTTTCGCGCAGCGCGATTTCGCGGCCATGTTCTTTGGCGTTGAGGCGCAACAGCTTTGGATAGGTGTCGGCTTGCACGACACGGCCGGCGTAATCCATCATGCCGCGCACTCCGGGGCGGCGGGCTTGTCGTCGGGGTCGACCAGTACCTCGTCCTCTTCGCCGAGATAGGCGCGCTTGACATGGGGATCGGCCAGTACCGCGGCCGGATCGCCTTCCGCGATCTTGCGGCCGAAGTCCAGCACCATGACCCGGTGGGAGATATCCATCACCACGCCCATGTCGTGCTCGATCATCATGACCGTCATGCCGAACTCTTCGTTGAGATCGACGATGTAGCGGGCCATGTCCTCCTTTTCCTCGAAATTCATGCCGGCCATCGGCTCGTCGAGCAGGATCAGCTGCGGCTCCAGCGCCATAGCGCGGGCGAGTTCGACCCGCTTTCGCAGCCCGTAGGGAAGGGTGCCGGCGGTCGCCTTGCGGACCGACTGCAGGTCGAGGAAATCGATGATCTCCTCGACCTTGCGGCGATGCTCGAGTTCTTCGCGCCGCGCGCCGGTCAGCCAGTACAGCGATCCCGTGATGAAATTGTTCTTCAAGAGGTGATGCCGTCCGACCATGATGTTGTCGAGCACGCTCATGTGCTGAAACAGCGCGAGGTTCTGGAAGGTGCGGCCGATGCCGAGCCGGGGCCGCGCGTTGGGGTTGAGTGCGGTGATGTCCTGGCCGCGATAGAACAGATGGCCTTCGGTCGGCCGATAGCGGCCCGAGATGCAGTTGATGATCGAGGTCTTGCCGGCGCCGTTGGGGCCGATAATCGAGAACAGTTCGCCGTCGTTCACGCCAAAACTGACATCGGCGAGCGCGCGTACGCCGCCAAAGCGCAGTGAGACCCCGCGCACTTCCAAAGCGTTAGCCACCTGTTCCTCCGCGATACGGCGCTTTGGCGCGCTCTTGATCTCGTTTTGCCATCACAGCTGCCGATCCTATATCGGCCGTCATGGGTAGGCTATTGCACTAATGACGCTATGGTCCCGTCGGGCGCACTTGACGCATCCATCCGATGGTAACGCCGCACCCGGGCGCATGTCCGTCCAGCGATCCCGTTGGGCGGTAAACTGCATTACGCCAGATGGCCCTCAATAGGGTAAAGCGTTACGCTGAAATGTCTTGTGCCTGACAATTCGCTGGCAAATTTGCCGGCTGCCATGCTTGTCGTTTTCTGCGGAGGGCGACTCGGGGAGGGCCAAACGATTGTTGCGATGCAACATGAACATTTCGCGGGTGTTGGGAACGGACGGTTCAACGGGGTCATGATTGCTGCAGATTACCTGAAACGCATCGCTGCCTGGTCGCGCGAACTGAATGCGCGGGAAACCGAGATCGCGCGCGCCGGTATCGTGGAAAAATCCTATCGCGCGAATGAATTCATCTTCATGCGAGGCGACCGCTTCGAATACTGGACCGGCGTCGTCACCGGTCTTGCCAGGATGGGCATCGTGTCCCGTGGCGGCAAGGCCACCAGCTTTACCGGTTTGACGGCGGGTGCGTGGTTTGGCGAGGGTACGGTGCTCAAGAACGAGGCTAGGCGTTACGATGTGGTGGCCCTGCGCGATACGCGTCTGGCCATGATGGATCGCAGCACTTTCTTCTGGCTGTTCGAGAACAGCGTGGGGTTCAATCGCTTCCTGGTCGGGCAACTCAACGAACGTCTTGGCCAATTCATCGCGCTGCTCGAATATGGCCGCACGCTGGATGCGACGGCCCGGCTGGCGCGCTGCATCGCGTCGCTATTCAATCCTATTCTCTATCCGGACCTGACGCTTCACCTGGAGATCACCCAGGAGGAAATCGGTGCTTTGTCCGGGATCTCCCGGCAAAATGCGAACCAGTGTCTCAAAAAACTGGAGAACGAGGGGCTGTTGAGACTCGAGTATGGCGGGGTGACGATCTCCGACCTCGAGCGATTGCGCCGTTATGGCGAATAACTGAAGTCCTGAACCCTGCCATCACCGTGCATAGCGCGAAATCACAGGCTGATTCTGCGCCTATACTTTGCACCTGAAAAGCTCTTTTCGATCAACGGGCTTTGAGGGTGCAGAATTCTTGAATTGTGCAACACGGCAAGGTTGCAGAAAGGTTGGATTCCATATGGCTATACTCAGCGAATCTCGGCGCGGCCGTCATGCGCCGAACGTTCGTTCGACCGCGCTCGGAGGAAAATAACGAATGGCGAATGATGATCGCACCAAGATAATTCCCAGGAGAACGCCGGAATCAGCAGCCATGTTGGCAAACGTCAATCGAGCGATGGTGATCACCGCCAATCTCAACCGTTTGACGCTCAACGATGCGGACGAAATCCGGGCCTTGTTCAGCGATCTCATCGGCAAGAAGGTGGACGACAGCTTCTTATTGATCCCACCATTCTACACAACCGGTGGGGTCGACATCAGTATCGGGCGCAATGTTTTCGTAAATCAGAACTGCACTTTTTATGATCTTGGTGGGCTCGACATTTCCGACGATGTGATGATCGGGCCGAACGTTAGCATCATCACGTCGGGCCATCCCGTCGAACCGTCTCGGCGGCGCGCCTTCACAATCGCAAAGCCCATCGTGATTGAAAGAAACGTATGGATCGCAGCCGGCGCAACGATCATCGGTGGAGTGACGGTGGGTGAAAACTCTGTTGTTGCGGCGGGTTCCGTAGTCACCAAGAACGTTTCTCCCAATACTCTTGTCGGAGGAAACCCGGCGAAGGTCATTCGTTCTATTGCCGACTAAGGGCACGACTTTCCTGCGTCTCTCAAAAATCCCCGATTTTCCGGCTCAGGCGCAAGGTGCAGAATTCATGAAGGTCGTTCAGGAAATATCAACAGAGCCGGAAAGGAAGCGCTTGTGGCCACGAGCCTATAGAAACGATGGCGACTTGTATCTTATCCTTGTGAAGACCCACATAAACCCCAGAGAGATATGCGAATGATTAGGTTCGGGATGATATTGTTGTGCTTGCTACCAGTGCTGATCGTTTCAGCCGAAGCAGGCGACTTAACTATTGAGCCCGGGCAATGGAAAGTTACTTCAAATACAGTGATGAACGGCGCGACCATGCAGCCGGCAGTGAAGGCGCGTTGTCTGACTCCCGAACAAGCCGGCGACGTCGCCAAAACCTTTGGCCCTGTGAGTGGCACCATTAATTCGACCTGTGAACCCGCAGAATACGAAACTTCTGAAAGAAAGCTGAAGTGGCATTTGCAATGCAAGGGACAGTTGGATCTTGATGTTTCTGGCAACTTCGACTTCGATAGTCCGTCTCACTACACAGCCACGATCAGCAGCAAGGGTTGGATGGCAGGGGCATTAATCAGCGATGTAAGAACGGAATTAGAAGGCGAGCGTGTCAGCGAGTGTCAACAGTAAGAAGTGGATAGCGTTGCACATCGTTAGCGGCGTCACGCGCTTGGGTGGAAGGTCTCCTTTTGGCAAAAGTCTTTTTCGGTGAAGTACGAAAATTCTAAAGGTCGCTGGTGCGCTTCGTGTGCGGCGATGTGAGGGGCCGGATCGTCTCACCCAAAATCGACCGTGGACCTTCGTAGCGTCGCTACATGACGTGGCAGCGGCAGAGAAGTCCAAAAAAATCGACTTTCGCGAGCTTTTTGGAGTTGTCCGATTTTCAAATCTTGCAACAGTATCGGCACAAAACGGACCTGCCACGATGTCCGCTATGCCGCCGCTCTTCGGGGGCGGGGAAAAGCGGACATGGCGCGGACAACGCTAAGTCGCATAAGGCCCATTATTGAAAGCGATTTGAAGCAATCGCCTGTCTCCCATCAGGGGATGCGATGACTTGCTGCGACCGCGTGGGGTCGGGGCATCCGTCGACACAACATCCAGCTAAAAGGACATCAGACTTCCAGCCATTCCTTGCGCACGGCCTCGTTGGCCCTGAGGTCGGCGGGCGTGCCTTCGAACACGATGCGGCCGTGGCCCATGACGTAGAGGCGGTGCGATATCCGCATCGCGATCGCAAGTTTTTGCTCCACCAGCAGGATCGCGACGCCGCGCCGGGCGATTTCGGCGATGAGGTCGCCGACCTGGTGCACGATCAGGGGTGCCAGACCCTCGGTCGGTTCGTCGATCATGATGAGTTCGGGGTCGCCCATCAGCGTTCGGCAAATGGTCAGCATCTGCTTTTCGCCGCCGGACAGCACGCCGGCCGAGGTATCGGCCCTTGTTTTGAGATTGGGAAACATCTCAAGCATGTCCTCGAGCCGCCACTTGCCAGGGCGCCTGGTATCCTTGATGCCGAGCATCAGGTTCTGCCGCACCGTCAGGCCGGGGAAAATATCGCGATGCTCCGGAACGTAGCCCAGGCCCAGATGCGCGATCCGGTAGCTCGGTAGCCCCGCGATGTTGCTGCCCTTGAACTTGATCGAGCCCTGCGGCGGTACCTCGCCCATGATCGCCTTGACCGTGGTGGAGCGTCCGACGCCATTGCGCCCCAACAGGCTGACCACCTCGCCGGCGTCGATATGCATGTCGACGCCCTGCAGGATATGGCTCTTGCCGTAGTAGGCGTGCAGGTCCGTGACTTCGAGCATCACGCCGCCTCCTCGCCGAGATAGGCTTCCCGGACCTTGGGATTGCCGCGGATTTCTTCCGGCGTTCCCGAGGCGATGATCTGGCCGTACACCAGCACCGAAATCCGGTCGGCGAGGCCAAACACCACGCTCATGTCGTGTTCGACGATCAGCAGCGTGCGGCCCTCGGTCAGGCGTCGGATCAGCGCCACCGCGCGCTCGGTCTCGGCATGGCTCATGCCCGCGGTCGGCTCGTCCAGCAGAATGACGTCGGCGCCGCCGGCTACCGTAATGCCGATCTCCAGCGCGCGCTGTTCGGCGTAGGTCAGAAGCCCAGCGGGCACGTCGCGCCGATCGATCAGGTTGATGTCGGCCAGAATTTGCGCGGTGCGGGCGCGCACCTCGGGCAGGTTGTCGATATTCTTCCAGAACGCGTAGCGCTGGCCGGTCGACCATAGCACGGCGCAGCGCAGGTTTTCCCATACGCTCATGTTGGCAAAGACGTTGGTGACCTGGAAGCTGCGCGACAATCCGCGGCGGTTGATCTGGTAGGGCGGCAGGCCTGATATCACCTGGCCGCGGAGCAGCACGCTGCCCGACGACGGCGCCATATATCCGCTGATCAGGTTGAAGGTCGTCGATTTGCCGGCGCCGTTCGGACCGATCAGCGCATGACGTTCGCCCTGCGCGACGCTCAAATTGATATTTCTGATGATGGCGACGTCGCCGAAATTCTTTTCGACCTCGCGCAGTTCGATCGCGGCGCTCATGCGGCAATTCCCTTTTCGCGCGCCACGCTGGTGGCCTCGTCCCAGGCGTATCCGACCCGGGTCCAGGTCTTGCGGGCAACCAGGTATCCGCCAATCAAAAGAATTACCGCCGTCGCCCATATCAGCGGGCTCGCCGCATCGAAGCTGACGCCGAATGCCTTGATGTGAGGATCGTCACTGGGATTGACGGTGTAATGCACGATGGTTTCAAGCGACAGAATGAAGCCAGCGATCATCGCCAGTGTCGGCAGCAAGGCGATCAGGTAGCTCGGCAGCACCCTGGGCAGGGTGCCGGCCTTCAGCAGCGGACGATGCATCATCGCAAGGCCAGTGATGCCGCCCGGCGCGAACACCACGACCGCGATGAAGATCAGTCCGAAATAGAGCTGCCACACCGGTGTAAGATCGCTGAGGCCGAGTGAAAGAATCGTCACGAAGATCGCACCGACGATGGGACCGATGAAGAAGCCAATGCCGCCGATATAGGTGGATTCAAGTACGGTTCCCGACTGCAAAGCGCCGAGATAGGCCGAGTTGGCGATCTCGAAATTGATCGCCGCCAGCGCGCCCGCGATGCCGGCGAAGAATCCGGCAAAGCAGAATGCCAGATAGCGCACCACGTGCGGGTTGTAGCCGACGAACTGGACGCGCTCGGGATTGTCGCGCACGGCATTACACATGCGGCCCAAAGGCGTGCGGGTCAGCGCATACATCGCGATAACGGCGATCAGCGTCCACGCCGCGACCAGATAATAGATCTGGATTTGCGGGCCGAAATTCCAGCCGAACAGTTTCAGCAGTTTGGTGCGGTTGGCGGAGACGCCGGCTTCGCCGCCGAAGAACGTGCGCAGGATCAGCGCGGAGGAAGCGATCAGCTCGGCGACGCCGAGCGAGATCATGGCGAACGCCGTTCCTGAGCGCTGGGTCGAGACCCAGCCGAGCAGGGCGGCGAACAACAGTCCGGTCAGGCCGCCGATCAGGGGAACGACAGGTAACGGGATCGGCAGCTTGTTGGCGCCGATGATGTTGATGGCGTGAATCACCAGGAAGCCGCCGAGGCCATAATACACCGCATGCCCGAACGACAGCATGCCGGTCTGGCCGAGCAGGATGTTGTAGGACAGCGAGAAGATGATGGAGATGCCGATCAGGCTGAACGTCGTCAGCGAACCGCCCGAACTGAAGATCTTGGGCAGCAGCAGAAGCGCGACCGCCGCTGCCACCCATAATCCGTAGAATTTGAGCTTTTCGGTTGCGGCCGGCAGCGGAGGCGCGGCGCTTGAGGTGATCTCGCTCATGTGTCGCGTGTCCCGAGCAGGCCCATCGGGCGGAAGATCAGGATCAACACCAGCAGCACGTAGGGCATGATCGGCGCGATCTGCGCGATGGTGACGCCCCAGATGTCGGCGAGCCAGGTCGAGGCATAGTCGGGACCGAGCGGGCCGAACGCACCTGACAGCGAGCCGTTCATCGAGACCGCGAAGGTCTGCACCAGGCCGATCAGCAGCGAGGCGACGAAGGCCCCCGGCAGCGAGCCCAGCCCTCCGACCACGACGACCACGAACAGGATCGGGCCCAGCAATCCCGCCATGTTCGACTGTGTCACCAGCGCGGGACCGGCGATCACGCCGGCGACCGCGGCGAGCGCGGTGCCGACGCCGAACACCAGCATGAAGATGCGCCCGACGTTATGACCGAGATGGCCCACCATGTGCGGATGGGTCAGCGCGGCCTGGACGATCAGGCCGATCCGCGTCTTCTTCAGGACGACCAACAGCCCGACGAAGATGGCGACAGACACCAGCAGCATGAACATCTTGTAGGCGGGATAGTTGGTGGAGAAGATCGTGAACGCCGGGAAATCGAGCAGCGCCGGGACGCGGAAATCGACCGGGCCCTTGCCCCAGATGATCTGCACGACTTCCTCGATCACGAACGCAAGCCCGAACGTGAACAGCAGTTCCGCGACGTGGCCGTTCTTGTGCACGCGGCGCAGGCCGTAGCGCTCGACGCCGGCGCCGATCGCGCCGGCCAGCAATGGCGCGATCAGCAGCGCCGGCCAGAAGCCGAACCAGCGGCTGACCTGGAAACCGAAGAACGCGCCGAGCATGTAGAAGCTCGCATGCGCGAAGTTGAGCACCCCGAGCATGCTGAAGATGACGGTGAGGCCGCTCGCCATCAGAAACAGCAACATGCCGAACAGGACGCCGTTCAGCGTGGATATGACGATCAGTTCAAGCAAGACGCACCGCCGAGATTGAGAGACGCATCCGCCCCGAAATCTTTCGGAGCGGATGTGTTACGCGCGAACGGTCAGTTCGGCCGTTCCATCTTGCAGGTGGTCGGAAGCACGGTCGCGGGCGTATCGATCTTCGCCACGAGCTTCCAGCCCCAGCCGGTCTTTTCCTCGTCGAACGGTTCCTTGGCGGTGCGTTCGCCGAACGAGGAAATATAGATCGGCTGGAAGAACTGGTGATCGTCCTTGCGCATGTTGCCCTTGCCGCCGTCGAACACCTCGAACTCCATGCCTTCGAGCGCGAGCGCGACCTTGACCGGATCGATCGACTTGGCCTTGTCGGCCGCCGCCGCCAGCATCCGCATCTCGTTGATGGCGCGCGGATAGAACACGCTGACGTCATACTTGGCGCGGAACGCCTTTTCGTATTCCTGCGACGACGGGTGATCGAGATTCGGGATGCCTTCGCCGACCTGGAACACCTGGTGATTGAGGTTGGCCTGCTTGACCGCCGTCGGGCCGCCGGTGCCGCCGGCATAATAGGTGTACCAGTTCACCTTCAGCCCGGCGTCGGCGGCCGCCTTCAACAGCAGCGCGAAATCCTGGCCCCAGTTGCCGGTCACGACGGTGTCGGCGCCGGAGGCCTTGATCTTGGCGATGTAGGGCGCGAAATCGGTGATCTTGAGCAGCGGATGCAGTTCGTCGCCGACGATCTTGATGTCCGGCCGCTTGGCGGCCAGCATGGCCTTGGCGGCGGATCGAACGGATTCGCCGAACGAGTAGTCCTGATTGATCAGGTAGACGTTTTTGATCGAAGGCACTGTCTTCATGTAATTGGTGAGCGCCTCCATCTTGATGTCGGAGTTCGCGTCCCAGCGGAAATGCCAGAAGCTGCACTTGGCGTTGGTCAGGATCGGATCGACCGCGGCATAGTTGAAATACAGCACTTCCTTGCCGGGATTGCGCTCGTTGTACTTGGTGACGAAGTCGGCCAGCGCGCCGGCGACCGATGAACCGTTGCCCTGGGTGAGATAGCGGACCCCGGCGTCGATGGCCTTCTGCGCCTGGATCAGGCTTTCCTGCGGATTGGTCTTGTTGTCGAGCGGAACGATCTCGACCTTCTTGCCCTGAATGCCGCCCTTCGCATTCATTTCCTCGGCGAGAAACTGGAAGGTCTTCAGGCCGACTTCGCCGACGCTGGCGCCGCCACCCGACAAGGGGTCGATATAGCCGATCTTGAGCGTTTCCTGCGCCATCGCCGCGCCGCCGAGCATCGGCAGCGCAAAGGCCGCAGCCATCATGAGTTTACGCATGTCATTCCTCCCTGAATTTGCGTTTCTTGGGTGTTTTCGGAGGGGTCCGGACGCTGGAATGGCTTAGATTTCAGTGATCCATCGGCCCTTGAGAGGACTTGATTGTGGGCCAACGTGCCGAAACCCGCAAGTCCCCGCCAACGCCAAAGTCCCCCGGGCTCATTTGCCTGGGGGAATGGGGTCATGATAGGGGTTTGGGCCACCCGGCCGGCAGCCCATGGGGCCATGTGTCACGGGCCTGTCCTGCGCAATGTGTATGACGCTGGCGGCGCCGATCTGCCTGTTGGGCAGTCCCGGCGCTTTGTTGGAGTGAATATGGCGGTTCAGGATTCGAAACGGCGCGTGGCGCTCCTTACCGGCGTCACCGGGCAGGACGGCGCCTATCTCGCCGAATATCTGCTTGGCCTCGGCTATACCGTGCATGGCGTCAAGCGGCGGTCGTCCTCGTTCAATACCGCGCGCATCGACCATCTCTATGAGGATCCGCACGCCGGCAATGTGCCGTTCCTCCTGCACTACGGCGACATGACCGAATTCGACCAACCTGATCCGGCTGATGCAGCAGATCCGGCCGACCGAGATCTACAACCTCGCGGCGCAAAGCCATGTCGGCGTCAGTTTCGAAAGCCCGGAATATACCGCCAATGCCGACGCGCTCGGCGTGCTGCGGCTATTGGAAGCGATTCGCATTCTCGGCATGGAGAAGGAGACGCGATTCTATCAGGCGTCCACGTCCGAGTTGTACGGCCTGGTCCAGGAAGTGCCGCAGAAGGAAACCACGCCGTTCTATCCGCGCTCGCCCTATGGCGTCGCCAAGCTTTACGGCTACTGGATCACGGTGAACTACCGCGAGGCCTACGGCATGTTCGCCTCCAACGGCATCCTGTTCAATCATGAAAGCCCGATCCGCGGCGAGACCTTCGTGACGCGCAAGATCACGCGCGGCGTCGCCCGCATCGAGACCGGCCTGGAAGACACGCTCTATCTCGGCAACCTCGAAGCCAAACGCGACTGGGGCCATGCCCGCGACTATGTCGAGGGCATGCACCGGATATTGCAGGCGGAGGAGCCCGACGATTTCGTGCTGGCGACCGGCGAGACGCGCTCGGTGCGCGAATTCGTCGAACTGGCATTCGCGGAGGTCGGCCGCAGCATCGAGTGGCGCGGCAAGGGTGTCGAGGAAACCGGCGTCGACAGGAAATCCGGCAAGACCGTCGTTCGCATCGATCCGACCTATTTCCGCCCCACCGAAGTCGATCTCCTGATCGGCGACGCCAGCAAGGCGCGGCAAAAGCTCGGCTGGAAGCCGAAGACGAGCTTCGCGCAACTGGTCAAGGAAATGGTGGCGGGCGATCTTGCGATCGCGCGGCGGGAGGTCGCCAATGGCAGGGACCCCGTTTGAGTTGAAAGGCAAGACGGTCTTCGTTGCCGGGCATCGCGGCATGGTCGGGTGCGGCGCTGGTGCGCCGGCTCGCGCAGGAAGACGTCGAACTGCTGACGGTCGGGCGAAGCGAGGTCGATCTGCGCGATCAGGCCGCCGTGTTCGGCTGGTTCGCGGCCAAGCGTCCGCAGGCCGTATTCCTGGCGGCGGCGAAGGTCGGCGGCATCGTCGCCAACAACACGCTGCGCGCCGAATTCATCTACGATAATCTGGTCATCGCGACCAACGTGATCCACGCCGCCCACGTCAACGGCGCCGAGAAGCTGATGTTTCTCGGCTCGTCCTGCATCTATCCCAAGCTGGCGCCGCAGCCGCTGCGCGAGGATTCGATGCTGACCGGGCCGCTGGAGCCGACCAACGAGCCCTATGCGATCGCCAAGATCGCCGGCATCAAGATGGTCGAGGCCTATCGCAGCCAGTACGGCTCCGACTTCATCAGTGTGATGCCGACCAATCTGTACGGGCCGGGCGACAATTATCACCCCGAATACAGCCATGTCGTCGCCGCGCTGATCCGCCGGTTTCACGAAGCGAAGCTTTCCGGCGTCTCCGAGGTGGTGGTCTGGGGCACCGGCACGCCGCGGCGGGAATTCCTCTATGTCGACGACATGGCGGACGCCTGCATCCATCTGATGAAGACCTATTCCAGCAGTGAGCTGGTCAATATCGGCACCGGCGAGGACATCACTATCGCCGAATTCGCGCGCGTGGTCGCCAGGACCGTCGGATATACCGGCGCGATCAGCTTCGACCCCTCGCGGCCCGATGGCACGCCGCGCAAATTGCTCGACGTCAGCCGGCTTGCCGGACTGGGCTGGCGCGCGCGCACCTCGCTCGAGGATGGCATCGGCTCGCCTATCAGGCGTACCTGAACGAATCGAAATGATCGCTCGCCCGAGGCTCGGGTATTGGTCGATCCGGCTTGCAAGGCGCGGCCGGCCCCATGTACGTTTTGCCCCTAACGGCGAATAATAGCATCGTGCCTTTGGCGCCCGTGTCGTTGATCCGGATTTATGGCTGGGCCGCCGGCGAAGGTGCTGTTCGGGGAGGCGTCATGAAATTTCCGCGTCGTCAATTTTTGCATCTGGCCGCCGGGCCGCCGCGCTCCCGGCCGTCTCAAAAATTGCAAAAGCCGCAAACTTATCCAACGCGGCCCATTCGCCTGATCGTCGGTTATACCCCCGGCGGCTCGGCCGACCTCACCGCGCGCCTGATGGGGCAATGGCTTTCGGAAAGGCTCGGTCAGTCATTCGTCATCGAGAACCGGCCGGGCGGAGGCACCAATATCGCAACCGAGGCGGCGATACGCGCGGCACCCGACGGTTACACCTTCCTGCTTGCCGCGCCGGCGAATGCCATCAACGCCACGCTCTACGACAATCTCAATTTCAATTTCCTGCGCGATATCGAACCGGTCGCCGGCATCATCCGTTTTCCGAATGTGGTGGTGGTGAATCCGTCACTTCCCATCAAGTCGATCCCCGAATTGATCGCCTACGCCAAGGCCAATCCCGGCAAGCTCAACATGGCGTCCTCCGGCAACGGGTCGACCATCCATATGTCGGGTGAACTGTTCAAGATGCTCACGGGCATCAACATGGTCCATGTGCCCTACCGCGGTGGGGCGCCGGCGCTCACCGATCTGATCGCAGGCCAGGTACATGTCATGTTCGACAACATTCCGACCTGCGCCGAACACGTCAAGTCGGGCAAGCTGCGCGGTCTGGCGGTAACCAGCACGACGCGGTCGCCAGTGTTGCCGGACCTGCCCACGGTGGCCGATTTCCTGCCTGGTTACGAGGCGAGCGCGTGGTACGGCTTCGCCGCGCCGAAGAACACGCCCACCGAGGTGATCGACAGGTTGAACAAGGAGACCAATGCGGTGCTCGCGGATCCCACCGCGAAGGCGCGGTTTGCGGATCTCGGCGCATTTCTGATCCCGGGCTCGGCTGCCGACTTCGGAAAACTCCTGGCCGATGAAACCGAAAAATGGGGCAGGGTGGTGAAGTTCTCGGGCGCCAAGGTGGATTAGCGGCTAACGGCGCTACGCAATTCAGCAGCAGTGCTTGAATACCGAGCATTGCCAAACTGCTTCGACAAGTCCGTCCGATACCGGACGCAGATTGCTGCTCAAGTCTTTATTCCGGTCAATCTTGGGTCAACGAGTTCCAGGGTAAACAAAAAATTAATCTCCACCAGTATTACTGCTTAACGTAGCCCTCAAAAAACGCTCGGAGATGAGCAATGGCTCATTGGTGGAAAGACCTCAAGCTCCAGGCCAGGTTCATCGTGATCTGCAGTCTGGGAATGCTGGGGCTCGCAGCCTGCACCCTGGCCGTGGTCGGCTGGTCTGAATTCTCGACACTCGAAGGAAATCTGCGGCGGCTTTCGCAGAATGAACTTGGATCGCTGAAATCGCTCGTTGATAGCAGCATGGAACAGCGATTGAACGACCCGCAAAACGTGGCCATCCAGGTCTTCAATGGTTGGTTCGAGAGCCGCAACAAGGATTATGCGGGCAAATTGTGGAGCGTGTGGCCTCCGAAAATGAAGGCCTACATGGCGCAGTCCGCTCCGGGGCAGGCGCCAAAACTGCCGCAAGATGCCGTCGACGAGGAAGTCTTGCGCACCGGTCAACCAATCGGGCGGTACGTCGGCGACACCTATCGCTACAGCATGCCTGTCGTGCTCGACAACAATGCAGGTAGCGCCCCAGGAATGTGTGGCGGATGCCATACGGGCGCTATGGGCCAAAAAGAGGGTGAAGTCATCGCCGTGTTCTCCAGCAGCCTGTCGACGGTCAAACAGGTCGCGGACTTGCGAAGGTTGCTGTTGTTGATGTCGGGCGGCGCATTGGTCGCCGTGTTGCTCGTGATCGCAGCTATCCGCATGATTTTTGGACGTGTCATTACCCGACGGTTGGCCGGTATGACGACGGCCATGCGCGGCTTGGCCGAGGGCGACCACACCGTCGAGATTCCGGCGCAGGCGGGAACAGACGAGATCGCCGAGATGGCGGGCGCGGTCGAGATCTTCAAACACAACGCGGTCGAGAAAGAGCGGCTTCAGGCGGCGCAGGACGCGGAGCAGGCGACGAAGTTGCAGCGCCAGGCCGCCGTCGAGCAGCATATCGCCACCTTCGAGCAGGTCGTCCGGAATATGCTCGACCAGCTTGCCTCCGCGGCAGCGGAAATGCGCACAACCTCGCAGAGCATGTCCGCGACCTCCGACAAGACTACCGCTCGGGCCAGTGAGGTAGCTGGCGCCGTCGAGGAAGTCTCCGGCAACATGCAGACCGTCGCTTCGGCGGCCGAAGAACTGCTGTCATCGGTTTCCGAAATCGGGCGCCAGGTCGAGCATTCCAGCAAGATCGCCGGTCAGGCGGTTGACGAGGCGGGACGTACCAATGCGACAGTCCAGACGCTGTCACAGGCGGCGCAGAGGATCGGCGATGTCGTGAAACTCATCACCGAGATCGCCGAACAAACCAATCTTCTGGCACTTAACGCGACGATCGAGGCCGCAAGAGCCGGGGAAGCCGGAAAAGGCTTCGCCGTTGTCGCGGCAGAGGTAAAGTCGCTTGCCAATCAGACGGCGAAGGCGACCGAGGAGATCGGCGCCCAGGTCAACTCGATACAGCATGCGACCGGCGAGGCGGTCGATGCCATTGGAAACATCACCCGCACCATCAGAAACATCAACGAGATCGCGCAGGCCATCGCGACTTCCGTCGAGGAGCAAGGTGCGGCGACACGGGAGATTACCCGCAACGTGCAGCAGGCGGCTGACGGAGCGAACGCCGTGTCGAGCAATATCACCGGGGTTAACGAGGCCGCCCAGGAAACCGGCGCCGTATCAAGCGAGGTTCTCGCGTCGGCCGACAAACTCGGCCGGCAAGCTGCGGCACTTCGCGCCGACGTCGACGGGTTCCTGAGCAATATCAAGACCGCTTGAGCCACTCCCGCAAAGAGAAGCCGCCCGAAGGCGGCCTCTCATTTTGGTTTCTATTTCGCCAGCGGATCAGGGCGTATCTGGATATGCACGGCGCGGGGCTTTGATCCCTTGCCGCCTTCCATCATCCACGGCACGCGATCGCCGCTCGTGCTCCACAACCCGCGGCCCTTCCAGCCCGCATTGGGGTCGTCAATGCGCCCGTCGAGGCCCTTGGCAAAGAAGCCCAGCGGGTAGGGGATGCGCAGCATCACCATTTGGCCGTCCTTGAAAGCAACGAAGCCGTCATTGAGGTTGGCGGTGGAGATCGGGATATTCTCGCCAAGACCTACCGTGTTGTGGTGGTCGACCCAGGTGTAATAGCTCGCCTCGGCACTGCTGTTCTCGAAGCCCTCAAAACCGGGCCCGGGGTACTTGTGGAACGCAAAGCCTTCGGGGCAGTGATTGCCGGTGGCATTCGGCCCGTTCAGCGGATTCTTGCATTTGCTGCGGTCGAAGCTGATCAGGGTCCCGTTCGAGCCCGAGCCCCAAAGCACGCCGTTCTTGTCGATGTCGCCGCCGCGCACGCCGATGCCCTCCTTCGGAATGGCGTAAAACTCGGACAGTTTGGTCTTGGGATCGAAGCGCATGAAGCCGGGCGTGCCGGCGAAGATATTAAAGGCGTACCAGATCGAGCCGTCGGTCGGATGCGGCATCACGGCATACGGGCCGGAGCCCGCGACCCGCATGTCCTTGCCGGCCTGCGCCGGCGCGCCGGGCTCGGTGTATTCGTCCAGCTTGCCGTTGCCATTGGTGTCGAGAACCCACGGCGCCCAGCCTTGCGCCTTCACGGCATCGCCGGTCTCGTCCCATATTCTCGTGTTGACCCAGCCGGCGACTGTGCCGGTGCCGGAGAACCACAACGTATTGTCGGCGTCGTAGCCGAACTGCGGGTGATGGGTACCAAAGCAGGTGTCGATGAAACTGTACTTCATGGTCTTGGGATCGAGCATCGACACTTGCCGCGGCGAGCGATCGAGCGGAAACGCCTTGGCCGACGGATGGTCGGAGCCCTTCTTGCAGAAGCCTGGATTCTCGATGCCGCGCACGGCGGCGGCGAACCACACCCGGCCCTTGCCGTCGAACATGCCGTTGTGATTGTTCGCCCGCTGGCTCCAGATTTGCTCGTCGCCCCAATAAGCCGATGCGCCAATTGGCTTAAGCGTGGCATTGGGATGCAGCGGCGGTCCAAGCATTTCAGGCATGTTCGGATCGGCAACCGGCATCTTGAAGAATGTCACCTTGTGCGTCATCGGATCGAGGATCGGCATGTCGTCCGATGAGTACTCGTTCGAACCGTACAGTGGCCCGTAGGCGTTGACGGTGGGATTGCGCCGGTCCGAAGAAATCAGATCGTGGACGAAGTGCTTCTCCGTGGCCCATTCCCACGAGGAAATGACAACGTTGCGCTCGATGCCGGCCGGCCGCTGCGGCTTGGTCTTGGGCAGTTCACCCTTCGCCACCCGGTCGGTCCAGTCGCCGAAATACTTGAAGGGCACGCCGCCGAGCTGCCCGGCCAGCCGGTTCACCATCCATTCGCCGGTTTGCCCCGAGGCAACGCGGCGCATCCACGCCTCCTCGCCCGATTTGAATTCGCCAAAGGCGGCCGGGATCGTGCGCGTCGCTTCCTGGCCAAGCTGATGGCAGCCGATGCAGTCGACATTGTTCATCCGCTGGCGCCAGATGTCCTGCGTGATGTCTTTCGGAATATCGGTGCTGCCGCCGAAATCCTTGGCTGGCGGAATCTTCATCATCGTGAACCAGTAGATCGCCGAATAATAATGGGCCGCCGCCGCGTCATTCGGCGCCGGCACCGCCGTCAAGTTGAGCTGCTGGCCGGGCTTGGCGCGCATCTTGGGCGAATTCCACAAGTCCGTAGCCGCGCACCCAGACCTCATAGTTTACCTTCGGCGGGAGGTCGGGGATCACGTAGCGTCCCTGGTCGTCGGTGACGACGATCTTTGCGAATTTCGTCGGCAGCTCCGTCGTTTCCGCGATCACCCAAACCCCGGCTTCGGGTCCGGCCGGACCGCGCACCACGCCGCCGATGTCGTCATTGTCGATGGCGACCGCCTGCTGGGCCTGGCATGGCACGGAAACCAGGGCAAGCAGGCCCGCTGCCGCAGCAAAACCAGCCGTGGCGATGGTGAAACGGTATAAAAAATGTCTGAGATTCATGGTTGCCTCCCCAGGGACGCGAGCTTGAGCGCTCGCTGTTTGGCGCGAGCCTACACGAAATCGTCCCCGACGCCAGAGCGTGCCGTTCGCGCAAAGGCGGGGCGCATCAAAGCCATCAGGCATTGGTCAGTATGAGTCAGGTCCTGGCGGTGGAGCGCGGTGCCGATTTGCCGAGCGCCGCCGCCATCGCCGATATCAGCGGCTTCATGAAATAGGCGTCGTTGGCGGGATAAATGTCGGTGCGCAGGCCGTGGGATTTGAGTTCTTCGGAGACCACCGGGCCCGACGGATGCGATCGGCGTGCGCTTCAGCCCCTCGCGCAGACGGTCTTCGCAGCCATGGGCCTGCGCCACCTCGATCAGGCGGCGAACCTGCCCCGAACTGGTCAGCGCGATCGCGTCGATGGCGCCTTGCGCCATCTCGTCGATCGCGGTGACGATGTTGGCGTCAGCCGCCTGCGCGTCGTAGACGTAAGGCAGCACGGTATCGACCTCGGCGCCCTGCGCCGTGATGGCGCCGATCAGCGCGCTGTGATCCTTGTCGGGATAAAGCTGCAGGCCGACGCGATGTCCCCTGAGATCGACGCGCGCGAGCATCTCGGCGATGCCTTCGGAAGTCGGCTTCTCCGTCGTCACCTCCGGCTCGAGGCCGATCTCGCGCAACGCCCGGCCGGGCTTCGGCCCGCGCGCAAATTTTCGCGCTTTGCCGAGCGCGGCGATGAAATCCCGCTCGACGCTCGATCCGCCGCGCGACCTTCATCAGCCGGCGCAGGCCTTCGCCGGTCATCAGCACCAGATCGTCGCGAGGGCTTTTCGATGAAACGGCGGATCCAGGCCTCGATCGGCGCGGGATCGGGGGCATCATGGATGGTGAACATCGGACATTGCACGACGTCCGCGCCTTGCTCGGCGAGCAGACGGGAAAACTGCGCCTCCTCGCGCGTTTCCAGGATCAGAATGCGATAGCCGTTCAGTCTGTCAGCCATGATCCCGTTCCAACGCCGATCGCCCGTTGTTTGTTCATCATGGCGCCAGCTGCGGGATTGGCGCAAGGGCGTCGCCGGGTGATAGAGCAGGGCCGCAAGCCGCAGTTCCATCCGCATCCAAATCGTAGCCAAAGCCGTCCATGCCCGATCATCAATATGTGCTGACCCTGTCCTGTCCGGACCGTCCCGGCATCGTGTCCGCCGTCTCCACCTTCCTTGCCCATAACGGGCAGAACATTCTCGACGCCCAGCAATTCAACGACGTCGAGACCGGTCATTTCTTCATGCGGGTGGTGTTCACCGCCGCCGATCTGGCGGTCAATCTTTCGTCGCTGCAAACCGGGTTCGCAGCGATCGCCGAACGCTTCGGCATGGACTGGCAGATGCGCGACCGCGCCGCCCGCCGCCGGGTGATGCTGCTGGTCTCCAAGTCCGATCACTGTCTCGCCGATATCCTGTACCGCTGGCGGACCGGCGAACTGGAGATGATCCCGACCGCCATCGTCTCCAACCATCCGCGCGAGACCTACAGCAATCTCGATTTCGGCGAGATTCCGTTTCACTATTTGCCGGTGACGAAGGAGACCAAGCGCGAGCAGGAGGCCGCAATCTGGGATCTGGTCGGTCAAACCAACACCGACCTCGTGGTGCTGGCGCGCTACATGCAGATCCTGTCGGACGAGATGTCGGCCAAGCTGTCGGGCCGCTGCATCAACATCCACCACTCGTTCCTGCCGGGCTTCAAGGGCGCGCGGCCCTATCATCAGGCGCATGAGCGCGGCGTCAAACTGATCGGCGCCACCGCGCATTACGTCACCCGCGACCTCGACGAAGGCCCGATCATCGACCAGGACGTCGAGCGCATCAGCCATCGCGATACGCCCGAAGATCTCGTCCGCAAGGGCCGCGACATCGAGCGCCGCGTGCTGGCGCGCGCGATCCGCTATCATCTGGCGGACCGCGTGATCCTCAACGGCCGCAAGACCGTGGTGTTCATGGATTGACGAGAGAGGCTCGTTCGCGCGGGGTTCAATGAACGGCGTCCAGCCCCGACGATGACGATGAAGGCTGGACGGCGTCTGCCTTCTGCGCGGCGGGTTCAAGGCGCTTTCTTTCCCGCTCCTTCATGAACTCGTCATATTTCGCGGTGCCGGGCCGCGGCGGCGCGTCCGCGGGCATGCCGCCGGCCCACTGCGGGATCGCATCGCCCATTCCGGCCGACGAGCTTCTCGTTGATGCTTGCGCAAGCGCTCGAGGCCGCACGACAGAAGTGCGACGGCAAGGACGACGGCAAGGTGGCGAGTGGTGATTGGCATCTACGGAGCGTCGCAACCTGATGCGTGAGGAGCCGGACGGCCGGAATCGGCCGTGCCAGCATATCCCTAATACACAAAAAATTGGCTTATGCGGGAGTTTGAGGTATTATAATACTGGACCAGCCTCCTCGAGCCGGAATTTGGCCTGCCGTCGCCGGCAACTTCGCAAGTAACCGTGGCACAGCAAGATCGCGCCTATTCGTCGAGATTGTCATCGTCGCACGCATGAGACGCCATGCCGCGCCGCTATAGGACGTCATGCCGTGCCGATACATGGATGAAAAATCTGGGTTATGGTACGGCAAGGGCCGGGACTCGGTTCGCGGCAAGAAACCGATCAGGGAGAGAGCGTTCATGTTCATTCGCAGTAAGATTTTGTCGCAGGCCGCAGCCGGCATGGCGGTTGCGGGCGCTGTTGCCTTTGCGCCGGTATTGGCTCCCGCTCAGGCGCAGGAGGCCGTGAAGATCGGCCTGATCCTGCCGATGACCGGCGGACAGGCGTCGACCGGCAAGCAGATCGACAACGCGGTCAAGCTGTACATGCAACAGCACGGCGACACGGTTGCCGGCAAGAAGATCGAAGTCATCCTCAAGGACGACGCCGCGATTCCCGACAACACCAAGCGCCTCGCGCAGGAACTGATCGTCAACGACAAGGTCAATTTCATAGCCGGCTTCGGCGTTACGCCCGCGGCATTGGCGGCGGCGCCGCTGGCGACGCAGGCGAAGATACCGGAGATCGTGATGGCGGCGGGCACCTCGATCATCACCGAGCGTTCGCCCTATATCGCGCGCACCAGCTTCACGATGGCGCAGTCCTCCACGATCATCGGCGACTGGGCCGCCAAGAACGGCATCAAGAAAGTTGCCACCCTGACCTCGGATTACGCCCCCGGCAACGACGCGCTGAATTTCTTCAAGGAGCATTTCACCGCCGGCGGCGGCCAGATCGTCGAGGAAGTCAAGGTGCCGCTCGCCAATCCCGATTTCGCGCCGTTCCTGCAGCGGATGAAGGATGCCAAGCCCGACGCCATGTTCGTGTTCGTGCCGGCAGGCCAGGGCGGCAACTTCATGAAGCAATATGCCGAGCGCGGGCTCGACAAAGCGGGCATCAAGGTGATCGGCCCCGGCGACGTGATGGACGACGACCTCCTGAACGGCATGGGCGATGCGGCGCTTGGCGTCGTCACCGCGCATTTCTATTCCGCGGTCCACCCCTCCGCGATGAACAAGGAATTCGTCGCCGCCTACAAGAAGGCCTTCGGCTCGCGGCCGGGCTTCATGGCGGTGAGCGGCTATGACGGCATGCACCTGATCTACGAGGCGCTGAAGAAGACCGGCGGCAAGACCGACGGCGATGCGCTGATCGAGGCCATGAAGGGGATGAAGTGGGAAAGCCCGCGCGGCCCGATCTCGATCGACCCGGAAACCCGCGACATCGTGCAGAACATCTACATCCGCAAGGTCGAGAAGGTCGACGGCGAACTCTACAACGTCGAATCCGCAACCTTCGAAGCCGTGAAGGATCCCGGCAAGACCAAGAAGTGATCGCAGAGTCATTGCGGGGCGCACGTCAGCGCGAACCTCAGATGCGCAATTGCGCATCGGGAATCCCGACATCGTCGTGATGAAATTCCGGGTTCAGCGCTGGCGCGCTGCCCCGGAATGACGTGTTCCCGAAGGTTCGCGTCGCCCCATGACCTCGCTGTTCACCATCCTGTTCGACGGCGTCGCCTACGGCATGCTGCTGTTCGTGCTGGCCTGCGGACTTGCGGTCACGCTCGGGCTGATGAACTTCGTCAACCTCGCCCATGGCGCATTCGCCATGGCCGGCGGCTATGTCTGCGCGGTGCTGGTCAACCAGTCCGGCTGGCCGTTCTTCGCCGGCCTTCCGCTGGCGTTTGTCGCAAGCGCCCTGATCGGCGCGGTGCTGGAGCGCGCGCTTTATCGCCACCTCTACAACCGCAGCCACCTCGACCAGGTGCTGTTCAGCATCGGCCTTGTCTTCATGTCGGTGGCGGCGGTCGACTACCTCATGGGATCGTCGCGGGTCTTCATCAAAATTCCGGAGGCGCTCGAGGGCCAGATCGATTTCTTCGGCGTCGGCATCGGCCGCTACCGGCTGATGATCATCGTGATCTGCGGCCTGTTGACCGCAGGCCTGCAACTGGTCCTGGCGCGCACGCGGTTCGGCAGCCGGTTGCGAGCGGCGGTGGACGATCCGCGCGCGGCAAGCGGTCTCGGCATCAACGTGCCGCAGGTGTTTGCATTCACCTTCGCATTCGGGTGCGGTCTCGCCGGTCTCGGCGGCGCCCTGAGCGCGGAGATTCTGGGGCTCGATCCGTATTTTCCGCTGAAATTCATGATCTATTTTTTGATCGTGGTGACCGTCGGCGGCTCCTCCAGCATCACCGGGCCGTTTCTGGCGTCGCTCCTGCTCGGCATCGGCGACGTCGCCGGCAAATATTACGTGCCGAAGCTCGGGCCGTTCGTGATCTACACCATCATGATCGTGATCCTGATCTGGCGTCCGAACGGCCTGTTCGGCCGCACCGCCACCCGTTGAGCGCGCCATGACCGCGCAAGCAGACGTCGGACACCACGCCAGGCAGCACGCGCGCTGGCACTGGAGCGAGATCGTGTTCTGGATCCTCGCGCTCGCTTGCGCGTTGCTGTTTCCCTCCCGCTATCTGATCATGACCGATATCGTGCGGCTGGCGCTGTTCGCGCTGTCGCTCGATCTGATCCTCGGCTACGCCGGCATCGTCTCGCTCGGCCACGCGGCGTTCTTCGGCGTCGGCGCCTATTCCGCGGGCCTGCTCGCCTTGCACGGCATCATCGGCGAGCCCGTGGTGGCGCTGGTCGTAGCCGGTCTCGTCGCCATGGTGCTCGGCTTTGTCACCAGCTTCCTGGTGATAAGGGGCGCCGACCTGACCCGCCTGATGGTGACGCTCGGGATCGCGTTGCTGCTGGAAGCGCTGGCGGAACGCTTTTCTGATATCACCGGCGGCACCGACGGGTTGCAGGGCATCGAGATGCAGCCGATCCTCGGACTGTTTGCTTTCGACATGTTCGGCAAGGTCGGTTTCTTCTACTGCCTGATCGTGCTGTTCGTGCTGTTCCTGCTGGCGCGGCGGATCGTGCACTCGCCGTTCGGCCTGTCGCTGCGGGCGATCAGAAACAATCCGCTGCGGGCCGCCGCCATCGGCATCCCCGTCAACAGGCGGCTGATCGCGATCTACACGCTCGCCGCGTTCTATGCCGGCATTGCCGGGGCGCTGTTCACCCAGAGTACGGCGCTGGCTTCGCTCGACGTTTTCTCGTTCGAGCGTTCCGCCGACCTGATGCTGGTGCTGGTGATCGGCGGCACCGGCTATCTCTACGGCGGGCTGATCGGCGCCGTGGTGTTCCGGATGCTGCAGGAAGTGTTTTCGACGATCACGCCGCAATACTGGCAGTTCTGGATCGGGCTCGTGCTGGTCGTGATCGTGCTGGTCGGCCGCCAGCGCATGCATCGCTGGGTATTGTGGGCGCCGAACCTGATCGTCAGGCAGCTCAGTGGGCGAAAGACTGTCGTTGTCGATTCCCGAGAGCGACGCGCCATGACCATAGTGCTGGAAACCAGAGGGCTGCAAAAGCATTTCGGCGGGCTCAAGGTCACCCGCGACCTTTCGCTCAGGATCGAGGCCGGTGCGCGCCATGCCCTGATCGGCCCGAACGGCGCCGGCAAGACCACCGTCATCAATCTGTTGACCGGTGTGCTCAAGCCCGATGGCGGCCGTATTCTGCTGGAAGGCAACGACATCACGGATTTGCCCGTGCATACGCGGGTGCGGCGCGGACTGTCGCGCACCTTCCAGATCAATCAGCTGTATGCCGACCTGACGCCGCTCGAGACCATTGGCCTGGCGGTGTCCGAACGGCTCAACCGCGGCGGCGACTGGTGGCGCCGCATGGGCACGCGCAACGACGTCAACGCCGAGATTGCCGAAACCCTCGCGCGCTTCCATCTGCTCGATGTCATGAACGACCTGACTTCGACGTTGTCCTACGGCAAGCAGCGCCTGCTGGAGATCGCGGTCGCCATCGCCGCCCGGCCGCGCGTGCTGCTACTGGATGAGCCCGCCGCCGGCGTCCCCGAAAGCGAGCGCCACGATATTCTCAAAGTCGTCGCGGCCTTGCCGCGCGATGTCACCGTAGTCTTGATCGAGCACGATATGGATCTGGTGTTCTCGTTCGCCGACCACATTTCGGTGCTGGTCAGCGGCGCGCTCCTGGTCGAAGGGCCGCCTGACGTGGTGGCGCGCGATCCGCAGGTCAAGGCGGTCTATCTCGGCGAGGCCGCCGATGTCTGATCTCCTGTGCATCGAGGGCCTGCGGGCGGGTTATGGCGAGGCAGTCGTGCTGCCCAACATGTCGCTGCGCCTGCCGGAAAGCCAGGTGCTGGCGCTTCTGGGTCGCAACGGCACCGGCAAGACCACGCTGATCAATTCCATTGTCGGGATCACCCGCCGGTTCGGCGGGACCGTCGCCCTTGGCGGACTGGACGTCACCGCGATGCGGCCAGACCAGCGCGCGCGCGCCGGCATCGGCTGGGTGCCGCAGGAGCGCAATATCTTCCGCTCGCTGACGGTGGAAGAAAACATGACGGCGGTGGCGCAGCCGGGACCATGGACGGTCGAGAAGGTCTACGAGATGTTTCCGCGACTGAAGGAGCGCCGCGGCAATTTCGGCAATCAGCTCTCCGGCGGCGAGCAGCAGATGCTGGCGATCGGCCGCGCGCTGACGCTCAATCCAAAGGTATTGCTGCTGGACGAGCCGACCGAGGGGCTGGCGCCGATCATCGTCGAGGAATTGCTCAGGGCGTTGGGAACCATTACCCGCGCCGGCGGCATCTGCTCCATCATCGTCGAGCAGAATGCACAAAAGATTTTAGGGCTGGCCGACCGCGTTGTGATATTGGAGCGCGGTGCGATCGTCCATGACGCCGCGAGTGCCGCCTTGAAAGCCGATCCCGCGGTGCTCGAACGCTTTCTCGGCGTCTCGGGCGCTGCCGCACACTAGTTTGTCGAGACGCGTTTTCTTCACGCGAACTGGTATCCACTTCGCTTGAAAACGCTCCAATTGTCCGGGAGTGAAGACCATGCAAAGAACAAGAGCCCCCTTCCGCGCCGACGAGGTCGGCAGCCTGTTGCGTCCGCCGAAGATCAAGGAGGCGCGCGCCAGGCTGGAGAAGGGCGAGATTTCCGCCGACGACCTGCGCAAGGCCGAGGACATGGAAATCGAAAAGGTCGTGCACAAACAGGCGTCGATCGGGCTGAAGCTGGCGACCGACGGCGAATTCCGCCGCTCCTGGTGGCATTTCGATTTTCTCAGCCATCTCACCGGCTGCGAGCTGTTTCATCCCGACGAGGGCATCCAGTTCGCCGGCGTCCAGACCCGGCATGACGCCATCCGCGTGATCGGCAAGCTCGACTTCCCCGCGCACCATCCGATGCTGGATCACTTTCGTTTCCTCAAGAAGCATGCCGACGCCGCGCACGTGACGGCGAAGATGACGATCCCGTCACCCGCAGTGCTGCACTTCCGCGGCGGCCGCAGGTCGATCTCGAAAGATGTGTATCCCGATCTCGAGGCGCTGTTCGAGGATCTCGGCAAGACTTACCGCAAGGCGGTAAAGGCATTCTACGATGCCGGCTGCCGCTACCTGCAGTTCGATGACACCGTGTGGGCCTATCTCTGCTCGCAGGATGAATTGAAGAAGGCGCGCGAGCGCGGCGACAACCCCGACGGCCTGCAGGAGATTTACGCGCGGATCATCAACTACGCGATCGCCGAACGGCCGGCCGACATGACCATCACCACGCATGTCTGCCGCGGCAATTTCCGCTCCACCTGGATTTCGTCCGGCGGTTATGAGCCGGTGGCGGAAACCATGCTGGCCGGGACCAATTACGACGGCTATTTCCTTGAATACGATTCCGAACGCGCCGGCGGCTTCGAGCCGCTGCGGTTCTTGCCGAAGGGCAACAAGGTCGTGGTGGTCGGCGTCATCACCTCCAAGAGCGGCGCACTCGAGAAGAAAGACGACATCAAGCGGCGGCTCGAGGAAGCATCAAAATACGCGCCGCTCGATCAGCTCGCGGTATCCCCGCAATGCGGCTTCGCCTCGACCGAGGAGGGCAACCTCCTCACCGAGGAAGAGCAGTGGGCCAAGCTGAAGCTCGCCGTCGATGTCGCGAATGAGGTGTGGGGGAAGTAGCGTCCGGTGTCATTCGGGGGCGATGCGAAGCATCGAACTATGATGTGCAATTGCACATCTGAGGTTCGCGTCTTCAACGCGCCCCGGAATGACGGCGTGGAATCACGCCGTCACTTCGCCGCCAGATAAACCTCGCCCAGCAGCGACGAATTCGACCACGGCACCTGTTTGTTTTTGGTCGCGGCGACGACTTCGGCGCGGACGCGCGTCAGCATCTGCTGCACCTCGATGCCGGGCGTGCCGATATGGCGCGACAGCGCCGCGGAGAACGGGCTGTTGGCGCCTTCGCCGTCAAGCGCCACCTGTCCGGGCGCGGTCGCAAACGCGATCAGCGTGCCCGCGCCCAGCGTCGCGCCGGAACCCAGCGCCGCCGGCGCCGCCAGTCCCGATCCAGCCTCGATGGCTCGGTTCGGCCCGGCGGAGGCGACGCGCGGTTCAAGCGGATTGTTGCGGCAGGCATCGAAGATCAGGATGTTGGTGCGGACCTGGTCGTCGAGCGCAGCCAGGATCGTGTCCATGTCGATCATCCCGTCGGTGATATTGCCGCCGGCCTGCAGGCGGACATCGACCGGAATGAGATAGTTGCGGCCGGCGATCTGAACGCCGTGGCCGGCGTAGTAGACGAGGGCCACTTGCGCGCGCGCCGCCTCGCGCAGGAAATCGCGGGTCGTCTTCTGCATCGTTGCGCGGTCGAGATCGATGCCTTCCGAGACGGTAAAGCCGATGTCGCGCAAGCTTTTCGCAACCGAACGCGCATCGTTGGGCGGATTGGGCAGCGCCTTGACGGAGGCGTAGGCGCCGTTGCCGATCACCAGCGCGACACGCAAGCCGGCGCTGGTGCTCGCTGCCACCGCGGACGCCGGGATGGCAGTCGGCGGCGTCGACGCCGCCTTCTGTTCCTGAGCGGATGGCGTTGACGGCGGCGCGGTTCGCGGAGGAGGCGAGGGCGCGGCCGGCTCCGACAGCAGCGACAGCCGCGCTCTCGCGGTGGCCTGGTTGGCCTTGCTGCCGGCATCCGAGGCGACGCCTTCGAGCGTGGCGTTGAAATCCTGTTTTGCGTGCTCGTAGTCACCCTTCGCCTCATAGGCGAAGGCGCGGTGGATATAGGCCGAGATCATGACGCTGCCCGGCGGCGTCATCACGTTGACAGGCGCCTTGGCTTTCGCCAGCCCGATCGCCTCGGTTGCATCCGATATGGCGTGGTCGAAGTCGCCCTTGGCACGCCAGATCACGGTGCGGTTGATCAAGGGTGAGGGAAGGGTGGGGTTGAGCCGGATCGCCTGGTTGATATCGGCGAGTGCGCCGTCGAGATCGCCGAGCGCCTGCTTGGCCGAGCCGCGGTTTTGATACGAGTAGGCTTCCTTAGGATTGAGCCGGATTGCCTCATCATAGTCGGCGATCGCGCGGGCATAGTCGCCCCTGGAACGCCAGGCGTTGCCTCGGTTGTGGAAGATGGTGCCGCTGGGCGGGCCGATCCGCAGCGCGTCGTTGAAGTCGGCAATGGCGATGTCGTATTCGCCTTTGTCGTAATAGGCGGAGCCGCGCATGTTGTAGAGCGCCTGATCAGGCCTCAGCCGCAGCGCCTCGGTGGTATCCGCGATCACCTGCGAATAGTTGCCCTTCTTGTTCCAGCCCACCGCGCGCCAGAAATAGATCGCCGCCAGTTTCTCGCCGGAGAAGACCTTCAGGGCGATGATCCTGTTGCAGGCGTCGATCTGCTTGTCGGCCGGTGTGCCCTCGCTGGTGCACAGCGGCCCGAGCTGGGCGTTGGTTTGGGCAAAGAGAGGCCCCGACCACCAGGTGGCCGCGACCAGCGCGAACATCGGAAACAAACGGCGCATGAAATCCCCACGCATCAAAATCGGCTTGTCCTGTTTGTTGCCGGGACGGGGCCGGCGGTTCAAGGTCAGGTCAGACGCGCACTCGGGCGGCGAGAATGTTTATCCTGCGGAGGTCGAGCGGGTTATCATTGAACTTGAAGAGGTGCTGGAAGTTGCGGTCGTCGGCATACCGCATTCTCGTTGGGGCGAGGTTGGTCGCGCGTTCATCGTCCTCAGGCAGGACGCGCCCAAGATCGATAGCGCGGTCGTGATCAATCACTGTCGTTCGGCGCTGGCGCGTTACAAGGTGCCATTTGAGATCATTTTTGAGGAGGAATTGCCGCACACGCCGGCTGGCAAGGTGATGAAACACGCGCTCTCTCGTGCTGCGCTGGCCGGCTCTATGACAGCGGCAGAACAAGCCTGACCTCGCCGTTCGGGCGTCTTGCGGGTTCGGTTGCTATTTTTGATTGGAGCAGGACGGGGGGATTGGCCGCGCGACAGAGCTGAAACTTGCTGCCGAGGGTGCCGACCTTGCTGAATTGTCAGACAATAATTGGATATGTGGCAGAGGTTTAGTTTAGTCATGTTAAGCCAACAGAGCGGCCGTTCAGTTTGCATCTTATGGTCGGCCGTGAAGAACGCGATTTTCAAGCCTGCCTGCGTTCTGCGGGCAGAAGGAGCATCGTCAGAAAGAGAGCTCCCTCGCGGGTCCGCGCCGACCATATCCCCGGAAGCGGGCCTTTCGTAGATTTGATTCGAAGGCATGAGCTTTCCCCCGTTGGGCAGATAATGGTAGGACATCCTCGTCGCCCGCCGCTGCCCACCTGCTTTTCCCAAATTCCGGCCTTCATGAAGAACGACCAGATCCTGAGCCAGATTTCCGAATTCTGCCGCCAGGCCGACATGGCGGAATCGACCTTTGGGCGACGGGCCGTCAACGACGGCAAATTGGTGCACCGGCTGCGCGAGGGCAAGCGCATCACCATCGACACCCTCGACCGTATCCAGGCCTATATCGCCGCCGCGATGCCGGGCGGGGTGCCGCCGCCGCGCGGTCTCGAGGTACCGCCCGAAAAGCGCGATCCCCGCGGCAATTTCCGTTTCTTCGAAAACCGGCAGAAATACCTGCTGTTCGTCCATACCTGCAGCGAAAAGCGGGTGATCGCGGAGCGGGTGGCTCTGGAACTCGGCAGCATCCATCCCCGCCCTCCGGCGCTGCGGGTGTTCGACGCCGGCGTCGGCGACGGCACGGTGCTGGCGCGGGTGTTGCGCTCGATGCACGTCCGCTTTCCCTATATGCCCTTCTATATCGCGGGTAAGGAACTCAGCCTCGAGGACGTCCGGCTGACGCTGGACAAGGTGCCGGACCGGCTGTTCGAGCATCCGGCGACGGTTTTTGTCCTCACCAACATGTATTACGCCGAAGCGCCCTGGCTGACGCCGGCCTCGCCCGCGGCGGCGGCCGGCATGATCTGGCATGAGGTGGCGCTGCGGGGGGCCTCTTCCGGCGAATTCGAGGCCCAGATCGCCGAACTCAAGCCGTTTCTGGAGCAGAACTGGCGGGCCAACGTCAGTCCGCGCTCGGGCATGCCGGTCTACGAGCGGCCGGTCGCGATCGTGCTGTACCGGGATGACCACCGCTTTTTGCTCGACCAGATCATCCCGCGGGCCGGCCGAACCGAAGCCAATTTCGACCTGATCATCGCCTCCCAGCCCTATCGGGCCAAATCTTCCGTGAATTTCCGGGCCAAACGCATCGTTGCGCCCTTGGGCCGGGCGCTGCGAGCCGGGGGCCGGCTGATCGGAATTCACTCCCACGGCCAGGATCCCGGCATGGAGATCATCCAGGCGGTATGGCCCGGAGAAAATCCTTTCGCTGTGAGCCGTCATGAGCTATTGCGCGCGGTGAAATACGAGCTGGGATCGGCGGCCCGCGATCTTAACTTTAATGCCTATGCCGATAACCGCTCGATCTTCCGGTATGATATGGAAGCGCTGCCCAATGAGGTCACCGGCTCGATCGGGACCTCGACGGCCTTTGCAGCCTGGAACGCGGCGGTGTATGTCGCCCAGATCGAAGAAGACCGGTTGACGGAAATGACCCAAAGCGGGCGTTATCTCGATGCCGCCAGAGAGGTTCTGCGCCAGCATAACGGGCTCTGGTTTTACGACGAATCCTACGTCATCTCGCGCCGTCGCGACTGACATTTCAGGACACATTTCGAAAGGACCGCCGAGCTCAGGCGGAAAAAAAGGGGTTGTTGATGCGCGCGTCTTATCTGTTCACCTCAGAGTCGGTTTCCGAAGGCCATCCGGACAAGGTCTCGGATCAAATCTCGGATGCGATCCTCGACGCCTTCATCGAGAAGGACGTCAAGCTCGGCATTGCCGACGATAGCCTCATCAATACCCGGCTCGGTTGCGAAACGCTGTGCACGACCAACAAGATCGTGATCGCGGGCGAAGGCCGTGGCCAGCTGTTCCGCACCATCCACGGCGTCTCGGTGGTCGACCGCGAACTGATCAGCGAGATCGCCCGCGGCGTGGTCAAGGATATCGGCTACGACCAGAACGGCTTCTCCTATCACGGCGCCGACATCGAGGTGCTGTTGCACGGCCAGTCGCCTGACATCGCGATGGGCGTCGACGCCAAGAAAAAGAAGAGCGGCGAGGAAGAAGGCGCCGGCGATCAGGGCATGATGTTCGGTTACGCCTGCAACGAGAGCGAGGTGTACGAAAAGGGTTCGTACATGCCCGCGCCGATTTACTTCGCGCACAAGATTTTGAAAGTGCTGTCCGAGAAGCGCCGCAATGGCCAGCTGTTCGACCTGCAGCCCGACGCCAAGAGCCAGGTGACCGTAAAATACGTCAACGGCAAGCCGGTAGGCTGCACCAAGGTCGTGGTTTCGACCCAGCACAACGAGAAGAGCCGCAACGGCAAGAAATATTCGCCCGGCCTGATCAAGGAGATGATTTCGAGCGCGGTCGAGTTGGCGCTGCCCAAGGGCTGGATGCCGCAAAAGGCCTCCGACTTCCTGGTCAACCCGACCGGCAACTTCGTGGTCGGCGGACCGGACGGCGATTGCGGCCTCACCGGCCGCAAGATCATCGTCGATACCTATGGCGGCTATGCGCCGCACGGCGGCGGCGCGTTCTCCGGCAAGGACCCGACCAAGGTCGATCGCTCGGCCGCCTACGCGGCGCGCTATCTCGCCAAGAACGTGGTGGCGGCCGGCCTCGCCGAGCGCTGCACCATCCAGGTCGCCTATGCGATCGGCGTCGCCGATCCGATGTCGGTCCTGATCGACACCCACGGCACCGGCAAGGTCGACGAGAAGAAGCTTGAGAAGGTGCTGCCGGAAATGTTCCGGCTGACGCCGACCAACATCCGCCGCTCGCTGAAGCTGAACCGGCCGATCTATCGCCGCACCGCGGCCTACGGCCATTTCGGCCGCGCGCCGGAAAAGGACGGCGGCTTCTCGTGGGAAAGAACCGACCTCGCCGACGCGCTGAAGCGCGCCGTCTGACTTTGTCCGTATTTGTCACGCGTATTCCGGAAAGCATCAGCGCTTTTCGGAATATGCTTTTTTAAGGAATTCGCCGCATGACCGCCACCGCCAAGAAGCCCGCCTTCACCGACTACATCGTCAAGGACATCGCGCTCGCCGACTTCGGCCGCAAGGAGATCTCGCTGGCCGAGACCGAGATGCCCGGCCTGATGGCGACGCGGGAGGAGTACGGACCCAAACAACCCTTGAAGGGCGCGCGCATCGCCGGCTCCCTGCATATGACGATCCAGACCGCGGTCCTGATCGAGACGCTGGCGGCGCTGGGGGCCGACATCCGCTGGGTCTCCTGCAACATCTATTCGACCCAGGACCACGCCGCAGCCGCGATCGCGGCGGCCGGCATTCCCGTGTTCGCGGTGAAGGGCGAGAGCCTCACCGAGTACTGGGACTACACCGCCAAGCTGTTCGACTGGCACGGCGGCGGCACGCCCAACATGATCCTCGATGACGGCGGCGACGCCACCATGCTGGTGCATAACGGCCTGCGCGCCGAGCACGGCGACGTGAAGTTCCTGGACAAGCCGGGATCGGAAGAAGAGGAAGTGTTCTTCGCGCTGATCAAGCGCCTTTTGAAGGAGAAGCCGAAGGGCTACTTCGCCGAGATCGCGAAAAACATCAAAGGCGTTTCGGAAGAGACCACCACGGGCGTGCACCGGCTCTACGAGATGGAGAAGAAGGGCACGCTGTTGTTCCCGGCGATCAACGTCAACGACAGCGTTACAAAATCGAAGTTCGACAACCTCTATGGCTGCCGCGAATTGCTGGTCGACGGCATCCGCCGCGGCACCGACGTGATGATGTCAGGCAAGGTGGCGATGGTCGCGGGCTTCGGCGACGTCGGCAAGGGTTCGGCCGCCTCGCTGCGCCAAGCCGGCTGCCGCGTCATGGTGTCGGAAGTCGACCCCATTTGCGCGCTGCAGGCGGCGATGGAAGGCTATGAAGTCGTCACCATGGAAGACGCCGCTCCCCGCGCCGACATCTTCGTCACCGCGACCGGCAA
Organism: uncultured Alphaproteobacteria bacterium; assembly: GCA_963823115.1. Taxonomy (GTDB): domain Bacteria; phylum Pseudomonadota; class Alphaproteobacteria; order Rhizobiales; family Xanthobacteraceae; genus Bradyrhizobium. Next base: position 26,927 of record CAWGKJ010000010.1, on the reverse strand, counting down.
CAAGGACATCATCACCATCGAGCACATGCGCGCGATGAAGGATCGCGCCATCGTCTGCAACATCGGCCACTTCGACAACGAGATCCAGATCGCCGGTCTGCGCAACCTGAAATGGACCAACATCAAGCCTCAGGTCGACGAGATCGAATTCCCCGACAAGCATCGCATCATCCTGTTGTCGGAAGGCCGCCTGGTGAACCTCGGCAATGCCATGGGCCATCCGAGCTTCGTGATGTCGGCGTCCTTCACCAACCAGACGCTGGCGCAAATCGAACTGTTCGCCAACAACAAGGACGGCAAGTACGAAAAGAAAGTCTACGTGCTGCCGAAGTCGCTCGACGAGAAGGTAGCCCGGCTGCACCTCGCCAAGATCGGCGTCAAGCTGACCACGTTGCGCCCGGACCAGGCCGAGTACATTGGCGTCAAGCCGGAAGGCCCGTTCAAGGCGGATCATTACCGGTATTGAGAATTAGCGCCGTCATTCCGGGGCGCGCGTCAGCGCGAACCTCAGATGTGCGATTGCACATCGGGGAATCTCGTGCGGCAATCTCCGGATTTCGGGTTCGCGAGCTGAGCTCGCACCTCGGAATGACGACGATTTCATCAACAGCCCCGGAGCGATCCGGGGCTTTTGCTTGTCAGTTGCATTTTCTCCGGCTTGCTGCCTAACTGACGACAATCAGACGCCGGGCCAGGCGCGCGCAGGGGAGACCGCTATGCCATCGGAACATTTCGACGTGCTGATCGTCGGCGCCGGGCTGTCCGGCATCGGCGCCGGCTATCACCTGCAGCACAAATGTCCCGGCAAGCGTTTTGTCATTCTCGAGGGCCGCGACTGCATCGGCGGCACCTGGGATCTGTTCCGCTATCCCGGCGTCCGCTCCGACAGCGACATGTTCACGCTGGGCTATTCGTTCAAGCCATGGACCGAGGCAAAGGCGATCGCCGACGGGCCGCGGATCCTGAACTATGTCCGCGAGACCGCCGCCGAGAACGGCATCGACAAGAAAATCCGCTTCAACCATCGGGTCAAGCGGGCGTCGTGGTCCTCGCCGGACGCGTGCTGGACGGTAGAAGCCGAACGCAGCACGGGCGAAGGCGGCTCCGAGGTCGTGCGCTTCACCTGCGGTTTCCTGTTCATGTGCTCGGGCTACTACAAATACGAGGAAGGCTACACGCCGGAATTCCAGGGCACCGGGGATTTTTCCGGCCGCATCGTGCATCCGCAGAAATGGACCGACGACATCGACTACGCCGGCAAGCGCGTGGTGGTGATCGGCTCCGGCGCCACCGCGGTGACGCTGGTGCCGGAAATGGCCAGGAAGGCGGCGCACGTCACCATGCTGCAGCGTTCGCCGACCTATGTAGTCTCACGTCCGGCCCAGGATCCGTTCGCCAACAAATTGCGGCGCAACCTGCCTGCGATGCTCGCCTATCATCTGGTCCGCTGGCGCAACGTGCTGTGGGGGATGTATTTCTTCCAGCTCAGCCGGCGCGAGCCGGCGCGGGTCAAGGAATTGATCCTCGGCGGTGTCAGGATGGCACTCGGCCCGGACTACGACATCGCGACCCATTTCACCCCGCGCTATAATCCATGGGATCAGCGGCTGTGCCTGGTGCCCGACGGCGATCTCTTCAACGCGATCAGGGAAAACCGCGCTTCCGTCGTGACCAAAGAGATCGACACCTTCACCAGGCACGGCATCCGGCTCAAGGACGGCAGCGAACTCGAAGCCGACATCATCGTCACCGCCACCGGACTTGTCCTGCAGGTGCTCGGCGGCATGGAGGTCAGCGTCGACGGCCGCACCATCGATTTCGCCAGGACGCTGAACTACAAGGGCATGATGTATTCGGACGTGCCCAACCTGGCGTCCGCGTTCGGCTACACCAATGCGTCGTGGACGCTGAAATGCGACCTGACCTGCGAATATGTCTGCCGCCTGATCAATTACATGGACCGGCATGGCTACAAGAAATGCATGCCGCACAATGTCGATCCCTCGATCACCGAATTGCCGTCACTGGATTTCTCGTCCGGCTATGTGCAGCGCTCGGTCGCGAAAATGCCCAAACAAGGTTCGAAACGGCCGTGGCGGCTCTATCAGAACTACGCGCTCGATATCGTCACCTTGCGCTTCGGCAAGATCGACGACGGGGTGATGGAGTATTCGTGATCGGTCGCGGAAGCCGGCGCAAAAAAAGCCCCGAACGCGAGGTCCGGAGCCTTGTTTTGCGGTGTTTCTCTTGCGGTGTTTCGGCGGCTTCGTGCCGACGATGCTATGCCGCCGGCTTGCCGATCGTGACCTTCAGGGTGCCGACGCCGTCGACGCCGCATTCGATCTTGTCGCCGGGCGACAGTGCCGCGACGCCGGCCGGCGTTCCCGTCAGGATGATATCGCCGGCGCCAAGCGAAACCTGCTCCGACAGCTTGGCGATGATCTCGGGTACGCTCCAGATCAATTCCGTGAGGTCGCCCTTCTGCCGCTCGGTGCCGTTGACCGAGAGCCAGATCCTGCCTTTGGCTGGGTGGCCGATTTTCGACGCCGGCTGCAGCGCAGAGCAGGGCGCGGAATGATCGAACGACTTGCCGATTTCCCACGGCCGTTCTTTCTTGCGCGCCGCCTGCTGCAGATCGCGGCGAGTGAGGTCGATACCGACGCCGTAGCCGTAGATGTGGTCGAGCGCCTTGTCGGCGGGAATATTGTGGCCGCCGCTCTTCATCGCCACCACCAGCTCGACCTCGTGATGCATATCCTTGGTCAGCGGCGGGTAGGGGATGGTGGCGCCATCGGGCTCGATCATGTCGGCGTGCTTGGCGAAGAAGAACGGCGGGGCGCGCTCGTCATTTCCCATCTCGCGGATGTGCTCGAGATAGTTGCGCCCGACGCACCAGATGCGGCGAACCGGAAACGATTTTGATTCGCCGGCGACGGCGATCGAGGCTTGCGGAGGGGCGGGAATGACAAAGGATGTGGCGCTCATGAAAGGGTCTCGGCGGGGTTGGAGGCGGAAACTTGCATCGAAGCTTTACGCGGTTGCGCTGATCGGCGCCAGAGTAAGAGGACCGGCGTCGCGGTGCTGGATACGGAAGAACGAGGCGTAACGTCCGTCGCGGCGCAACAGATCGCCATGCCGGCCGCGCTCGACGATCTCGCCGCCCTCGACCACCAGGATGGCGTCGGCGTGCATGATGGTGTGCAGGCGATGGGCGATGACGATGGTGGTGCGGTTCCGGCAGAGGTGTTCGATCGCTTCCTGCACCTGCTGTTCGGATTCCGAATCCAGCGCCGCGGTCGCTTCGTCGAGCAGGATAATCGGCGCATTCTTCACCAGCGCCCGCGCAACGGCGATGCGCTGGCGCTGTCCGCCCGACAATTGCGTGCCGTGCTCGCCCACCGGCGTGTCGTAGCCGAGCGGAAAGCTCATGATGAAGTCATGCGCGCAGGCCGCCTTCGCGGCGGCCTCGATCTCGGCTTCGGTCGCGCCGATCTTGCCGAAGGCGATGTTCGCAGCGATCGTGTCGCGGAACAGATAGACGTCCTGCCCGACATAGGCGGTCTGCTGGCGCAGCGATCGTCGCGACACCGCGGAAATCGACTGTCCGTCGATCAGGATGTCGCCCTCGCCGATGTCGTAGAACCGCAGCAGCAGCGCCAGCACGGTCGATTTGCCGCCCCCGGAGGGGCCGACCAGCGCGGTGACCTTTCCGGGCTCGGCGACGAAGCTCATGTGGCTGATGACCGGTTCGTTCGGGCGGTAGGCGAAGGTCACGTCGCGCAGTTCGACCCGCGCGTCGGTCAGTTTCAGCGCCGGCTTGTCGTCGTCGAGCGGTTCGCTGGAAGGGCTGTCGACGATCTCCAATAGCTTGCTTGCGCCGATCAGGTTGCTGTTCAACTCGATATTGAGCCGTGCCAGACGCTTGGCCGGCTCATAGGCCATCAGGAACGCGGTCAGGAACGAAAAGAACTGACCGGGCGTCGCCCCCATCGCGACCACGCTGTAGCCGCCATACATCAGCCCGCCCGCCACCGCGAAACCGCCCAGCGTTTCCATCAGCGGGCTGGAACGGTTGGAAACCCGGGCCATCTTGTTGGCGTTGCTCTCGACCGCCGTGATGCTGGCGTCGATGCGCTCGCGCATGGTCTGTTCGAGCGTGAACGCCTTGACGGTGCGGATGCCCTGCAGCGATTCCTGCATGGTTTCGAGAATGTCGGCGGTGCCGGTGAACTGGTTGTGCGCCAGCCCCTTGATCCGTTTCACGAGCTTGCGCAGCACCAGCATCGCCGGCGGCGCCACCAGGAAACCGAACAGCGACATATAGGGGTCCTGCGTCAGCATCACGATGACCAGCCCGATCAGCAGCAAGAGGTCGCGTCCGAGCGCATTGACCAGCAGGCTGAGCACCTGCGTGACCGAAAACGCGCCCGAGGTCAGGCGGGCCAGGAACTCCGACGAATGCCGTTCGGAGAAAAACGCGACGCTTTCGTCCATCAGCTTGGCAAACAGCCGGCGCTGGTTGTTGGCGAGGATGGCGTTCGAGATTTTCGACAGGATCACCTGGTGACCGTAGGTCGCCGCGCCCTTGAGGATGAAGAGCAGGACAGTTACCCCGGACAATAGCGCGATGCCGCGCACATCCTTGTCGACATACGCCTTGTTGATGACCTGGCCGAGGATATAGGCGGAGGTCGCCGTCGCGCCCGCCGAGGCTGCCATGAGCGCGAAGGCGAGCAGATAGCGGCGCCAATAGGCGGCTCCCTGTTCCGTGATCAGGCGGCGAATCAGGATCGCCGCGCCGTGGGGGTCCTCGGTGAATTTCTTCGGAAGCTTGGTCATCCGCGTTCCATTGACGGCGTCAGGCACGGAATCGCCCACGCGTCAGGCCAATGCGAGATGCCTCCTTGCCCGCTATGTCGAGGTTTTTCAAGCCAAAATGAGGCCTTGCGCCGGATCCGAATTTAGGCCGATGCCGCGTGCCGCAGCTCGCCGTGGCGCTCGCGGAACAGTTTCTCTTCCCACGCCAGCGCATGCGCGGCGATGGTTTCGATATTGTCGTATCGCGGCGTCCAGTCCAGCAGGGCGCGGAGGCGGCTGGTGTCCGCCACCATGGTCATGATGTCACCGGGCCGGCGCGGGGCGTATTGGACCGCGAAGTTGCGCCCGGAGACGCGCCGTACGGCTTCGATGGTCTGCAGCACCGAGTAACCGCGGCCGTAGCCGCAGTTCAGCGTCGCTGAAGTTCCGCCAGCGCGCAAATAGGACAGCGCCGCGCGATGGGCCTGCGCCAGGTCGCTGACGTGAATGAAATCCCGGATGCAGCTGCCGTCCGGTGTCGGATAGTCGGTGCCGAACACGTCGACTTTGGCGCGCTGTCCGGTCGCGGCCTCGACCGCGATCTTCAGAAGGTGCGTCGCGCCGATGGTCGCAAGCCCGATGCGCGCCTGCGGATCGGCGCCGGCGACATTGAAGTAGCGCAGCGCGACATAGTTCATGCCGTGGGCGGCGGCTGTGTCATACAGCATGATTTCGCTCATCAGCTTCGAGGAGCCGTAAGGCGACAGCGGTCGCGTCGGTGCATGTTCCGGCACCGGCACGTGATCCGGGTTGCCGTACACCGCAGCCGTCGATGAAAAGATGAAGCGGTTGACGCCGCACTTTACCGCCGCGCTCAGCAGGCTGCGCGTGGTCATGGTGTTGTTGCGGTAATAGCCGAGCGGATCACGCATCGAATCCGGGACCACCACCGAACCCGCAAAATGAATGATGCTTTCGACGCCATGAGCCGCGATCACGCCCTCGACGAGGTTCTCGTCCCCTGCATCGCCGATGAACAGCGGAATGCCTTCGGGCAGGAATGCGGAAAAGCCGGTGGACAGGTTATCGATCACGACAACGCTTTCGCTTCCTTCCACCAGCGCACGAACCATGTGACTTCCGATATAGCCGGCGCCGCCGGTGACAAGCACGGTCATGAGCTCACCCTTTTCCGCTCCAAGGGCGAGGCTATCCGGGGCGCGGTGAAAAGTGGGTTTCGGCGCCGAGTGAACTGGCCACTATGATTAATGTTGCGTATAGGAAATGCGTGAAACGGAGCCTGACGTGGCAATCGAGAACATTTCCGCTGACAATCTGCAGCTGATCGTGCCGAATTTGCACAGGCGCTATTCCGGCGTCACCGCGACCAATCGCATGGTGGCGCCGAAACTCGCGAAAATGTTCCGCGCGGCATGGTTCGGTCCCGACGCGCCCGACGGCATCGCGCGGATGGGTTTTGCGGATCTCGCGAAATTGTGGCGCCGCCGCAGCTGCCTGATATGGCATGCGCGGCGCAACAACGAGATGATCGCGGGCGTGCTGCTGCGGTCGCTCGGCTGGCCCTTGCGGCTGGTGTTCACCTCGGCGGCGCAGCGGCACCATACCTGGATCACGCGCTGGCTGATCAGGAGGATGGACGCGATTATTGCCACCAACGATATCTCGGCGTCGTTTCTCAAACGCGAAGCAACGGTCATTCCGCACGGCGTCGATACGGATGCTTACGCGCCACCTCCCGATCGTGTGGCGGCGTTCGCGGAAAGCGGATTGCCGGGCCGCTACGTCATCGGCTGCTTCGGCCGGGTGCGCGCGCAGAAAGGCAGCGACGTCTTCGTGGACGCGATGTGCCGTCTATTGCCGCGCTATCCCGATTTCACCGCGGTCATGGTCGGTGCGATCACGCCGGAGCAATCGGGCTTCGCCAACGATCTGAAGAAACGAATCGAGGCGGCGGGCCTGCAATCGCGCATCGTCATCACAGGAGAACTGGAAATCGCGGAGGTGCAGCGCTGGTACCGGCGGCTCACGATCTACGCATTCACTTCGCGCAACGAAGGCTTTGGACTGACGCTGATCGAGGCGATGTCGGCGGGTGCAGCGCTGGTGGCGTCGCGCGCGGGCGCAGCCGAACTGGTGGTCGAGGAAGGCGTGACCGGCGTGCTGACACCGCCGGGCGATGTGGAAGCGCTTGTCAAAGCCCTTGAGCCGCTGATGCGCGATCCGGCCTCCGCCGCCGCCATGGGCGAGCGCGGTCGCGCGCGGGTGCTTGAGAAATTCAGCCTGGATGCGGAAGCAAACCGGATTGCCGAGGTCTATCGCCGGCTCGCCTGAGCGATCGCTTCCGCCACAAAGGCATCGAGATCGCCGCCTGTGAACAAGAAGCCCGGCAGGCCTGCGGCTTCCGCCGCCTCGATATCGGTCTGCCGGTCGCCAATGACGAAACTGCCTTCGCGTCGCACCGGCCAGTGTTCCATCAGATCGTGGATCATGCCGGGCCTCGGCTTTCGCCAATGGTGGTCTTCGAGATAGCCGGCGATCGATCCGTCGGGATGATGCGGGCAATATCTGATATCGTCGATGCGTGCGCCTTGCGCGGCGAGCTCGGTGCACATCCAGTCGTGCAGCGCGTTGACATCGTCCTCGGTAAAGAAACCGCGCGCCACGCCGGATTGGTTGGTGAAGAAAAAGACAAAATATCCGGACTCGTTGAGCCGGCGGATTGCCTTCGCCGCGTTCGGCATCCAGCGTATCCGCTCCCGCGTCCCCATGAAGCCGTCGTCGTGGTTGATGACGCCGTCGCGGTCGAGGAAAGCGGCGGGCCGGGGCAGCGAGCGGGCGGTATCGACGCCTCCGCTCATTTCCGCGGGCCCTCGCGCATCAAAGTCTGCTCGACCTCGTCGCAGATCCCGTGAGCTACCGCGAGGTGAAGTTGCTGGATAACCGGGGTATCGTCGCTGGGCGCGACCAGCAGGTGATCGCACAGCGCGCCGAGCGTTTCGCCCTTGCTGCCGGTGAACCCGACGGTGATGAGCCCGCGCTCGCGCGCGACGCGCAGCGCCGCCAGAATATTCGGCGACCGGCCCGAGGTGGATAGCGCCAGCAGAACGTCGCCGCGGCTTCCGAGACCTTCGACCTGGCGCGAGAACACCTGCTCGAAGCCGTAATCATTGGCGATCGCGGTCAGTGCCGAGGTGTCGGTGGTGAGCGCAATCGCGGCGTAAGCCGGCCGGTTCTGTTTGTAGCGGCCGACGATTTCGGCGGCGATATGCTGGGCGTCGGCGGCGCTGCCGCCATTGCCGATGATCAGGAGCTTGTTGCCCGAGCGCAACGCCGTGACGATGACCGCCGCGATCTTGCGCGCGACCGTGAGCAGCGCCGCGTCCTGCGTCGCGCGTTCAAGTGCAGCGAGCGAAAGTCCCAAATGGGCTGCAATCAGGTCTTTGGAATCCTGGCTCAAAAGGCACCGTCAGGGGTTGCGAGTTGGCATCTCTGGTAATGATCGCGCCGAGGCAGCGCAAGCGCGCAAGCTCAATGTACGGCGCGGGCTCCGGCCTCGGCCAGTACCCGCCCGGCGATCGCAACCACGTCGGACGCGGCAATGTCCCGCATGCAGCGGTGGTCGTTCATGGTGCAGACCGGCCGGTGGCAGGGCTGGCAGGGCACCGTGGTCTTGGTCTGAACCGTCGCCGCCAGCCCGTTCAGGGGCGCCCAGTGATAGGGGCTGGTGGGGCCGAAAATGCCCATGGTCGGCGTCCCCAGCGCAGCGGCGATATGCATCAAGCCGGAATTGTTCGATATCGCGAGGCTTGCCGCCGCCATCGCCAGGATGCCGTTGCGCAGATCGGTTCCGGTCAGGTCGCGCACCCGGGATCCGCCTTGGGCCACGATTTCCGCGGCCAGCGCCTTTTCGCCGGGGCCGCCGACCACCCAGACATCGAGCCCCTGTTCGGCCAGAAGGCGCGCGGCTTCCGGATAATAGGTCCAGCGCTTGGACGCCCCGACCGAGCCCGGGGCCAGCGCCACGGCGGTTCCGGTGCCCAACCCGTTGGTTTGCCGCCAGCGGCTCACTTCCTCAGCGGGCACGCCTAGCTGCGGCACCGGCCATTCCGGGGGCAGTGAGGCCCCGTCCGGCAACGCCAGTGCGGCGTTCTTGTCGATGAAGCGGGGCAGGGCTTTCTCGCCCCAGCGCCATCGGTTGATCAGTCCGAACCTGGCCTCGCCGACAAAACCGACCCGTTCGGGGATACCGGCCAGCGCCGGCGCGATGGCCGATTTCCAGGTCCGGGGCAGGACGAGCGCGGTGCCATAGTTCCTGGCCCGCAACAGGGCCGCCAGCCGCCATTGCTTGGCCACCGCGAGACGGCCGCGTGGCAGGTCCCAGACGATGCCGGAGCGCACGCCGGGCATGTAATCGACCAAGGGGGCGCACAGCGAGGTGGCGAGCAGGTCGACGGGCCGGTTGGGCCAGCGCTGCTTCAAGACCCGCACCACGGTGTGTCCGCGGACGAAGTCGCCGATCCACATATAGGGAACGATCAGGATCGGGCGGGTGTCCGCCACATCCTCCATCGCCACAAGTTTTTCTGAATCAACGTTCATATTTTAGAAGGTTGGCGGCCGGATATTTCGAGTCTGTCGGTAACTGCTCCCTGCTGCGGGGTAAAGTCCGCAGACAAGGCGGTCGGGCGTCTTCACCACGCCTGATAACCCAAGTTGCCTGCCGGGCGGGAGTGGGGCAAAGCTGGCATCCTACAAACAGGGCAGGGCACGGAATGTTGCTGGTGACCGGTGGCGCCGGTTTTATCGGATCGAATGTCGTGGCGGCGTTGAACGACGCAGGCCGCGCCGATGTCGCCGTTTGCGATCTGCTCGGCCATGACGGCAAATGGCGCAATCTCGCCAAGCGCCAGCTCGCCGACATCGTGCCGCCGGCGCAATTGCAGGACTGGCTGAACGGCCGCCGGCTGGATGCCATCATCCATCTCGGGGCCATTTCGGAAACCACCGCGACCGACGGCGACCTTGTGATCGAGACCAATTTCCGCCTGTCGATGCGGCTGCTCGACTGGTGCACGGACCACGCGACGCCGTTCATTTACGCCTCGTCGGCCGCGACCTATGGCGATGGCGCGCAGGGCTTTCGCGACGACCAGTCGGTTTCCGCGCTGAAAACGCTGCGGCCGATGAATTTGTATGGCTGGAGCAAGCATCTGTTCGACATGGCGGTGGCCGAGCGCGCCGGCCGGGGCGACAGGCTGCCGCCGCAATGGGCCGGACTGAAATTCTTCAACGTGTTCGGCCCCAACGAATATCACAAGGGCACGATGATGAGCGTGCTGGCGCGGCGCTTCGACGATATCCGGACGGGCCGGCCGGTGCAGTTGTTCAAATCGCATCGCGACGGCATCGCCGACGGCGATCAGCGGCGCGATTTCATCTATGTCGACGACGTGGTGCGGGTGACGATGTGGCTGCTGGCGACGCCTTCGGTCAGCGGCATCTTCAATGTCGGCACCGGCAAGGCGCGCAGCTTCAAGGATATGATGCTTTCGGCCTATGCCGCGCTCGGCACCGTTCCGAATATCCGGTATGTCGATATGCCGGAAGAGATCCGCGGCAGCTACCAGTATTTCACCCAAGGCGATGTCGATCGGCTGCAGCGCGCCGGTTACAACGGCGGCTTCACTGCGCTGGAAGAGGCGGTCGGGACCTACGTCAAGGATTTCCTCGACCGCGCCGATCGTTTCCGCTGACCGCGCAACAGACAACGAGAGCAGATGTTCGATTTTGAAGCCCTGTCGCATGCGATCGCCAGCCAGACGGTGCTCTGCGTCGGCGACCTCATGCTCGACGAATTCGTCTACGGCGAGGTGTCGCGGATCTCACCGGAGGCGCCCGCGCCGGTCATCGCGGTCCAGCGCAGCGAAACCAATATCGGCGGCGCGGGCAATGTCGCGCGCAACATCGCTTCCCTCGGCGCGCGTTGCATCTTCGTCGGCCTGATCGGCGACGACGAGGCTGGCGCGAAACTGAAAGCGGAGCTTTCACGGGAAAACCTGATCGAAAGCGTGCTGGTTTGCGATCCCGAACGCCCGACGACGCGAAAGGCGCGCTTCGTTTCCGAGCATTTCTCCACCCACATGCTGCGAGCGGATTGGGAATTGGCATCGCCGGCATCCGCCGATATCGAGCAGAAACTGATCGACGCCATCCTGCCGCAATTGCCGCGCGCGGATATCGTATTGCTTTCCGACTATGCCAAGGGCGTGCTGACGGCGCGCGTGATCCGCAACGTTATCGATGCCGCGCGCAAGCTCGGCAAGCGCGTGATCGTCGATCCCAAGAGCGCCAATTTCGCGATCTATCGCGGCGCGACGCTGCTCACGCCCAATCGCAAGGAATTCGCCGAAGCGACCCGCAGCCGCGCCGATACCGAAAACAGCATTGCCGAAGCCGCGCAGGACGCGATGCAGCTTGCGGACTGCGAGGCGATACTGGTGACGCAAAGCGAGCACGGCATGACGCTGGTGCCGCGCAAGGGTGAGGCCATCCATGTGCCGGCCCATCCGGTGAAGGTCCGCGACGTCTCGGGCGCGGGCGACACCGTCGCCGCGGTGCTCGCGGTGACGCTTGCGGCGGGAGCCGATTGGGAGACGGCGCTGCGGATGGCGAACGCTGCTGCCGCGGTAGCGGTCGGCAAGAAAGGCACCGCCAGCGTGACGCCAGCGGAATTGCGGCGAAAGATTCTGCCGCATGCATTCCTCGCGGCCGAGGAAAAAATCATCGCCGCAGGCGGCGACCTCGGTGCACATCTCCTTGATTGGCGAAGGCAAGGACTACGGATCGGTTTCACCAACGGTTGTTTCGATATCCTGCATCCCGGCCACGTCAAGGTGCTGACCGCGGCGCGTAGCGCCTGCGATCGGCTGATCGTCGGTTTGAACAGCGACGCATCGGTGAAGCGGCTGAAGGGCGAGGGACGTCCGGTTCAGGACGAGCGCGCGCGCGCGGAAGTGCTGGCGGCGCTGGAGGCGGTCGATCTCGTCGCCATCTTCGAGGAAGATACGCCGATCAGGCTGATCACAGAGATCAAGCCGAGCGTGCTGGTGAAGGGCGGCGACTATACCCTTGAGCAGGTTGTCGGCCACGAGATCGTCGAAGCCAATGGCGGCGAAGTGCTGCTGGTCGATGTTTTGCCCGGCTTCAGCACGACATCCCTGGTCAATCGCGCACGGACGGGCAAGGCGTGAGCGCGGTGGCAAGAGAGTCGGTGCCGGCGTTGTTGTGGAGACGATGGCGGGATCCGGCGGCCTGGTCGACCACGGTTGATATTTTCGCCATCCTGATCGCCGTTTCGCTGCCATGGTCGACGTCGCTGGTCGCGATCTTCGCGGCCGCATTGCTGGTCTCGATGGCGCCGTTTCTTGACGTCAGGGCCTTCCTGCAATCGCTGAGGCGTCCGATCTGCGCCCTGCCGTTGGCCCTCTTTGTCCTCGCGGCGCTTGGAACGCTTTGGTCGGACGCGCCTTGGGGAGTTCGGCTTTACGCGGTCGGCCCGACCGCGAAACTGCTGATGTTGCCGCCGCTGCTCTATCATTTCGAGCGCTCGGCGCGCGGCGTCTGGCTGCTGACGGCATTTTTGGTATCCTGTTGTGCTGCTGATGACGATGTCCTGGATCGTCGCCTTCGATCCGGGCCTGGCGCTCAAATCGGGGGCCTCCTACGGCATTCCGGTCAAGAACTATATCGACCAGAGCCAGGAATTCGCTTTATGCGCGGTAGCGCTCGCTTATCCCATCGTCACGCTACTGCGGGCGAACAGAACGCTGATGGCGGCATTGCTGATTGCGGTTTCCCTGAGCTTCGTCGTCAACATGATGTTCGTCATCGTGTCGCGGACGGCGCTGGTGACGATGCCGATCATGCTGGCGGTCTTTGCGCTGCTGCACCTGAGATGGCGGACCATCGTCATCATATTAAGCGCGACGACCGTATTTGCGGGACTGGCGTGGGCGACGTCTCCTCAATCTGCGCCGGACCACCGAGACTTTTTTCAGGGATTATCGATTGTACAAGGAACAGAATATCCCGACGTCGATCGGCTTGCGGCTGGAATACTGGAAAAAATCGCTGCGGTTTTTCGCCGAGGCTCCGGCGATCGGCCACGGCACCGGATCGATACGCGGACTGTTCGAAGAGGCCGCGACTGGCTCCAAGAACCTCGCGAGCGGCGACGTCGTCGGAAATCCGCATAACCAGACGCTGAATGTCGCGATCCAGTGGGGCGCTATCGGAATCGCCGTGCTCTATGCCATGTGGCTGGTGCATTTGCGGATGTTCCGCGGCGATGGGTCTGGAAGCCTGGATCGGATTGCTGGTCGTGGTGCAGAATATTTTCACCTCGCTGTTCAATTCTCACATTTTCGATTTCCATGAGGGGTGGATGTATGTCGTGGGCGTAGGCGTTGCCGGCGGCATGGTGCTGGGGAAAAGCTCCCATGCCGCAGCAACGGTTGAACGAAATTGTCCTGAGCCATGACGGCTGGCGTGCACGCGCGAGATGCGCTATCAGCGGCCTCGCAGCGGCTTAGCCCCGATATGGTTTGTTACCGGTCAGCGAAATGATGCGCCTCTCAAATCTGACCTTGCGCAACGCTGTTGATCGCAGTGCACGACGCGCTGGCGACCGCGCTTGCGGTCTTCGCCAGTTTCTACCTGCGATTCGAGGGCGGTGATCCCTTCATCGAGCGGCTGCCGCTGCTGCTGCGCATCCTGCCGTATTTCATCGCGTTGAGTGTCGTCGTTTGCTACGTCTTCCGTCTGACCACCACGAAATGGCGTTTCATTTCGTTGCCGGACGCGCTGAATATTCTGCGCGTGGCGACCACGTTGACGGTTGCGCTGTTGGTGCTGGATTACATCTTCGTCGCGCCGAATGTCGAAAGGCACGTTCTTCCTCGGCAAGATCACGATCGTCCTGTACTGGTTTCTCGAGGTGTTCTTCCTGAGCGCCTCGCGCTTCGCCTATCGCTATTTTCGCTATACCCGCGTGCGCCATCACGCGAGGACGGAGGATGCGTCGCCGACGCTGCTGATCGGCCGCGCCGCGGACGCCGAAATTCTCTTGCGCGGCATTGAAAGCGGCGCCGTCAAGCGAATCTGGCCGGTCGGCCTGCTGTCGCCTTCGAGCGCCGATCGGGGCCAGACGATCCGGAACATCCCGGTGCTGGGCGGGATCGACGATATCGAGGACGTGATCGGCGATTTTGCGAGGCGCAACAAGCCGATCGCGCGGGTGGTCATGACGCCGTCGGCGTTTGACGCCGAAGCGCGTCCGGAATCCGTTCTGATGCGAGCGCGCCGGCTGGGGCTGATCGTCAGCCGCCTGCCGTCGCTGGAGAGCGGGGAGGCGCCGCGGTTGACGACTGTTGCGGTCGAGGACCTGTTGCTGCGCCCCAGCCATGACATCGACTACGCGCGTCTCGAGGCGCTGGTGAAGAACAAGTCGGTCATCGTCACCGGCGGCGGCGGTTCGATCGGTTCGGAGATTTGCGAGCGCGTCGTGACCTTCGGCGCCGCGCGTCTGCTGGTGATCGAGAATTCGGAACCGGCGCTCTATGCCGTCACCGAAGCGCTGGCGGCACACCAGACCAGCGCTGCCGTCGAGGGACGGATTGCGGATATTCGTGATCGTGAGCGCATCCTGCGGCTGATGAAGGAATTCAAGCCGGACATCGTGTTTCACGCCGCCGCGCTCAAGCATGTGCCGATTCTCGAGCGCGACTGGAGCGAAGGGGTCAAGACCAATATCTTCGGATCGATCAATGTCGCCGATGCGGCGCTGGCAGCGGGCGCCGAGGCGATGGTGATGATCTCGACCGACAAGGCGATCGAGCCGGTCTCGATGCTGGGCCTCACCAAACGCTTTGCCGAGATGTATTGCCAGGCGCTCGATCGCGACCTGGCTTCCCAGCCGGGTGGCAAGCCGCGGATGCGTCTGATCTCGGTGAGATTCGGCAACGTTCTGGCGTCGAATGGCTCCGTGGTGCCGAAGTTCAAGGCCCAGATCGAGGCGGGCGGCCCGGTGACGGTCACGCACCCCGATATGGTCAGGTATTTCATGACCATCCGCGAGGCCTGCGATCTCGTGATTACCGCCGCCACGCATGCGCTTGCGCCGGTTCGTCCGGATGTCTCGGTTTACGTGCTCAACATGGGACAGCCGGTCAAGATCGTCGATCTCGCCGAGCGCATGATCCGGCTTTCCGGCCTGCAGCCGGGCCATGACATCGATATCGTCTTCACGGGCATGCGGCCGGGAGAGCGGCTGAATGAAATCCTGTTTGCCAGCGAGGAGCCGACCATCGAGATCGGCGTCGCCGGCATCATGGCGGCCAAGCCCAACGAACCTCCGATGCAGACGCTGCGGAAGTGGATCGCGGCGCTCGATCAGGCGATCGCCACAGACGACTGGACAACCGTCAGGGCGGTCCTGAAGGATGCCGTGCCGGAATTCGGGTCGACCGCCGCCTGATATGATTGCTGCTGCCATTCCGGGCGGCAGCGCAGCGAACTACTCTTTCAATTCAGGAACTTCAGCGAAACGCCAGATGAAGCGCCTTTACGGCGCGCGCCGCTGCGAAAACCGGCACATCGTCAATGCCACGCCGCAGCCGCCGATGATCACGAGCATGACCGCGATCGCGGCCGATTGCGTCCTGGTGGAGGCGATCGCCAGCACCGCCAGACCGACATTGAGCGCGAACACCTCGCTCACCACGCGCAACACCGTAAAGCCGTTATCGGTCGCGCGCTGATAGAAATGCGATCGATGCGCCGCCCAGAACGGCTCTCGCCTGATCAGCCGGCGCAACAGCGTCACCGTCGCATCCGCCAGATAATACAGCGGCAGCAGCAATGCAGCGGCGATTTGCTGGTGATAGGCCAGCTGCAACAAACACCAGCCGAGCAGCAGGCCGATCGGCAGGCTGCCGACGTCTCCGAGAAAGATTTTTGCCACCGGTCGGTTGAACGGGGCAAATCCGAGCATCGCGCCGCACAGCGCCGCGGCGACAATGGCCGCCGATACCGGAAACCTCACCGAGCGATCCAAGCACGATCATCGCGCCGGTGACCGGCACGACCTCGGCGACCGTCATCCAGTCCAGCCCGTCCATGAAGTTGACGAGATTCACAAACCAGAGGCCCGCGAGCAAAAGCAGGCCGCGTTCGATCCAGAGCGGACAGGCCGGAACGATCCGCAGATCGCTGGGCGCGGTAAAGAGGATCGCGGCGACGGCGGTTGCCTGCAGCATCAGCCGCGGCAATACCGGGATGGATTTGACATCATCGGCGAATCCCACGATCGCCATGAACAGCGATGCGGCGAAGATTGCGACCGGGATATTCAAAGGCGCGCTGGTTGCGTAGGCAGCGATTGCGCCCGCGACCAAAAGCGTGGCCGCGATCACCGCGATGCCGGCGCCTTGAGGAGTCGGAACGCGATGCGACGATCGCGCGTTCGGCCTTGCAAGCGCATGCCGCAACAGCCAGGGCCGGATCACCCAGGTGATGCCGGCCGAAAGCATCGCCGCCGCGACGACGGCAAAAATCAATTGGGGTAACTCGGAAATCGTCATTCTGTCCAATGCGGCCGTTACTCTGGAACCTCGATTGGCGCCGAACCCTGCGCAGCCTTCTCGGCGCTGAAAATCCAGACCAGCCCGCCGAAAGCGCCGACGAGAAACGTCACCGCGCCGTACAGCAGCGAGACGTTCACGCCTTCATTGGTCATCAGTCCGGCATATCCGAACGCCAGTCCCATGGTGGCTTCGCGCACCCCCCAGCCCGCAATCGAGATCGGCAGCATGGTGATCAGCATGACCGGGGGAACCAGCTGAAAAACCTGACCGAACGACACCGGTGCCGCGATCGATTGCACCACGCACCAGGCGATGACGACGGCGAGGACGTGAACCAGCAGGGACAACACCGCGATTGCAGGCCCGTGCTGCCGGCTGAAGATCACCCGGTTCGCGATCACGGAGCAGGCGTGAATATGGTGTGTTCCCCACCAGCGCTTCAGCCAGGGCCAGGGCAACCAGCCGAGCACGAGAAATCCCACGCCGCCCGCCAGCGCGGCGAAATCGACGAACAACAGCGCCGACCGGCCAGCGGGATCGCCGATCAGGCGCAAGCTCCACGGCAGGCTCGCAACGATGATGACCGCGAGCGCGATCAGGCCGACGGCGCGATCGACGAAGATGGAATAGGTCGCCGCGCGCCATCCGGCGCCGCCGCGCGCCACCAGCCAGAGCCGTACGGCATCGCCTCCGATCGAGGACGGCAGCGTCTGGTTGAAGAAGGTTCCGATCAGATTGAAGCGCATCGCCTGCCTCAAGGCCAGCGGCGCGCCGCACTCCGCGCTGATCTCGCGCCATCGCAACACGCCGACGAAAATCTGCAGGAATGTCACGGCGATCGCCACGCCGATCCAGCCCAGGCTCGCAATATCGATGCGCGAGGCAAGCTCGGAGAGATTGACCTTGCGCAGCGCAAGGTAAAGCAGGCCTGCGGAGATGAGTATCTTTAACGTCGAAAACAGGATCCGGCGCATCTCGCCCGCGTTTCTTAAGGTTTGAGAACGACATCAAGAACAGCGCAACCCGACGCCGCACGCCGAACTTCGTCGTCTTGGTATGGTTTTCAAGCCGATCTGGCAATAGCCGCACAACTGGGTATTGCGACACCCTCGATACCGCGGGTAAAGAGGCTCAGGAGCGGTCGACCGCCAAAAGTTCGAGGGGCCTATGGATAGGCGAATTATTCCATTGATCATGTGCGGCGGCGCCGGAACGCGGCTGTGGCCGGCTTCGCGCGAGGTCCATCCCAAGCAATTCCTGCCCCTGTTCGGGGTGCGTTCGACGTTCCAGAACACCATCCTGCGGGTGTCGGATGCGGCGCTGTTCGAGCGGCCGATCGTCATCACCAACAACGCCTATCGCTTCATGGTGCTGCGAGCAGCTGGCCGAGATCGGGCTTGAGGCCGATGTGCTGCTGGAGCCGATGCGGCGGGATTCCGGCCCGGCGATCGCGGCCGGCGCGGCGTTTGCGCAAATGCGCGACAAGGAGGCGATCGTGCTGGCGCTCGCCGCCGATCATGTCGTGCGCGATACGGCTGCCTTTGTCGCCGCCTGCCGCCAGGGCCTGGTCGCGGCCGAAGCGGGACGCATCGTGACCTTCGGCGTCAAGCCCGAACGGGCGGCCACCGAATACGGCTATATCAGCCCGGGCGATGTCATTTCCGGCGAAGTCCGCATCCGTCGCAAAGTTCGTCGAGAAGCCGGATCCGGCAACGGCAGCCGAGTATATCAAGGCCGGTTATCTCTGGAACAGCGGCAACTTCATGTTTCGCGCCTCCGTGCTGCTCGACGAATATCGCAACGTCGATGCCGAAAGCGTGCAGGCGGTCAGCGACGCCGTCACCAAGGCCGGGCGCGATCTCGGATTCGTCACGCTGGATTCCGACGCCTTCGGATCGGCGAAGGCGATCTCGATCGACTACGCGGTGATGGAAAAGACCTCGCGCGCCGCCGTGGTGCCGGTGGCGTGCGGCTGGTCCGACGTCGGCTCCTGGCATGCGGTGTGGGAACTGTCGGACAAGGACGGCCAGGGCAATGCCGCGCAGGGCACCGCCGTGTTCGAGGATTCCCGCAACTGCAATGTTTCGACCGACAAGGCGCTGGTCGCGCTGGAAGGCGTCGACGATCTGGTCGTGGTGGCGACGCAGGATGCGGTGCTGGTGTCGCGTCAGAAGGATGCCAACGGCCTGAAGCGGCTGGTCGCAAAGCTGAAGACGGTGGCGCCCGAGGTCACCGAAAATCACCTCAGGGTGCATCGGCCCTGGGGCTCGTATCAGTCGGTCGACAATGGCGAGCGTCACCAGGTCAAGCGCATCGTGGTGAAGCCGGGCGGAGCGGCTCTCGCTGCAGAAGCACCACCATCGCTCCGAGCACTGGATCGTGGTGCGCGGCGCGGCGCGGGTGACCGTCAACGAACTCGTCAAGACCGTGCACGAGAACGAATCGATCTATATCCCGATCGGCGCGGTGCACCGGCTGGAAAATCCCGGCAAGATCCTGCTGGAACTGATCGAGGTCCAGACCGGAAGCTATCTCGGCGAGGACGACATCATCCGCATCGAGGATGATTACCAGCGCTCCTGAGCGACCGTGGGTTAATCGAATCGGGCCGGAATCAATGCCTTTTCGGTCATGTTGCGCGCCTAAAGAACCGGCATGAGCTGTAATTCTTTAAATCAAAACGTGTCCGGGATCGTTCTCGACATTCGCCACATGTGTGGCGACGTGCTAGGAGAGCGCCCGGGGATATTCGTGCCGTGGGAGATGACCGGGGGTTGACGACATGAGTTCCAAAGGGGCCGCATCGGGCGTGAAAGCCGAGGCGAAACGCGCGCTTCGCGTCGGCGTCATCGGCGCCGGCGTCATGGGCAGCAATCATGCCCGCGTGCTGGCCGGCTTGCCGGATACCACGCTGGTCGGGGTCGTCGATCCGCTGCCGGCGCATCGGGCGCGGGCGACGGAACTGACGGGCTGCCGCACCTTCGCCGGCCTCGACGAATTGATCGCGGAAGGCGTCGATGCCGTCACCATCGCCGCGCCGACCCATCTTCATCACGAGATCGCGCTCGCCTGCATCGCGCGCGGCATTCACGTCCTGGTCGAAAAGCCGATCGCGTCCTCGGTCGAGGAGGGGCGGGAGATCGTCGCCGCCGCCCACCGCGCCGGCGTGACGTTGATGGTCGGCCATGTCGAGCGGTTCAATCCGGCGGTCGCCGCCATCAAGCAGGCGATCTCGGGCGAGGATATCCTGTCGATCGCGATTACGCGGGTCGGACCGTTTCCGCCGCGGATGTCGAATGTCGGCGTGGTCATCGACCTCGCCGTGCACGACATCGATCTGATCCGCTGGTTCACCGAGTCCGATATCGTGGAGGTGCAGCCGCAGCTCTCCAGCGCGGTTGCCGAGCGCGAGGATATCGCGCTGCTGCAGTTCCGCACCGCCTCCGGCGTGCTCGCCCATATCAACACCAACTGGCTGACGCCGTTCAAGGCGCGCAACGTCACCGTCGCCACCCGCGGCAAATATGTGATGGGCGATCTGCTCACCCGCCAGGTCACCGAGTGCTTCGGCTTCAAGCCGGACGGCAGCTATTCGATGCGGCATCTGCCGGTCGGCCATGACGAGCCGCTGCGCGCCGAACTGATCGCGTTCCTCCATGCGGTGCGCTCCGGCGGCGTGCCGGCGGTGACCGGCGACGAAGGCGTCGCCAGCCTCGAAATCGCGATCCGCTGCCTGGAAACGCCGGCGAAGCCCGCCGCGGCCTCTTCCGCGCGCAAGGGGCCGCGGCGCGTCGTCGGCTAGTCGCGCGTTGATGTCCGTCCCTCAATCCCTGCAAGGCTCCATGAACCAGCACCTGCGTTCCGAACCCGTCCCCTTCATCGACATCGCCGCGCAGCGCCGCCGGCTCGGCAAATCCATCGACGAGGCGGTCGCCCGCGTGCTCGCGCCATTGCCAGTTCATCAACGGTCCGGAAGTGACCCAGCTCGAGGCCGATCTTGCGGCCTTCAGCGGCGCGAAGCATGTGGTGAGCTGCGCCAGCGGCACCGACGCGCTGCTGATGGTGCTGATGGCCAAGGACATCGGCCGCGGCGATGCGGTGCTCTGTCCGTCCTTTACGTTTTGCGCGACCGGCGAGGTGGTGGCGCTGACCGGCGCGACGCCGGTGTTCGTCGATGTCGATGAGGCGACCTTCAACATCGACGCGGCTTCGCTGAAGCGCGGCATCGCGACCGCGAAGCAGCTTGGCCTCAAGCCGAGAGCGGTGATCCCGGTCGATCTGTTCGGGCAGAGCGCCGACCATGACGCCATCGGCGCGATCGCAGAAGCCGAGGGCCTGTTCGTGCTCGATGACGCCGCGCAGGCTTTTGGCGCGAGCTACAAGGGCCGCCGGCTCGGCACCTTCGGCCTCGCCACCGCGACCAGCTTTTTCCCGGCCAAGCCGCTCGGCTGCTTCGGCGACGGCGGCGCGATCTTCACCGACGATGCCGAACTCGCGGCCACGCTGCGCAGCATCCGCGTCCACGGCCAGGGTTCGGACAAATACGACAATGTCCGTCTCGGGCTCACCGGCGCGGCTCGATACCATGCAGGCGGCGATCCTGATCGAGAAACTGAAAATCTTCGAGGACGAGATCGCCGCGCGCAACAAGGTCGCCGAGCGCTATGCGCGCGGCCTCGGCAATGTCGTGACCGTGCCGCGTCTCGCCAGCGGCTGCACCTCGGTCTGGGCGCAATACACCATCCGGCTGCCGGAGGGCTGCGATCGCGACGGCTTTGCCGCGGCGCTGAAGGCGCAGGGCATTCCGACCGCGATCTATTATCCGAAATCGATGCATCAGCAGACCGCCTATCGGGATTTCCCGGTCGCCGACGGCGGCTTGCCGGTCAGCGAGAAGCTTTCGGACGATGTCATCAGCCTGCCGATGCATGCCTATCTCGACGAGCCGACGCAGGAGCGGATCATCAAGGCTGTGCGCGGCGCGCTTTCGACCTGATTTCGCCGTTTTGAAGCGCCGCCGCATGTTGTAGAAGCGGCGCATGCTCGGTCGTATCTTCACCGTCGGCGGCTATACGCTCCTTTCGCGGCTGACCGGCTTTGCGCGCGACATCATGCTCGCGGCGATCCTCGGCGCCGGACCGGTGGCGGACGCGTTTTTCGTGGCGTTGCGGCTGCCGAATCATTTCCGCGCGATCTTCGCCGAAGGCGCCTTCAACGCGGCCTTCGTTCCGGCCTATGCCCATGTCCACGGCAAGCGCGGCGAGAGCTCGGCGCGGTTGTTCGCCGACCGCATCTTCACGCTGCTGTTCCTGTCGCAGGTGGTGCTGCTGGTCGTGGCCTGGCTGTTCATGCCGCAGGCGATGAGCCTTCTGGCGCCCGGCTTTACCGACGATGCCGAGCAGCGGCGGCTGGCGATCGAACTGACGCGGATCACCTTTCCCTATCTGCTGCTGATCACGCTGGTGACGCTCTATGGCGGCATGCTCAACGTGATGCATCGCTTCGCCAGCGCCGCGGCGGCATCGATCTTTCTCAACATCTCGATGATGGCGACGCTGGCGCTGGCGGCGTTCTTTCCGACCGCCGGCCACGCCGCGGCCTGGGGCGTCCTGATCTCGGGCTTCCTGCAATATTTCCTGCTGGCCGGCGATCTCGCCCGCCATGGCGGCCTGCCGCGGTTTGCGCCGCTGCCAAGCTCGATGAGGACGTCCGCGCGTTCTTCCGCGCGCTCGGGCCGGCGACGCTGGGCTCGATGGGCACGCAGGTCGCGTTGTTCGCCGACACCATCATCGCGACCTTCCTGCCGGCCGGCGCGCTGTCGGCGCTGTATTACGCCGAACGGCTCTATCAGTTGCCGATCGGCGTGATCGGCATTGCGATCGGCACGGTGTTGCTGCCGGAAATGTCGCGGCGGATGACCGCCGGCGATCATGCCGGCGCGATGGCGTCGCAGCGCCGCGCCTTCGAATTCACGCTGTTGTCGTCGGTGCCGTTCGTCGCCGCGTTCCTCACCGTGCCCGATGTGATCATGCGCGCGATGTTCGCGCGCGGCGCGTTCACCAAGGCCGATGCCGCGGCCGCCGGCGCCACGCTTGCGGCCTATGCGATCGGCCTGATTCCGTTCGTGACTGATCCGCAGCGCGGTCGCGACCTTCTACGCCCGCAAGGATACCGCGACGCCGGTGAAGGCGTCGCTGACCGGGCTCGCCGTCAATGTGCGCTGAAAGTCCTGCTGATGGGATCGCTGGCCCAGGTCGGTCTCGCGCTCGCGACCGCGGTCGGCGCCTGGATCAATCTGTTGCTGGTGCTCGGGTTTGCGGTGCGGGCCGGCTATCTCGATCTCGACCGCGCGCTGATGCGATCGCTGGCGAAATTTGTGGTCTCCGGCGTCGTGCTCGGCGGCGGCGCTGTGGCTGGCCGCAAGGTTTGCGGCATCGCATCTGGCGCAGCTGACGCGCGTTCCGCGACGAGGCCGCGCTGCTGGTGCTGATCGCGGTCGGCGCCATCGTCTATGCCGGGTCGATCCTGCTGCTGTTCGGCAGGGCTGGCTGCTGGTCGCTGGTGCGCGAGCTAAAGCCTTTGCGCTGCCGCGCGATCCGCTGCAATATGGCCGAAAATCAACTACAGGTAATCGGAGATACGATGGCTGCTCCCATCAAATTCGGCGTCGGTCAAAGCGTGCTGCGCAAGGAAGACGATGCGCTGATTCGCGGCAAGGGCCGCTACACCGACGACCACGCGCCGCAGCCTCGCTGCACGCGCTGGTGCTGCGCTCGCCGCACGCGCATGCGAAATTCACCATCGATGCCAGCCGCGCCCGCGGCCTGCCGGGGGTCGGCCTGATCCTGACGGCGAGGACGTCAGGGATCTCGGCGGTCTGCCGTGCCTGTTCAATCTGGAAGTCGATCCGTTCACCGGCCCGCCCTATCCGATCCTCGCCGCAGGGCGAGGTGCGCCATGTCGGCGACGCCGTCGCCTTCGTGGTCGCCGAAACCATCGATCAGGCCCGCGATGCGATCGAGGCGATCGAGGTCAACTGGACGCCGCTGCCGGCGGTGGTCGGCGTCGCCAACGCGGTGAAGAAGGGCGCGCCGCAGGTCTGGCCCGAGCATCCCGGCAATGTGCTGTTCGACGTGCCGATCGGCGACAAGAAGGCGACCGAGGCGGCGTTCGCCAAAGCGCATGCGGTCGCCGAAATCTCGATCGTCAATCCGCGCGTCGTCACCAATTTCATGGAAACCCGCGCGGCGGTCTGCGAATACGACGCCAGGCGCGATCATCTGACGCTGACGATCGGCAGCCAGGGCAGCCATCGCCTGCGCGAAATCCTGTGCCAGAACGTGCTGAAGATCCCGCTCGAAAAGATGCGGGTGATCTGCCCGGATGTCGGCGGCGGGTTCGGCACCAAGCTGTTTCCCTATCGCGAATACGCGCTGATCGCGGTCGCCGCGCGCAAACTGCGCAAGACGGTGAAATGGACCGCCGACCGCGCCGATCATTTCATGGGCGACGCGCAAGGCCGCGACAACGTCACCACGGCGCGGATGGCGCTGGCCGAGGACGGCAAGTTCCTCGCGCATGGATGTCGACCTGATGGGCGACATGGGCGCGTATCTGTCGACCTTCGGGCCCTACATTCCCCATGGCGGCGCCGGCATGCTGCCCGGCCTCTACGACATCCAGGCCTTCCACTGCCGCGTCCGCACCGTGTTCACCAACACCGTGCCGGTCGATGCCTATCGCGGCGCCGGCCGCCCGGAGGCGGCCTATGTGGTCGAGCGGCTGGTCGATGCGGCGGCGCGCAAGCTCGGGATGACGCCGGATGCGATCCGGCGCAAGAATTTCATCACGCCGCGGGCGATGCCCTACAAGACCGCGACCGGCAAGGTCTACGATTCCGGCGACTTCACCGCGCATATGAAGCGGGCGATGGAGATCGCCAACTGGAAGGAATTTCCCAAGCGCGCCAAGGCCGCGAAGAAGCAGGGCCTGGTGCGCGGCATCGGGCTTGCGACCTATGTCGAGGTCTGCGGCACGATGGGCGAGGAGACCGCCAATGTGCGGCTCGATCCCAATGGCGACGTCACGGATCCTGATCGGCACCCAGTCGAGCGGGCAGGGCCACCAGACCGCCTATGCGCAACTGGTCGCCGAGCAGTTCGGGCTGGCGCCCGAGCGCGTCCACATCTTCCAGGGCGACACCGACCAGATCGCGACCGGCCTTGGCACCGGCGGCTCGGCTTCGATTCCGACCGGCGGCGTCAGCGTCGAGCGCGCCACCCGCGAGCTCGGCGCGAATTTGCGGGAGATCGCCGCCGAGGCGCTGGAGACCAGCATCGGCGATCTCGAGATCAGCGACGGCACCGTGCGGATCGCCGGCACCGATCGCTCGGTCAGCTTTGCCGATCTGGCCAAGCGGCCGGGCGTCGATCCCTCGAAGCTGAACGCGAGCGCGACCTTCGCCAGCGCCGACGGCACCTATCCGAACGGCACCCACCTCGCCGAGGTCGAGATCGATCCCGCCACCGGCATCATCAAAATCGTCAACTACGTCATCGTCGACGATTTCGGCGTGACGCTCAATCCGCTGCTGCTCGCCGGCCAGGTTCATGGCGGCGCGATGCAGGGCATCGGCCAGGCCCTGATGGAGCAGGCGGTCTACGACCCGAAGGACGGCCAGCTCGTCACCGGCACGTTCATGGATTATGCGCTGCCGCGCGCGGCCGACGGTCCGTCCTTTGTGTTCGAGACCCATAACGTGCCCTGCAAGACCAATCCGCTGGGCGTCAAGGGCGCGGGCGAGGCCGGCGCGATCGGCTCCTGTCCGGCGGTCGTCAATGCGATCATCGAGGGGCTGTGGCGCGAATACAAGATCGATCACATCGATATGCCGGCGACCGCCGAACGGGTCTGGATCGCGATCCGCGAGCACCAGCGCCGGCATAGCCTCTGATATTTGCCGAACGCGCGGGAATGAAGCTTCACGGGCGGTGTTTGAACGTGACGGCCGCAGCTCGCAAGCTGCGGTCGATCGTGCGACTTGAAAAAACGCAGGGAGAACAGACTGATGATGCGAACTGTCGTGGTTGTGGGAACGTTGTTGCTCGGTGTCGGCGCGGTGATGGCGCAGCAGGATCTGGTCAAGCAGGCGCAGACCATATGAAGGGCAACGGAAAGAACGCCGGCGCGCTGGCCGCGATGGTCAAGGGCGAAAAGCCCTACGATCAGGCCACGGTCGATGCCGCGCTGACCCAATTCGACGACACCGCCAAGAAGCTTCCGACGCTGTTTCCGGACAGCATCAAGGGCCTGAAGCCCGAGGGCGACTACAGCGCCTCGCCAAAGATCTGGGAAGACAAGGCCGGCTTCGACGAGCACATCGCGAGCTTCGCAAGGCCGTGACCGAAGCCAAGGCCAAGATCAAGGATCTCGACACGCTGAAGGCGACATTGCCCGTCATCGGCAAGCAATGCGGCGGTTGCCACGAGACCTTTCGCGTCAAGAACGGCTAGATCCAGTTGAACAAAGAAAAGGGGCGGGCGGCTGATGCGTTCGCCCCTTTTGTTTGATGCCTTTTGAATTCCGTACTTCGCGCGGCAGCTTACTTCGTCACCTGACCGCGGATTTCGCCGCCCGGATTGGCCGCGGTGTGGATGTTGATGTAGTACTTGCCGGCCATCAGATCGGCGGCCTGGGCGTCCGTCAGGGTGGCGCTGCCTTCGACGGGGCTTGAGGTCGGCATTCGGAATCGCAACCGCGACGCCGGCGTTCTTGCCGGCTTCGGCCGGCCCGTGGAAATGCGCCGCGGTCGCGGGGCCGGTAAGCCCGGAATAGGTCAGCTTCCAGCTCATCTTCTTGGTCGCCGCATCGTAGTCGATGTCGGCGGTGCCTTTACCGGCGCTGGTGTTGGCGGGCACTTCGGATGCGCCGTTGAGGGTTGCTTTCATCTTTTCGGCAAAGGCGGGTCCGGCGAAGGCGACGGTCGCGCCGAGCGCGAGCATGGCGAGCATGGTCCTGGTCTTCAGCATGGTTTTCTCCCTGTTGGCGTCTGATGGTGCCGGTTTCAAAACAATGAGATATCGGCTTTATTCCCGCAACCGGCTTTAACGCCTCAAATTTTCAAGCCGCGTATGGCTGGACAGCGGCCATACTAGACGTTAATTTGAGGCGGATAGTGACGGATCAGTGAATGCCGCGACGAATTTTCCTTGGCGCTTGTTCTGGCTGGCGCCGCCGCGTTTGGCATTTATTCTGGTGGCTGACCGCTCCCCCGGTGTGTTGGCGGTCACCGCGCCGGCCTACACGCCGGACCTCGCCAACGGACTGACAACCTTCAACGCGGGCGGATGTTCCTCCTGCCATGCCGTTCCCGGCCAGCCCGATCGCCTCAGGCTCGGCGGCGGGCTCGCGATACCGTCGCCGTTCGGGACGTTCTATGCGCCGAACATCTCGCCTGATCCGGTCGAC
>CAWGKJ010000009.1:0-65436 GCA_963823115.1 uncultured Alphaproteobacteria bacterium | reverse complement strand
CAGCCGCCGCGCCGCGTTGATGGCGTCCCGCGGCCGGATCGCCCAGTTGGCAAAGCCGGGCGCCCCGACCGCAGTCGCGGTGATGACGGTGGCGCCGGGGTCGAGTTCGTCGAGCCCGACTAGGCGAACGCCGCCATAATCGAGCGCCATCCGCGCCAAATCGCGGTTCTTGTCGACCGCATTGCGGCCGCTGCCGCCGGCCGACAGGAACAATCCGCCGACAAGTCCCGCTTCCACATCATCCGCCGTCAGAATTCGCGTCATGTTCGTCCTTTCGACCGCATGGCAGCCCTCTTCAAATGTTGACTAGACCGGCGTATCGGTGCCGAGAAACGTCGCGAACATCGAGCCGGCCGCCCTGGCTTCCGACGCGGTGCCCTGGAACACCTGCACGCCCGACGACAGCACGCAGACCTGGTCGGCCACATCGAGCGCGCGCGCGGTGTTCTGCTCGACCAGTAGGATGGTCAGGCCTTCCCGCTTCAACGAAAGCAGCGCGTCGAGGCAGAGGTCGACCATCTTGGGCATCAAGCCCAGTGACAGCTCATCGACCAACAGCAGACGCGGTTCGGCCATCAGCGCGCGGCCGATTGCCAGCATCTGCTGCTCGCCGCCGGACAGCGATCTCGCCAGCTGCGTCTTTCGCTCGTAGAGACGCGGAAAATAGCCGAACACGCGTTCGCGCTTGGCGGCGTCGCGGGTGAGCGGCCGGGCGTAGCCGCCGGCGGTGAGATTTTCGTCCACGGTGAGATCGGAAAACAGCTGCCGGCCCTCCGGCACCAGCGATATCCCGAGACTGACCCGATCGATGGCGCGCCGGTGCGTGATGTCGCTTCCCTTGAGCATGATACGGCCGCCGTGAATGTCGACGTGTCCCATGATCGCCATGATGGTCGAGGTCTTGCCGGCCCCATTGGGGCCGAGCAACGCGAACACCGAGGCCGCCGGCACCTCGAAGCTGACATGGTGCACGGCCTCGACCGAGCCGTAGCCGCAGCTGAGATTCTCAAGTTTCAGCATGGCTCACCATCCCGCCGCCGACATAGGCGTCATGCACGACCGGGTCGGCCATGACCTCGCGCGGCTCGCCGTCGCCGATCACCTGCCCGTTATTCAGCACGATCAGGCGCCGGCAGATCCGCATCACCTCTTCCAGGTTATGCTCGACCAGCACCACGGTGATGCCGCGCCCGTGGACCTCGGCGATGGTCTCGACCTGCTTCGAAGCCTCGGCATGGTTGAGGCCGGCCAAGGGTTCGTCGAGCAGGATCACTTGCGGGTCGACCGCGAGCGCGCGCGCGACCTCGAGCCGTTTCATCTGGCCGAGTGGCAGCGAGCCCGCGAGCTTGCCTTCGCTGCCGCCCAAACCGACCTCGGCGAGGATCTGGGCGGCGCGCTCGTTCTCGCGGCGCCGATGGAGGTGCAGCATGGCGCGGAACGGGCTGGAGGTGCGGCGATAACCGGCGCCCAGAGCGACATTGTCGAGCACGGTCATTTCGCGAAACGGCCGCACGATCTGATGCGTCAAAGCGAGGCCGCGACGCACCCGCGCCGCGGTGGCATCGCCGGTCACATCAATATCCGACAGCCGCACCCTGCCCTCATCGGGCCGCAGCAAGCCCGCGATGATCTTGATCAGCGTCGTCTTGCCAGCGCCGTTCGGCCCGATCAGGCCGACGAAATCGCCCTTCTCCACCGCAAACGACACGCCCGCAATCGCCTGCACACCGCCGAACCGGATCGCTACATTGTCGAGTTGAAGCGCCACGCTCATCGCCGCCTCATTCGCAACAGGAGGTTCTGCATCATGGCCGCGAGCCCGCCCGGCGCCAACCGGATCACCAACACCAGCAGCCCGCCGAATACCAGCAGTCGATAGTCGTTCACGAACCTGATCGCCTCGGGCAGCAACGTCAGGCCGGCCGCGGCGACCACCACGCCCCAGGTCGATCCAATACCGCCGATCACGACCATCGCCATCAGCATCACCGAGAAGATGAAGTCGAAGGCATCGGCGGTAATGAACTGCGTAAAGAAAGTGTAGAGGCCGCCGGCAAGACCGGCGAGCGCCGTCCCGATGCCGAACGCGGCGAGCTTGTAGGCGCCGGAATTGATGCCGAGCGTGGCCGCGGCGCCCTCGTCCTCGCCGACGGCGCGGAACGCAAAACCCATCCACGACCGGCTGATATACATGCTGAGCGCGATGGTCGCGGCGGCGAACAGAAGGATCATCATCATGTTGCCGGCGGCGCCGAGGCCGGTCGCGGGAACGCCGCTGATGCCCATCTCGCCGCCCAGCCATGCCTGCTTGCGGACGAAGCCGACGAACAGGAAATTCACCCCGATCGTGGTGACGGCGAGGAAATCCGTCCGCACCCGCAACGACGCAAAACCGACGACGATTCCGAGCAGGCTCCCCGTCACCAGCGCGGCGATGATCGCCAGCGCGACGTTTGCGGTCCCGACCATCGTCAGCGCCGCCGCATAGGCTCCGGCGCCGAAAAAGGCGCCGTGGCCGAGGCTGATCTGGCCGCAGAAGCCGCTGATCATGTTCAGGCTCACCGCCAGGATGACGTTGATGCCGATGATCGAAACGATGCTGATTTCATACGCGCTCATGCCGTGCGCGCCCCGGTAAATCCTTGCGGACGTATCATCAGCAGCAGGATGAGCGCGAGGAAGGCGATCGCGTCGCGGTCGAGCCAGGCGCCGATGAAGATCGTGCCATAGGCCTCGACCAGCCCGAGCACCAGGCTCGCGATCAGGGTGCCGCGTACGCTGCCCAGGCCGCCCAGCACGATGATGGCGAGCGCCTTGTAGCTGACGACGAAGCCGATCCCGGGATCGACCAGATTGTTCAGAAGCGCGACCAGCCCGCCGGCGATGGCGGCGAGCGCCGAGCCGACGGCAAAATTGAGGTAGCGAACCTTGATCGGATCGATGCCGAAACTCGCGGCGATTTGCGGCTTCGATACCGTGGCGCGCCAGCCGATGCCGATCCGCGTCCGCGTCGTGAACAGATGCAGGACGGTGAACACCACCGCGGCCGTGATCACCATTGCGATCTGCACCGCGCTGACGGTGACGCCGGAAAAATTGAAGGTCGTGAACGCGAAGGCGTTGCGGTGAAACGTGATCCCCTGCTCGCCGAACACGATACGGAAGGCATCCTGCATGAAGACCAGCAATCCGACCGAGGCGATCATCGGCACGTCGGGCCGGTATTTCAGCAGCGGCTCGTACAACAGACGATAGATCGCCATGCCGAACAGCGGGGTGACGATGATGGCCGCGGCAAAGCCGAGCGCGATACTTCCGGTGGCGTTGGCGGCGAGCACCGTGACATAGGCGCCGAGCGCGAACACCGCGGCATGCGCCACGTGCAGGATACGCAACAGACCGTAGACAAGGGTTAGGCCAACCGACATCATGGCATACATGCAGCCGAAGCTGATGCCGGTTACGGCCAGATCGATGTAGTACACCGGATTATCCTTTGCCGCGGGCGGCGGCGGCCGTCTCCGCCATCGCCGCCCGAATCCTCTTTATTTCTCGGGCGGCGCGAACGCGGCGAGATCGTTGATCACGCCGGCGGGGGTGAACTTGCCGTCCTTGATCACGTTGACGCTGATCGGCATCACGATCTCATGCAGGCTGTTGAAGCCGTTGAGATTGCCCTCCAGCATCGGGAAGTCCTTGGTCGCCGCCAGCGCGTCGCGCACCTTGTCGGGATCGGCGCTATTGGCGCGCTTGATGCCGTCGGCCATCAGCTTCACCGCCGAATAGGTAACGGCGGCGACGCCTTCCGGCGAATAGCCGGCGCGCGTCTTGAACTCGGCAAAGAACTTCTGCAGCGTCGCGTCCTTTCGGTCGCGATCGAAGCTGTCCATGATGTAGGTGCCTTCGGCGGCCGGCCCGGCGATCTCGACGAACTTTTCGGAATTGAAGGCCTGCGACCCGATGATCGGAACGGTGATGCCAGCGGCGCGAAGCTGCGCGACCAGGGGACCGGCGGTGAAGAAATAGCCCGTGGCATAGACCGCGTCGGGGTTGTCGCGCTTGACGCTGGCGACGATCGAACCGAACTGGCGGTCCTTGAGCGAGTAGCTGTATTTGTTGAGAACCTCGATGCCGTATTTGCCAGACGCTTCGAGGAACCCGTCCATTGTCGCCTGCCCGTAATCATTGTCCATGGTGATGGTGGAAACCTTCTTGATCCCGAGCGTCTTGCCGATGTACAGCGCGGTGGCAGCCCCCTGCGGCGGTCCGAGATGGACCAGGCGGAACATGTAGTCGCCGGCGCGGGTGATGTCGGGATGCACGCCGTAAGCCGAGATCATGACGACGCCGGCTTTCTGGAACACCGGCGCGGCGGCGCGGCCCGATGCCGAATAGCTGCCGTTGACCACCAGCTTGACGCCATCTTCGCCGATCAGCTTGTTGGCGGTGAAGATCGCCTGGTCGGACTTGGCCTGGTCGTCATAGGTGACGAGCTCGAGCTTCTGCCCGAGCACGCCGCCGGCGGCATTGATGTCCTCGACCGCCATGGTCGCCGCGATCTGCGCCGACTTGCCGTCGGTCGCCGACGGGCCCGTCAGCGGCACCTGGAAGCCGATCTTGATGTCGGCGTGGGCCGGCATGAGCGTGGCAATGCCAAGCATCATGGCACTGGCAAAACCCAGCGATAGCTTCCTGTTCAGGGGCGACGCTTTGGGGATCTGGTTCGACATGGCTTTCTCCATTGAAAGGGCGGTGTTACGTGGTTCCTAGGCAAGATGATTTTCGCGCAATATCTGGCGGGCACGCGCGAGCGCCGGCTGCGGCGGCCGTGCCAAGTCCCAGTCCGGCCGGTCGCTCTGCTTGCGTGTGGCATCGATGCCGAGCTTGCCGATGGTGCCGCCCTGTTCGAGCGGCTCGGAGCGATCGGCGCGCACTCCGGGCACGATGACGAAGTCGCGCTCCGGCTTCGCACGCGTCGCGTTGGCCCATTCGACTTGCAGCGCATCCCAGGGATCAATGTCTTCGTCGACGATCGTCACCTGCTTGATCAGGTTGACGGCGGCCCAGACCGCGAACATCGCCTTCTTCGCCTCGCCCGGCCGCGGCGCGCGCAACGCGACCACGGCATGCATGCGGCCGGCGCCGCCGGTGCCAACCGCGACGTCGCAGACCGACGGCACCGCGGGGCGGATGGCGCGCACCAGGCCCGCCGCGATCGCAATGCCGCCGAGCAGGCAATGCTCGGGATGGTAGCCCGGCAGGATCACCTGGAAGACCGCATCGCGGCGCCGGGTCATCCGGGAAAACGTCGCGACGATGCCGGCGCCGTAATCTTCGTACATGCCGTGGAACTCGCTGACAGGCCCCTCGATGAAGGGCTCGCCGGCATCGAGCGTGCCTTCCAGCACGCATTCGCAATGCGCCGGCACCAGCAGGCCGGATGGTGCGGCGACCACCTCGAGCGGCTCGCCCAGCAGCGCCCCGGCGATCGGAAGCTCGTCCTCGCCCAACCCCAGATAAAGGCACGCCGCCAGCAGCACCGCCGGGTGGTTTCCGATGCAGACCGCGATGTCGAGTTTTTCGCCGCGCGCATGCGCCGCCCGCGCCAGCACCGCCAGATGGTGATTGGGCGCGATGCCGACAAAGGCCCGGTTGCCGCCGAGCGGCATCAGCCGCGCGATCGACAGGTTGCTGTTGCCGCTGTGGCTGTCCCTAGCGACGATCGCGCCAGCGGTGATGTAGGGGCCAGCTTCCTTTTCGAAGAAGCGCGGGATCGGCAATTGATCCACCAGCGACGGGTTCGCTAAAATGGCTTCCTGGCACGGCGCCGAGGACACGACGCGGTGTGCCAGGGGCTTCTCGATCGCGGCAAGCAGCGAGGCCTGGATCCCTTCGACCGTCGTGCCCAGTCCGGTGGCAAACCGTGGCAGCGAATTGAGCAGATTGCCTACGATCGGTATCATGGGCGTGACGGACGTCGCTGCGACGTTGGTAAAGTGCAGCGCCGGGCCGCTGTCGATCTCGGCGAGACACCCGGCGACTTCATATTCAAGCCTGACCGGCTGCGAAATCGACACCAGTTCGCCGGCCTCTCGCAGCACGACCATGAAGGCACGCATCGACTGCCGGGAATTGGTCGCCTCGCGCTTGATGGCATCCTTCGCGTGCACGTCAGCCTGACCTCGTAGAGCAGCCGCGGACCAGCGAGCCGGAAGCGCATGACCGCATTCGGATCATATCGGCCAATGCGGTCTGGTCCATGTGTCCTTCGAGCGAACCAGGGCATAGGTAAAAGCGAAGGCTGGGTGACGGCGGTCCGCGCAACGACTATTCTGCCACCAACCTTTCGAGATCAGATGGTAGAACTTCGCACCCTGGCGTATTTTGTGACGGCTTGCCGGTCCATCAGCCTGGCGCTGGCCGCCGCCGAACTCGGCATCGCGGTATCGACGCTCAGCACGACCATGAAGGCGCTCGAACGCGACCTCGGCCTGTCACTGTTCCGGCGCATCAATAACAGCCTGTATCCGACCGAGGCGGCGCGGGTGCTGATGCGCGGCGCGGATCCCTTGCTGATGGCCGAGCTTTTCGCGCGCCGCTGGGTCGCGGCACCCGCAAAAGCCCGGCCCCGATTGCTGACCGTCGAGATTGGCCTGAGCTTCACGGTCGGCGGAATCAGCCGCGCGATCCGGCGCGCCGTCGAACAAATGGGGGCAGAACGTCCCGACGTCTTCGTCGATCCGGTGTGGAGCGACGAGAAGGATCTCCCCCATCTCGGCGGCGTCGCGGAAGACTGGCACGGCGCCGAATCCAGCCGCATGACGGTTGCGCTGGGCTCCGACCACCCCCGCGCCTCGAAAGGGGTCACCAATCTACTGTCCGACCGCTGGGTGTTCGCCTGCCGGATGCCGGCCGGCACCCGCCACTATCCGAACCCGGCCGATCTGGCCGCCGGCCGCCTGGTGGTACCGCTGCTGGCGCCGGCGCTGATCGAGCAGGCCGAACGTTACTTCGGCCAGCACAGCATCAGCGGCGTGCGGTTTCTTGGCGACCATCCGGGCGACCTGCCGCGGATCATGGACGATTATCCGGACGCCGCGCTGTTCGTGCCGGAGACCCTGGTCTCGCCGCGGCTCGGACTGCTCAATGTCGCGGTGGTTGCGCCGGACAAGCCGCTGACGACGACGAATTGTCGCGCGCGCCACGGCGTCCGATGCCACCACCACATCGTTTATGCGGCATTTGAGGCGCGCGCTGGCGGAACCGGGCCAGGTGCCTGCCGAACGCCCGATCATCAGCCTGCGGCAAATTCGCTATTTCAACCTGGTGCACCGGCTTCGACGCGTGTCCGCCGCCGCGCGCGGCGCCAATATCAGCCAGCCCGCGCTTTCAGAACAGATCCGCAAGCTGGAGGCCTCGCTCGGCGGCGCGCTGTTCGAACGGCGTGGCGACGGCATGATCCCGACCAGCAAGGGCGAGCGCTTCGACCCGGTTTCAAGGCTGATCGAATCCGGCTTTCGGCGGCTTTCCACCGGCGAGGCCGGTGCTTCGCCGCCACAGAGCCGGAAGATCGCGGTGGGAATTTTGCCGTCGGTCAACCAGCATGGCTTTCTCGTCAATCGGATTACCGCGGCCATGCTGGACGTTCAGGCGCGCTATCCGGCGCTGAAGCTCGTGATCCAGGAGGCACCGAACGGAACGCTGCAGGACTGGGTGATCCGCGGCCTGGTCGGCGTGGCAATCGTCGAGACCGTCCTGCCGCGAATGCCGCGGCTGCCGCTCGGCTCGTCCGAGCGGCTGGCGGCGATCGTCCACACCCGCCACAAGCTGCTGCCGCCGGGCCCGGTGACGCTCGCCGATCTCGCGCGGCTAAACCTCGCGCTGCCGACCAACCGTTTCGGACTGCGCCAGTTGCTCGATACCGCGGCCGAAGCGAACGACATCAGGCTTCGGCCCTACATGGAGATCGATGCGCTGCCGATGGCGGTAGCGATCCTCGAAAGATTGCCGGTCTGCACCGTGCTGCCGGCGTCGGCGGTGGAGCGCGAGATCGAGAGCGGCGATCTGGCCGCCCATCCGATCATCGAACCCCTGATTTCCCGGCGGCTGTTCGTGATCTATTCCGGCGAGCGCGCTTTGAGCGAATCCGAACGCGCGCTGGTCAATTCGCTGCGTCGGAAATTGTCCGAGCCCCGCGATACAGGCTGATTCCCGCTTTTGAAGGTGCGATCACGGCAGTTGAAAGTGGCGGATGCCCTTGTTCTCTATCTCCTCCAACGACTCCGGATAGCCGGCGTCGGCATAACGCATCACGCCGAGACTGGTGTCGTTGGTCATCGACAGATCGAGGCGCTGTTCCGCCTCGCGCGTGCCGTCCGCGATCACGGTAACACCGGCGCTGGTCATGTAGCCGGAATAACCGCCGCCGCCGGAATGGATCGCCACCAGGTCCGCCTGCGACGAGCACATCGCCATGGCGTCGAGCAGCGGCCAGTCGGCGATCGCGTCGGAGCCGTCGCGCATCCGTTCGGTCATGATGTTGGGATGCGCCATGGCGCCGGCATCGAGATGGTCGCGCGTGAAAGCGATCGGCCCCGACAGCGTGCCGTCGCGAACCATGCGATTGACGGCGACCGCCAGCGACGTGCGCTCGCCGTGACCGAGCCAGGCGATACGCGCCGGCAGGCCCTCGAACGGAACATGTTCGCGGGCAAGCGCGATCCAGTTGGTCAGGATATGATTGTCCGGAAAAGCCTGCAGCAGATGGTCATCGATCTTGCGGATATCGTCACGATCGTTGGACAGCGAAATCCAGCGGAACGGCCCGATGGCGCGGGCAAACAGCGGACGCAGATAGGCCTCGGTGAAGATCTGGATGTCGAAGGCGTCCGCCACGCCGCCCTCGAACGCCTGGGTGCGGATCAGGTTGCCGTTGTCGAATACCACCGCCCCGGCCCGCTTGAAGCCGAGCATGGCGCCGACGTGGCGCACGATCGTAGCTCGGTTCTCCTGCATCAGGGTTTTCGGATCCTCGCTGCGCATCCGCCTGACCTCGGCGAGGCTGCGCCCCGCCGGCACATAGCCGTAAATCAGGTCGTGCGCCGAGGTCTGGTCGGTGACCACGTCGGGAATGATGTTGCGTTCGAGCAGCGCCTCATAGACCTCGGCGGCGTTGCCGTTCAATCCGATCGAGGTGGCGCGTCCTTCGGCTCGCGCGGCCTCGACCATCGCGATGGCGGAGGCCAGATCGTCCGCGCAGGCGTCGAGGAAGCCGTTCGCAAGCCGTCTGGCGATCCGGTCCGGATCGATCTCGACGCACAGGATCACCGCGCCGGCCATCCGTCCCGCCAGCGGCTGCGCACCGCCCATGCCGCCGAGCCCGGCGGTGAGGATGAAGCGGCCCTTCAGGCTGTTGCTGAAATGCCGTTCGGCTATCCGCATGAAGATTTCATAGGTGCCCTGGATCACGCCCTGCGAGCCGATATATTGCCAGTCGCCGGCGGTCAGGCCGCCCCAGCAGATCAGATTCTTCTTCTGCAGCTCGTAGAAGTTCTCGGCCTTGGCCCACTGGCCGACCATGTTGCAATTCGCCATGATCACGATCGGCGCCTTGTCGTGGGTCTTGAGCAGCCCGATCGGCTTGCCGGACTGCACAATCAGGGTCTCGTCATCGGCCATCGTCCGCAGCGTCTCGACGATCTTGTCGTGCGAGGGCCAGTCGCGCGCCGCCTTGCCGAGCGCGGCATAGACAATGAGATTGGCGGAATCCTCGCCGACCGCCAGCACATTCTCCAGCAGGCGCAGCAAGCCCTCCTGACGCCAGCCCCGGCAGCGCAAATTGGCGCCGGACGTGACCGCGAATTGCTTGTTCATGGCGCCCTCACGCCAGCGCGTATTTGGCAATGGGAATGCCGAGCGCCGTTTCACAGACCTGATAGACCGAGGGATCCCTGACCGAGGAACTCAACGGCAGATGTTGCTTGGCGATGTGGAACACCGAGAGTTCGACACCCTCCTTGATATGGCCGACGCTCACCGGCCGGCCGTCGACGCCGAGCGTGGTGATGACATCGGGAAACGTCGCCAGGCGCCGGCCCTCGCCGTCCTCGACCGCCATGTATTCGTTCATCACATGCAGCACGAGCTTGCGCCCGCCGCAATCGATGGTGATGGTGCCGATATCGAACGCGGCCTCGGTATAAGTCACCGCCTTGCGCACCACCCTGCCCCGGCCGAGGACGGTTCCCGACGTGACCTTGCAGATCGCGTCGACGATCGCGTCGCCGCCGCTGCCTTCGGCCGCCATGATGGCCTGACCGAGTTCGAGCGCACGCGAAATGCCGCCGAGAGCCGCGTGCTTCCTGACATAGGAAGCGCGCACCGGATTTCGGCAGCTCGCGATGAAGCCGCCGGACATGTCGGCGGCCTTGCGCAGGATCGGGGAGATCTTCGCGGTGGCGCCGCGCACCACCAGTTCGATATAGGAATTGCTGTTGCGATGGCCGCCGACCGCGACCTGGATTGTCGCCTCGGGGCTGCCGGCCATGCCGATCGAGCCCATGTCGCCGGTCGGATGCGCGCGGATATCGCCGACGGCGTCGATCACCTTGGTGCCCAGCATCGCCGACGGCAGCCACGCATTCATGGTGCTAGACATGCCGTTCTGGCCGATCATCAGGCCATAGATCGGAGCGCCCAGCGCTTCCTGCATCATCTCGACCGTCTTGACGTAGTCGACGCCGAGCATCTGCCATTCCGTGGTGCCGGCCGGCGCGCCGATCGCCGCGGCGGTCGCTATATAGGCTTCATCGGGCACTTCATCCATCGATACCAGTTCCGGATGGCCAATGCTGACCGCCGCAGTGCCGAGCATCCGGCCATGGTCCGCCCAGCCGCCACCGCCGGCGGCGAACACCGACCCGCCGCGGATCGCGGCCTCGACATCCTGCAAACCGAGAATCCGCCCCATCACGCTGCTCCCTGATCCTGGCTTCGCGGCAAGGAGCGATCGAGCGCCTTGACCGCCTGATAGATGACTGCGGCTCCGGCCGCGATCGCGTCGCCGTCCGCCCATTCCTCCGGAGCGTGGCTCTTGCCCTTGCGGCAGGGCACGAACACCATGGCGGACGGGCAGATCCGGCTCATGAACGCCGCATCATGGCCAGCGCCGCTCGGCAAGTCCATTTCACCAAGCTCGAGGTCGCGCGCGCCCTGGCGCAACGCGGCCCGCAAATTCGGATCGCAGGCCACCGGGGGCCCATCCGACAAGGTCTTGAACGATGCGCGGGTCACCCGCGCCGCGACGGCATGCGTCGGCACTTTCGCGATCGATACCTTCGACGAAGCGCCTGGTCAGTTCCGGATTCGTCGCCCGGGCGTCGATGACCAGCCGGCAGCATCCCGGCACGATGTTCGAGGCCGAGGGATCAACCGCGAGGATCCCGACGGTGGCGACGAAGTAGTCCGGACCCTCGGCGGCGAACTGTTCGGCGAGGCGGCGCACTGAAGAGACCGTGGCGGACGCGGCAACCAGCGCGTCGTGGCGCAGGTTCATCGGCGTCGTGCCGGCGTGATCTGCCTCGCCTTGGAATACGACCTCGATGCGGCGGATCCCGACGATCGAGGTGACGACGCCGACATCGATCGCGCGCGATTCCAGCACGACGCCCTGCTCGATGTGCAGTTCGAGGAACGCGCAAATATCATCGCGCCTGGCCCGATCGAGCCGGTCGGGGTCGCCGCCGACCCTCCGCAAGGCGTCGCGCAGCGGCTCGCCGGCAGGCTCCGTGAGCGCAAGCATCGTTTCATCGAGGGCGCCGGTCATGCCGCGGCTTCCGACACAGGAAAGGCCGAATTCGCTGGGCTCTTCGGCCAGAAAGTCGATGACTTCGATGGCATGATCGAGCCGGGTGCGGGAATCGCGCAGCGCGCGAACGATCTCAAGACCGGTGGCGACACCGGCGATGCCGTCGAACCGTCCTCCGGAGGGCACGGTGTCGCTGTGCGAACCGATCGCAATGACGCCGAGGGCCGGGTTATTGCCCTCGATCCGACCGATCAGATTGCCGGCCGCATCGATCCTTGTGGCCAGCCCCGCTTCGGCGAAGCGCTGCGCAAGCAAGGCGCGGCCTTCGAGAAACAGCGCGGTGAACGACCGTCGCGTATACGGCGTTGCCGGATCGGTGATGTCGGCGAGCGCCATCACATCCGCCCAGAGGCGATCAGCGTCGAGCGGAAGGTTCGTCCTCATCTGATCCTTGTCTGACTAATGCGCGCGAAGCGGACTGACGAAACGGCCTTGCCCCGGTTCGGCCAATACTCGGCCCTCGGCGGCGACGCAGTCCCCGCGCAGATAGGTCTCGACCACCCGGAACGGCAACTCGATTCCCTCGTACGGACTCCAGGAAACGAAATTATTTCCGCTCGCCGCCGCATCGTAGCGATAGGGATCGCGGCGCATCAGCACGATATCGGCATCGCGGCCGACCTCCAGCGCGCCCTTGGCGTGGGTAATCCGGAACAGGCTCGCAGGGTTATGGGCCAGCAGACGCGCGGCATGGGTCAACGAAAACTTGCGCTCGTCCAGCCCCTTCAGGAGCAGGACGTACAGGGCTTCGAGGCCCGGAATGCCCGATGAATTCTTCAGCATGTTGGGATCGGTCTTGCGATCCTCCGACCAGCTCACATGATCGGTCGACACGATCGTGACATTGCCCGCGGCCAGATGATGCCAGAGCGCCTCGACCTCGCGGCGCGGCCGCAGCGGCGGATTGATCTTGGCCTTGCCGCCGAGTCGGCGAACATCATTGTCCTCGTCGAGCGTCAGATAGTGAACGCAGGCCTCGATGGTCGCGCCGTGGCCCTGCGCCCGATAGGCGGCGGCCAGTTCATATCCGCGGCCGATCGAGCTGTGAACGATATGCACGGGGCAACCGGCGCCGGCGCCGAGTTCGATACACCTCCGCCGTCGCCAGCGCCTCGGAGATCGGCGGCCGCGACAGCCCGTGTGCGGTGTAATCGGTAATGCCCCTGGCCTCGACCTCAGCCATGAAGGCGCGGACCATTTCGTCGTTCTCGTTATGGATACCGGCGATCAGGCCGCGTTTGCCGACGGCGCAGAAGCTTTCGTAGAGCATATGCGGCGGGATCCGCGGAAACCGCTTGGGATGAGTCCCGAAGGTCGAGAATTTGAAGGCGGCGGCGCCGGCATCGACGAGTTCATCGACCCGGGCTGCGCCCTCCACCGGGTCAATGGTCGCATAGAGCGCGAAATCCACCCGAGCCTGGGCGCCGGCTTCCGTCACTTTGGTGCGGAAGCGCTCGGCGGTCGCGATCAGGCAGTTGTCGTCATAGGGCATGTCGACGATGGTGGTGACGCCACCCGCCGCAGCGCTGCGCGTCGACCAGATGAAATCCTCCTGTCCGAGCTGACTGCGGCTGTGAACCTGGGCGTCGATGGCGCCCGGCAGCACGACAAACCCCTGACCGCCGTGCTTTTCGCCGTCGGGCAATGCGCCGGATCCAACGGATTGCACCTTGCCGCCGCCGACTAGGACGTAACCGTTTTCGACGATCCGGTCGGGAAGCACGACCGTTCCCGCAAACACCTTGTCAGCCATCGCTGTCCCTTTGTTGCTCGGCAATAGCCGCCGCACGGCCGCGGTTCTTCAATAGAGCTTATTCGCCGCTTCATCTAACGTAGACGAAGGCCGTCCAGACCACTAACGCCGTTTGACCGAAGCCGCCGATAGGAAAAACGAAATTAACCTTCGGTGGAATCGGTTGCTTTGGCGACCGCGATTTCGCTTTTTAGAGGCACGTACCGATGCGAATACAAGGTAATTGCCAAATGTTCCTTAGAACCGTGTAACGACCTGATCGTTTTAAATGGCACTTACCTGTCACAGCTTTCAGCGAACGCCCGCTTTGCGCCATGAGCTGCCGCTCGCTAAAGTCGCCTTTTTGGCCCGCATGCGAAGAATGGCGCGATTTGAAGGGGTCTGCATGGGGTAACCCGGAAGCGGCAAGTTGCACGATCAACCGGTGCCTTTGACGCCTCGACGAATTCTTACCTGCTCCGCCAAAATTAACTCAGCGGATTGTCTGAGGGGCCTTGCGAAACCAGGTGTCGCGAAGGATGCTTACAAGTACCGTTCATCAAAGGGACAAGTCATGTCTGTCGACGCTCAAGCCGCCACCGACCGCCTCATGCGCTTCCTCGCTGTCGAGGGCGTGACTGGAAAGGAGGCAGCGATAGGGCGCGAGCTTGCCGCGG
This sequence comes from uncultured Alphaproteobacteria bacterium, assembly GCA_963823115.1. GTDB lineage: Bacteria > Pseudomonadota > Alphaproteobacteria > Rhizobiales > Xanthobacteraceae > Bradyrhizobium. The sequence continues at coordinate 51,161 of CAWGKJ010000009.1, read as the reverse complement.
TGCTGCAAGAAAGCGGAGTGCCGGCGGACGCGATCCGCCTCGACGACGCCAATACACGCATTCCCGTGCCGACGGAGACCGGCAACCTCATTGTCGACCTGCCCGGCCGCGGCGCGATGCACAACCAGCCGCGGATCATGTTCATGACCCACATGGACACCGTGCCGCTGTGCGCCGGAGCGAAGCCGAAGCTCGCCGGCCGCAAGATCGCCAACGAGGCGAAGACCGCGCTCGGCGGCGACAACCGCTGCGGCTGTGGCGTTCTCGTTACACTGGCGGCCGAGCTGGCGAAGCAGAAGCTTGACCATCCGCCGATAACGCTCCTGTTCTGCGTGCGGGAGGAGAGCGGGCTATGGGGTGCGCGCCACGTCAAGACCCAAGACCTCGGCTCGCCGGTCATGGCCTTCAACTACGACGGCGGCTCTGCCTCCAATGTCACCATCGGCGCCGTCGGCGCGGATCGCTGGCAGGTCGAGATTTTCGGCCGTGCCTCGCATGCCGGCGTCGCGCCGGAGCGCGGGATCAGTTCGACCATGATCCTTGCGCTTGCGCTCGCCGACGTGAAGGCCGGCGGCTGGTTTGGCAAGGTGGTGAAGGGCAAGCGGCAGGGCACGAGCAATGTCGGTCCCGTCACCGGCGGCGACGGCCGGCCGGCTGGAGACGCTACCAATGTCGTCACCGACTATGTGCATGTGCGCGGAGAGAGCCGTAGCCACGATGCGAAGTTTTTCAAGGAGATCACCAAAGCCTACAAGACGGCGTTTGAGAAGGCGGCGAAACGCGTCAAGAACAGCGAGGGCAAGTCAGGCCGTGTCAAGTTCAAAGCCGAGACCGACTATTATCCGTTCCGCATGAAGGAAAGCCTGCCGGTCGTCAAACGCGCGGTCGCGGCCGTGTCCGCCATCGGCGGAACGCCGGCCATCCGCGCCGCGAATGGCGGCCTCGACGCGAACTGGATGGTTCGCCACGGTGTTTCGACCGTGACCTTCGGCGCGGGGCAGAACGAGCCGCACACGATCGACGAATGGATCAATCTCGACGAGTACGACCGGGCGTGTGTGCTCGCAGTACAGCTTGCGACGATGCGGTGAGCTGCTTGCGTTGATATTTCAAGAATCTTTTCCCAACGGAGCCAAAATCCGGTCATCAGAGATCAACATCTGGCGAGGAAAATCCAACTATAGATTGGCGTCACGGTTGACGGAACGGCGCATCGGGCGACGTCGGGGCCTCGGACCTAGAGCGAGACCACTTTAGGTCCGTCTGAGCGTGCGGATCCGCCGAACGCGCGCTTTGCCAGAATTGGTCGTCCGGTCGAGAACGGCGCCGCGTACCCCGCTGACTTCTCAGCCATTTGTCTCCATGGTGCCTTCGGGCGATCAGGTAATGGCCCGTCCCGCCGTCACGCCCCGCCCGCCCATGCTCCGTGCAATTCACACAAGTTCCGACAGCCTGACAATCTGTCGACCATGGTCGGAGTAACGGACTTAATCAGTTCCGGTACCCCTCTCCCCGAAAACGTTGGCATTTGTTGGTCACGTTGGCATCTGGCCATCGGGTCTGGCCGCAACGCCGCGACAATGGTTGAGCCAAAAAATATATCGGCAACCACCTGACGGCGCCCGGCGGCTCTACGGGAGGGTCGATGTGCCTTCGCCAAGGATCCTGTGTTGACGCGCCGATCGTGCTGGAGGCAAGCCCCTGGCGGGTCTGGCGCCCCGTCTCGCACCGGATCGGAATCGCCACTGGAATTGTGCAGGACCGGATGAGTGATTTGATCGGGCGGCGTTGGCCCAGCTGGCATTTCTGAATCGCGATCCCCATCTCGCAAATATGCCGATCGATTCCAAACGTCTGACGAAGGACTGTGCCAACGCGCAGTCGAATTTGATTAAGTCCGACGTGCTTCGTAGCACGGGCGCGACTGCGCTAATCGAACCTGTCCTACCGTTGATCCGCGAACTGCGCGCCCGGAAGCATGGCTGGGCGGCCATCGCCAGCGCGCTGGCCAAACAGGGCGTCACGCAGGGAGTCGATCGGAGCCCTATCACCGCCCGCCGCCTGACCGCGCTTATTTCAGCCATCGACAAGCGCGAGCGACGCCGCAAAGCCCGCTTGGCCGGCCGTGCCAAGCGCGGCGATCTCGCACCATTACAGGGAAACACTCATGCCCTGGCGCTATCAGCCGACCTGCAGCGGATGGACGTCGCGACTGCCATTACGAGCGATAGCGAAGAGGCGATCCGTCATCAAGAGTTCGAAGACCGGGTGCGGTCGTTGCTCAGGGAGGATTCGGTATGACGCGGGTATTGTTGGTCGGCCAGGAAAAAGGCGGCGTGGGCAAGACGTTGATTTCTCGCGGGCTGGCGGAAGTGGTGCCCGGGGCGCCTCTCTTTGAGATCGATTCAAGCCCGCGCATGATCGAGTTGGGCAAACGCGTGCGTTTCTTTCAGATGCGCGCCGATCGCGAAGCGATCGAGCGCACCGGCGGCGCGGCATCCCGTGCGGAGTTCGATCAGGTCATCGATGCCATCGCCTCGGCGACGCTGCCGACGATCATCGACGTCGGTGCAAACACCAGCGCCGCCTTGTTGGCGGTGATCGCCGGCCTGAGCGAGGACTTCGCTGCCGCCGGCATCGAATTCGGCGTGCTGGCCGTCGCGACCGCGGAGCCCGGCGCGCTTGCGGAGGTGCCGAAGCTCCTTTCGGTCGCGGCGCCGTGGGCAGCGGCGCGCTTCGTCGTCGAAAACCGCGTCCAGGGCGAGATCGACCCGAAGATGCTGCAGAAGATCACATCGGGCGCCAAAGTAGCTTGCCTGATGAATCAGGTCATGGATGAAAAGGCGGCGGCGATCTTGCAGGCCGGGGGCTTGGCGTCCATCGCAAAGCTCAACGCGAAGGCGCTGAATGACAAATTCGGCGTCGCCCAGGGTGGCCGCATTCGGCGCGACCTCACCCGCGTCCGGCTGGAGGTGATGCAGGCGGTCCGTCCCGCCGCGGAATGGCTGATCGCAAAATGAAATTCTTTCGCAACCTATTTCGACGCCGGCGCACGCCGGCCGCGACCAACCCGCCGGGCCGGGCGCCCCGCCCGGCCGATCCTGCGGGCGGCACAAGCCGGAGCGAGCGCCGTTGCAACGAGACCAGCGGTCACGGCGCCCGTGGACCCGATCGAGCAGGCCCGGCGGGATGCCGCGCATGCCGCGAACGACGTGACCGAAATCAGCCGCGCGCACCTGGCCACGCTTATGGCACTCCCTCCCCGCGAGCGGATTGCGCATCTGACCGATCCGGATCTGACGCCGTTGCATCAAGCCGAGCTTGAAGCGTCGGTACGCATCGCATTGCCGCGAACCGCTCCGGCCAGGGCATCACCGTTCAAGGCTGTCCGCCGCTCTCCGGCGGCTCCTGCAGCCTTGCGGGTTACCTGTGTGCCGTGACCATCGTGGTGCTGGCCATAGCCGGCCTGCTCGCCGGCACGGCCTGGCGCAACACCGGCGAGCGGCTCGTAGTCTCAAATAAGACATGGGTCATCGATTGGAAGCTTCCCGACGGCTCATCATGGCATGGCGCATGGAAGGCCGGATTGCCGGCGGTCGCGATGTATCCGCGGCATGGAAAGGTTGTCTTGCGCTACTGGTTGCCCGGTGGTGGCTATGCCACGACGGAGGTCGATCAGGACTGGCTGTTTGAGCATAGCTTCGGCTATGTCGTCGCCCCGACGGGCGCGACAGGCGTGGTCAGGCCGACAAACCGCGCATCGTTGTAACGGGTTTTTCTCATCTGAATTGGCCGCTTTGCGTAGCGATCGCTATTCGGAAACAAGATGAGGTCGCTCGACGGCAGTCGGCCCAGCTCTTCCGCGGTCATCAGGCGAACGCCGCGCGGCGCCTGAGAACTGCTTGTGCGCGTGCCTTGCGCGGTCTTGTCGCTGACCTTAGTTTCCTCGAGCACCGTAAAATCGCTCAACGCTCTCGACAAATAGTCGCGCTCGTCCGGATCAATCATGGCCGGATCCGAAACCGTGACGAACTCGGACGAGCGCAATAGCGTGGCTTGGTCGCCGGGACCGTAAACGGACATCTGCGAACGGGCCTGCCAGAAAGTCCACAGTGAAGCCCCGTGGCCCGGCAACTCGCCGGCGGCGGCGATGAGCTCGCGACAATTCCCTAGCGTCCTCGTTTCATCAACGAAAATGATGAGCCGTTCAGCGACATGATGGCGTCGAACGGCGACAAAAAGATCGGTCAGAAGCCATCGCAGAAACGGCGCCAACGTTTCGAGATCTTCTGTCGGAACGGTCACAAAGAGATCTGTGTCGCCTTGGCAGAGGTCCGCAAGCGCAAAAGTGCTTCCCGACGTGAGGTGTTGCAGCCTTTCATCGTCACACCACTGAAATGCCTGCTGGGCGGTCGACAGGATGGGGTCGCGGGTTTTCGCATCCATGGCGAGAAACTCTCGCACGCGGTTTGCGACGGTGCCGGTAACGTTTTTCAGGGCTTCGGCAAGCTTCTCAGGATTTGACAAAAGATTGGAGACTGCAAGAGGCGTTGCATGTCCAAGGAAGTGCGCGCCCAGGAAAGCCCCCACGATCAAATCCACGGCCTTGTTCTGAAAGTATGCATTCTCCTCAGAAATTGCCGACGGCAACAAGGTGCGCGCAACGCGCTGCAGATAGGCAGTGTCAGTCGGGATAATGCCCGTCAGCGGATTCCAGAGGTCAACTCCACCGCACAGGTTCATAGGGTCCAGACATCGCACGGTTTTCTTTAGAGAACGGCGCCGTTCGGCAACCGCCCGGTAGGCGCTACCCTTTGGATCGACCACGACCGCCGGACCACTCCAGGCGCCTTTATCCGCGGCGATAAGATTCGGAATAATGAGGCCGGTCGTTTTTCCCTTTCTAGGCGGAGCAATCGTGAGAAGATTGCCTTCAACGGCAACCCGAATGGTCTTGCCAGTTTCACGATCAATTCCTAACTCGACACCCCTGCTCATTTTTGCTCGCTCGCGCTTGGTCGCCCAGCGTGCATCACCTTGCAGGGCCTCTGGATCCCGACGCGGTCCGCGCTTTGGTGATGGAAGAATCATCATGAGAGCGATCGGAACCGCACAAATGGCGATCATCTGCACGATGCCCCCACCAGCGAACATAAGCGAACGCCCCTTCGCCATCTCCAGCAGCGCGTTAGCATTTGGCACCCCGTTAGATGCAAGAAACCCTGCGATCCATTGTTCCGGAGTCAAGAGCCCTTTCGGCCACGTCGCTGGATTAAGGCCGTGTGTCGCTGCCGCAGCGATGGGATAGCCGAGTACGAATGCGAAGGATCCAACGAGAACGAAGACTACGACTTTCAACATTGATGCCCCCCTATCTTGTTTCGATCTGACAAACTACACAAGCGTCTCGCGCCCCGACGGCGCCGATCTCGCTACCAAGTCTTGGTGGCGCGCTTCTGCCAGCGTCGTTCGATTTCGAGCGGAAAGCCGATCGGCGCCGCAATCAAGGCTCGCCGAGCGATGTTCGATGCGTGGGCATACCGTTCGTCGGTCTCGAAAATATTCATCATCCAGCCGACCCGAGCCTCGATCGTCCACGAGTTCAGCAGTTCTACCGTGATCGGGGTCGAGCCGATCGCTCGGTCGTGATCCCGCTGACTCTCCAAGACGGAGGCATAAGGTCCCTCGATTTGAACAGCTGGCGTCGGCGCGCGGCCTCCGATGATGAAATCGGACGCCGCCGCAACAACGGCTGCGGCCGTCTCGCGAATTACGTAATTCATTCTGTTCTCCCATCCGGTATCCGCGCGGCAAGACGCCGCTCTCAGCCTCAAGTGGGAATCGCGGACGAATGCGCAAGAGTCTCCAAGGGATCGGGCCGCAACTCGCACTAACGATCGTGCTAGATTTCTGGCGAAAGGGCTTGTTACCATAATGCGACGCGCGTTCATGGCGAGCACGATGTGTTGCAAAACTTGTTGGTATCAATTGGTAAGCCTTCAACGAACATCCGGTTGACTGCAAGAAAGAGAGGGGCCGCCCGACGGGCGGCCCCCTTTGCTCAGTCGGCTGCCGTAGCATCGACTTCATCGGCCTTGCTTGCGAATGACGATCTCCGCGCCGTTCAGCGGGAGATAATCGAGCTTCACGTTGAAGCCCCAACCGTCGCTGTGCACCCAGGCAGCGCCGATCGCGTTCCAGAAATTTCGCTCGCCTGTTTTTGTTACGGCGTAGACGACGTGGCTCGGGCGGTTGGCTGACTTGCTCATGGTAGATCCTCTCGTTAATGAAGCCATGCACCTTGCGCGGCTTCGTGGGCCCCTAAGGCCCGCGCGTTAGAGCGGCGCGTTCAAAGGCTTTCCCGCAGGGCCACCGCGCAGCGGCGCGGAACTGCACAAGCCCCCCGGCTCTTCGGGGGGCGCGGAAGTGAGCGGCCTTGAACGGGACGCGCATGCGGGCATAAGCCCCCGAAATCTGAAGCCGCTGGTACTGGCTTGCTTATCGAAAGGATCATCCGAAATGAGCGACCAACACTCTTAGCCGCCGTCTAGACGCCGGACAGCGGTGAAACGGCTGGCATTGCGAGGGTGGTGCGGGACGCGCCGCAGGGCGATAAGAAAGTGAATTTGCAATCATGCCGCGCTTTATCGGCGCGCGGGCATGTCTTCGAAAAAGGTCGGCTCGGCGTAGCGACCAGCGGCGGACCGCTTGGTCGCCGGACGGCGATCGTCCTTGAGCTCGAACAGGGCAAGCTGCCGTGGCAGGGCAGCGTTTCATTCTAGTAGCCCGACTGCGGTCTTGCTTTGAATACGCAACGGTCTTCCGGCAGGCGATAGGCCTCGATGCACTGGAGGTGCTGATCCGGCGTCGTTTGCTGATCTTGCGCCTGAGCACCAAACCTGTGATGAACGCGGCCAGCTCCCGTAGGACGAGAACTGAAACTTCAGAGTAGTCGACTGATATCTGCTTTCGTGCTCATTTCGGACCGCAGCCCGGCGAAGTCGCTGGCTTTCGCCGACTTCCGCCTAACTGTTAAGGAGGACCGAGAATTCAGACTTGATCGTTTCGTCCGTAGGGTTGTTAACCATCGAGTCAAGACAATCCCGAAAATCTATCCACCATGCTGCTTTGCTGTGAGCAAGCACCTCATCAATTGCCGCAAGGCGCACGGTGAGCACATTGGTAGTGACCCGCTCGATGGTATCGCGTAATGCGCCCCTCGATTGCGCTTTCTCAAAACTGGACTTCAATGAGTGCGGTGGGATATCGCGCTTAACGATATGCAGCCACTTCTCGCGAATGCGGTCGGCCCACTCGATCTGTTTTTTGCTGCCAGTCAGCTTCGTCGCGGCGATAGCCTCTTTGGTTCGCTGAACTGAATCAGAGATCATATGCTCGCGCTTCACCTTATGCGCATTGAGGCAGGCCTCGCATAGATCGCGTGCAGCAGCTTTAATAAAAACACTATAACTTCGAGATTTGACGCGCATCACAGAGTGCCCACACGCGTACGCAACCTCATGCTTCTCAGGGGTATTGCCGAACATAGCTATCACACATTCTCCTTAAGAGGACCTCATAAGCGTGAGGCGTCGCAATCAGCATTAAGCTTGGTATTGATGAACATACGCAACCACATTTTCAGCATCAACCTGTTCTTTGATGGCACTGCTGCGCTCTCAGGAATTAGCGACCGCGAGGGGCCGTGACTGCGGGTAGAGCTATTCCTGCTCTAACACTCTTGCCTCTTCGGTTAGAAGCCAGCCGCTAGTTCACCGCCGCGGCCGTAAGGCGTCGCATTGGATGTGGTTCGTCTTCCCGCAGATCGCGGGCCTCGGCTTCAGCGCGATGGCCCAGCGGTTCGCTATCGGCTCTCGCGCGGAGGTTTTCCAGGACGTCGCGCGCGGGCATTTCACGGTGCACCGGCTTGAACGCCTTTATGGCAAGGAAGCAATCCGTGCCGAATACGATGCCATCGCCGCTGAAGAGAAGATCGCCAGCTAAGCGCAGTCAGGTGCATCACCGATCTGGTCGGAAAGCCCTGCCCTCGGCTCTTACGTGAAGAGGCGCGCTTGGCTGGCGAACGGATCGAAGGCTTGAGGATTGGCCTCGACAAGCTCGCCGTAGAAGTCCACCGTTATCGGCGCGAAAAGCTTGGCCGTCGACATCATCGAATCCGCCATCGCGAGCTGCTGCTTTACGCGGACACTGATTGTCAGCAATGATTGTTAAACTGCTCGCGGTTTGCCGGTTTCTTAACCGACAAACTTGCGACTTGCGGCTTTTGTCAGGTTTCTACTCGGCCCAGCAAATCACGGCCCGACCCATTGGCCAACCTCCACGTCAAGCGCCCTCCTCTCCTGCTGACCAGTCTTCGATTGTCCGGACGCCTGACTCCAGCGGCACGCGCCGCGCGCGCGGCGCCGCCAACATGGTTAACGCCAAAAAAGCGCGAGTTGTCCTCAATTTATTTTTTCTGCAACCGCTTCGCGAACGTCGATTTTATGCAATCGAACATTGCTGAGATTCGATCTAAAACAAGCGACAAGTCCCACGATTCGTTTTGTGCCTGTGGCATCAGCATCCGCAAGAACTCGCCAAACGATTTTGCAGACCGTTCGAAGGATTCGATTTCCAAAAACGCGCAATCACTTTGCGAAACGGCAGGTAACACGGAGCCAACCCGGACGGCTCTTCGCGGCCAGACCCGCAGTTGACTCTCACCGTTCGCTGAGTGCGAAGTTGGGAGGAATATCGGCGGCGATCCTGCCGGCGGATTCCAGGAGACAAAAATGGAAGGCTTCGAAAACTATCATGTGATGGTGGATACCATCGTGACCGCGAGACTGGATCATCCGCGCAGCGAAGCATTGTACCGCGCCTATCGCGCACGACGCCGGGCGGATCTTCCGTTCATCGGTAAATGCTATGAGTTTGGCTATAGCGCAGGATATTGCGCCACGATGGTCGAAGAGGGGGCCTAGGAACCTTTCTACGAACCAAAAAACTAACCAGCGGGTGCAGCGCATTATGGAAGACGCCTTCGAAGCGGACTGGTGGCAGCGGGATGTCGCAACGGCGTGGGTGCTTACCCGCGACAAAACCTTCGTGCAGGAGCAATTTGACCGAGGCGAGCGCGACATTGCCTGGGACATCGCATTTGCTCTGTACGCCGCCGATCGCAAATTTTCGCAGATACCCATGGCCTCCACGAATGATGCCTGGTTGGCTTTGCACCGCGAAATGACAGCCGGTCGAGTGCGCACTATCGGTGAGCCCTTCGAGCGGATTGTCCACAGCAATGGCAGCACCAGCACGACCGCAGAGCCGACGCGGGATATTCCCGACGGCGAACTAGTATGGATGAAGCCCCCTATTGAGGGCGACGATGAGTTTCTCGTCAACATTTCTTGGCAGGCCACTACCCGTTCAAGCCGGGGCAATTTGAGTGGATATCGAAGCGTGCGTGTCCTTCGGTCCGACGTCATGGCAGCCTTTCCCGAGATAGCACCCGGAGACGATATGCACTCGGTCACCGATCGACCGATGACCGAGGAGGCCGCCTATCAAACTTGGATTGCTCGACACATCGGTCAAACACCGCCAGACCGTAAAGCCGACCGAGATTACATGCGCTCGCTATTCTCTGGGATCAAACAGGAGCGCCTGCGTGCCTTGAGGCGAGATCACGCACCACCAGATTGGAAAGGCCGAGGACGCCGCCAAGGGGCAGCTACAAAAAAATAAAAACTGGCACCAATTTTTCCAATTTTTCCAATTTTGGCGGCCATTTTTTTGTTTGGTACCTTGCCTGCATCGATCAGCAGGCGGTGCACATGACGCCCAACGACAGTTTTAACGCAGGCGCAGCGTCCGCCTATTTGAAGGAAGAGTGGAAGCTCAATCACTCCCAGTCATATCTGGCGTGGCTCCGGTGCCGTGGTGGCGGCCCGAAGTTCTATCTTATCGGTCGCACGCCGCACTACACCGCCGCTGAGCTTGACGCCTACGGCCAGAAAAAGATCGGCCCAATTGTTTCGACCACGGCTGAGCATCGCGCCGCCGTCTCCGAAACCGCCGCATCAGCTTGGATTTCGGCGCCCGGTACGGACGACCGCAATGATTGAGCGCCGAGATTATCCGGGTGCGCCCGGCTGCAACGCCGCCGGCCCTTCTGAACTGGCTGGCGCCGCCATCAGCGCCACGGCTAAGACGCTGCGCGACAAGGTTTTCAGCACCATCACCGCTGCGCCTCAAGGACTCGCTGCGGACGAGGTAGCCGACGCTAAGGCCACAGACTGTCTGCAGGTGGTGGCCGACTGCAATTCGCGCCGTTTCGACTGGAACTCCCTCGCCGCCGACGCAGCAGCAGAGCTGAGACAGAAGGCTGAGCGAGTTCTCGGTCTATTCACAGCGACAACCTCGAACAAGATCCAAATCGGCGCCGAACTTCGAGCTATCAAGTCCCAGCTCCGTGGTCAGTTCACGGACTTTATCGACCGCGAGCTCGGTATTTCAGTGAAAACTGCACAGCGTTGCATGCGGATATCGAAATTTGCCGAAGGCAAAAGCGACACGGTGTCGCTTTTGCCGCCCTCGACCGCCCTGATTCTGGCCCTTAAATCGACGCCGCCGCAAATTGTGGAGCAGGTTATTGCTCGCGCCCAGTCCGGCGACATCGTGCGCGAGTCCGTTGTTAAGAAGATGATCGCAGACGACCATGAAAAACTCCGTCTAGCGCAGCGCCAAGCCGAGGACGCTGCCCTTAGCGCGGCACGCAAGAGCAAAAAGGCAAAGGCGGCCGCTGAGCGCGCGATCCGGCAGGCCGAAAAAGAGCGGAAGCAGCGAAAAGCGCGGTCAAAGGCGAAATCCATTGTCGACCATCTTTCGCCGGCTGATCTGAATTTTATCGCTGGCGTCGTCGATGATCGCGGAGTGCTCGACGAGCTATTCGAAATTCTGCAGCGAGTGCGTGCGGGGGGCGTCGCATGAAGGATTTGGTTTCCTTCCCCTGGCACTTTCGGGTCCAGACGGCCGACGTGCAGTTTGGCCTGCTCGACGATTGGGATATTTCCGCCGAAGGCAAAGTCTACGCGTGCGCGGACGAGCGCATGAGAGATTGCAACGGTGATGAAATTGCCCGTGTGATCGAAGGATTCCTTTGGGTGCATTTGACGCAAACGAGGGTGAGCCTTCAAAAGGGTTTTGCGACCCTAGAGCGCGTCTTTTCTGTTCGCCACCTTTCGGCACTTCAAAATCCACCCGGTCCGGCGATCGGCGGCTTCGTGTTCGTCATGAGCCATGGGGATGCCCTTGAGCGACACCACTATTTTAGCGTCAATCAACAGTCGGAAAACGGCGACACGGGCTGGCAATGGTCCCGCGCATCTATTCGTCCGAACAGGCGAATGCCGCGGCCGAAGTATTGGCCGACTTCTGCCACGCCGAGATGGTGTGGCCATGAAATCATCTGAAATGCCTTATGAACCGGGCGTCGTAACCTCACCGCTAATGCCAGGTCTGCTCGACGACTGGGCGATTCCGCCCGAGGGCCAAACTTACGCAGCCGAATACAATTGCACCCGCAGCGACGGTCGCACTTCGCGCGACGGGTTTATGTGGGTCCACCTCACCGCAAACTCGATGTCTATCCGAAGTGGATTCCGCACGCTGGAGGAAGCAGAAACGGCAGCGCAGGAACGTGCGCGTCGTTTCGGCGCCACTTTCGTTCCTTTCGATGCTTCGGAGGGGCACCAGTGAACGGCTTAGTCCCCAGCCACGAAGCCCTCGCTGGTTTTTGCGGCGCGATGTTCAAGCACGCCAACCCTAATGGGATTGTATCGCTGCGAGCGTTCAAGGATGGCGGCAACGGCGCCGACAAAGCGCTATTCATCGACCCTATTAATGTGGGGCACCCGGATTTCATCGGGGTTGTTCTCGAGCGTGCGCGGCAGGCCGCCGAATGGACTGTTCCGGCCGTGTTTTGCCCGCCGGTGATGACCTTTCGAGACGGTAAAAATGCGAAAGTCGAAAATATCCTGGAAGGAGTTGTGCTGAGCGTTGAGTGTGACCAAGCGCCGTCCGCAGCCCTTGAGATCCTCCGACCTATTCTTGGCGAACCTACAATCGTTAGCGCCTCCGGCGGAGAATGGTTGAATCCGTATACCGGTGAAATCGAAAGAAAATTACATCTTCATTGGAGACTGAGCGAGCCTACGAAAACCGTTGCCGGCCACGTCGGCTTGCGAGAAGCGCGCGACATTGCCACGAAACTGGTCGGAGGCGACCCTAGCGCCGTCCCCCTAGTCCACCCGCTGCGATGGCCTGGCAGTTGGCACCGGAAGGCCACGCCCCGGCTCTCTGTGATTGTTGCTCAGAGCGATAATGAAATTGAACTCAACGCCGCTCTCGGTTCACTCCGCGAAGCCATGGGTGCGAACACTTTCAGCGAGCCCGGCACCGCTTCAAGCCCGAAGAAACTTCAGGCCGATAGCCCCCGCCATATCAAGCTTGCGCTGAAGGCCATACCGAACGACGAAAAACTTAACTGGAAAGAGTGGAACGACATCGGGCTGGCGACGTGGAACGCCTCTAATGGCTCCGAGCTCGGTCGGGAAGCATTTGCTCAATGGTCTGCGAAGTCGCCGAAGAACAATCCTGTCGAGACTAGTGCCCGTTGGGACCATTTTAAAACGTCGCCGCCCAACAAAATCGGGTTCGGAACGCTGGTCTATCTTGCCCGGAAGCACGTTCCGGGATGGACCGCGGAGTCTGGTGCTGCTGAAAATGCAGATCCTATCGACCTCTGGGCGAGGTTCGACCCGCCCAGTCTTCCGCGCGGAGTGTTGCCCGACATCATTGAGCGTTTTGCGGTCGATCAAGGGCGCGTAATGGGTTGCGATATTGCCGGTGTTGCTGTTGGCGCGCTCGTGGTCTGCGCAGCGGCTATCTCTGACAAGATACAACTTCAGGTCAAAAAACATAATACCGGCTGGCTCGAGTCCGCCCGGTTGTGGGTTGCTCTGGTAGGCCTTCCTAGCACGATGAAAAGCCCGATACTGAACGCTGTCGTGCGACCTCTCCGCCGAATAGATTCGGATATGGCAAGACGGTTCAGCGATGAGCAAGCGAGGATCAGCAAGCTCCCGTCCGATGAGCGAAAAGAAGCTGAGCAGCCAAAACAAACCCGGCTGATTCTGCAAGATACGACCATCGAAGCGTCGCAGGAGGTATTGAAAGATAGCCCTAACGGACTGCTTTGTTATCAAGACGAACTGTCCGGGTGGTTCGGCTCGATGGACAAGTACTCGGGAAACAAGGGTTCAGCAAAGGATCGTGCGTTTTGGCTTGAAGCCTTTAACGGTGCGCCCTACTCGATCAATCGCATCGGTCGCGGATCGGTGTTTATTGAGAATCTGTCGGTTTCGATACTAGGCGGAATCCAGCCGGATATTATTAGGAAGGTATCAGAAGACACGTCGGACGACGGCCTTTTGCAGCGACTGTTGCCCGTCGTCCTCCAGCCAGCCGTGCTTGGGACTGACGAGCCGCAGTCCGATGACGTCGCCGAATACGCCATGCTGATTGGCCGACTGCACAATATCGAAAATCCGATGACGGGGGATGGCATTCGCTCGACCACCCTCCATTTTGACGACGGTGCGCAGGAAATTCGCCGCGAATTAGAGCGGAAGCACTTGGACCTTCAAGGGTGCGAAACAATAAACCGAAAGCTTAGTGCCCACATCGGAAAATATAACGGCATCTTTGCGCGCCTGTGCGTGGTCTGGCATTGCGTGGAGAATTCCCGGGATGGTTGTTGCCCGTCGATCATCTCCGAAGCCACCGCACGGCGCGTCGCAACCTTTCTGCACGGCTTCCTGCTCCCGCATGCTTTGGCCTTCTATGCCGGCGTGTTGGGCTTGTCTGACGACCACGACCGTCTGACGGCGGTTGCTGGCCATATCCTCGCGCACAAGCTCGATCGTGTCACCAACCGCGACGTGCAGCGTGGCGATCGAACCATGCGCAAACTGGAACGCCGTGACATCGAGCGTATTTTCGACCAACTCGACGCCTTCGGGTGGATTACGCCGACCCCTGGGCTGCGTCCAAGTGACCCGGCGCACTGGATGGTCAATCCCGTTGTGCATCGAAAATTCGCGGAACGGGCTCAAAAAGAGGGTGAACGCCGGAAGCGGGAGCGCGCCACGATCGCGGGAATTATGTCGAAGCGGGGCCCCGCGTGATGGCCGACGTTGTCACCATTGCCCGAGTTCTAATCGGTGTCACCAATGTCCCCCGGACCATCGTCACCATTGTCCCTTACGCGCGCGAAACAAAAACCCCTTTGGCTGCCTCTCTTACTCTGCGGACACGTCCCCGCCTCGCGCGCGCACAAGGGACAATGGTGACAGTAGGGTTGGACACCAGGCCGCGCCTGAAAATGCAGGCCGAAGGCAGGCCGGCATGACCCTGCGAATCCTTTCTGCTCGCTGGGGTCAGGAAGTCGTCGACCTCGACTTTAACGGCTTTTCATACCGGGTCGCCGTGAGCCGGTTGGCGGACGGAAGTCCGGCCGCGGTTAGTATCGACTCGTCCAAGCTAGGATCCACCTTGGACACCTACGGCCATGACGTCGCGGTACTGGTCACGACCTTGCTGCAAAGCGGCGTGGACTTGTCAACAATCGAACAGGCACTCGACCGCAACTCGGATGCGGGCCTTGCGGGCCGCGTGGTGTGGCTGATCGGTGGTGCCCCGTGAGCCGGCATCCGGCCCACCAGCGCGATAGATCCTACGCGCCCCGGGGGATGCGCCTGCCGGCGGCCGCCGACTGGGTGGGCTTCGGAACGACGAAGTTCCTGGAGATGGTCGCCGACGGGCGGATGCCGGCCGGTAAACTAGTGGATGGCTGCCGACTGTGGGATCGATACGCCCTTGACGAAGCGTTCGATGCGTTGCCCGATGAGAACGGCGTGTCCGGGTCCGACTGGGGCGCGGTCGCATGATGGACGGTGACGTGCCCGCAATTGACCTCCGATACTATTACGAAGACGCCGATCGCCATGGCAACGTGCGGCGGTATTTCCGTAAGCGGATCGAGGGCACCAAAAAATACCGCAAGGTCCGGATCCGGGCCGAACTTGGAACGGAGGAATTTCACCGGGAGTTTGCGGCCGCCCTGAAGGGTGCCCGAATTTACTCCGCCGTGCCGTCGACTGCCGTGCAGAAAACCGTCGTCAATTCTCTGCGCTGGCTAGTCGAGCGTTATTACGCGTCCGCGCCGTACAAGGCACTCGAAGGCAGCACTCGCGACGTCCGCCGGCGCCTCCTTGATAATCTTTGCCTGGAGCCGCGGATCGAGGGCCAGCCGGAGTTATTGGGGACGCTGCCGTACAACATCCCCGCCGAGAAGATCGAGGTGCTGCGAGATCGTAAGGCCGACAAGACCGAAGCCGCGAACGGTCGATTAAAAGCGCTGCGCGGTTTGTTTGCTTTTGCGGTGTCGGACAAATCGATCCCGATGAAACGGAATCCGGCGAAAGAGGTTGGCTACCTCAAAAGCAAAAAGAAGGGCGGATTTCACACATGGTCGACCGAAGAGGTCGCGATTTATCTCGACCGCCATGGCCCCGGCACCAAAGCCCGGTTGGCCCTTGGCGTAATCCTCTTGTCCGGGCAGCGACGGTCCGATGTCGTCCTATTCGGCAAGCAAAATCTCCGCGAAGCCCGCTTCATGCCGGAGAACTTGCAAGCTTTTCATGGGGGTAGGTGGATTTCCTTCACCCAGCATAAGAACCGCAATAAGTCCCCGGTGACCCTTACAATCCCGGTCCTTCCGGAGCTCGAATATTTGCTGGCGGAAGGGCCGACAGGAGCCCTCACCTTCCTTGAAACGCAGTTCGGCAAGCCGTTCACCGCAAACGGTTTTGGCAATTGGTTTCGTCGGCGCTGTAACGAGGTCGGCCTGCCCCATTGCAGCGCTCACGGCCTTCGGAAGGCAGGCGCCACGATCGCGGCGGACAACGGCGCGACTGCGCATCAACTAATGGCCATTTTCGGCTGGACCACGATCAAGCAGGCCGAGATCTACACGAAAAAGGCGGATCAGAAGCGTTTGGCCGGCGTGGCAACCCGGCTGCTGGTGCCGGGCCATTTCGGGGCTGGTGCCCCTCTTTTGTTGGTGGAAAAGAACGAGGCCGCCGGCTAAGACGGCCTTATAGCCACCCGAACGGCCTCTTATTCTATTCGAACTGCAGCCTCTTTTGTCTCCTCAGGATGTAGGCGCAAATACGCTTCGGCCAATTGTCAGAAGGGACTCAGGCTAGATATGCTCGTCCAAGTTGCGATAATTCGTTTTAGGTTTTCGCTCGCACGACAATTGTTACCAGGGCTCCTAAATCCAGAATGTCACGCTTATTAAAAATCGCGGCCTAGAGCGGAGATAAACGCGCGAACGTGATTCTTATTCACGGCCTCATCCTCGGAAAACTCTGGAAGCTTGACCCCAATGCGGATGCTTTTGATTTCGCCGCTGCTGCTTGTCGTGAGGCTCTCAGCGTGACGATTTCAGAGAGCGATTTGCGGTATGACGCTGCCCTTCAGGAAGATCTTGTTTCGTGCAAATCGTTTTTGGCACAATGACCGCCGCCCGATGCTAGTGACCGCGTTGCCTTGGCCGGCTGCTAGGCCTGCGACGTATTTGCGCGTGCTTCTCGAAGCCTCGGCTTTTACTAGCGGCAGCGTTTGCCTTACCTTCGCCCTGGGGCCGGCCAATGGAGGCTTGTCCCGTTCAATATCTGGGCCGGTCGACGTTTTTGGCTTACCCGTCGGTGGGCCACATTTACAAACGGATCGCGATAAACACCGGTGTCATATGGTGCCCGTTGGCGCCTGGCGAATTGGATCCCTTCGACGATGAACTGCCGGGCGGTTAACCGGCGAATAGCCCCTGCCCGAGTTTAGGAAGGCCGCTGGTGAGTTCCGGCCGCCGCGGGCTGGCCGGCCGGTCGGCGCCGGCGCAAGGCTCGCCTGCGCTACTTGATCGCGGTGGCGCTTAATTGAAGCTGGCACAAGGTCTTGTGGGCGGCGGCTTTACTGAATTGTCTCATGCACGTCTAGGATCGGTAGAGACGGGATAGCCATAACTTCCGCGACAACATTATAGGAGATGTCGACACTGCCTGGCTGTTGAGCGTTGAGCTTCACTTCTTTGACGTGAAGTGTGGCGCGGACGAGCCGCCCATCGCTCAGCGAGATTTCAGTTACGCCATGCCCCGCTGGACATATCCAAAGGTCATCTTGTCCCACACTTAATCTCTACCCTGAAATCAAACCCGGCCGACGCCAATCGGTTCCACGGTCCATCGAACGCTATAGAGCTTGAGTTCGGCTGCTTTTCGAGGCACCCGGCGGCTGAGCAGCCAGGTCATGCAGGGGACCTGCTTGACTGCGCGGAATTGACTAGCTTTTCTCCGGGTTTCAGCGCTGATGAATTCAGCGCCATGGCAGACGTCCCATACAAGTTCATTGAAAATCTCCGGCCTCCCTGCTCCAAATGCCGCAGGCCGCTAGTGCTGACTCGCATCGAACCGGAGGAACCCGGATTAGATATGCGCATCTATTATTGTGCGGCCTGCGAGACCAACGAAACCATCATCTCGCCTGTCTATCCGGCTGACGACGCGCGAAAGTAGCGCCTGGCGCGGCGCCCTTTGTTCTCATGCTGCAGTTATGCACCGATTGTCCACAGGCCGGCGACAACATACCGTCGACGAAGCATGAACGTAGACGCAGGATTTCGGCGGCTCGGCACACAGCCCCCGCCGAAGGTGTGCCGAGCCTAGCCAGTGCGCTGGTTAAGTGTCGCAACTGCTAGAATCAACTATGGCAACAATGCGGCCTCTTGAGAATGGCGCGGCTGCAACACTGTCGAATTATTGCTCGCTTCGGAGATCGAGCCGACAATAGAAATCCCCGCCGACTTTTGGGAGCCGGCGGGAGACCGGCAGGTTTTGGCTCATCATCGTGTCGTGAGCAGAGACGCTTACGGCTTCTTCAAGCAAAGACCGATTGTCGGATTCGTTCCGCACTTCGCGCCGTCCGGCGCACCACCAGAAGGACAGAACACGGACACCAACGTCTCGTTGGCGTCACAACTGACGGCACCATCAGCCTGCACGGACCGAATTGCGCTACCGGTTGGACCAGTATCGCCTTTGTCACCCTTTGGTCCCTGCGGCCCTTGAGGACCCGGCTGCCCCGGAGGCCCGGCTACGCCCTGCAGTCCGACAGGGCCTTGCGCGCCGGTGTCACCCTTCGGCCCCACAGGCCCCAGCTCCTTGCCGCAGGCCGCAAGCGCAAATGCCATGCCGATGACGACAGCCACCGCAATCTTTTTCATTCTTCTCTCCTCCCAAAAATTTCCGCCCCTGATCATTAAAGGGGTGACGCGACAGGCCCGCAACAGAAAACCCGCCGGCTTGAACCGGCGGGCCCCGTGGTGCTGCGCCTACTGATCTCCGGCCTAACTGCCGCCTTTTTAGCGCCTTAGCGCCGTCAAAGCGTCGCGAGAGATGCCCACCCGCTTCTGAATTGTGGTACGATTGGTTTGGTTTTATTTGGGCGTTTTTCATCGGAGACTAAAATGAGAGTAATTGCGTTGTTAGTTTTGCTTTGCCCGCTTTCCGGGGCTGCACGCGCGCAAACGGCGGAGCAATGCCCGCCGACACAACGCGCCGGTGATTTCCTCGGTTGTTATAACGGGACTGCGACGCCGCACACGCTCGGCAAGCCCAAAACGTCCAAAGGTTCGATCGCAACAGACAAGCCCGCAGTATCCAAAGCTCCAGTTGCGTTAGACGAGCCTGCAGCATCCAAAACTCCGACCGACCAGAGGGCGAAGTACGTCGATATGCTCGCAGTCGAAAACAAAAAATTGGACGCGAAGCTAAAAACCCTCTGCCGAGGATGCTGAGGCGCGGATCTGAGCCCGCGCCTCGTTGTCAGCCCATAGCCTCGATAGCAGCGGCGATCGTGTCGCAGGAGGCTGCCATTCCGGGCTCGGTATCGTGGGTACTGTCTTCCTCCCAAAGCAGCCCGGCCGTTCCCTCTTCAAGGAGCAAAAATTTCATGTACCGGCACACCGCACCGATGCCGGCGAGTGTCGCTGGCCTTGTGGTCATTAGGGCGGTGCTCGTTTCTTCAAGGCGATTGGATGCTGCGGAAGTTTCATTTTGGAGAAAGGTGAACGCCCTCAGCTGCTCAGCATCCATGTCGCGCTGGCAGACGGTGTTTTCTTCGAAAACGAATTCAGTTCGATATAACCACGGCGCGCCTTTTGGTGCGCTTCGATGACCGCGTAAATCGGATCGTCAGGTGGGATGGCGGTGGCTGGCCTCGGTGCTGTGACCATCCTCAACATGAGTTTTCTGTTACGAATGGCCATGGGACCTCCTGATGAACGATTAGAGCCGGGGCAGAAGTTGACGCTTCCCCTCGGCTCGCAATTAAGGTAGACCTTAATTTGTGAAGAAGTCAATAAAGGTAGACCAACAAAGGAAGCGGGGCCGGCCAGCAACGGGCCGAGACCCCATGGTTTCCTCGCGCATTCCCGCTGCCACGGTAGCCTCAATAGATGAATGGGCTGAGCGCAACGAAACAACGCGATCTGATGCCATCCGCCGCCTGGTTGAGATAGGGTTGCGGGTGAAGGGGAAATGACCGCGAACGTCCTGCCGACAATTTTCACCGTAGAGATCGATGACACACCGACACTGACGTTCGAAGCTCAAAATCTTCGCGAGGCGCACGAGCTGTGCCACGAGCAATGGCTGAAGGACGACATGGCTGAGGCCAAGTCCGGCGGTGTTCCGTTGTGGGATGGGAAGGCCAGGCTACGAGCGCGGATCGCGCTGCCCGATGAGGTCGCAATTTTTGCTGAGGCCAAAAACAACGGTCAACCGTCTGACGGGCTGATGCTGGTCTACCTTATCGAACTGGACGGCATATGAGGACCTTCCATGAAGGCAAAGCGAGATTGCAGGAGCGGATCAGGGCCATGACGCCGCTTCGCCGCCGCCAACACCTGGTCGATCTTGGGTTGAGGGATAAGCCAACGAGGGGAGGATAAGAGTGACCCGCGCTGTCGTTCTCGTGTTCGCTGTCGCGCTTTTCCCAACCCTTGCGTTTTCACAGAGGCCAATTGACCTTGACAAGGTCGCGCCGCAATACCGAGATGTCGCAGAAGCGCGTCAAGCTGAGCTCGTCCGGCAGAAGGCGTGCCAATCCGAAGCGGATAAAGAAAAGATAGTACGACGGGACCGAGCCTCTTACGTGATCCGATGCATGGAGGCCGCGGAGAAGGCTGAGAAGGCTGAGATCGGGATGAAGGCAAAGAAATGAGCACGGGGTCGCCACACGATGATTTGAGCCGGCGGCGAGCTGGAGGGAACAATAACTAAGACCCATATATGGTTGGGTAGATTGGAACTCCGCTCAGGGAGGTTCCCCAATGCCCAACGCCAAAGCCCTTATTGAACGTGCTCGCATGTTTGAAGAACGTGCGGAACGGGCGTCCGACCCCATTTCCCGCCAGCACTACAGAGAAATGGCCGCCCACTATCGCTCGCTGTCAGTCGAGCATCAGGAATTGACGTCCCAGCCTGAACACGAATTGGCGCGTTGAAGGCCAGCGAATTTGGCGGACTTTCACAGCCTCACCGCCAAAACGACTGCCCTCGCCGACCCCGCGGCAGTGCGTTTTCGCCGGAATGGCTGTCCGACACTGGCCGCCGTGGAAAATGAATCTGAGCGCATTGGGGACGACGGATGCTTCCGTAAATTGGCCAGATTTCTGGCTCACAAAGAACGTGACGACAGAACAGGCCCCTGTGGGAAAGGAACCTAAAACAGACGCCGAGCTCGAGGACATGATCCTTCAGAGATTGGTTATCGGCGGCGTTTTCGTATCGGTGCGCCGAGATCCAATTCTCGGCGGGCGACCGACCGTAGTCACTGCGCGCATACAAAGAATGCACAAGAGCTTGGAATGCACAAGAGCTTGCCGATAAGATCGCCGCGGAGCTTCGAAAGAAGTTCACGCTGAAGGATTGAGTTCGCGCCACCATAACCACGGTCCTTGGGTGCAGCCGCTGACGTTCGCGGCCTGCTGATCTATTGCTCGGATTACACTTGCAGCCATTGGACGGCGATCAGCGGCGACCGGTGGGCCAATGATGTACGGCTGTCCAACATTGAGCCGCAGTTCACCTGCCAAGCTTGCGCCACCAAGGGCGCCGATGTCCGACCAAATTTCCATTGGGAGCAAGAGGCCCGGCAGGCGGTTTCGGCATGCTCGCGCCGTAGGTTGTTTTGCTTAACAAATTATTAACCATGCTGTTGTCTCCTGACTAAAGGGGGCACGGTGGGCATTGTGTTGTGGAGTACCGCGCAATGGGACACTTATCGTCTCACGCTCCGATTTCCAGTTCGTCGCGCCGCCGTCTCGCGCGGTGGCTGGTCGGCTCGTCCATTGGTGTTGTTGAGCGGGACCTTATTCTGGAAACGCTTTCCCATACTCATGGAAATAGAACGGTGTCGGCGCGCCTGCTCGGCGTCTCGAGTACGGACACTGCGGAACAAAATCACCGAATATTCCGCAGAGGGTCTCGACATCCCTCGTCACGAGAGCCGCGACGCGATCTTGAACGGCCGTGCGCTACATCACAACCGAAGGTCGGGTATGACGCCGACGAATGTTGGCCGCGATGCAGGTGCTCTTGCTGGTCGCTGAACACGACGAGCCGACGACGCTTGCCCGGATAGGTATGATGAGGGCGTTGAACCACGGTAAGTCCGATCTGACGACCGCGCCGCGCCGCAAGCGCGCCAAGGCCTACAAGATCGTGCGCTAATTTAGTCAATGTCCGATCTACGCGGATATTGTTGCAAAAGTCGAAAGTTGCATCAGTCGAACTTTTTGCTCAAATCCAAAAACGCGGAGCCGTCGCCGATTTGTATATCCTCAGTCGCGCTACCGAGGTCGCCTATGATTTTAGCGTGAGGTGACGAGGTCCCTCAGATCTTTACACGAAAAACGCACCCGCGGCCCTCGGATTTTCTTAGCACCTTGTGCAAAACGACTTTTGCAACAATATCCGCGCATAACGGACTCAGGTCGGACATCGCGTCATGTCGGGTTTGTGCAACACAAGCAGACATCAGCACCTCATCGATCATTTCGTTAGCGCGCGCGGTAAGGAACGATAAATTTACTGATGCGCCCGCTCGGCATCGGCGGTGGCGGTGGCCATGTATTTCGAATAGAAATGAGCGACCCGCTCGCGCCACATTCCGACGAACGTCTCTGATGTCAGCTTATCCACCGATTTCCACGCGTCTTTGACGGCCGGAAGGGTATTCCGCCAGATCGCGCGTTTGCACCATTTTTAGGCATGGCCCAACCTCAACGAAGAAGATGAACAGCGCCCAGGCTATGCGGTTGAAGAGTTTGACCGCCACGGCCTACCAACCGGAGCGGTACGGCCCGGACCTGTCGTTTGATGAAGCGGCTCGACGTATCGACACACTGAAAGCCGAGATCGACTGGCCACAGAATGCCAAGCCTGGCGCCAAGGCGCCCTATCGCGGCGCCGGTCCGCCTGCCCAACGAAATGCAGCAGCGACTGATGCTGCGCAGCCGTCCGCTCAGGAGCCGTCACCGCCGCCATCGGCTCAACGCTCTTGCGCTCGCCCGGCATCATCAGGCCGATGCAATAGTCACGCAGCGGTCCGGCGCGATCCGCGTGGCCGATCACACTCACAATCCCATCGACAAACGCCGCAAATCGCGATTCAATATCGTCTGAAATCTGGCGACCATCCATATTGGGATCCTCTCGCAGAAGCGTGAATCTTGCCCAATAACTGATTTTCTCAATTTTCAGCTGCGACTTTCTGACTCAGTAGTACTAGGCACCTGCATCGGCCTCGATCGGCCCGAAGAGATCATCCGCCTCGAATCCGGATGGATCGGCGATTTGCTCGATAGGACCGCGCGATGGATCGCGGCCACCATGGCGCTCGAAATGATCGGGCCGATGCCAGGCACCGTCATCAGGCGCGAACATGCCTGATCTTGACGGGCCAGTGCTTCGATCTCGCCGGAGAGGCCATCGATGCGCTGATCCAGCCGGCGCCAGTCGCCTGCCAACTCCTCGATGATACGCAACATGCGCGGCGACAGGGCATCGGTGCGCGTCGCAAGGATGGTCGGCAGTTCCGTGCGCAGGAAGCCGATACCCTGGCGCACGGCGATCCCGCGTTCCAGCATGAAGGCGCGAATTTGGTTGATGATGCCGGTGCGTTGCGACACCAACCGCTCGCTCACCCGATGTAGCGCCTGTAGATCCAGTTGCTCCGCGGTCTTGGTCGCCACGAACTTCATCGTCGGGCGCTGCACGGCTTCGGCAATCGCTTCGGCATCATTGAAGTCGTTCTTCTGTCCCTTGCTATAGGGGCGGACATATTTGGCCGGCATCAACCTGGCATCGTGACCAAGCGATGCGAGTTTGCGGCTCAGGTAATGTGCGCCGACGCAAGCTTCCATGCCGACCAGGCAAGGCGGCATATTGGCGAGCCGCGCTTCCACTTGGCCGCGCGACCACTTTTGCCGCAGCACGATGGCGCCGCGCGCATCGTGGCCCACGACGTGGAACGAGTTCTTGCCGATATCGATGCCGATCACGGTAACCGCAGTATTGGATATCTGAGACATGGCGTGCTCCTCGTCTCTGGCGCCCCTTGCCAGCTTCGCTTGCTGGTGGGGCAGGAGCACGGCCGGACCATCCCATTAGGCGAAGCGGGCGGCCATTGGTAGGTGTGTTGAGAGGATGCTGACTATGCAGCGCTGACTTCCCTCATTTGAATGCGATTTGGCGGTCGAAGCCGCTTTGGCATGAAGAAAGCCGCCCGAAGGCGGCTCTCAAGGTTTGCGTTACTCGGCGGTTAATGTTCTAGGATACGCGTTTTAAGTGCGGATGCGCGGACCATGCAAGGTCTTCATTTTGGCGTATGCCGCACAAGCTTGATTCTGCCTTGCGGACTTCGTCTCGTAGCTTTTGCAAATCGAGGTAGAGTTTTGCAATTGCGTCGTCTGAAAGCTTTCGTACATTTGGTTTTGTCGAATTTTGACCCTTCATGACAATCCCTCCTGCCCTGTCTGAAAGTCTGAACCACGCCAATCTGTCGGGTTGACGAAGCACTTGCAATCCTGAAGGTGTGTTCCAGTTACGGAACCGAAGGCGCGGCGACGGTGATTAGCGCCCCTCAAAGCGGACGTCGTCCGCCAAGGCCACCCATGACCGTTCGGTGCAAGACAGGACAGCACCTTCAGCTTTGCGTTGCCAAAAATGGGTTCGGCAGCTGGCCGGCACGGCATGTTCGCGGTCCGACAGTTCGGGAACGGGATGGCTGTTAGCGGGCGCCCTCGATCCTGGCGGCCCCCAGCGGCTCTCCGGAACGACGAGCGGCGCCACCGGTGTCAATCGGCTTCCAAATTCACGCCGAAACACACAAGCGCCCGCGACCTCGATGGCCGCTACCCGGATTCTCCTCTGCGAGAGTGGTTTGATCATCTCGCTAGTGGCAACGGTCTTTGCTGTTCGATGGCCGACGGCGAAATCGTAGCTGACCCCGATTGGGATTTTAAGGACATCCTTCGGTTTCGATACAGGCGGAAGCACGCATAGCATTTTCGAAATTAATTCGTGAACTTGATCTTGATGTTGATCCACCGGCAACGGCATCGCGCCCGCCTGCCCTTCATTCGAATCGGAGGGATTGATATGCCTGTAAAGAGACGCGCGAGTAAACATCGTGGGCCACTCAATGAGTACCAAGCCGCTTGGCTGGAAGGTGACGAACACGGCTGGCTTGTTGGTTTAAATCCCGACGACGTGCTGCAGGCTTTATGGGATCGCGCCCGTGACCATGAGCACTTCCATTGGGAACCGGGCCAGCACTATCCAGTGCCGATTGATGGAATGGAGTAAGCGGAATGGCTGCGACGTCCCCTCGGAATTCCCCAACGTCCTTCTAAGGTTCGTGTTTCTTAGTTGGGGAAATTAGTAAGCTTCGAAGTTCATCTATCTGGCGCGCAAAATCTAAAGCATTTACCTTCAACACGTCCACCGCATAACCCCGATGTCCTTCAGCTTCCAACTCTGCAATTCGTTCATTGAAGGCGTTTAGTTCGCCTTCTAATTGCTGAATTTCGTGCTGAATTGGAAACCGCCGAGCGGTATATTCAACGAGTGGTCGTTTTTCTGGACGTGTTGTTCGTAGATCACTGTGCAAGCCGCTTCGGCGCTGTGTGGTCATGGCTCCTCCGAATCGCAACGAGCAGCTACACTTTAGCACTGTCTTTCACGGTACGAACTAACGCCTCGCGTTGCGACTCATGCTTTGTGACGCGGAATGGCTTCACTTCATAACCCGCAACCCGGACCTATGCTCCGCCCGGTTCATCGCTTCTGCCAATTCTTGCGTGTCTAAAACTGCAATCAACTGAGCGATGACTTCATCAGCATCACCTGTGGGCGATTTAAGGTGCTCGGCGATAATCACACCGACTTGCCGCAGCGCCGAGAAGATCAATTCCTGATCGGTCATTGTGAGATTCATGATTCCTTGAACGGGCGGGGCCGCCGGGGATGGGGGAAAAGCCGACGACCCCTATCGCGTGATTTTAAAATGTGGCCGGTGACTTGGGGGGGGGGGCAAGGTCAGGTCAAATCCGCGCGATGATTGACGATAAGCAGGGCAACGAGAACCCACAACGTAATCCTCGCCTTAACCTAACTGGTCAAGGTTACTCGCCCTCCAATTTCAGGAATGCCCATCAAAGCCGTGGTGTGATCCCTCGCCACCGATCACAACTCACTCAAGTCATATGGCACGTTACTAACCAGTTCATAAGTATCTTCATGCTTCAAGCGGCGTAGCGAGTCTCCGGGGCCTGGAAGAAGCTGCGGACGCGGTCGGGACGCTTCTGCAGGAAACGAAGCCTGCCGCGGACGGCGCGACGCAGATCTTCTGGCCCATCATGACGGGATCGGCCGACGGCATTGTTCTTCACGTCGTTCCAGACCAGTTCGTCGGGGTTCAGTTCGGGAGAATACGGTGGGAGGAAGAACAAGCGCAGCTTCCCTGCGAGGCTCTCGATATACGCCTTGACCAGTTTGGAGCGGTGCGCCGGATGGCCATCGACGATCAGAAATACCGGTCGGCGCTGACCGTGCATCAGGCGCTTGAGGAATTGAATGAACACCTGCGCACCCACGCCGCCTTTGACGACCATGAACCGCAGCGCTCCGCGGGGACTGATCGCCGAGATCATATTCAGACTGAAGCGTTGGCCCGTGACGCGCACGACCGGCGTCTGGCCGCGGGCCGCCCAGGTGCTGCCGCTGTGGAAGTCAGAGCGCACCCCGGACTCATCTTCGAAGTAAATCTCCGCTTTTTCCCGCTTCGCCAACGCGCGGATCCGCGGGTACTCGCTCTTTAGCCACTGCTCGACCCGTGAACCATCCTGCTGATAGGCCCGCCACAGCGGCTTCTGGCAGGTCAAACCCAACTGCGCGAGCAACCGGCCCACCGACGCCAGGCTCAGGCGTACCCCGCAGCGCTTGACGATCAATTTGGCTATCATCGCGCGCGTCCACAACGCAAAAGGGAAACCCAACTGCAGCGGGTTCTTACCAGTTACCGTGCGGTAAACCCACTGCAGATCACGGGATGCGAGTTTGGGCGGACGCCCCGAAATCCGCTTCGCCTTGAGCGCATCCCAGCCACCGGCACGGTACATCGCCAGCCAACTGTAAATGCAGCGCGTCGAAAATCCGAGGGCACGAATCACCACCTCCGGGCTCTCGCCCGCCTGCACTTGCTGGACCGCGCGGATTCGGATCTGCTCCAGCGTCCCGTGATCGAGCTTGCGTGCATCCAGTTTTGCCATCTCATAAGAATAGCACATCACACAATAAATGTGAAGATACTTATGAACTGATTAGTATGTAATTCGCGCCGGGAGGGGCCGAGGTGGGCCATGCCTAACTGATGAGGCCCATGGGCCGCTCCCGGAACGTCGTCTGGACATTACCAACAAGGACGCGAACAAGGGTGCCGTCGTGGACTATCTGTCGAGCCATCTGGAGGTGCCCATCCAGCAGATCGCCACGATCGGCGATCAACCCAACGACGTGCTGATGTTCAAGCGATCCGGTCTAAGCATCGCTATGGGCAATGCCTCCGATGACGTGAAAAAGCAGGCCGCCGCTACCACGGACTCGTACAATGACGAAGGTTTCGCCAAGGCGATGGAGCGGTTCATTCTGGGTGCGTCTGATCGAGGTAGCAGCATGGGTGAGATAAGTGGTCGCTTCGAAACACTTCCCGATCCGGTGGCACTGACCCGCCGCGTGGCCGAATGGATGACGTTGGCCGCACTCGCCGCGAAGGGCACGTTTCGAGTATCACTTTCCGGCGGGTCAACTCCAAAGACGCTTTACCGACTTTCGCGTCTGATGAGTTCAGCGGCCGTTTCCCCTGGCAGCGTGTCTTCTGGTACTGGGGAGATGAGCGCTTCGTTCCCTACGACCATCCTGACAGCAACTATCGCATGGTCCACGAGTCCATGCTCGCGAGGTAGCGGCGCCACCGGAGAACGTTTAGCCTATCCCGATCGACGGAAACCGAGAGGACGCGGCCAGGTGCTACGAAACGATTCTGCAGGAGGCCTATGGCCCCACTAAACTCGATGCCGGAGGCAACTTCAGGATGCCAAAATATTTGCGGTCAGCGACGTTGATAGACGGACTGGAAATATTTCCGATGAATTTACAAGTCTTCCGTAGAACCGCTGGGAAACGAAACTGCGACTGGAATCGCTATGCCACTGTGCTAAGTTGAATTCTAAGCAGCTGACAGTGCCGACCGGCGGCTTTAATTGCGAATTATTACGGTTGCACGGTTGATTGCGGGAATGGCTCGGTCAAATTGGCCGAAAATCGGTGTTCCCGCGAAAAAGGTTTTCGGAATTTCACGAAAGTCGCAGGGGCATCAAATGTCCTCGAGCCATCCAACTTGCGAAGCATAGCGGAGCAGGTCGGCGCGAGATTGAATCTCCAGCTTGGCCAGGCCGCGTGATTTGAAAGTCTCGACGGATTTCACGCCGACGTCGATCCGGTGCGATATTTCCTTGTTCGTGAGCCCGAGCGATGAAAGCTTGAGCACCTCGGTTTCGCGGTCCGTCAAATCCCTGATTTCTGGCATAGAGATGTGACTGCTGGCCGGGGAGCGGCTGAGGACACGATTTACAATGGCCGGATCGATGTAAATTCCCCCGGCGATTACGGAGCGAACGGCGGAGATCAGATTGGCAGCCGCCGATCGCTTGACGACATAGCCGCGTGCGCCGGCATCCAGCGCCTGCCGCAGATAGGCTTTATCCTCGTGCAGGGTAAGCATCAGAACTTTGATCTCTTGCGCTTCCTCAGACAGCCGGCGCGTCAGCACAATACCGCTCATGCCGGGCATCGAGACATCGACGATCGCGATATCCGGTCGGGTATCGCGGATCACTTTCAGGGCTTCCGGTCCCGATGTTGCTTCGCCAATGACGGCAAAATCGGATTCCAACTCAATGAGGTTGCGCAAGCCGGTCAAGATGATCGGATGATCATCGGCGAGAACGATGCGTGTCGTGGCCTTCATCGCGGCGCCTCCCCGGGTTCGATCGGGATGCGTGCGAAGACGGTGGTACCGATGCCCTCGCTGGACTCGATCTCCAGCGTGCCTCCGATCAGCGAAAGCCGTTCACGCATGCTCGGTATGCCGAGCGACCCATACTTGCTCGGAGTTCCCAGCTTCTCGTTGAGATCGAAACCGCCTCCGTCATCGTCGATCGTCAGTTGGAGTACCGGGCCGGCCCGGCGGATGGCAACGCTGACCTGTTTTGATTGACGCGCATGTTTTGTAATGTTGGTGAGAGCTTCCTGGATGATTCGGTAGATCGTCGTTCGCACGTCGTCAGGAAGGTTGTCGATATCCACGGCCTTACAGTAAAATTCCGCATCGATTCCCGTCTGATCACCCCAGTCGGAGACGTAGTTATCGAGGGTCGCTGTCAATCCCAGTTCGTCAATCGAAGCGGGCCGCAATTGCCAGGCTACCTGATGCAGCGTTTTGCCCATTTGGTCCAGCAAGGCATTGTGCTTCGCCAGTTGTTGCCGGCCACGGGCATCGAGAAATTTCTCGAGACCTTTCGCGCTCAGTGTGGCGGCGATCAGCGTCTGCCCGGTCTGATCGTGCAGCTCGTGCGACAGCCGGAGGCGTTCATCCTCGGCGGACCGCATCAAATGGCGCCGAAGGCGATCGCGCTCGGTCACGGCATCGGAAAGAGCTTTTGCGGCGCGGGTGCGCTCGGTTATGTCGATCACCGTCGCCATGGTATACTGCGCTGCCTGGATGGTGATCGGATAAAGCCCGACTTCAATCGGGAATTCGCGGCCATCCTTGTGCTGCCCCAGAAGATATCGCTCGCCACCCACCGGACGCAATGCCGGACTACGGGCGAAGACCTGCCGGCGCGCGACGTGGGCGCCACGCAGCCGCTCGGGGACGAGTATCTCGACTAACTGGCCGATCAGCTCCTTTTGTGTGTAACCGAACTTTTGCTCCAGCCGCAAATTTGTCAAAAGCACGACGCCCTTGTTGTCCACCAGAGCAACTCCGTTCGGGGCGGAATCGAAGAACAATGCGAATTCCTCGCGCGTCGGCTTGCGGTCGATACCCAGCGTGCCAACCCTCTGCTCGAGACGGCCACCCAGCAGATAGGTCAAGCCAATGGCAAAGGCGAACAGCGTTGTTCCGGCGGTCGAGGTGTAAACAATTGTGTTGCGGTCGGAGGCGTCGAGTACGGCGGTCTTTAATCCGACCGCGACAATCCAGCCGGTTGATTGCAATCGCCCGAAAACCCAATGCAGCGGAACGCCCTCCCGGTTGGTGCGATCAATAACGCCTCCGGTTCCGGACGCAATGAGACGGACGAATTCGGGCAGAGCCTTAGTTCCCGCAAACGAATCACTTTTTTCAGAGCGCGCTACGATCGTATTGCTGCGGTCTGCAACAACTGCCACGTGGTCAGCCCCAGGCGGCGCGTTTTCCAGGATATTGGAAAACCTTTTGATCGGGATGTCGATCGACACAACATATTCCGCGATGCCATTCCGCATCACAGGCATGATTGCCGAAACCAGAAACTGCTTACTCACAGGGGCAAAGAACACGTCTGAAATGGCTACTCCGCCGGACTGGATCGCTTGCTGCTCCGCTTCGAGGCGGACCGCGGGCATCGCCGCAGATTCGAGAGTCTCCCCCCTTGGCAGGCCGGAGCTGACAATCCTCTTGTCCAGGTCAAGACGGTGCACCACGACTTGGATGCCCAGCGTACTGGAAATATCCGTTGCTCTTTGATGGAACGCTTCCAGATCGTCATCTTGCAGGGATCGCGACATCGCCAGGATGACAAGCAAGCCCGTTATATTCTGGACCTCCCTGTCGATCTCGACGTTGAGCTGGCTCAGCGAGCGTCCAAGAGCCTCCTCGACATGATTCCGTTCGATCGCAGTCGATCGCATTGCCAGCATGCCGGCCACGATCAGGGCTGGCGCCAATATGATCGCAACAAGCAGGCAAAGCCGGATTCGGAGAGTTAATCGGCGCAGACCCGGCGGCGCGAGATTTCTCCAGACGGCCGGTAATCCAAGCTGGTGCAGGTTGCCTATCAAAATCCGCACTTCCTCTCGCTCATTGCTCGGCACCGCCGTATAGCGCGAGTTGGAAAGCAGTTTCCAGCGCAGTCGACAAGGTGGCAATTATGTCTAGCACGCTTGCTACCGCCGGCATGGGCGCACTGCCGGTGCGCCCATTGAGTTCCTTGGGCAAAATTCGCGTCTGTCAGGTTTTGCCTGACACGGAAGAGGAATGTCCCGCCTATCTCGCATGGATCGGCAAATATAAATATTAAGAGCGATTAAGGAAGTGAACAAACGTAAAGCCCGCACGCGCGATGTGCGGGGGAGAATAGTTATGTACGTGCACTCATCACAACCGCCAGCCAACTCGCCTGAGGCTCTCGGCAAATTCATCAGCGAGCAGAACATTGCTCATTACAGGAAATGCCTGACCGAAACGGATGACGAGAAGCAGCGGCAAATTCTCCGGAAATTTCTTGCCGACGAATTGGCAAGAAAGTAGTGCCGCGCGAGCAAAAAAGAGATCGGCAAGTAGTTTTGTAGATTTGAGTAGCCAAAGGAAGAAAAGCAAAATGAAGAGGGAGCAGGCGCGATGGCTGATGTGAAACTCCGGACATTGCCGGCTGGCCATGTCGTGCTTCTGCGGGGCGCGCTGGACGAGGCCATCAGGTCTTTGTTGGAAATCGAGCGCACTCCTGCTGTCAAAGCATGCCTTGCTGACAGGCTTCTTACGTTAGCCTCCAGTGGAGAGATCGAGACTGTCCGACTTAGCGAAGTCGCTTTGGTCCGCGTACGACGATCTTGTGCCTTATGCAGAGGATGCGAGGGCATCAGTCCGCCATTTGATCAAACCTCGTCTACATTTCAACGTCACTGGTCCTCGCCATCCGAGCAGAAGGTCAGGCAATGGAACTAGCGCAAACCGCAGGACCTCTACTCCCTGCCGGTCTCCCGGCGCACTTCAAAAACCTGCATAGAAGCGGAATCACAACCTCAACTCCGGTGTCTCCTGTCTCTGGTGTCGTCGTCGCGAGCCGCTCGGTCGAACGCACCCAGCCTAGTTCATCACCAACTCGCCGCTGAGGTAAGGGTCGGTGGATGCGGTGGTTTGGGGTAGACACGAGGTACGGACCCAGGTCCCGGCCAAATTTCCACCGCAAGGAATATCCGGCCCGCGCGCATGACGGCGTTGGGGTCAGCGGCGCAAAGGTTCCCCGCAGGCAAAGCTGCCAGCTCATCTTTGCCTACCCCATTTGACGCACGTCAACGCGAAGCCAGCGCTCTGCGTACATAATTATTTTTAGTTAAGGGCCGATGGATCATTGGAATTAAGCATTCCAGCGTTCGGCTCCCCTCCGACAACACTTTAAAAACGCAAATTCAGGAAGAAATTGACATGCGTAAACTCATGATGGCTGCGGCCTTTGCGCTGCCGATGTTCGGCGGCGCGGCGATGGCGCAGGAAACGCTCAAGATCGGCTATATCGACCCCTTGTCGGGCGGCGGCGCCAGCGTCGGCGAAGTCGGCCTGAAGACCTTCCAATTTCTCGCCGAGGAAATGAACGCCAAGGGCGGCATTCAGGGCAAGAAGGTCGAAATCGTTCCGCTCGACAACAAGACCAATCCGCAGGAGAGCCTGATCCAGGCCCAGAAGGCCATCGACGCCGGGGTCCGCTATCTCACCCAGGGCAACGGTTCATCGGTCGCCGGCGCGCTGGCCGACTTCGTCACCAAGTACAACGAACGCAATCCCGGCAAGGAAGTTCTGTATTTCAACTATGCCGCGGTCGACCCGATCCTGACCAACGCCAAGTGCAGCTTCTGGCATTTCCGCTGGGACGCCAACTCCGACATCAAGATGGAGGCGCTCACCAATTACATGAAGACGGTGCCCTCGATCAAAAACGTCTACCTGATCAATCAGGACTACTCGTTCGGCGAATCCGTTCGAACCACGGCCAGGGCCATGCTGGCCGCCAAGCGACCGGACATCAAGATCGTCGGCGACGAACTGCATCCGCTGCTCAAGATCACCGATTTTGCGCCCTACATCGCCAAGATCAAGGCTTCCGGCGCCGACACCGTCGTGACCGGCAACTGGGGCCAGGACTTCGCGCTGCTCCTGAAGGCGGCTGCCGACGCCGGGCTGAAGGTGAGCTGGTACACCTATTATGCCGGTGGGGCCGGCGGCCCGACGGCGGTCAAGCAGGCCAACCTCAATCACCAGGTGTTCGAGGTCGTTGAAGGCATCCCGAATCTCGATCACCCGTCGTCGCAGGACTACGAAAAGGCGTTCCGCGCCAAGTATGACGTCAGCGTGTTCTATCCGCGCGCCATCAACGAGATTCGCATGCTGGCGGCAGCGGCCGACAAGGCCAAGTCGACCGATCCGGTCAAGGTCGCGCTCGCGCTCGAAGGCATGGAGTTCGAGGTGTTCGACGGCGGCAAGGGCAACATGCGCAAGGACGATCACCAGTTCTTCCAGCCGATCTATATTGCGTCGCTCGGCGAACGCACCGCCAAGGAACCGTTCGACGAGGAAAAGACCGGCTGGGGCTGGAAGCTTGTGGCGAAGATCGATACGCCCGCGACGGTGCTTCCGACCACCTGCAAGATGGAACGGCCGAACTGACCGTTCGCGCGTAACACATCCGCTCCGAAAGATTTCGGGGCGGATGCGTCTCTCAATGTTGGCGGTGCGTCTTGCTTGAACTGATTGTCATATCCACGCTGAACGGCGTCCTGTTCGGCATGTTGCTGTTTCTGATGGCGAGCGGCCTCACCGTCATCTTCAGCATGCTCGGGGTGCTCAACTTCGCGCATGCGAGCTTCTACATGCTCGGCGCGTTCTTCGGTTTCCAGGTCAGCCGGTGGTTCGGCTTCTGGCCGGCGCTGCTGATCGCGCCATTGCTGGCCGGCGCGATCGGCGCCGGCGTCGAGCGCTACGGCCTGCGCCGCGTGCACAAGAACGGCCACGTCGCGGAACTGCTGTTCACGTTCGGGCTTGCGTTTGTGATCGAGGAAGTCGTGCAGATCATCTGGGGCAAGGGCCCGGTCGATTTCCGGGTCCCGACGCTGCTCGACTTCCCGGCGTTTACGATCTTCTCCACCAACTATCCCGCCTACAAGATGTTCATGCTGCTGGTGTCCGTCGCCATCTTCGTCGGGCTGCTGATCGTCCTGAAGAAGACGCGGATCGGCCTGATCGTCCAGGCCGCGCTGACCCATCCGCACATGGTGGGCCATCTCGGTCACAACGTCGGGCGCATCTTCATGCTGGTGTTCGGCGTCGGCACCGCGCTCGCCGCGGTCGCCGGCGTGATCGCCGGTCCCGCGCTGGTGACGCAGTCGAACATGGCGGGACTGCTGGGCCCGATCCTGTTCGTGGTCGTCGTGGTCGGAGGGCTGGGCTCGCTGCCCGGGGCCTTCGTCGCCTCGCTGCTGATCGGCCTGGTGCAGACCTTCGCGGTCTCGATGAACGGCTCGCTGTCAGGCGCGTTCGGCCCGCTCGGTCCCGACTATGCCTCGACCTGGCTCGCCGACATCTGGGGCGTCACCATCGCGCAGATCGCGCCGATCATGCCCTACGTGCTGCTGGTGCTGATCCTGATCTTCCGCCCGATGGGCCTGCTCGGGACACGCGACACATGAGCGAGATCACCGTCGAGCGCCGCGCCGCCGCTGCCGGCCGCAACCGAAAAGCTCAAATTCTACGGATTATGGGTGGCGGCGGCGGTCGCGCTTCTGCTGCTGCCCAAGATCTTCAGTTCGGGCGGTTCGCTGACGACGTTCAGCCTGATCGGCATCTCCATCATCTTCTCGCTGTCCTACAACATCCTGCTCGGCCAGACCGGCATGCTGTCGTTCGGGCATGCGGTGTATTATGGCCTCGGCGGCTTCCTGGTGATTCACGCCATCAACATCATCGGCGCCAACAAGCTGCCGATCCCGCTGCCTGTCGTTCCCCTGATCGGCGGACTGACCGGACTGTTGTTCGCCGCCCTGCTCGGCTGGGTCTCGACCCAGCGCTCAGGAACGGCGTTCGCCATGATCTCGCTCGGCGTCGCCGAGTTGATCGCTTCCTCCGCGCTGATCCTGCGCACCTTTTTCGGCGGCGAAGCCGGCGTCTCCGCCAACCGCACCAAACTGCTGAAACTGTTCGGCTGGAATTTCGGCCCGCAAATCCAGATCTATTATCTGGTCGCGGCGTGGACGCTGATCGCCGTCATCGCGATGTATGCGCTGACCCGCACGCCGCTTGGGCCGCATGTGCAATGCCGTGCGCGACAATCCCGAGCGCGTGCAGTTCGTCGGCTACAATCCGCACGTCGTCCGCTATCTGGCGTTCTGCTTCTGCCGGCTTCTTCGCCGGCATCGCGGGCGCGCTGGCGGCGATCAATTTCGAGATCGCCAACTCGGCCTATCTCGGCGCTGTGCAGTCGGGAACCGTACTTGTTCGCCACCTATATCGGCGGCATTGGCTTCTTCATCGGTCCGATCGTCGGTGCGATCTTCGTGACGATTCTGTCGCTCGGCCTCAGCGATCTGACGCCGGTGTGGCAGCTCTATTTCGGACTGATCTTCATCGCGGTGGTGGTGTTCGCGCCGGGCGGCATCACCGGCCTGCTGATGATGCATCGCCCGCTGCTGAAGGCCGGCACCCTGCCCAGGGTGCTGCCGAGCTACCTGATCGCGCTTGCTGCCGACGCTGGCGATGATCGCGGGCCTCATTCTGTCGCTCGAAACCATCGTGCATTACACCGTCAACCCCAGCGACGATCCCCACATCAGGGCATTCGGCGTCGGCTTCGATGCCGCGAGCCCGTATATCTGGGCGATGGCGGCCATTCTCCTGATCGGCGGATTCCTGGTCGCGCGCAAGACCTGGACCCGGGTCGGACACGCCTGGGACGAGCGCCACCAGCGTGGCGCGCGAAAAGGGAATTGCCGCATGAGCGCCGCGATCGAACTGCGCGAGGTCGAAAAGAGTTTCGGCGACGTCGCCATCATCAGCAATATCAATTTGAGCGTCGCGCAGGGCGAACGCCATGCGCTGATCGGTCCGAACGGCGCCGGCAAATCGACGACCTTCAACCTGATCAGCGGATATATGGCGCCGTCGTCGGGCAGCGTGCTGCTCCGCGGCCAGGTGATCTCAGGCCTGCCGCCCTACCAGATCAACCGCCGCGGACTGTCGCGCAGCTTCCAGGTCACCAACGTCTTCGCCAACATGAGCGTATGGGAAAACCTGCGCTGCGCCGTGCTGTGGTCGACCGGCCAGCGCTACGCGTTCTGGAAGAATATCGACAACCTGCCCGAGGTGCGCGACCGCACCGCGCAAATTCTCGCCGACATCAACCTGACCGCGCGGCGCGACGTGCCCGCGGGCCTTCTGACCTATGCCGAGCAGCGCGCGCTGGAGATCGGCATCACGGTTGCCGGCGGCGCCGACGTCATCCTGCTGGACGAGCCGACCGCGGGCATGAGCCATGCCGAGACCGAGCGCGCGGTGGCGCTGATCCGACGCCTGACCGAGGGCCGCACGCTGCTGATCGTCGAACACGACATGAGCGTGGTGTTTGGCCTCGCCGACCGGATTTCGGTGCTGGTGTACGGCCAGATCATCGCCTCGGGAACGCCGGAAGAAATCCGCGGCAATCCGAAGGTCCGGGAAGCCTATCTCGGCGAGGAGGCGGCGTGATGCTGGAAGTCACGGATCTGCACGCCTACTACGGCAAGAGCCATATCCTGCAGGGCGTCGACATGCATATCGACGCCGGCGAGGTGGTCAGCCTGTTGGGGCGCAACGGCGTCGGACGCTCCACCACGGTCAAGGCGATCATGGGCGAGGTGCCGCCGCAGGGCTCGATCAAGTTCAAGGGCAGCGACATCGCGGGGCTGCCGAGCTACCGGATCGCGCATCTGGGCCTCGGCTACGTTCCCGAGCATCGCGATATTTTCCCCGGCCTGACGGTGCGGCAGAACCTGATGCTCGGCATCAAGGATACCAGGCGCGCCGGCAAGTGGCGGCTCGAGGACATGCTCGAGATGTTTCCCAATCTCGAAGCAAGGGCCGATACCTCGGCCGGCGTGCTGTCGGGCGGCGAAAAGCAGATGCTGACCATCTGCCGCACGCTGATGGGCGACCCCGAACTCATCATGATCGACGAGCCGACCGAGGGTCTGGCACCCCTGATCGTGCACCAGGTCGGCGACCTCATCGCCGAAATCGCCCGGCGCGGCGTCGCGATCCTGCTGGTGGAGCAAAAACTTGCGATCGCGATGCGGATATCGCATCGCCTCTACGTCATGGGCCACGGCCGCATCGTGTTCGAGGGCACGCCTGCCGAACTCAAGGCCAACGAGGCCGTGCGCAAGGAGTGGCTGGAGGTCTGATATTTCATCCAGGACATGCTCGACGTGCGGCTTATCGCCTTCCCGAGCCGGCCAGGCACACGAGTCCGCGCATGGATTGGACCTGCGAGTACGTCTGAGCGCACATTGAAGCGCGTACGGTACCGAAGCGGTTGGAGATGTTAAGCGTCAAACGTGCCCCTCGACCGCTAGGTGCAACAGCCTCCGATCGGCGTCGGGAACCCAGGCCGACTAACAGCCAAATCACGGTGTGGTTGGTGGCGCAGCACTGGCCGCCGATCTTGGTCAGCGCATTTTGCTGCGGGTCTGATCCCACCAGGGGCAGACGCCTGCCATGCGATGGTAGTTACCTTCGATCACCTGAACCGGGGCCCGACGCGTTCCGACATCCGGCACGCCGGAGGGTGGCGCGCCGATATCCTCAAACAGGCCTTTGTGGCCCCAGAAGCTGCCGACGGTGGTCATCTCAACCGGGGGCGTTGCGTCGTCGACCTCCCGGCCGCCCCAGCCACACTCCACGTAGATCTGGGATGGCGTGCGCATGTAATACGACGTCATGAGATCATTCGGGTGGCGGCCGAGAGTAGCGACGATTTTCTCCGTGGTATTCTGGAGTGGATCGTAGCCCTCCCCGACATCGTCAAGCTGATAGTACTCGACGAGCAGGTGATGCATGCTGCGCGCCGGCGCCTCGACGAGAGCGACGCTGTGGTGGCGCGCGTTGACGTGCATGAAATAGGCCTTCAGCGGGGCGACCATGAAGTCGCTGATACGAAAGCCTAACAGGTCCTTGTAGAAGGCCAGGGCAGCGTCGATGTCAGGGAACGTCAGAAGGGTATGGCCCATACCCTGTGGGCCTGGTACGGAAACCGGAGACGTCGCGGCTGGGCTTAAAGGTGGCGTCGACGATACGGGCGCCGTGGAAGGCTTCCAGACGGTTGCCGGCGGGGTCCGCGAAGGAGATCAGGCCCGTCACGCAGCGCTGGTCGGCCAGCGCGGCGGATTCGCGTTTCACGGCGACGCCGGCGGTCTCGAGGCGGGCAGCGAGCGAGTCGAGTGCCGCGGCGTTGGCGACTTCCCAGCCGAAAACCTGGGTGCCAGGTTCGATGGCGCGGTCGATAAACAGGCGCTGCTTGCGATCGTCCATGCGGAAGGCGCGCATCGAGATGGCGCGATCCACAGACTGCATCCCGATAGTGGATGTGGCGAAGGTAGTCCAGTCGTCGAGGAACTCGAAACAGCACCCTCGGGGCCTGGCACATCGGCGAGGAACGTGCGGAGGTTTTGCTTGGGTTGAGCGACGTTAACCGAGTCTCTTAATATGGCGTGAACAAATGCCTGCGAAATATCGGGATGGAGCGAGACATGAGTTCCATTGGTCCCACATACCCGGCCCATATTATCGTCAGTCTGGCGGAAGTCAGGCTCGTCGCGGACGAAACGGCCAACGCAAGCGCTGCAACGATCAAGTCCGATCAACATCAGATCGAAACCGCGCAGGAAGTCGAAGCTGCCGAGGCCAACGCCTCCAGCGTGGATTTCGTTACCTGATAGGATCTGAGTGCCCGCTTTCGGCTTCCAAGGGCGCCGCGTCACAAACGTTCGCCCGTTAATGCAGGCCGCCGCTTCTGGGCCCAGTCAATGCGCTGTAGCGCAACCGCCGCCGATCCATTTCTTCTCTAAGTTCGTTGGCGTATTGCTTCACGCTATCGCCTATAAAGCGGTAGCGACCGCCGGATTGCGTATCCGCTTCGACTTGCCCTCGGATGTTTTCGTAAAACACCAGCAAGATCATCGTTCGATCTTGAAAAATTCATTTGTCACGCCCCACCGACAACGCACCCAAATACAAATTCAGGTTCAGGGCCATCAGCGCCAACGGCAAGCCATTCACGATGATATCAGCAACGCCATTGTCGGGTTCCCGATTTTGGAACCGCACTGTGCGTCTTCTAATTTGATCGAAATCAAAACACGGCCCTCCATCTGAATCGCTCTGATCGAGGCCATCAGTGGGGCTTCACGCTAGACTAACCAAACATCTGGCGCGCCATGTATTCCTGCATCTCTTTTGGAAGATTTAAATGCTTACAAGAGCTTGATCTCCTGTGGGGGCCGGAAAGGCTCTAAAAGGAGAGGCTGGATGCCTTTGTTGCGGAATTCGTTCAACTCCAACGGTGGGCAGCCGCGAACCTGGTCGCTCCAATCGATCGTTCTCACCACAATTGGGACGATCTTACTGGCAATGCAAATTTCGACAGACTTGGTTGGCGTCTGGATCGATCATGGCCAGATCGAGGAAATGTCGGTCAAACACGCAGATGCCGCGCTGGATATGTTGGCCGCGGTGCACACCAATGCCATGCTTAATCGGCAACAAACCGAGGATGGTGATGTCGCGATAGCGACCCTTAACGGCACAATGGAGCAGTACTCCAAGTCTCGCTCAGGCGTGCAATTGTGGATGGTGATGGGCCCCAAGATTTTTGCCTACCAAACGCAGCACGGACAAAAGTTATTAGAAGGTCCCAAGGATCCGGTCGATCAGGAAGCTATCGACAACGCTAGTACGGTGACGCGCGCGGTCGGGATGACAATACGCGTAAGTCGACCGGCAATCTTGGGGCTGGGCACTGCAGCTCACGAAAAATGCGTATTGTGTCACACGGCTCTAACGGATATCCGCAGCGGTGAAGTACTCGGTGCATATTCGGCTTCCGTCGATATCTCGTCAGAGCTGGCTGCCTGGAAAACTCATGCCTTGACCAGCATCGCTACGTCCGTCGGCATTACCGTTGTTACAGTGAGCGTCATCTTCCTGCTGCTGCGGGCAATTGTTCTGCTTCCGATCCGTAACCTTGTTGAGATAGCTCACAAGTTGGATGAGGATGACGCGCATGTCGTGATACCTGAATCAGCGGGTAGCCGCGAACTCACCACCCTGTTCCGGGCCATGTCGCTGTTCTTGCAGAGTTTAAGCCGTGCAAAGCAGCTATACATTGATTTGAGAAAGCGCGAAGAAATGCTGCAGATCCGATCGGACCAACTTGTTGAAGCTCAACGCCTCGGAAAGACCGGGGACTGGAGTTTCAGGTTCGGCAACAAGGATGTGTGGTGGTCGCCCCATATTTTTGAGCTTCTTGCCTACGATTCCGCGACGTTTGTGCCCAGCCGCGAAGCGCTGGTTTCGCTTTATGAGGGAGATGGTGCGCAGAAAGTTCTGGCATCGCAGGCAGAGGTGTTGCGTACTGGGCATGCTGAGAGCGTTGACGTAAAGATCGAGTGCGGCGACGGGTCTATCGGCACTTATGCGATTACGAGCAGGGCGATGACGGATACCGTAGGCCGGATCGTCGGCTTTGCTGGCACAATCCAGGATATCTCCGAACGCAAGATTTCCGAGGAAAAGCTTGAGGCGCTCGCCTACTACGATCCTCTCACCGGCCTCGCCAACCGCACATTGTTTCGTCGCGAGCTTAGCGACGTCCTTGCCGGCTGCAGACAGACGGGATCGCAGGCGGCTTTGCTTCTTCTCGATCTCGATCACTTCAAGGAGGTCAATGACTCCCTCGGACATGCATCGGGTGACGAACTGCTTTGCAAGGTGGCACAGCTAATTTCCAAGGTGCTCGGCAACAACCATTCCTTCTCTCGCCTCGGCGGTGACGAATTCGCTATTATCTTCCAGGGTTGCGCCGATCGCTCAGAGATCGAGCACCTTGCGGCGGATTTGATTGGTGCAGTTTCGGGTTCGATATTGCTTGAGCGCGGTGAAGTGACGCTCGGGACCAGTATCGGCATCGCGCTGATCCCGCGGGACGGCGCAACCTTATCCGATCTCCAGCGGAACGCCGATTTGGCACTTTACCGGGCGAAGGAGAGCGGTCGTGGCCGTTTCGAATTCTTTGAACCTGGAATGAGCACTGCGGTGCAACACAAGGTAGCGATTGCCCGTGAGCTGCGCCGCTCGGTCTCCGAAAACATCGGACTCTCCGTGCATTACCAGCCTCAGGTATCGCTCTCAAACGGCCGCGTGACTGGCTTCGAGGCACTAATGCGTTGGACCCATCCTACACTCGGGAATGTCTCGCCTTCCGAATTCATACCCATCGCAGAGAGTTCGCACCTCATTTGCGATCTCGGTCTTTGGATCCTGCGTCAGGCAGCCATTCAGGCGAAGGTCTGGCTTGATGCCGGCGAGCCCGCACGGGAAATCGCAATCAATGTGTCAGCTGCGCAAATCTGGCGCACCGACTTCGTACGCGATGTCGCAAAAATATTGCGAGAAACGGGCCTCCCTCCGCACCTATTGTGTGTGGAGTTGACTGAGAGTCTCTTGGCGGATCATGCCGAAGGACGTGTGCGACGCGTGCTGACAGAGCTAAAAGGATTAGGCTTAACGCTTGCCCTGGATGATTTTGGCACCGATTACTCGTCGCTGGGCTACCTGACCCAGTTGCCGTTCGACAAGATCAAGA
Organism: uncultured Alphaproteobacteria bacterium; assembly: GCA_963823115.1. Taxonomy (GTDB): domain Bacteria; phylum Pseudomonadota; class Alphaproteobacteria; order Rhizobiales; family Xanthobacteraceae; genus Bradyrhizobium. The sequence continues at coordinate 9,490 of CAWGKJ010000009.1, read as the reverse complement.
TCGACCGCATCTTCGTGGACGGTATCGCGAAATCAGAGCGCGCGCGAAAATTGCTTGAGGGTATGATTGCGCTCTGCCGCGGCCTCGGCATGACGATCGTGGCCGAAGGCGCCGAAACCCGCGAGGAACTCGCCATTCTCAGGCAGTTTCGGTGCGACATAGTCCAGGGTTATGTGTTTGCGCGCCCGACGGCAGCGAAAGAAGCCTTAGCCGTTGCGTGGTCTTTTGAAGGCAAAGACCCGGAGACTAACGGGTCATGGATTGCGGCTCAAGCGGACCTGACAAAAGATAAGAAAACGTCCGCCGCAGCCTGATGGATGACCGCGAATCCTCTTGCAGGCATTTTGCCACAGCAGCAGCCGTCGCCTGCCGTCGCTCGAAGGCCCTCAAATTCTTTGCCCCGCGAACGGGCTAAATCGCCCTTCGCTCCCTGTCGGCGCCACTGAATGGTTGCTGGCATCGCGGTGGGGCCGTTGCTGTCGTCATCGCGAGAAATCGCGCCAGCCCGCTCGCGATCGGGTGCCGCTGACCGGGCACGTATTTTCAGCTTCTGGACCAAAATTCGGCGCCGTGATGGCGCTGCTGATCTTTCTGATCGGACACAATCTCCCGATCGCATCTTAACCAACGAGACAGCCCGCCGGTCACGCCGCCGGGTTTTCCCGGTCCGGTAACTTTCCATTAACGAAAGGCGATCACACGTCAAAGGTGACCTTCTGGTGGTCGCTATGTACATTCTCTCGGAGAAGCCGTCGCGGTGGTGACACCAGCGGCGGCTTTTTCGTGCCAAAAAACGCCCCGCTGGCAGAGGCAGGGCTGAAGAGCGGGTCGAATTCACCTGACGAACTAGGCGGGAGCACGAGCCTACACCTACCCCTTCCATAACGCTGTGCAAGCCAAGCCCGCCGGTTCACGCTGGCTAGTTTTCCGGCCGGAATATTTGTTAACCGCCTGCGACTACCGTTTGAGCAATCGCGGATCTCGTAACTCATACCGCGAGAGCACTGACTGAAAGCCCGCCGTCTCAACCCGGCGGGTTTTTCTTTGCGCGCCAGCTTCAGCAGCAAGCCCGCCGGTTCACGCCGGCGGGTTTGATTTCTTAGTCGGCTTCGAAATGTAAAAATTAATGCCTCCGGTCTTGAGGCCGAGGACTTTCATTGTCCGATATTTTCCCGCGGCGGGGACCCCCGCCCGGGCCGGCCCCGGTTACGATGCCCTGCTTCATTTCAGTTGATCCGGTTTTTCCAGCGTTCTTTCCGGGATTCTCGGTTCTCATATTTCCCCACCGGTCGAATATTTGTTGGCTGTGAGCGAATGTTGCTGTCAAAACCAGCAAACTGCAGCATGTCGCGATGATTGCGATCCGTTTTTTCATTGTTTCCTCCACTGCCCCTTAAATGGGGCGCCGGAGTGGATCACGTCCTAGGGCCGCGGTCGATCCATTCCGCGTTCATCCAGGAGGTGAGGGTAGCCGTTGTAATCGAGCCAATCGATCAAGGGACGGATCGACGCAAACTCCTGATCCACAATGGTCGCGGTGTAATAATACGCGCGCACTAACATGCCGCGACTCTGGAATTCCTTGAGAAGCAGACATCGCTCGATACAGCCGGCATGTTTCAGACGTACGTGCCCAATTGGCGACATCGCTCGCGCGGTTTGAAGTGGCTCGACGTCACGCAAAAACGTGATCTCGGGACCCCGGCTCATCAAAATATTCCTCGGATGTGAGCAATATTGACCAGTCCGCTGCTGTTGCAGCGCATCACCGTTCGGCTCCCGGCATCAATTGGTGACAGAGAGTTCATAATGCTCCCGGCTGATCCGAGGGTGCAATCATGCCGTCAATAGATCGCATACCGATTCTTGAACCGCTCTACACGATGGATCAACTGATAGAACTCTGACGCAGCGTCCTATACGCAAACAGTAACCCGCATATTTTCGGGCAGCGCATCGAGCAATTTGCAAACGATTATTGATTGCAACACCCAGCAGTACTGCTGCTTATCTTTTGAGCTTCGAAGTTTACCGTCTGTTGAATTATATTAATTCAATTTCTACGCGTTCACCGGTCTAAATCATTGTAAGTCCAAACGGGAATATTTGGAGATCATCGTGGCGGGAAAGATCGACATTCGCTATCTCGAACAGCGGTACTCGGCACTCGAGAATGAGATCGCGGATGCTTTGCTTCGTAACCATGCTGACGACTTGACCGTCGCCGATCTGAGGTACCGCAAGCTAATTATCGCAGACGAGATCGAACAGCACCGTCGGATGGTGCAACATTTTAATTTCTCGTTAGTTGGTGTTCAGTCAGGTTGCGCAGTGCGCTAAGACTTTGGTTCAGACCGCGCGCTTGATACCGTGGGAGCAGTACTCGGTTGGATGACGTTGCATTCTTCGTAATGCGAAGAAATCTCTTCCTGTGCGAGACGCGACCACCTCTCCGCTTCTGCCATCCAATGATCGCTGTTTTTCGGATCGCAAACAGCGAGCTGTCGACAGAGCGAAGCCTGTGCTCGAAACTCCACAACGTTCTTCATAAACCCCACTCCTAAGATGTGGAGCCGATTTTCGCTCGCACCCTAACGAAATTTAAACAGAGAGACGTTGAAACCCCGATGAAAAGAAATGGCAATTCTGAAAGGAAAACCTTTACATCGGACCAAGCTAGTAGCAGCCGACGTTGACGATCCACGACAATAATCTCGCACTGGTCAAATAGGGGTACTGGAAAGCCTTCATGGTCTCCGGGATGGGGTCAAAAACGGAAGCGTCCCCGCTTGCAAGGCCGCCCGTTCTGCCCTCAACAGCAGAGACATCGCCAAGGCCGCAAAACGCTGGCTGAACACAACATTGTTCTAGATCAATGTGAGTGTCATTTGCGCCTGTAAGTCTGCCTGAGCGTATTACCGAGCGGCGGTCCTGACGGCACTGTTCACGGTGTTATGCGCGGGGTCCTCGGAATTGCACCTCTGGGTCGTCCCGCTTCTTAAACTGCCACGGCTCCGCTGATCCCCAACTCTTCGGCTGGGCCGTGCGCTCTTTTTCAACGACATCGCCGATGCGCCGCCACTCAATTTACAGGAAGTGAGCGACTGCCCATAGGCCCAACATACCGGCGACTACGGCAACCCACACCACGGCGACCTTTTGCGCTGCCAGTGCGGATAGTGTGTTGGGCAAGATCGCTTGTGGCACCGGCACCGATCCTCCTCCCATAGCCTGCAACAGCTTGTGCGCCTCCTTTTGAAGCCGCTCAGACCGCAAGTCCGGCAGCACGAGCACAAAGATCAGCGCGAGCAATGGCGAGATAAGAAATGCCAAGACGAACCAGTCTATACCGCTTCGCCCCCTTGTATTCGCCACCGCACCAACGACCAGCGCGAGACAGGCCCAAATAATGAATACTAAAACCATGACAGCCCCCCTTGGGTTGCTTTGGTCAAAGGGTCGGTCCGTTGACGGCAGACGGCATTGATATGACTCAACCGAGATGCCGGTTGCCTACGTCAAAGGAGCCAAGGTCTCTCGCATGTCAGGTTTATCCTGACGTGCGGATGCAACAATCCCCCTAGCGAATTGCTTTAGATCAATCGATTGTAGGCGTTGCCGATTATTAGCAGCTTGTTACTGCCGAACTGCCCAACGAGGGTGAGACCGCTCAACGCGGGTAGCTTCGGTGTTGACGGGAGCCTCGGCGATCTTCGTTCGGGGCTCCCACTTCGACCAAAGGATCGCCCATGCGAACCTATTATTTTGATATCAAGGGCGGTGTGACGACGAGGGACAGAGCGGGCTTACAGTTTCTTGCACTCGCTGCTGCGATTGATCATAGCAAGCAGTTGGCGCGGCGGCTTCACGATGACCCCCGGCTCCGCGATCCAGACCTTTTAGTCAGTGTGATCGATGAGTCCGGTTCAGAAGTTCACCGAGAGCAAGTGCACAAGGGATTTGCGATCCCGTAGTTACGGATGATCCCGCTTTTGCGGGCGTAGGCTGGTCGCAACGCCGCCCGATACTTCATGAAATTGCACTTCTGATCGGTATTTCCTTCTGGAGCATTGTCAAAAACTGTCGCATTTGGACCTCTGTGATCTTCACGGTGCTAAATCCCGTTGCAACGTACTTGCGCGCGATAACACCGTTGATCTCCGCACCTATTGATTTTGCGATTTTGTCTGATTCAAACATCTTATAGAGCGGGGCTAGGGATTCTGAGAGAATCGCTTTGACGTCATTCCGGGCAATCAGGTCGGACACCTGCATGTCGGCCTTCTTTATTTCAGCCGCATGAACATAGGCGGCAATCAAGCCTTCCCAGAACTCATCGCTGAGGTTCTTTTGCGCAATCTGTGACAGTCCCTGAAAGAAACAATCAAGCCAGTTCAGGCCGCATTGTTTAATTTGCGTCATGAATGCATATCTGGCTGACGCGTTGACGCAAGCCGAAAACAGCGTCGTTAAGATATTGTCGAGACAAAATGGATCAGGTGCGGCGCTACCACTCGCAGCCATACACTCCTGATTGATCTTTTCGAAGAATTTTACGCCCGATGGAAGGCTGACAATGAATTCCGCCTTCACGCTCAGAATTTGCTCGGGCGAGATTGCCCCTCCATTTGCAACCGCCTTGTCATGGACAATTTTGAAAATCAGGTCAGCGATGGTGCGGCCTGTTCCAATACAATGATGGCTTCCACGCAATTTTGCTGATTGCTGCGCCATGACCATTGGTCCCCCCTGGGGATCACCCGACACAATGCGTTGCTTCGGTGCGATCCGATGACAGTCCCCACGTTGCCTTGAATTTCCTAGCGGTCCCGCTAACCGTCGCTGGCGTTCGGGCGGCAGACCGTTTAGTGCATATTAAGCCAACTTCAAAATAGTTTTTTTGATTTAGCACAATCCATGGTCGTCCATGGCCTCATTTGTCCATGGCCTTATATGCGGTTCCAGAAATGGAACTCGATCTGTGGACATCGCACTCGCCGCACCACTAGCCGTCTCTCGTGCGCGTCGAAACGCATTTTCCCGGCCCTCTTGAGAGCAGCAATGCGCCCTGCTCCGCTCGGCATGTTTTGCGCGGCACTGAGTGCTGCCTCAGCGGCCCGCAAATCCAATTCGCACTGTTCTAGGTCCAGCGTTTGCGTTTTCATTGCACCACCGGGATCATACGTCAGAGGCGAGACAGAATACGATGTGGCGTCGAGATTTTGATGTTGTCCGATTTTCGACTTTTGCAACATGGGGTAATTCCGGGATCGAGCCAGACAAAGGCAAGGGAACCCGGAATTAGAGAACAGTATCTGCACAGAAGAGACATGAGCGGAGATTTCCACGCTCTAACTAATGGCACGCGAAGGAAAGCAACTTCGCGGACCGCTTCCTTAGCGCGCTGGCGCGCGTCCGCATGGACCTTCACGCCGATCATCCGGCGACCGTAAATCGTCTGGCGCGATTTGAAGTCGGCACCACAGCCGCCATGCTTAAAAGTTGTAACCAATAAACAGCTGCGCGTTGATGCCGGAGCTTGCATCGGCAGCGCGTATAGCATTGACCCCGGCCTTGATGGTGAAAGCGCCGTGCTGGGCCGTGACGGCCAAGCCGACTTTCATGAGGTATTGGCTGTCATAAGCTGAATATTGGCTCACATTGAAACCGTAAAGTGTCCCGGTGCTCTCGACCTGGGGATTGCCGAGTGCCCGCTCATAACCGACAGCCACGGAAGGCGCTATGGTCCAATCATCGAGTTTTTGAGGATCAAGGCTGACATCCAGGTCGGCCAGCACGTTGGAAGACGTATGTTTGATGCGATTGACTGCCAAAGCGAGTTCACTGCCGCTTTCGTTAAAGCTGCCGAGGGTTACCTGGGTAACGCGAACCCCTACTTGCGGCGTGATCGTAAATGGAGCCCAGCGAATAACATCACCAACATCACCCCCGCCGCCGTAAACGGCGCCTTTGGTGTTGCCTTGTGTGGTCCCCAAGCCTCCACCCAGGGCGCGCTTGCTTTGGTAGTCGACCCAACCGACATTCGCACGCGCCGCCACGTAAGGGCCGGCTTCAAGAGTCGAAAGACCGTAACGTCCGCCAATCGTGGCCAGAGCCGTGTTGACATCGGCACTGGCGCCGGCGCTTCCTACCGAACCCAAAATATTGCCGATGCCTAGATAGGCGCTGGCCTGATCGCCAATGCGGTAAGTGCCTCCTATGACCGAGCCGGCGCTTCGCTCCGTGCTGCTGGCAGCGCCAGCACGACCATCGGACCCAAAATAGCTTCCGAGGCCGGCCAGCCAGATACGAGTTTGACCTATGCCAAGATCACGGCCGCTCGTATAGGGCGTGATCGCCCCATCGACCCACAGAGGCTGGCGCAACAAATAAGAGGCGGCATCGGCATGGACCTGACCGCCAACCTGCCTCTCGACGCCCCCCAGCGTGCCCATGTCTATGGCCGACTGCAGATAGTAATTGTAGGAGGTATAGTGGCCCGACAGTGGTGAGTTCTGTAACGCGTTGAGGAGCGCGGCGCCGCCGGCGGCGTTGCCGGAAAACCCGCTTTGTCCGGGCAATGTCGAATAGTAGACCATCTTGGCGCGCAGAACGTAGATGTCGGCCTGGGTGAGCCCCAGCCCCTGAATCAAATAAGCATTCAACGAACCATATGACGTAATCACCTGATCGAGCCCGGCCTGCAAGAAGCTCTGCTGAACCCGCAGCATCACAGCATAGATCGCGTATGTGTTTGCGCTAAGGGGGATGGTGGGGTGCAAACTCTGGTTGATGGACGCAGCCATATAGTTGTTGCTGGCCATATAGTCCTGCATGATGATCGTCGGCGATACGCCGGCTATGCTCTGCAGGAGCATAGACGTCCACCCGGTACGGTCCTTGCCGCCGGAACAGTGGTACAATGCGGGATCGGCCTCATTGGCCAAGTCGATCAAGACCGTGTGAAACGCCGCTCGCTGGACCGGATCGGTCACAAAGTTTTGGTAGGTGGTCGTCATATAGGTGCCCGCTGTCGGCCCGTCGATCACTGGCGGCGTCGCTCAACATCGACGGCGTAGAAGGAGTGCCGTAGATATTGACCTTGGTATAATACACCCCATCCGGATAAATATCGGCCCCGGCATTAGGCGACGAGGGAGTGGCCGGGCCAGCGATCTCCGAGGGTGTCCGCAAATCGATATCCAGACCGATATGCAACATTGAGAGGGTTGCCGAATCCGCGGAGTTAAGCTGGCTCAGGGCCTCGGAACGATAAAAAACCCCGGTTCGCATCACGCCATTGTTGCTGGTCGTGTCGGCGAATCCTGTTCCTCCATTACCCGCAGAGATTCCCGCAAGGTCCCTGAAATTTTCATCTGATTGCAGGATCGGCGTTGAAATCGCCTGCTGGGCCGATGCGGGTGCGAAAGACAAAAGCACCGCTGGCGTGGCGCAAAGAAAAATGTTTCTCATCGTGACCGCATCACGATGTCGTCTTCTTGCTTTGCATGGTCGGCCTCGCGCTTTGCGCGCGCGTTCCCGCTACGTGATTTGCGCGTGCAACGAGTTGTTCTAAATCAATCCTGACCCAACTTTCGGTCGTCGGCGGCGAACAACACGCGCCAATGGAGGATCTGAATCGAAAATGCGCGACACGAGTTCATCGAGGGGATGCCAAGCCCAATCTTACCATCGCTAAACTTGTTCGGAGGTATCAAGTTGCAGTTTCGATCAACCACTACCAAACAGGTTGTCGCCGCCACGTCCGCTTTACCGATAGCGACCACCGAGAATAGTTGAGTGGTCTGGATCGTTGAGGCTTCCGTACTCTTGACATCGATCAAAGCCAGTCCCTCGCAAGGCAGCGCATGAAGCATTTGAGGCTCGTTTGTAACGATTCGACCCGACCTCGGCGAAGCCACAGCATGCGAGGTCCGACGAGGCTGTGGTGCCAATCCTCATGAGTTGATCGTTGATCTCTACTTTGGACGTGCCGTTGGGGGGCCACGAGATGGCAATGAGAAGTCTATTCGCGGCGGGCCTATCGCTTTTGGTTCTGGAGGCGGTGGGCGCGGCTAAAGCAGCGGACATCCCGGTGAAGGCGCCGATCACCAAGGCGATGCCGGCATGGAGCTGGACGGGATTTTACGTTGGCGGCCACCTAGGTGCTGGTGTCGGCTCAACGACGGTTTCCAATCCCTATGGCCCGTCGGCATTTGGCGACGCGGTGACAACGCCGGCGGCGCTTCTTGGTCTCCAGGCCGGATATAATTGGCAGATTTCACCTCAGGCCGTTGTCGGTCTGGAGGCTGACACCAGCTTTCTCGACTCCAGCGGGAGCAATACCTGTCTGCAGATTTCGCCGCTTGGCGTGAATCAGGTTGGATCGAACTGCAACTCGAGCCCGCGGTGGACCGGAACGTTAACCGGTCGCTCGGGCCTGATCACCGGCGCCCAGGGGCGGACGTTGGTCTACGGCAAGGGCGGGCTCGCCTGGATGCATGGCGATGTGTCGATGGATCCAAATAATCAGTTCTATAATTCTGCTGCCCAGGCATTGGCCGTCCCGACAAGCCTGTCGACCACCCGGTGGGGATGGACGATCGGCGCCGGTGTCGAGCATGCGATGACCCCGGCATGGTCGCTCACAGCCGAATTCGACTACAGCCGATTCGGCAATTCCAACATGACGACCCCGGCGACCTCTTTCATGGCAGGTTCTCTTTTCCCGGTTCCTTCCGCGACCTCATCGGTCGCACAGGATGTTCATGTCCTGAAACTCGGCGTGAACTATCACATGGGTCAATCGGAAAGCTTTGGTGCCCTTCCCGCAATGCCTCGCAAGGCTGCTCCCGTCGTGGCGTCTGGCTGGGCCGTCGATACCGGGGCGCGGTATTGGTACAGCTCCGGCAAATTCCAATGGGATAATTTCGCCTCCCCGAATGTCGCGCAGTCGCGTTTGACGTATGATAATTTGACGGCGTCATCAGGCGAGATTTTTGCACGCATCGACGCGCCGGTAAATCTGTTCGTGAAGGGCTTTATCGGTGGCGGCCGCATCAACAGTGGCAAGATGAACGATGAGGATTGGGGTATGGATGCCCCCGCAAATGCCTCGGTCAGCACGGCCTATACCAATACTCTGTCCAACCCGATCAACGGGCCGATCTCCTACGGCACTATCGATCTCGGTTACGATTTCCTCAAAGGTGCGGATTACAAGGTTGGTGCGTTCCTTGGATACAATCGCGTCCACGAGGTCATGAATGCGTGGGGCTGTACGCAACTGGCACTGCCGGCGTCCGGCATCTGCGCGCCGTCTTTTCCATCCACGGTCCTGACGATCACGGAAACCACCACCTGGCAGTCGTTGCGGGTCGGTTTGTCCGGGGAATCCGTGTTTTGGAATCGCGTAAAGATCGGCGGCGACGTCGCCTATCTTCCCTATGTTCGCTTCGACGGACTGGATAATCATTGGCTGCGCGATGTC
>CAWGKJ010000008.1:0-105055 GCA_963823115.1 uncultured Alphaproteobacteria bacterium | reverse complement strand
TTTGACCGGCTCCTATCGATCAATGTGAAAGGTGTCTTTCTCGGGCTAAAATATTATGCCGATAAGGATGCGTGCACGCGGTGTCGGAGCTGTCGTCAACATCGCGTCGACATCCGCCATACGCGGCCGCGCAGGCCTTGCTGGCTACGTAACCTCAAAGCACGCAGTGCTCGGTCCTCACGCGTGTGGCCGCGCTCGATATGGCCGGAACTGCGATCCGCGTGAACGCTGTCCTTCCGGGGCCAGTGAAGACGCGTCACGATTAGTTTCCTAGGGATCGCCAAGTAAAAGAGTCCAAGGGAAACCTTCAAAGGGCGGGGAGTGCTCCCATACGGAATGTCCAACAGACGTGGCGAATGTGGTGGCCTCCCTTTTTTTGTCGGATAAAGCATCCCATGTAAACGGCGCCGCCTGGACGGTAGACGCGGGCTCGACTGTCCCATCAGCCATGGTTTGGCAAAGGATAGAGAGATGCAACGGTCGTCGCTCTCAGGACATCCTCAAGGGCGCCGATAAGGACCATGGTGTGATCTTGCGCGCAATCGTGTTGACCGCAGAGCTGAAGCATTCGCGGCGTTCAAGAATGCCTGCCTATTGGTCGCCCTCATTACCATTTACGCTTTGATCGGGTCAAATGATGCTTGACGCTGACATTACGACGGCATCTTACGAGGCGAATGATGAGACTTTGTAGTTTTGGGAATCTTCACAGGGAAAAGCCAGGCGTTCTAGATCAGAGAGGTCGGCTGCGCAGTTTTCGTCGGTCTGTGCGCATCTCGATGTAAACATGCTTTCTCCGAATTCTCTCGCCATGCTATCCGCAATTGATCCAGAAAGTTTGCCGCTAGTCGAAGGTAATCCACGGCTCGGATAAGTCCCTCTCGCTACTAAATCGTTCGTTGTTTGCCAAAGTAGCGAGAATTCTATTCGGCAGTTTGGTCACCCACAAGGGGATTCCTTTTGCGTTACGCAACGCAACGCGCCGTGCAAATCGTTCTTCCCCATTTCGGGCTTTAAAGATTTCGGCTCGCAACCAATCTCTGTCGAGCAGGCGGGGATCATCTTCTATCGCGGCGCTCGCCCACTTATCCAACCAATCGACCCAAAGCTGCATCATTTCCCTCTTGCGGGCTATCGCTGGGTCCGATCGATAGAATCTACCGGTGACGTTGTTGGGCTCCACGCCTTCGGTGTGGTCTAGAATAATCTTGGATTCCGAAGTCGGCGCAGAAACCCAAATCCCGTCGCCGTAATCGGTGAAAGCATATCGAGCACCGTGAGGGGACCAGTTGACCCCGGAAGGCTGTCTAGGATTTTGTTAAATCCGTTGATTTCCTGGTGACCCTTGCCGTCACCCTTTAAGGCGGGAAACAGATAGCCGACCGATCCGTCGAAATCGCAAAGCCGATCGAGCTTGCGGACGGCCTCGGCGCCCCAGCCCATTACCGGCACAAGGTGAGCGCGCTCAGTTCCTTCCTTGCGTGTTTTCCTCCAAAAGGCAGGAATAAACCATGCAACTTCATTGGGCGTTTCTTCGTAATCTTTGAAGCGGAAGCGACTAGCGCCGATCACTTGGCGGCGACGCTGCGCGCTCGCCAGCAGCAATTGGAGTCCATAACTGGCCCAGTCCGGAAGCGCGCCGATCGGGCTATCGCCAGCGCCCTTCCTAGCTCGATCTCTGGCGGGCTCTTTTTCTGAAGGTCGCGCTTTGGATCGAATTCTCGGTTCGGGTCACCGTCTTCGCTGAGCGTTCTCGGGAGAGGCCGCACTTTGTCGAGATTTATCGTTACCCCGGTGATGCTCACTCGCGAAGCATCGCCCAACCAGTTCCAGAAACGTTTCATCACCCGAAGGCAACCGTCACCCATGGGCTCGGCGCGCGAATATCTTGGCGTAAGCCGCCGCAGCTTCGACATCGGTGATCTGCGAGACGAGCCTGCCGGTAAATTGTTCGGTCAGTTCGGCGGCGCCGAGTTTGATTCGGTAATCACGGTGCGTATCCCGTCACGCGTACGGAGGACTTCATCGAGAAAAAGCTTTTTCGCCGCTTCCCAGGTAATCGAAGCCGGTTCCTTGGTGCGGGCGATGTAGGCCTCATGCACCTTCACGCCGTCCTGACCTGCCTTCATGTAAGCCACGGTTCGCGATGGGTCTTTTTCCTCGCGGCATAGGTCGCGGACCTGCATTGCCCATTTGCGAGCCGTGGACAACGTGATCGCGCCGGAGCCGACGTCGCTGTCGTGGCGGCCCTCAAGCACGCGTCGAGATCCCAGCGCCGTTGCTCGGCTTTCTTGGTCGTCGGATTCCAAAGTCGGGAGCGGACGGACCAGCGGCAATCGCTGGGTTTGACGCGGAGCGTGAGGCCCGGCACGCGGCTGTCGATAATTTCGTAGGACTTCCGCTTGCGGTGATCGGCGAGGGCGTCGTCCACCATCTTGAGTGTGATAAGAATGGCCACATTCGGTTCCTAGTTTGGGTCACTCAGGGCGATCTGGAGGAAAGTTTCCAGGTCACTTTTGGGTCACTTTCGCCCAAAATGACCGAGGCGAGCAAAAAGTCAATTGAGAGAGGTCTTGTCGTGGATATTTATGCAAGCATTTGTAACTCCAAGAGGAAGTTACCTCGCAATCACTTCCCAATGCGCCTGTTTTGGGGAGTTAAATATACAAAGCCAGTTAACTGTAAATCAGCCGTCTTATGACTTCGAAGGTTCGAAGTCCTTCTTCCCCCACCAACAATATCAATCACTTAACGGTGATTGCTGACGACTTATTTTAAGCGACGCGAATTGGGGTAACACCCAGGGTAACGCCAATTCGGGTTTAGTTCAAAGACGACCAGAGTCGCACAAATTATCATGTAAGTATATGAAATATAACGGTAATTTTCTATATAAAAAGGTTTGGAAAGGGCTCGAATCTCCTTAGACTGCGGTTGATCGTTGATTTGAGGGCTGAACCTATTTGAGAACCCTCTACAAGATAATCAGTATCCGCCAGCCGTGAACCACGCTGATCGTTAGCGGTATCAAGGACATCGAAAGCCGATCGTGGCCTACAAAGTATCGTGGGCCGGCGCTGGTTCACACATCACTGCGTACAAGCGTTCTCTCGCTCGCCGACATGGCGCGGCAAATCGGCATTGATCTGCCACCGTACGAATTGCTGCTGGGCGGGATCGTCGGCACCACGAACATTGTCGACTGTGTCGACGCTCACCCTTCGCCTTGGTTCGAGGGCAAATTCGGTTTCGTTCTCGATGGGGTCGCGCGCTGCCCTTCAAGCCGTGGAAGGGCTCTCTAGGTCTACGCTCAGCAACGGCAGGGCTCGTTGGCACTTTCGGCTTGCTAAACGAGATCGCTTAAGTAGGGCGCTTTGATGCGAACCCCGACTGGGATTTAGAGCGCGGATTGCACGCAAGGCAATCGGATCCCTTCGACGATGAACTGCCGGGCGGTTAACCAGTGTTACCAGCGGCGTGAATTTGTCGTAAAGGCGCCGGTTTGAATTTGCCTACGAGATGGCGATCGCGTGCAGCCGCGATCCGATCAAGCATGCCGCCGTGCTCGGGCCAATCAAGGCCAAGCCCTTCGGGTGGCCGCGAAGGCGCGGCCAGCCTTGACAGGCCCTGCGCGCGGCGGCAGCGAGATTTGACGGTCGGGGCGGAAGAATGCTCGCGGCGCGGGTCGAACCAAAGAATGGGCCCAGCGTTCAGAAGGGCGGATATTTGCCGAACAGGTCGAGTTGCCGATGGTCGTCGCCGTCACGATCGGGCGTGATGGATTGGTTGTGACGGCGTATCTGGGCGAAGTGGGTCGCCTCGAATTGCAAGGCGAGCTCCATCAGGGCGTCCGCGATGTAGGTGGCGGCTTCATCGGAGACGGCGTATTCGGGCGATTGGGCTTGGCACCTGCGCGTCATCGTGGTCGCTCCGGGCTTTACTCTTCAATCTCGTCCTTCATGCGGAAGCTCTTGCCTTCGATGATGACGGTGTCGGCGTGGTGCAGGACGCGGTCGAGGATGGCGGATGTCAACGTGCTGTCGTTGTTGAAGATCTGCGACCAGTGTTTGTAGGCGCGGTTGGTGGTGATCAGCATCGGTGCGCGCTCGTAGCGCTGACTGATGATCTGGAACAGCAAATCCGCGCCGTGCTTGTCGATCGGAAGGTATCCGAGCTCATCGACAATCAATACGGCGGGCTTCAGGTAGCGGTGGAACTCGCGCTTGAGTTGGCCGGCGGACTGTGCCGCTGCCAGGGTGTTGATAATGTCGACGGCCGTGGTGAAGAGCACCGAGTGTCCATTCAGGCACGCGGCGTGGCCCAGAGCGATCGATAGATGCGTCTTGCCGATGCCGACGTTGCCGATCAGGACGACGTTGGTCTTGGTTGCGATGAAGGCCAGACGGAACAGGTTCTGGATTTGTGGGCGGTTGATTTTTTTGGGCCAACTCCACTGGAAGTCATCGAGGGATTTGATCACGGGGAAGCGCGCGTTCTTGATGCGTCGCTCGATGCTGCGGTTCTCGCGCATGGTGGCCTCGCCCTCAACCAGCTGCGCCAGATAATCCAGGTGCGAGCGCTGCTGCTCGGCGGCTTTGGTGGCCAATGCCTGATAGTGGCTTTGGATGTGGTGCAGTTGCAAACGCTGCAGCTGCGTATCCAATCGCGTCAGGTCAGTCGGGGTCATGATCGTTTACCTCGTAGAGGTTGAGGTCCGGGGGAGCGATGTCGATGTCGAGCAGATCGTGGCGACGGGTGAGTTGTAATGGTCCGGGTTCCGGCAGCGCCCGGGCTCGGGTCTCCAGGATGTTGGTGATGTACTCGGCGCTGAAGGCCTGGAAGGCGAGCCCGTCTGAGATGGCGCGGGCCACGACATCGGCGGGGTAGATCTCGGCCAGAGCCAGGATTTTGCGGACGTGGTGGCGGGCGTTAAGTCTGCGCTGCTCCAGGCCATCGTAATAGGCTGCCGCATCCGGCGACAGCGCCAGGAAGTGCATCATCAGGCGCTGTTCCCGGGCCCGGCTGCGCTGGGCGATCAGACCCTTGGCGTGATCCGGATCCTCGAAGTCCTCGTGACGACCATAGCGGCGCGAGTGACGGGCGATGAGCTGATTGTCGAAGTAGATGCAGACCCGGTCCGGATAGGCTTTGACCGTCAATCGACGATGAGCGTATGCGGCGGGGACGGAATACTGATTGGTGTCCAGGGTGATGCGGAACTGGCTGGAGGCGACACTGGTCGAAATGAGCGCGATGTCGTAGGGGTGCGGGTTGAGCGGTCCCAGACGCGGACGCTCTTGCGCCAGCAAATCGATGGGTCGCTGTTGCGTTTCGCCGTGGATGCGCACGTTGGCGATGGTGTCGAGCCAGAGCTGTGCGGCGGCATGGATCGTGCTGAAGTCGGTCAACTCGAGCCCATGCAGGAAATTCTTTTTGACGTAGCCCACACCTCGCTCCACGCGCCCCTTCTCGTTGCCGCGGGCGACATTGCAGGCCTCGATCGCAAAGCCGTGGTGGCGGGCAAAGTCGAGATAGCGCGGATTGAACACCGGAGCGACGCCGGCCAGGCGCTGCAGAACCGCCGATTTAAGATTGTCGACCATGATTTTTGACGGCACGCCACCGAAGGCAGCGAAGCCGTGTTCGTGGCAGGCGAGGAAGTGCTCCATGGTTTGGGAGACGGTGAACTCCACGAACATTTGGCGGCTGAATGCCAGCACCATGACGAAGAACGAAAGCCGGCGACGGGTATTGCCCACCGCGATGGTTCCGTAGGCGCCCCAGTCGACCTGCGCGCACTCGCCGGGAGCGAAGTGCAACTTCAGATAAACCGGCCGCTTGGTCGGCCGGATGCGGCGGACGTAGTCCCGCAGGATTGTCACGCCGCCGCGGTATCCTTCCTCGCGCAGACGCTGGAAGATCTGCTGAGCGCTATACGGGTGGGAGTCCAGCAGCCGCGTGATGCGCGGTTTGAAGGGATCAAGGACACTGCCGCGCGGCCGGCTGCGCCGCGGCTCGAAGCGCGGACGCGCCACCCATATGGCAACCGTCCTCGGATCAAGCCCCAGCGCCCGGGCGGTCTGCGCGATCGTCAGGCCTTGGCGATCATGGCAGTCGTGGATCTTGGAGAACGTCTCGTAATCGATCACGACCGGCTCCGTCGTCCGGCACGGGCGTTGCCGTCCACGCCGCGGATGTAGCGAGAATGTCTTGGCCCAGCCGTAGCAAACGGTCCGTGGTGCGGACGATGTCATCTTGTAACGGCGTTCCCACCAAATGGGCGATTAAGCCAATTAGAACAGCAGGTTGTGCCGACAAGACATCTTGTAACGGAGAGCGCGCCGCAATGGCTGTTTCGACCGTAGAACCAATGGGTTGAGCCATTGAGACATCTTGTAACGCAGGGCCGACACCTCGACCCTTGCGCCAATAGCCGGGATGTCGCGCCCGCCACGCCTGGACCCGGGCGACGTTCACGGGGCCGCGGAAGTAGCCTTCGTTCTCGGGCGTGGCGAGCCAGCGTGCCTGGCTCGCGGATTTGCTGGCCGCTCTGCAGACAGCGGCCGAACAGTAACGCTGGTGACGGCGGTTACGCGGGTCGGGACGAAATAACTTCAGGCAGCATTTGCATTTACGGCGGTCCCCACGAGCCATCGCGTCCTCTCCTGCGAGGACACATCATCAGCTAAGGCGACGCACTGTCCGGTCTCGATGTCGGGAATGGGCCCCCGCGTTCCTCCGCCATCTCGGAGCATTCAATCGATAACGCCGGCCCGCGATCTGATCGCAAATTCAAACCGGTGACTTTAGGGCAAAATCAAACCGCTGCTGACAACCAGCGATAGCTCCTGCACGACTCTAGAAACCCCGCTGGTGAAGTTCCGGGAAATTTGGGCATCTGGGGCCCGTCAGTAGATCGGTTTTGCGAGCTATTGGTGTCCTTGGGGCGTTTGGTGGCCACTTTGGTTTATCAGCTGGTGGGGGCCAGTTTTTCGAATCGGTCGCAATCCAGCGGTTCGCCTCTTTCTCGGTCGCAAAATTATGGACATGAGAGACGGGGCCATATCCCGCACTTACGGCAACGGTCCAACTTCGAATGGAATTTTGGTTTCTCGGTCATCCCGAGAATACGCGCCTGCGGCGGCATGGTTCGATCCCAAATTCGACTGCCACAATTCAAACTGAGCACCACCAGAAGGCCCGTCACCAGGTCTGGGAGAGTCACTGGCGTGGGTCCGGTTTGTCATGTGCGGCCAATCGGTGATGAACCTTTTGCCCGCAGCGCAGACACATCTGCAGATGGCTGGGACGGCATGCCCGGCATTTCACCTAAAGCCGGCGGCCAAGTCTTTTGCGGCGATTATGGGTGCACAAGTAATCAAAGCGTCGATCTCGCTAGCTGCTATCGCAACCTCAGCGATTTCCGTTTTTGCTCTTGGCTGGATTGGCTTGGCGCTGCTTGGATATTAGCCCGAAGCCTCGCCTCCTTCTCCATTCTCGGCGAGATGGTCTGCATAACAAACCTGAAGGGGATGACGAATGTCGACTTCACTTCGATATCTCGCCGTATCGGCCCTGGTTGCCTCCAACCTGGCCATGTTCACCGGTGCCACCAGTGCTGCACCTATCGGCGAGCCGCTCGCGATCATCGAAGCGGTCCCGACTGTTACCCAATCCGTGCAATGGAGAGGGGGAGGTTGGGGTTGGGGAGCTCCGGTTGCCGGAGGACTTATCGCCGGAGCAATCATAGGCGGAGCATTGGCTGCCCCCTACGGCCCGGGCTACTACGGTCCTGGCTATTATCCGCCGCCTGTGGCGTACGGTCCTCCTCCTGGTGACGCGGTCGCTTACTGTATGCAGCGTTTCAGGTCGTACGATCCGGGCAGTGGTACTTATCTTGGGAATGACGGTGGTCGCCACCCCTGTCCCTAAGATGCCGCCGCGATCGCAAATGGCATTAACCTGCGGTTACCCAGCTATTTGAATGGAGTGCTAAACGACGAAGTTCATCACCCGAAGGTGGTCCATCGAATAAGCTCTGTCGGCGACGGCCAGACGAAATCGCAGGATCGGCTCCTATTCGGAACGGTTAGTTGTCTACGCGCGAGCGGCATTTCGCAGGTAACGTGTTCATGGCGGATAGTCCGGGCTCTGCGGATTCCAAGGTTGCCGGCACGAATGCCGCGTGGCCGATCTTCCGTTCACTCGCGTCGTATCGCTCCCGCTTCTTAATCAACGATTGCGTCGCCGGTCTTACTCTTGCCGCCATCGCAATTCCCGAGCAAATGGCGACGGCGCGGCTGGGCGGATTCGACCCACAGCTCGGTCTTTTCGCCTTTCTGGCGGGGGCGCTCGCATTTGTTATCTTCGGAAGCAGCCGTTTTCTGTCTTGCGGAGCAGATTCGACGATCATGCCAATCTTTGCCGGAGGACTCGCGCTGCTGGCTGTGTCCGGTTCGCCAGAGTATACGGTGTTCGCCGCCGCACTCGCCCTCATGGTAGGCCTTATCCTCGTCGCTGGAGGCGTCTTTCGGTTCGGCTGGATCGCTGATCTGCTCTCAATTCCCGTAACTGTGGGATTCCTCGCTGGCATCTCGGCGCATATCCTCGTCTCGCAATTGCCGGAGGTCCTCGGGCTACCATCGCCGGATGGGCCGATGCTGCAGCGGGTTGCGATCATGACCGGACAATTGCACGACGCAAATATCTCTGCACTTTGCTTTGGATTTGGAGTGCTCGCGGTTATAGCCGTATCGGAATGGATCGATGTGCGCATACCCGGTGCGTTGATCGGGCTCGTCGCGGCAAGCATGGGCGTATTCCTGCTTGGCCTCGAGGGCCGAAGCGTGTCGGTGCTGGGCGCAGTTTCCGTGACGCTGCCGACACCGTCGCTGCCCGGCATTTCGATCGGCCAATGGGTGCAGCTCCTGCCGCTCAGCCTCATCGTTGCGGCCGTCGTCATGATGCAGACGGCTGCCACCACGCGCTCCTTTACGTCGGATCCGAACGAACCGCCGGATGTGGACCGCGACTTTATCGGGGTCGGAATGGGCAGTATCCTGTCCGCCGTCATCGGCGCATTTCCGGTGAACGCCAGCCCGCCGCGCACCACGATCGTGTCCGAGACCGGTGGCCGGTCACAAATCTCCGCTGTCGTTGCATCAGCCATCATCATTGCATTGCTGGCATTCGGTCCGTCGCTCCTGCGCCATGTTCCGAATGCGGCGCTCGGTGGGGTCTTGCTGTTCGTGGCGCTAAGAATCATTCGTGTCCGCCAGATTGCCACGATCTTCCGACAGTCGTTCGGCGAATTCTTGCTGATCGTCGCGACAGCGTCTGCGATTATCGTACTCCCGATCGAGCAAGGCGTCGGGATCGGCATTGCGCTCTCGCTTTTGCACGGCATATGGAGCACGACGCGCGCGCGCATCATCATATTCGATCGAGTTCCGGGAACATCGATATGGTGGCCATCGAGCCCGAATATCGAGGGCGAGAAAGAGCCGAACGTCGTCGTGGCGGGGTTTCAGGCGCCGCTTTCGTTCCTCAATGCCTATCAATTTCGGCGAGATATCCTGGACGCCTTGCAGCCATCGGCCAATAAGACGCGACTGCTCGTTCTCGAGGCGACTGGAATTGTCGAGATCGACTTCACTGCTGCCCAGGTTCTGAACGACATTATTCGAAAGTGCCATGCCGACGGCGTAGCTTTCGCCGTAGCGCGTCTCGAATCCATTCGCGCGCAAAACGCCATGGCCCGATTTGGGGTCGATGAAGTGTTGGGACCTGGCAATGTCTTTCGCAGTGTCGAGGAGGCTATTGGCGCGCTCGGCAACCAGGCGCAATCCAAAAATTTGACTTCTAGTTGATCAATTTAGGAAATATTCGGACGGTACTTCGCTTCGAAGCTAAGTCCCCCGACTGTGCTGCCGTGACACTACGGTTACGGTCTATTCGCCGTTTCAAGGGCTGGACTATTTACTTCAATCCTATTGGAGCAATTGATAACGGCAAGAATCAGTCGTTCTTTATGATTCTTATCGTGCTTTTCGTTTCAGTCAGGCCGCCATAGAGGTATTGGCTGATGGAACAGGCTTGAACCATCGTCCAATCGAGGCTTTGGTTGCGGACGCCACGATCTTCGGTACTCGTATTTCCGTCGCCATGGTCGCGATTCTTTGGAATTTCGACGCCGCTTGCTACTTGTTGCTGCATTCCACTTCAGGGCAGGCCCCTTGTTGACATCTATTTTTTGCACACCAAAATCCATATGACGTCAATCGCTAGCGCCATCATCGAGGACAGTAGAAAGTCCTCTAAACTGAGCAATGGGAGTTTCTCCGCAAACGATCGAAACATCATAGATACTGCGGGCCATGTTACGTGACTGCTCGTGTGCTCTTGCGAGCAAATGATCCCCTATTCGAGCCGGAGCGATAAAGGCAATGTCACTCTGTATTACGACGGTCTTTTGATTTACCGTGCAGCGAGCGACGGCGAAAGCTGCTTCAGCAAGGGAGAATAGGAATCCACCGTGGCAGATCTTGTAGCCGTTTACCATGTCTGCAGTGATGCCCATACTAACCGCGGCGCTCCCGCAACCAGCCGAAACAAGGCTCATGTTCAGGGTGCGAATGGCAATATCAGGCCATTCGTTGGCGAAAATTAAAGCGCACCCTTCGACTCACAAAATTGGCGTCCTTATCTCACGATCGCTACGCCCCATCTACGGCTGAAAATAGCTGTATATATTGGACATGTCGCGGGGTAGATCGCGCAAGGCGGGCGTGAAGATCAAGCGCGACAAGATCACGAGCTAACGACAACCAATACCACCCATGCGGCGCCGATCGCGACTCATCACTCCAGTTGCTCGCCCCGCAAGTATCAAGAAAATCGCTCTCAGAGCCCGGTTTCTCAACAGCGTGCTAGACACGATTGTATTTCCTTCCGACCATCGCACACGCCAGACGAATACGAGGTGCAAATTGCGCGCCCGGCAGTGTGATCGCTGACAAGGACGCCGCGATCTCCAAGTTGACGGAACCCGATCGTGTCAGGAGGTGTTCCAGCGGTGAGCAGGTCCAACAACATGCAAAAGCAAACGGTCAATCAGGCCGTGTTCGAGAAATCCATAGTCAATCAGGGTATCGACGTACGATCCGACAATCAATTTCAATATTGGAGTGCGATTAGATGTTCTATCGCGTCTATACAAAATTGTGCCAGTCGTGTCCGCTGAGCGGTATCGGGCATCAATGTATCGGTCTCGAAGACATGAATGCCAGCGTGCAACCTTTCGGGGAAGCGATCGCGCTGGTCAACGACGAGACCGTCGATCAATCCGGCATAGTATGAAAGCAGCCCGGCCACTCCCGGCGCATAGCCAAGTTCTGCCAGCAGCTTGGCCGCGGGCCCCCTGACAGTTTTGCCTCCGATCAGCGGCGATACCGCGACGATCGGAACCCCCCGCGCGCGAATCGCCTCCTTAAGTCCGGCAACGGCGAGGATCGGAGAAATGCTGAGAATAGGATTCGACGGCGCAATAATGATCCCCCGCAGCAGCGGATCGGCCAGTGCCGCGATCAGCCCGGACGCGGGTGCCGCACTCTCCGCGCCCTCGTAAAGAACGCCAATCGCGACTGGCTCGGCGCGGCGCCGCACGAAATATTCCTGAAAGGTTAAGTCGCCGTCGGCTGTTCGGACGACGGTGCGGACGGCCGCATCAGTCATGGGAACGAGCGGGTGCGCGACGCCGAGATGCGTCGCCAGATCGGCGACGACTTCCGAAAGGCAGCGGCCTTGGCTTAGCAGTTGCGTGCGTCGCAGATGCAAACCGAGATCGCAATCGCCGAGATTGAACCAGGTTTCCCCGGCGAGTTGACCGACCACTTCCATCGCGCGCCAGCTTTCGTTACGCCGTCCCCAGCCACGCTCCTCATCGACGAGACCGGAGAGCATATAGGAGACGGTGTCGAGATCGGGACAAATGCGCAGACCGAAATGATCGAAGTCGTCGCCTGTGTTTACGGCGATAGTCAACCGGGATGGCGGCAACACGCCGGCGAATCCCGCCGCCATGCGCGAGCCGCCGACTCCACCGCAAAGCAGTAGATATTTGCCATCCTTCATGCGAACAGATCTTGGTCGAGAGGCCGTATGAGATCGCGCGCCCCGCGCCCCGCGCCGTTGTGCGCATAATTGCGCACGACCACCAGCGGCGTTCCTTCCGCTGCCTGTCCCATAACTAGGGAAGCCGCGGCGGCGATTTCGTCGCCCACGCCGACGATCGTGGAGACCAGGGTGCGTCCGAACAGGTCTGGGTCGCCGCGCAAGTCGAGCACCGCCGGCAGCCCGGCTGCCCCGATACACGCCCCGCAGGTTCCAACACGCCATGCGCGTCCAAGGCTGTCAATGATCATAACCGCGACGTCGACGCCGCTTGCTTCTTTTACTTCACCGCGAATACGCGCCGCGCTCGCGTCGGGATCTTTCGGCAGCAGCAACACGTGCTCGCTCCCAGGGAATTCCGGCAGGTTGGACCGGTCAATTCCGGCATTCGCCAGCACGATC
Source organism: uncultured Alphaproteobacteria bacterium (assembly GCA_963823115.1). Classification (GTDB taxonomy): domain Bacteria; phylum Pseudomonadota; class Alphaproteobacteria; order Rhizobiales; family Xanthobacteraceae; genus Bradyrhizobium. The sequence goes on along the minus strand of CAWGKJ010000008.1, from coordinate 92,482 downwards.
CCGATCTTGTGACGCACGATAATCAGACCCGGACGGCAGCGCATCACTTCGGTCGATTCCGACAAGATTGTCTCGATGAGCCGTGCATCCTTGCCGCAGACCGCGGCCAGTTCTCGCGCGCGCGGCGATGGCGTGACGCCACAGAGATCGACATAGCGCCCCTCTGCTTTCGACACGACCTTCTGCGCAAGCACGAGAATGTCGCCGTCGCGAAGAGCGATCCGCTCTGTAGTGAGTGCGCCCATGATTGCATCGACGAGATCGTCGCCTGGCGCGATCAGCGGAAAGCCGCCCGGTGCGATCAGTTCTATGCGTCGTCCGGATGCAGCTCTGCGTGGCACGTTTCTTCACTCCGTCGGCGCTTCAGACGGCACCCGACCGTGCCCCGAGATAGGATTCGCGGAAGTCCTGATCCTGGCTGAGCGATGGGGCAACTAGTTAGCTTCAGAAACCGATGTTGTATAGATCGCAATCGGTTATAATTCCAGCCCACACCGCATCGTCGTTGGCGCCTGGCGACGCGCCCGCGCGGGGCTGCGGCAACAGCGACGAACTCATGCCCACTTCCTGTTCGCATTATTTTATGGAGACGATCCGGGGCGCCGAACGGGCAGGGGTCGATCCGGATCAGCTTCTCGCCAATGTCGGGCTCACGCGCGAACAGGTCTTCGACCCCAACTGGCGGGGCGACGTCGTGCTGCTGGCTCGACTGATCCAACTCGTGTGGTTTGCGCTGGATGACGAGTACATGGGCTTCGTCAGTCGGCCGGCCAAACCCGGGACTTTCGCGATGATGACGCACTCCGTCATCTCCTCAAAATCCCTCGCGCACGCGCTGCGTAAGGGCGCGCGATTTTACGATCTGGTGACCGACAGTCTGAAACTCGATCTGGTGATCGAAGGCGATGAGGCGCGTTTTAACGTAATATTCGCTCGGCCGGAGCTCGACCCGGACCATTACTTCCACGAATTCTGGTTGACGATCTGGTATCGGCTTGTCGGCTGGCTGGGCGGCGGCGTGCCGCCACTCCGGCGCGTCATGTTCGCTTATCCGCGTCCCGACAAATACGTCGAGGAATTCAAACATATGTTCCGGTGCCCCTATGTATTCGACGCACCGGTCAACACGCTTGTGTTCGAGGCCAGTTTTCTGGCCAAACCCGTGATCCGCAACCGCGACGAACTGAAGCAATTTCTGTCGACCGCCCCGCTCGGCTTCCTGATGACACCGTCCGACGAGACAAGCGTCGCGCGCCGGATCAGGACGATCCTGATGGCTGAGAGAAAGTTGCCGCTGGAATTCCCCAGCGTCGATGAAATGGCGGCCGAGCTGGACATGACCGAGCAGACGTTACGCCGGCGACTCAAACGCGAATTCGATCTCCTATCGCGCAATCAAAGAGATGATACGGCGCGATATTGCGGTGCACAAATTGATCGAGAACCGAAGCTCCGTTCAGGAAATCGCCTTCCAACTCGGCTATTCCGAAACACGCGCCTTCTCGCGCGCTTTCCAGCATTGGACCGGATCGAGCCCGGTGCAGTACCGCACGAAGCTGCGGCACCAGTTCAGACGGTAGACGCGCGCCCGGGCGGCCTGAACGCTGCGGTGATAATCCGCGTCAGATTTTGTCCTATCTACGATCGTCGCGCTCTCCTAGACTGCGCCAACAAGAAGCGATGCGCGCAAGGGGGCGCGAGAAGCTGGCGCGAGCCGAGTTACAAGAACCGCCGGCGATTCGGGAGGGCAAGTGTGCACAAGGTCGAAAGCGTGAAGTCGTCGCGGACATTCGAACCGATCGAAACCGCAAGCATCGACGAATTGCGCGCGCTGCAATGGACGCGGCTAGGCAAGGCGCTGCGGCACGCTTACGACAACATGCCTGTCTATCGCGCGAAATGCCTGGCCAAGGGCGTTCACCCCGACGACCTCAAGCAATTCTCCGATCTCTCGCAGTTTCCCTTCGTCACCAAACAGGATTTTCGCGAGAACTATCCGTTCGGAATGTTCGCGGTTCCGCTCGATCAGGTTTCACGCATCCATGCTTCCAGCGGCACCACCGGCAAACCGATCGTGGTCGGTTACACGAAGAATGATCTCGATCTGTGGGCCAATCTGGTCGCACGGACGATTTACGCGGCCGGCGGCCGCCCCGGCGACAAGGTGCACGTCGCCTACAATTACGGCCTGTTCACGGGCGGCATCGGCTCGCACTACGGCGCCGAGCGTCTTGGCTGCACGGTCATTCCGGTCTCAGGCGGGCAGACACAGCGTCAGGTACAACTTATAGTCGACTTCGATCCGGATATTATGATGGTGACGCCGTCCTATCTGCTCAACATAGCGGATGAAATGGACAGGCTCGGTGTCGATGCTTCAAAGCTTGCGCTGCGCGCGGCCGTCGTCGGCGCCGAGCCATGGACGGAGCCGATGCGGCGGGAGATTAACCGCCGCCTGCACATGAAAGCCCTCGACACCTATGGGTTGTCGGAAGTGATGGGCCCGGGCGTCGCGCAGGAATGCGTGGAGACCGAGGATGGCCCAACGCTATGGGAAGACCATTTCTATCCCGAGATCATCGATCCGGAGACGGGCGAGGTGTTGCCCGAAGGATCGGTGGGCGAACTCGTCCTTACATGCCTCACCAAAGAGGCGCTGCCGGTCATGCGATATCGCACGCGCGACCTCACCCGGCTACTGCCGGGCACAGCCCGGACGATGCGCCGGATCGAGCGGGTCACTGGCCGCTCCGACGACATGCTGATCATCCGCGGCGTGAACATGTTCCCTTCGCAGATCGAGGAGCAGGTGCTGGCCACGCCTGTCCTGGCTCCCAATTATCTGATCGAAGTGCGGCGCGAAGGACCGATGGACGAGGTCAGCGTGTCCGTCGAGACGCGCGGGCGCGCATCCGACGAAGCGATCGCGGCCGCCGCCAGCGACCTGCGGCACAGGATCAAGACCTTCGTTGGCGTATCCGCCGACATCATCATCAAGCCGCCGGGATCGCTTCTCAAGTCGGAGGGCAAGGCGGTGCGGGTGATTGATCATCGGCGCAGCAAGGCCTGACTCGGCGCTATCAATTTTACAAGGAGAACACTAGTGAAGCTCGAAACGCTCCTTCCACTCGGCAAAGTCGATCCCGGTTTGCGGACGCCCGAAACGCCTTTCGACATCCAGACTGTCGGCCGCGACGCCAAGCTGCTCGAAGACATTGGCTACAACGGCGTCGCGTGCGAGGAGACCAAGGACGATCCGTTCATCGTCATGGCGCTAGCCGCGCAAGCAACGACGAAACTGCGTGTTGGCACAGCCGTCGCCATCGCCTTCCCGCGCAGCCCGACCGTGACTGCGATTACCGCCTGGACGATCCAGAAGCTCTCCAAAGGTCGCTTCACGCTCGGGCTGGGAACGCAGGTCAAAGGACATATCGAGCGGCGCTACGGCGTGACATGGAGCCCGGCCGGCCCGTGGATGCGAGAATATGTCGCGGCCGTCAGAGCCGTATGGGACTGCTGGCAGAACGGCACTAAGCTCGACGTTAAGGGTGAGCACTACAATCTCAGCCTGATGGTGCCGCTGTTCAATCCCGGGCCAATCGAGCATCCGAACATTCCGATCCATCTCGCGGCGGTAAAGACCGTTATATGCTCGGTCGCGGGCGAGGTCGCCGACGGCGTTCGTCCGCATCCGGTTTGCACCCCTTCCTACATCGAGAAGGTCATGCTCCCGGCAGTCCGCGCCGGCGCGAAGAAGAGCGGCCGCTCGCTGAAGGACTTCCGTGTCGCGATGAAACCGCTGATCGCCTCAGCGCGAACCGAGGAGGAGCTTATTCCTAAAGTCCGCGATGCGCGCGCGCGCATCGCTTTCTATGCCTCGACCCCCGCCTATCTCCCGGCCTTCGAGCATCTCGGCCTCGGCGACCTCGCCCGGGAGGCGGCAGTCTTTTCCAAGGAACAGAAATGGGAAGAGCTGCCGAAGATGATTTCCGATGAGGTGCTCGAACAGTTTGCCGTCATCGGCACCTATGACAAGATCGGTCGCAAGCTGCTGGATCGATTCGGCAGGATCATCACCGATTGCGAATTCTCGATCGCGGTGCGCGACGAGCAGGACCGCGAGACGCTGACGAACCTTGCCAAATTGATCCAGTCCGACGACGGCTCGGTCGCTAGAAAGACCATCATGGGCGATACGGAGTGAGCGCCGGGACGCCGATGAACAGCGCGGCGAAGCAGACGATCGCCATTGTCGGCGGCAGCGGCGCACTCGGCTTCGGTCTTGCACTGCGTTGGGGCCAAGCGGGCCATGACGTTATTATAGGCTCGCGCAGCGCCGAGACCGCGCACGCCGCGGCCGGAAATGCAGCCAGTATCCTGGGCAAAAGTGCAACTGTCGCCGTTCGGGGCATGACGAATCCTGAAAGCGCAAACGCTGCGGCTATCGTCGTGCTCGCTGTTCCGTTCTCGCAGCAGAAAGAAGCGTTGATCTCGATCATGCCGTGGCTCGGAGGCAAAATACTCATCGATACGACCGTTCCGCTCGCGCCGCCCAAGGTTGGAACGGTTCAGCTTCCGCCCGCAGGGTCGTCGGCGATGACGGTCAAAGCGCAGGTGGGGGACAATGTAAGGGTCGTTTCCGCATTCCAGAACGTCGCTGCCGCGAAGCTTCGCTCGCTTGCGCCGCTCGATTGCGATATCCTGGTTTGCGGCGACGACAAGGAGGCGCGCCAAATCGTGGTGGATCTCGCGTCGGATGCGGGGCTGCGCGGTTTCCATGCGGGGCCGCTCGCCAACGCGATCGCCGCCGAGGCGCTCACCTCGATCCTGATAACCATCAACCGCCAATTCAAATGCGAGGCCGGCCTCAAACTGGTCGGCGTGAACACCTGAAGGCACGTCATGCGCGTGGTGGTACCCGTCAAGAGGTTCGAACTGGCCAAGCAACGACTGTCGCCGGCTGCAAGCGTGAAACAGCGGGCGTCGCTCGCGCGCAATATGGCCGATACAGTGCTTAGCGAACTCGCCGCCTCGACATCGCATGACGGCGTGCTTGTCGTCTCCGATGAAGAGTCGCTGCGTCCGCTGGCGGCGCAACTCGGCTTCGATTATCTCGACGACCCCGGCGGCGGATTAAATGCGGCCGTTGCTGCGGCCATTGCGCGCGCGATGTGCGGCGGCTGCGAGGACATCGCCATTGTCCACGCGGACCTGCCACTGTTCACCGCCCGCGAATTCGACCGCATTGCCATGGCACATCTCGCTGGCCCGAAGCGCAAGATGACGATCGTTCCAGATCGGCAGAATGATGGCACGACCATTCGCTTCTGTCGCCCAGCCGATTCGGTTCCGCCATTGTATGGCCCGGGCAGCGCGCGAAGGCACCGGGCCTTTGCGATCGAGCGAGGCCTCGCAATCGAGGAAGCTCCGTCGGCAACACTGTCGGTCGATTGCGACACGCCGGAAGACCTCCGCCACATAGCCTCGCTTGAGGGCTCGGCAACGGCGCCCGGCTTTTCAACTGCAGTTCGGCACGACGGCCGAAGGCGCGAGGGAATGCGTTCATGAATATGCAAATCGTCGCCCGCGATTTCGACCAACCGGACGGCGTGACGGAGTGGGTCCGCGTCGCTGCAGCCGCGACGACAGAAGATTTGACCGCGCGCGCGCGTACGCTCCGCGACGCCGCCTTTGGCAACCGCCTGACCTATTCGCGCAAGGTCTTCTTGCCGCTAACCCAACTCTGCCGCGACGCCTGCGGCTACTGCACCTTCGCGATGGCGCCCGCCAACGTCGGCGCCCCGTTCATGACGATCGATGAAGTCCTGCATGTCGCGCGCGAAGGCAAGGTCTTGGGATGCCACGAGGCACTTTTCACCCTCGGCGAGCGCCCGGAACTGCGCTATGGCGTGGCCGCCCGATGGCTTGAGGTGCGCGGGTACGAGTCGACCATCCATTACGTTGCCGCCGCCGCGTGCGCGGTTCTGAGCGAAACCGGCCTATTGCCTCACATCAACGCAGGGACGTTGAGCGACGAGGAGATCGCCCTGCTGAGGCCGGTCTGTGCCTCAATGGGGATCATGCTGGAGAGCGCATCCGAGCGACTGATGGGGCACGGCATGCCGCATGAGGGCTGTCCTGACAAGGCGCCGGAAGCGCGCCTCTCGACGCTTCGTCGCCTGGGCGAGGCGAGGGTGCCGACAACGACAGGGCTGCTCGTCGGTATCGGCGAAACGGAAGACGAGCGCATCGCCGCGCTCGTCGCGTTACGCGATCTGCACCGGCGCTACGGGCACATCCAGGAAATCATCATCCAGAATTTCCGGGCCAAGCCCGGCACGCGGATGGCGCAAAGCCCCGAGCCGCCGCTGGACGAACTCCTGCGCGCCGTCGCGCTCGCCCGCCTGATTTTTCGCGGCGACGTCAGCATTCAGGTTCCGCCGAACCTCAACCCGCAGCACTTATGCGCGCTCGTCGACGCTGGAATCGATGACTGGGGCGGAATTTCGCCAGTGACGAGCGACTTCGTGAATCCGGAAGCGCCTTGGCCGAACATCGACGCGCTCGCCGGCCAGATGGCGCAGATCGGGCACACGCTCGCGCCGCGCCTGACCGTGTACCCGGGATTTGCAGGCGAACCATCGGCCTGGCTCGACCGTGGTGTCGCGACGCCGGTCTTGCATGTCAGCGACGCCGAGGGCCTCGCGCGCGACTGCGACTGGCGCTCCGGCTCCTCCGGCCAACCGCCTGCCGCAATCATCTCCGCAGTCTTCAGCGAGACGCGCGCCGAACCGTCGTTCGAGGTCGCGCGCATCGTCGACAAGGCGAGCGAAGGATCGCCGCTGACGACCCAGGAACTCGAGCGCCTGTTTCGCGTCCGTGGCGCGGACTTTTCGTATGTGTGCCAAACGGCTGACCGTTTGCGGCGCGAGACGGTCGGCGATTGCGTGACCTATATCGTGGTGCGCAACATCAATTACACCAACGTCTGCACCTACGGCTGCGGTTTCTGCGCCTTCTCCAAGGGACGAACGCACGAAGCGCTGCGTGGTGCGCCCTATACCGTGAGCCTCGAGGAAATCGCCCGTCGAACGACCGAGGCCTGGGACCGCGGCGCCACAGAGGTCTGCATGCAGGGCGGGGTCCATCCCACCTATACGGGGCAGACCTATCTCGACATCCTCAAGGCGACCAAGAACGCCTGCCCTTCGATGCACGTCCATGCCTTTTCTCCGCTCGAGGTGGCGCAGGGCGCGCGCACCCTCGGGCTGCCCGTGGCCGAATACTTGCGCATGCTGAAAGCGGAGGGACTGGGAAGCCTGCCGGGCACCGCTGCCGAGATACTTGACGACGAGGTGCGACGTATTCTATGTCCCGGTAAACTTTCGACCGAGGAGTGGCTGTCGATCGTCGAGACAGCGCACAGCGTCGGTCTGCGCACGACTGCAACCGTTATGTACGGGCATGTCGAGAGTCCGTACCATTGGGCCCGGCATATCCAGCTGTTGCGCGCGTTGCAGGACCGAACGGGTGGGTTCACAGAATTCGTGCCGCTGCCATTTGTCGCGCAGGAGGCGCCGCTGTTCCTCAAGGGTCGCGCGCGTCCCGGTCCCACCTTCCGGGAGGCCGTACTGATGCATGCAGTCGCGCGCATTGGGTTCCACACGGCCATACCGAACATCCAGACGTCGTGGGTCAAGCTCGGCGCGGCGGGCGTGGCTGTGTGCCTGGCGGCGGGCGCCAACGATCTCGGCGGCACGTTGATGAATGAATTGATTACAAGGTCCGCGGGCGCGACGCATGGGCAAGAGGCGTGTCCAAAGACAATGGAGAACTGGATCCGGCAGGCGGGGCGGCATCCGCAGCAGCGCACGACATTGTATCATCCGGCGGGCCCAGACCGCAGGGCGGCCTCCCTCGTAGCCAATCCGTTGCAGCCCGTGCAGAATGATCCAATCAGACACCGGAGGCGCAGGCCGGATTAGTCGACGAAAAAAGAAAAGAAAACCGAGGGGAGTGCCGAGATGAAATTACGACGCATGGGGGTGACGGTCGCTATCGGCTTGATCGCTGCCGCAGCATTCCTGTCACTCGCGCACGCCGCGGACGCGATCAAGATCGGCGTCGTCCTCCCGCTCTCCGGCCGTTATGCCTCCGCGGGGCAGGGCAACAAGCGCGGCATCGACCTTGTCGTAAACGAAATCAACAAGGGCGGTGGGATCAAGGCGCTCGGCGGCGCGCAGATACAACTGGTCGTCGCCGACGATGCGTCGGATCAGGTGACGACGTCGCAGGAAGCGCGGCGCCTGATCAACCAGGAAAAGGTGAGCTTTATCCTCGGTCCCTACGCCACGCCCGAAGGTGAGGCGATTGCGCCAGTCGCCGAACGCGGCTCGACCGGAGTTCTGTCGACCCAGTCATCGTTCGATGGATTGTTCCAGCGCAACTACAGGTTTTTTTCGTCCGTATCGATGGTGTCTTCGCAGTTCGGGCTAGCTTACGCGGATTTCGTAGCCTGGTTGAACAAGGAGCATGCTGGCGGCATCAAGACAGTCGCTATCACGTTTCCCAACAACGATTATGGGCAGATCGCCTCGAAGGCCGCATCGGAGAGGTTGACGCGCGACGGCATAAAGGTCCTCGAAAGCTTCGGTTTTCCACCGAACGCCTCGGACCTGACGCCGATCGTCCAGCGTGTGAAGAACCTCAATCCCGACGCGATCGTGTCGATCGGCTATCTTCAGGACGGGTTGCTGCTGCACCGCGCGCGGGTCGCGCAGGATTATTCGAGCAAGCCGATCTGGATCGGTGGTTCGGACGCGTTCAGCAACGACCGTTTATGGGAGCTGCTCGGCGACGACGTAGCCAAGGGTGCGCTCGGTGGCCGCACATTCGCGCTCGCGCAGTTCGACAACGGTGTGCAGACGCCTGGAGTGAAATGGCTGGTGAACGCGGCGTCGGCGTCGGGCTTGAAACCGGCTGAAGTCGACCAGGCCATGGCGGCCGGAGCGCAGGTCGCGTGGATTCTCGTGCAGGCCATCGAGGAACTCGAAGACGACCGATCCCGTCAAGCTCGCCGCTGCAGTCCGGAACGTGAAACTGGCGGCCAGCGATGCGCGTGTCGTCATGCCGCAATTCGCGAACGGGCTTGGCTTCGAGCCGACGGGCCAGCCCAGCAATCCGGTAGCGCTGTTCGAGCACTGGGAAGCTGGCAAGAAGTCCGTCGTCTATCCGACGTCCATCTCGACCGGGCCGTTTCCTTGGTAGAGGACACGCCGGACAGTCCCGGTGCTGGAGGCGCGCAACGTCAGCAAGACGTATGGCGCGATACGCGCCGTCGACGACGTGTCTCTGCGCATCGACGCCGGATGCATCTTCGGCGTCATCGGTCCGAACGGAGCGGGCAAGAGCACGCTGTTCCGGCTTCTCAGCGGGTTCGACCGCCCGAACGCGGGGCAAATCACCTTTGGCGCGCACCGCAGAATTGAAATGCTCACTTCGTTTCAGCGGGCGCGGCTCGGCCTCGTACGCACATTCCAGGAACTGGAGGTCTTTCCCGAGCTTTCTGCGGGTGAGATCCTGACCACCGCCGCGCTTTTGCGGCACTCCCTGGCGCAGGCTCGGGAGCGTGCCCGCGCCGTCGCGGCGGATTTCGAGATACCCTGGTCGGCGCTGCCGGCAGAACTGGGGCCCGGCATGCTCAGACGGATCGAGTTGGCGCGCTGCATTGTCGCGGAGCCGCGGATCGTCCTGTTCGACGAGGTGATGGCGGGTCTCACCATGCAAGAAGCGGATTTTATGATGCGCAGGATCGCCGACTTGCACGAAAGCGGCGTGGCCGTCGTCGTCGTGGAACACGTCATGCATGTGGTCCGCACGCTGTGCCGGCACATCTACGTGATGGCGAGCGGCAGGCTGATCGCGGAAGGCGGACCGAACGAAATTGCACGCGATCCCGATGTCATCGCCGCCTATCTTGGCAGGCGGGCGGGAGCGCGCCTTGCTTGATGTAAAAAACCTCTCTGCTGGCTACGGCAAGGTCCCCGTGCTCCAAGGCGTCACTCTGAACGTCGCCAAGGGTGAATGCGTCGCGCTCCTTGGTCCGAACAACGCCGGGAAGACTACGCTGCTGCGGACAATTTCGGGGCTCGTTCGCGCCACTGCCGGCCATATCATGGTCGGCAAAGAGGACATCACGAATCTTGCGTCGAGCGCCATCGTCGCGCGCGGCGTCATCCAGATCCCGGAAGGTCGCCATGTCTTCAAGGATATGTCGGTGGAGGACAACCTGGCCGTCGGCGCGGCGCGACTGAGCTCCGACCGCCGCAGGAAGGCGCTGGACGATGTGTACCGACGCTTTCCGTTGCTGAGCGAGTTGCGAAGGCGTCTTGCGGGAAACCTGTCCGGCGGCCAGCAACAGACGGTCGCGATTGCACGCGCCGTCGTGGCCGACCCGGCGGTGCTGCTGATCGACGAGCCAACGCTCGGGCTCAGTCCGGTCGCGATCGACGACATCTTCACGATTCTGCAGAGTCTGCAGCAGGGCGGTGCGACGATCCTGCTGTCGGAGCAAAACGCCGAGCTGAGCCTTGAGCTCTGCAGCCGTGGCTATATTCTGAGTAAGGGTTCAGTCGTACTCGAGGGAGACGCTGGCGTGCTGCGAGATGCAGCGCTGCAAGACGTCTACATGGCGTGATGATGTTGGTCTTGTCCGGGATCCTGCAGGGAGTTGTGTCCGGCGTCGTTATCGCGGCGGTGGCGGCGGGCATGTCCCTGATCTACCGCGTCTCACATGTCACGAATTTCCTGCACGGGTCGCTGCTCGCGCTCGCGCTCTATGTGACGCTCGATCTCAGCCGCCGTTTCGCGATCGACCCGCTCTATTTCTCGATTCCGATGGTTCCAATCATGGGTCTCGTCGGCCTGGCGCTTTATTGGACGCTCATTCGTCCGGTCCGCCGCCGCCATCACCTGCTTCTTGTGCAACTCCTGTTAGGCGCGTCGTTCGTGATCGATTCGCTGCTCCTGATGAGATACGGCGCCGACCTGCAGTCGGTCAGCAATTCGCTTTCATCTCGCTTTGTCAGCATTTTCGGCACCGGCTTCGGCCTCAACGAATTGTTCGCGTCGGCAATCTCGGCCTTGACGTTGTGCATGCTGGCCGCGGCCGTCAACTTGTCCGATTGGGGTCGGAAGTTCCGGGCCGTTGCCAGCGACGAACTTGCCTCGCGACTTGCGGGTGTCTCGGTCGAAGGCGTCGAAGCGGTCAGCTGGATGACCGGTATCGCCATGCTCGGCCTGATCGCGCCGGCGATGGGCTGGAGTCGCCACGCTCACTCCCGACATGGGCCTTCACCACACCGTGCTTGCGCTGGTCACGATGATCATCGGCGGCATGGGGTCGCTGGCGGGACGATCCTGGCGGGCATACTCGTCGGCATGGCGCAGTCGCTCGGCCTCTTGTTCCTGCCGGGCTCGTATGGCGCGCTGCTGCCATACGCATTGCTCGTCGCGGTCCTGATCTTCCGGCCGGCCGGCGTCGCTTCGATGATGGGGCGCGTCTGACATGAGCGCAAAATATCATGTCGCGTTGATCCTCCTCGTCGTCGCCTGCGCGACGCTGGCCGGATTTTTCCTCGAGTCGTACTGGATCGACGTCGCGTTTCTCGTGATGATCTACGCTGGAGTAGCCTCGGCCTGGAATATCGCTGGAGGGTTCTCCGGCACGTTTTCGTTCGGCCACGGGCTGTTCTTCGGCATTGGCGCGTATACTGTCGACTGCGCTCTTCAACGACCTGGGCGTCAGCCCGTGGATCGGACTCATCCTTGCAGTCGCAGGCGGCGCTGCCGCCGGCGCATGCATCGCATGGCTGGCGTCGCGCTGCGGCATCGGGGATCTGGCCTTTGCGGTGTTGACCCTCGCGATCGCCGAAATCGTGTATCTGTTCGTGGACAGTTTCGAACCTCTCGGCGCGAGCCGTGGGCTGAGCATAGCGCCGTCGATGAGAGGCGCGCTCGACATGCAATTTTCGAGCGGCGGCGCGTATCTTGCCTGTGGCGACAGGCTTTCTCATCTTGTGCCAGACCGTCGCGTGGCTTGTATATCGATCGGCGATGGGTCACCGTTTCCGCGCGGTCCGCGAAAATCCACTCGCAGCGGAAGCGATGGGAATCGATCCCACCCGCCAACGTATGCTGGCGCTCGGCATCAGCGGCGCTCTGACCGCGATCGGCGGCGTCGCCTACGCTCAATATCTGCAATTCGTGAATCCTCTCACTTTTTTTGGACCGGCCATCACGATCAAGGTGATCCTGTTCGCGCTGATTGGCGGGATGGGAACGCCGTGGGGACCCGCGATCGGCGCTGCGCTATTTTTCCCGCTGGGCGAATGGCTGCGCTCGCAGTTCGGCGGCCAGTTGCCGGGCTTTGATACCCTGCTTTACGGACTTCTGGTGATCGTCGCCGTTCTGGCTTTCCCGCGCGGGATCGTCGGCACGCTCATGCGGCGCATCGGCGCCGCCGGAAGGAAGACCGCCACACCGTCACGACCAGCTGCGCCGCATGGGATCGTCGTGCCGGCGAAAACGAACAAAAAGGAGCGAACATGACCGCTGTGCACGACAGCATTGCGAACGAACATATCGGGTTCATGGACTTGCGGCAGACGATTCAGCGGCTCGAAAACGCCGGCGATCTTCATCGGGTGCGCGCCGAAGTCGACTGGAACCGGGAGATCGGCGCGCTGACGCGCAAGGTGCTCGAGAAAAAAGGTCCTGCGCTCTTGTTCGAATCGATCAAGGGTTACCGGACCGGCCGGTGCACGAAGCTCGTGACAAGCCTGCTCGCTGGAGATTCGCGGCTGCGCTTCATCCTGGGCCTGCCGGCCGGCGCCTCCAATCGCGACATCGTTCGTCACGTTATGAAAAAGAACCGCGAGACCATTGCGCCGGTTCGTGTCGCAACGGGGCCGGTCAAGGAAAACATCGTGACCGGGGAGGCGATCGATCTCTTCGAGTTTCCGGTCCCGATCTGGCATTACCTGGAAGGAGGCCGCTACATCAATACCTTCGCCTCGGTCGTCACGCGCGATCCTGATACCGGCGTCCTGAATGTCGGCGTCTATCGGGGAATGATCGGCAGCAAGCGTTCGATTCCCGTTCTCCTGAACATGGGTGGCCAGCACTGGGGCCGCCACTTCATGAAATATGCCGAGCGTGGCGAGCCGATGCCGGTGGCCTGCGTGATCGGCTTCGATCCGATCATGGATTTCATTGGAGGCAGTCCGATCGGACCCGGCATTTGCGAATATGACGTCATGGGCGCCTACCGCGGCGAGCCGCTGAAACTGGTGAAATGCGAAACCAGCGATCTCGAAGTGCCCGCGAGCGCCGAAATCGTCATCGAAGGGACGATCTCGGCCGACCCCTCGACATTCGAGATGGAAGGTCCGTTCGGCGAAGCGACCGGCCATATCTCCGATCTGCCCGCGCGCAGGCCGACGATCCAGGTGTCCTGCATCACCCATCGCAACGATCCGGTGTTTCGCGGCACGCTCGAGGGCACGCTGCCCGGCTCCATGAGCGAGAACGGCACCATGGGAGCGATCCAGCGCGCCGCGACCGCGTGGAACATTCTGGAAAACGCCGAAATTCCGGGCATTCTCGACGTCGTCTGCAATCCGATCACTGTCGGCGTGAATATCGTCGTGCAGATCAAAAAAATGTACCAGGGCCAGCCGAAGCAGATCGCCGCCGCTCTCTGGGGCCACGGCGCGGCACGCTACAAATACAAGAACGTGATGGTCGTCGAGGAAGAGATCGATCCGTCGAGCTACGAGCAACTCGACTGGGCCTATGCCTTCAGGGTCAACGCGGGTGAAGGCGGCATTACCGTGTTTCCCGGCATTTTCGGTTCGGTGCTCGATCCCAGCACCCCGCTCAAGGATCGTGACCTCGGCCAACTCGGATGCGCGCTCTGGAATCGCGTGCTGATCGACGCGACGCGGAACTGGGCCTTCGAGCGACGAGCGGAATGGAACAACGAGCGCTTCCCGCCTACGGTGAAGCCTGCCCCCGAGGACGAAGCCAACGTGACCGCACGCTGGAGCGAATACGGTTTCAGCGCGGACTGATCGGACGGCCTGAGGGCGCGTTTGGTCAGTCCGACAGGACCAGTGTGTCCTTGTGTCCGAAGCCGAGACTGTTGTCGATGAGCACGACGCGCGCCGGTTCGAGTCGATAGACGGCGGCGGAGTCGAACGCCGCCGCCATTTTCGCCGGCGCGTCCTTCGGTCTGGCGAGGAAGGAATACCTTTGCACGAGCAGCGCCAGAAATCGGCCGCGTTCGTCGAGGTCTGTCACGCGATGCGCTGCGCCATGGATCTGCGCGCCGCGGATGAGCGCGTAATCTGCTGTGTCGGGCGCAACCGTGGCGGAGACGCGGGCGTCGGCTTCCAGATCGCGCGAATGCCTGCTGTTCGGATCGGACACCCAGAGAAGGCCCAAGCGGTCGCGCGCATAGAACAGACTTGCGGCGTGCGGTCCGAGCGGGCCGGCCGTGGCGAGCGACATGACGTGGTTCTCGTCGAGGAATCGAGCAATGCGCTCTGCGAGTTCGCTCGTCTGATCGACCATTCTGACGTCCTTCTCGTATTGATACGCCCGCGCCAGATTTGTGCGCGCAGCCGCGCAGCCGCTCAGGTTTTTTCCTTCCAGCGCTTGAACAGTGTATGCGGGACGTTCAACTGGTCGAGCACCTTTCCGACGCTATGATTCACGATGTCGTTGACGGTTTGCGGACGGTTGTAGAAAGCCGGCGCGGGCGGCAAGATAATGGCCCCGTACTGCGCGGCCCTGACCAGTAGCTCCAGATGACCCAGATGAAGCGGCGCCTCCCGCACCATCAGAATCAGGGGGCGACGCTCCTTGAGACAGACGTCGGCTGCGCGAGTCAGCAGGTTGTCGTCATAGGAATTGACGATTCCCGACAACGACTTGATGGAACAGGGCGCCACGACCATGCCGTCGGTCCTGAACGATCCGCTGGATATGGCGGCGCCGATGTCGCCATGAGGGTAGACGACATCCGCGAGCGCGCGGACATCGTCTGCCTTGAGGTCTGTTTCCTCAATGATCGTCCGGCCTGCGGATGGAGACATCACGAGGTGGGTCTCGACGTCATTCATGGGCTTGAGAGCCTCCAACAAGCGAATGCCGTAGATCGCTCCGGAAGCCCCTGACATTCCAACGATGATCTTTCGCATATTTCTCCTAGTTGCCAGCTTCAACTAATTTGAAAAGATAAGGATTTTGTGATTCGATTCCGTCTCGGCGCGAGCGACGGAGATGATCATGGCTGCGAAGGAGATTTCGGTAAAGAAGTACTTGGCGATGAGTGCTTTTGTGAAAATCAGTCTGTCTTAGGATAACACCGGGGTAACGTTTACCTCTTGTCTGACAGTGTCAGGGCCTGTCTCAGACAGTGTCGGACAAACGGGGGAAATGGAAGAAAAATGAATGACTTATGCGCATGTTATGTCCAGTTTTGTCTGGCCTTGACCGGCCTCCCGGATCGACTGTAAATCAGCCGTCTTATGACTTCGAAGGCTCGAGTCCTTCTTCCCCCACCAACCTGCTTTGCGCCATGGCGCTTCGCAGGATTTCAGCCTGTTTGATCGCGAAGCAGGATGCCCTCCGAAGCCGCCTACGCAGCCCAAGCAGCCGCTTCGGCTGCGAAGGCTGGATGGGCGTAACAGGGCCGCTGGCAGATGCGTCCCGGGCCAAACATGAGCAGGATCGGAAGGCTGACCGGTGTCGATTTTCCAGGCCTGGCTTACGACCGAGAGTATCCGGTTTCGGGTTCGCGCGCTGAAGGCCAGGTTCCGCGACCAGAGGGCCGAGTTCGAGACGATCCGGCAGCACGTTCGTCCCGGCGATATCGTTTGCGATATCGGCGCCAACAAGGGCAGTTTTATCCTTTCGCTGTCGCGCTGGGTTCGCCATGGCCGCGTGGCCGCGTTCGAGCCGCAGCCGCAATTCGCCCAGCGCCTCGAAGCCGTTTGCCGGGCGACGAAGCTCGACAACGTGACCGTCGAGGCCAAGGCTGTCTATTCGCATTCCGGCAGCCAGGACCTGTTCGTTCCCGCCGGCCATTCGCCCGGCGCGTCGCTCACGCACAGGGCAGCGGAGGCGGAAAGTTTTACGACGCTTTCGGTGCCAGTGGTCGCGCTCGACGATTATTTCGACGAGCGCGACAAGGTCACGCTGCTCAAGATCGACGTGGAAGGCGCCGAACTGGGTGTGCTGCAGGGGGCGGAGCGGATTCTGCGCCAGCACGCGCCGTTGCTGGTTTTCGAATGCGAAAATCGGCATCTCGCGCCCGGCAAGGTCGAGGATGTGTTCTCTTATCTCGGCGGCCTCGGCTACGAGGGCAGCTTCGTGTGCCGTAACCGGGTTCTCCCGCTCTCCGAATTCGACGCCGCGGTTCACCAGCGCCAGGACGGTGCGTGGTTCTGGAAGAGCAGGGACTATTGCAACAACTTTATCTTCCGCAAGCCGTCTGGACGCCTGCCACAAAACAATTCGTAGTCCGGGTCCCATTGCTGGTCCGGAACGTCATTCCGGGGCGCGCGATGGCGCGAACCTCAGATGTGCAATTGCACATCGGGGAATCCGAAGATTATTGGCACGAGATTCCGGGTTCACTCGCTTCGCGTGCGCCCCGGAATGACGGTGGTCGGCAAAAAAAGACGCGACGGGATGGCTCCCGTCGCGTCCCAACTCTTGTGCTCGCTGGTCCAGGCGCCGAGAGCGCCCTGTTGCCAAGCTTCAAGGAAGCTTAGCGGGCGATCCCAGCGAGGTGACAGCGCTTGGTGTAAGACACTGAATCACCTCCTTTCGTTGTTGACGGAAGGCTCGATATAGGCGCGGAATCGGCGCTTGTTAAGGGATGCGGCCGACCGCTGGCCGAACAAGGTTCGTTCTACCGCGCCATGGCAGTTGAGGCCGCTTCCATGGCGTGTTAGTTGATCGCCTCAAGCGCGGGTGTAGCTCAATGGTAGAGCAGCAGCCTTCCAAGCTGAATACGAGGGTTCGATTCCCTTCACCCGCTCCAGTTTTTTCAATGACTTAGCTCGTCAAGAAGTTTTCATTCCGACAAGTCGGGCTGTTTCATTCCGACAAACGTTCACTTTCTGGTCGCTTTCTGACGCCGCTTGATGCGCTTGATCTGCGCGTCCTGCTTGGCCTCGTCGTCATGGTGCAGGTAGTGCGCCATCGCTTTAGTCGATGACCATTGGCCCTTCTTCATCAACTGCGTTTCCGTCAGGCCGGACGTGCTCGCTTCGGTGGTCCCGCCATGCCGGCCGAACGAAGTGAACGTCAGCTCAGGCCGCAGGCCCGCCGCCATGATGATCTTCTTCGAAATGCGCTCGACCTGCGTCAGCATCTCACCCTTGCCAACCCAGGGCAGGCCACTTCCGTCACGGCGCAGCATCAGGCCGCCCGTTGGCCGCAGCGCCTTCATGGCATCCAGCTCAGCCATCAGCAGGGGATAGAGCGGTTTGCCTTTCTTATCGAACAGCGGTTCCCATGAGCCCGTGCTGGTCTTGTAGTTGATGACATAGACGTGGTTTGGACGGCTGTCCGGACGGTAGTGCTCGGCCATGAACCGGATGAAAATATGAGCCTTGCGCTGGAGCCATTCCCAGCCGATCAGAACGCCCGTTGCCAACGACGGATAACCCATCTCGATGGCTGTGGCGCGGAACGCTGCAAGTTCGGTAAAATTCGCATGCGGCGTTTCGCGCGATGTCGATTGCAGGCCCATCTTCTCGAACGGGTTTTTCGGCGGAAACATGTGAGGATGCGCCCGCGAGATCGTGTTCCACGCGCCACGTGCGGTTCTCATGGCGTGGTTGACGGTAGTCCGGCGTTCAATCTTCTCGCCGTCGACATCTTTGTAGAGCAGCTTCCCAAACAGATCGTCCGCAAACGCCGTGTCGATGCTCGACACCCGCAGCGTGCCCAGACGCCTGCCGTCCTGCAACAGATATTCGCAGATCATCTTGATGCCGGTCTCGTGCACCCGGCATTGTCCGGGGCTCAACGGCTGCAAGCGCTTTGCGGTTTTCTGTTTCCACGTTCGGCGATATTCGTGAAACATCCAGTCCAGCGTTCCGATAACCACGCCGATGCCGACCGGATTTGCATCGTCGCCGCCGCTCAGCCAGCTATCGAACGCGGGCAACAATATCTTTTCGGCGCGCTGCACCGCCAGGTCGTAATCAGTACCGAGCGGTTCATTCTTGACCGGGCAACCTCCCTTGCGCGCCCACGTAGACACGTCGAAAAAGTATCCGAGGCCACCCTTCTTGAGGCGTTTTCGCCTTGTGTAGCGCGGCAAGGGCAGGGCAGATCGGCCAATTTTCACAGGAGCCTCCGCGACACCTCCGGATCATCTTCCGGGTCTATCGAGCGGTGTTTGTCCTCTTTGACTGTGACAGATATGCGCCCGTCAGGCCAGATATCAACGCTCGCGACCGTGCCACCGCCGTCGATGACGCCCTTGACGGCGCGCTTAACGTCAGCCTCCGTGAATTTGGCTTTCGACATGATTGCCACGCGGTACTTGAGGTTCGTGAGTTTCGCTCTTCAGTTGCTTTTTCCAGCCACAACCGAAGCGCTGTCTGGCAGCCCTCGTCTGGAACTCAAGGGCCCGCGATAGGCTTGCCAGCCCCGTGATGCCGGTGAGAACGCTTCCAGGCGCCCGGTGCGGCGGGGGCTCCGGTTCCGCGCATGTCGCGGAATACCTTGACTTGGCAAGGGGCGGCTCGAATTGAGGTTGGCTCGATGGCGGATCTGATCCTTGCTGCGGTCTCGGTGGGTGTTCGACCCGGTCGAGGTGACGCTGCGGTACCTCGCCCTGTAAAAGAGTACGGCGTGCATTGCGTCATCCATGCCCACGATATCGCTCACGCGGGTCGAAGTGAGCTTCTCGCCATCAAAGCCGCACACCCCGATTTGGGGAAGAACCGTTCCACAAACATGCGGAATTTGGCGGCCCTGGCGGAGAAATAGGACGGAACGCGTGCAGTATTCCCACCAATCCTGCATTGCGTGTTTCGCCGAGGCTCGCCTGCAAAGTTGTCGTCGGCGCCGATCATGCCGACGGTGTCTCCGGCACTGATCATGCGGGCCGATAGCAATAATCATCACGATGGTGGTGGGGCGTGGTCGACAATGATGCCGACCATGGCAGTTGAGTTCGTCGCGGCACGATCATGGCCCGGAACTTGGGGTCTCCCGAGGGAGTGAAAGCCACATTTTTCGCTCTTAAGAGCACATACACAGACTTTTTGTGCCCTTAAGAGCACAATTTAGCCTGCTCTTAACAAATTTGCCTCTATATGCTTTCAAGAGCGCAAAAACCTGGATTTGGAGCCCTTAAGAGCATATGACCGCCAAGAACCCCCTCGTCCAGGCGACACCCTACGAAGTCGAACAGGCCGTGAAGAGGCTTGGGGCCGATTTGCGGACCGCTCGCTTGCGCCGAAACCTGACCGTCGATGCGATCGCCGCCAAGATCGGCACCGGTCGGCGCGCCGTTGCGGATGCAGAGAAAGGCAAGGTCACGACCCAGATCGCAGTCTATGCAGGACTGCTGTGGGCTTTGGGCCTCGTCGATCGCCTCGGCGAAGTGGCAGATCCAACTCTCGATCAAGAAGGCCAGCGCCTTGCGTTGACGCGCGACCGCGTTCATGCCCGCCGTCAGAAGGGGTTGGACAATGATTTCTAAACCCACACCAACCGAATGCTTCGTGTACATCACGCTACCTGGCCAGACCACGCCGGTAACCGCAGCGCGCTTTGAGCTGACTACGAACCGACGTGGTATCGCAACTGGCCGCCTCGTCTATGGACGAACGTATCTCGCGCGTGCCGACGCAGTCCCCATCGATCCAATCGAATTGAAGCTGTCAGATAGGACCTACGAGACCACCGGGATGAAGGGCGTATTCGGCGCGTTACGCGATGCCAGCCCCGACTACTGGGGCCGCCGAGTGATTGAGCGACATGTCGGCGCAGCGCAGTTGAACGAAATGGATTACCTCCTGCATTCACCCGACGACCGCGCCGGAGCACTGGGCTTCGGGCTGAACCAGCAACCACCAGCGCCCAAGCGCGACTTCAACAGAACGCTTCAGTTGGCTCGCCTTCAGGAAGCTGCGGATGCCATTGTCGCAAGGGAAGACGTGCAGAATGACGCGGACGCCGCGCAGATCGAACTGATGATGGTCGGTACCTCGATGGGCGGAGCGCGTCCCAAGGCTGTAGTCGAAGACGAGGAAGGGTTGTGGATCGCCAAATTCAACCGGAACGATGACAAATGGAATAGTGCACGAGCTGAGCATGCGATGCTCGTGCTCGCGCGCACCTGCGGCATCACGACCGCGGAGAGCAAGGTGGTCAAGGCAGGCGGCCGCGACGTATTGATGGTCAAGCGCTTTGATCGCGAGCGCACCGACGCCGGATATTTGCGGGCGCGCATGCTGAGTGGGCTGACTCTTCTACGCGCAGAAGAGGGGCATGACACGCGCGATCGATGGTCATATGTGCGCCTGGCCGAGGATCTGCGGCGGGTCTCCGCCATTCCCCGTGCCGACGCTGTCGAGCTGTTCCGGAGAATGTGCTTTAACGCGCTGATTTCGAACACCGACGATCATCCGCGAAATCACGCCCTCATGGCTATGAACGCGGAGTGGAAGCTCTCGCCGGCATACGATCTCACGCCCACACCGCTCATTGGCGAGGAGCGCCGCGACCTTGCTATGATCTGCGGGGACGCCGGGCGTTACGCCAATGCCGAAAACATTGTTTCACAAAGCTTGCGCTTCCTGCTTGAGAAAGGCGACGCGGAGAAAATCGTAGCTGATATGGAAGAGAAGGTGAGCGGTACGTGGTACGAGGTCGCGCGCCGCGAGGGCCTGTCGGAGCAGGACTGCAACACCATCGGCAGGGCCTTTGTCTATGCAGGTTTTCGCTACCCGATGGGGCAGGGCGGTTGAAGACTTCGCTTTGTGAAATTTTCAGAGCACTAAAGATTGAAGGAACAACTCTCGGGCGTAGTACACCCCGAAGCGATAGGCGCGATAAGCGTAGACGGCCGCGGCAGCGCACAGGCCCGCACCGATCCACCCGTCGGGGTGGGCAAGGGCGATTACCGCAAGAACGAGGCACGCTGAAGCCAGCACACGGTTTAATCCGTAGTTTCCGTTGAGGGTGTCTATGCGATCTGGCTTTCCGTGATCGCCGCCACTGGCGCGGACTTCCGCATCGGCGGTGCCCGTGCCTAATACAACGCAACCAGCGATTTCGTGCAGGTCCCGCCGCCGGCGGCTTATTTCGAACCATCCTTATCCGATTCATTGACAAACCGTGATTGCTGCGTAGATTTCGAAGATGGATCCCCGCGGCTTTCCGACCACGCTTCCCGAGTTCCAGCGTGTCTTTCCTGATGATGCCGCCTGCGCGGCGTATTTGGAATCGATACGCTGGCCCGGCGGTTTCGTTTGTAGTTCGTGTGGGCGGAAGGATGACCCCTACCGCTTCGGAACGCGATCGTCCGTTGTCCTGCGCTGCAGAGGCTGTAAGAAGAACACTTCGCTTACCGCCGGGACGGTCATGCAGTCCAGCCATACGCCGCTTTCAGTGTGGTTCTGGGGGGCCTACCTGATAACGACGCAGACGCCTGGTCAGTCAGCATTGCAGTTCCAGCGGCAGCTTGGGTTACGTCGCTATGAGACGGCCTTTACCATTTTGCACAAGCTGCGCGCCGGCATGGTCCACCCGGAACGCGACACGATCGGCAGCGAGCATCCGGTTGAAATCGACGAATGCCTCATTGGCGGCGAAACGCGGGGCGAAGGTCGCGGCGTCCACCACAAGGTCATGGTGGTCGGCGCCGTCGAGGTCCGTATCCGCAAGAATGGAGAGAAGCGCTCGGTTAAATCGAAGGACTCGCGCAATGGCGGCGTTCCGGTCAGGAAGAAGGTCTTTGGCGGACGGTTGCGGCTGCAAGTAATTCCGGACAAGACCGCAAAATCGCTGTTGGAGTTCGTCGACGGCAATATCGCGCCAGGTTCGAGCGTGCTCAGCGACGGTTGGCACGGCTATAACGACTTGCCAAAGATGGGCTATAGGCATCAGCCGCTCGTTCTCGCCGGCGACCCCGAGAAGGCCGAAGCGCATCTGCCGATGATCCACCTGGTCTTCTCCAACTTGAAGACCTGGATTCTCGGCACCCATCATGGCCGGGTCGACCCCCGGCACCTGCAGGCCTATCTGAACGAATACGTGTTTCGATTCAACCGCCGCTTTTACCCGATGACGGCGTTCAACTCCGTACTCGGGTTGGCCGCCCGGTCGGTGTCTCCGACCTACGCCCAGCTTTACTCGGGCGAATGGCAGCATCCGGCCTCCGGCGCGAAGGTCGCGTTAGGGCTCACGGACGGAGCGGGCCGAGGTTTACGATCGACTCAGGATGGCGTTCGTTAACGAGACGATATTGGTCAATAATTTCTTTGAACAGGCCTTTGTCGGCAAGACCAAAAACGCCGTGATTTGGGCTATCGATTTCTGGAAAGAATTTACGTGTGAATGGGATAAAGGCGCGTTTGCGAACGTCGATAAAGAACGGCGACTGCCCTCCATTCTTTAACGCTCTTTCCTTGGTAACTTCGATAACGCCAACTGGCAGGGTCTCGCCGAATTTTCGCACTTGCGACGATGTATAAACGCCGACCACAAGTCCTCTGTTGGTGACGGGCGCGGAAGTCGCGGCAGCAGCTGCCTCCTGCGTAAAGGCCATGATTACGCAGGCTGCGTGCCGGATAGGTCCAGGAACCTCCGGTTCTGACTCATACGGGAACAACGTCCAGACGAAATCACCAGATCGCAGAGGAATATCAGGCACGCTTCACCGGAACAGGCTCACGCGAGCTTCGAATTCTTCGTCGGTTTCGCCTGGATCACGCTGTGGCTGGTAGTGCTTGAGGCTGAACCTAGGCATGCCCACTGAGAGTTCTTCGAAGGTGTCGATGTCTTCGGCGTGACGCCTGACAAGGCTCTCAAGCAAAGTCGAAACATCTACATTGTCCAAAGACGCCGTGCGACGGGCAACTTCGAAGATGTCTGCGCTAATCTCAACGGTCCGAGTGCCGGTGGTCATGTAAAATCCTCGCGAAGCTGACAAGAGACAGGAAAAGCACCCACGCGAACATAGTGCAATTCATCGAGATCTGCCACGGTCGTCCTTGAACTCGCAGTCCAATCCGCCAGACTTCAAATACTAAGGCGACCTTCCTAAATTGTCAAGAAACCGGATAAGCACGTTTCGAACTAATCAATTGGCACCGCACGGCCTTCCACGAACTGTCGCATAATGCCGACTTCCGGATTATGCCGCGCCGGATGTTGAGAGGCCCGGAATGCGCGACTCTCCGGCGCGGCTGCTCGGCATAATCAGAGGGCGAGGAAGGCGAGCAACGTATCGTCCGGTCGAAGGTATGGCGCAGATCATGAATGCAGGGACCGTGCCCATGCCGCCCGAACTTTTCTACAGGGCGAAGGCCTATAGTTTGGCACACCGCAGCAAAGTTGTATCGGGCACCACAGTCGGTGACGCGATCGCTTAGTTGCGCCGGCCTCCGGCAGCATCGATGCGAACCGCCCTTACGAGCATTTCGACTTGCTCGGTCGTCAGATGCCGAGGCAGTCTTGTTCCGTATCGCTGGGCCACGCTCGGAATAGCCTGCGCAAAATTCGTCGCTGTCTTGCCGGCCTTGAAGAGATACCGGAAGAAGTTTCTCAAATGCGAAGACAGGGTCTTATCCCGGAGCGGTGGCGTCCGCGTTGTCAGGTGCTGCAAAAAGCTGACGATCTCGGACGTCGTGATCCGTGACAGCTCGCCGTTTTCTTTTTTCCAAAGCGGAATTCGAGAAAGCGATCGGCGATGCGCCAGCTATGGAAGATCGTTCGCTCGCTCGGGCCGCTTGGCGGTGAAGGTAGGTTTCATAGTCACGTCGCAAGTCTGCCGACCGATGGCGCCTCTCTCCGCGCGCCAGGACGTGACGGTGATACCGGCTCGGCATAATCCGGAAGGCGGCATCGGCAATTATGCCGATATCGGCATAAGACCCATTGGAGCGGGGCGGCTTGCCAACTCGGTCGGGATTTCTCCGGCTCGTTCGGCTCCAAATCCTACGCGCGTGAGGAACTGGTTGCGGAAATGGCGGGCGCGTTTATCTGCGCCTCGCTCGGCATCGTCCCGACCGTGCGTCACGCCGATTACATCGGCTCATGGATTGACTACTGCGGGAGGATAACCGCGCCGTTGTGCGCGCGGCGAGCGCGGCCTCGAAGGCGGCCGATTTCCTGCTCAGCTTTCTACCGCCAGCGATCGACTCCGTCACCGAGGGTGACGAGGAGGCCGCGTGATAAACCTGCCTATCGTTTCGGCATTTGGTCGCTGCGGCGCCTCGGAGAGTGAGAGGGATGATGGGTTTTCACGACGGGTTGGAGGTCGAGAGAGAGTCTCCGGCCGCCCGTCGTTGAGAATTCGACATGGCAACCGCTCTGGTTTTCTCCGACGCCGGGGGCACCGGCCGCAGCTATCACGCCGAACTGTCGGCGAAGAACCGAAGGCTGCGGGTACACTACCTGCTCGAAGCCGGATGGAAGGCGGATGCCGCCATCCAGGGATTAGGCCGGACGAACCGCACCAATCAGGCGCAGCCGCCGTTGTTCCGGCCCATTGCCATCGATGTGAAGGCCGAAAAACGCTTCCTCTCGACCATTGCGCGGCGTCTCGACACGCTGGGCGCCATCACCAAGGGCCAGCGTCAGACCGGCGGGCAGGGCTTGTTTCGTCCCGAAGACAACCTCGAAAGTTATTACGCGCGCGATGCGTTGCGCCAACTCTACGTCCTGTTGGTGTCCGGCAAGGTCAGGGATTGTTCGCTTCAAGTGTTCGAGGACGCGACCGGCTTGAAGCTCACCGACTCGGACGGGATCAAGGATGAGTTACCGCCGATCACGACATTCCTCAATCGGCCGTTGGCTCCGACGATTGACCTGCAAAACATCCTGTTGACCGCGTTCGAGCAGTTGCTGACCGCGCGGATCGAAGGGGCGATCGCCAGCGGCACCTATGACGTCGGTCTGGAGACGCTGACGGCCGAGAGCTTTGTTGTGACCGCCCGGCAGGCGATTTACACCCATCCGGGCACCTCCGCCGAGACTCGGCTGCTCACCATCGTCAAGCGCGAGCGCAATCGCCCTGTGACCTCAGGCGAGGCACTTGAGCGTTTGTCCGACCTGCGCGCCTTGCTGCTGGTCAACGCGCAGTCGGGCCGTGCCGCCGTGCAGGTCCCAGCCCGCAGTCTGATGCTCGATGATGGCGAAGTCGAAGGCCGCGTGCGGCTGATCCGTCCGATGGAACATCAGACGGTGCCGCTGGCGATAATGCCACAGACGCATTGGCGGGAGGCCGATCGAGCTACCTTCGCCCGCGTCTGGGAGGCGGAGGTGGCCGAGGTGCCTGAGTTCACCCACAGCGAAATCCACATCGTTGCAGGTCTTCGGTTGCCGATCTGGAAGCGCCTGCCGAACTGGTCGACGCGGGTCTACCGGCTGCAGACCGACACCGGCGAGCGCATCATCGGCCGCAAGGTCTCGCCCGCCTGGGTGGCGACCGCAACCGAAACCGGCGTGTCGAGCCTCACGCCCGATGCCGCTTTCACGGCGTTGCTGGATGGCAAGACCATCCTCGATCTCACCGACGAACTCCAGCTTCGCCGGGTCCGCGCGATGGGCGCGAACCGGGTCGAATTGACCGGTTTCACCGATGCGATTCGCGACCGGATGCGCGCCTACGGTCTGTTCGGCGAGATCATCTCCTGGAAACTCCGCTTCTTTGTGCCCATCAACTCGACTGGCTTGGCGGTCCTCACCATTGATGGAACGTTATCCAGTCGTCCGCGTCCTCGATCGGGCGGCGGCCTGAGATGGCCCGCGACGCAGCAGACCTGGTACACCGCCTCGCCCGCGAGGCCGCGGCGGTGTGCCGTCATTATCTCTCCAACGGGCATCGCGTCGGCAACTACTGGCAGGTCGGCGATGCCAGGAACACCGCCGGTCGCTCGATGTTCGTCCGCCTGAAAGGCGCCGATGCAGGCGGCCGTCCGGCCGGCAAATGGACCGACGCAGCAACCGGCGAGCACGGCGATCTGCTCGACGTCATCAGAGAAAGTTGCGGTTTGGTCGATTTCCGCGATGTTACCGAAGAGGCGCGACGCTTCCTGAGCCTGCCGCGATCAGAACTGGAGCCAGACTGCCGGCCGCGTCCGTCGCCAGTGCGGACCGGCTCACCGGAATCGGCACGGCGTCTGTTCGCCATGTCGCAGCCAATTGCCGGGACGGTCGTGGAAACCTATCTGCGTGGACGCGGTGTCACCGACCTGCATGGCATCGATAGCCTGCGATCCCATCCGCGCTGCTACTATCGACCCGACGGCGACGCGCCGACCGAAATCTGGCCCGCAATGATCGCGGCCGTGACCGATCTGAACGGCCAAATCACCGGCGCGCACCGCACATGGCTCGATCCATCCGGGCGCGACAAGGCGCCGGTCGATACCCCACGTCGCGCAATGGGTCACCTTCTCGGGCACGCGGTACGTTTCGGTCCGGCAAGCGATGTGATGGCGGCGGGTGAGGGCATCGAGACCATGCTGTCGCTCCGCTCCGTCATGCCCGGCATGGCGATGGTCGCAGCACTTTCGGCCGCACATCTCGGAGCCATCCTGTTTCCGGTAGCGTTGCGCCGTCTCTATATCGTCCGTGACGACGATCGGGCCGGCGATGGCGCGATGAACGGCTTGATCGGCCGAACGCAGGTGGCCGGGATTGAGGCGATCGTGCTGTCGCCAAAGTGTGGAGATTTCAACGAGGATCTGCGACAGCTCGACATCAACTCGCTGCGTGCAGCGTTGCGCATCCAACTCGCCCCGGAAGACATAACCCGGTTCTTGGGCACGAGCGTCCGGACCGGTATCAGGGATGAGGCTGGTACTGCGCCCTGACGACGCGCCGTCGATCCCCGGGCTTCTCCTGATGTCGGAGAGGGCCGCGCGCACGGCCTTCTTGAGAGGGCGACCCTGCGGCCAGCGGCCCAGCCACGCAATGGCGTCCGCCGACTATTTTCCGTCGCGCCCCAAGGGGCGCTTTACATCGCGAAACAAAATAGCCGGCTGCCGCCATCCTCCGCTTTGCTTCGTCCGCTATCGCTGCGCTCCGCGGTGCAGGTCCGGTCCGCCCGCCGCCTTTCGTCGCATGAAGGCCGCGATGGGCGCGGCCGATCCGACCAAGGAGCCTGCCATGACGACTGATCACGACGAGCCTGGACTCGAACCGCCGCACGCAATATCCCCGACCGACCACATCCTCACCGAGCTCCAGCTTCACGGCTATCGTCCCTTCCAGGACGAACCCGACCCGAGACCTTTGCCCGAGGCCCGTATCGTCGCTGCCGCCGTCGCCGACATCTTCGACGCCCTCATCGCGAGCTTGAGCGAAACCCGTCTCGAACCCGACCTTGAGGATTTGCTGTGGTCGGCCGTCAATCTCTTCCACCGCGCCACCGAGCGGATCGAACGCGAACTCGACGATAACGAACAGGCGCAGAAGCGCAGCCAGCGCGACCAGGATGGCTCCGAGATCCGCTCCGTCGAACTGGAGCGTCTTACCGCCGAGGGCATGACGCTGATCGAGCGGCGCAACAGCATGGAATACTTCCGCGACCAGGCGGCCGACCACTTCGCCCGCCACACTGGATCGCACTGGCATCCGCGCAGCGGCTCGATGGTGAACCACCGTGCCTTGACCTCGGCTGTCATCGACAGCCGCGACTTCCTTACCGCCAAACGCCGGGTCGAGACTGAGGTGCTATTGCCTGCCGGACCGAAGATCGCCTTCTCCGGTGGCCTCGACTTCAACGATGTCAGCCTGATCTGGGACAAGCTCGATCAGGTCCATGCCAAGCATCCGGACATGGTCCTGCTGCACGGCGGTTCGCCGAAGGGCGCCGAGCGTATCGCCGCCCGCTGGGCCGACCACCGCAAGATTCCGCAAATCGCCTTCAAACCCGATTGGACCAAACACGCCAAGGCGGCACCCTTCAAGCGCAACGATCAGATGCTCGACGTGCTGCCGATCGGCGTCATGGTCTTCCCCGGCACAGGCATTCAGGCGAACATGGCCGACAAGGCGCGGAAGCTCGGCATCCCCGTCTGGAAATTCGACAACGGTGGCGCATAAGCGCCACCGTACCCCCAGTTGAACTGCTATTCGTCGAACCTGCAGAGCGGCAATGTCCCCTCTCATAACAGCGAACGGTGCCGCGCGCGCTCGCCCCGACTGTTCCGGCGTGAAACTTTGGCTAGCCGGCCTGACCGCAAGGGATTCCAAACGCGCGCGGGATCGCCTATTATAACGGCCACGCTGTGGTGGTGGAAGGCGCGACCCTTGCAACTGTTGTAACGGTACACATCTCCATGATCATCATCGGCGTTCTCCTTAACATTGTCGGGCTCGGTGTCTTCTGTTGGGCACTGTTTACGCTTGCTATCTATTCGTTGCCGTTTTTCGTTGGCATGACTGCGGCGATCTACACATATCAAACCGGAACAGGTCCGTTCGGGGCCATCGTCGCTGGCTTCGTTGCGCGTGGTTTCGCATTCGTGCTCGGGCAGTACGCTTTCTCCGCGGCGCGCACTCCTATTGTCCGCCTTGTCATTGGGCTGCTATTCGCGGTTCCGGCTGCACGCGCCGGGTATGATGCGACCCTTGCCCTTTCACACATCGGTATTCCCTCGGGTTGCTAGCGGGAGTCTTCGCTATGCTTGGCGCTATGACCGTCGGGAGTACCGCCTGGGCGCGCGTGGCGATCCTGACCGAGCCCGCTCTGGGAGGGGGCGGCCTGGGCCCAGCCCAGTCACCGATTGGGGCAGCGACAACGGCGGGTGACTCCACGGGTCCGTCGTCTTTCGGTCGGGATCAGCGCGAATATCCGGCTGTCAACACGATAGCGATATTCCGGTCCCTCTCACACTTCGATCGAGCCGGGCAATCTCTTCGGCAAACTCGAACCCCGTGATCGTCGGCACGCACGCTGGCTCCGGTCCGCTCGGCGACAACGGGGCCGCCTTTCCGCACGCCAGGTTTTCTTTTCCTTCGCCTGGAACGAAGGGCCTCTTGTGTGGGCCGATCGCTAGCTGGCACGTTTCCGAAATGCTGTTCAGCGCACGCGAGCACCTTGCCTCTCATTGGCTTGATCTGGCCGAAGGTCGGCTGCGCCTCGATCGCCTGAACCGCAATGGCGGCGGTCAGACTTTCTTCCCCTGGGCTTCGCCCATTCCTCGCGCGGGCCAAGAAAGTCTCCCCGCCGCCATCCTCCGCTGCGCTTCGGCCCGAGTGGGTGCGGCGTCGATCGCCTTCGGCTCTCAGATCGCCATCGAGGCCGCGGTGGTCGCGGAACTCGAAAACAGCAAGGAGAAGTGACATGGCTAACATCGGCTCTTTCAAGAAATCCGGCCAGGAATTCCAGGGCGAAATCGTCACCCTGAGCCTCCAGACCAAGGGCGTCCGCATCGTCCCCGAGGCAGAACGCACCAGCGACAACGCGCCGAGCCACCGCGTCTACGTCGGCCGAGCCGAGATCGGGGCCGCCTGGCCGAAGTGCTCCAGCGAAGGCCGCGATTATCTCTCGGTCAAGCTGGACGATCCGAGCTTCAACGCTCCGATCTACGCCAATCTCTTCGACGACGACGACGCCGAGACCTACACCCTGATCTGGTCCCGCAGCCGCAAGCCGAACGGCGACTGAGCCAGGCCCCGAGTGCAACGCCCCGCTCATCCGAGCGGGGCGTTTTGCTATCGCTTGTTTGACGAAGGCCGCGCCGGCTCGCATATGCGATCCTCGCGCTTCGCGCCATCACAGATTCACGTCTTCTCGCTGACCCGCATCGACCGAAAAAGGGCCTTCAGCCCTTTCGTTTCGGCGACTTCGTCCGCTCGCCGGGCCGTTCGGCCCGGCTCGCGGAAGATCAGACTGACTTTCATTCGGATTGTTCAGGGTTTAACTGTTGGACGAGGTTCGCGCCTTTTTGCGTCCATTGTGTTCAACATCAGGACGCCTGAGAAGATCGGCGGCTTCAACTCCGAGAACGCGTGCGAGCCTGTCGACCACGTCGATGCTGGCCGCATAGATGCTTCTTTCGAGAGAGCTGATATAGGTGCGGTCGATCTTCGCGCGGTGCGCCAGCTCTTCCTGGGACAGGCCGCGCGCCCGTCGCAGCTTCCTCGAATTGAGCGCCAGTACCTCTCGTATGTCCATGCCCGAGAGGGCAGCGTCTTGAAGAGTATTCTACCACGGAGTATTCTCTACAATCGCTTCCGGGATGAACGGACGGCGGGAACCCTTCACAGGAAATTATATTTGATCGGGGAAACCGAACAATCCTGTAGATCGTCATGGTCGACCGGTACGAATTGGCTCAAGTGCTGCTAGCATCCAGCCAGGTCGAAGCTTACAAACTCTGCCATGGAACTTTCATGCAGTCACCGCCGCTCGATCCCAATGTTGCAGATCTGGCACCCGACACGCCGTCGCTAACGCCGTACGACGAGCAACACGTCGTCACCTATATGCGCCTGCTCGATGCCGAGGCTGACGATGCCAACTGGCGGGAAGTAGCGCTGCTCGTGCTTCACATCGATCCCGCCCGCGAGCCTGATCGCGCGCGCCGTGCCTTCGAGAGCCATCTTGCGCGCGCCAAATGGATGACGAGCCATGGCTACCGTCATCTGTTGCGGGCGGGTGATCAGAAGAAGGAAAAATGAATTCCATCTGGCAAAAAGATGATTTTTTCCTTGTCCGGAAATTGCCAAGCTGAATGGCGACTGACAGTCTCTGTCGCGCAACCAGAAACAGTCACAATTGTCAGCTGCAATTCCTCATCCATTGTGAATGGGGAACGGTATTATGTCGGATTTCGATTGGAGATCGCCGGAAGCCTACGCCAGAATTCAAAGCGCCGAAGCCGCTGATTTCGCCTGGGAGTGTCTTCGCCGCAATAGCGACTATCGAAAAGAATATCTCGCCCTGCAGAGTAGCGGATCGTCCGCTGAAGCGAGTGAGGAATTCCGGCAACGATGGGGGCTTACTTTTCGCAGCTGATCCCCGCCAATCCTTCGACACACAAACCATCTTCTGGGCGCCAGAGGTTCTGCCGACCGTGCTGTCGGTGGGCTCGGTTCGTTCGTCGGCTGCCGCTCTGCGGTATGATTTCGACTTAAGCAGGCTGTCCGCCACGGACCTTCGGCGTGCGGCAGATGGATGGCATGCCGTCCTGCGGCTGGGCGGCGCAACGCACCGCCTCTGGCTGCGGGAGTTTCCCTCGGCGGGATCAGCCATCGCGGTCGAACTGCCGCTCGATTCCGATTTCGATATTCGGTCGCAGACCGCGCGTCGGCTATGGTCGACACTCAATAGGCGCCCGGCTGGTCTCGCATTTCATGAACTGTCCCTACAGCGTCGACACCGGCTGGCGCTAACGCTGCGCGCGCTCGACGGCCGCATCGAAGGCAACAGCTATCGCGCGATTGCCGAGGGCCTGTTTGGCCCCAGGCGTATCCCCGATCGGGCCTGGAAGACCCACGACTTGCGCAACCGTACCATCCGCCTCGTTCAAAGCGGGCTGGCTTTGATGCGCGGCGGCTATCGCGAACTGCTGCGCCAGGTGCGTCGCAGGAAGTAGCCGACGATCTGCGCGAGAAGGGGTACCGAAAATCCACTCCCTCACGATCGGCATCCCCCTTCGCGCTTCTGCTTCGCCAATGTGACCCCCGGCACGCCAACGCCGCATCGATTGCGCGCTCGCCCGCCCGGAGGTTTTCAAATGCCCGATCGACTGGCGGATTTTCCGCTGCAATACCTGCGCACGCCCGAGGCCGCGCGGTTTCTCAGCCTCTCCGGCCGCACCCTGGAGAAGCACAGGACGTACGGCACGGGGCCAACCTATCGGAAGCTCGGCGGCCGCGTCATCTATGCGCTCGACGACCTCAAGGCATGGGTTGACCGTGGCGCCAAGACCTCAACCAGCGATCCCGGCGCCGGCACGGTGTTACCCGCCAAACGGCACACGCCGATCCCGTATGCCGGCAAGGCGCGGCGCTGAGCCATGCCGGACGGCAGATCCTTTGCACGCGACAAGCGCCGCTCGGAACGCGATCAGCTCGAGCTGTTTCGCGCACTGCCCGGCGAGCTTTCGCCACGCGACGCGCAGGATCTGATGGCGTATCCGTTCTTTTCGCTGGCGAAGTCCAGGCGCATCACCCCGATCGATTTCCGCGCTGGCACTATCTCCGTTCGTGTTGAAGCCGTCCCGGAACATGGCATGGCCACGATCTGGGATGCGGACGTCCTGATCTGGGCCGCTTCGCAGATTGTCCAGGCCCGCGATGCCGGCCTTAAGACGTCGCGCCTGATGGCCGCCACGCCTTACGAAATCCTGAACTTCGTCGGCCGCGGCACCAGTGCTCGCGATTACGACCGCCTCAAGACGGCGCTCGACCGGTTGCAATCGACCACCGTCATGACCTCGATCCGCCAGCCGACGGAACGCCGGCGCTATCGCTTCTCCTGGATCAATGAATGGAGGGAAACGGCTGATGCGCATGGTCACGCCAAAGGACTCGAACTGATCCTGCCCGATTGGTTCTACTCGGGTGTCCTGGACGAAGCGCTCGTTCTCACCATCGACCGGGCGTATTTCGATTTGTCCGGCGGTCTGGAGCGCTGGCTTTACCGCCTCGTACGCAAGCATGGCGGCCGTCAGGAAGGCGGCTGGAGTTTTGACCTCAAACACCTTCACGCCAAGTCGGGCAGCCTGTCACCGCTCAAACACTTTGCCTACGACCTCCGCCAGATCGTCCGCTGTCAGACGTTGCCGGGCTATCAGCTGGTCATCACGCAAGACCCAAACGGCTCAGAGCGCCTGAACTTCGCGCCGATCCCGATCGACGCCCTCTCGAGGCGATTGCGCAAGCGCGGGCTTGCTCTTGTTCCGGGGGGCAGCCTGTGAATCAGTTCGTGCTATCGGGGACCGCAACTCACGTGCCATCAGGGACCCGATCCTCGTGCTATCGGGGACCGGAATCCAGCATAACGCTTTGGCGCTTAACTACTTCCTGCTCCCGTAACTTTACTAACCTGGAATCCTTCGGATTCTTTCTAACGGATCGCGCGTTTTCCGCCGCTGGGGACAATCAGCGATCAGCTGCCGAAAATACCGCGATCGGCGCGCTCCCCATCGGGAATACCGGCAGTGAGGCGGCCCGCGTACCGCACCGTGCAAGCCTCTTGGCTCAGCAATTGTCCTGTGAAGGAGCGATTGCATGAGCGATCTCACCCATGTCGAGCTCCTGTGGCTGGAAAAGCGCATCGAGAACTGGATCCGCTTCGGCCACGCCGCCGAGGAGCAGATTCTCGACAAGCGGCGGCGCATCCTTTCGTTTGCACCGGGTAGCATCTTTGCGTTCGTGCGCTGGACCTCGAACGACTTCGGTACGGTTATTTCGCGCATCGACATCGTCAGGGCTGTCGCGCCCGGTGAGCGCTGCGCAACCGTGCCTTATGTGCGACCCGGCGGCGACATCCTGTTGCGGCTAGCCGGTTGGCCCAAGGTCGAGCGCGTGCTGCAGTTGATCGACGTCGTCGAGGCGCTCGGCATCGACCCGGTCGATGCCGCCCCCGACTATTGGCATCACGTCCACAACCGTCTCTCGGTCAACGAAGCGCCGCGGCCTTACACACGCTCGCGCCATCAGGCCTGGCTGCATCGGCGGAGAATCGCGCCGTGACGGGCCGCGCGGCGACACTTCTCACGACGCTGGCGGCCGCGACTGCCGTGCTGTCGATGATCGGAGTGAGACCCGTCCCCGGGTATTTATGGAACGCTTCCGAAAGCGTGCCGATCGGTCTCTACCGGTTACGCCCGATCGGCAGCCTAGCTGTCACCGAACTTGTCGCGGTCCAGCCGCCCGAACCTCTGGCAACATTCCTTGCCGATGGCCGCTATTTGCCGCGCGGCATTCCCCTGCTGAAGCGCGTGCTGGCGCTTCCTGGGCAAACGGTTTGCAGAGACCGGCTCACCATCACCGTTGACAAAATTGTAGTCGGCGAAGCGCGCGAACGCGACAGCCGCGGCCGACCGCTGCCCATCTGGCAGGGCTGTCGCGTCGTTGCGGAGGACGAAGTCTTCCTCATGAACTGGCAGTCAACGGATTCGCTCGATGGGCGATATTTTGGAGTGCTGCCGACGCGCGCGATCATCGGAAAGGCGGAGCCTCTTTGGACCACCGGGGAGGAATGACCTTGCTGGCAGATCGCAAACTTCCCGTCATTCCTTTGTTCGGCCGAAACAAGCGCCATTCCTCCGTCCCGGCCAGGATTTGCGCAGCCGTCGCGCGCAGCGGCGGTCAAGGGCGGACGTCAGGCCGGCGCGCCAGCGCTTCACCCTTGACGGCCGCGAGCACGATGGCAGGCTTGCGATCTCTCGGGCGCATTGTCGTGTCCTGGCAGCATCGATGCTGTCGAACGGCGCAGCTCATGCCGCGCAAGCGTCCTCGGCCATACATCAAGTGAGCGGTCATTCCATCAATCCCGTCGCAGCGTTTATCACCGAGGCGTCCAGGCGTTTCGCGGTGCCCGAGCACTGGATACGCGCAGTGATGCGCGTCGAAAGTGATGGCAAACGGCAAGCTCGATCACAAAAGGGTGCCATGGGGCTGATGCAAATCATGCCAAAAACCTGGGCCGAGTTGCGCGCTCGCCACCGTCTCGGCGTCGATCCCTACGACCCCCATGACAACATCCTGGCTGGTACAGCATACATCCGCGAACTCCACTGTCGTTATGGCGCGCCGGGATTCCTCGCCGCCTACAATGCAGGACCTGGACGCTACGAACGCCATCTGGCGACCGGTCGACCGCTGCCGGATGAGACACAAGCCTATGTCGCGAAGCTCACGCCGATGATCGGGGTTAGTTTCATTGGGCGGAAGGTTGCCGCCGTCGCGAAATCATTCACCTTGGCCCGCTCGCCGCTATTCGTTGTGCGCACAGCGGGCAATTTGGCCGGTCAATCATCATCTGGCGTGCGACCCGTCCATGCATCAAGCGTCCGTACAATTGTCGATCTATCGGCCTTGGTCCCGCAGTCGGGCAACCTGTTCATACACCGTACCAGCCAGGTTCGATCACAATGATCGCGATCGCGCTTCATCGCACTCTGTCGCGGGTCATCGCATGTTTGGATGTGAGACGATGGGAGCCGGGAGATATCAGCCGGGGATTGCGAGATAAAAGCGCCGACTGCCGTCGCGCTGATATGGCTGGGGGAGTGGGAGAAGTAGGGCCTCGAGTGAAATCGCCAGCTGGCGATTCCGCCGAAACACGAAGGCAATCAACGCGCATAGCGCCATCGCCTATTCCGAGCGCTCGGAGATCCCAGTGAAACCGCGCGACGATGATTTGCTGATACGTCCCGGCCGCATCCGCGACAAAGGACGCGGAGCGGCGAAACCAAAGAGCTTCGTTGGCCAGGTCATGCGGGCCGCCAGGAAAGCCGGACACACGGGCAGGGGCGTTGGCCAGGAAAGAGGGAGCAGCGGCTCCCGCTTTGGCAGAGGGCGTTCGGCGTCTTTGGCCTTGTCGCTCCGCTCGCCGTCACGCCGGGTGGTAATCAAGGCGCGCGTCGTCCGCCATCGCGGAAATCGGTTCCGCTCGGCGCCGCTCGCCAAACACGTCACTTACCTGAAGCGCGATGGCGTTACCCGCGATGGCGCAGAGGCCCGCATGTTCGATGCGCGAACAGATGCCGCCGATGAACGCGCCTTCGCTGAGCGATGTGGGGAAGATCGCCACCACTTCCGCTTCATCGTTTCGCCGGAGGATGCAGCTGAGATGACGGATCTGCGTGCGTATGCCCGGGAATTGATGGCGGATGCCGAACGCGATCTCGGTACAAGACTTGACTGGATTGCCGTCGATCACTGGAACACGGAAAATCCCCATATCCATGTCCTGGTCGGCGGACGTGCCGATGATGGTCAGGATCTCGTCATCAGCCGTGATTATATCAGCAGGGGGTTTCGAACCCGCGCTGCAGAGCGCGCTACCCTGGAACTTGGGCCGCGCAGCGAGCGGCAGATTCAGTCCGTCCTGGAGAAGGCGGTCGAAGCAGAGCGCTGGACCGACCTCGACCGCGCCTTGCGCAACATGGCGGACGATGGCGCGGGCATCGCCGATCTGCGTCCTGGCACGCCGGACGGGGATCCCGAGCTGCGCCGCCTTTTGCTCGGCCGAGCCGCCAAGCTCGAGCGCCTTGGCCTTGCCGAACGAGTTGCGCCGGCCAGCTTCACGTTGAAGTCTGGCCTTGAGCCGACGCTTCGCGAACTCGAGACTCGCGGTGATATAATCAAGACGATCCACCGGGTCATGACCAAGGCTGGCCGCGAGCCCGACGTTTCCGGCTTTGCCCTCCACCGCGACGAACCCGGTGATCCCGTGCTCGGCCGCCTGGCGGAGCGTGGCTTGCACGACGAGTTGAAAGGCTCGGCCTATGCCGTCGTCGAAGGGGTTGACGGCAGGACGCACCATGTCAGGTTCAACGACCTCGAACTGACCGGAGACGCCGCGCCAGGTGCGATCGTCGAGGCGCGTACTTACGAGGACGCCCAGGGCCGGAAGCGGCTCTCGCTCACGACGCGATCGGACCTCTCGCTGCAGCAGCAGGTCACCGCGCCGGGCGCGACATGGCTGGATCGCCAGCTCCTCGCGCGCGAGCCTGTTGTGACCGGAGGCGGTTTCGGGGTGGAGGTACGGGACGCCATGGACCGACGCCTTGAACATCTCACCGCTGAAGGCCTCGTCCGCCGGCAGGGGCAGCGGGTCATCTTCGCGCGTGATCTCCTTGATACCTTGCGAAGGCGAGAGCTTGATAGCGCGGCAGGTAAGATCGCCGCCGAAACCAGGCTCGTCTATCGGCCGTCGACGGAAGGCGAGCACGTCGCCGGGATCTACCGGCAGCGGATCACGCTGAGTTCAGGCCGGTTTGCCATGATCGATGATGGTCTCGGCTTCCAGCTCGTCCCATGGCGTCCAGCCCTGGAACGAGAGCTCGGTCGCCAGATCTCCGGCGTCATGCTTCCAGGCGGCGCGGTCGACTGGAGCTTTGGCCGAAAGCGCGGGCTCGGACTCTGACACTTGCCGGAAGGCTGTCGATCTGTCGTCCGGGGATGCGAGCGGAATCGATTCATCTCGCGAATCGCTGACCTCATCCAGTCCGTTCCAGAAGGACGAACGCGCCCTGTCAGCCCCAATGGCTCCGGTGTGTATCGGTGATTCCACGCCATGGTACGCAAAGGTACGACGCCAAGGACTGTGTGATTGCAACCCGCCTCGTTTTTCTGCCTCTGCACCCAGACGCGCAAATTGACGATGGGGGTAAGAAGCGATGCCATATGTCGATGCCGGCGGGGTGAGGCTTTATGTCGAGGCAAGTGGCCTGGGATATCCGATTATATTTATCCATGAATTTGCCTCCGACCTCCGGGGATGGGGATCCCAGTTCGAGCACTTCTCGCGCGGCTACCGCTGCATCGCCTATAACGCCAGGGGCTATCCGCCGAGCGACGTGCCTAAGGATGCGGCTTTTTATGGCTGGGAACTCGCGGTCGACGACATCGCCGCTGTCATGCATGGACTTTCGATCGAGCGCGCCCATCTCGTCGGCCTGAGCATGGGCGGATATGCCGCCCTTCAGTTCGGGTTGCGCTATCCAGAGAAAGTCAGCGCTATCGTCGCGGCCAGCGTGGGGTCCGGCTCCCATCCTGCCCGGCGGGACGCCTGGTTGCGGGAAACCTCCGTTCTCGCGCGCATCTTCATCGATCACGGCATGGCGGCGATCGCTGAGCGGATAGCCAGGGGCCCCGCCCGTATCCAGTTGAAACACAAGGATGGGAACAGTTGGCGGGAATTCATTTCCCGTTTGCGTCAGCATTCGCCACAGGGGATGTCGCACACGATGGCGCGCTGTCAGGCCTTGCGGCCGTCCTTGCACGATCTACGCGATCAGTTCTCAGCCATGGCGATCCCGGTATTACTCGCCGTGGGCGATGAGGACGCCGCGTGCCTTGAAACCAATCTGATGCTCAAATCCGCGTTGCCCAATGCCGGTCTCTGGATCTGTCCCAACACCGGTCATGGCATCAATCTGGAAGAGCCGGCGGCATTCAACGCTCAGATCGAAAACTTCGTGTCGGCTGTGGAAGATGGGAGCTGGTGCTGCGGCTATCCAACAACCGAACCTCAGGCAGTCCAGCAATTGCAGCGGCGTACATCGAACGCCGGCCCTCATCTACACGTCAATCACGAACGAGCCGACGCTGAATTGCTTCACAGGAATCGGAAGTGATCGCGATCATTTGCTTTGAAGCGGAATGTTCCCATGAAACCCAGAATTGGCGTCTATCTCTCCGAGGGCATGGCCGCGCGATTGGCGGAAGCGGCCGCCCGTCCCGGCACTACCAAATCCGCGCTGGTGGAAGCGGCGCTCGGTCGCTTGCTCGGATCTGAGGACGACTTCAGCGACACCGCGACCTTGGCCCGCCAGCTCGCGGCCATGCGTGGCCAGCTCGAGCAACTCGATCGCAATCTTAAGGTAGTGAATGAGACGGTGGCACTGCACGCGCGGTTCCATTTGGCCGTGACCCCGTTATTACCGGCTGCAGCACAGGAGGCGGCTTGCGCGGTCGGGGCGGAGCGTTTCCAGGAGTTCGCCGCGCAGGTGCAAAGACGCGTCGATCGGGGAGTTCCCCTTATTCAGGAAACGATCGGCAGGATGAGCGCGGCGAAGCCGCCTGCCGCTCAAGACGATATCGTGCAGGCGCGCCTCACCGGGACCGCGGCCCGCCCCGTCAACAATGAAGATAACCATGATGAAGATGAGGTGGCGGTCGTCATCAGAGCAATCCGCGCAGGCCTCGCGCGCGATGGCGCGACAGGCGGTGGCAAACCTGGCCGCAAACGGGTCGCTGATCCTGCGTGTATTCCTGCCCTTTGTCGCCGGCTATTACCTCGCCTATCTCTTCCGGACCATCAATGCAGTGATGGCATCGCCTCTTGCAAATGAGTTGGGATTGAGTGCCGGCGATCTCGGCCTGCTGAC
Source organism: uncultured Alphaproteobacteria bacterium (assembly GCA_963823115.1). Classification (GTDB taxonomy): domain Bacteria; phylum Pseudomonadota; class Alphaproteobacteria; order Rhizobiales; family Xanthobacteraceae; genus Bradyrhizobium. The sequence continues at coordinate 53,135 of CAWGKJ010000008.1, read as the reverse complement.
GTCGGTCTACTTTCTGACCTTCGCTGCAGCCCAGATACCCATCGGCATGCTGCTCGACCGATACGGGCCGCGGCGCGTGCAAAGCGTATTGATGGTGGTGGCAGCGCTCGGCTCGGCGTTGTTCGCGGCGTCGGAGAATTTCTCCATGCTGGTCCTGGGCCGGGCGTTGATCGGTCTCGGCGTTGCCTCTGCCTTGACCGCGGGCATGCAGGCGCTCGTGCTCTGGTTTCCCAGGGAGAGGGTGCCGCTCCTGAACGGTTGGATGGTCATGCTGGGTGCGCTCGGCGCGGTGACCGCGACATGGCCGGCCGAGATGCTGCTCGCTTCGATCGGTTGGCGTGAACTCTTCGGCCTGTTGGCCGCATCGACCGCGGTCTGCGCGATCGTGGTCCATATCGTGGTGCCCGAGGCGGCGCCGGTAAGCAAAGCGGTCTCGGTCGGCTTGAAGAAGGTTTACGCCGATCCGCGCTTCTGGCGTCTTGCGCCGCTCTCGGCAAGCTGCATCGGAACGGCCTGGGCCCTGCAGGGCTTGTGGGCAGCGCAGTGGCTTGCCGATGTCGATGGTCTCGACCGGGCGGGGGTGGTGGAGCATCTCTTCATCATGGCGGTCGCGCTCGGTGTCGGCGCCATCGGGCTCGGCCTCGCGGCCGATCGGCTGCGCCGGCGCGGTTTCGGACCGGAAACGTTGCTGGTGCTGGTCGCAACTGTTTTTATTGCGATTCAATTGGCGTTGGTCTTGCGGCTGCCCTTACCTTCATACGTCCTGTGGAGCGGTGTAGCCGCGACCGGTGCGGCAACCGTGCTGAGTTACGCGATCCTGGCCGAGTATTTCCCGAAGGAATTGACGGGGCGGGCCAATGGCGCCTTGAACCTGTTTCACATCGGCACGGCATTCACCGTACAATATGCGATCGGCGTCGTCGTGCAGCAATGGGTCCCGGACGCCGGACATTATCCCGAAAGTGCCTACCAGACCGCCTTCGCTCTCAATGTTGTCTTTCAGATCGCGGCCTGGATCTGGTTCGTGATGCCGCGCGCTTTCCTGCGGCCGCAGCCCAACTGGCGACCGCGGCCATCCGAAATCTAGCCGGCAACCGCCGTTGGCACGCTCCGCACGATATCGCGCTTGTCGATTGCGTGCGGCGGTATTGAACTTCTTTTGCCATGTCCGCGACACGAATATTATGGGGCCAGATTCTCGTCGTGCTCGCGATCGTGCTCGCCACGACCTGGGCGGCGACGCAATGGGTCGCCTGGAAGCTTGGCTACCAACCACAATTGGGGCAGCCCTGGTTTGAGATAGCTTCCGGCGTTCCCGTCTATCTGCCGCCTTCGTTCTTCTGGTGGTGGTACGCCTACGATGCCTATGCGCCGCATGTCTTCGTCGAGGGCGCTACCATCGCCGCATCAGGAGGGTTTATCTCGATTGTGGTCGCCATCGCCATGTCGGTATGGCGGGCGCGGGAAGCCAGCACCGCGGCAACCTACGGATCGGCCCGCTGGGCTATACCAAAGGAGATTCGTGCTGCCGGTCTGACCGCGCCTGACGGTGTCGTACTCGGCCGTTTTGAGCGCGACTATCTCAGGCATGATGGACCGGAACATGTACTGTGCTTCGCCCCGACGCGATCGGGCAAGGGCGTTGGCCTCGTGGTGCCGACGCTGCTGACCTGGCCGGGCAGTTGCATCGTCCACGACATCAAGGGCGAGAACTGGACCCTGACCTCGGGCTTCCGCGCCAAGCACGGCCGCGTGCGGCTGTTCGATCCGACCAACGCGAATTCGGACGCTTATAATCCGCTGCTCGAGGTTCGTCGCGGCGAATGGGAGGTGCGCGACGTCCAGAATGTTGCCGACGTGCTGGTGGATCCGGAAGGGTCGCTGGAACGCCGCAATCACTGGGAAAAGACCAGCCACTCACTCCTCGTTGGCGCCATTCTTCACGTGCTCTATGCCGAACCGGACAAGACGCTTGCGGGTGTTGCCGGATTTCTGTCCGACCCAAAACGCCCGATCGAGGTGACGCTGCGGGCCATGATGACGACAGCGCATCTCGGCGACGCCGGGCCGCATCCGGTGATTGCCTCGGCGGCGCGCGAATTGCTCAACAAGAGCGAGAATGAACGATCTGGCGTGCTCTCCACGGCGATGTCGTTCCTGGGGCTCTATCGCGACCCCGTGGTGGCAAAGGTCACCCATCATTGCGACTGGCGCATTCGCGATCTCGTTGAGGGCGACAGGCCCGCGACATTATATCTGGTCATACCCCCGTCCGACATCAGCCGAACCAAACCTCTGGTGCGCTTGATCCTCAACCAGATCGGCCGGAGGTTGACGGAGGATCTACACGCCAAAGGACGTCGCCATCGCCTCTTGTTGATGCTCGACGAATTTCCGGCGCTCGGCCGGCTCGACTTCTTCGAGTCGGCGCTGGCGTTCATGGCGGGCTACGGTCTCAAGAGCTTTTTGATTGCCCAGTCCCTCAATCAGATCGAGAAGGCCTATGGAGCCAACAACTCTATCCTCGACAATTGCCATGTGCGCGTCTCCTTTGCGACCAATGACGAGCGGACCGCCAAACGCGTCTCGGATGCGCTGGGCACGGCGACCGAGATGCGGGCGATGAAGAATTATGCCGGCCACCGGCTCAGCCCCTGGCTCGGTCACCTCATGGTCTCAAGGCAGGAGACAGCGCGGCCGCTCCTCACTGCCGGGGAGGTCATGCAGTTGCCGCCAGGGGATGAACTGGTTCTCGTCTCGGGTTGCCCGCCGATCCGCGCCAGCAAGGCGCGTTACTATGAAGACCCAAGGCTAATGCAGCGGGTGCTCCCACCGCCGCAGTCGGTAAGCAATCGACCCGGCCTCGTACCGTCTGACGATTGGAGCCGATTGTCGGTTCCCGACGCTGGCGACCCCGGTGGCAAACCCAATACGTCTAGCGGGGCCCATGTCCGGGATCTCGCCAATAGCGGTATTCGCCGCGAGCCGGAACTGCCCCGACACGAAGAGATCGTGCCGGTACGCGCAAAGGCGACGCCGGAGTTCACCTTCGTCGAAGAGAATTCCGATGATGGTGATGCTTTGCGCGCGCGTGCCTTGCAACGGCCCGCCCGCGGTCTCGCCCGCCAGGTCTTGATGGACCCCGGCGACGGCATGGAATTCTAGGGAGTAGCCGATGCGGACCAAGCATACTTTTCGCCTGCCGCCGGATCTCGCGGGACAATTGGCCGACTACGCCAACCGCAAACGCGTGCCTCAGGCGCTGGTCGTCGAGACGGCGCTTACGTCATACCTGTCGCCGGATAATTCCGAGCGCATGGAGGCTGCACTTGGGCGTCGGCTCGACCGGCTGACGCGGCAGCTTGAGCGGTTGGAGCGCCACACAACGATCTCGAACGAAGCGCTGGCGCTGTTCGTGCGCTTCTGGCTCACGGCCACGCCGCCGCTGCCGGATACCGCGCAGCCGGCCGCTCAGGCCAAAGGACGCGAGCGCTACGACGGGTTTATCGAGGCCTTGGGGAGGAGGTTGGCGAAAGGGCAGACCCTGGCCCAGGAGGTCTCTCAAGACGTAATTCCCGGGGGCGGACGCATAACAAACGGATAGTGATTTGAAACCGCCCGCCGGTACCCGTAAGCGTTTTTTTGGACGATGGTTCGAGTCCGATGCACGATATCAACGCTTTCTGGGACGCGTGTTGTACCCAGGCTTTTGCAGGAATTGGGCGAATGCTTTCAGTGTCGCTTCGGAAACGTGATGCTCAATCCCCTCGGCGTCGGCCTCGGCAATCTCGGTAGGGACACCTAGCGCGACAAGAAGATTTACGACGGTCCTGTGACGGGCTCGCGTTCTCTCGGCCAGCGCTTGTCCGGTGTCCGTGAGAAACACTCCGCGGTATGGTAGTCCCGTAGCCAACCCCTCCCGCTTCAACCGGGAGATCGTCTTGATGGCGGTCGCATGGGAGACGCCCAGGCGGCGGGCCACATCGGTGGGCCGTGCTTCGCCACCGGTGGCCAATAGATCGGCAATGAGTTCCACGTAGTCTTCAAGCAGCGCCCTCGATTGCGCCGAACGAGTCTTCCCAAATCGACGCGCCTGGGTCAGTTCAGGCGGAAGCTCGATGGTATTTCGCTTATCCTTTGCGTTTGGCAGCATCGCGTCCTCTCAAAACCTTTCACGTTTGGAACGCACCTTGCGCCAAAGGAACACCATTTTCAATCCACATCCGAACTTGTTACCTTAACTACACTGTGTGCGTTGACATCCCAAGAGGCGTTGCTATCTTTGAATGTAGCCTAGACTACAAACTGGCGGAGGTGCTGGATGCCACCGACTATCTCCGACGCCCTGCGGAGAAAAGAGTCCCTGACTGAACGGACCGTCTCCGCGGGTCGCCAGGTATTGGCCAGCCAACGCAGCGGGCTGCGCGGCTATCTGGCATTCGTCGGCCCGGCTGTGATTGTCTCAATCGCCTACATGGACCCTGGGAATTTCGCGACCAATATCCAGGCAGGGGCGAAGTACGGTTATGGACTGCTTTGGGTGGTGTTGCTCGCCAATCTGATCGCGATGCTGTTCCAGGCTCTCTCCGCCAAGCTCGGCATCGTCACCGGACGGAACCTGGCGGAGATCTGCCGCGAGCAGTTTCCTCAGCCGGTTGTCTGGGTGATGTGGGTGATCAGCGAGGTTGCCGCGATGGCGACCGATCTGGCCGAGTTTCTCGGCGGCGCCATCGGGCTTTCCTTGCTGTTTCAAATGCCTCTGCTGGCAGGGATGGCCGTCACAGCGCTTGTAACCTATGGCATCCTGATGTTCGAAAGCTCCGGGTTCCGGCCCATCGAACTGATCATCGGCAGCCTGGTTGGCATTATCGGGCTTTGCTACCTCATCGAGATGTTCATCGCTCCGGTCGATTGGAGCGCGGCGGCATTGCATACGGTGCTGCCGCAGCTAGCCGATGGCGCCGCGCTGCTGCTCGCCGTCGGCATCATCGGCGCAACCGTCATGCCGCACGCCATCTATCTGCATTCAAGCCTCACGCAGACGCGCACGCCGGTGAACGACGACAACGAGCGGCGCAAGGTCTTGCGCTTCTCGAATCAGGAAGTCGTCGTCGCGCTGGTGATTGCCGGCCTGGTCAATATCGCGATGGTGATGATGGCCTCGGGCGCTTTCCATGCCGGACACAGCGACGTCGCCGAAATCGAAACCGCCTATCACACGTTAACACCCTTGCTCGGCGCCGGCGCAGCGGGCGTGTTCCTAGTCTCCCTTATTGCATCGGGAATTTCGAGTTCGGCCGTGGGAACGATGGCCGGCCAGATCATCATGCAGGGATTCATCAGATTCCGGATTCCAATCATGGTCCGGCGGCTGGTCACGATGATACCGGCCTTCATTGTCGTCGCGCTCGGCGTGAATGCAACGAAGGCTTTGGTCGTCAGTCAGGTTGTGCTCAGTATCGCGCTGCCGCTCCCGATGATCGCGGTCCTGATGTTCACGCGACGCGCCGACATCATGGGTCAATTCGCCAATGGCCGGCTGACCAATATCGCAGCAATGGTTGCGACCGCGGTGGTGTTGCTGCTCAACGCAATTCTGATCCTGCAAACACTTGGCGTAACAATTCCGGGGTTGCCGGCGTCATGAATCAGCGTTTCACCGCGCGTAAGTTTCGACGGAACGCTTTGTTACCCGCTTGGGCACGGCCACGCCTTCGAGATCGTGCCCAAGTCTGCAAGCGTTCTAATCTGGAGAGATTTAAGCAACTTGACGCCGGAATTAGACCAATTCGAATTGCCTCCGATAATCGTTCCGAGCGAGACATTGCAATCGATCAAAGCAGTCTCCGTCTGTCATTGCGAATTCCGCCGTCGGCTTGAGTTAGATTTGGGGAGACGGAATGGACATCGCAATTCACCAAGAAGCCGGGACCTGCCGCGTTATTGCGAATGCGTCGCAATTGAATGAGGGGACAGGTAGTGGGGGACGCGAAACTTGGGGATTCCTTGATTGGTCTTACGCCTTCTCCAAAAGCTTCAACGTTTCGCGCGCAGCCGCACTTAGTCTGGGGGTCGCGCTGGCGCTCGTGTTCGGCACCTCGTCGCGGGCTGCTGACTTGGTAGGCAAGGCGCCGTTGCAAGCGCCGCCCTCAGCCGCAGTTTCCTTTGATTGGACAGGAGCGTATTTCGGAGGCCACGTCGGATATAGCCGAGGATACGGGCGCAACACGCTGTTCGATAAAGACCCGACTGCTGCCGGCACCTCATTTGGCAGCATGTTTGGTGGATTGCAGCTCGGCTACAATTATGTACTACCGTCGCGGCTGCTGGTCGGAATTGAAGGAGATATATCGTTCCCGAATTTTCTCGATGACGGCATCGTCACGTCGCGACCAACCCCAGCCGGCACCGTCACCGAAAAGCTTGACTTCGTTTCGACCGTGCGCGGTCGGGCTGGTTATGCATTCGATCATTGGCTCGTCTACGCAACCGGCGGGCTCGCCTGGTCGCAAGCTCGGTTCCTTGAAGACTCTGGCTTGACCGGTAACGAGGACAAGGTCTCGCGAATGCGCGCCGGCTGGACTCTGGGTGCGGGCGCTGAACTAGCCATCTCGCCGGGCTGGACCGCCAGATTGGAGTATCTCTACGACCGCTTGGGAAAAGCCAGCGGCACATTCCCGTCGGGCACCGGTTACGAATCGACAACGGTTGATCTTTATAATCTTCGGCTTGGGCTCAACCGGAAGCTCGACTGGACAGGGGCGACGACGGATCCGGGCAATGTCACCCCCGCGTGGGCGATCGCCCCGAATAGCTGGAACGTCCACGGGCAATTTACTTACGTCGAGCAGGGCTATCCCGCTTTTCATTCGCCCTATCAAGGCGCGAACAGCCTTTCGGGCGCCAGTCAGATCCAGAATACTACGAGCGTGACCGCGTTCGTCGGCTATCGACCGTGGGACGGCTCCGAGTTTTATGTCAACCCGGAGCTGATGCAGGGTTTTGGTCTCAACAATACGTTGGGAGTTGCGGGCTTTCCCAACGGAGAAGCGCAAAAATCGGACTTCCCGATGCCGCGTTTCAATGTCGCACGCATTTTCCTGCGCCAGACATTCGGCCTTGGTGGCGAGCAGGAGACGATCGAAGACGGCCCGAACCAGCTCGGCAGCAAGCAGGATATTTCTCGGATCACCGTCACGGCCGGAAAATTCGCGGTCACGGACATCTTCGATGTGAATGCCTTTGCTGGCGATCCGCGGACAACGTTTCTCAACTGGAATATCTACGGAGGCGGTTCTTACGACTGGACCATGGACAGGATCAGTTATACGTGGGGCGCATCCGCGGAACTGAACCAGAAATACTGGGCGGTTCGCGCCGGCTATTTTCTGGTGCCGTCCGTCTCCAACGCCAACACTTTCGACACCCACATCCCCGAGCGCGGCGAATACATCGGCGAACTGGAATTGCGGTATTCGCTTTTTTCACAGCCAGGCAAATTGCGTTTGATGGGGTGGGCGAACATCGCCAACGCGGGCAGTTATTCGGACGCGCTCGCCCTGCCGGTCATCACCCCGAATTACCCCGACATCGCGCTAACACGGCAACTGCGCACCAATTACGGCTTCGTCGCCAATCTGGAGCAGGCGATTACGAACGATCTGGGCGTGTTCTCGCGTGCAACATGGAGTCCAGGTCTCGTCGAGATCGTCGGCTGGACCGATTGCGACAAGAGCCTCTCGTTCGGCACGGTGTTAAAGGGCAATGCTTGGGGGCGACCGAATGACAAGATCGGCATGGCAGGAGTGGTCGAAGGTCTCTCGCCCGAAGCCCGCGCATACTTCGCTGCCGGCGGCCTGGGGATTCTGATCGGCGATGGCCAGCTCAACTATCGTCCGGAACAAATCCTCGAAGCCTATTACGCCTACAGCCTCAACAAAGGGGCAACGCTAACTTTCGACTATCAGTTCATTGTCAATCCTGGATACAATGCTGATCGCGGACCAGTTTCAATCTTCTCTGGACGTCTGCATGCGGAGTTTTGAGCCTCGATTGTACCTGTCGGCCGGAACTAGCCGCGGTCCTTTGCCGAGAGACGCTTTTACGGTTGCGGCGGTCGGCGTTAGGCACGACAATGACTTGAGATTGGCTTTGCGGTTCGAACATGTTGCACGTCGATAAAGTACCGGAGCGTTGCGAGGATGAGTGCTGCACACCGCCTCCGCTGATCCAGTCCTCAAAGCAGACAGTTGACCGTCACCCGCTTGTTCGGGAGGCATTCCAGCTCGAATGGATCACGATCGGCTGGATGATTATCGAAACCAATGTGGCGATCGCTTCGGGCATTTTGTCCGGTAGCCTCGTTCTGCTTGCCTTTGGGCTGGACAGTGTCATCGAGTCGATTTCCGCCGGCGTGCTCATGTGGCGGTTATCGGTTGAGCTTCGCCATGGCCACGTGTTTTCCGAGAATCCGAGCGAATTGCCGGCCGGGTTGGAGGTGCGCTGCTGTTTGCGCTAGTTCTAGTCACCTCGCCGTCTTCCTGTCTTTCTACGCCAGAGCCCTACGCCTGATCTGATCTTGTTGCACGATCGTAGGTCCTGCCTTTCTTAGTCATCCCCGACATCACGGCTGGAATTTGGCCGTCGTCGCGCGGGGGACGGAAGTGGCAATCCATCATTTCAATCAGGAGGCGACGTCGCGCGGCGCACGCATGCTGCGCACTGCGCTTGGCCCATCTATTGCTCTGTGGCTCGAAGACGCCTCCGTCGTCGAGGTCATGCTCAACCCCGACGGCCGGCTCTGGATCGACCGGCTGGCGGGCGGCCTCGTCGATACCGGCGAACGTTTATCGCCCGGCGATGGCGAGCGCATCGTGCGGCTTGTTGCGCACCATGTCGGCGCCGAGGTGCATCCGGGTGCGCCGCGGGTATCGGCCGAGTTGCCTGAGACCGGTGAGCGCTTCGAGGGATTGCTGCCGCCGGTGGTGGCGGCGCCGGCCTTCGCGATCCGCAAGCCCGCGGTCGCCGTGTTCACGCTCGATGACTATGTTGCCGCGGGCATCATGCTGTCAGGGCAGGCCGAGACGCTGCGAGTGGCCGTCGCGGATCGCCGCAATATTCTTGTCGCCGGCGGCACCTCCACCGGCAAGACCACGCTCACCAACGCGCTGCTGGCGGAAGTGGCAAAAACCGCCGATCGCGTGGTGCTGATAGAGGATACCCGCGAGCTGCAGTGCAAGGCGCCGAACCTCGTGGCGCTTCGCACCAAGGACGGTGTCGCCTCGCTCTCCGATCTCGTTCGCTCCTCGCTGCGGCTGCGTCCGGATCGGATTCCGATCGGTGAAGTCAGAGGCGCCGAAGCGCTCGATCTCTTGAAGGCCTGGGGCACCGGCCATCCCGGCGGCGTAGGCACCATCCATGCCGGTTCCGCGCTCGGCGCGCTCCGCCGGATGGAGCAACTGATCCAGGAAGCTGTTGTCACGGTCCCACGCGCCCTGATCGCCGAGACCATCCAGTTCATCGTCGTGTTGGCGGGCCGGGGATCCGATCGGCGGCTCGCCGAGCTTGCCCGTGTCGAAGGGCTTGGGTCCGACGGCGACTACGTCCTTCACGCCGCAGGAGATCAACGATGACGCGATTATCTTTCCACTTCCGTCGCCGTATGGGGCTGGTCGTTGCCGCCGGTGTTCCGGTGCTGGTCTCCGGCTCTGCATGGGCTGCCGGCTCGAACATGCCATGGGAGCAGCCGCTCAATCAGATCCTGCAATCGGTCGAAGGCCCCGTCGCCAAGATTTTGGCCGTGATCATCATCATCGTCACGGGTTTGTCGCTGGCGTTTGGCGACACGTCAGGTGGGTTTCGCAGACTGATCCAGATCGTGTTCGGTCTGTCGATCGCATTCGCGGCGAGCTCCTTCTTCCTGTCGTTCTTCTCGTTTGGCGGCGGGGTGCTGGTGTGATGGATGCGACCGACCCGATCCTCGGCTTCACCGTGCCAGTGCACCGCGCACTGACCGAGCCGATCCTGCTCGGTGGCGCACCGCGCGCGGTCGCGATCCTCAATGGCACGCTGGCTGCGGCACTCGGTCTCGGTTTGCGGTTGTGGCTCGCCGGCCTCCTGCTCGGGATCCTCGGTCAGGCCGCCGCAGTGTGGGCAGCGAAGCGCGACCCGAAATTCGTCGATGTCGTGCGCCGGCATCTGCGCATCTCCGGCTATTTGGGAGTTTGAGCCAATGATGAATCTCGCGGAATACAGGCGTTCCAACACTCAGCTTTCCGACTTCCTGCCCTGGGCCGCTTTGGTCGACGAGGGCATCGTCCTCAACAAGGATGGCTCGTTTCAGCGTACAGCAAAATTTCGGGGGCCGGATCTGGATTCCGCCGTGCCAGCCGAGCTCGTCGGCGTCGCCGGCCGGTTAAACAACGCGTTGCGACGGCTCGGTTCGGGCTGGGCCGTCTTCGTCGAGGCGCAGAGAAATCCCGCCAGCCAATATCCGGAAGGCCATTTCCCTGATGTGGCGTCGGCTCTGGTCGACGTCGAGCGCCGCGCTCAATTCGAGCAGGAGGGAGCGCATTACGAGTCCAGTTATTTCCTGACCTTTCTGTATCTGCCTCCGCCGGAAGAGACAGGGCGAGCCGAGCGTTTCCTCTACGAGGGAAGTGATCGCAGCGGAGATTCGGATGCGCGCGAAGTCCAGCGCGGATTCGTCGATCGCACCGAGCGCGTGTTGGGGCTTGTCGAGGGCTTTATGCCCGAGATCGGATGGCTCGATGACGAGGAAACGCTGACCTATCTGCATTCGACCGTATCGACCAGGCGCCAGCGTGTCCGCGTACCCGAGATTCCGATGTATCTCGACGCCGTGCTGGCCGACCAGCCCCTGATTGGCGGCCTCGAGCCGATGCTGGGGCAATCCCACCTGCGGGTGCTGACAGTCGTCGGTTTCCCGACCGCCACGACGCCCGGGATTCTGGACGAGCTCAATCGGCTGGCCTTTGCCTACCGCTGGTCGACCCGCGCGATCATGCTCGACAAGACTGATGCGACGAGGCTGCTGACTAAAATCCGGCGCCAATGGTTTGCCAAGCGCAAATCGATTGCCGCGATCCTGAAGGAGGTGATGACCAGCGAAGCCTCGTCGCTGCTCGACACCGACGCCCACAACAAGGCTATGGATGCCGATGCGGCGTTGCAGGAACTCGGATCCGACGCGATCGGGCAGACCTTTGTTACGGCGACAGTAACGGTGTGGGACGACGATATCAGCGTCGCCGACGAGAAGCTGCGGCTGGTCGAGAAAGTCATCCAGGGGCGCGACTTCACCTGCATGACCGAAAGCGTCAATGCGGTGGAGGCCTGGCTGGGGTCGTTGCCCGGCCATGTCTACGCCAATGTCCGACAGCCGCCGGTCTCCACGCTCAATCTGGCGCACATGATCCCGTTGTCGGCGGTTTGGGCGGGCCCCGCGCGAGACGAGCATCTGGGCGCACCGGCATTATTTTTCGCGCGAACGGAGGGAGCGACCCCGTTTCGATTTTCGCTGCATGTCGGCGATGTCGGCCATACCCTGGTGGTGGGTCCGACCGGCGCCGGCAAGTCGGTACTGCTGGCGCTGATGGCGCTGCAGTTCCGCCGTTATCCGGGAAGCCAGATTTTCGCATTCGACTTCGGCGGTTCGATCCGCGCGGCCGCGCTCGCCATGGGCGGCGACTGGCATGATCTCGGGGGCGCGCTGTCGGACGATGCAAGCGAGCCCGTCGCGCTCCAGCCTCTGGCCCGAATCGATGATGCCGCGGAACGCGCCTGGGCGGCGGAATGGATCGCCAATATCCTTAGCCGCGAAACGATCGTCATCACGCCGGAGGCAAAGGACCATCTCTGGTCGGCTCTGACTTCGCTTGCGTCGGCACCGGTAGCCGAGCGGACGCTGACTGGTCTGTCGGTGCTTTTGCAATCGCAGACCCTGAAGCGCGCGCTGCAACCCTATTGCCTCGGCGGACCCTATGGCCGCTTGCTCGATGCCGAAGCCGAGCGGTTGGGAGAGGCCGAAGTCGGGGCATTTGAGACCGAGGGCCTGATCGGCACCTCTGCCGCACCGGCCGTGCTGGCCTATCTCTTTCATCGCATCGAGGGCCGGCTCGACGGCCGGCCGACATTGCTGATCATCGATGAAGGCTGGCTCGCGCTGGACGATCAGGGTTTTGCCGGCCAATTACGGGAATGGCTGAAGACGCTTCGCAAAAAGAATGCGTCGGTGATCTTCGCCACGCAGTCGCTGTCTGACATCGACGGCTCCGCGATCGCGCCCGCCATCATTGAGAGTTGCCCGACGCGGCTGTTCCTGCCGAACGAGCGGGCGATCGAGCCGCAGATCACGGCGATCTATCGCCGCTTCGGCCTGAACGACCGCCAGATCGAGATCCTCGCCCGCGCGACGCCGAAGCGGGACTATTACTGCCAGTCGCGGCGCGGCAATCGGCTGTTTGAGCTCGGTCTCGGTGACGTCGCGCTCGCCTTTACCGCCGCCTCATCAAAGTCGGACCAATCAGCGATTGCCGAAATCCTCGCCGAACATGGCCGCGAGGGTTTCGTTGCCGCCTGGCTGAAGCACCGTGGCCTCGCCTGGGCCGCCGACATCATTCCCGTTTCTCCAGCCGAGGGAGAAAAATCATGAACGTTATCCGTCGTCTCGCGGCGGTGAGTGTCGTCGCGCTTGCAATCGGCTTCGCAACGCCTCCGTCTTCGGCGCAGGTCGTCGTGTTCGATCCCAATAACTACGCGCAAAATGTGCTCACGGCCGCTCGCGCGCTGCAGCAGATCAACAACCAGATCACCTCGCTGCAGAATCAAGCGCAGATGCTGATCAATCAGGCGAGGAATCTCGCGAGCCTGCCGTATTCGTCGCTGCAGCAGTTGCAAGCCTCGATCCAGCGCACCCAGCAGCTTCTGAACCAGGCGCAGCGTATCGCCTACGATATGCAGCAGATCGACCATGCCTTCTCGACGACTTACGCCCCGGCCTCAGCCGGAATAACCAATCAGGCCCTGATATCAAATGCGCAAGTCCGCTGGCAGACTTCGGTCGCGGCGTTCCAGGATGCGCTGCGGGTGCAGGCCGGCGTGGTCGGCAATCTCGACACCAACCGTATCCAGACTGCGGCGCTGGTGAATTCGAGCCAGTCCGCCACCGGCGCGCTGCAGGCAACGCAAGCCGGCAATCAGCTGGTCGCTCTGCAGGCGCAGCAACTCGCCGATTTGACCGCGACTGTCGCGGCGCAGGGGCGCGCGCAGAGTTTGGAAGCCGCACAGCGCACGTCAGCACAGGACCAGGGCAGGGAGCAACTTCGGCGTTTCCTGACGCCAGGTGCCGGTTATCAGCCAACGACCGTGCAGATGTTTCACTGATGAAGCCGTATCTCACATCTCGGCAGTTCGCGTGGGCCGCGGCAATCGCTTTTGGCGTGTTGATCGTCGCCGTGGCTGTGATCCAGAGTCGGCGCAGCGAGGACGCGGCGGTCTTGACGCCACTGGGGCATGGCGAAGCGGACGCGCTTGTCAGTCGAGCTCGCGCGCTGTCGGACGATCACGCCTGATGATGCCGCGGTACTCGAAGCCTGTCGCCGCATATGGGCCGAGAACCGTCAGCACTTCTTTGCATCGACGAAATCGCCGCAGCCATCAGCCGCATCGGCCCCCAATGCGCCCGCTGTGCCCGTGAAGAGCCAGGACCGAGCTCCTGCCGCACGGAGTTGAGCAGGGTAGGGACACGCTGATGGGTGGCACAGGGGTTATCGACCGTTTCCTCGAGGTATTTACCCGCTACATCGATTCCGGCTTCGGTCTGCTCAACGGTGAAGTGGCGTTCCTCGCCACGACGTTGGCGGCGATCGATATCACGCTTGCAGCGATATTCTGGAGCTGGGGCGGGGACGAGGACATCATTGCGCGGCTCGCCAAGAAAACATTGTTTGTCGGCGTCTTCGCCTATCTCATCGGCAACTGGAATAACCTCGCCCGCATTGTCTTCGAGAGTTTTGCCGGACTTGGCCTCAAGGCGTCCGGCACCGGAATGTCCACGGCCGATCTCCTCAGTCCCGGCCGCGTTGCCCAGGTCGGCATCGACGCCGGCCGTCCGATCCTGGACTCGATCTCGGGCTTGATGGGCTACATCAGCTTTTTTGAGAATTTCGTTCAGATCGTGGTGCTGCTGTTCGCCTGGATCGTGGTGCTGCTCGCCTTCTTCATCCTGGCGATCCAGCTCTTTGTCACGCTGATCGAGTTCAAGCTGACGACGCTGGCCGGATTTGTGCTGATCCCCTTCGGCCTGTTCGGCAAGACGGCGTTTGCCGCCGAGCGTGTGCTCGGCAACGTCATCTCGTCAGGCGTCAAGGTGATGGTGCTCGCCGTCATCGTCGGCATCGGCTCGACCTTGTTTTCGCAATTCACTGCCGGTTTCGGCGGCAATCAACCCACCATTGAAGATGCCATGTCCATGGTACTGGCGGCACTGTCCCTATTGGGGCTGGGTATCTTCGGCCCTGGGATCGCAAACGGCATTGTCTCCGGCGGTCCGCAGCTCGGCGCCGGCGCTGCCGTCGGTACGGGCCTCGCGGCGGGTGGCGTTGTTGCCGCCGGCGTGGCTGGCGCCGGCCTGGCCGCGGGCGCTGCGGGTGGAGTGCTCGCCGGCGCGGCGCGCGGCAGCGCGTCCGTTCTCGCGGCTGCTTCAAGTGTGACCACCCCACTTCCTCAGACAGCGGCGGCATCTGGTGCCCATGAAGCAGGGCAGAGTGCCGCCTCTCCAGGTTCGCCATCCACAGGTAGCCCACCAGCCTGGGCAACGCGCATGAAACGCTCGCAAACCCTGAGCCATGGCGCTTCCGCGGTAACCCACGCGGTTCGCTCCGGCGATCACGGTGGTGGCGGTGCGTCTGTCGATCTCTCCGAAGGCAAAAGCTAATGTTCAAACGTCCTTCCGTACGCTACGGCCGCACGCCCAGACCAGAAACCCCCTATCAGAAGGCGGCGCAGGTCTGGGATGATCGCATCGGCTCGGCTCGCGTTCAGGCCAGTAATTGGCGGCTGATGGCGTTTGGCTGTCTGATGCTGTCCGGCGGTCTTGCTTCCGGTCTCGTTTGGCAATCCGTGCGCGGCACGGTGACGCCGTGGGTGGTGCAGGTCGATCGCCTCGGTCAGGCTCAGGCCGTGGCGCCGGCTGATAGCAGCTATCAGCCGACCGATCCGCAGATCGCCTTTCACCTGGCGCGTTTCATCGAGGATGTCAGGGGATTGCCGGCCGACGGCATCGTGCTGCGCCAGGACTGGCTGCGCGCCTACGACTTCACCACCGATCGGGGTGCGGCGGCACTCAATGATTTCGCCCGAACCAACGATCCCTTTGCCAATCTGGGCAAGCTGCAGATCTCGGTCGAGGTCTCCAGCGTCATCCGGGCGTCGCCGACCTCGTTCC
Organism: uncultured Alphaproteobacteria bacterium; assembly: GCA_963823115.1. Classification (GTDB taxonomy): domain Bacteria; phylum Pseudomonadota; class Alphaproteobacteria; order Rhizobiales; family Xanthobacteraceae; genus Bradyrhizobium. The sequence continues at coordinate 37,669 of CAWGKJ010000008.1, read as the reverse complement.
GCGTCGCCTGGATTCAGCGCGTTTACGAGAACGGAAGCCTGAGCGCGACCGAGCGCTGGACCGCGATCCTCACCGTCGTGATCGATGCGCCGCGCGATGCCGATCGTCTGCGCAAAAATCCTCTTGGGGTCTACGTCAACGCCATCAACTGGTCGAAGGAGTTGGGACAATGAAGCCATCGCGCAAAGCTGCATTGCCGGTTCTGCTTCTTTCCGTCTCAACGCTTGCCGGCTGCGCCATTCCGCTCAAGCCGCCGCCGCAGATTTCGTATGACGATGAGGCGCAGCCTGCGGTCCAGCTTGCCGATCACAGCCAAAGCCGGTCGAAGTCGTCGAAATGCCGAAACTGCTGCCACTTCCCGGGCCAGCTCAAGCCGCTGCATGACGCACGCTCAAAGCCTGAGTCTGGCGATCCCCGCAAGCGTGTTGAAAAAGCCAATGCCGCGGCCCGCATGCAGCCGACCCGCAATGGCTACATCAATGCCGTGCAGGTCTATCCGTTCGCGGCGGGCGCGCTCTATCAGGTCTATGCCGCGCCGGGGCAGGTGACTGACGTCGCCTTGCAGGAAGGCGAGCAACTCGTCGGCTCCGGCCCGGTCGCCGCTGGCGATACCGTGCGCTGGATCATCGGCGATACCGAGAGCGGAACCGGTCCCACCAAGCGCATCCATATTCTGGTTAAGCCCACAAGACCTGAGCTCGTCTCCAATCTCGTGATCAACACCGACCGTCGCACGTATCTGCTTGAGCTTCGTTCCGCGGAAAAGACCTACATGGCCTCGGTATCCTGGCAGTATCCGGAGGATCAGCTGATTGCGCTGCGCCGCCAGAATGCGAGCGCGGAGGCTGCAACGCCCATTGTGACCGGCGTGGATATCTCGCGCTTGCGCTTCCGCTACGCCATCGAGGGCGACAACCCGCCCTGGCGTCCCGGTCTCCGCGTTCGATGACGGCTCCAAGGTCTATATCGAGATGCCCGGCGGAATCGCGCAAGGAGAAGCGCCGCCGCTATTCGTCATCGGCCCCGAAGGCGATGGTCAGCTCGTCAATTATCGGGTGCGGCAGAACTACTACATCGTCGACCGCCTGTTCGCCGCGGCTGAACTCCGCATGGGCGGTGAGCATCAGCAGACCGTCCGCATCAGCCGCACCGACGGGAGGACGCGGTGAGCACAGACCGGGAAGCCGACATTCGGCCGGGCGGAGACAATGAAGCCGACCGATCGGGCTCGATGCGTCTGCGCGCTGAGCGTCCCCGCGTCACAAGGCTGTCCCGGAAGGTCCTGGCTGGCGGCGCGGCAATCGGATCGGCTGCCATCTTTGGCGCAATATTTTGGGCATTGCAGAACAACCGGTCACACACGACCGCGCCGTCAGAGCTCTACACGACGGACCATCACAACGTCGCCGATGGCCTTACCGGCCTGCCACGCGACTATGCCGGTATTCCTCGCCAGGCGCCACCGCTCGGACCGGCTCTGCCAGGCGATCTCGGGCGTCCGATATTGAACGCGCAAAACGCGCCTTCGGCGGGGATGCCTGCAATCGATTCCGAGCAGCAACGTCTCGGCCAGGAAACCGAGGCAGCCCGCTTGAGCCGGCTGTTTGCATCGACCAGTATTCGGGAGTTGGCACCCTCGATTGCACAAGCTGCTTCGGTCGGTACCTCCTCGACCGTGCCGAACCAGACGAGCCAGCCGGCGCAGCCGGCAGCGGACGATGCCTTCGCGCAGAACGGCCAGGACCGCAAGCTCGCCTTCGTCAACGCGTCGGTCGATCGTCGCACCACCAGTCCGGATCGCGTCGCCGCGCCGGCGTCGTCCTATGTGGTGCAGGCAGGCAACATCATTCCGGCGTCGCTGATTACGGGCATCCGCTCGGATCTGCCCGGGCCAGATCACGGCTCAGGTAACCGAGAATGTCTATGACAGCCCGACCGGGCGTTTCCTCCTCATTCCGCAAGGGACGCGGCTCATCGGAATCTATGACAGCCAGGTTGCGTTCGGGCAGTCGCGCGTCCTGCTGGTCTGGACCCGCCTGATCATGCCGAACGGCCGCTCGATCGTGCTGGAGCGTCAGCCTGGCGCCGATACCGCCGGCTATGCCGGTCTTGAGGACGAGGTCGACAATCATTGGGGCGCTCTGTTCAAGGCCGCGCTTCTGTCCACCTTGCTCGGCGTCGGCAGCGAACTTGGATCCACCTCCGGTACCGGCAGCAACAGCGATGTCATCACCGCACTTCGTCGCGGATCGAGCGACAGTTTGAATCAGACCGGACAGAAAGTTGTTCAGCGCAATCTCAACATTCAGCCAACGCTGACAATCCGGCCGGGTTTCCCGGTCCGCGTGATCGTCAACCGCGATCTGGTCCTTGAGCCTTACAAAGGGTAGGGGAGATGAGATATGGCAAAACTTAAACTCGGCGCCATCGCTGACGATAAGTCGGTGAAGTTGACTGTCGAGCTCCCCGCAGCTGTCCATCGTGATCTGCTTGCTTACGCCGAGGTGCTGGCCCGCGAAACCGGACAGGAGATTGCTGAACCAACAAAGCTGATTGCGCCCATGTTGGCGCGGTTTATGGCAACGGATCGCGTGTTTGCAAAAATCCGTCGGGCAACTCAAGCGCGATCGACCGGCAGGGGATAGCGCTCTCCCAATAGCTTCAGGAAATTTGCAAGTGCCGGATTGTCATTATCCGATCTCCAATGTGCTGAAAAGCCGACCCGGCTCGGCCCAGTTCCATCGCGGAGTTCACGATAGGCTAAACCGGAAAAGTTCACGCCGATATCCGATTTGCGGGAATTGCGGGCACATTCGGCTCCTATCGAAAAGAGTATTCGGCTGTGCTGGCGGGGGTCGCGATCGCCGTCGCGCTGATTCCGCCACTTTGCACGGTCGGCCTGATGATCGAAGACCGCCGTTTCATCCTTGCCGGCGGCGGTTTTCTGCTGTTCCTGACCGATTTCATTGGCATTACATTGGCGGCGATTTTAACGCTATTTCTGGCCGGCTTGCACGGCGGGCTGCACAGGCGATGGTTCTTTGCTGGAACAATAGCAACCGTTGCGGCGATCATTGCTATTCTCACGCCGCTTACGTTGAATTTTGACCGGATCACCGCCGCAGCACGGTTCCAGTAGTTCGTGGTTGAATATCCTGAAGAAATTCCTTTCTCCGCGCTATTTCCGTGATGAGGGCGATGAACCCGCCGCGATGATTTCCTGCAGTAGCATCGGCACGTCCATGGTCTTGATCAGAACCGTGCCGGCCACTTCAATCGGCCATGAGAGATATTTGGTGCGCGCCATGAGTTCGATCTTCGACCGGTTCTTGAGGAAAGCTTCGACCCGTCCCTTCTGGTCGAGACCGTCGGTGCCGAAATGATCATCAAGAGCTTCACGGCTAATTTCACAACTGACGGAGCTGCCAAGCGCCTGGCCGACGAACGTCACGACATCCCGGCTGAAATCGTAACGTGGGGGTGGATTATTGAAGGTCAGATCGATATCCGCGATCGCCGAGCGCCGACCGTCAATAGCCTTGAGCACCCAATCACGACCGGTGCCGCTGACGGCGGCAAGACCCTGGTTGAGTAATTCGCGCCAGCTCGGACCGCGCTTATAGGCCTCCTGCCACGCGAGCCTCAGCTCGTTTGGTCTTTTTTGCCCGAGCACTTCGAAGAGGGCATCGGCTTGCTGAAGATCTTTATCGCGCTTGGCCAATCCTTCGGGACGCCGTCGCGAAACAATCAGCTTGTGGACCGCATAGCGTGCGGGAGCCGGAACGTGAACATGGATGCCGGCGCCGTGCAGGATCACGGCTGGTTCCGGGTCGTGAATGAGAAAATCGAGAAAGCGCAGCGGCTGCGCGTCTGTTTGCAGCGCCGGAAGTGCCTGGGGCTTGCCGGTCTCCTGTCCTTCGTTGGGGGTGAGGAAATCAACCCGCAATCCGCCCTTGGCGGTATAGCTGGTCACGCGTCTGCCATCGACGACGTGCGGAATGGCACGGAAGGTCTTGTCGACTTCCTTCAAAATTTCGAGCACCGGCGGAGTGCTATCGCCGATCGCAACCGATACATTTTTGAACTGAGCGATATCGATGTCGCCCGTCTGCAGGGGAGCGGCGGAGAGCCGGACACCCAGCATCGCGGCATAGGTCTGATAGGCGACTGTGCCGACGAGAACGCCGCGAAGCCGAAAGACGCCGGCCTTGGCGAGCGCGGCGATGACATCGCCGATTTCGGGAATAGGCCGGGGAAGACCGAATGATCGCACCAGCGTGGATACGAGGGCGCGGCGTTCGCGCTCGTCGTCACGCGTTTCCTTGTGATGCGCGATGCGGTCCAATAATTCAGGCGTCTCCGGGCCGACATATCGTTGGGTTCGCGCCGCACCGGTCCCTGTCTGAAAGTACCAGTACTTGCGTCCCTTGAGGGTTTTGGAGGTGAAGGCGCCGTCTTCCGTGAAGGCGTCGTTGAATGCAGCGTTGGCGCAGCGCTCCAGCAACTCGGCATAGGTCGTCTGGGCGACCAGTAGGGGCACGGCCATGATGACCTCCGGGGCGTTATACTCATCTTGCAAAATGAGTATAACTTTGCCGGACTAAGGGCGTCCACCCCGATTTATACTCATTTCGCAAAATGAGTATAACAATAGTTAATGCATGTGCCGATTACGATCGCGATACACGAAGCCGCGGTTCAGCGCGAATGCCTGACAGGCACTGCTCAATCCGACATGTGAGGCGAGTTTGGCGACAGCGAGCATCACGCGTCCCCGCTGAGGTCACTCTCAAGTCCGCACGCGCCCACGGACCACGTTGTTTAACGGGGACAGTGCCTCCAATAAGCTGACGGCCGCTACCCTCCCAGCCGCAGAGGATAGCACATGGCTGTTTCTACCCCGCGCAGGCGCGCCTCGGCCATCGTTGGCAGGGAAGCGTCGATCGAATAGCTCAATCCATGGGGAGCAAAGGTGATCTTCACCGGCGCGACCGGCATGCGGCGCACGAACGAAGCGGGCGTAAGCTCGTAGCCGCCTCAAGGACGCGCATGGGGCTCATCGCTATTCCGACAACGAGAAATTCCGTAATGTCCTCAATCCGCCAGAAGGCTGCAAAATGTCGGAACGGCTTTAGAAAACGTTGCGGAATTTTTCCGACTTCCAAGCTGAATACGAGGGTTCGATTCCCTTCACCCGCTCCAATACAAGCCAATGTGCTTGTGCCCCATTAAACGCTGATAGGCAGGCTCTTTCCGCTCGCGCTCCGCTACAAAGGGCGCTACGCAATGCCCATCCGTATGGCAAAACTCAGCCGGTCCAAGAATGGCGTTTTCACCTCCCGCAAGGGCATCCCTAAGGACGTCCGGGACGCGTACACACCGGCAGCAGCTCAGAGCTCAGTGATGGGCTAGGGCGAGCTTGTCGGTGCCCCAAGCGCCAGAGGCCGCTCCTGCATAATATCCAGCGGAACGTTTACCTCACAACTCAAGCCATCGGGTTCAAACCTAAGTCGAGCCTCACCCTGTAATTGACCCGGGAGTGCCTGCTCGATGAGCCGCGAACCAAAGCTCCTTCGAGAAGGTTCAGTAACCGCCGGTCCACCGCTTTCTTTCCAATGCAGCTGAAAACGCTTCTGGTTATCTTTGGAGGAGACAGACCACGAAATTGAAACGTGACCAGCAGGCGCAGACAGCGCGCCGTGTTTTATGGCATTTGTGCAAAGCTCGTGAATTACCATCGAGAGTGCGATAGCAGGGCCGGAAGAAACCGTGATGTTGTCACCGGCGATTTCAAATTGACCAAGGCCTTTAGATTGAAACGCCTTCACGGCATGTTCGATCAAGGTCCGACACCCTGCGCCAGTCCATCGCTCGCTAACCAGAAGGTCTTGCGCTACTCCTAACGCATGAAGCCTGTCTGCAATCGTCTTAGTGGCTTCCTCGAGGCTCTTCGCGGTTCTAAGGCTTTGAGAGGTAATTGCTGAAACTATCGCCAGTGTATTCTTCACCCGATGATGAAGTTCACCGATGACAATCTCCTGCAGCTTGGCGGCTACACTGGATGAGCGTCGCCGCGTTTTTTGATGGACCGCTGAGCAAGGACTTTGATGGACTTCCCACTTCCACTTCCCGAGTGTTGTAGGGTGTGTGGGAAGCGGAAGTGGGGAGCCGCTGTTTCAGCCGGCGAGATGATAGCCATCGTCGGATTTGATGACGCGTCCGGTTGAGGTCATGGCGGCAAGGCGTTCGTAGAGGGTTGCGGTGCGAACCCGGCAGAGGGCGCGCAGATCGGCGAACGGCTGCGGCTGTGCGGCATTGGCGAGTGCGGCGGCGATGCGATCGTCGACGGATTGGTTGGCGACGGGCTGCGGCGCGTGGGCCATCCGGTCGACGACTTCGAGGGCGAGCGCGTCGGCGCTTTGAACGAGTTCGAGGAAGAGCACGGGGATAGCCGGAGCGGCGCGGTGTTCGACGGACAGGGTTATGCGATCATCGCCGTTGCGCCGGAGATAGAGGTTGGAGTCGCCCCAGGCGTGGAACTCGGATGAGCCGCGGAGGGCTTGGCCGGCGCGCATGTTGCCGGCGCCTTTGCGGGCATGGTGGACGAGGATGACGGCGACGGCATGCCGCCGCTGCAGGTCGCGCAGGTAGGCGAGCAATGGCGCCACCTCGCCGCTGATGTTCTCGTCGATTTGGTGGAGGCGAACGAAGGGGTCGAGGACGAGCAGGCGCGGTTTGAGACGAGCGACGGCCTCGTGGAGACTGGCGCGGTCGGCCTCGAGATCGAGGCGCAGGCTGGGGGCGGTGATCACCTGGACATCGAGGTCGGCGAGATCGCGGCCGGCGGCGGCGCAGATGCCGTCGAGCCGGCGCCGCACGATATGCAGGGCATCCTCGGCGGCGTAGAGGAGAACGCGCCCGGGCCTTTGCACGGCGAAGCGGCGCAGGCAGGGCGTACCGGCGGCGATAGAGACGGCAAGGTCGAGGGCGAGGAAGGATTTGCAGCATTTCGGTTCGCCGCCGATGATGCCGACGGCTTGCTCGGACCACAGGCCGTCGACCAGCCAGCGCTGTTCCTCAGGCTGCTCGGCGAGGGTATGGGCGGGAGCGACGGGAAGCCGGTTCATCGGCGCCTCGTGGCGCCGGCGCTCTTAGGCTGAGCGGCGAAGGCGCAAGCCTCGAACAGGAGTGCCTCGTCGATACGCGGCGCCTCGCGCTCGGCGGCGGCAACCAACAGTTCGTCGGCCATGATCATCAGGCTGCGCAGATTGCCTTGCGCGTGGTCGGCCAGGGTGGTGATCACTTCCGGCGTCATCAGCGTCAACGCCCCGGCTTCTGTGAGCAGATGGCGAAGACAAGCCTGGAGGGCGTCGGGTGTGGCGCGTTCCATTGGCATGCGGACGCGGATGCGGCTGTCGAGCGGCAGGAATTCGTCGGAGCGCAGACGCTCGACGAGACGGCCGTCGCCCGCCAGCACGATGGTCAGCAGGATGTTGGAATCCAGTCTTGTCGAGGACAGCAGGCGTAGCTCGGAGAGAACCGAGGGCTGGATTTCCTGGGCTTCGTCGACGATGAGGACCGGCCGGGACAGCGCGCCGTCGATATGGTTCTGCCAGCGCTGACGGAGGATCCGCGTTCCGGCCCATCGGTTGTGCGGCTGCAGCTCGACGCCGAAGAGGTCGCCCATCTCGCGATAGAAGTCGGCGATATTGGCCTGTGGTCGGCTGATCATGCAGACCTTGACGTCGCGCTGGCCGGCCAGATGATCGGCGAGGATGCGCAGGGCGGCCGATTTGCCGGTGCCGGGCTCTCCAGTCACCAGGGCGAAGCCGCCTTCGGCAGCCAGATGGGTGACGCGTCGCCGGAACGAGTCGATGCGCGGGCCGACATGCAGGGCGGTGGCCGGCACGGCGGGGGCGAAGGGATTCCATTTGAGCCCATAGAGGGCGAGCAGGGTCTTGTTCATGGTTTCTTTGAACCTTCATCTTTGACGAGATAGGCCGGTGGCAGGCCGGTTGCTCTGTGGGATTCGATGAGATCGGCGAGCAGTGGCGCCATGCCGGTGGCCGGTGGCGGTGACGCCTCGGACGCGATCCAAGGATCAGTCGAGGCCGGATCGAGCGATCGTCGCAAGCCGTTGGCGTTCCTCGCCTTGTCCTGCGGAAACAGCCGGCACAGCACCTGGCTCAGACGTTCGTCGACCAGATGGACCTGGGTCAGGTCCCAGGCCGCATAGCGGACATCGAGGCGAGCGAGATGGCGATATTGGTTCGGTACCTCGAAGCGGCGGCCGTCGATGGTGATGGTGCCATCGCTCTTGCGCTGGGTGCGTTGCTCGGTCCTGGTGAAGGCGATCTTGAGCGCAGCGCTGTCGGGACAGGGCCGCATCACCGAGGGGCCATTGAGAAGTCGCGCGAGTGGCGCTTCGTCCAACTCAGAATGGGGCTTGCGGTTGTAATCTGGTTCGACCCAGGCCTGGGTCGCCTCGTTCAACATGGCCAGTGTCAGATCGGCCACGCCCTCCAGCATAGCCATCAGCCTGCCTTCCACGATCGCCCAGAACGTCTCGACTTTGCCGTTGAAGTAAGGGCTGTAAGGCAGCGTCTTCTCATGCAGGATGCCGAGCCGGGCCAAGCCTTCGGTGATCTCGACTGCGGTCATGGCGGTGCCGTTGTCGCTCATGGCGGCACGCGGCAGACCGCGCTTCAGGAAGGCCTGAGACAAACCATGGGCGATGTTCTCGGCGCTCTCGGACAGGTACCATTGCAGGTGGCAAGCGAGCCGGGAACGGTCGTCGAGCACGCCGAACAACACCGGCGTCTGCCATTCCCCGCGGGCGGTCAGAACCTTGCGTGAGCCGAAGTGGCAGTCCCAATGCCACAGCCCGCCGGTGTACTCGGCCTCGTAGCTGCGGATCTCCCGGGATGCCAGCTTTGCCTCGGCCACCAAGGCGCCGGCGGTCCGCCGCGACGTGACGCGTCGGCGCTTGTCTAGCCCCTGTGCACGAAGATATCGCCGGATCGTCGAATAAGACGGCACCGGTCGGAGATCAGACTCCTGCTTGGCCGCGGCTTCCAGGTTATCCCTATGCAGCTGCGCGGTCCAACTCGGATGCGCAGCGTATTGGCTTTGCAACTTCCGGCGCAGCGCCTCGGTCATCGACGTCTGGTGGCCGGCATCATGGCGCGGCTTGCGGCGCAGTACGCCGACCGGGTCCTGTCGTTCCCTTCGGGAGAGATAGAGCCACCTTTCGATGGTGGAACGGCCGAAGCGCACCGGCTCGCCGGTGACCGGATGGCGCCATTCCCGTTCGGCCAGTTTGGCGATCTCGGTGGCCAAGGTACCGTTTGCCGGCGGATCGGCCAAAAGGTGGCCGATGACCGAGAAACGCAAGCGCGCCCAAAGGTCGTAGGTCTTGGTCTTTCGCCTATCTGTCATGCCGGCCCCACCTCCTCGTCGGGGTCCGGCAGACCCTATGAGGGGCGCCGATCGACGGCGATGGGCATCCTCTGCGGGCCGGCGGCGTCCATCAAAAAGTCTGCATCGACGCTCCTGCGGTGATCGGACCGAGGAAAGACAGAAAGCCGGCCAGTTGTTCTCCGGCATCCCCGGCAAAGCGGCGCAGCAGCGATGCGGGCAGATGGTCGCGCTCAACCGGCGGCATGAACTCGGCCGACCTCGCCCGCCACAACGGCGTGCGGGTGAATGTCGCCAGCCACCAGGTTCGCCAGCGCGCCACGGTCCGGCGGTCAACGCCGATCGTCTCGGCGAGCTTGCCCAGACGCCGCTCGCTCAACCCGTTGTGCATCGCCGAAATCAGGATCACGATCGTCGCCAGGTAAACCTTGCGGCCGAGGAAGCGTAAGCTCGGCGGCGTCGTCCGGTCGCGGCAACCGTCGAGCGCGCAGCAGAAGCTGAAGCGCAGGTTATGTTCCTCGCCTAGCGCTATCAGCCAGCCGCGCGGTTTGCGCAGGTAGTTCGCCGCGTGCAGTGTGCCGCCACAATCCGGGCAGCCGGCGGCGCGGCAGGCCTCGGCACGGTCACGGTCGAAATCGAGGATCCGTTCATGGAATTTGGAATCTGCAAGCAGCGTCTGGTACAAGGGCGTCGTCCTTCCTGACAACATCGATAGAATGGCCAAAATCGGACGCAATGAGCCCTGTCCTTGCGGCAGTGGCAAGAAATACAAGCAGTGCTGTCGGGCCAGAGACGAGGCGGCCGGATCGGCGCCGTCCGTCGCGGCGCAGGCGGCGGACCACCTGCCGCACCATCACCCGCGCTTCTGCAAGAACTGCAACGCAAACATCGACGCCGCGGCCAGAGGCGTCGTGGCTTTCATCGACGCCGGAAAGCTCGATGCTGCCGAGCAGGCTGCCCAGGCGATGATGAGCGATGGCCCGACATCCATGACGGCTACGACTGCTTCGGCATGGTCTGCGAGGCCCGGGGCGATAATCGCCAGGCTGTTGACTATTACCGCAAGGTCATCGCCATGGCCCGCAAGGAACCGAGCTTCTACGAAGATGACTTCCCGCAATACTACGAGAAACTCATCCGCCGTCTCGATCCCGCCAGCATGGGGGCTCTGCCCCCAAACCCCCGGGATATTTGAAGCCCAATGATGACCAGGTTACGATCCTTGCGCGGTACAGGCGGGGACGCCGATGGCCGCGCCCAGTGATGCGAACCGGCGCCCGCGTGGCGCCGGGTCGTTCAACCAACGACGCCAATCGCCTTGACCCGCAATCCGCCAACTCCCAGTTCGTCACCATAACCGAGGATACGCAACAGCCTTCCATCACCAAGCTTGCTCAGCAACCCGGTCGTCCGACCTCAATTTGCAAGCGCAGGCTACACTGGAAGCCTGCGCGTCAATGCCAGCCTGAGCGAGCAGCTCCTTTAGAACCGAGTAACCAGGCCAGCATCATCATCGGGTGAACCCCGAAGATTTTGAACTCGCTCTCAGGAAAACTTGGGGATTTCAGGCCCCGAAAGAGGACCCAAATCGGTAGGCATGGGCCGCCGCGTCTGTTGTCTGGCCTACGCGAGCCTGATCATGACATCAACCACGCCGCAGCCGCAAAGCACGCCACCGCAACGCCGAAGCTTTCGAGCGATAGGGCCACTATCCCGGTGGCGGCGATCCACAATCCAGTGCTGACTAGCATCATCAATCCGTGCGGTCTTGTTTTCGTCTCAGGCGTACCAGGAATGAGCCTGCATGCGGAGAATGGCGAAACCGAGCGCGGTCCCGATCGTTCGGGAAAAACGCGATGGAGCTCGTTCGGATATCCTCAGCAGCAGCTATCCGGGAAGTCCTTCGCCCCGCCGATTGATGTCGGTCCTGGCTAAGTCCTCCCCCTTGAACAGCAGGGGTTCGCCGCGGGTCAGCGCCAACGCGTAGGAAAAGCAATCGCCGTAGTTCAGCGCGGCAGCATGACGTCCCTTGCCATACCGGCGCCAGGCGCGGCGCGCTGCATCGGTCTGTTCGGCATCGACCGGGACGACCTCGGCTCCGACCTTGAGCAGCCACAAATCAAATTCCCGTCCGCCGGTGTCTCCGAGCCGCGTTTCGAGCACGATCGTGGCTTCGAGCACGGTCGCCGCGGAAATCAACCGCACCGGGTCGTCCGCAATCCGTTCTTCGAAGGCTGCGGCATCTGGCTCGTTGAGGGCGATCGCCACGATTGCGGAGGTGTCGATCACCATCAGCGCGGCAATCCATGCTCGTCATAGCCGAGAATGTCCTCCGGCTTCCGGTTGTCCAGGACTGCCATCGCGCTCCAGCGTCGGCGAATCTCGGCCATATCCTCCAGCAGGGCGGCCTTGCGGGAATGGCCGCCAATCCGGCGCAATCGCTCTTCAATGGCGCGTTTGGTCGCCGTCGTAATGTTCTCTCCGGTGAGCTGCGCGAGATTTCGGGCCAATCGTTCCGTTTCCGGGTCTTTGATGCTCAGAGCCATAAGGTAGGTTCCTTAGTTCCTAATTAGGTAGCTTCTACCTAATCTCCAGGCAAGGACTTTGTCCCAAATTGGTTTGCACTCCCGGACAGAAAGAAACAGGTAAAGAACATATCGGCCAGCCAACTCGACTGTTTCATGCGCAAGTTTGCTCCCAACGCCGTTATCGACCGGCGTCTCCCTTCGGGACCGGGCTGTTGGTTCCGCTGAAGCCTCGCTCCGCGGGTCTTCACCCTGCCGGCGTCCATCCCTGACGTGAAGAAGACCGCGCGACCGCTTGCGACCAGCCCGACGGCGTGAGCTGCGATTTCAAGGTCGAGAGTGAGAGCGCGGACCGGGTTTGTGTCACGGGTCATGGCTCGGAAGAGAGGCTTCCGGCACCCGTCGCGGAGAACCGCGATGTTTAGACTAGAGAGCGTCAGCTAACGCCGCCAGCTTCCCCGATCACGGTTGTAATCTTCGCGGCTGCCAAAGCTGTCTTGACGAATTTGCGTTTCTCACCGTCGCTCGCCATCATGGCGGCCCTCCGGTATGGTCGCCGTTCACGCCGTGCAAGTTTGGGAACAAGAACACCAGCGGAAGCGCGAGCGGCCCGATAAATGCAGCAATCCACGCCCAGATTTTGAAGCTGCGTCCCCGACGCTCGGCAATTCGACCGGCAAGATACATCGAACCAATGAAAGCGATGATCGTGATGGCGTCCATAATGCACGCTCCGATACTGCCTCGGCCAAGCATAGCAATGGAGTTGGTCGCGCGGCGACTGGCCGTCAAGACCCCTAAAACTGCGACACTACCTGCTTGTCGGGAGTGTCCTGGTTCGAATTCCCTCTTCTGACCGGCGGATTCCTGCCGCCATCTTTGCCATCACGCCGCAACCGATGGATGGGGTCATGCCGCCAATGCAATACTCGGCGCGGAAAAATAGTGTATCGGCAGGTTCAGGCGCCGGTGGGTTTGCTCCCGAACCAAAAGCCCGCGTATTTCGGAGGAAATCTTCATGTCCGCCTTGCCCCTTTCCGGCATCAAAATCCTCGATCTGACGCGCGTGCTCGCGGGGCCGCTGTCGGCGCAGATGCTGGCCGACCTCGGCGCCGAGGTGATCAAGATCGAACGACCGGGCGGCGGCGACGATGCGCGCGCCTTCGGCCCGCCCTATCTGGTCGATCCCGAGGGCAGGGAGAACAACAACAACTCGTTTTATCTGTGCGCCAACCGCAACAAGGAATCGGTCACCGTCAATATCGCCTCGCCGGAAGGCCAGGCGATCATCCGCGAGCTCGCGAAATCCTGCGACGTCATGATGGAGAATTACAAGGTCGGCGACCTCAAGCGCTACAGGCTCGATTACGAATCGATCAAGGCGATCAACCCCGGCATCATCTATTGCTCGGTGACCGGCTTCGGCCAGACCGGTCCTTACGCGCCGCGCGCCGGTTATGACGCGATTCTGCAGGCGATGGGCGGGTTGATGAGCGTCACCGGCCATATCGATGGCGAGCCGGGCGCGGGGCCGATGAAGGTCGGCCCCTCCATCGTCGACTACATGACCGGCATGAACACCTCGATCGGCATTCTCTCAGCCCTTTATCACCGCAAGGCCAATGGCGGGGAGGGGCAGCACGTCGACGTCTGCCTGTTCGACACCGTGATCGCGTCGCTGTCGCATTGGGCGCAGATTTACCTCGTCAGCGGCCAGACCCCGCCGCGGCGCGGCACCTGGGGCAATGGCGGCATGCCGGCCGGCGTGTTCCGCTGCACCGATGGCGAGTTGATGCTGGTGGTCGGCAACGATGCGCAGTTCGCGCGAACCTGCGCCGTTCTCGGGCGGCCGGAGCTTGCGACCGACCCGAAATTCATCAAGAACAACGACCGCGTCGTGCATGGCAAGGAAATCATGGCGATCTTCGCGGGACTTTTTTTGAAGAAGCCCGTCTCCTGGTGGCTGGAAGAGCTGGAGAAAGCCGGGGTGCCGTGCGGGCCGATCAACGATTTCGCGCAGGTGTTTGCCGATCCGCATGTGCGCGAGCGCGGCATGGAGATCAAGGTGAAACACCCCTTCGAGCCTGACCTGTCGCTGATCCGCAATCCCATCACCTTCTCTGGGACGCCGGTAAAGGACTATCGCGCGCCGCCGCTGCTGGGAGCGAACACGCGCGAAGTGCTGACGACCGAGCTCGGCTATGACGACGCGAAACTCGATGCGCTGAAGAAGCAAGGGATCATCTAGTCGGCACCGCGGCCGTCCGCGTCGCGGCCTTGCTTTTCGCGCCGCCCGTCAGCGCCGTCACTGACACCGCGACGACGCGGTCGATGATGCCAGCGACGTCGTTGAGATCGCAGGCGCCGTCCGACAGCTTGATCAGCCGCTCGCTTTCGCGGATAGTGTGGTGCGCCATCGCCAGCGCAAAATGCAGGCCCCAAAACAGATCGACCTCGCTGCAACCGGGCAGCGAGCGGCGCATGGCGGCTGCGAATTTCCGCAAGTGATCGATCTCGCGGTTCTTGATGCGGCGGATCGGCGCCACCGACTCGATCGAGGCGCGGATCATGAAGCGCGCCGCCGTCGAGCGCTCGCGGTCCGGACCGAGGCAGCCGCGCAGCGTCGGCCCCACCAGCGCGCGCAAGATCGCGTCGATATCCGCGCGGCCGCCGCCGGCTTCCTCGGCCGCCTTCAATTCGTTGAGCCGCTCGCGGTTGGTGGCGAGGCTGCGGGTGACGAACAGCTCGGCGATCAGCTCATCTTTGGAACCGAAATGATAGTTCACCGCCGCGAGATTAACGTCGGCAGCGGCGACGATGTCGCGCAGCGTGACGTCGCCAAAGCCGCGATCGGCGTAAAGCCGCTCGGCCGCGGTGAGGATCGCGGTCCTGGTGTGATCCGACGCCATCTCATGGGCCCTATGCGCAGAAATCGGGGGCGTTGCAATTCAAACAGTTGTATGAAACTATCGTTTGAGGGCAGGGAATGTCAATGCGCTGACAGCGCGGGGCGTCCCCGGCCAGCCGACCGTCGTCGCAGCCGCATGGAACCGCGGCAAGAATAGTCTTGCGGACGAGGGGCGGCGGAGAGACAGTGCCGCGGAAGATTTTCAAGCCAGAAATGTGAGGAACGCCCAATGGACTTCAACCTGTCTGACCGTCAGCGCGAATGGCTCGAACGTGTACAGTCGTTCATGACCAAGCACGTCCGTCCCGCCGTCCCGATCTACCAGCAACAGGACGCTGAGGGAGAACGCTGGAAGGTGATCCCGATCCTCGAGGATCTGAAGAAGAAGGCGCGCGCCGAGGGCCTGTGGAACATGTTCCTGCCGCCATCGGCGCATGAAGATGACGAATTCCGCGGCGCGGGATTGACCAACCTCGAATACGCGCTGCTCTCCGAGGAGATGGGCCACATCAGCTGGGCCTCGGAAGTGTTCAATTGCTCCGCGCCGGATACCGGCAACATGGAAGTGTTGATGCGCTATGGCAGCAAGGAGAACAAAAGGAAGTGGCTGCGTCCGCTGATGGACGGCGAGATCCGCTCCGCGTTCCTGATGACGGAGCCCGCGGTGGCGTCGTCGGATGCGACCAATATCGAAACCCGCATCGAGCGCGACGGCGATCATTACGTCATCAACGGCCGCAAATGGTGGTCATCCGGCGTCGGCGATCCCCGTTGCAAGATCACGATCGTGATGGGAAAGACCGACCCGAAAGCGGCGCGGCACCTGCAGCAGTCGCAGATCCTGGTGCCGCTCGACACTCCCGGCGTCAAGATCGAAAGAATGCTGCCGGTGTTCGGCTACGACGATGCACCGCACGGCCACGGCAAGGTGCTGCTGGAGAACGTCCGCGTTCCCGCCAGCAACCTGCTGCTCGGCGAAGGCCGCGGCTTCGAGATCGCGCAGGGACGCCTCGGCCCGGGCCGCATCCATCACTGCATGCGCACCATCGGCAGGGCCGAGGAAGCGCTGGAGAAGATGGTGAGGCGGCTGCAGTCGCGCACCGCCTTCGGCAAGAAGATCATCGAACAGTCGATCTGGGAGCAGCGCATCGCCGAAGCCCGCACCGATATCGAGCTGAATCGTCTGCTCTGCCTGAAGGCCGCCGACATGATGGACAAGGTCGGCAACAAGACCGCCCAGCTCGAGATTGCCATGATCAAGGTGGCGGCGCCCAACATGGCGCTGAGGATCATCGACAATGCGATCCAGGCGTTCGGGGGCGCCGGCGTCTCCGACGAGGCCGGGCTGGCCAAGGCCTATGCCAATATCCGCACGCTGCGGCTCGCGGACGGTCCGGACGAGGTCCACAATCGCGCCATTGCCAGACTTGAACTTCGGAAGTATGCAAACTCTCCCGCTACACACTAAGGGAGTCCCGCTAATGGCGCTCCCGCAAGAAAATTGAGGGAGCGTCATCGTGGCCGAGGGCGTTAGAAAAGACGAAGAATTTTCGGGCACCAAGCCCGTCGAGGAGCGGCATCGGATCGATGAGGCGCGGCTCGACGGCTGGATGCGCGAAAACGTGGAAGGTTATCAGGGACCGCTGACCGTCCTGCAGTTCAAGGGCGGTCAGTCCAACCCGACCTACCGGCTCGATACCCCGGGCCGGTCCTACGTGATGCGGCGCAGGCCGTTCGGCAAATTGTTGCCGTCGGCGCACGCGGTTGACCGCGAGTATCGCGTCATCGCCGCGTTGGGAAAACAGGGCTTTCCGGTCGCAAAGGCCTATGCGCTGTGCATTGACGATAGCGTGATCGGTTCTGCCTTCTACATCATGTCGATGGAAGAGGGCCGGGTGTTCTGGGATCCCACGCTGCCGAGCCAGACGCCGGACGCGCGCCGCAAGATCTTCACCAGCAAGATCGAGACGCTGGCGAAATTGCACACCTACGATCCGCAAGGAATCGGGCTCGGCGACTTCGGCAAACCCGGCAATTATTTTGCCCGACAGGTCGATCGCTGGACCAAGCAATATCGTGCGTCCGAGACGCAGCACATTCCGGAATTCGAGAAACTCGCCGAGTGGCTGCCGAAGACCGTGCCGGAACAGAAGCGCATTTCGATCGTCCATGGCGACTACCGCCTCGACAACATGATTTTCCATGCGACGGAACCGCGGGTGCAGGCGGTGCTGGACTGGGAATTGTCGACTCTCGGCGATCCCATGGCCGACTTCACCTATCTATTGATGCAATGGACGATGCCCGGCCTTGCCAATGCCGACCTCAAGGCGCTGAACATTCCGACGATGGAGGAGGCGGCGCAGATCTATTGCAACGTCACCAAGACGGCGGTGCCCGACCTGAACTGGTACTTTTCGTATAATCTGTTCCGGCTCGCCGGCATTACGCAGGGTATCGCGGGCCGGATTCGCGACGGCACCGCGGCGAATGCGAAAGCCCTCGAGTCGGCGGCGCGCACGGTGCCGCTGTCGAAGGCATCGTGGGAATACGCGCAGAAGGCGGGGGCGGTGTGAGGCCTTCGGTACGCCGAAACTAATCACGGTATCGCCCGTCACCGGGTCTCGCCTGCGGCGAGCCCGATGACAGGCTCGCCGTAGACGAGCGAGCTTTTCGTCCAATCCACGTCCGCTTCGCGCCGATCGTGTTACGGCCGTTCCTCAAAGTCACGTCTTGATCGAAGGCGGACTTGGGAGGGAGCCAGGCTTGGCTTTGTTGCAGATCCGTTCGCGCTCCGCGATCACCGTCTGATAGAGGCCGATGAACCGCGTGCGCTTGCTCCAGCGGAAGTCCGCACCGCTCGAACCAGCAAACTCTTCGACCTCCCGTGACCACATTGCGAGGGCGAACGGCTCAAGCCAGGCAAAAACTCGTTTCATCACCGGCTTGAGGGGATGCCAACGATGCGGCCGATGGTAATCGACGAAGATCACCTTGCCGCCCGGCCGCACCAGGCCCAGCATCGCTTTGACAACCTGCACTTTCACATCATCCGGCACTTCGTGAAGGAGAAAGAAGCAGGCGACGGCGTCGAATTCCTGTTGTCCCGGATTAGCCGCGTTGCCGCATGCCACGTAAGCCTGCGGCAGACCTGCCAGCTTCCGCCGGGTCAGAGCGACCTGGAGCGGAGCGATATCGCGGACGTCGAGGCGGCCCTGCCGACCAATCTGCTCGGCGAGCTGACGAGAGAAGCTGCCATAAACCGCGGCCGGCTGAAAGATGCGATCACCCGGCTTCACCGCAGCCAGGACATCCTCGATCAACCCTTGGGCGTTTCCCCAGAGAATAGCCTGAACCACGACCTGGCGATCCAGCAATCCGGTTACCCAAGGCGTGAGGTAGGCCCAACCATAAACGTTACGGAGATAGTCGGGAATCGGATTCGCGGTCAGCGGTGACGCGGATAGGTCGAGCAAAGGTATTTCCCCCAAGGCGAACGGAACGGATTGCGAGGTCGGTCAAAAGCCGATGGCCAGCAGCAACGCGGCGGTAACCAGCGTCAGCAGGCCTGCGACGCCGTACGTCATGAGGCGCAAAACAGGCGGCTTGCCGGCGCGCATATCCTTGAGGGTGAGAAACATACGTTCGGCGCCGTGCCAGAAGAACAAGGCGATGACCGCCAAAGCCACCAGCTTTCCGATCGGATGGCGGGCGAAGGCGAGTGCATGGGGAAAATCGCCGAAGCTCGCCGGCAATCCCCAGCCATGCGGGATCATGAATCCGGTCAGGATGATCAGTGCCGGGCCGAACAGTGCCGACAACATGCCGCCGGCACCGAACAGCAGCCAGAAGACCGGCGCAACGGATCGTTTCGGCGCCGCATGATTATTGGGTTTCAAGACGTGGCTCCTATGGCGACGACGACAACCAGCAGGGCGGCAGAACAGATCACGGCCACCAGCAGCGCCATCGCGGTCACTTGTCGCGGCGGTAATTGCCGGCCTCGGAGGATCAGCTTCGGCATGGTCTTGGGCAGGATCTCGAACCAGGTCACCACGTGCCAAAGTACCGCAGCGAGCAGGACCACATGGACCACGAAGGACCCATCGCTGGCGAGAATCCGCCGGTAGACCGCATAAGCGTCCGGTCCCCGCCACAGGCAGAACAGGCCCGCCAGCAGGATGGCGCCATACAGCGCGACCGCGACGCCGGACAGTTCCCGCACGGTATAGGCGCGATAGGGCTTATGCGCCCACCAATGGCGCGGCTGCGGGCGATGGAACGGGCGTCGTTCGCTCATGGCTGTGCTCGCCGAACATGATGCAGGAAGAAATCAAGCGCGCTGTTGGTCTTGTTCTGATTGACGGCATTGGCTGGATCGACCTGTTTGGGACAGACCTCGGAGCAGATGCCAACCGCGGTGCAGCCCCATACCCCGTCCTCGCCGTGGATCTGGTCCAGGCGGAACTGCCGGCCGCCGTCGCGCGAGTCGCCATTGTAGCGTTGCAGCATGGCCATTGCACCAGGGCCGATGAAATCGGGATTGGCGCCGAATTGCGGGCAGGCGGCATAGCACAGCATGCAATTGATGCAGTCGCTGAACGATTCATACGATGCCATTTGCGCGGGTGTCTGCAGATAGGTGCCGTCCTCGATCCGCTTCGGCTCCTTCGGTATGATGTAGGGATAGATGCTCTCGATCTTCCTGACGAAATCGCCCACCGTCACCACGAGGTCGCGCTCGATCGGGAAATTCTGCAAAGGCTCGATGACCGCGGCGTCGGGCGCGAGGTCGCGGACAAAGGTATTGCAGGCCAGTTTCGGCTCGCCATTGATCATCATGCCGCAGCTGCCGCAGACCGCCATACGGCACGACCAGCGGAACGACAGGCTGCCATCCTGGGTGTCCTTGATGGATTGCAGCGCCTGCAGCACCGACATGTCGTCGGAGTAAGGCACGCGATAGCTGACAAAGTCCGGCTCGCCGTCCGAAGCGGGGCGATAGCGTAGCACGCGCAGTTCGATCGTCTTCGAAAGGACCATGGTGTCAGACATGCGCACTATCCTTCGGGGCTGGGGGACGCCCGACCTTGGGGGACACATCTTCGTGCTCGCCCAGCGCACCATAAGCGCGTTGACCCGGTGGCGACTTGGTGATGGTCACCGGCCCGTAGCTGATGCCGGGAGCGGCGGCGCCCTGATAATGTGCCAGGCTGTGACGCAGGAAATTGGCGTCGTCGCGCTGCTCGAAGCCGTCCAGACGCTGGTGAGCACCGCGGGATTCGGTGCGCGCCAGACCCGAATGCGCCATCGCCTGGGCAACGTCGAGCTGAAAGCCGAGTTCGATCGCCGTGATCCAATCGGTGTTCCAGGCGCGCGATTTGTCTTCCAGTGTGATCCCGGGATAGCGCTGCCGAAGCTCCGCCAGCTTGTCGCAGGTGTTTTGCATCTCCGGTCCAAGCCGATAGATGCCGCAGCCTTTTTCCATGCTGGCGCCCATCTCGGCCCGCAGCACGGCATGGCGTTCGCCGCAGCCTTTCTGATCCAGCAAAGCCAGGGCCTTGGCCTCCACGGCCGCCGCCTGGTCCGATCGGCGGGCGGCCGAGCTGCCGCGTGCGAATTGGGCTGCCTGCTCGCCCGCGACACGGCCGAATACCGAGAGTTCGGCGAGCGAGTTGGATCCCAGCCGGTTGGCACCATGGATGCCGACACTGGAGCACTCCCCGGCGGCAAACAAACCGGCCAGCGGCGAGGCGGTGTGGATGTCCACCAGGATGCCGCCCATCGTGTAATGCACGGCGGGACGCACCGGGATCGGCGCCGTCGTCGCGTCGACACCCATGAATTGTTCGGCCAGGTCGCAGATCAGGGGTAGCCGTTCCTTGATCTTGGCGCGCCCAAGGTGGCGCAGATCGAGCAACACCGCTTCACCCTGCGGCGTGGCGACGGTGCGGCCCTTGCGCTGCTCGTGCCAGAACGCCTGGCTCAGGCGGTCGCGCGGTCCGAGCTCCATGTATTTGTTGCGCGGCTTGGTCTCGGCCGGTCCCAACCCGTAATCCTGCAGGTAGCGATAGCCATCCTTGTTGAGCAGGAAAGCGCCTTCGCCGCGGCACGCCTCGGTGATCAGGATGCCGGTGCCGGGCAGGCAAGTCGGGTGGTACTGAACGAATTCCATGTCGCGCAGCGGCACGCCGTGCCGGTAGGCCAAAGCCATGCCGTCACCGGTAACGATGCCGCCATTGGTATTTTGCCGGAACACGCGGCCGGCACCGCCGGTGGCAATCACCACGGCGCGGGCATGGATGGCGGTGAATTCACCTGTCGACAGCGAGAGCACCACCGCACCCTGGACACGGCCGTCGTCGGTCAAGAGATCGACGCAGAAATGTTCGTCAAAGCGCTGGATGGAGGGGAACTGAGTGGAGGTCTGGAACAAGGTGTGGAGAATATGGAAGCCGCTGCGATCGGCGGCGAACCAGGTGCGCTCGATCTTCATCCCGCCGAATGCGCGAACATTGATGTGACCATCCGGCTTGCGACTCCACGGGCAGCCCCAGTGCTCGAGCTGCACCATTTCCGGCGTGCAGCGTTCGACGAAATATTCGACGACGTCCTGCTCGCACAACCAGTCTCCGCCGGAGACCGTGTCGTTGAAGTGGTTGTCGAGGTTGTCATGGGCCTGCACCACGCCGGCCGAGCCGCCTTCCGCCGCAACCGTGTGGCTGCGCATCGGATAGACCTTCGACACCAGGGCGATGGTCAGATTGGAATCGGACTGGGCGGCGGCGATCGCGGCCCGCAGGCCTGCGCCGCCAGCGCCAATGATCAGGATGTCAGCGTCAAAATGATCCATGGCTTGTCCGATTAGAGGAGGGAAGCAGGATCGGCACGCCGATCATCAGGAAGATCAGAACAGTGTAGCCCCCGAAGATTGCGCCCAGATGCCAGTAGTCCGCTCCTGGCACGAACCCGCTGCCGGCATAGACGGAACTCGGACCGGTGCCGTAGGGCGAGAGCGGCGGTGTCCGTCGGCAGCGGAGGATTTTTGCCGCCACCGTCAGCAGCAGCGGCGCCGTGACATGCGCGGTGCCGCTGGCGAACAGATAGCGCAGCATCAAGAACAGCACGATCAGGCCGGCGATGACGGTGACGAACAGCGACAAGTACCACCAGCTGTACTGCGCCAGTCCTGCTGGAGGCGGCAGCAGTGCCATCGTGATACCGATTGCCAGCGGCAGCAGGGCTGTCAAGGTGCGGTGATTTGTGGACGGCCGCGGCCTGGTCGGGAACGCATGCTGCTGTTCGTGCCAAAACGCCAGGGAATGAAAATTCATCGGGCGCTCGCTCCCCGCGATCAGAAGAACTCATGCGGGAGCTTTTAGTAGGCCGCCGCCGAGGTGTATTGATTTTGATCAAGTTGATCGCTGATCGAGAGCACCGCTGGCAGCCGCGATCACCATCCGCGCCGGCCCGGACGGTAGAAACGCAGTCGTCAGCTGATCTTGATCGAAGCATCTTGCTTTGCGATGGCCGCATCACGTGTACCCGCCGGCAGCAACATCCTCGGCCCGGATGGCGACGACACCCACGAAGCTTGCTGTCGATTGCCAGATTGAACATGGCGCGGGCGCGGCCTTCGATCTGGAGTTTCGTACGAATCGACCAGACATGTTTTGGTCGCAGCGGCGGCTTTGCCCCCGTTAGCTTGCCTTTGTTCCACGGCACCCGCCTTTCGGACGCGGGGGTCGCATTCGCTTGATCCTGCATGGTCATACTCCTCGGCTCGGTTATAGAGGCGAGAAGCATGTGCCACCGGATGAGGCATTGGAATCAGGTCGGTTTTCGGGCCAAAGCGGACTTGCTTCCAGCTGGTCGGCACAGGGTCTGTAGCGAATGACCCCCACGAGACATCCCGGCCCGAATTACACGGGCATCACATGGCGGTGGCGTGTCCGATCCAGCCAGCACCTCGGGCCTTAAAAGGCGATTAGCCAACTCGCGATTTCGTGAGGTTGTTTCGTTCCGCGAAGGGGACGAAATAAACGCGGCTGTCGGCGAAGCCTTTTTCCTCCCCCTACGAAAATGCTCTGAAACAATTGCTGGCTATGCTGGGCAAAGATCAAACAATGGAGTTGGATCGTGTGGGCACTCATTAACGGGCTCTACCGCTCCTATTGCCTGGCACGTATGGTCGAGTTGCGCCGGTTTGAGGTCACGCACTGACATACGAAACGCCGATCGCGCCGATTACGATGTTGGCCGCCTAAGCGATTGCCGTTGTTGCTTGGGCTGCACTTGGGCAACGCCCGCTGAGGAGCCAAATTACGAGGGACTCTAAAATTTGGGGAGAATAGGCGATGCGGTTTTTTGTTGTTGCATTGTCGGTTCTGGCAATTCTTGCCAATACCGATGCCGCCAAGGCTGACAAGCGCGTGGCCTTCGTCGTCGGCAATGGCGCCTACAAGAACGTGGCGCAGCTTCCCAACCCGCCGATCGATGCGAAGGCGATGGCGTCGACGCTTCGCAATGTCGGCTTCGAGGTTGTCGAGGGCACCAATCTCACCCGCGACAAGATGACGGAAAAGCTGCTCGATTTCGGCAAGAGGGCACAAGGCGCCGAGGTCGCGGTTTTTTTCTATGCCGGCCACGGCATCGCGGTTGACGGGACAAATTACCTCTTGCCGGTGGATGCCGACATCAAATCCGAGATGGACGTCAAGCTCGGCAGCGCGATCAATATTGACTTGACGCTCGACCAGACCATGAGCGATGCCAAGGTCAAGTTGGTGTTCCTGGATGCCTGCCGCGATAACCCGTTTGCAGCCAAAATCCGCTCGGCCGCGACTTCGCGCAGCGTAAATGTTCAGACCGGTCTTGCTGAAATGAAGTCCGGCGAAGGCACGTTGATCGCATTTGCAACCGGTCCCGGACAGACCGCGCTGGACGGCCAGGAAGGCACCAACAGCCCGTTTACCCGCGCCCTGCTTGCCCACATCACCGAACCTGGCGTCGACATTCAGCAGGCGATGACTGAGGTCCGCGCCCAAGTCAATGAAGAGACCAATAAGGGCCAATTGCCCTGGGGACACACCAATCTGATCGGCACGGTCTATCTCAACCCGGCTGCGACACGTGCTCCGAATGCCGTGACGCCGCAGGCTTCGGCCCCGGCGCCGGCGGCGCCTGCCTTGACCTCCGGCGGTTCGGACGTCGAACTCGAGTTCTGGCGGTCGGTCAAGGAGTCGAACAAGCCGGAGGAACTCAACGCCTACCTGACCACCTATCCTAACGGTCAGTTCAAGTCGTTGGCGCTGGCCCGGATCGCCTCGCTGGAGAACAGCACATCGAACACGACCCGCAACCTGACCGCCGGCGTCGATCCCGCGACCTTCACCGAGGAAGCCAACCAAACCACCGAAGACCAGATCGGCCTCGACAGGGGCCAGCGTCGCGACGTGCAGCGCCGCCTGACCGGCCTTGGGTTCGACACCAAGGTAACCGGCAAGTTCGACGAGAACACCCGCGCCGTGATCACGCGCTGGCAAGCAGCACGTGGCTATCCAGTTAGCGGCTATCTCAACAAGAACCAGCACAAGGCTCTGCTCGCCGAAATTGTTGCGGCCACGACGACGAGCTCCAGCGATGACTCCGAGGATCATACGACGACGCACCATCATAGCAGTGGCGGTGCTGGTGGCCGCCATCATTACAGCGGCGGCGGAGGCGGGGGAGGAGGCCCAGGCGGGCTCATCGGTGGCATGATGGGCGGACTGTTCGGACGAAGATAGGATATTTCGTTGGTCTATAGGGCTCCCTAATTCCGGGCTTTGAGAGCTGCGGTTCTCGCAATCTGCAAGAACCTCCCGCGATGTCCGCTTGATGTCTGTTGTCGGAGGCAAAGCAGAAGACATCTGCTCTTAGCAAGTATTTCGTTTTTTTGACCCATAGGGACATCGGCAGTCAGAATTTTGCCGTGATGCAAAATGTAGCCCTCCAGCATGGTAAGGTAAGACTCTGGTTGAGGGGCAGCCGGTGAGGCGACGCGATTTCATCATGCTTGTCGGCGGCGCAGTGGCTGGATGGCCGCTCGGCGCCCGCGCGCAGCAAGGCCACCAGAGAAAGATTGGATTTCTTTGCCTTGGCACTCCTGACCCCGAGCCTTTTCTCGAGGCGCTGCGCGCAGGTCTGCATGGCCTCGGGTATGACGAAGGCAAGGATTTTCAGCTTGAGGTCCGATCTGCAGGAGGATCAGCGGGGTCTCTTGCGTCCCTGGCGTCTAAACTGGTCGCGTCAAAAATGGATGTCATCGTAGCGTTTCAGACGCCAGCGGCTACAGCGGCCAAACTGGCAACAGAGGACATCCCGATTGTCATGTATGTCGCCGATCCGGTTCGGCAGGGACTTGTAAAAAGCCTGTCGCGGCCCGGGGGCAATCTCACTGGCGTGGACCCGGCAGGTGCGGAAACCACGGAAAAGAATCTTGAAATCGTGCGCGAATTGCTACCCTCCGTTCAAAGGGTTGCGATATTGGCCAACGCGAGCGATCCATTTCACGAGCCTTTCCTCGAACACATTAAGAGCGCTGCTGGTGAACTGAAGATCGAGATTAATCCGATAATGGTCCATTCCGCCGATGAACTGAATGCTGATTTTACGGACATTGTGAAGTGGCGGGCCGAGGCGGTTCTCGTTCAGCCCAGCATCACCCAAAGAGGCATTGCCGATCTGGCATTGCTGTATCGCATCCCGGCAATCGGTGTTCAGGCACTCGTCGAGCTCGGGGGATTGGCTTCCTACACGGCGGACCCGGAAGCGTTGTACCGCCGCTGTGCATACTTCGTGGATAAGATTCTAAAGGGCGCTAGGCCCGCCGACTTGCCGATCGAATTGCCGACAAAGTTTTTGCTGGCCATCAACCTGCAGACCGCGAAGGCAATTAGGATAAAGGTCCCGCAGACGATTCTGGCGCGCGCAGACCGAGTGATCGAATAGGGACGCTTTTTGCCGCGCTGCACTTCGGTCGCTTCTCTAATCGGCCGGTTGGGGTCAAGCACTTTCAGGCTATCCACGACGGCAGTGTCGATGTCTCTCACGGGCTCGCGCTTCTCTTCGGAATCGGCACCAGGGCCCTTCCATCATGGGATCCGAGGACGAGGCGGAACAATCTATAGGGCGGCCTTACCGTCGAGTGACGGTGGGTCCAAGCGACCGAACGAACTCACCTCATCCATCGTCCCGCGAGGGACATCTTTCCACTGCTGGGTGGAACTCTAGTTTTCTCCTATCGGGTTTGATCTTGAACGGCTTTCATGCCGCCGTGGCTTGCTCCCGGGTCCACTGGAACTCGGTGCCGTCAACCCAGATGCGGTGCATGATGACGGCTAGAGCGGTTTTCGGTTGATGTGAATCGGAACAATAAGGGGGTTCCCAGAGGCGCGCAAATCAGATTCGAGTTGCTTTGACAGCAACGGCGAGGTCGCGCGATGGCGAAGGGATACTCGAAGGACCTCAGGGCGCGGGCGGTCGCGCTTGTCGAAGACGGCGAGAGCAGACGGGAAGCGGCGCGGGTGCTCGGTCTCGGCGCCTCGACCGCAATCCGCTGGATTGAGCGCTGGGCGACAACGGGCAGCGTAGCGGCATTGCCCGGCACGGGCCACAGTCGCTCGCCGCTCGAGGCGCATCGCCAATGGCTGCTTGATCTGGTCGCAGCGGAGCCGGACTTGACGCTCGAAGAGATTCGCGCGCGGCTCAAGTCCGAGAAGCGGCTGAAAACCGGTACGACCTCGGTCTGGCGCTTCTACGAACGCCACGACATCACGTTCAAAAAAAACTCTGCACGCCGCCGAACAGGATCGTCCTGATGTCGCTGCGGCGCGTGCCGCGCTGAAGGTCGAGCAATCCAAGCTTGATGCGCCGCGCCTCGTCTTCATCGACGAGACGGCGGTTACGACCAAGATGGTCCGGCATCGCGGCCGCTCACCGCGTGGCGAGCGTCTCGTTGCGAGCGTGCCGCACGGCCACTGGAAGACGCTGACGCTCGTTGCCGCGCTGCGCATCAATGGCCTGACCGCGCCTTATGTCATTGACGGCGCGATGGATGGGCCATCGTTCCTCGCTTATGTCGAGCAGATCCTCGCGCCGACGCTGCGCAAAGGCGATATCGTCTTCATGGATAACCTGCGCACCCACAAGATCGACGGCGTTCGCCAGGCGGTCGAAGCGGTCGGCGCCAAGGTGCGCTATTTGCCGGCCTACTCGCCGGACCTCAATCCGATCGAAATGGCATTCTCGAAGCTGAAGACGGCGCTGCGCAAGGGCGCCGCTCGCACCGTGACAACGCTGATGAAGCTGATCGGCAAGCTCATCAAGACATTTGCACCCGAGCAGTGCGCGAACTACTTTCGACATGCCGGATACACGTAGTGACCCATATCAGGCGGAAACCGCTCTAGCCGGCGAGCCAAGGCTACGATCGCCTTTTTCATCCCGCGGCGCTTGGCGATCTGCATGGCCCACGCCTTGAGCCAGCTCCATTTTTTTGAACGCATCATGCTCTGAGCTGCTTCGTAGAGCATCGTCCGCATCATCTCATCGCCGCAGCGCGATATTTCGCCGCTCCAATCGACCTCGCCCGATTGATACTTGGCGCACGTCAACCCAAACACCGCCCCGACTGACTTGGATTTTCGGAACCGAGCAGGTACATCGACGGTGGCGCGATAGGTCAGCGACACAACGGGACCAACACCCGGGATCGTCATCAAACGCCGGCAAACCTCATCGTCTCTCACGATGGCCAGCAAGCGGCGGTGCAGGATGACTACCTGTTCGCGAAGCGTCCGTCGAACAATGAGCAGCGGTTCGATCAGCGCGGCCAGGTCGGGCAAGTCTCCGACTAGCTCCCTGATGCGTGCCTCAAACCTCACTGTCCCAACCATACCGACCTTGAGACCGAAGTTGCGTAAAGTACTGCGCAAGTCATTATCGATGGCGATCGCCTTGGACTGCAATAGCTTGCGATGGGTCAGCAGCATCCGCAGTTTTTGGCTGCGGAGCGTTTTTACATGCACCGGGCGGTACAGTCCCACCCGCATCATCTGGGCGATGCCGCGTGCATCGTTGCGGTCCGTCTTGTTGATCTGCGCCTTCAACACTGCTCGCATGTGCCGCGTCTCGACGCAGACCACTGGTAGCCCTGCTTCGGCCAGAGCACTGAACAGCCATTGCGACAGCGGTCCGGCTTCCAGTCCAATTCGCTTGAAGCGGTAGGCCGGGTTTCCCAAAATCTTCAGCAGGGCTTGAGGCTCGCTCGCTACCTTCACTTCCTTGGTAATCCTGCCCATGTCATCCACAATACAGATACTGGTCTCCTTGACCGATACGTCCAATCCACCAAAATGGTCCATGCTGCGCTTCTCCTTCTGATGCTTGAGGCCGTCACCACGGACCTCGTTTGACCATCAGCCTGAAGCGCAGCACCCAAAATCTTCAGCTATCCAGCTGGCCGGCCGATTACCCCATCTATTGGCACGTTTGAGACACGCCGACCGACCCTGAGCATGTCAGTTGGGGTTGGAGCAAATTTGATGCGCAGGTAAGCGGACGTCCGCCGTCCAATGTGAATTTATGGGTTCACGCCCTAAGCCAGCTTCATCAAGCTGCGCTCCAGCATTTCCAGCCGGTCCTGGCCCCAGAAGATCTCACCGGAGGGCAGCACGAAGCTCGGCGCGCCGAAGACGCCCGCCGTGAGTGCCTCCTTCGTAAACTGCTCATGCAGGTTGTCGAGTTCGGCGTCCGGAGGGCCGTTCGCACGCAGGTCCGCGGCGTCGAGACCGGCACGCTGGGCGGCTGATGAGATCGTTGCCGGATCAGCGAACGACTCCTCCCGTTCCCAAAGCGCGCGCCCCAGCTCCAGCGACAGCTTGGGGGCATCCTTGCCCTTGAGCTTGGCCGATATCACGAGGCGCGTCGCCGCGACTTCGTCGCAGGGGAAGTACCGGGGCTCAAGCGTTAGCGGAATGCCCCGGACCTCGCGCCAGCGTTTCAACTCCATCATTCTGTAGGCGCGCCGCTGCGGCGAGCGCTTGGGCAGCGGCAGCCCGCCTGTCTGCTCCAATATCGGTCCAAATTTGCTGGGCTTGATGTTGACGGTTGCGCCATTTCGATTGGCGATCTCGGCAAACAGCGCGCCGCCGAGGTAAGTCCACGGTGAGTTGATTGTCATGTAGTAGTCGACAGTGACGGGCATGATCGGGATTCCCAAGTAGCCAAATGTTGATCAAGGCTAGCCTTGCGCCCTTGTGCCGGCAACCACTTTCAACCAAGACTGATAATGTGCTCGAACCAGACCAACCGGGATGGTCTGACGATGTCTATTGATCGGGGAAAGGCCGACATCGAACCTTCGTCGCTTGAGGTCGGATTTTTCACCCAAAGCAGAAATTTGCGACATTGAGAAAATAATGTGAAGCGGTGATTTGCCCGACGGGCTTTCTGGCGATGTGCCTGTCCAGCCCCTTTTGAAAAAAACATTTTTGTTTTCGCCAGACCCAAATCACTTCTAGAACTCCCGCCATCCCGTGCCCACAAGAGGGGCGTATCGCGATCGTCACGGACGTTGGGCGCGGGATGCGATGGACGCAAATCGCCGGGCGCAATCCTTTGCGCGGACGAGCGGCGTTTTTCCGCCTTCGCTAAAGCTTCGGCGGACGGGTACCAAGCCCGGCGAAGCCTTTGGCGTAGACGGGTTGCGGACGGCGAAGCCGTGTGGTCCTGACGCCCCGACGCTGGCGTCAAGTTCTTGAGAAGCAAGCTTCTCGGGGATGACGGTGGCAAAAGAGCCCGGTCACCGGGGAGAGCGCGGAGTAAGCCGTTAAAACCATTGCGCAGGGAAGGCCGGTTGATCCGGCACCACCTGTGGTGACTACCGTGTGCTTTCTACCAATGCACACGGGCCGCGGGTGCGAGCTGGGCACCCGGCCTTCCCTGTGCCCTCTTGTTCGAGGGCGGTGGATGCAACAACTCGGGCGCATCGCGTCGCGAGAAAGCGGGGCTGTGTCTGCCAACGACGATGCTGTTTGAAATTCGAATTCGTCTCGACTTACGACCGCGGTCCACACGATGTGTCGTCCCCGCGAACGCGGGGACCCATAACCACAGGCATTAGTTGTTGCGCGAAAGTCGTCGAGCAGCCTCTTTCACACGGCGTGATGGTGTGGACGGCCCCCTACGGCATCGAGTGTGCCAGAATGAGGTTGTTGCAAATCTCAGACAAGGGAGCCGTCCGTGAACCAGATTAGCCGCATTGGAATGGATACGTCGAAGCATATTTTTCAGCTGCACGGGGTTGATGCCGCCGAGCAACCGGTGTTGCGCCGGCGGCTGCGGCGCAAGGAAATGGTGGCATTTTTTGCCAAGCTGCCGCCGACCGTGATCGGGATGGAGGCTTGCGGAGCTTCGCACTACTGGGCTCGGGAGTTGGGACAGCTCGGCCACACGGTGAAGCTGATCGCGCCGCAACATGTGAAGCCCTACATCAAGCGTAACAAGAACGACGGGCGGGACGCCGAGGGACTGTGCGAGGCGATGAGCCGCCCGACGATGCAATTCGTACCGGTGAAAACCGAAGAGCAGCAGGCCGCCCTGATGCTGGCGGGCATGCGCGAGCGGCTGGTTGCCCGGCGAACGCAGCTGAGCAATGCGATCCGAGGCTACGCGGCGGAGTTCGGCGTGACCGCGGCCAGGGGGCTCGACAAGATCGAGCCGTTGCTGGCGGAGATTGCAGCGGATGAGGCCTTGCCGGAGCTGGCGCGCGAGCTGTTTGCGATTTACGGGGCGGAGTATGTGCAATTGCAGGCCGAATTGAAGAAGGTCGAAGCCCGGCTGATGGCCTGGCACCGCGCCAATGCCGACAGCCGGCGTCTTGCACAGATTCCGGGGATCGGGCCGATCGTCGCCACGGCGCTGGTCATGAAGGCGCCAGATCCTCGCCTGTTCCCGTCCGGCCGGCACTTCGCGGCCTGGATCGGGCTGACACCGAAAGACCATTCCACCGCCGGCAAGACCCGGCTCGGCACGATCCCTCGCGCCGGAGATGAGATGTTGCGCAGCGTGCTGGTGGCGGGAGCCACCGCGTGATCCAGCAGGCGAAGAATGGCCGCGGCCGTCCGTCGCCCTGGCTCCTTGCGCTGTTGGCGCGCAAGTCGTCGCGCAAGCTCGCCGCGATAGCGCTCGCCAACAAGATTGCCCGCATCGCCTGGAAGCTGTTGGTGACGGGCGAGAGCTATCATGCAGGCGGCAAGCCGATCGCATCGGCGCACGCCGCCTAACAGAGATCGGTCGGGCGGCGCCTTCGGGATCGCCACCTCGACCGGTGCCGGAGCTGCAAGAGGAACAGATGGTAGGATCGATCGATCCGAGGTGCGAGACACTCCGTGGGATCCATTGGCCCGTAAAGGTCGCTGGCGTGTTTGGAACTCGCGTCGCGGAGAACCATCTTGGCCAGCGGTCACCAACCGCATCAACAGGCCGGACATATGGATGCAAGCGATCCGATCAGACCTCGAAAAACTCTTGCGGCACGGGGGCCGTCCACATATGGGTCCCCGCGTGCGCGGGGACGACGGGTTGATGGATTTCGCTAGCCAACTCTTGTCGTCCCGGCCAAGCGAAACGTTCGCCGGGACGACAAGTTGATGAAGCGTAGCGCAGTCCTCAACCCGCTAAATCGGCTTCCCCGCATACGGCATCGAGGCGGTGAGGCCGCCGTCGACCGGGATCGCCTGTCCGTTGACGTAGGACGCTTCATCGCTGGCAAGGAACAATCCCATCGCCGCCAGCTCGTGCGGCTGGCCGGCGCGCTTCAAGGGATTGAGCTGGCCGATCTTGCCGTCGGTGCCGCGCTCCCTGGCGTTGTCGAAGATCGGTTTGGTCATACCGGTTTCGATCAGTCCGGGACACACCGCGTTGATCCGAACGCCAGTGCCGGCCAGCGAATAGGCGGTGGTTTGGACAAGGCTGATAACGCCCGCCTTGCTCGCCGCGTAGGGGTGACCGCTGGCGCCGGCCTTGAGGCCCGCGACAGATGCCGTGCAGACGATCGCACCGGATTTCTGCTTGATCATGTGCGGCATGGAATGCTTGATCGCGAGGAACGGTCCGATCAGGTTGATGCGCAGGATCTCCTGCCAGTGTTCCACGGTCTGTTCGGCCAGCGGCACCAGCCCGCCGCTGATGCCGGCGTTGGCCCAGATCGCGTCCAGCCGCCCGTAGGTGGAGACCGCCCTGTCGATGAAGGCGATGACGTCCTTTTCCGAGCCGGCATCGGCCATCACGGCCTCGGCCGTGCCGCCGGCCTTGCGCACCTGCGCCACCGTATCCTTGACGCCCTCGGTGCGGTCGACGGCGATCAGCCTGGCGCCTTCTTTGGTGAACAGCAGCGACGCCGCGCGTCCGATGCCGCTGCCGGCGCCGGTGATGATGACGGATTTGCCTTCGAGACGGCCCATGAGTTTCTCCCTTGCGGTTTTGTGATTATCCATAGCGTTTTCCAGCGAAGTGGCTACCAGCTCGCGTCAAGAAAACGTCAAAGAACAGGTACGCTTGCCGCCTTGCGGAATTTCAAACAAGATTTCAAACGCCCAAGTCCCATGCTTAACGCTCAAGTCACTTGAGGCGATGTGTGCTCTGACGTAGGACACGAGAACAGTATTGAAGGGTCGTTGTGATGTCCAATCAAGACAAGCCATTCGTTCCGCAGCACGCCGTTCCATCCGGCGTGGTCGCGACGCGGTGGTGGTGGGTGCGGCACGCGCCGGTCCGCGAGGACAATGGCTGCATCTACGGACAGAAGGACCTCGGCTGCGATACCAGTGACCGCGTGGTTTTCGAGGCGGTCGGGAAAATCCTGCCGCGCAACGCGGTCTGGTTTGCGAGCAAGCTGAAGCGAACCCATCAGACCGCCGCTGCGATCTGGTCGGCGGGATTCCCGAAACCGACGGAGATGCAGCACGAGGCGGCGTTCGCCGAACAGCATCTCGGCGAGTGGCAGGGGTTGAACCGCGCGGCGTTCTTCGCCAGCCGGCCGATCGAAGTCGGCAGCTACTGGTTTGCGCCGATCGAGGAGCCGGCGCCCGGCGGGGAGAGTTTCCTGGATCTCTACAACCGTGTCAGCGATGCGATCGAGCGGATCAGCGCCGAACAGGCCGGCAAGGACGTGATCGCCGTCGCGCATGGCGGAACGATCAAGGCGGCGATCGGCCTTGCGCTGGGCGATCAACCCGAGAAAGGCCTCGCCTTCACGATCGACAATTGCTCGGTGACGCGGCTCGATCATCTCGCAAGCTCAGGCCATAGCGGCTGGCGGGTGCCGATGGTCAACCAGCAGCCATGGATCGCGGACGCCTCGCACAACGCCATGCATCAACCGGCCGGACCGGAAATCGCGACCGCCAGCAAACTGGCCTGAAGTGAGGCCTTCATTCTGTTGTCTGACGGTGCGAACGCTGCTTAGCTGAATTGAAACGAAAACCGGCGCATCCGCCGCCGGGCCAATGTGGGAGAAACGCATGACTTTGTTCGATATGTCGGGAAAAGTCGCCGTCATCACCGGCTCCTCGCGCGGCATCGGCCGCGCCATCGCCGAGCGGATGGCCGAGCATGGTGCCAAGGTGGTGATCTCCTCACGCAAGCAGCAGGTCTGCGACGAGGTGGCGAAGGCCATCAACGACAAGGCCGGCAAGCAGGTCGCGCTCTCGGTGGCCGCGAATATCTCGACCAAGGACGATCTCAAGCATCTGATCGAGGAGACCAACCGCGTGTTCGGCAAGATCGACACGCTGGTCTGCAATGCCGCGTCGAATCCCTATTACGGGCCGCAGGCGGGAATTTCCGACGACCAGTTCCGCAAGATCCTCGACAACAACATCGTCGCCAACCACTGGCTGATTTCGCTGGTGGTGCCGCAGATGATCGCGCGCAAGCAGGGCTCGATCACCATCATCTCCTCGATCGGCGGGCTGAAGGGCTCGACCGTGCTCGGCGCCTATGCGATCTCGAAAGCCGCGGACATGCAGCTTGCGCGGAACCTCGCCTGCGAATATGGCAGTCACAATATCCGCGTGAACTGCATCGCGCCGGGCCTGATCAAGACCGATTTTGCCAAGGCGCTGTGGGACAATCCGGAGACGCTGAAGGCGGCGACCGCGCGCTCGCCCCTGCTGCGTATCGGCGAACCCGACGAAATCGCCGGCGCCGCGGTGTTTCTGGCGTCGGCAGCCGGAACTTTCCTGACCGGGCAGACCATCGTCATCGACGGTGGCGCGACGATCAGCTGAACTCCGGCTGGTCGTTCGCCGCCCGGGCGCCGGTCGCGCGGGTCATGGTCTCTCCCTTCGCCCTTGCAATCGGGGCGCTGCCTATGCTTGAAACGGCGCGGATCGGCGGCGACGCAGGGTCCGTACAGGAGTGTAGCTCAATTGGTAGAGCACCGGTCTCCAAAACCGGGGGTCGCAGGTTCGAGCCCTGCCACTCCTGCCAGCCCAAGCCCTTGATTTTGAGCGATCCGATACCGGCTCCGTCCGGAGCTCCGCTGGCCCCTGGTTTCCGCTGCCTTGACCTTTGGCCCCGCCCGCAGTAAATACCCGCCACCTGCTGCCGGCCCGCTTTGACGGATATCCGGCGCGGCTTTGAATTCCCCGGAAACAATCGAGCCCGCTGGCCGGCTCATCCTTCGGAAGAGGGCTGGGCGCTAGAGGGCTGTTCGGATTCCGGAAAACGTAAATCGTCCTACAACGCGGATCAAGTCAACGATGGCCTTCAGCCCGTTCAAATTCCTGCAGGAAGTTCGTTCGGAGACCGCCAAGGTCACCTGGCCGACCCGCCGCGAAACGACGATCACCACCATCATGGTGTTCGTGATGGTGGCGCTGGCTTCGATCTTCTTTTTCGCCTCGGATCAGCTCATCCGTACTCTCGTCACCTTTTTGCTCGGCATTCACTGATGGCAAGCGCCGGAATTCAAACGATGGACAAGCGCTGGTATATCGTCCACGCCTATTCGAACTTCGAAAAGAAGGTCGCGGAATTGATCCGCGAGCAGGCGAAGCAGCGCGGGCTTGAAGAATTGTTCGAGCAGGTGCTGGTGCCGACCGAAAAGGTCACCGAAGTGCGGCGCGGACGCAAGGTCGACGCCGAGCGCAAGTTTTTTCCGGGCTATGTCCTGGTCAAGATGAAGCTGACCGACGAAGCCTTTCATCTGATCAA
Organism: uncultured Alphaproteobacteria bacterium; assembly: GCA_963823115.1. Taxonomy (GTDB): domain Bacteria; phylum Pseudomonadota; class Alphaproteobacteria; order Rhizobiales; family Xanthobacteraceae; genus Bradyrhizobium. The sequence continues at coordinate 2,557 of CAWGKJ010000008.1, read as the reverse complement.
GAATACCCCGAAAGTCACGGGCTTCCTCGGCGCGGAAAACAAGCCGATGCCGATCTCGGAAGCCGAAGCCATGCGGATCATTCACCAGGTGCAGGAAGGCGTGGAACGCCCGAAGGCGTCGGTGTCGTTCGAGATCGGCGAGAATGTGCGCGTGGCCGACGGCCCGTTCGCGTCGTTCTCCGGCGTGGTTGAGGAAATCGACGAGGCGCGCTCGCGCGTGAAGGTCGCGGTGTCGATCTTCGGGCGCGCAACACCGGTCGAACTGGAATTCGGTCAGGTCGAGAAGGTCTGATCGGGAAAAGCGCGAAGCCGTCTTCGCGTGACGAAAGCGCGAAGCGCGTCTTCGCGTAAGAGGCCGTGGGAGGTGAGGGGCGGTCGCCAACCGTTCCGATCCGAACCACGGAACCTGAAACAGCCGATTTCGGTCGGCATAACAGGAGTGACATATGGCAAAGAAAGTGACCGGATACCTGAAATTGCAGGTGCCGGCCGGTGCGGCGAACCCTTCGCCCCCGATCGGACCCGCGCTTGGTCAGCGCGGCCTCAACATCATGGAATTCTGCAAGGCGTTCAATGCGCAGACGCAGAAGGAAGAAAAGAATACCCCTATCCCGGTGGTGATCACGATCTACGCCGATCGTTCGTTTACCTTCGAGATGAAGACACCCCCGATGTCTTTCTTTCTCAAGCAGGCCGCCAAGATCCAGTCCGGGTCGAAAGCCCCGGGCCGCGACAAGGCCGGCGCGGTGACCAAGGCGCAGGTGCGCGAGATCGCCGAGAAGAAGATGAAAGACTTGAATTGCGACACCATCGAGTTGGCCATGAAGATGGTCGAGGGCTCCGCCCGTTCGATGGGTCTTGAAGTTGCGGGGTAACGGGTCATGGCAATCGGAAAACGTTTGAAGAAGGCCCGCGAGGGCGTCGATCGCGAAAAACTTTATCCGCTCGCGGAAGCCATCAAGATGGTCAAGGAGCGCGCCAAGTCGAAGTTCGACGAAACCGTCGAGATCGCGATCAATCTCGGCGTCGATCCGCGGCACGCCGACCAGATGGTGCGCGGCGTGGTGACGCTGCCGAACGGCACCGGCCGCATGCTGCGCGTCGGCGTGTTTGCGCGTGGCGCCAAGGCGGAAGAAGCCAAAGCAGCGGGAGCTGACGTTGTCGGCGCAGAGGACCTGGTCGAGAAAGTGCAGGGCGGCCAGATCGATTTCGACCGCTGCATCGCCACCCCCGACATGATGCCGCTGGTCGGCCGGTTGGGTAAGGTGCTCGGTCCGCGCGGCATGATGCCGAACCCCAAGATCGGCACCGTGACCATGGACGTCGTCACCGCGGTAAAGGGCGCCAAGGGCGGTTCGGTCGAGTTCCGCGTCGAGAAGGCCGGCATCGTGCAGGCCGGCGTCGGCAAGGCGTCGTTCTCGGAAGAGAAGCTGGTGCAGAACGTCAAGGCGCTCGCCGATGCGGTGGCCAAGGCCAAGCCAACCGGTGCCAAGGGCACCTACATCCAGCGCGTGGCGGTTTCCTCCACCATGGGACCGGGCGTGAAGGTCGAGCCCGGCAGCCTTCACGACTGACCTCGGTCGCGCAGTAGAGTGAGTTCAAGGGCGGGACGGGGAAACCTGTTCCGTCCTTCGTCTTTGATCTCGGGAATTCGGCCGATGCCCAACAAAGTCCTGGTCTATTCGCGCTTTCCCAAGGCGATGTTGGTGCGCATCGGAGAGCGGTTTGAGCTGATGGATACCGGCGGGAAAACTCCGGGTGAAATCTTCACGGCGGGACAGCTTGCGGGAATCCGCGCGTTGGTCACGGCAGGCGGCACGCCGCTGGGCGGGGCCATGATGGATACACTGCCGAAGCTCGGCGCGATCGTTTGTTACGGCACAGGTTATGACGGCGTCGATCTTGCCGCCGCGGTGCAACGCGGAATTGGCGTCGGCCACAGTCCGGCGGCGAATGCGACCGCGGTTGCCGATCTGGCTGTCACGCTGATGCTGGCGGTGACGCGCCGCCTGCTGCCGGCCGATAATTACGTCCGAAGCGGAAGCTGGGCCGCCGCAAAACCCTCGCCGCTGATGCGGCCGCAAGCAGGTAATCCGGGCCGCCGCGTCGGTGTCTACGGCATGGGCGAGATCGGCCGCAAGATTGCGGCCCGCGTCGGCGCCTTCGAAACCGAAGTCGCCTATTTCAGCCGCAGCCGGCGCGATGTGCCCTATCAATATCTGCCGAGCCTGGAGGCACTGGCGGAATGGTGCAGCGTGCTGATGGTCGCGGTTCGCGCCGGCGCGGACACCCGTCACGTTGTCGGTGCCGATATCCTGCGGAAGCTCGGCAAGGACGGCTACGTGATCAACATCTCGCGCGGCTCCGTCATCGACCAGCAGGCGCTGGTGGCCGCGCTCGCGGACGGGTCGATTGCCGGCGCCGGCCTCGACGTGTACGAGAAAGAGCCACACGCGCCGGACGCGCTGACGGCCTTTCCGAACGTCGTGCTGACCCCGCATGTTGGCGGCCATACCATCGAATTGCACGTCGCGATGGAGAACTGCGTGATTGCCAA
>CAWGKJ010000007.1:0-320888 GCA_963823115.1 uncultured Alphaproteobacteria bacterium | reverse complement strand
GTCCGGGAAGCCGTCCCTTTCCCGACCGGTCACGATCGCCCTTCCTCGCTACTTTGTCTTCACGTCTGCAGCGGACTTTCCGGTAATGACGTCCCGCTGGAATTTCCCGGCATCGACGGACGTTAGATCCTTGACCGTCCGTTTGCCGATCAGAGGAATTATGTGGCGGCCGATCCGCCCTTTGTCTGTGTAAAGAGTTGTCGCGCTTTTGGGCTCACCGCGGCGGGTCAGGACTATTGTCCCCCTTCCGCCTTCACCAGGTACTCACGGCAAAGCGTTTCGATTGTCATCGCGCCGCGTGCGAATTTCCTGTTCTCTGCGGGATCGGCACCCTTCACGACCTCGGCCAATGCGATCTTGGCGGCGATCCGGGCCTCTTCCGTGGTCAGGACGCCGTATCGGCCCACCGTAAGCCGCCGGCTACGAGCATTAGCGTTCCGGTACTGCACATGAAGGACTTGGCGCCGCTGTTCTTGACGCGAAGCCCAAAGCCCGGAAGATCATCATCCCAAACGAACAGATCGCCCTGGCGGCCTTCGCAGCATCGACGGTCCTTTTGGTCAGCTTTGGCCACTTCCCTCGGGTAAGCATCGGGTAAGCAGGAGCTGGAAATTCGGGGAAATGCTGGGAAATGTCCGCTGCCCTCAAAATAGGCCATTTCCAGCCCATTTATCGCGGCTAGTAATTCCAAGAGATTTCGGGTAAGCAAGGGTAAAGCATCCTACCGTTGCCCTCCGAAGGCAAAGGTCACACGTTCGAATTGTGTCGGGTGCGCCAAGAAATCAAGGTCGCCAGAGATCGCGCCATCAGGGGCAACAGGCGACAGGTCAAGAGTTGCTTATTCACATAAACGCGAACCCCGGTTGGCCCGCTTGGCTCGGTCTTCAACCATTCCAGTCATTCTGGTAGTGCCGCCCGGCAGTATCTTATTCCACCCGAGCCCCGGCGAACTTGACAACCTTCGCCCATTTTTCGGTTTCGGCCACGACCACCTTGCCGAAATCCGCGGGCGAGCCTGCCATCGACACGCCGCCCATTTCGGCGATGCGCGCCTTCATCGCGGGCTCCGCGAGAACCGCGTTGATTTCGCTATTGAGCTTGTCGATGATTTCCTTCGGCGTTTTCTTCGGCACGCCGATGCCAAACCATGCGCTGGCCTCATAGTCCTTCGCGGTCTCGCCGACGGTCGGCACGTCCGGGAGTTCGGGGGCGCGCGTCGCCGTCGTCACCGCCAACGCCCGCAGCCCGCCAGACCTGACATGCGAAATGCACGACGGCATGTTGTCGAACATCACCTGCACCCGGCCGCTCAAAAGATCGGTAATCGCAGGCGCCGAGCCGCGATAGGGCGCATGCTGCATGTCGACGCCGGTCATCGCCTTGAACAATTCGCCGGAAAGATGGATCGAGGTGCCGTTTCCGGACGACGCCATGTTGACCTTGCCGGGATTGGCCTTTGCATAGGCAATGAATTCCGCCACGGTCTTCGCCGGGAAATCCGGCGGAACGACCATCACGTTCGGCACTCGGGCGAGGCCAGCGACCGGCGCGATGTCGCGAATGAAATCGAAATTCAGTTTGGCATAGAGCGACGCGTTGATGGCGTTGGCAGGATTGACCAGCAATATCGTGTAGCCATCCGGCTCTGCATTGACCACGGCCTCGGTGCCGATATTGTTGCCGGCGCCGGGCTTGTTCTCGACCACGAATTGCTGGCCAAGGTTCTCCGACAGCCGTTGGCCGACCAGCCGCGCGATAATGTCGGTCGCGCCGCCCGGCGGAAATCCGACCACGAAGCGAACCGGCCGCGTCGGATAATCCAGCGCCGAAGAGCTGCCGATCGAGGCGATTGCCGAAATGCCCATTGCGATCAGACAAATCGCGATGCGACGTGATGCCATGCCGTTTCTCCCTGGTCCGGATCTGAAGTCCGGTTCCTGTCTATTGAATTGACGATCGATGCCCGTTGTAACAAACAAAGCGCAAAGCAGCCAGTAGCGCCTGCGCGCGTCGACCCGCGACCAAAGGATAAATTCATGCCCGTCAAAGTCCATGCGATCGACCATCTCGTCATCAACGTCTCGGACGTGGCCCGCTCGGCCGCGTGGTATCAAGAAATCCTCGGCATGGAGATCAAGGTGTTCGATCCGGGCCAGGGCAAGCGACCCCGGACGTCGCTGGTCTTCGGCAACCAGAAGATCAATGTCCGGCCGCGCGACGCCGACAAGGTCGATTGGTTCACCGCGGACCATGAAACCGCAGGCAGCGAGGATCTGTGCTTTCTCACCTCGAGCACGCCGGACCAGGTGGTCGCGCATCTTGGGGCGTGCGGCGTGGCGATCGAGGAAGGTCCGGTGGCAAAGCAGGGCGCGCGCGGCGTGCTGCGGTCGGTCTATTGCCGGGATCCCGATGGCAGCTTGATCGAGATTTCGTCGTATGAGGGAGAGGGGTAGCCCCTTCACCATCGTGCTGATGATGGAAGTGACGATCATTCCTGCAATCGCGGATTTGCCCGCAGCGCCGTCCGGTGGCAGAAATGCCCCCAACAAGAACAACGCCAAAAGCAGCCGGCAAGGCTGCACGGGAGGACAAATGCCGAATTCGCTGGCCACGCCGGGTGTGGTGGGACCATTCGCAGGGCTCGACGTGCCGTGGCTGTTGCGGATGCGCGCCGAGACCCGCCGCGATCATCCGTTCCTGATCTGGGCGCCGTTCGATGCGCCGGCGCGGACCTGGCGTTACGGCGAATTTCACGACCGCGTCGGCGCGCTCGCCGCGGGGCTCAAGGCGCGCGGCGTCAAGCCGGGCGAATTCGTGCTGATCCATCTGGACAATTGCGTCGAGGCCATGCTGGCCTGGTTCGCCTGCGTCGAACTCGGCGCCATCGCGGTGACCACCAACACCCGCTCCGCACCGGCGGAGATGGAGTATTTCGCCGGTCATTGCGGCGCGGTGGCCGCGATTACCCAGCCGGCCTATGCCGAAATGATCTCGGCGCATTGCAAGGGGCTCGCGCTGGCTCGCGGTGATTTCGCATGACGCCGGCGCTGCGCCCGCGCAGGGTACCGCCCCGCAACGCAGCGACAGTTTCGAGGCGCTGTTCGCCGACAGCGCCGACCGGCCCCGCCGCGCCACCGATCCGCTTGCGCCATGCAGCGTGCAATATACTTCCGGCACGACGTCGCGCCCGAAAGCGGTGCTGTGGACCCACGCCAACGCGCTGTGGGGCGCCAAGGTCAATGCGTCGCATGAGGATTTGCATGAAGGCGACGTGCATCAGACCTATCTGCCGCTGTTTCACACCAACGCGCTGGCCTATTCGATGCTGGCGAGCCTGTGGGTGGGCGCGACTTGCGTGATCCAGCCGCGGTTTTCCGCCAGCCGGTTCTGGAATGTCGCCGCCGAACATGGCTGCACCTGGACCTCGACCATCCCGTTTTGCATGAAGGCGCTGCTGGAACACGAGATCCCGAAGCAGCACACATTCAGGCTATGGGGCACGGCGGTCTGCGAGCCGCCGCCGTTCGCGGTCTTCGGCATCAAGATCATCGGCTGGTGGGGCATGACCGAAACCATCACCCACGGCATCGTCGGCGAGGTCGACCAGCCGAATACACCGATGTCGATCGGCCGCGCCGCGGCTGAATACGGCATCCGCGTCATCGACGACGACGGCGCGCCGACGCCGGTCGGCGGCACCGGCAATCTCCTGATCAAGGGCATTCCCGGGCTGTCGCTGTTCAGGGAATATCTGCACAACGAGAAAGCCACCCGCGAAAGCTTCGACGAGCACGGCTATTTCATCACCGGCGACCGCGTCACGCTGCTGGACGATGGCTTCATCCGGTTCGGCGACCGCGCCAAGGACATGCTGAAGGTCGGCGGCGAGAACGTCGCGGCCTCCGAGATCGAGCAGGTGATCGCGGTGGTGCCGGGCGTGCGCGAGGCCGCGGTGGTGGCCAAGAAGCATCCGATGCTGGACGAGGTGCCGGTGGTGTTCATCATTCCGCAAGCCGGCGTCGAACGCGCACCGCAAGGACCTGCACGACAACGTCATGGCCGCCTGCCGCAACGCGCTGGCCGACTTCAAGGTGCCGCGCGAAATCCGCTTCGTCGACGAGATGCCGCGCTCGACGCTGGAGAAGGTGGCGAAGGCGGAATTGCGGAAGATGTTGGGTTAAGAAGCGCTCCTCGCAGTGACGGCTTTGAAACACAACAGAATACGGAGCGACGAAATGCTGGAGCATCGGGTCGCAATCCGTGAACGCAACGTCGGCCAGGCGATTGAGCGGCGCGCTCGCCGTTCTCGCAAGCCTGTACGCTCACCCTGCCGTTGAGCGTCGCCTCGGCCCAAACCGCCGACGCCATCCTGTTCAACGGCAAGATCCTCACCGTCGACAAGGATTTCACGGTTCAGGAGGCGCTCGCGATCAGCCATGGCCGGGTGCTGGCCTCAGGCACGACGGCGGCGATGAGGAAGCTGGCGGGCGACAAGGCGAAGCTGATCGATCTCGGCGGCCGTACCGTGATTCCCGGACTGACCGACGGCCACATTCACGGCATCCGCGCCGCGCTGACCTTCGACACCGAGGTCAACTGGATCGGCGTGCCGACGCTGAAGGAAGCTCTGGAGAAAATCCGCCAGGCCGGCAAAACCCAAAAGCCCGGTTCCTGGATCGTGGTGGCCGGCGGCTGGACCGAGGAGCAATTCGCCGAGAAGCGCCGGCCGACCGCGCGCGAGGTCAGCCGAAGCTGCGCCGGACAATCCGGTTTATATCCAGCATCTCTACGACTGGCTGTTGCTGACGCCGAAAGCGATGGAGGCGCTGAACATTCGCGAAGATGCGGATGTGACCCCCGGCGGCAAGCTGGAACGCGACGGCGACAACCAGCCCGACCGGCGTGGTAATCGGCAACGGCAATACGCTCGGCAAGATCTTCGACCGCCTGCCGAAACCGACGCTGGAGCAACAGGTCGACGGCTCCCGCAAATTCTTCCGCGAAATGAACAGTCTCGGGATTACCGGCATCGTCGATGGTGGCGGGGTCAGCATGTATCCCGTCAGTTATCAGGCGGTGTTCAAGCTGTGGCACGACAAGCAGCTTACGCTGCGCGTCGCCTATCATCTGTGCGCGCCGAAGCCCGGCAGCGAACTTGCCGACCTGCAGAACCTGACACAGCTCCTGCCGCAGGGGTTCGGCGACGACATGCTGCACTTCAATGGTCCCGGCGAAATCCTGATTTGGGCCGACTGGACCGACGGGGACATCACGCCCGACGGCAAGGCGAAACTTCTTGAACTGCTGCGCTGGGCCGCCTCGAAAGGTTACACCATCCAGCTGCACTGGAATCCGGACCGCACGGTCCATGACCTGCTCGAGGTCGTCGAAGCCATCAACAAGGATTATCCGGTGCGCGACCTCCGATGGACCGTGCTGCATCTCTACAATGCGTCCGAGGACAGTCTGAAGCGGATGAAGGCGCTGGGCCTGATCTGGGGCGTTCAGGACGGGCCGTATTTTGGCGGCGAGCGACTGCAGCACGAAGTGGGCGTCGAAAAGGCCCGCGGGCTGCCGCCGATCGCCACCGCGTTGCGCCTCGGATTGGCGGTCGCCGGCGGCACCGACGCACATCGGGTGTCGTCCTATAATCCATTCGTTTCCCTGCAGTGGTATCTCGACGGCACCACCATCGGCGGCACACAGACGCGCGGCGATGCGGAAGCTCCGAGCCGCCGTCAGGCGCTGGAAATGTACACGCGCAATTCGGCTTTCATGGCCAATGAGGACGACAAGCGCGGCACGCTCGAGCCCGGCAAGCTCGCTGACCTCGCGGTATTGTCCGGCGATTATCTGACGGCGCCGGTGAAGGAAATCGGAAAGATCAGGTCGCTGCTGACGATGGTCGGCGGCAAGGTGGTCTATGCGAGCGGGCCGTTCGCCAGCCTCGCGTCCGGCGCCGGCCACTAGCTCTGTCGTTGCGACGCAACGGCATTAAACGACAAATCAATACATTCCGAGCGCCACCGGGCGGAACGCCTGCAGCAAATGCGGGTCGAGCTTGCCGCCCATCCCTTCCATGGATCGCAAACGCCCTGGCGTGGGTAAACGGTTGCCGGTAGGCGCGCTTCTCCACCAGCGCCGCGTGAATATCCACGATCGTCGTCAGGCGCACGATGTCGCTGATCTGATCGCCCCGCAGGCCATTGGGATATCCGGTGCCGTCAAGCAATTCGTGATGGTGCAGGACCACATCCAGCATCTCCGGCGGAAAGCCGCCCTCGGCGGCGAGCGCGTCATAGCCCAGACGCGGATGCATGCGCATCACCCTCATTTCCTCGTCGGTGAGCTTCCCGGCTTGTCCAGGATGGCCACGGGGACGAACGCCTTGCCGACGTCGTGCAGAAGCGCGGCGCGCACCAGACGGCGCTGGTCGTCCTCGCGCATGCCAAGATGCTGCGCGAACGCAACCGCGAATCCGGTGACGAAGAGACAGTGACGGTAGCTGTCGGTGTGATGGCGGCCGACGGTCTCCAGCCATTCGCGCAACGAGGTCTGCTTGATGGCCCTGAGAATCTTGCTTTCGGCCTTCGACGACGTCGCGAATGTCAGCGGAATTCCCGCCGGCAGCTTCTCGAATATCTTGACCATCACCGATTGCGCGGCGGCAACGCCCCTGTTCAAGGCCTTGCCGCTGGCGGTGGCGTCGAACCTGTCGGTGTCCGGAAACGCGGAGCGGATGCGCTGCAGAATGCTCTCGGCATCGAACGGCCGCGCGATCGTATCGGTTGCGCCCAACGCCCAGGCCTGCATCGACCCATGGTGAAGGGCATCGGCGAGGACGAACAATCGCGGCACCGAACGGTAAGCCTCCGCACGCAGCTTGTTGCGAACCTGCTGCACGCTTTCGGACGATCGCAGATTGATATCGACCACGATGCCTGAGAAATGAGCCGGCGGGCATCGGGAATCTCCGATGTCGAGATGGTATCCACCTCGCCCACGGACCGCAGGATGCTGGCCAATTCGCTGCTCTGATCGCTGCGATCCGATGCCAGCAGCAGCCGGCGCCTGGGCGAAGTTTGGCTGGCTAGAGCTGTCATGCGTCCCACTGACTGGCTGAAGTCTCCGACAGCCGAAGACTACCCGATAAGGCATTCCCTTCGGATTAAGGGGTATTGTGAACGCTTGGGTATTGTTGACCGCGCAATTTGAATAAATATTCGGGCGCCGCCGGCCCTGTCCGTCATCACGATCCAACGGGCCGGCGCAGAGCGCCGCCTGAAAACACGGCTCCGCGCAATCCGGACAAGATGGCCGTTGTGCGTTGCGGCGGCAACGCTGGCGTAAAGTTGCCGATGGATTTGGCGCCGACGAGCAACAAAGCGTCAGTCGCGGGCCCGTCGGCCAGTTCCCACGGGAGAATGGATCGCGCTAGAATGGGGATGCGACAAAACTATTTCGGGAAGCCGCAATGCCAAAAATCAACCGGGACGGGGTCGAAATCTATTACGAGGTCCATGGCAGCGGGCCTCCGCTGTTGCTGACCCACGGCTATTCATCGACATCGGCGATGTGGCAGGGCCAGATCGAGGCGCTGTCGAAACATCACAAGCTTGTGTTGTGGGACATGCGCGGCCACGGCCAGTCCGATTATCCCGACGATCCCGCGGCCTATAGCGAAGCCTTGACGGTTGCGGACATGGCGGCGCTGCTCGACGAGGTCGGCGCCGACAGCGCCATCGTCGGCGGGCTTTCGCTTGGGGGCTACATGTCGCTGGCATTCTATCGCGCGCATCCCGGACCGCGTGCGCGCGCTCCTGATCATCGATACCGGACCGGGCTTCAAGAAAGACGACGCCCGCGACGCCTGGAACAAGCGCGCGCATGAGACCGGCGACCGCTTCGAGCGCGAAGGCCTTGCGGTTCTGAAAACCGCCAGCCGCGAGCGTTCGACCGTGAGCCATCGCGACGCTTCGGGCCTGGCGCGCGCCGCACGCGGCATGCTGACCCAGCGCGATGCCCGCGTGATCCAATCGCTGCCCGACATCAAGGTGCCGTCGCTGGTGGTGGTCGGCGCCGATGACGCGCCGTTCCTCGCCGCCTCCGATTACATGGCGGCGAAAATTCCGGCCGCGAAAAAGGTCGTGATCCCGGCCGCCGGCCACGCCGTCAACATCGACCAGCCGCAGGCATTCATTGACGCCGTGCTGCCGTTCCTCGATGGCCTGCCGCGCAGCGCGACCGCGGAAAGGCTGGTCTCGTCATGAACAAGTTGACGTACATCGCGCTATTGCTGATCGCCGCTTCCGCCGCGCATATTGAGCCCGCAAGCGCGCAACAAATGGCGCCCACGGCTGTCCGCGCGCTCCAACCCTTCACCGCGACGCTGTCGAACAATACGCCGCTGGCGTTCGGGATGGATGTGGGAGATGTCTCGCGGGCGCTGGGAGAACCGCTCAGCTACGTCAGCGGCCGTCCGGGCGACGAAATCTATCTGGCAATCCGCAACAACGGCGGCAGCGGACTGTTCAATCACAACGACCGGCTCTATCTGCAATTCCGCAAGGGCAGATTGGCCGGCTGGAAGGGCGACTGGGGCCAGAACTGGATGTGGCAATAGCAGGCGGCGAGCCAGCGCACTTCTTCCGCTCAGGCGTTTTCCAGCAAGATCGACTCTCAAGCAAATGGATGCACCCGTGGGACAAGACATCAAACTGACGGCTTCGGACAATTTTCAATTGGGCGGCTATCGCGCCGACCCCGAGGTCGCGCCCAAGGCGGCCGTGGTGGTGATCCAGGAAATCTTTGGCGTCAATCACCACATTCGCGCGGTCTGCGATCGTCTGGCGGGCGAAGGCTATGTCGCCATCGCGCCCTCGATCTTCGACCGCATCGAGCCCAATTTCCAGTGCGGCTATTCGCCGGAGGAGATCGCGGTGGCGCGCAAGTTCATCGCCAATCCCGATTGGGCGGCGATGCTGCGCGACACCCAGGCCGCCATCGATGCCGTCAAGGATGTCGGCCCGGTCGGCATTATCGGCTTTTGCCTCGGCGGCAGCGTCGCCTATGCGGCGGCGACAAAACTGTCAGGGCTTTCGGCGGCGATCGGCTATTACGGCGGCGCCATCGTTCGCTTCGCCGACGACAAGCCGAAAGTGCCGACCCAACTGCATTTCGGCGAGAAGGACGCCGGCATTCCGCTCACGATGTCGAGACCATCAGAGCCAAGCGGCCCGACGTCGAGATCCACGTCTATCCGGGCGCGCAGCACGGCTTCCACTGCGACGAGCGGGCGAGTTACGACAAGACCAGCGCCGACATCGCCTGGCCGCGCAGCATGAGTTTCTTTGCCAAGCATTTGAAGAAATAGTTGTTCGGAAGTCATTCCGGGGCGTGCGTTACGCACGAACCCGGAATGACGACTGGAAAAATCTAGAACCAGCGTTCGCCGACGAGAACGGTGTCGCCGGGGCCGATTGCGGTGCCGAGCGGCACCACCACGCGCATCGAACCCGAGCTGTCGGTGTGGGTCAGCGTGACGCGGTCGCGCCGGGCGCGCGGCGAGAAGCCGCCGGCGATCGCCACCGCGCTCTCGACGCTCATATTGGGCACGTAGGGATATTGGCCGGGAGCCGCGACTTCGCCCAGGATGAAGAACGGCCGGTAGGATTCGATCTCCACCGCCACCGAGGGCTCGCGGATGTAGCCGTTGCGCAGTTTGCCGGATATCTCCGCAGCCAGGCCCGCCGGCGTTCGACCGCGCGCCGGCACCGCACCGATCAGCGGCATGGTGATGGCGCCGACGGCATCGATCGCGTAGGTATTGGTGAGACCTTCCTGGCCGTAGACCACGACCCGCAGCTTGTCGCCGGCATCGAGCCGATAGGCCACAATGGCACCGGCTCGGCGCGGCGCATAGGCAACCGAGCCGGGGCGTAAGCGCGCCGCGGCGCCGCGGCAAAGCTGTTGCGAAGCGCGCTGATGGCGCCACCGGAATCTACAGCGTAAGATGACGGGGCGACGCCTGACGGGGCCGGATTATTGGGCTGGCCGTAAGCAAACGAATCGAGATCGCTTTGCGGCTGCGCCACCGCGGCCGGACCGGCCGTCTGCATGCAGCCCGACAGAGCGAACGCGGTCATGGCGGCAATGATCGGCAATCGAAACGCGCGCGCAACCCGCACCTTGGCCATCCCTCATCGCGAGACAGCTTGTCTTGCACCGGTTATGGTTAACAAACGGTTTTCGCGTGGGATGCGGAAGGCCGAAAGGCCGGCTTTCCGCATCGCGCCAGACCGTCAGGATGGCCGAACGATCACGCGCTGACGCCGGCGCCGATCGGACACGACACGCCGGTGCCGCCAAGTCCGCAATAGCCGGCCGGATTCTTGGCCAGATATTGCTGGTGATAGTCCTCGGCGAAATAGAATTGCACCTGATGGCGCGATCTCCGTGGTGATGGAGCCGAGACCCTTTGCCGCCAACGCCTTTTGATAGGCCGCCCGGGAGGCATCGGCGGCTTTCCGTTGCGCGTCACCGAAGGTGTAGATCGCGGACCGATACTGGGTGCCGACGTCGTTGCCCTGACGCATGCCCTGCGTCGGGTTGTGACTTTCCCAGAACGTCTTCAGCAATTGGTCATACGAGATCTTGTTCGGATCGAACACCACCAGCACCACTTCGGTATGGCCGGTGCGGCCCGAACAAACCTCCTCATAGGTCGGGTTCGCGGTATGACCGCCGGCGTATCCCACCGCGGTGGTAAAGATGCCATCGCCAAGTTCCCAAAACTTGCGCTCCGCACCCCAGAAGCAGCCGAGCCCGAACACCGCCTGCTCCAGACCTCGCGGATAAGGCGGCTGCAACTGGTGACCGTTTACGAAATGGCTCTTGGCAGTGGGGATCGGCTGTGCACGGCCCGGCAGCGCCTCGGCCGCTTCCGGCAGTGCTGTGGTCTTGCGCATGAACAGCATCGGTGACCTCCCCGGCGGGATGCGGTTCGAACTCACGGCAACAAAACGTGCCGAGAAGACAATATACGTCTTTACGCAGCTCGTCGGCAGCCCCGTTACGTCAGGCACCCGACATAGAACCCGCGACGAGGCGCTCAGTTCCGCGAATAGCCGATCAAGGGTTTGCGCGGCCGAAACAGCAGCATCAGCAGAATGCCCAGCACGCCCAGAACGGCAAAAGCCGGCTGGTCCAGGATCACCTTGAGCACGCTGGTCCAGAGCCATGGCGCCTTGCCCTCGACCCAGGTCCGGAGGGCCTGGAGGCTGGATTGATGGATATTGTTCCAGAAATCGCTCGAACCGGGTGAACCGCAGGGTCTGGTCGGCGACCCAGCGCGCGCCGTCATAGACCATGAAGACAAATCCACCGGCCAGCAGCAACAGTCCCACAAGTCGGAAAAAACCGCGGATCATGCGTCACCTTACATTTTGTACGCCCGGAAACGCTGTCAGCCATTACCGGGGCAACAAGGGAAATTCAACCTCATCAGCGCCTTATCAGCTATTTGGGCCAGGCTTCGTGGTTCCGGCGCAGCCCGGAAGGCGTTGACGCTGCAAAACGCTCGCTCTATAAGGAGCGCAATTGGCGGCGGGCGCAATCCCGCCGCCGCTGTTCTTTGAGTGGCGCCGTCTTCTGGGCCTCGTTGCCTGCAGAGATTAGCCTTGTCAGGGACACCCGAAAACACGATAGCGTCGATCACGCGTTTGAACGGCCGGCGCGCTCCAGCCCGACCCATTAGCGATCGGCCACCGCCGAAGGATATTTGAGAATATGGCCAATACGACTTCCGCCAAGAAGGCGACGCGCAAGATTGCCCGCCGGACCATCATCAACAAGTCGCGTCGCACCCAGATGCGTGGCGCGGTCCGCATTGTCGAAGAGGCAATCAAGAGCGGCGACCGCGACGCAGCGCTGAAGGCAATGGTGCGCGCAGAGCCGGAATTGATGCAGGCAGCGCAGCGCAGCATCATTCACCGGAACAGTGCGAGCCGCAAGGTCTCGCGGCTTACGCACCAGATCGCCAAGCTGGCGAAATGAACTGAACAAAAAAGTTATTCGTCAGAAAAGCCCGGCAGCGCCGGGTTTTTTCTTTTCGTGGCCGTACCGGCAGTGCAGTTGCAGCGCGCGAAATTCTTTCGTCTCCGTATTCCTACGGGCTCCGTGCAAACACGCGGGCTCAAGTGGGCGACCGCGAATTGATGCCGGCGATCGAGACGGTGCGGTTTTTGAAATTGCAACAGCGACCATGTGAGCGCATTCAAGCGCACAGCGGAGTTACCCTGCTACGACGAGCATAAAAAAACGCGCTTGCGTAGTCACTTATCGGCATAGTGGAGAAGGGTTGTTCGAAAATTCGTCTCCGCCTCGCTCAAACATAAACGATTTGTGAATTTATTTTGAGCAAGTGCGAGAAATGTGACAACGCTTCGACGTTTCGAATCTCCGCACAGATTCAAAACCTTGGCGCGTTCGGCGAATTACGCTGCGCGATTTCCCCGGGACGAGGATGTTTTTCGCGGCGCTCGTACCGAATCATTTTCGTTGCGGGAAATATGGCATGATGTATCTCTAAGAGCGTTCGCGACGCCTACGGCTCTTGAGACCAGCGCGGTTTAAGAAACGGGGCGGACGTGCAAATCGGCGGCGGTGTGCGCGTTGGCGACGCTTTCCAAGCGATTGTCGGATTGAACCTCATAGCAATATGGGGAGTGTGGTTTTGTGTCGAAATTTCTCGGGCGAGGCATTCTTGTCTCGTTGACTTCGAACAAGAGAGATACGCACCGACCATCGGCAACGCCACAGAAGCGAAGTACGCGGGCGGGTAAAAACAGACGGGCGTGATACAGCGGCGTAGCGGCTGAACGATTGCTGTTCGGACGGGGCTGGCTGAAATTGGACCATAGTTGGGATGACAACTTGCCGTGGGTATTCACGGTGGGATGGGGAGGTTGCATGCTTTACGGAATCAGTGCGCTTTTTAAGCAGGTGCCATTTTCAAACGACGGCGTATCGGACGACTTTAACTTCGCCCTGGACGTGGCCTTCGACTTAGGGGCCTTCGACGTCGCCGGCGCGAAGCCTCCACGGCAAACTCCGGAAAGACAGTCGAGTAGGCGCTGACCTCGCGGGCGCTTCTCTTCCAACCTGATCGACCTGCTTGAGCGGCGTTTCGCCGGACGGCTGGTCTATGGCTGGAGAAGGAGCCTCGCTTGAGGTCGCGCCGCTCGGAGTACCCGCGCGGCGATTTCGCAAGCTCACCATCACTCTTTCGGAAAAGTTTTCAGGCCATGACAAATACGGAACAGGATCGCTGGTCGCGCGTGAAAGGTCGGCTGCGCTCGACCGTCGGCGAAGACGTTTACACAAGCTGGTTTGCGCGGATGGATCTGGAAAGCGTCGAGCAGGAGAGCGTCCGCCTTTCGGTTCCGACGCGGTTCCTCAAGAGCTGGATCCAGGCGCATTATGCCGAGCGCGTTCTCACCTGCTGGCAGGCCGAGATGCCGGAAGTGCACCGGATCGACCTCACTGTGCGCACGGCGATGCGATGCGCGGCGCCTGTCAAGGAAGCAGCCGCCCCGCTCGATCAACGCCGCACCGAGCGGTCCGACGGCCGCCCGGCGCCCGAGCTGCGCGCGACCGCGATCGCGCCGGTCTCCGCCAGCCATGACGCCCTCGGCGGCTCGCCGCTCGATCCGCGCCTGACTTTCGGAAGTTTCGTCGTCGGCCGCTCCAACACGCTGGCACATGCCGCGGCGCGTCAGGTAGCGGAGGGACGGCGCGGCGATGCCGTGATGTTCAATCCGCTGTACATCCACGCTGGCGTTGGCTTGGGCAAAACCCATCTGTTGCAGGCGGTGACATGGGCCGGCAATTCTGGGAGCGAGCGCAAGGTTCTTTACCTCACCGCCGAGAAATTCATGTACGGCTTCGTCGCGGCGCTGAAGACCCAGACTGCACTGGCGTTCAAGGAAGCGTTGCGCGGCATCGACGTGCTTGTGATCGACGATCTGCAATTCCTGCAGGGCAAATCGACCCAGGCCGAATTCTGCCACACCCTGAACGCCCTGATCGACGCCGGACGCCAGGTGGTGATCGCGGCCGATCGTCCGCCTTCCGACCTCGAGAGCCTCGATGACCGCGTACGCTCGCGTCTCGCCGGCGGCCTGGTGGTCGAGATGGGATCGCTCGGCGAGGAATTGCGGCTCGGAATTCTGAAGTCGCGGGTCGCCGCCGCGCGCGCGCATCATGCGAGCTTCAACGTGCCGGAACCGGTGCTGGACTATCTCGCCAGAACCATCACCCATAATGGCCGCGACCTCGAGGGCGCTATCAACCGCCTGCTGGCGCACAGCAAGCTCAACGCGCAGCCGGTGACGCTGGAAATGGCCGAGCGCGAGGTGCGCGACCTGATCCGTCCGCAGGAGCCCAAGCGTATCAAGATCGAGGACATCCAGCGGGTGGTCGCCCGGCAGTATAATGTCAGCCGGTCCGATCTCCTGTCTTCGCGCCGTACGGCGAACGTGGTTCGTCCGCGCCAGGTCGCGATGTATCTGGCCAAGACCCTTACATTGCGCTCGCTGCCCGAAATCGGCCGCCGGTTCGGAGGACGCGACCACACCACGGTTTTGCATGCCGTTCGCAAGATCGAGGCCCTGGTCACAAAAGACGCCGCGCTTTCCGAAGAGGTCGAATCCCTGAAGCGCCAATTGCAGGAGTGAGCGCCCTCTCTGTTCCGACGCATAGTCGTTTCGGACTGGTGGCCCCGGCGAACGCCGGGTCCCCAGGATGAGCGCGGTTACGCTCATTCGGGCGCTGTGACTGCCGGCTTTTGCGAAAATCAGCGCCAGGGGTTCTGGATCCCGGCGTTCGCAGGGCCGCCGCGGGAGTATTGATTTCCTTGCAAAACGTGGGGAACGGCCCTGCGCCTCTCTTGCGCTGGCGGACCATCCGCGCCACCTTGCGGTCCCCCCGCGGGTTTGATCAAATCCAGATCGGATCAGGCTTATCGGGTCTCAAACGCCGCGGCGCGCCTTCTGGGCCGCCCGGCTTTTCCATCTTAGGATCAGGCGGGTATTGCAATGAAGGTCACCGTCGAACGCGCGCAACTCCTGAAATCTCTGGGCCACGTCCATCGCGTGGTCGAGCGCCGCAACACCATTCCGATCCTGGGCAACGTCCTGGTCCGTGCCGAGAAGTCGCAGCTGTCGCTGAAGGCCACCGACCTCGACCTCGAGGTGACGGAAACGCTTGCCGCGGAAACCGCGACCGGCGGTTCGACCACGGTGCCGGCGCATATGTTTTACGACATCGTGCGCAAATTGCCCGACGGCGCCCAGATCGTGCTGGAAGGCGACGGCGACCGCTCGGTCCTGGCGATCCGCGCCGGCCGCTCGCGGTTCACGCTGCAGACGCTGCCCGAGAACGATTTTCCCGATCTCGCTGCAGGCGACATGACCCATTCGTTCACGCTGGCCGCCGCCGACATGAAACGGCTGATCGACCGCACGCAGTTCGCGATCTCGACGGAAGAGACCCGCTACTATCTCAACGGCATCTATCTGCACTCTGCCGGCAGCGCCAAGGCCGCGACCTTGCGCGCGGTCGCAACAGACGGCCATCGTCTCGCGCAGATCGACCTGCCCTTGCCCAAAGGCGCCGCCGGCATGCCCGGCGTAATCGTGCCGCGCAAGACCGTCGGCGAAGTGCAACGGCTGATCGAGGACAACGAGGCCGAAGTCGGCATCGAACTGTCGCAGGGCAAGATCCGCTTCACCATCGGCAACGTGGTGCTGACCTCGAAACTGATCGACGGCACCTTCCCGGACTACGGCCGCGTGATCCCGCAAAACAACGACAAGGAACTCATCGTCGACAAGAAGGATTTCGAGGCCGCGGTCGACCGCGTCTCGACGATCTCGAGCGAGCGCGGCCGCGCGGTGAAGCTGTCGTTGTCGGCCGGCAAGCTGGTGCTGTCGGTGACTAATCCGGATTCCGGCAGCGCGACCGAGGAGCTGGAGGTCGAATACGCCTCCGACCCGCTCGATATCGGATTCAATTCGCGCTATCTGCTGGACATTGCGGCGCAGATCGAGGGCGAGGTCGCGGTGCTGAGATTGGCCGATCCCGGCTCCCCGACGCTGGTTCAGGACAAGGATTCCAAGGGCGCACTCTACGTGCTGATGCCGATGCGGGTGTAGGAGATCTCCTGCAAGCCGGGCGCTAATCTTCCCTCTCCCCTTGTGGGAGAGGAAAGAAAGCTCGACATTCCCCGCTCATGACCGCCTCCCGCATCCACCGCCTAAGCCTCACGCACTTCCGTAATTATCGCGCGGCGAGCCTCGAGACGCGTGGCGACATGGTCGTGCTGGTCGGTCCGAATGGTGCCGGCAAGACCAACTGCATCGAGGCGATCTCGTTCTTGTCGCCGGGGCGGGGCTTGCGCCGCGCGACGCTTGAGGACGTCGCCGACAATCAGGGCGACGGCTCGTGGGCGGTGTCTGCCGAGGTCGAAGGTGCGCTCGGGCTGGCAACGCTCGGCACCGGCATCGACGCATCCGGCGACGACGGGCCCGCCGCCTCTGGCCGGCGCTGCCGGATCGACCGCGAGCCGGCGAGTTCAGCCACCGCCTTCGGCGATCACTTGCGCATGGTCTGGCTGACGCCTTCGATGGACGGGCTCTTCCTGGGTGCGGCGTCGGAACGGCGGCGGTTTTTCGACCGCCTGGTGCTGGCGATCGACAGCCAGCATTCCAGCAGGGTGTCGGCGCTCGACCGCACCCTGCGGTCGCGCAACCGGCTGCTCGAGGTGCGCAATTACGACGACCACTGGTGCGACGCGATCGAGCGCGAGACCGCCGAACTTGCGGTTGCGGTGGCGGCGACGCGCGGCCAGACCGTGGCAAGGCTCGCCACTATGCTGCGCGAGCGGGGAGAAGCCTCGGTATTTCCGTCCGCCCGGGTCATGCTCGACGGCTGGATGGAGAACGCGCTGCTCACCGAACCCGCCACTACCGTGGAGGATCGCTACCGGCAGATCCTGCGCGACAGCCGCGCGCGCGACGCCGCCGCGGGACGCACGCTCGACGGTCCGCATCTGACCGACCTGCAGGTGATCTACGCGCCGAAGAACATGCCGGCCCGCGATGCCTCCACCGGCGAACAGAAGGCGCTTCTGATCGGACTGGTGCTGGTGCATGCCAGCCTGGTCGCTGACATGACCGGCATCACGCCGCTGTTGCTGCTCGACGAGGTGGTGGCGCATCTCGATCCCGGAAGACGCAAGGCGTTATTCGATGAACTGGCAAAGCTCGGCGCGCAGGTCTGGATGACCGGCGCCGACCCCGTGGCGTTCACCGATATCGGCGCCAGGGGCGAAATGTTCGACGTCGATTCCGGACGGATTGTCCGGCGTGCCTGAGGGGAACGAACGAGTCGGGCTTGAACCGAAACCTCTGGCTGCGCGACTAGATCTCGGAGCCTATGCCATTGACGTCGCCACCATTGCTGCCGCACGACGATGATCAGGCGTTAACCCGTCTTCGCGGATTCGCGGTCGAAAAAGCGAATTTTGAGATTTTTTGGACGGCTAAGTATTTGATTTACAAAGGGCGACGTCTTCAATTTTGGCCAAAAACGGCTGTAGTGAAGACCTACCCGATTCCCAAGCGCGGCATGATGCGGATAGATTCGCTGCATCATGTTTCTGCGACGCACCGAGCGAAGGAAGAACGGCAAGGCGCACAGTTACTGGAACGTGGTCGAGAACAAGCGTCTCGATAACGGTCGGGTGGTGCAGCGGCATGTTCTGTATCTCGGCGAGATCAACTCCTCGCAGGCGGCAGCGTGGCGCAAGGCGATCGAAGTGTTCGACGAGGATGCGGGGCGTGCCCGGACGCTGGCGCTGTTTCCGGAAGATCGATGCGAGGCGGTCGCGGGCGATGCATCCATCGTTCAGCTTCGCCTGTCGGAGATGCAGCTTTGTCGTCCGCGGCAATGGGGCGCGTGCTGGTTGGCCGGGCAGTTGTGGCGGGAGCTTGAGCTCGATCGGTTCTGGGCCGATCGCCTGCCGCCGAACCGGAAGGGGACGCGGTGGGACCAGGTCCTGCAGGTTCTCGCCAGCTACCGACTGATCGCGCCGGGTAGCGAATGGCGGCTGCATCGGCAATGGTTCGGCAGCAGTGCGATGGCCGATCTCTTGGGCGCGGACTTCGGATTGGCGGAAGAGCACAAGCTCTATGCCTGTCACGATCTGCTGCTCGATCACAAGGAAGCGCTGTTCTCGCATCTGGTCGGGCGCTGGCGCGATCTGTTCAACGCCGACTTCGACGTGCTGCTGTACGATCTGACCAGCACCTACTTCGAGGTCAATGCATCGGACCTGCCCGAAGGCAGCAAGCGCCGCCACGGCTACAGTCGCGACAAGCGGCCGGACTGCCCGCAGGTGGTGATCGCGCTGGTGGTGACGCCCGACGGCTTGCCGCTGGCCTACGAGGTACTGCCTGGCAACACCGCCGACAGCAAGACGCTGCGGATGTTCCTGGGCAAGATCGAGCAGCAATATGGCAAGGCGCGGCGGGTCTGGGTAATGGATCGCGGTGTGCCGACCGAGGCCGTGTTGGCCGAAATGCGCAACAGCGATCCGCCGGTGCAGTATCTGGTGGGAACGCCGAAGGGACGCCTGAACCGGCTGGAGAAGCACCTGCTGGAAAAGCCCTGGCAGGATGCGCGGGAGGGCGTGAAGGTCAAGCTGTTGGCTGAGGACGGCGAGCTTTACGTCTTCGCGCAAAGCGATGATCGGGTCAGCAAAGAACGCGCGATGCGGCGGCGGCAGCTGAAATGGCTGTGGAAGCGGCTCCGGCAAATCGCCACCATGGAAATCTCGCGCGAAGAACTGCTGATGAAACTCGGCGGTGCGCGCTCCAAAGCGCCGGCCGCATGGCGCCTGGTCGATGTCGAGATCGACAAGGAGCGCCCGAGCTTCACCTTCGCGCTCAATCGCAAGAAACTGAAAACGACGCGGCGGCGCGAAGGCCGTTATCTGCTGCGCACCAATCTCACCGACAATGATCCCGCCCAGCTATGGCAATATTACATCCAGCTCGTCGCCATCGAAGAGGCCTTCCGCAATCTCAAAGGCGATCTGGCGATTCGTCCGATCTTCCATCAGGACGAGAAGCGGATCGAAGCCCACATCTTCATCGCCTTTCTGGCTTACTGCATGCAGATCACGCTCACGCGTCGCCTTCATGCTTTGGCACCCGGGCTGACCGCGCGGAGCGCGCTCGAAAAGTTCGCCGCCGTCCAGATGATCGACGTTCATCTGCCGACCACCGACGGGCGCGAGATTCTCCTTACCCGCTACACCCATCCTGAACCTGAACTCCAGCTCTTGATCGACCGGCTCAAGCTGCGCCTGCCACCGCAGCCGCCGCCCAGGATCACCACAGCCGACGTCAACCAGGCCAGCCGCTGTAGTGAAGACCTTTTGACCTAAACCATTGATTTATAACGAGCGGGGATCTCAAAAACCCGCCAATCCGCGAAGACGGGTTAGCCAACACCGGAGATCACCACATGTTTGGAACGATGCGCGGGATGCTGATCCCGGCAAGGAATCCGCTCGCGGCCATCTTTTTCGCTCTGACCGCCGGCTTGCCGATCGCAGCCCACTCCGATGACGGAATTGTCGACATTCGTACGCTGCCGCGACTGGAGGGCGCCGTGGAAGATGATGTAGCGCGCACCCGGCCGGAAAGCTTGAGCTACGGCGCACCCTCCGTGGTCGCGATCACGACCGCGGCGACCAGGAAGCTGTTGGCCGCCAACGGCTGGGTGCCATACGTGGAGCCGCTGGAGGAATCCAGCTCTGCTCTGTTGTTCAAGAAGGGACAGCAAGGGCTGCGCGTGTCTTTTACCCAGGGTCTGGGGAGGCCCGACCAATCCGTCGTGTACTATACCGCCAACAGGATCAACGCGAACTTGCCGTTTCCTGACGACGCGACCGACATCGTATTTGATGGGAATCGGCCGTATCTTCACTGTATCGCCGCCGCGACGGTCGACGCGACGCTTGCCCTCTTTCAGAGGGAACTCGTCGCATCCGGCTGGTCGCCGCTGTCAGCGGCGGACATCACCGCGCGTTGGCCGGACGCCGACATCAATCAGACGAGCGAGAACGGCTTGCGCGCCTATTTCGGCCGCGACGACCGCGAGCACAGCGGCCGACAGATGCCGATCATGCTATCTTTGCAGGGCCGCGCCGACGGCAGGACCGGCGTCAACATCAAAGTCGCGCCCTTCGCGTTACCGCAAAATCTCGAAGCGGGCCCGGAGATGGCAGGTCTGCCAAGACCCGAGCGCACCAAAACCGCCCAAAGCACCGGCGGCTCGAACTCGAACCGGCGTGAGCTCAGGGCAGCCGTGTTGGCCGAAACTCCCGCGGTGCTGGCGTTTTATCGCCGTGAACTTGCGGCACGAAACTGGAAGGAAGAGACCGACGGAGCCGTCATTGCCGCCGACGAAGTCCTGCTGAAGTTCTCTTCCGCGGAGGAAACCGCAACCCTCAAGCTCGGCCGCAAATACGACCTGACGATCGTCAGCCTCGTTACGCAGGTAAAGGAAGCCGTTCTCGCCGCCCGCGCCAAGGCAAAGAAGGACGCCGACGAGAAATTTCTCAGAGACGCGGAGGCGACCGCGAAACAAATCATCGCTGCGGACGAGGTCCGGCGGGCCGCACAGGCGGCCAGCCTTTCGGATGCGCCGTTGCGCGCGCTTGCCGACCAAACGACGCCGGTGCCGATGCCGGAGACCGCCAAGAACGTCCAGTTCGACGGCGCCGATGGCAAGCTCGAATTCGATTCCTCTTCGAGCGTGAACGCGCTGGCGGCGTTCTATCGCGGATCCCTGAAATCGCTGGGCTGGAAGGAGCAACCTTCGGTGATCAACAAATCCAGCATGGTGGTGATGGAATTCTCGAAAGGCGCGAAAGCGCTTTCGTTCACCGCCATGCAGATGGGCCCCAAGGTGAATGTGAGCGCTCATGGGTCGGGCCTGGTGACGGCGGATGCCAGGTCCAACGCGAAAAGTGGTCCGGCGTCCAATGCAGCAGCTGCCAATGCGACGGTTGAGGCGCTCGAAGCTGATCCCGACTCCGCCTTGCCGGTTCCGAAGCAGCACACGATGAGTTCTCTCGGAACCGGGAAACTCCCCGGCAGCGAGACCCCTTTCCGCCGGGAACTCGACGCCAGCGTTCCCGCCGAGCTCACTTCCGTGCTCGCTTTCTATCGCAGCGAACTCGGCAAACTCGGGTGGAAGGAATTGGCGGAGCGCGCCGTCGTCAAGCCGGGTCAGGCTCAACTCGCGTTTTCCTCGCCCGACGGGCCGGCCTCGCTGAATCTCGGCCGCAGCAACGGCGAGACATCCATCCAGCTCGTGCAGAAGATCCCGGCCGCAGCTGCGAAGGCGGACATCATGCCGAAGCCCGGTCAGGCCAGGCTGATGTTCGGCAACATCGGCGATAGGGACGCTACCCTTACGATCAACAAGCAGACCATCCGAATCGCCGCCGGCGCGGGTGGACCGCGATCAAAGGGCCCGACGCTCGAACTGCCGCCGGGCAAATACCAATATTCACTGAAGGTCGCGGGCGGCCCGATTTCGAAACGATCAAATCGAGGTGGCTGCGGACGACGCTTGGGGCCTGATGATTGCCCCCGGCGGAGAGGTTATGCCGCTGCATGTCTATTGATGCTCCGCCGTGCGCGCGGCTGGCTGACGATATCATCGACGCCGATGAAAGCCGCCGGGGCACGGCCTCCGGGAGGGCGTGAAAGTTCACCACGAGCATCAGGGCAAGGGCCGCAGACCGTCTATATCTGGCCGGCATAAATCTGAAGGCTGGGACAAGACAGGCCAATCCTTAAGCACGCCAACCCGCCACTGGGCTTGCGACGCTGTCATTGCGCCGCCAGCGACATGCCGAGTCGCTGTCCCTCGCCCCTCCCCCGCAGTTCGCCGGCAGTCTGCCATTTCCGGCCGACCCCGGCCGCGCCACCGACGGCCGAAGGCTAAAAAATCCGGATTTCGGGGGCCAAAAACCTTTCCGAATAGCGATTTTGCGAGGCCTTCGAATCGGCTTCCCGGCACCTTGAAAAACATCAGAAAAACCCCATTTATTCAACAACTTGCTGAAAGAGACTTTGCGCTAGGCGCATCGCGCCTTTCATGGCACAAATAACCTAATCAGCGCCTGTTTTGCGCCGCTGATTCGATGACGTCCTCGAAGGCCTCACATGACAGAACCTGCCCGGCAGACGACCGCCGAAACTGAGCATTCCATCCCCATCGAATACGGCGCTGAATCGATCCGGGTATTGAAGGGCCTCGATGCCGTGCGCAAACGGCCGGGCATGTATATCGGCGACACCGATGACGGAAGCGGCCTGCACCACATGGTCTACGAGGTCGTCGACAACGCGATCGACGAAGCGCTGGCCGGCTACGCCACGGCGGTGGAGGTCGTACTCAACGCCGACGGGTCCGTGACGGTGCGCGACGACGGCCGCGGCATTCCCGTCGACATTCACAAGGGCGAAGGCATTTCGGCGGCCGAGGTCATCATGACCCAGCTGCATGCGGGCGGAAAATTCGACCAGAATTCCTACAAGGTGTCTGGCGGACTGCACGGCGTCGGCGTCTCCGTCGTCAACGCGCTATCGAGCAAGCTTCAACTGCGGGTCTGGCGCGACGGCAAGGAGCATTTCATCGAATTCGCCCATGGCGATGCGGTGGCACCGCTCAAGGTGGTGGGCGATGCCCACGGCAAGCGCGGCTCCGAGGTGACGTTCCTCGCCTCCAAGGAAACCTTCACCAATGTCGAATACGACTTCGCAACTCTCGAGCATCGCCTGCGCGAACTCGCCTTCCTGAATTCCGGCGTCAATATCGTGCTGTCCGACATGCGCCACGCGGTCGAGAAGCGCGAAGCGATGCATTACGACGGCGGTATCGAGGAATTCGTCAGATATCTCGACCGCAACAAAAAGCCGATGGTGCCTTCGCCGATCGTGATCAATACCGAAATGAACGGCATCGGGGTCGAGGCGTCGCTGTGGTGGAACGACAGCTACCACGAGAACGTGCTGTGCTTCACCAACAACATTCCGCAGCGCGACGGCGGCACCCATCTGGCGGGCTTCCGCGGCGCGCTGACGCGCCAGGTCAACGGCTACGCCGATGCCATGGCCAAGCGCGAAAAGATCGCGCTGACCGGCGACGACTGCCGCGAAGGGCTGACCGCCGTGCTCTCGGTGAAGGTCCCGGACCCGAAATTCTCCTCGCAGACCAAGGACAAGCTGGTGTCCTCGGAAGTGCGCCCCGTGGTCGAGAATGTCCTGAACGAGGCGCTCGCGGCATGGTTCGAGGAACATCCCACCGAGGCCAAGATCATCGTCGGCAAGGTGGTGGAGGCCGCAGCCGCCCGCGAGGCTGCGCGCAAGGCGCGGGAGCTGACGCGGCGCAAGGGCGCGCTCGACGTCGCTTCCCTGCCCGGCAAGCTCGCCGATTGCCAGGAGAAGGATCCCGGCAAATCCGAATTGTTCATCGTCGAGGGCGACAGCGCCGGCGGCAGCGCCAAGATGGGCCGCAACCGCGAATTCCAGGCGGTGCTGCCGCTGCGCGGCAAGATCCTCAATGTCGAGCGCGCGCGCTTCGACAAGATGCTGGGCTCCGAGCAGATCGGCACCCTGATCACGGCATTGGGCACCGGAATCGGCCGCGACGATTTCGACCTGTCAAAACTGCGCTATCACAAGATCATTCTGATGACCGACGCCGACGTCGACGGCGCGCACATCCGCACCCTGCTCCTGACCTTCTTCTTCCGTCAGATGCCGTCGCTGATCGAGAGCGGCTATCTCTATATCGCACAGCCGCCGCTCTACAAGGTGACGCGCGGCAAATCCGAGCAGTACCTGAAGGACGAGCGCGCGCTGGAAGATTACCTGATTGCAACCGGGCTCGATGACTGCGTCTTCAAGATGGCGTCGGGCGAGGACCGCAAGGGCCGCGACCTGCAGGCGCTGGTGGAAGACGCCCGGATCATCCGCGGCACGCTGCACAATCTGCACAGCCGCTATAACCGCAAGGTGGTCGAGCAGGCCGCGATCGCCGGCGTGCTTACCCCCAAGGTCACCGGCGATGTCGAGACCGCCAACGCCGCCGCGGACTATATCGCTCGGAGGCTCGATGCGCTGGCCGATGAAGTCGAGCGTGGCTGGACCGGGCGCTTCACCGAGGGCACAGGTTTCCTGTTCGAGCGTACCGTGCGCGGCGTGAAAGACGTTGCCATCATCGACGACGCGCTGCTCGGATCCGCCGATGCACGCAAGCTCGACGATTACGCGGCGAGGCTGCAGGAGGCCTATCCGAAGCCGGGCGTGCTGCGCCGCAAGGACACCGAAACCGTGATTCACGGGCCGGTCGACCTTTTCGAGTCGGTGACGGACGCCGGCCGCAAGGGGGTTGCGCTGCAGCGCTACAAAGGCCTCGGCGAGATGAACCCGGAACAACTCTGGCAAACCACCCTCGACGCCAACGAGCGCTCGCTGCTGCAGGTCAGGATCAAGGAAGTCGACGAGGCCGACGACATCTTCACCAAGCTGATGGGCGACGTGGTCGAGCCGCGCCGCGAATTCATCCAGGACAATTCGCTCAGCGCCAACGTGGATGTGTGATTTCGCCACCGTGAGGCGTTACCCTCGAAGGATGACGAAGTAGGCGCACGCGGCCCATCCTTCGAGACGCGCGAAGGGCAGGCTTGTCGGATAGCGAACACCCGCCACCATTTCGGCCGGTGACGATGCTAATCTGGATCTCATGACGTCCCTTGACAAGATCGAGCGAGCGCCGGTCGACGCGGCAACCTACGGCGATCACCTCACCATCGAGTTGACCGAAACGCTCAGGCTGGCCGTGCCTATCGCCCTGACGCAACTCGGGCAGATTGCGATGATGACGACCGATCTCGCCTTGATCGGACGTCTCGGGGACGGCGCCGTCGCCGCGGCGGCGCTCGCCCACACGGTCTTTTTCATCACCTTCACCTTCGGTATGGGGCTGGTGTCTGCGGTGGCGCCCCTAGCCGCGCAGGCATTCGGCGCTCGCAATCCCCGGCTGGTGCGGCGGGCGCTGCGCGTCGGGCTCTGGGCCGCATTTTTGATTTCACTGCCGATGATGCTGCTCCCGCTCTACGGCGAGCATGTCCTGCTGACGTTAGGTCAAGTTCCCGCGACCGCGCGCCTCGCGCAAGCGTATCTGTCGGCTCTGGCCTGGGGCATTGCGCCGGCGCTTGCATTCCTGGCGCTCCGCGGTTTCATGGGCGCCGTCAACCGGCCGGAGCCGGGACTGTGGATCACGCTGGCCGCGATCCCGGCCAACGCCGTGCTGGTCTATCTTCTGATCCATGGCGAATGGGGATTGCCGCGGCTGGAGCTGTTCGGCGCCGGGCTTGCCACCACGATAATCAATTTCGCCATGTTCTTGGCCGGCCTTTGGTTTGCGCATGACCGCCGGCCGTTCCGGAAATATCGGGTGCTGGGGCACATCTGGCGCATCGACTGGATGCTGATGCGGCAACTGATCGTCATCGGCGCTCCGATCTCCATCTCGTTCTTGCTGGAATATGGCCTGTTCGCCGCCGCGGCGCTCCTGATGGGCCTGATCGGCACCACCGCGCTGGCGGCGCACCAGATCGCTCTGCAGGTGACCGCCATTTTGTTCATGGTGCCGTTCGGCATCGGGATGGCGGCCACCGTGCGGGTGGGACATGCCCTCGGCCGCAACGATGTCGCGGCGGTCAAGCGCGCGGGCTTCGTCGCGACGCTGCTCGGAATTGTCCTCGTATCCACGCTGACGCTGGCGGTGATCCTTGCCCGATTTGCGATCGCGAGGTTCTTCTTCGGCGAGGCTTTGGAAAGCGGGGGCGTCGTCATCGAACTCACCGCGACGCTTCTGATGGTCGGCGCGACGTTCTTTGTCGCCGACGGCATCCAGACAGTGGCGGCGGGTGCGCTCCGCGGCATGAACGACACGCGCGTGCCGCTGTTGTTCGCCGCCATCAGTTACTGGCTGATCGGATTCATTGCCGCCTACGGGCTCGCCTTCTGGACGGAGCTGGGCGCGGTCGGTGTCTGGATCGGGCTGTCCTGCGGGACCGCCGTCTATGCCGTTCTTCTCACCTTGCGTTTCTGGCGCCTTGCCAGTCGCCTCGCATTGCCATCTGCACGAGGTCTCCAGCAGGGGTAGGCTTCGGGCTTTAGCCGGGCGTTGTCGGAAATAAGCTCCCAACCAAGGCCGGCCGCTCATCGCCTGTAATCCCCAACGCGAAATCCTGCCCGCCATCCTCGCGCAACGACTGGCGCTGGACGACGTCGCTGCCGAAATAGACCGGCCCCTTGATCCAGAGATCGAGTTGCCGGGGTGCAGCACCTGGTGACCGAACATGCCCGAGGCACTGCGCCGCAACCCGCTGTGGATGTGGAAACGCTGCCTTGAATCCGAGCCGTCGCGCATACCGATCCCACTGATGGATGCCATTGTAGTCACCCGTGAGGGCGCCGAAGTGCCAGCGGCCGGTATCGTCAATCCGCCAGTGTCCGGCGGTCGCAGGCGATTTGTCGAGAACGGGTGACGTCGGTGCGGCCCCAAGAGCGGCGCCCCGCGCCGCCGGCGAGCCGAAACGCCCGCGGTAGTAGAAGGTCACCACGCTTTCCCACGCACAATCATTGCCCTGTCGCAGCCGGGTCTGAAGATCGACCTCAATTCCCTTTTCAAGTACGCGCCACGCAGCCACTCCGGTGACAAGATCGGCTGTGGCGCCCGGCTCGATATGACGGTGCAGGGTCAATCGGTTTCGTACCTGCAGCGCACCCCAGATTGGCAGCGGCCACAATGGATGCGTGAGCATTGCCATCAGCAACCGAAACCCGGTGACGTGCGGAGCCAGCAACAACAGCAGTTCATCCGAGCCGCCATCTTGCGCGCCGCTGATGCGCTGCAGATAGCCCAAGGCCTCAGGCTCTATCCGATATCCACGCCAGATCAGGTTCAGATTCGGGAATCCGCGTTCGGGTTTCCAGCCCGACGATGGCCGAAACGCCTTCAACATGTAGAGCAATGCTGACGGCGGAGCGACGTAGGTCTCGGTATAGGAGTTCACAATATCCACTCCACCATACGCCTGCCCGTCGCGGCCTGCGCCGCACTTCGAGCCAACCACGCCCCGTTCGCGTAAATTGCGGTCAAGCCCGCTGTCATTGACGCAAGTCAAATAATCTGCAGATGGACGCGTGCCGACCTTCGCATTCGGGAAGGTGCCTGTGTTCGGCAACGCCGCCTGGCTTAATTTCCGGCGGCAACGTGCCCCATGCCGCTGGTGGCGGCGATCACGTCGCTGACCAGCTGGAACGTCCCGTCGGCCTCCGGCGGCCAATTGGGAGAGGTGCCGAGCCGGACGATCACCAGCCGTTTGGAGGGCACGATAACGACGTATTGCCCAATCGTTCCCTTCGCGAACAAGGCGTCGCGCGGCCAGCCGTGCGCGATCCGATAGGTCGCGCCATAGCTGTCGCCCCGATTGGTCCAGAAACCGGCGCCATAGCCGACCCAGGCGTTCGGCGTCGGAGAGGCAGAGTAGTTCACCCATCCTTCCGGCAGGATGCTCCTGCCCCCGACGACACCGTCATCGAGGTAAAGCATTCCGAAGCGCGCCCAATCGCGTGCGGTGGCGAGCATCTGGCTCGATCCTTCCGGCGTACCGGCAGCATCAAACTCGATCGTCACATGGCGCATGCCGAGGGGGCCGAACAATTCCTGCCGCGCAAACCGCAGCACGTCTGACGCACGGCCGCCGGTCGCGTTGCGGATCAGATGCGCGAGAATGATGGTGTTGCCGTCGTGATAATTCCACGCGCTGCCGGGCGGCGTCGCAAGTTCGACGCTCTCGGCATAAGCCGCCATATCGGATTCCATGAACTTCATGCGGTTGACCGGCTCCAGCGCCGCGCCGAGCGAGGCCGAAAGCGAACTGCCGAGCGCAAGCCCTGCGGTATGACGCAACAGATCGTCGATGGTGATGGCACGCCTGGGATCGCCAGCGCCCTGCCACGCCGCAACCGGTGCCGGCTGGTCGAGCTTGAGCTTTCCCTGGCGCACGAGAATTCCCGTCAGTGCCGACATCACCGACTTCGTCGCGGAGAAGCCGAGGATCGGCGTATCGATGCCGTAACCATCGGCATAGCGCTCCGCGATGATGCGGCCATCGCGAGCAACGATCACCGCCTTGGTGCGGCGCAACGGCGGCGTGTCGGGCTCGGCGAAGGCACGATCAACGGCTGCCCCAAGCTGCGGGGTCGCGGGCGTAACCAGCCAAGGCCCGGCGATATCGGGCAGTAGCGCCGGTTGCGGCCTGCCTTCGGTAGCTGGCAGCGCGGCATCCACGACCGCGCCACCGTGATCGAGATAACAACCCAGTCCTTGGCGATACACGGCGTGGCTGCGGCCAAGGCCGAGCAATGTCACGGTGACATCCTTGTGCGTTCGATCGATCTTGTAATCGAGCGCCCAGGAGATCAGACCGGCGCCCGGCATCGCCGCCGTCGTCTCGGAGAAGACCCTGTCCGGATCCAATCCGGAAACAAAAGTCTCGGAGCAGAGAACGTTGGCGACGAAGCCGGTCGCGACTTTCGGCACATCGTGCGCGCGAACCGCCGTCAGCGCCAAAGCGCTGCAGAGCGTGGCCGTCACAAGAACGATAATTCGATTTTTTGGGGTCATGATGTTTCTCCGGCAACCTCTCGCCATCATGGCGTGCCAGACGTGACCCCACTTCCGGCGCAACCGCTCGCCGAATTTGGAAATTGCTCTGCTGGAATATTCAAACGCCTGGCCGATTTCGCAATTTGTTTTCTATTTCAATCGGTTAGACAGTCTACACACGTGCCTCGTTAAGCCTCCGGTATTCGGTCGGCGTGACCCCGGTGGTGGCCTTGAAGGCGCGGTTGAATGGGCCGAGCGACTGGAAACCGGCATCCATCGCAATGGTGATGACGGAGACCTCGGCCTGCGACGGGTCAGCCAGCGCGGCCTTCGCCTCCTCGATCCGGTGGTTGTTGAGGAAGACGTTGAAATTGCGGTAGCCGAGCTGCTGGTTGATCAGGCGCCGCAATCTGTATTCGGGCACCGCCAGCTTGGTGGCCAACGTTCCGATGGTGATGCCCTCATGACGATAGATGCGCTCGCCGGCCATCAGGCGCATCAAGGCCTCGATCAGCTGCCGGTCGGCAGCATCGGCAGCGCCCGGTTCGCTGGATGCGACGGCGGCGGCGGCCGGCTTCCCGGAAGCCGCAAAGATCGTTTCGCTCTCGATGCGCATCAGCGAACTCGCGATCGCGATCACGACGGCGGCGAGAATGGCGGCATTCATGATGGCGAGGACACCCGGCGCGCCGCCCGGGGGCAGGAAAAGCTGCACGAGGGTATTGAACCCGGCATAAACCGCTGCCGCCACCACGACAAAAACCCGCAGCCGACGGCGGTCCTCGACAAGATCGGTAGACCATGACGCAATGGTCTTGCTGACCGCCAGTGCAACGAAGACAAGCGAAATCACGCTGATGGCGATCGCGAAGATTCGCGGGTCCAGGGTTTGCGCGGGTACCAGCACCAGACAATTGATCAGGCTTAAGGCTACAACCGCCGCCCATGGTGCGACGTGCCAGCGCCGGAGTTCGAATGCGTCGTCGAACAGCGCCCGCGCGAACAGCCAGAACACCACGACGTTTCCAGTGGAAACCGCGATCAGCGCCGCGTGCAGCGGCGTCACCGGCGGCGCAAACTCAGATGTTGCGGTCAGCGCATGGGCCGCCGAGCCCAGCGCAAAGGCGATTCCCAGCCGGCCGGCAGCGACGGTCCTGAAATCGCGCAACAGCAGCGCCGCGAGCAGCAGCAACAGCGCCGCCGTGCCCGCGCCTAGTACCAGATCGATCTGCGATAGCATGTGATCAGGATTTCCCGGTGAGCCTCGGCACGCCCGAAAATCTAGTGCATGCCAACGCCCGTTTCAATTTGCCGGCGAAGGCTGCCACCTGTCTCGCGACGTCACCCAGACATCCGCGAGGTGGCCGAACAAGTCGGTCTCGCCCCGCTTTTCGGCGCCGAGCCGCCGTGCCACCGCCTGTGACGCGGTGTTTTCACGGTCGATGCAATGGATGATCCGATCGAGTTCGAAAGTCGCAAACGACCAACCAATCGCCGCCCGTGCCGCCTCGCCAGCATAGCCCTTGCCGCGAAAATCGCGGGCAATACCCCAGCCGACTTCAAAGCCCGGCCAACCCGGCGGAAACCACGGGCCCACCCGCCCGACGAATTTCCCGGTGGATTTTTCCTCGACTACAAACATGCCAAAGCCATGCAGCATCCAGTGTCCTGCCATGATGGCCGCGTTGCGCCAGCCGATCAATTCGTCGGTGACGGGCTTGCCATCGGCGGTGATAAACCGCGCGGTTCCGGGATCGGAAAGCATCGCCGTATTCGGCGTGACGTCGGCGCCGCACCATTGCCGCAGCTTAAGACGTTCCGTCCCGATGACGGGGCCAATCGGCTGGGCCAGCGTGACGCCGGGCTTGAGGGGAGCGATCATGAGAACGTCATCCTGAGGTGCAAGCGACAGCGAGCCTCGAAGGATGACAGAAGACGATGCCCGTTGCCATCCTTCGAGACGCGCGCAAAGAGCGCTCCTCAGGATGACGGCAGAGTTAGATGCACGGGCTCGCTGGACTGAGAGGCGGGGAAGCCTATAAGTTCGGCTTACACTCCTCCTTCCCCAATGCCCTCCCATGCTCCGCACACCCTTCATCGAGACTCTGAGCGACCTCTTCATCCGCTCGGCGGGCTGGCGTGGACGTGACGAACTGTTCGTCGACGACGCCGATCGTATCACCGGCTCGGAAGCGCTCGACCAGGCGTTAAGAATTGGCTCAGGGCTTCGCCGGCACGCGCGCCTGGCGAGGTGGTCGCCTATCTCTGCCGCAGTTCGGCGCGGCATGCGGTGGCGTGGTTCGCCGCTCCCCTGAGCGGTCGGATTGCCTGCAGCCTGCATGTGCGCGAGACCCCGGAGCGGCTGGGGCAGGCGCTGGATTGGCTCGATGCCAAGGTTCTGGTGCACGACGCAGATCTTGAGGCCGAGGCTGTCGCGGCGGTCGCGGCCTCCGGCCGCTCGATCCGGCGCCTCAGTCTCGGCGCGCGTGGCGGCGCCGATGCCGACTACGCCGACATTGTCGCAACCGCCGCGCCCTTCGACGTCGCGGCGAACCGCCCGAAACCTTCCGACATCGCCGCGATCGTATTCTCCTCGGGCACGACCGGCAGGCCGAAGGGCATCATGCACAGCCAGAAGACGCTGCTTGAAACGGCGAAGGGCGGCCAGGTGGTGATGGGACCGATCACGCCTGACAGCGCCACGTTGCTCTACATGCAGCCGTCGTTCGCGGCATGGCCGATCATCGTGCTGCCTTACGTCGCCGGCAAGGCAAAGGTCTGTTTCGGCAAACTGTTCACGCCTGCCGCATTTCTGGAGATCCTGCCAGCGCGAGCGCATCACGCTTGCGCCGCTGGTGCCGACCATGTGGCGGATGGTATTCGAGGCCTCTCCCGAGAATTACGACCTGTCGGCGCTGACGCTGGTGTCGATCTCGGGCGAGGCCCCGGCGCCGAGCGACGTGCGGCAGCTTTACGACAGGTTCTGCAAGAATATCTGCTGCGTCTATCTGTCCGGCGAAGCCTTCACGGCTTCCGGCGTGATGGCCAATACGCGCGATCTGATGGAGCGCGGCAAGATCGGCTCCAGCGGACGGCCGGTAGTCGGCGCCGATGTCCGGATTCTCGTGCCCGGCGGAAGTTTCGACGACGAGGCCGAAAACGGCGAGACCGGCGAGATCGCGGTATCGGGGCCGTCGCTCGCGATCGGATACTGGAAGGATCCGGAACTGACGCGCGCGAAATTCCGCGACGGCTGGTGGCGCAGCGGCGACCTCGGGCGTCTCGATGCCGACAACTACCTCTGGGTAAGCGGCCGAATCGACAACGTCATCAACTCAGGCGGCATCAAGGTCAGCGGCGAGGAGATCGAGCACGCGCTGTTGTCGCATCCCGCCATCGCGCAATGCGCCGTGGTCGGCCAACCCGACCAGCGGCTGGGACAACGCATCGAGGCCTATCTCGTCGCCCGCGGCGCGCCGCCAGACGCTGAGGAGATCGACCTTTTCCTGCGCCAACAGCGCCATCTCGCCGGCTACAAGGTTCCGAAGGCGTTTCACTGGATCGATGCGATGCCGACCGGGCCGACCGGAAAACTGTTCCGCAGGGCGTTGCGGGCGGATGGGGAGTGATCGCTCAACGAGTTGTGCCGGCGACGTTGATCTGCTATGATTACCGCAAAATTCATGGAGCACCCCATGAGCTGGCTTCCCGACAACGATCCCGTGCTCGGCGATGCCAAATCCTGCGACGCGCTGGAACTGGTCATCGTGCCGCGCACCCGCGATCTCGGCGATGGATTTGAGGTGCGCCGCGCGCTGCCGCACGGCAGGCGCCAGATGGTCGGCCCCTTCATCTTCTTCGATCATTTCGGACCGGTGCAGTTCATGTCCGGCAAAGGCATGGACGTGCGCCCGCATCCGCATATCGGGCTCGCCACCGTCACCTATCTGTTCGACGGCAGCATCATGCACCGGGACAGCGAGGGCAACATCCAGGAAATCCAGCCCGGCGCGATGAACCTGATGACGGCAGGCCGCGGCATTGCCCATTCCGAGCGCACGCCGGACGTGCAGCGCAAGAGCGGCCAGAAGATGCTGGGCCTGCAAAGCTGGATCGCGCTGCCCGCCGGCTCCGAGGAGATCGCGCCGTCGTTCCAGCATTACGCTGCCGGCGACCTGCCGATGATAGCGGCGCGCGGTTTTACGGCGCGCGTCATCGCCGGCCGTTCCTTCGGCGCGATATCGCCGGTTGCGATGGTGTCGCCGTGGTTCTATACCGAGGTCTCGGCGCAACAGGGAGCCAGCGTGCCGCTCGACCCCGACCATGAAGAGCGCGCCATCTATCTGGTCGACGGCGAAATCGAATATCGCGGCGATCGCTACGAGGGACCGCGGCTTTTGATTTTTCGGCCCGGCGACCGCATTACGGTTAAGACGGCTGAGCCCACGCGAATGATGTTTCTCGGCGGCGACGCGCTGGAAGGTCCGCGCCATATCTGGTGGAATTTTGTCTCTTCCAGTAAAGAGCGGATCGAACAGGCCAAACAGGACTGGAAGAACGGCCGCTTCACGCACGTCCCGCAACGAGACCGAGTTCATTCCGCTGCCAGAGTAACCATCCCCACCTCTCCTTCTTCGCGCGCGTGTCCCTCAAACGGCGCCGCCTTGAAAGTCTGCCCATGACCACCATGCTCGCCAGCGACCTGCCCCTGCCACGCATCGGGCGCGGCAAGGTCCGCGATATCTACGCCGTCGGCGACGACCGCGTGCTGCTTGTAACCACCGACCGCATCAGCGCCTTCGACGTCGTCATGGCCGAGACCATCCCGATGAAGGGCGCGGTGCTGACCCAGATCAGCGCGTGGTGGTTCAATGAACTCGAGGGCGTGGTCCATCATCACATGATCAGCGCCGATGCCGACGCGATCATCAGCGAAGTGCCTGCGCTGAGGGCACATCGCGCCTCGCTCGCCGGACGGGCGATGCTGTGCCGGCGCACCACGGTGTTTCCGATCGAATGCGTGATCCGCGGCTACCTCTCGGGCTCGGCGTGGAAGGAATACGCGCAGCACGGCACGCTGGCGGGTGAGAAGCTCCCGCCGGGCCTCTTGGAAAGCGGCAAGCTGGAGCCCGCGATCTTCAGCCCGGCGACCAAGGCCGAGACCGGCCACGACGAAAACATTACGATTTCGCGCATGCGCGAGATCGTCGGCGACGAAGTCGCCTATACGCTGGAGAGCATGACGCGGGCGGTCTATACGCTCGGCGAAAAAATCAGCCGCGACCAGGGCATCATCATCGCCGACACCAAATTCGAATTCGGCCGGAATAAAGACGGCCATATTATTCTGATCGACGAGGTGATGACCCCCGACAGTTCGCGGTTCTGGGCGGCGGATGCCTACAAGCCCGGCCAGCCGCAGCCGAGTTTCGACAAGCAGCCGCTGCGCGATTATCTCGACGCCGAGCGTCGCGCCGGCCGCTGGAATGGCGAAGCGCCGGCGCCGCCGTTGCCGGCCGCCGTCGTCGAGGCCACCAGCAAGCGCTATCTCGAAGCCTATCGCCGCATTACGGGTAGTGAGCTCACAGTTTGATGCTGTCATTCCGGGCTGGTGCGCCAGCACCAGACCCGGAATCTCGAGATTCTCAGATGTGCAATTGCACATCATAGTTCGATGCGGAGCCTGTCATCGGGCCGCGCTTTGCGCGGACCGTCGGCATCGCCCCGGAATGACGGCCGGGAGAAGGACAACAGGGAGCGCAGTCATGACCGAGACCGATACCGTGCTTGTCGAACGCGATGGACCGGTGACGATCGTCTCCATCAACCGTCCGCACTGCCGTAACGCCGTCGACGGCGCGACCGCACGAAAGCTGTACGACGCGTTCCTGGCGTTCGATGCCGATGCCGAGGCGTCGGTTGCGGTGTTCACCGGCACCGGCGGCTTTTTCTGCGCCGGCGCCGATCTCAAGGCGGTGGCATCGGGCGATCCCAGCAAAAAACGCGAGATCGGCGGTCACAATTCGATCGCGCCGATGGGGCCGAGCCGGCTGCGGCTTTCAAAACCCGTGATCGCGGCGGTGGAAGGTTTTGCGGTGGCGGGCGGCATGGAACTGGCGCTGTGGGCGGACATGCGCGTCGTCGCCGAAGACGCCACCTTCGGCATCTTCTGCCGCCGCTTCGGCGTGCCGCTGATCGATCTCGGCACCATCCGGCTGCCGCGGCTGATCGGTCATTCCCAGGCGATCGACCTCATTCTCACCGGCCGTCCGGTCGGCGGCCCCGAGGCGTTGCGCATGGGCCTTGCCAACCGGCTGGTGCCCAAGGGCGAAGCCCGCGCACACGCGATCACGCTGGCGAAGGAGATCGCGCGCTTCCCGCAAACCTGCCTGCGCGCCGACCGGCTGTCGGCGTTGCAGCAGTGGGACCTGTCGGAGGAAGAGGCGATCGCCAGACGAAATGCGCGGCGGGCTTGAGGTCATTGCCTCAGGCGAAACGTTGTCCGGCGCGGCACGCTTTGCGTCCGGCGTGGGGCGTCACGGCGGGTTCGGCGCGACAATAGGTAGCGTTATTCAGCCGTCCCGGCGCTGATGCCTTTTAGCTTCGTTCTGCCGTGCCGCGGTCAGGCCGAATCGACCTCATCCAGTGCGAGCAGCAGCGACGCGACGCGGTTGGCGGAGGAGGCCCACTCCGCAAGACGGGCATAGTTGTCGGTGAACCAGCTGAACGCGCCCTGGACGACGACGAATGCGGCCGCGGCCTGAACCACCTCACCGAGGGTCATCGTACCCATGAGATATTTCGGGGTGCACAGCAACAGGCCGATGACCGGGGTTATCAAAAGGCTCGAATAGGTCACCACCGTCATCCGCATCAGCTGCCACATATAGATCCGCCAGATGGCGATCACCGCCTTCAATGGCGCGCCGATGAGCTGGCGCGCATCCTTCTTGCCGTCCGGCACCGCGGTCCCTTCGCCGCTCTCGCGCAGATGCGTGCCGACCGACCTCAACTCGGCCTCGGTCCGCTTATTTTCCTCCATCACGCGCGTCAGGTGGCGGGCGATCAGGAAGATCGACGCCGAAAGCAGAGCGGAATAGGCGATCACCGCGATGACGAGGTAGCCGGGAATGGATCAGGACGAAACCGCCGAGGTCGATAGGCAGACTATCTCCCACCGACCAGAGAATGCCGATGAACGTCACGGCATTGAGCAGCGACTGGAACAGCCCGAGCACGAGGTCGACGGGCAGATCGGTTGCAACCCTGGCGTCCTCGGCGATGCGGAATTCGGGAGCTTGATGGTCTGCCGCCGCGGACCTGAGCCGGACATAGCGATCATCTTTCAGCCAGTAGTCATAGAGGTGATTGCTCAGCCACTCGCGCCAGGTGCGCTGCATGGTCATGCGGGCCCAGACCGAGAAGACCGTGAGCGAGAGACTGGCCGCGGCCAGCGGCACAAATCGCAAGGCCTGGGTCCAGAGCTCCTGCGCCATCCCTGCGCCCGATCGCGTCGAAGAAGTCGCGATTCCAGAAATTCAGCGCGTATTGCGTCAACAATTGCAGCAGCACGGTAGCGATCAGCACGACAACCAGGAGCCATGCCCGCCACGCCGACGGCCCCGCGCCAATATCCGGAAGCGCTCTGCCAGAATCGGGAGAGTAGCAGCCTCTCGTCCGGAGCGAGGTGGGTCCTGTTGCAGCATGTTCGATTCGGTTTGCATCGGCCGCGCGATGACACGGGACGACAGATCCTTGAGATACACTATAAAAAATCCGCGACGAACAAGTTTGACCTGAGTCAATCGAATGATCGCGGTACCGGCTCGTGACGTCACGCCCGGTCCCGCGCGCCTGTCGCCGGGACGACGCCGTGACGGACATGAGGAATCTAAATCCCCGCCATCATCACGTATTTGATCTCGACATATTCTTCCATGCCGTGATGCGAGCCTTCGCGGCCGAGGCCGCTTTCCTTGACGCCGCCGAACGGCGCCACTTCGGTGGTGATCAGCCCGGTGTTGACGCCGACCATGCCGGACTCCAGCGCTTCGGCCACCCGCCAGACCCGGCCGAGATCGCGCGAATAGAAATAGGAGGCGAGCCCGAACGGCGAGTTGTTGCACATCGCGATCACGTCGGCCTCGTCCTTGAAGCGGAACACCGGCGCCAGCGGCCCGAAGGTCTCCTCCTGCGACACCAGCGCATCGGGCGCGACGTTGGCCAGCACCGTCGGCTCGAAGAAGGTGCCGCCGAGCGAATGGCGCTTGCCGCCGGTGACGATCTTGGCGCCGCGCTTGACCGCGTCCGCGATGTGCTTTTCGACCTTGTCGACCGCTTCCATGTTGATCAGCGGCCCCTGCGTCACGCCCTGCTCGGTGCCGTCGCCGATCTTCATCGCCGCGACTTTCTTCGACAGCTTCTCGACGAACTGATCGTAGATCTTGTCCTGGGCGTAGAGGCGGTTGGCGCAGACGCAGGTCTGGCCCATGTTGCGATATTTCGAGACCATGGCGCCTTCGACCGCGGCGTCGATATCGGCGTCGTCGAACACCACGAACGGCGCGTTGCCGCCGAGCTCGAGCCCGAGCTTCTTCACCCCGACCGAGGCCTGCCGGTACAGGATCTTGCCGACCTCGGTCGATCCGGTGAAGCCGACGAAGCGCACCGCGGGATGTTCGCACAGCACCTTGCCGATCGCCGACGAATTGCCGGTGAGGATGTTGAACACGCCCTTGGGCACGCCGGCCTTCTCGGCCAGCGCCACCAGCGCCAGCGCGCGTGAGCGGCGTTTCGTTGGCGGGCTTCAGCACCACGGTGCAGCCGGCGGCCAGCGCCGGCGAAACCTTGCGGGTGATCATCGAGCAGGGAAAATTCCACGGCGTGATCGCGCCGCAGACGCCGATCGGCTGGCTTGATCGCCAGCAGCCGCGCATCCGGCGCGCTGCGTCGGAATGGTTTCGCCATAGACGCGGCGCGCCTCCTCGGCGAAGAACTCGACATAGGCGCCGCCGATATCGACCTCGCCGAGCGCCTCCGCCAGCGGCTTGCCCTGCTCGGAGGTCAGGATCAGCGCCAGATCCTCGCGGTTGGCGATGATCAGATCGAACCATTTGCGCAAGATATTGGAGCGCTGCTTGGCGGTGAGTTTGGCCCAGGCCGGAAACGCGCGCTCGGCGGCTTCGACCGCCTGCGTGGCTTCCGCCGTGCTCATGTCCGGCACCTTCGCAAGCTCGACGCCGTTGACCGGATTGGTCACGGGATGGACCGGCGTGCCGACCCAGGCGCCGTCGATGTAGCAGTGCTCGCGCAGCAGCGACGGATCCTTCAGACGGTCGCGCAGCGATGGCGCGGAGCGTGCGAAGCGCGTGCGGCAGCGGTCGGGGTCATGGCGTTACTCCTCGGATTTTTTGGGCTATTGGATGCAAGCTATAGGCCGAAACCGGCCGCAATGCACCGGCCGCAAAAGCGCGGCTGCTTCAAGCAAATTCGGGCTGCCGCCTAGACAGGCCTGCAACTTCAGTAAGGCTGGCGGAACGCGGTTCGATCAGGCCGCGCCGCTCATATAGGTTTCGCGGCGGCCGATCATGCGCTCCGCCGCGGCCTTGGCGTCCGCCTTGGTGGAGGTCGCGCAGGTGCGATATTCGAGGTCCGGCATGTCGGCGGTTCGCGCCGCCCGAACCATGATTTGGAACCGACCGGCAGCAGCGCCAGCGCCTGGGCGACATTGTCGACCGCGCCGAACGAGTGCAGCGCGCCGGTTGCGGCATAGCGAACCTCGTAGATGCCGGGGCTGATCGGCGCTTCGATATTTTCGCCGCGCCCGGCCCGGGGATACCGCTTCCATTCGCTCCAGGTCGAGATCATCGTCGCCCCCCGCGGCATCTGCAGCCGCAATCATTTATCATCAAATTATTCAGCTCGGAAGCGCCGTTTTTGCTGCGATCTGAACGCCTTACTACGAAATCGGTTCCGCGCATTCAGATCTCGTCAAGATATCGCCGACAGGCGGCGAGGTCACCGACTATTGCAGGCCAATCCACCGCAAATTATGGCAAGTGTTGCAGTTCGGCCGCTCCGAATCCCCGCCCGTCGCGCGATCACGAGATCGCGACCGGCGCGCCTCGCCGAGCCGCGTCATGCTTGCGGGCGGCGGCGGCCGGGAGGAAGATCGCGCACTTCAAAAAAAAACCGGAGGAGACCCCATGCAGAGCAAAGCTCAGATCGATCAGGTCCTGCGCCAGAAAAGCGACGCCAGGGAAATTCCCGGCGTGGTCGCGATGGCCGCCAACAGCAAGGAGGTGATCTATCAGGGCGCGTTCGGCAAACGCGACCTGTCCAAAGACGACGCCATGACGCCGACAGCGTGTTCTGGATCGCCTCGATGACCAAGGCGATCACGGCGGCCGCCGCCATGCAGCTGGTCGAGCAGGGCAAGCTCTCGCTCGACGCGCCGATCGGCAAGGTGCTGCCCGATCTCGCCGCGCCGCAGGTGCTCGAAGGCTTCGACGCCAAGGGCGAGCCGAAGCTGCGGCCGGCGAAGAAGCCGATCACGCTGCGCCATCTGATGACCCACACCGCCGGCTTCTGCTACGACATGTGGAACGGCGACATGGTGCAGTATCTGGAGAAGACCGGCACTGCCCGGCGTCACCACCTGCAAGAACGACGCGCTGAAGACGCCGATCATGACCGATCCCGGCACGCGCTGGGAATACGGCACCAATATCGATTTCGTCGGCAAGGCGGTCGAGGCGGTGAGCGGCAAGCGGCTCGATGCCTATCTGCGCGATCATCTGTTCGCGCCGCTCGGCATGACCGACACCGCCTTCAAGATCGGCGAATCGCAGCGCAAGCGCCTGGTCGGCATGCACGCGCGCGGCGCCCGACGGATCGCTGGCGCCGATCCCGTTCGAACTCGAGCAGGATCCGGAATTCCACATGGGCGGCGGCGGCCTCTACGGCACCGCGGGCGACTACATCAAGTTCACCCAGATGATCCTCAACAAGGGCCGCGGCAACGGCAACCAGGTGCTGAAGCCGGAGACGGTCGCGATGATGGGACAGAACCACATCGGCGAACTCAACATGACCAGGATGACCTCGGCGGTCGCGTTCGCCACCAACGATGTCGATCTCTATCCCGGACATGGCGAAGAAATGGGGGCTCAGCTTCCTGATCAAGACCGCCAAGACGCCGGAAGGCCGCAGCCCCGGCAGCCTCGCCTGGGCGGGCTTGCCAACACCTATTACTGGATCGATCCCGTCGCGCGACGTCACCGGCGTGATCCTGATGCAGGTGCTGCCGTTCGCGGACGGCAAGTGCCTGGAAGCGTTTGCGGGCTTCGAGCGCGGCGTCTATGCCGGGCTCGATGCGGCGGCCCAAAAGGCGGCGTAGGCGTCAGAGGCGCCACGCACCTTGCGACTTCGTCATGGCCGGGCTTGTCCCGGTCGTGACGAAGTGAAAGGTTGCGCTCTCACGCAGGTGCCGCTTTCCTAAACCGGCAGCCCGTTCTGCTGCGCCAATTCCTTCAGCGAGACCTGCGGCCGGGCGCCGATGTGCTGGATCACTTCGGCGGCGGCGAGCGCGCCGAGCTTGCCGGCATTTTCATGGCCGGCGCCGCGCACCAGGCCGAACAGGAATCCGGCGGCGAACAGGTCGCCGGCGCCTGTGGTGTCGACCATCTTGTCAATCGGAAATGCCGGCACCGCGATGACGCCGTCCTTCGACGCCACGACGCAACCCTTCTCGCTGCGGGTGACGACGCCGAGCTTGATGTCGTTGCGCAATTGCTTCAGCGCGGTGTCGAAATCCGAGGTCTGGTACAGCGAATGCAATTCGGCCTCGTTGGCGAAAATCAGGTCGACCGTGCCGCTTGCGCATCAGCTCGAGAAATTCGCCGCGATAGCGATCGACGCAGAACGAATCCGACAGCGTCAGCGCGACCTGGCGGCCCGCGCCGTGCGCGATGGTCGCGGCCTTGACGAAGG
Source organism: uncultured Alphaproteobacteria bacterium (assembly GCA_963823115.1). Lineage (GTDB taxonomy): Bacteria > Pseudomonadota > Alphaproteobacteria > Rhizobiales > Xanthobacteraceae > Bradyrhizobium. The sequence goes on along the minus strand of CAWGKJ010000007.1, from coordinate 280,067 downwards.
CTTCCTTGGCGCTCTTGGGGTCCCAGAGATAGCCTTCGAGATAGACGATCGACGACGCCGCGACCTGCGCGGCGTCGATATCGGCCGGGCTCAGTTCCTGCGCCGCGCCGAGATAGGTGTTCATGGTGCGCTCGCCGTCCGGCGTCACCAGAATGTAGGAGCAGCCGGTGGCCGGGCCGTCGGAGGCGGCCTGGTCTCGAACGCGACCCCCGCGGCGCGGATGTCGTGGGTGTAAAGCCGGCCGATCTGGTCGTCCTTGACCTTGCCGACATAGGCGGCGCGCGCGCCGAGATTGGCGATGCCGACAATGGTGTTGGCGGCCGAGCCGCCGGACATCTCCGTCGCCGGGCCCATGTCCCGATAGATCGCCGCGGCGCGGGCCTCGTCGATCAGCGCCATGCCGCCCTTGGTCATGCCGTGGCGGCCAAGAAACCCTCGTCGGTCTGCACCAGCACGTCGAAAATCGCATTGCCGATCCCGAGAACGTCGTATTTCGCTGAGGTCATCCATGCGGTCCTGTTGCGGCAATTGCGGTTGGGCGAGGAAATCCGGCCCAAGCCGATCTGATAATCGGTTGAAGGTGCAGCGGCCTATCACGGACGGACCACGCGCCAGCAAGCCATCACCTCCTTGTGGATCGATACGATGAAAGAGGTGCAGTGTCCCGCCATGCAGTGCCTCCGGCAGCTCCGCATAGTCGGGACCCGACCCGGCAAATGGACTGGGATACCGGCGCAACGCATAGTGTCGTTTGACGCAGCGTCCGATCGCTTCCTGCCAGCAAGCGACGATATACTGGAGACACGCCGCATGATCCGCTCCTTCCTCACGGTATCCACGGGAACGCTGGCCTCGCGGCTGCTGGGATTCGCGCGCGACGCGATGATCGCGGCGCTGCTCGGCGCGGGCCCGGTCGCGGACGCGTTTCTGGTGGCGTTTCAGCTGGTCAATGTGGTCAGGCGGCTGTTGACCGAGGGCGCGCTGAATGCGGCGCTGGTGCCGGCCTGGCTGCGGCGTGCGCGACGCCGAGGGCACGAATGCGGCGGCGCCGCCTTCGCCGGGCGCGTGCTCGGCACCGTCAGCGCGGCGCTGATCGTGGCGGCAGCGCATTGATCGGCCTGCTGATGCCGCTGGTGATCGCCGCGCTGGCGCCGGGCTTTGCCGGGCATCGACGACGCTGCAGCTCGCGGTCGACGACGCCCGCCTGATGCTGCCCTATCTCGCCTTCGCCGGCCCCGTCACCGTGATGATGGCGCTGTTGAACGCGCAGGGCCGCTTCGCGCTGACGGCGTTCTCGCCGCTGCTGTTCAACATCGCGCTGATCGGCGTGATGATCGCGCTGCTCGGCTGGCGGCAGGATGCGCATCGATGCCGCGCTGGCGATCGCCGCCACCGTCGGCATCGCCGGGTTGCTGCAATTGCTGATTCTGGTGCTGCGCGCGGCGGCGGCGCCGCAACGCCGCTGCGCGTTTCGTTCGACGCGCGATATGCGCGGCTTTCTCGGCAAGGCGATCCCCGGCATGATCGCCAGCGCCGGACCGCAATGGCTGGTCGTCGCCGGCGCGATCATCGCGTCGTCGTCGCCATCGGCGGTGTCGTGGCTGTATTTCGCCAACCGCCTGATCGAACTGCCGCTCGGCATTGTCGGCGTCGCCATGGGCACCGTGCTGGTGCCCGAACTGACGCGCGCGCTGCGCGGCGACGACCGCGCAGCCGATCGCCCACGCGGAGTCGCGCGGCCTGGAACTCGCGGTCGGCCTGGCGTTGCCGGCGACGCTCGGGATTGATCGCGCTGAGCGCAGCCCATCGTGCGGATGCTGTTCGAGCACGGCGTGTTCACCGCCGCGGACACCGACGGCCACCGCGCAGGCGCTGATTTGGCTGGCGCTCGGCCTGCCCGCCCATGTGCTGGTCAAGGCGCTGTCGCCGGCGTTTTTCGCGCGCGACGATACGCTGACGCCGCTATGGGCGACGCTGAAGGGATTGGCGGTCGCGATCGTCGCTGGCGGTCGTGCTCGGCCGGTTGTTCGGCGCCGGCGGCATCGCCGCCAGCATCGCGCTCGGCGCCTGGAGCAGCGCGCTGGCGCTGATCCGGCGCGGGGCGGCGACGTTCGGATTTTCGATCGATGCCGCGGCGCGCCGGCGGCTGCCGCGCATCGTGGCGGCGGCGCTGGCGATGGGCGGGCTGTTGTGGCTGGCAGCACGGTTGGCGCTGGCCGCGGCCGCGACATGCGCATGGCCTCGCGCAGGCCGCGCTCCTGCTGGTCGCTGATAGCGGGCGGAATCGCGGTTTACGGCCTGCTGTTGGCCCTGCTCGGCGTGACCGGCTGGGACGAAGCGGTCAACGCGATCCGGCAAACCGCGGCCTCCGACTTGCGCGACTGATATCCACATGGCATATGGACGGCGCGTTGCGCCCATTGGCAATGGACGGCGCATAGCGCCTGTGGCAATCGACGGCGCGAAACAGGCAGCGCGGGAAGCTGACCATGGCATTCGTTGAACGGGTTTTTTCGGGCGTCCAGCCGACGGGCAATCTGCATCTCGGCAATTACCTCGGCGCGATCGTCAACTTCGTGAAGCTGCAGGAGACCCACAACTGCCTCTATTGCGTCGTCGACATGCACGCGCTGACGCAGCCGGTGGCGGTCTGGGGCGGCCCGGCCGAGCTCGCGCGCAACACCCGCGAAGTGACCGCGGCCTTCATCGCCTCGGCATCGATCCGAAAAAGCACATCGTGTTCAACCAGAGCCAGGTGTCCGAGCATGCCGAGCTGGCCTGGATCTTCAATTGCGTGGCGCGGGTCGGCTGGCTCAACCGCATGACCCAGTTCAAGGAAAAGGCCGGCAAGGACCGCGAGAACGCCTCGGTCGGCCTCTACGACTATCCGGTGCTGATGGCGGCCGACATTCTGCTCTATCGCGCCACCCATGTGCCGGTCGGCGAGGACCAGAAGCAGCACCTCGAACTGTCGCGCGATATCGCGCAGAAATTCAACAACGATTTCGGCGATTCGATCCGCAGCCACGGGCTTAATGACGGATTGTTCTTTCCGCAGCCGGAGCCGCTGATCACCGGTCCGGCGACGCGGGTGATGTCGCTTGCGCGACGGCACCAAGAAGATGTCGAAGTCGGATTCGTCGGACAATTCGCGGATCAACCTCACCGACGATGCCGACACCATCGCGCAGAAGATCCGCAAGGCGAAGACCGATCCGGAACCGCTGCCGTCGGAGGAAAAGGGGCTGGAAACGCGCCCCGAAGCCGACAATCTGGTCGGCATCTATGCCGCGCTGTCGGGCCGCACCAAGTCCGAGGTGCTCGGCGAATTCGGCGGCGGGCAGTTCTCCAACTTCAAGAATTCGCTGGTCGAGCTTTGCGTGGCAAAACTGTCGCCGATCGCCTCCGAGATGAAGCGGCTGGTCGCGGACCCCGGCCATGTCGATTCGATCCTGGTCGACGGCGCCGACCGCGCCCGCGCCATCGCCGCCGAGACCATGAAGGCGACCAAGGACATCGTCGGCTTCGTCCGCAAGCGCTAACTTGCGCAATTGGCGCACGCACTCTGCTACCTGCGCGCATTCTGATCGCAAAACCGGCGTCCACTTTTGCGGAATGCGCGCTCGCGCCGCTTGTCGGAAGATGGCTGCGCCGTGGCAGCATGCGGCCTGCTTGGCGCAGCATCGGGACATGCATGACCACCCAGCGACGAAGCTACGAGACGGGTCACAAGCCGAAATGTCTGGTCATCGTTGACGACAGCGCGGAATGGGACCGCGCGGTCTACTACGCCAGCCGCTGGGCGATCCGGGTCGGCGGCGGCGTGGTGATGCTGCGCATCATCGAGATCGAGGACCAGAACCAGCAATGGCTCGGGGTCGCCGACATCATGCGCGCCGAGGCGCATGAGGAAGCCAATGCCGCGCTCGATCGCGCGGCCGGCCGCGCCAATGGCATCGCCGCGATCACGCCGGAGCGGGTGATCCGCGAGGGCGACCCGACCGAGCAGATCCTCGACGTCATCGACAAGGACGTCGATATCGCGATGCTGGTGCTGGCCGCCAACCCGGGGCCGGAAGGCCCCGGCCCGCTCATCACCATGATGGCCAACACGGTCGGCTCGTTCCCGATTCCCGTCACCCTCGTGCCCGGCGATCTCAGCGACGAGGATATCGACGCGCTGTCGTAGACCTCCCTGTGACGCAGCCCTTGATGCGGCTGCGGAACCCCTGGTCCTGCGCCCCTTGATCGTGCATCTGCCGTCGCCATCTGCTAAGGATCGCCCACGCGCCGGCCTTGAACCGGCGATGCCGGAGAAAACCATGTTCATCCAGACCGAAGCCACACCCAATCCCGCCACCCTGAAATTCATTCCCGGCCGCATTGTGCTCGACAGCGGCACCATGGAATTCACCAGCCGCGAGGCCGCGGCGCGCTCGCCGCTTGCCGAGAAACTGTTCGGCGTGCCCGGCGTCACCAGCGTGTTTTACGGCTCCGACTTCGTCACCGTGACCAAGGACGACAGCGACTGGCAGCATCTCAAGCCCGCGATCCTCGGCGCCATCATGGAGCACTATATGTCCGGTGCGCCGCTGCTGGCCGACGGCAGCGCCGGAAGCGACGAGGCCGCCGACGAGGAAGACGAGTTCTTCAACGAGGACGACGCCGAGACGGTCGCGACCATCAAGGACCTGATCGAAACCCGGGTGCGCCCGGCGGTCGCCAACGACGGCGGCGACATCACCTTCCGCGGCTTCAAGGACGGCATCGTCTATCTCAACATGAAGGGCGCCTGCTCGGGCTGCCCGTCATCCACCGCGACGCTGCAGCACGGCATCCAGAACCTGCTGAGGCATTTTGTGCCCGACGTGGTCGAAGTCCGGCCGATGTGATCGTGGGAGCAGCGAATAGTGAATAACGAATGGCGAATGGCGGCCTCTACTGACTTTCCATTCGCTATTCGCCACCTCGCCATTCGCCCTGCCCCTGCATGCTGATCCTCGCCATCGACACCGCGCTGGATGCCTGCGCCGCGGGCGTTCTCGACACCGACGCCGGCAAGCTGATCGCGCAGGAATCGCTGGCCATGAAGCGCGGCCATGCCGAAGCGCTGATGCCGCTGATCGCGCGCGTCATCGAGCAATCCGGTATCGCCTTCGCAGCTCTCGACCGCATCGCGGTCGACCACCGGCCCCGGCAGCTTTACCGGGCTGCGGGTCGGTCTTTCCGCCGCGCGCGGCATTGCGCTGGCCGCCAACAAGCCGGTGGTCGGGGTGACCACGCTGACGGCCTATGCCGCGCCCGTCGTCAGCCAGAACGCCGAGCAGCCGGTCATCTCCGCCATCGATGCGCGGCATGACCATGTGTATTTTCAGGTGGTCAGCGGCAATGGCAGTTCGTTGATCCGGCCGCGGGTCGCGCCGATCGAGGAGGCGCTTGGCCGCCTCGCGGTTCGGCGCGCCGCATCTGGTCGGCAACGCCGCCAAAATTCTCAGCCAGCGCTGGCCGGCGGATGCGCCGCCGCCGTTCAAGGTCGATGCGCAACCAGCCCCGGATATCGCCTGGGTGGCGTGGCTCGGAGCCGCGGTCACCCCGAATACCGCGCCGGCGCGCCCGTTTTATCTGCGCGCGCCCGACGCCAAACCTCCAAAACACCCGCTGCCGAAAGCCTCGCAGCCCTCCGCATCATGATGGCATGGCTGGCCGAACTGTGGAGCGGCGGCACGGCGGTGGTCGAACCCGCGACCCTGCGCGATGCGCCAAAGCTCGCCCAGCTTCACGGCGCATCGTTTCACCGCGGCTGGGGCGAAGCCGAATTCGAGAGCCATGCTGACCGAGCGCAACACGCTGGTGCATCGCCTGAGGATGGGGCGGAAAACCATCGGTTTCGCGGTGTCGCGCATGGCGGCGGACGAGGCCGAAATACTCTCGATCGCGGTAGCTGCGAGCCACCGCGGACGCGGCCTGTCCCGCAACCTGCTGTTGACGCATCTCGGCCATCTTGCCGGCCGCGGCGTGCGCACCGTATTCCTCGAGGTCGAGGAAAATAATCAGCCGGCGCGGCGCCTTTACGAACGGGCCGGATTTGCCGTCGCCGGCCGCCGCGAACGCTATTACCGGCAGGCGAACGGGGAACAATTGAACGCGCTTCTGATGCGCCGCGACTTGTCGTGACGCCCGCGCGGTGGCACAACACCCTTGGAGCGCGACCGGCTAACGGGTCCCGTTTGCGTCCGATCGGAACTCCGACCTGTTAAGTAGCGGATGATGTTTCAGGCTAACGCCCCGGGCCGGGCTCGAAGGCATCCGTTGACGGATCATACGCTTACCAAAGGCAAAACCTATGACCGCACTGAAATCCACGCCCACGCTCAAGGCCTCCGGCATCGAAGCCCGCTGCGCCGCAACGGGCATGCGCATGACCGAACAGCGCCGCGTGATCGCGCGCGTGCTGGCGGAGTCGGCCGATCATCCCGACGTCGAGGAACTGTATCGCCGCTGCGTCACGGTCGATGACAAAATCTCGATTTCGACGGTATATCGGACCGTCAAGCTGTTCGAGGACGCCGGCATCATCGAGCGGCACGACTTCCGCGAGGGCCGCGCCCGCTACGAGCAGATGCGGGAAACCCATCACGACCATCTGATCAACCTGCGCGACGGCAAGGTGATCGAATTCACCTCCGAGGAAATCGAGAAGATGCAGGCCGAAATCGCCCGCAAACTCGGCTACAAGCTGGTCGATCACCGCCTGGAACTATATTGCATCCCGCTGGACGGCGAGAAGTCCTGAGCGGGTGCAAATCTCGAAATTGGACGTCGATCTCGTCATTTTCGATTGCGACGGCGTGCTGGTCGACAGCGAGGTCATTTCGTGCCGCGCGCATGCGGAAGTGTTGACCCGCCACGGCTATTCGATCACGGCCGACCAGGTATTCGACCGCTTCCTGGGCCGTTCGACGCGTCAGGCAAACCTCGAGGTCGAAGCCGAACTGGGCCGCAGCCTGCCTGACGACTTCCATATGCAACTGCAGGACGAACTATTCCGGTCATTCGCGGCAACCCTGGAAGCGGTGCCGCACATCGACGAAGCGCTTGATGCGATCGCGCAACCGGTCTGCGTGGCATCGAGCGGCTCTCAGGAGCGGATGCGCGTCAGTCTCGGGCGCGCCGGACTCTACGACAGGTTCGCTCCGAATATTTTCTCCGCCACCCAGGTTCGCAACGGCAAGCCCGCACCGGATCTGTTTCTGTTCGCGGCGGAACAGATGGCCACGCCTGCTGGCCGGTGCCTCGTGATCGAAGACAGCGTGCCCGGCGTCACCGGTGCGCTGGCCGCCGGTATGGCCGTGCTCGGCTTTCACGGCGGCAGCCATTGCCGGCCCGGCTATGCCGACACGCTGCGCGCCGCAGGCGCCGTCATGACGTTTGACGATATGCAGCAATTGCCCGGTTTGATCGCGCAAATCGGCCCAAAGCCGGGCTGTATCGCTGGATTTTCCGCGCCTTAGCCTATATTTGAATCCCGTGGCGTAAAGGCGCCGTGTCACCCATAGCATTCAGGTTCCATGAGCCCGCCGCGCAAGCTGCATATCAAGTCGTATGGTTGTCAGATGAACGTCTACGATGCGCAACGCATGGTGGACACGCTGGCGCCGGAAGGCTTTGTCGAAACCGCTGATGTGGGCGATGCGGACCTGGTAATCCTCAATACCTGTCACATCCGTGAAAAGGCCTCCGAAAAGGTCTATTCGGAACTGGGGCGGTTGCGCGCCGTAAAAGAAGAAGCCGCGCGCAATGGCAGGACGCTGAACATCGCGGTGGCCGGCTGTGTCGCACAGGCCGAAGGCGAAGAGATCATCCGCCGGGCGCCGGTGGTCGATGTCGTCGTCGGTCCGCAAAGCTACCATCATCTGCCGCAACTGCTTGAGCGCGCGAAGCGCCACGGTCGCGCGCTGGAGACTGAATTCCCGGTCGAGGACAAATTCGGATTCCTGGCCCCGCCGAAGCCCGATGCGATCCGTGCGCGGGGTGTTTCGTCCTTCGTCACCGCGCAGGAAGGCTGCGATAAATTCTGCACCTTCTGCGTGGTTCCCTACACGCGCGGCGCCGAGGTCTCGCGCCCTGTCGCAAAGATCATCGACGACGTGCTCAGGCTCGCCGACCATGGCGTGCGCGAGATCACGCTGATCGGGCAGAACGTCAATGCCTATCACGGCGAGGGACCAGACGGCCGGGTCTGTTCGCTCGGTACCTTGCTGTATCGGCTCGCCGATATTCCCGGCATCGTCCGCCTGCGCTACTCGACCAGCCATCCCCGCGATATCGATGAGACGCTGATCGCGGCGCACTGCGATTTGCCCGCGCTGATGCCGTTCGTGCACCTTCCCGTACAATCCGGCTCCGACCGGATTCTCGCGGCAATGAACCGCAAGCATACCGCGGACGATTACCGCCGCGTCATCGACCGTTTTCGCGCCGTCCGCCAAGATATTGCATTTTCATCGGATTTTATCGTGGGCTTCCCCGGCGAGACCGAGGAAGATTTTCTAGCCACCCTCGCGCTTGTCATGCAAATCGGGTACGCTGGCGCTTATTCGTTCAAATATTCGCCGCGGCCGGGAACGCCGGCGGCGGACATGCGGGAGACGGTGTCAGCGACTGAAATGGACGAGCGATTGGAGCGGCTCCAGGAATTGATCGACAGCCAGCAATCGGCCTTCAATCGGGCTACGATTGGCAACACTGTCGATGTGCTGTTCGAGCGCGCCGCCCGCAATCCCGGCCAAATCGTCGGCCGCACCGCCTATCTGCAGCCGGCGCATGTGATGGCGTCGCCAGATATCATCGGGCAGGTATTGCCGGTGAAGATCGAAAGCCTCGATCGCTATAGCCTGCTCGGCGAACTTGCGCCCTGCTGTGGCGCGCCCGCCGTCCAGCCTGATTCTTCTCAAATGATCCCTTCTCAGATGACAACGGGAGCCTGAACCCTTGCCAAAAAGCGCATCGGATTCGCCTTCGCTCGCTCCCAGCCGCAAACTTGACCGCGACATGCAAGTTCCACTTGAAACGCAAGTCGTCATCGACTTCGATGACAATCGAGGGGCGTCGGCACTGGTCGGCCCCTACGGACAAAACCTGGCGCTGATCGAGCGCCGGCTCGGCGTGGTTGTCGATTCCCGCGGCAATCACATCACCATCGCCGGATCGCGCGACGGCTGCGACTCGGCGCGGCGCGTGCTGGAGGCGCTGTACGCGCAGGCGACGCAGGGTCACGACCTGGCGCAGGGCGACGTCGAAGGCGCGATCCGCGCCGTGATCGCGCAAGGGTCGCTGTTCGAATTCGACGCCAAGACTGCCAAATCCTCGTTCGAGACCATCAACCTGCGCAAGCGGCCGGTGCGGGCGCGTACCGCCGCTCAGGACTCCTATATCCGTGCGCTCAAGCGCCACGAACTGGTGTTCGGCATCGGCCCCGCAGGCACCGGCAAGACCTGGCTCGCGGTCGCGCACGCCGCGCAATTGTTCGAGCGCAAGGAAGTCGACCGCATCATCCTATCGCGGCCCGCGGTCGAGGCCGGCGAGCGGCTCGGTTTCCTGCCCGGCGATTTGCGCGAGAAGGTCGATCCCTATCTGCGGCCGATCTACGACGCGCTGTATGACTTGATGGATTCCCGCATCGTGGAGCGTGCGCTGCAGGCCGGCGAGATCGAGATCGCGCCGCTCGCCTTCATGCGCGGCCGGACGCTGACCAATGCCGCCATCATCCTGGACGAAGCGCAAAACACCACCTCGATGCAAATGAAGATGTTCCTGACCCGGCTTGGCGAGAACAGCCGCATGATCATCACCGGCGACCCCAGCCAGGTCGATCTGCCGAACGGCCAGACCTCTGGTCTTGCGGAAGCCGCCAGACTGCTCGATGGCGTCGAGGGCATTGCGCAGGTGAAATTCACGGCCGAAGACGTGATCCGCCATGAGTTGGTGGCACGGATCGTCGCCGCCTATGAAGGATTGCCGCAGCGGCCGGCAACCAGCAAGCCCTGATGCGAAAATCTGCCGCCAAGGGCGCGCCGCGGGCAATTTCCGGCCGCAAACGAAATCATGGACCGATGGCGCGATCTGCCTTTCCCATCACCGAGGTTCTTGTTGTCGCCGATGGCTGGCGCGGCGAGTCCGACGCCGAGGCTGTCATCCATCGCGCCCTCGCCGCAGCGGCGGAGATGGTGGATGCGGATATCGGTGAAGCCGAACTCGCGGTCATGCTGACCGACGATGCCGGGATACGAACGCTGAACTGCAACTGGCGCGGCATCGACAAGCCGACCAACGTGTTGTCGTTTCCGGCCCTGCAGCCGACCGGCGCGGGAGGCCCGGACGACGCACCGCGCATGCTCGGCGACATCGCGATCGCCTACGAGACGACGCGCAAGGAAGCCGACGACGAGCGAAGGCCGTTCGATCATCATCTCAGCCATCTGGCGGTCCATGGTTTCCTGCATTTGATCGGCTACGATCACGAAAAAGACGACGACGCCGAGACAATGGAAGCTCTGGAGACGGAGATTCTGGCGCAACTCGGTATTCCCGATCCGTATGCGGACCGGGAACGGATGGACTGATATGGACTCCGAACCGACCCACGACAATCCGCGCGACACGCGCAACCTGCCGGTGGTGGTGCCGCAAGGCGAGGTGATGCGTCCCGTCGCCGACAATTGGCTGACGCGGGCGATCCGCACGCTGTTCGGATGGAAGCCGGGATCGGTCCGCGACGATCTGCAGGTCGTGCTCGATGCCTCCACGCCGGACGAGGTGGGCTTTTCGGCTGTCGAGCGCACCATGCTGCGCAATATCCTCGGCCTGCATGAGCGGCGCATCGCCGACGTCATGGTGCATCGCGCCGACATCATCGCGGTCAAGCGCGACATCCCGCTCGGCGAGTTGATGAGCCTGTTCGAAAGCGCCGCGCATTCGCGTCTGGTGGTCTACAACGAGACCCTCGACGATCCCGAGGGAATCGTTCACATCCGCGACCTGCTGGCATTCATGACCGCCAGCGCGCGCGTGTCCGAGACAGGCAAAAGCAAGACAAGCCGCAAGAAACCGTTCCCCGCCGGCCTTGATCTGCGCGCGGTCGATCTGGCGATGTCGCTTTCCGACGCCAACATCATCCGGAAACTGCTGTTCGTGCCCCCGTCGATGCGGGCGATCGATCTCTTGGCGCAGATGCAGGCCTCGCGCATCCACTTGGCGCTGGTGGTGGACGAATATGGCGGCACCGATGGACTGGTGTCGATCGAGGACATCGTCGAGCAGATCGTAGGCGAAATCGACGACGAGCATGACAGCGACGAGCCGCCGGCGATCGTGCGGCAGGCTGATAACTCCTTCATCGCCGATGCGCGCGCCAGCCTCGACGATGTCCGCTCGGTGATCGGCAAGGAGTTCGTCACCGGCGAAGCCGGAGAAGAAGTCCAGACGCTCGGCGGCTACCTCGTGACCCATGTCGGCCGCCTGCCGGTGCGCGGCGAAGTCATTTCCGGCCCGGGCAATTTCGAAATCGAGGTGCTCGATGCCGACCCGAGACGTGTCAAACGCCTGCGCATCGCCACGCGCAAGGAACGTCCGCCTGCGCGCTCGCTGCGCGAGGGCCGTCGCCGCGACGCTGCGCCGGACGCCAACTCTGCCCAGGCCAATGACAATGCGGGCCCGTCGCCCGGCGATGGAGCCGGTTCGCAGTGATCCCGGCAAATAAACTCCGCACGCTCGGCCTTGCGATCGTCTTGTCCTGGGGATGGAAGCGCGCGACAATCGCGCTCGTGGCGGGGGCGCTGTCGGCGCTCGCCATGGCGCCGTTCAACGCATGGCCGGTGCTCTTCCTGACCTTTCCGGTCACGGTCTGGCTGATCGACGGCGCCGGCGCCGGGCGGCTGCACGGGCTGCCGGCGGCGGCAATTACCGGCTGGTGGTTCGGCCTCGGCTATTTCGTGCCGGGACTGTACTGGATCGGCTATGCGTTCCTGGTCGATGCATCGACCTTCGCCTGGCTGATGCCGTTTGCCGTGCTGGGACTGCCCGCTTATCTCGCCCTGTTCACGGCCTTCGGCTTTGCTCTGGCGCGCCTGATCTGGACCAGGGGCGCCTCGCGGGTGATCGCGCTCGCCGCGAGCCTCACGATCGGCGAGTGGCTGCGCGGTCATCTGCTGACGGGCTTTCCGTGGAATGCGTTCGGCTATGCGCTGAGCGAACCGCTGGCGCTGGCGCAGACGGCGTCGCTGATTGGCCTGTGGGGCCTGACGTTTCTGAGCGTCGCGATCTTCGCAAGCCCCGCCGTGTTGATCGATGGCAGCTCGCGCGGACGGAGACCGTGGATCGCTCCCGTAATGGCGCTATCGCTGCTCGTCGCCATGGGTATTTTCGGCGGCATTCGCCTGAAGCTGCAGCCGACTTCGACGGTCGCAAACGTCAAGCTGCGGATCATGCAGCCCAACCTGCAGCAGGACCTCAAATTCAATTACTCCGCCAAGACGGAAGTGATGCAAAAATACCTGACGCTCTCCGACCGCGCTTCCGGACCGCAGTCCACCGGTGTGCGGGATGCCAGCATCCTGATCTGGCCGGAATTGGCGTTCCCGTTTTTCCTGACGCGCGAAGCCGATGCGATGGCGCAAGTCGCCGACCTGTTGCCCAAGGGCACCGTCCTGATCACCGGTTCAGTGCGCGCGCCGGATCTCCCGCCGGGCACAAGGATCACGCAGGCCTACAATTCGATCTACGTCATCGACCATGACGGCAGCGTGCTGTCGGTCTACGACAAGCTGCACTTGGTTCCGTTCGGCGAATATCTGCCGCTCCAGGCATGGATGGAAAGGCTCGGCTTCATTGCCCTCACCAAGGTTCAGGGCGGATTTATTCCGGGCACGCGCCGCCGCACGATGGCGATGCCGAACGCCCCGCCCGTACTACCCTTGATTTGTTATGAAGCCATCTTTCCCGGCGACGTTGCGGCGCACGGGGACCGTCCGGGCTGGATCGTCAACCTGACCAATGACGGCTGGTTCGGAATCTCGACCGGCCCCTACCAGCATCTGCAACAGGCGCGCCTGCGGGCGATCGAAGAAGGGCTGCCGGTGGTTCGCGCTGCAAATACCGGCATTTCCGCGGTCATCGATCCTGTAGGGCGAGTGACCGCGCGGCTCGGCCTCGGCATCGAAGGCGTGCTGGATGCCAGCCTGCCATCCGCGATTGCGCCGACCGTTTACGCGCGTGTGGGCGACATTCCCGCAGCGATCATCACAGCCGTGGCATTGCTTTTCGTCATTCGGCGACGCGTAACGAAGCGGACATCTTGATGCGAATATTGGCGCTCGGATGCCGGCAGAAATATCGGCGGGCGGAAGTCCAGAGTTGACAGACCGACCGTGCAATTCGCATTCTGGCCTGCCGGTCGCGAAGAAATCCCGTTAGTCCGTTGGTCAATCCGTCTGCATTCCTCACCGACGTTTCCGAGCAGGATTTGACGGATTTGGCGCGAGAGACATAGTCTCGTCCTGGCTCCTCCCTAAAGGCGCGTATCTCAAGGAGTGTTGGAGATGTCGACCAAAGCGCCCAACCCTGTTGACAAATATGTCGGCAGTCGCGTGCGCATGCGCCGCATCATGCTGGGCATGAGCCAGGAGAAACTTGGCGAAGCTTTGGGTCTCACCTTCCAGCAGGTTCAAAAATACGAGAAAGGCACCAACCGGGTCGGTGCCAGCCGCATCCAGCAAATTTCCGAAATACTTCAGGTCCCGGTTTCGTTCTTGTTCGAGGGAGGACCGAGCGGCAGCGCCAGCGCCGAGGGTTTCGCCGAAGGTACCTCGCCGGCCTACGTTTCCGATTTCCTGGCAACCTCTGAAGGCCTGACGCTGACCCGCGCATTCACGCGCATCACCGACGCCAAGCTCCGCCGCAGTATCGTCGAACTGGTCGAGCAGATCGCCGCACGCGAAGCCCCCGACGAGCGTTAGAATGAATCGTCATTCCGGGGCGCGCCCGAAGGGAGCGAACCCGGAATCCCGAGATGATCAGGCGCAGAAATTTCGGGCTCGCCATCCAGGTCGGCTGTTGCCGACTTGCACAATAGTTGAATTCCTCTGAAGGCAACCAGCATGCTGACAACAGCCAACCCCTTCGATTCCAGAACCATCCTCGACGGCATCCGCCGCTGGGTTGAAATCGAGACGCCGACGGAAGCGCCGGAGCAAGTGAACAGGCTGGCGAGCCTGGTCGCGGACGGCTATCGAGATTTGCCCGCCGGTATCGAACGCGTCACAGGACATTCCGGCTGCGGCGATCATCTGATGGCGCGTTCGGCATGGGGCCAGGAGGCGCCCGGAATCCTTGTTCTCAGCCATCTCGATACCGTGCATCCGATGGGCTTCATCGAGCGCCTGCCGTTCAGAGTGGAGGGCGACAGCGCTTTCGGTCCCGGCATCTACGACATGAAGGGCGGCGCCTATCTCGCGTACCATGCGTTCCGCCAGCTTTGTTCGAGCCCTCAGCGTTCGCCGCTTGGCGTGACCCAGCTCTACGTCTCGGACGAGGAGATCGGCAGCCCGACCTCGCGTGCGCTGATCGAGGCTGAAGGCCGCAAAGCCAAATATGTGCTGGTGACCGAGCCTGCCCGCGACGGCGGAAAAATCGTCACCGGACGCAAGGGCGTCGCGCGCTTCGAGATTTTTGTCAAAGGCGTTCCGGCGCACGCCGGCACAAAGCCCGAGGACGGCCGCAGCGCGATCCGCGAACTCGCCAATATCATTCAAACGCTGGACGCCATGAACGATTTGAAGCGCGGCGTCACCGTCAATGTCGGCGTCGTCAGGGGCGGCAGCAAGCCGAACGTCATTGCGGAGGAAGCCTATGCCGAGGTCGACATGCGCGTGCCCACCGTCGCGGATGCCGATGAACTGGTTCCGAAAATCCTCAATTTGGAATCGCGCACCGAAGGCGTCAGCGTCCGGGTCGCCGGCGAACTGAACCGTCCGCCCTACGAAAAGGGCAATGCCGGCGCCGCGCTTTACGAACATGCCAGGACGCTCGCCGCGGAAATCGGCTTTGATCTGGTGGATACCTCAACCGGTGGCGGCTCCGACGGCAATTTCACGGCCCCGCATACGGCGACGCTCGACGGCCTCGGCGTCGACGGCAAGGGCGCGCATACCCACTACGAGCAGATGTACATCTCGTCGATCGAGCCGAGGGCGCGGCTGTTGCATCGGCTGTATCAGACACTGCGATGAGTACCGCAGGAAGCGATTCCGGAAGTGGCGATGTTCCGCCGGACGATGCCGACGTTCACCCCCACGGTTCGTTTTTCGGAAGGCGCAAGGGCCACAGGTTGCGCTCGCATCAGGCCGATCTGATCGAGCACTTGCTGCCGCGCCTTGCGCTCAACATCAGCGGGCCGAGCCCGTCCGACCTCACCGATTTGTTCGATCCGCCAGCCGACCATGTCAGGCTCGAGATCGGTTTCGGCGGCGGCGAGCATCTGATCGCGGAAGCGGGTGCCTTTCCGGACACCGGCTTCATCGGCTGCGAGCCCTACGTCAACGGCATGGCAAAGATCCTGACGCAGATCGAAGCCCACAACATCGGCAACATCCGCCTGTTTGCCGGCGACGCCGCCGAATTGCTGGCATGGGCACCACCCCGGTCGCTGGCGCGGATCGATCTGATCCATCCCGATCCCTGGCCGAAGCGGCGGCACTGGAAGCGACGCTTCGTACAAGACTTAACCATCGCCGCCATGGCGCGCGTTCTGCAGCCCGATGGCGAGTTTCGCTTCGTCAGCGATATCGACGATTACTGTGCATGGACGTTGGCGCATCTTTCACGCTCGCCCGATTTCGTCTGGACCGCGGAGCGCGCCTCCGACTGGCAGCTGCCATGGCCCGATTACACGATGACGCGATATGGAGCCAAGGCCGAGCGCGAGGGCCGTCGGGCGGCTTATCTGAGATTTCGGAGGGTGGGCTAAGGCGTTGCGGGCGCAAATTTCGTCTTTGCGATGACGATCTTTCGTTTTCATGCCGACTGCCGGGTCTGCCAAAAGCTCACCACCCGCTCCGCGGTCGAAGGCATCAGGCGCGAGAAATTCACGCGCGCGCGCTCGATATCCGCTGGTGAGGGCACCCGGTGCGCGCCCAATCGAAGCAGGATCAGGGCACGAACGGAGGCCCATTCCAGACCAATCATCTTGCCGACGATAAGGATGGGATCGTGGCGATCGCCCGAAATCAGGCGGTCGAGGGTTGCAATCTTCAGCCCTGACAGCGCCGCGAGCGCGGCAACCAATTCCTCGTATTTTTGACTTTTGGCAAAGCCAAGCAGCGCGGCTTCATTCAGTTCGCCCGCGCGGTGCAGCATAAGGATCGTGCGCTGCGCCGGCGCGAAGTTGCGTTGGCTCTTGACGACCTCGGGCACACCGGAAATGTCGCTCATCGCCTGCTTGATCGCGGCCTGTCTGTCTGGGGTGACCACCTCGAACAGGCGGCGGCGGACGACGTCGATCGATCCTGCCAGAAGATCCTTCAGCTGCTGGGCTGTGAGATCGTCGCGCTGCCCGACGGTAAGCGTCAGAACGCCGTCCTGGCCGGCCCGCCGGATCAACGTCGAATATCCGGCTCGCGAAAACTCGGCTCCCGCATTGCCGGCGGCGCGCCTGATGACTTCGCGGTCGCCACGCTGCACGATGACGTCGGTGAGATCGGGCGAAAGCATCGGCCGCTCCGATATCGCCAGCAGATGGCCCTGGCCTTTGATGCGGGCGATCTCGAGCAGGACCTGAGCATCGATGACAGGAGACCGGCGTAGCAGCGGGCCCGCGATCGATATCTCGTTCTCGCGCGCGAGCTGCCCGACCAGGGCACGTGGCGCATTGGCGAGGGCAGAAAGGCGTTCGGCCAGGCCGGCGCGCGCGGCAATTTCGGCATGCGGAACGAGATCGATCAGGATTTCGTCGAACAGATCGACGTGATCGGACCGGAAATTCGCAGCCCCCGTCAGGAACAGTTCGGCGATCCGGCGCGCGGCCTCGGCACGGCGTTTGGGCTCGCCATACTTGATGATCTCATCGAGTTCGGGGATCAGCGTCGTAACGACGGCCATGGAACATACTCAAAACCCGCGCACCGGCGGGTTTGGCGGCAATCTACGTTGGCTTGGTGAAGGAAGGGTTAGGTTTGAAAATCCGCCGGAACAGGCCTCAAAATCATGCTTTGCGGTCGCGCGGGCCTTGCCGGACCGGGTAAAAACCGCTATATCAGCGCCAACTTATGGTTCTCATACGATCGCGTATCGAGAGTGGGCCCCTTCCGGACCCGCTCTTTTTTATTACCTGAACGGGCCTGCGGGCGAGACGCAGAGCTGGGCTCGGGCAGATCGGCCGGACCGCCCTTAAGGCCCTGCCTAAACCCAACGCAAGCCAGACCGAACAAGCAGACCGACTTTGACACTGGATATGACCGATCCAACGACTGATTCCGTAGATACCGATCTGCTTGCCGAGCCGCGCCTCGTCGTCGAGCCGGGCGTCGCGGCGCGGGTATCGGCCGTCGCGGGTCCCGTATTGCAGGGAATGGGTTACCGGCTGGTGCGGATCAAGATTTCCGCAGAATCCGGCTGCACGGTGCAGATAATGGCCGAACGGCCCGACGGGTCGATGCAGATCGAGGATTGCGAGGCGATCTCAAGGGCGCTGTCGCCGGTGCTGGACGTCGCCGATCCGATCGACCGGGCGTACCGGCTGGAGATTTCCTCGCCCGGGATCGACCGGCCGCTGGTGCGCCGCTCTGATTTCGAACGCTATGCCGGCCACCTCGTGAAGATCGAGATGGCGGTCGCCCATCAGGGCCGCAAGCGGTTCCGCGGTACGCTCGAAGGCGTCGAGGGCAATGCCGTGCGATTACATCGCGATGACAGGCCCGCCGGCGAAGATGCCGATGTCATGCTTGTGATGGAAGATATCGCCGACGCCAGGCTGGTTCTGACCGACGAGCTGGTCGCCGAATCGATGCGGCGCGGCAAGGCCGCGGAGCGCGAGCTGCGCCGTAATCTCGGACTCGAGCCGCCACCGCCGCCGCATGCGAGAAAGCCAGACCTTTCGAAAAGCATGAAACCGAAGCCGAAATTGAAGCCGGGCCAGAAGAGCGCCCCGAACAATACCAAGGAACACCGTCTCGCCGCGGAAAGACTGCGAAGAGACGACATCGATCCCACGAGAGGAGACTAAAGCCATGGCAGCTGTCAGCGCCAATAAGCTCGAACTGCTACAGATCGCGGACGCGGTCGCGCGCGAAAAATCCATCGACCGCGGCATCGTGATCGCGGCGATGGAAGACGCCATCGCCAAAGCGGCGCGGGCCCGCTACGGCAGCGAGACCGACGTTCATGCCGAGATCGATTCCAAGAAGGGCGAGCTGCGGCTGTCGCGCCACATGCTGGTGGTCGACCAGGTCGAGAATTCGGCGAACCAGATTTCGTTGATAGACGCGCAACGCGCTAACCCGGGCGCGCAGGTCGGCGACACCATCGCCGACACCCTGCCGCCGCTGGAATATGGCCGCATCGCCGCGCAATCCGCCAAGCAGGTGATCGTTCAGAAGGTGCGCGAGGCCGAGCGCGACCGGCAGTACCAGGAATTCAAGGACCGCATCGGCGACATCGTCAACGGCATCGTCAAGCGCGTCGAATACGGCAGCGTCATCGTCGATCTGGGCCGCGGCGAAGCCATTATCCGCCGCGACGAGATGCTGCCGCGCGAGGTGTTCCGCAATGGCGACCGCGTCCGCGCCTATATTTTCGATGTGCGGCGCGAAACCCGGGGCCCGCAGATTTTCCTCTCCCGCACCCATCCGCAATTCATGGCGAAGCTGTTCGCGCAGGAGGTGCCGGAAATCTATGACGGCATCGTCGAGATCAAGGCGGTAGCCCGCGATCCCGGCTCGCGCGCGAAAATCGGCGTGATTTCCCGGGATTCATCGGTCGATCCGGTCGGCGCCTGCGTCGGCATGCGCGGCTCGCGGGTACAGGCCGTGGTCAACGAATTGCAGGGCGAGAAGATCGACATCATTCCGTGGTCGCCCGACATCGCTACCTTCGTCGTCAACGCGCTGGCGCCGGCCGAAGTCGCCAAGGTCGTGATCGACGAGGACCGCGAGCGGATCGAGGTCGTGGTGCCCGACACCAATAACCAGTTGTCGCTGGCGATCGGCCGGCGCGGCCAGAACGTGCGTCTTGCCTCGCAATTGACCGGCTGGGATATCGATATCCTCACCGAGCAGGAAGAATCCGAGCGGCGCCAGGCTGATTTCGAGAATTCCACGCGGGTGTTCATGGAAGCGCTGAATGTCGACGAAGTGGTCGGCCAACTGCTGGCATCGGAAGGCTTCACCTCGGTGGAGGAACTGGCGCTGGTCGACATCAAGGAACTGGCCGGCATCGAAGGCTTCGACGACGAAACCGCCAACGAACTGCAGAGCCGGGCCCGCGAATATCTGGAACAGCTCGAAAACGAGCTCGAAAACAAACGTAAGGAGCTCGGTGTGGAAGACGCTTTGAAGACGGTGCCCGGCGTGACCTCGAAGATGCTGGTGAAATTCGGCGAGAACGACATCAAGACCGTCGAAGATCTGGCCGGCTGCGCCACCGACGATCTGGTCGGCTGGACCGAGCGCAAGGAAGGCGGCGAACCGACCAAGTATCCCGGCATTCTCGACGCCAACGAAGTCTCGCGCGACGACGCGGAAAAAATGATCATGCAGGCGCGCATCATCGCCGGCTGGATCACCGAAGCCGATCTCGCCAAAAAGGACGAGGGGGCCGAAGCCCCCGAAGGCCAGCCGGTTTAGGGAGCCATGCCACGCGCATGCTTGCTATCGCTGACCCCGATCTCGACAACGGACCGCGGACCGACAGGTCCGCGACGATGCGGATGTGCGCGGTCACGCGGCAGGTGCGGCCGATCGACGAGTTGATCCGGTTTGTGGTGTCGCCCCAGGACGAGGTGATCCCGGATCTGAAACGCAAGCTTCCCGGCCGGGGCCTTTGGATCTCGGCCTCGCGCAAGGCTGTTGAAGAAGCCGTCCGGCGTCACCAGTTCAGCAAGGGATTCAAGCGCGACGTCCGGGTTTCGCCGACGATCGCCGCCGATACGGAAAGTCTGCTGGCACGTGGCGCTATCGACGCGCTGGCGATGGCCGCCAAGGCGGGCCAGGTGATATCCGGTTTCGCCAAGGTCGAGGGTGCCCTTGAGCGGCGGCAGGGCCACCCCCCGATTCACGCCCTGATCCACGCCTCGGACGGGGCAGCGGACGGAATCCGGAAATTGGAAGCTCTCGCCAGGCAAAATGCCCGGATTAACGATGAATCGCCGGAATTTCTGGTCGTCACGGCGCTGACCTCGGAACAATTGGATTTGGCACTGGGCCGGTCAAATGTGATACATGCTGCGCTGCTCGCGGGCCCGGCGAGCAAGACGTTCCTGTCGCGCAGCCATGTCCTGGTCCGATACCGGATGGCGGATGACGACAAGACAGCCGGCAATGCGGCCAAGAATTCGCCGATACAGACTGTGCGGACACGCACGACTTAAACAAGATTGGGACTGCTGAATGGTCGATACCAAAACCCCTGGCGACAAGACACTGAGTGTCCCGACCAAGACCTTGACGCTCAAACCGCGCGTCGAGACGGGCACCGTGCGCCAGAGCTTCAGCCACGGACGGACCAAGCAGGTGGTGGTCGAAAAGCGTGGCAAGCGCCGCGTCGGCGGCGAGGCGCCTGCCACCGAACCGCACGTGCCAGAGCCGGTCGCGGCCAAGGCTGCGCCCGCGCCGGCCAAGGCGCCGCTCACCCGTCCCGCGGCAGCGCCGCCGGCTGCGCCGCGCAGCAATTCCGGCGTGGTCTTGCGCACCCTGACCGAGGACGAGCGTTCTGCCCGCGCCAGCGCGCTCGCGGACGCCAAAGTCCGCGACATGGAAGAACGCCGTCTGGCGGAAGAGGAAGCCAAGCGCCGCAACAGCAAGGAAGGCATCGAGCAGGCCGAACGCGAAGCCGCCGAAGCGCGCCGCAAGGCCGAAGAAGAACGCCACCGCCAGGACGAGGAAGCCAAGCGCAAGGCCGAACTCGAAGCCAAGAAACGCTTTGGCGAAGCCGAAGCCAAGGCCGCAGCCGCAGCCGCCCCGGCCCGCGCCGCGGTGCCCCCCGCCCGCGCCCCCGGCGTCGCCGCCGATATCTCCGATGAAGATGAAGGTCCGCGCCAGGTTCGCCGCGGGCCCGGTGGCGCCGTCCGCCCCGTGGTTGCTCCCAAGGCGACCGCAAAGCCCGCGCCGCAGAAGCAGCGCGGACGCCTGACGCTGGTCACCGCGCTCAATGCCGACGACGTGCGCGAGCGGTCGATCGCATCGTTCCGCCGCCGCACCCAGCGCCTGAAGGGACATGCGTCGAACGAGCCGAAAGAAAAGCTGGTTCGCGAGGTGGTGATCCCCGAAGCCATCAATATCCAGGAACTCGCCAACCGCATGTCCGAACGCGCGGTCGACGTGATCCGGCTTTTGATGAAGCAGGGCGCGATGCACAAGATCACCGACGTGATCGACGCCGACACCGCGCAGCTGATCGCCGAGGAAATGGGCCACACCGTCAAGCGCGTGGCCGCGGCCGACGTCGAGGAAGGCCTGTTCGACATCGTCGACGATTCCACCGATACCGAGCCGCGTTCGCCGGTGGTGACCGTGATGGGGCACGTCGATCACGGCAAGACCTCGCTGCTCGACGCGCTTCGCCATGCCAACGTGGTATCGGGCGAGGCCGGCGGCATCACCCAGCATATCGGCGCCTATCAGGTGACATCGCCGGAGAGCGGCAAGAAGATCACCTTCATCGACACTCCCGGCCACGCCGCGTTCACCGCGATGCGCGCCCGCGGCGCCAAGGTGACCGACATCGTGGTTCTCGTGGTCGCAGCCGACGATGGCGTCATGCCGCAGACCATCGAGGCGATCCATCACGCCAAGGCGGCGAAGGTTCCGATTATCGTGGCGATCAACAAGATCGACAAGCCGGACGCCAGGCCGGACCGCGTGCGCACGGAATTGCTGCAGCACGAAGTGCAGGTCGAATCGCTGGGCGGCGACGTCGTCGATGTCGAGGTTTCCGCCAAGAACAAGACCAACCTCGACAAGCTCCTGGAAATGATCGCGCTGCAGGCCGAACTGCTCGACCTCAAAACCAATGCCTCGCGTCCCGCCGAAGGTACCGTGATCGAAGCCAAGCTCGATCGCGGCCGCGGTCCCGTCGCCACCGTGCTGGTACAGCGCGGAACGCTGCAGGTCGGCGATATCGTGGTGGCCGGCGCCGAAATGGGCCGCGTCCGCGCGCTGATCTCGGACCAGGGCGAGACCATCGAGGAGGCCGGCCCTTCGGTCCCGGTCGAAGTGCTCGGCTTCAACGGGCCGCCGGAAGCCGGCGACCGCCTCGCGGTCGTTGAAAACGAAGCCCGCGCCCGTCAGGTGACGAGCTATCGCGCCCACCAGAAGCGCGAGAACGCCGCCGCAAGCATTTCCGGCATGCGCGGCTCGCTCGAGCAGATGATGTCCCAGCTCAAGACCTCGGGCCGCAAGGACTTCCCGCTGATCGTCAAGGCCGACGTGCAGGGCTCGCTGGAAGCGATCCTTGGCTCCTTGGAAAAACTCGGCACCGAGGAAGTCGCCGCGCGCATCCTGCATGCGGGCGTCGGCGGCATCTCGGAATCCGACGTGACGCTGGCCGAAGGTTTCAACGCCGCCATCATCGGCTTCAACGTTCGCGCCCACAAGGAAGCGGCCGCCGCCGCCAAGCGCAACGGCATCGAAATCCGCTACTACAACATCATCTACGATCTCGTGGATGACGTGAAGAAGGCGATGTCCGGGCTGCTGGCGCCGACGCTGCGCGAGACCATGCTGGGCAATGCCCAGATCCTGGAAGTGTTCAACATTTCCAAGGTCGGCAAGGTCGCAGGTTGCCGCGTCACCGACGGCACCGTGGAACGCGGCGCCAATGTCCGCCTGATTCGCGACAACGTCGTCGTCCATGAAGGCAAGCTGTCGACGCTGAAGCGCTTCAAGGACGAAGTGAAGGAAGTGCAATCCGGCCAGGAATGCGGCATGGCGTTCGAGAATTACGGCGACATGCGTGTCGGCGACATTATCGAGTGCTATCGCGTGGAGACGATCCAGCGCTCGCTGTAAGTCCAAGCCTCACAAAGCGCGCTGATTTTATTACCTGAAATGCGGCGGGATGGCCGGGCTCGTCCCGGCCATCCATGTCTTCGCCAATTCAACAAGAAAATGTGCCCGCGCAGCCAAGTTTACGCAGCCTGCCCCAAGTTGGCTGCGAGCGCGAGCATTCAGATCTATTTGAGAGACGACAATGCCCCATCACCACAGAAAGAGCTCCGCCCCTGGCGGCTCGCAGCGACAATTGCGCGTCGGTGAAACCGTGCGCCATGCGATTGCCGATATTCTTTCGCACGGTAGCGTGCACGACCCGGACCTCGAGGGTCATATCATCACCGTGCCCGAGGTGCGGATGTCGCCGGACCTGAAGCTTGCGACCATCTATGTGATGCCGCTCGGCGGCCGCGATATCGACGTGGTGATCGCGGCGCTGGAGCGGAACAAGAAGTTTCTGCGCGGCGAAGTCGCGCACCGCGTTAACTTAAAATTTGCGCCTGATCTTCGCTTCCGTGCCGACGAACGATTCGACGAAGCGGAACGAATAGAGAAATTACTGCGAACACCTGCGGTGCAAAGAGACATCGCACCAAATTCGCAAGATTCGGAAGAGTGATCTGATGACCATAACCACCGAAAACGGCGTGATCGAACCGCAAATCGCCGATTCGCAGGACGCCGAAAAAAATATTTTTCGCGATACGCGCCGCGACCGGGCGAGCAATGATGCGCGCGATCAGGGGCAGCGAGGCGGCAAGCAGCCGCGCCACAACAGCCAGCCCCGCCGCGACAAGCGCGACGTCCATGGCTGGGTCGTGCTCGACAAGCCGATCGGGATGACCTCGACGCAGGCGGTCGCGGTCGTGAAGCGGCTGTTCCAGGCCAAGCGCGCGGGCCATGCCGGCACGCTTGATCCGCTTGCCTCCGGTGGCCTGCCGATCGCGCTCGGGGAAGCCACCAAGACCGTCCCCTTCGTGATGGACGGCCGTAAGCGCTACCGCTTTACGGTCGCCTGGGGTGAGGAACGCGATACCGACGACACCGAGGGCCGGATCGTCAAAGCCAGCGATGTCAGGCCGTCCCCCGAGGCCATTCGGGAGCTGCTGCCGCGCTTTACCGGCCTGATCGAGCAGATCCCGCCGCAATATTCCGCCATCAAGATCCATGGCGAGCGGGCCTATGACCTGGCGCGCGATGGGGAGACCGTCGAACTGAAGCCCCGGCCGGTGGAGATTCACAGTTTAACACTTATAGAACAACTAGATAGCAGCCGCTCTGTGTTCGAAGCCGAGTGCGGCAAGGGAACCTATGTGCGAGCGCTGGCCCGCGATATCGGCCGGCTGCTGGGCTGTTACGGCCATATCTGCGCACTGCGGCGGACCATGGTCGGCCCGTTCGGCGAGAATGAGATGATTCCACTGGAACAGTTGGAGGCTTTATGCGATAGAGCCGCGTCTGGCGAGGGCAGCCTCGCCGACGCGCTTTTGCCCGTTGAGACCGCGCTGGACGACATCCCGGCACTGGCCGTCACACGGGCTGATGCGGCAAGGCTCCACAGGGGTCAGGCCGTTTTGTTGCGCGGACGGGATGCGCCCAATTGTAGCGGCACAGTCTATGTCACGGTGGCAGGCCGGCTTCTGGCCCTCGCCGAAATTGGCAATGGCGAACTCATCCCCAAGCGCGTGTTTAACCTGACCGGACTGACTGCCAGTCCGGCTCGCAACCATGAAAGTGTTTGACGATGTCGATTACCGCCGAACGTAAAGCGGAAGTCATCAAGACGAATGCAAACAAGGCCGGCGACACCGGCTCGCCTGAGGTTCAGGTCGCGATCCTGTCGGAACGCATCAACAACCTCACCGGGCATTTCAAATCCCACGTGAAGGACAATCATTCACGTCGCGGGCTTTTGAAAATGGTCGCCACACGCCGCTCGCTGCTTGACTACATCAAGCGGAAAGACGAGGCGCGTTACAAGGCGCTGCTCGAAAAGCATAACATTCGCCGTTAAGTACAGTTTACGCGCGCATCTCGCGCGCGTTTTCGCATGATCCGGAAAAGCGGCGTTTCGGTTTTCCGATCAGATCATGTTTCAATAGCGCGCGGGTCTTCGAATAGCCCGCGCGGCGTGTCCAGTCGCAATCCGGCAGCTGGGCGTAACGGGTAAGACGCCCGTACCGTCGGAAGGATGGACGCCATTCGAAACATTAAGACCATGGCAGGATCGCCGGCCGCTGAATCTGCGACATTCTCGCGTTCAGCGTCTCGCAATCTTGCGCATGGTCTTTTCGTTTCGGCGTCCGTGCTTTCGTGAACCCATGAAAGACGAATAAGATGTTCAATATTCATTCAGTCGAAATCGACTGGGGTGGCCGTCCCCTGAGGCTTGAAACCGGCAAGATCGCGCGTCAGGCCGACGGCGCCGTCCTGGCAACCTACGGCGAGACCGTCGTACTCGCGACTGTTGTCGCCTCCAAAACGCCTCGCGAAGGCGTCGACTTCCTGCCGCTCACCGTCGATTACCAGGAAAAGACCTATGCCGCGGGCCGCATTCCCGGTGGCTATTTCAAGCGCGAGGGCCGGCCCACCGAGAAAGAGACGCTGGTCTCCCGCCTGATCGACCGGCCGATCCGTCCCTTGTTTGTCGATGGCTGGCGTAATGAAACCCAGGTGATCGTGACGACGCTGTCGCACGACATGGAGAACGATCCCGACATTCTGGCGCTGGTGGCCGCGTCCGCGGCGCTGACGCTGTCGGGTGCGCCTTTCAAGGGTCCGATCGGCGCGGCGCGCGTCGGCTTCGTCAATGACGAGTATGTGCTCAACCCGACGCTCGACGAAATGGTCGAAACCCAGCTCGACCTCGTCGTCGCCGGCACGGCCGATGCCGTGCTGATGGTGGAGTCGGAAGCCAAGGAACTCAACGAAGACATCATGCTCGGCGCCGTGATGTTCGGACACCGGCACTTCCAGCCGGTGATCAGTGCGATCATCGAGCTCGCCGAAAAGGCTGCGAAGGAACCGCGCGAAGTTGCCGTTGTCGACGAAAGCGTGCTTGAGAAGGAAATCCTCGGGCTGATCGAGACCGATCTGCGCACAGCTTACGCCATCCCGGTCAAGCAGGTCCGCTACGCCGCGGTCGGCAAGGCCAAAGAGAAGGTGATGGCGCACTACTTCCCGGAAGGCCAGGAGCCGAAATACGACAAGCTCCGCATCGCCGGCGTGTTCAAGGAACTGGAAGCCAAGATCGTTCGCTGGAACATTCTCGATACCGGCAAGCGCATCGACGGCCGCGATTCCAAGACCGTCCGCAACATCGTCGCCGAAGTCGGCGTGCTGCCCCGCGCCCACGGCTCCGCATTGTTCACCCGCGGCGAAACCCAAGCCATGGTGGTGACCACACTCGGCACCGGCGAGGACGAGCAGTACATCGACGCGCTGTCGGGAACGTACAAAGAGACGTTCCTGCTGCATTACAACTTCCCTCCCTACTCGGTCGGCGAAACCGGCCGCATGGGCGGCACCAAGCGGCGAGAAATCGGCCACGGCAAGCTGGCCTGGCGCGCGATCCACCCCGTCCTGCCGCCGCACCATGAGTTCCCCTACACGGTGCGCGTGGTCTCCGAGATCACGGAGTCGAACGGGTCGTCGTCGATGGCGTCGGTCTGCGGCGCCTCGCTGGCGCTGATGGATGCGGGCGTTCCCCTGAAACGGCCGACGGCAGGCATCGCCATGGGCCTCATTCTGGAGGGCAGCCGTTTCGCGGTGCTGTCGGACATCCTCGGCGACGAGGATCATCTCGGCGACATGGACTTCAAGGTCGCGGGCACCGAGGCAGGCATCACCTCGCTGCAGATGGACATCAAGATCGCCGGCATTACCGAGGAGATCATGAAGGTCGCGCTCGGCCAGGCCAGGGAAGGGCGCATCCACATCCTCGGCGAGATGTCGAAGGCGCTCACTGCGGCGCGCGCCGAGCTCGGCGAATACGCGCCGCGCATCGAGACCTTCAAGATCCCGACCGACAAGATCCGCGAAGTGATCGGCACCGGCGGCAAGGTGATCCGCGAAATCGTCGAAAAGACCGGGGCCAAAGTCAACATCGACGACGACGGCACCGTGAAGGTGGCTTCCGCCGACGGCGAATTGATCAAGGCCGCGATCAAGTGGATCAAGTCGATCGCGTCAGACCCGGAGCTCGGCCAGATCTACGACGGCACCGTGGTCAAGGTAATGGAGTTCGGCGCGTTCGTGAACTTCTTCGGCGCCAAGGACGGCCTCGTCCACATCAGCCAGCTCGCGGCCAGCCGCGTGCAGAAGACCTCCGACGTCGTCAAGGAAGGCGACAAGGTCAAGGTCAAGCTGCTCGGCTTCGACGATCGCGGCAAGACGCGTTTGTCGATGAAGGCGGTCGATCAAGTGACCGGCGAGGATCTTGAGGCCAAGCAGAAGACCGAAGCTCCGGCGCGCGAAGCCGCCGGCGAGTAAGTCTCGCCAGCATTGAGAACAGGGAGGGCGGCTTTTCAGCCGCCCTTTTTGTTTGGCCGTTTGCGAAAGCCATCAGCGCGCTTCTCGTTCGCTGTCTTCGCCGGCGGCATATCGAGGCTTTGCTTCACCGTCTCACCCAGCGCGGCGAAATCCGCTTTGCGGGGCGAGGTGCGGCGGAACACGAGTCCGATATTGCGGCCGGGCTGCGGTTCTTTCAGACGCAGCAATTTCACCCTGTCGTCGCGCCGCTCGACGTCCGCGGCGATCTGGGGGATCAGGGTTACGCCGTAGCCGTTGGCAACCATCTGCATCACCGTAGTGAGGCTGCTGGCGCCGAATGCCGTCCCCCCAGCACTGGTTGAGCGGCCCCGCGTTGCCGTCACGCAAAATGCCAGCGCCTGGTCGCGCAGGCAGTGGCCGTCCTCGAGCAGGATCAACCGGGTTTGATCGATATCCTCCGCGGCGACCCGCGCACTCTCCACCCGCGGATCGCTCGAGGGCACCGCGAGCAGGAACAAGTCCTCGAACAATCCAATCGCATCGATGTCGGGCTCGCCCACCGGCAAGGCGAGCATCGCCGCGTCGAGTGCGCCGCTCTTGATGTCCTCGACAAGTTGCCTGGTCTGGGTTTCCCGCAGTTCCAGTCTCAGTTCCGGGAATTGCGTCTGTAGCACCGGCAGAATCCGCGGCAGCAAATAGGGCGCCAGGGAAGGAATCAATCCCAGCGTCAGCCGCCCCGTCAGCACGCCACTGCGATGGCGGGCGAAATCGACCAGGTCGCGGGAGGCCGTGAGCATATCTTCGCCGCGCCGGGCAATTTCGCGGCCGGCATCGGTCAATATCACGTCGCCCGGCCGCCGCTCGACCACCGTGAGGCCCAGTATCCGCTCGAGGTCGCGGATTTGCATCGACAAGGCGGGCTGGGTTATCGCGCAGGCCTCGGCGGCCCGACCAAAATGGCCGTGTTTGGCGAGCGCCGAAAGATAGCGAAGCTGTCGAAGCGTGATCATTGGTAATCAGATAAACTGATCGGAGGCGCAAGACAATTCGATTTGACCTGATGTCAAATCTTTTCCAAGGTGGAATTTCAGCGGATTTGACAAGAGGAACCCGCGATCCGGGCTAACGTTACCCCTATCCTGGACCTGCACGTCACCGGATTGCCTGAACCCGCTTACCTGTCGCTCGACAGGACCTCCCGGAAGTCATGATGGTTCCGTACGGACCAACTCGAAGAAAATTACAGAGCGCGATCGGAGAGAAAAATGGACGCCAAGACTGACAAGAGCGCGGGCAAGTGCCCGGTCATGCACACGAATGTTGGAGTCAGGTCGAACCGGGACTGGTGGCCGAACCAGTTGAACCTCAAGATCCTTCACCAGAACTCTCCCCTGTCCAATCCCGATGGGCGAGGAGTTCAACTACGCGGAGGAATTCAAGAAACTCGACCTGGAGGCCCTGAAGAAGGACCTCTATGCGCTGATGACCGACTCGCAGGACTGGTGGCCGGCCGATTACGGTCACTACGGGCCGCTCTTCATCCGGATGGCGTGGCACAGCGCAGGCACCTACCGCATCGGCGACGGCCGCGGCGGCGCGGGATCCGGCACCCAGCGCTTTGCGCCCCTCAACAGCTGGCCCGACAACGTGAACCTCGACAAGGCGCGCCGGCTGCTCTGGCCGATCAAGCAGAAATACGGCAACAAGATCTCCTGGGCCGACCTGATGATCCTCGCCGGCAACTGCGCGCTGGAGTCGATGGGCTTCAAGACCTTCGGCTTCGGCGGCGGGCGCGAGGATGTCTGGGAGCCGGAAGAGGACATCTACTGGGGGGCCGAGGACGACGCTGGCTTGGCGACAAGCGCTACACCGGCGACCGGGAACTCGAGAATCCTCTCGCCGCCGTGCAGATGGGCCTGATCTACGTGAACCCGGAAGGCCCGAACGGCAACCCGGATCCGGTCGCCGCCGGCCAAGGACATTCGCGAGACCTTCGCCCGCATGGCGATGAACGACGAAGAGACGGTCGCGCTCATCGCCGGCGGGCACACCTTCGGCAAGACCCACGGCGCGGGCGATGCGTCACTTGTCGGTCCGGAGCCGGAAGCCGCCG
Organism: uncultured Alphaproteobacteria bacterium; assembly: GCA_963823115.1. Classification (GTDB taxonomy): domain Bacteria; phylum Pseudomonadota; class Alphaproteobacteria; order Rhizobiales; family Xanthobacteraceae; genus Bradyrhizobium. The sequence continues at coordinate 250,208 of CAWGKJ010000007.1, read as the reverse complement.
GCATCGAGGAGCAGGGCCTCGGCTGGAAGAGCAGCTTCGGCAGCGGCAAAGGCGGATGACACGATCACCAGCGGCCTGGAGGGCACCTGGACCACGACGCCGACGAAGTGGAGCAACAACTTCTTCTGGAACCTGTTCAGCTACGAGTGGGAGCTGGCCAAGAGCCCGGCCGGCGCGCATCAGTGGCAAGCCGAAGGATGGCGCAGGCGCCGACACGGTGCCGGATGCGCACGACCCGTCGAAGCGTCACGCGCCACCATGCTGACCACGGACCTCGCCCTGCGGTTCGACCCTATCTACGAACCGATCTCGCGGCGCTTCCAGCAGAACCCGGATCAGTTCGCAGACGCCTTTGCCCGGGCGTGGTTCAAGCTGACGCACCGCGACATGGGTCCCCGCTCGCGCTATCTCGGCCCGGAGGTCCCGGCGGAGGAGCTGATCTGGCAAGACCCTGTCCCCGCAGTCGATCACGAACTGATCGACGAGCAGGACATCGCCGACCTCAAGGGCAAAATCCTCGCTTCGGGACTGTCCGTCTCCCAACTGGTCTCGACTGCCTGGGCGTCGGCGTCCACGTTCCGCGGCTCCGACAAGCGCGGCGGGGCGAACGGAGCGCGCATTCGTCTCGCGCCGCAGAAGGATTGGGAAGTCAACCAGCCGGCCCAACTGGCGAAGGTGCTGCAGACACTCGAGGGCATTCAGAAGGAGTTCAACAGCGCGCAGTCCGGCGGGAAGAAGGTTTCGCTCGCCGACCTGATCGTCCTGGGCGGATGCGCCGCCGTCGAGCAGGCGGCGAAGAATGCCGGTCACGAGGTGGACGGTTCCCTTCACGCCGGGACGCACGGATGCGTCGCAGGAGCAGACCGATGTCGAGTCCTTCGCCGTGCTCGAGCCGGCTGCAGACGGGTTCCGCAACTACCTCAAAGCCAAATACTCCGTTTCGGCAGAGGAACTGCTGGTCGATCAGGCGCAACTGCTGACGCTGACCGCTCCCGAGATGACGGTTCTCGTTGGCGGCATGCGCGTGCTGAATGCCAACTTCGGCAAGTCCCAGCACGGCGTCTTCACCAAGCGGCCCGAGACGCTCACCAATGACTTCTTCGTGAATCTGCTCGACATGGGCACGGTGTGGAAGACGGCATCGGACGCCAAGGACTTGTTCGAGGGGCGCGACCGCGCGACGGGCGAACTCAAGTGGACCGGCACCCGCGTCGACCTCATCTTCGGTTCGAACTCCCAGCTCCGGGCCGTGGCGGAAGTCTATGCCTGTGAGGACTCGAAGGAGAAGTTCGTGCATGACTTTGCGGCTGCCTGGAACAAGGTGATGAACCTCGATCGCTTCGACCTTGCCTGATCTTTGCGCAGACGCTTTGGAGGTCTCGAGCGACTTGCCGCATCTGATTGAAGTTTAGGGAGCCCTCGCGATAATATCGCGAGGGCTTTTTGCTTCCGCCAGTTTCCGGGTGCGCACGTTACGCGCACCCCGAATATCTTGAGGACACAGTCTTAATGGCACCGCCAGCGATCCGTCCCGCCCGGTCCGAAGAATACGACGAGATCGCCCGCGTCTGGATGAACAGTTGGGCTTCCACCGGGCTGGAGGACGCCAGCAATTTCCTGCTGGCGAAATTGCGGGCGCGTATTCCGCTTGAGGTCGAGAAGGGCTGGAGCCTGTTCGTTGCCGACCACGGCGGCGCGCTCGCGGCGATGCTGGCGTTGCACCTGCCCCTGCGCTATCTCGACCAGCTGTTCGTCGCCCCGGAATATCAGGGCCAGAGCCTCGGGCGCAGGCTGCTCTCCTTCACCCGGCAGCAGCTACCGAATGAAATTTCGCTGCGCTGCGTGCGCGAGAACGAGAAGGCGTGGCGCTGGTACGAGCGCGAGGGCTTTGTCTTCGAGCAGGAACAGGTCGAACCGATGACGGGATTCGTCATGAAATATTATCGGTGGGAGCGAGAAGGAACTGGCAGATGATGAAGCTTTACTGGTCGCCGCGCTCCCGCTCGTTCACAGCGCTGTGGCTGATGGAAGAGGCCGGGCAGCCTTACGAGCGGGTGCTGACCGACATTTCCAAGAGCGCGCAGAAGACGCCGCAGTATCTCGCCATCAATCCGATGGGCAAGGTGCCGGCGCTGCAGGATTGGTGAGGCGACGCTGAAGCCGCCGCTATCTGCGCCTATGTCGCAGAGCGCTATCCCCAGGCGAAACTGGCGCCAGCGTTGGGTGATCCCTTGCGCGCCAAATATCTTGACTGGCTGTTCTTTGCCCCGAGCTGCATCGAGCCCGCCATGGTGCAGCTTGCAACCAAAATCGAGATGAACCCGATAGCCGCAGGATGGGGCGACGCGCAGCGGGTATTCGACGTGCTCGACGCCGCGCTCGCCAAGGGGCCGTGGGTTCTTGGCGAGAGCTTTTCGGCCGCAGACATCGCGATCGGATCTACCCTGAATTTCGCCGTACGGCTGTTCAAGATGGCGCTTTCGCGCCCTTCATTCGACCGCTATCTCGATCGCTGCGCGGCGCGCCCGGCCTTCCAGCGCGCGAGTGTCATCGCGGCGGGGTGAATACGGAAGTCAATCCGCGGCATCTTTTAAATGTTCCGGTCGCGGCATCAAAACGATGTTGTAGCCGGAATCGACGTAGTGAATTTCGCCGGTAACACCGCCGGACAAGTCCGACAACAGATACAGCGCCGAACCGCCGAGCTCATCCAACGTCACACCGCGGCCGAGCGGCGAATGCTTTTGCTGGAAGGCAAACATCGCACGGGAATCACCGATGCCGGCGCCCGCGAGCGTACGCACCGGCCCCGCCGAAATCGCGTTCACGCGGATGCCGCGCGGACCGTAATCCGCAGCGAGATAGCGCGTCGAGGCCTCCAGCGCGGCTTTGGCGACCCCCATGACGTTGTAGTTCGGCATGACCCTCATCGAGCCGCCAAAGGTCAGGGTGATCATCGTGCCCCCGGAGGGCGGCATCATTTCGGCGGCGCGTTTGGCGACCTCGGTAAAGGAGAAACAGGAAATCAGCATGGTGCGCGCGAAATTCTCACGCGTGGTGTCGGCATATCGGCCTCGAAGCTCGTTCTTGTCGGAGAAGCCGATAGCGTGGACCAGAAAATCAAGCTGTCCCCATTTCGTGCGCAACATCTCGAACACGGAATCGACGCTGGCGATGTCCTCGACATCGCAGGGCAGCACCAGCGGGACGCCAAGCTGCTCTGCCAGCGGCTTGACCCGCTTGCCCAGCGCCTCGCCTTGATAGGTGAAGGCAAGCTCGGCGCCCTGCGCTGCAACCGCCTTTGCGATGCCCCAGGCAATCGAATGGTCGTTGGCAACGCCCATGATCAGCCCGCGCTTGCCCTTCATCAGGTCCTGCATGCTCTCAACACTCTCCGTTGCGTCATGCCCGGCCGAAGCGATCAAGCTTGCGCAGATTGCGTAAACTCATCTGCCTTGCAGGGCATCCACGTCTTTCTGACCTGGCGTGGATCAGGACGTAGATGGCCGGGATAGGCCCGGCCATGAGGGTGAATCAGGTATTCAGTTTGCGCGCAATCTCACGCGTCCATCCGCTTGAACACCAGCGTGGCGTTGGTGCCGCCGAAACCGAACGAATTCGAAAGCACGGTGCCGAGCTTTACGTTGTCGATGCGCTTGCGCACGATCGGCATGTCGGCAAAAACCGGATCGAGTTCGGTGATGTTGGCGCTTTCGCAGATGAAGCCGTTTTGCATCATCAGGAGCGAATAGATCGCTTCCTGCACGCCGGTGGCGCCGAGCGAATGTCCGGTCAACGCCTTGGTGGCGGAAATCGGCGGGCACTTGTCGCCGGCCCCGAACACCTTGCGGATCGCCTCGATTTCCGGCGGGTCGCCCGCCGGCGTCGAGGTCGCATGCGGATTGATGTAGTCGATCTTGGTGTTCACCGTCGACAGCGCCATATTCATGCAGCGCTCGGCGCCCTCCCCAGACGGCGCAACCATGTCGTAGCCATCGGAGGTGGCACCGTAACCGACGATTTCGCCGTAGATGCGCGCGCCGCGCGCCTTGGCGTGTTCAAGTTCTTCCAGCACGACCACGCCGGCGCCGCCGGCGATGACAAAACCGTCGCGGCTGATGTCGTAGGGACGGGAAGCGGTCGCCGGCGTATCATTGTATTTCGACGACATCGCGCCCATCGCGTCGAACAGAACCGACAGTGACCAGTCGAGCTCCTCGCAGCCGCCCGCGAAGACGATGTCCTGCTTGCCGATCTGAATGGTCTCGTAGGCGTTGCCGATGCAATGGTTCGACGTGGCGCAGGCCGACGAGATCGAATAATTCACACCCTTGATCTTGAACCAGGTGGCGAGCGTCGCGGACGCCGTCGACGACATCGCCTTCGGCACCGCGAACGGTCCGACCCGCTTCGGTCCCTTGGTGCGGGTGATATCGGCGGCTTCCACGATGGTTCGCGCCGACGGCCCGCCGGAGCCCATGATGATACCGGTGCGGACGTTGGAAACCTCGGTGGGTTCAAGACCGGAATCCCGGATCGCCTGCTCCATCGCGATATGATTCCAGGCGGCGCCTTCACCGAGGAACCGCATCGCACGCCGATCGACAACTCCGGCCGGATCGAGCGTGGGCTTGCCCTGCACCTGGGAGCGGAACCCGAGCTCGGCATATTTGTCGGCGCGCGTAATTCCCGACTTCGCCTCATGGAGGCTCGCAAGCACTTCCTGGGTGTTGTTTCCGATGGACGAGACAATGCCCATCCCCGTGATGACAACCCGCCTCATGATCGCCTCGCCCTGTCGTTGTGTTCTTCTGTGATGGCCGTGGTCAAACCGAATGCCGCCTCGTCGGCCGCCGCGCGTGTCTCATGTTCCCGGCTGCGACGGGGCATCCTGCTTAAACAGCCCGACCTTCAAATCCTTCGCGCGATAGATAATATCGCCGTCCATGGAAAGCCAGCCGTCAGCGATGCCCAGTACCAGCTTTGCGCGCATCACGCGTTTGATGTCGATGTTGTACACAACCTTGCGGACGTTCGGCAGCACCTGCCCGGCCAGCTTCAACTCGCCAAGTCCAAGCGCCCGGCCGCGACCGGCACCGCCGGTCCAGCCGAGATAGAAGCCGACCATCTGCCACATCGCATCGAGGCCGAGACACCCCGGCATGACCGGATCGTTCTTGAAATGACAGCCGAAGAACCAGAGATCGGGCTTCACGTCGAGTTCGGCCCGGATTAGACCCTTGCCGAATTCTCCACCGGTTTCACTGATTTCGCTGATCCGGTCGAACATCAGCATCGGCGGCAATGGCAGTTGCGCATTGCCCGGGCCAAACATCTCCCCGCGGGCGCACGCCAGCAGATCCTCGTATTCGTAAGCGCCGCGCCGATCCAGCATACTGCCTAGCCTCTCTCAAAATCCCGGTGGGGTGTTATCGAGCGAAATGGACCCGTTTCGCGTGAGATACGCGCCAATTAGCGTCAATTGGCGCTGACACCGCAGATCAGGATGCCCTGCGGCGTCCGGCGCTCGCCTTTGCCGAGAACGCACTACTTAAGTCCGCGCGCTCTCTATCATAGGCCCATCTGGCGGCAAAGCACCACGGCAGGGGCAAATCGCGGGTGCCGGTTTCCTGTTACCTTGGGGATGGCTCTAGTTGCGAAAAACTTGCATCTGACAGATTTCCCCATTATATTCACAACGATAGTGCTGAATCAGCGAGCGCGGTGCCTGACGTGGATATGAGCTACGACGCTTCGGTTTTGAATGATGAGGCGGTCAGCCCTGCGGACCGCGATGCGGGACGCCATCCGGCGTTGACCGGTTGCCCCTGGCACGATGTCAATGAAATGCTGCAGGCTGCGGGCCTCCGTCCCACCCGTCAACGCATGTCTTTGGGCTGGCTTCTCTTCGGCAAGGGCGCGCGCCACCTCACCGCGGAAATGCTTTACGAGGAAGCTGCTCTCGCCAAGGTTCCGGTATCACTGGCCACCGTCTACAACACGCTCAACCAGCTCACTGATGCGGGCTTGCTGCGCCAAGTCAGCGTCGACGGCACCAAGACCTATTTCGACACCAACGTGTCGGCGCATCACCACTTCTATCTCGAGAACAACCACGAACTGGTCGACATTCCGGACCCGCATCTGATGCTGCAAAAAATGCCGGACGTGCCCGAGGGCTACGAAATCGCCCGGGTCGACATGGTTGTGCGGCTGCGCAAGAAGCGCTGAGCTGAAACTCTCCGCCGTCCCCGCGCCTTCGGGTGCGACCTGCGAATGATTCTTCGGAACGAAGAAAACTACTCCACTTTCTCGTCAGCGTAGACGCCCCAAAGCCGCTGCTGTTCGATCCAGCCATCGAAGCCATTGCCGCTGACGTGGCACCAGCCGGCCGCGCAGTGCTTGACCTGGGCCACGACGCCCGCCTGCAGGCGGGCCGAGACCGCGCTGCTTGGGTCGGCGCGATCGTAGAGCGGCGCCAGGTCGTCCTTGCTTTTCATCGTGATGACAGCGGTGCGGCGGCCCGAAAGCAGCGAGTGATAGACCCAGCCCTCGGCGCCCTCCGAATCGCGTACCCGGCGCCAGTTCTCGAATTCGCCGGTAATTTCGACCGGCAGGCCGGAGCGCGTATAGACCCAGGCGACGTCATTGTCCTTGGTCGGACCAGCCCGGACGTTCACATGATCGGATTTGAGGCTGACATAGCGCGGCACGGGCAGGCCGCTGGTCGCGACGGCCGAATCCTTGGCCGAAAATCCTGAGCTGCTCGAGGTGCCCAGCAGAATACCGGCGAGCACTATCACCGAACAAGAATGCCTCAACGCCATCAACTCGTCTCCTGCCGAGGACCCAACTCAAATTCTGCGAGCTGAAACACCCACCAGCGCCTTAACCCCCTATACCCCGCCCGGATGCCCCTCGGCCTGTGATTTCCGAGGTTATTGCCGGGGTTCTTGTCTTGGCCCGGCCTTCTGCTAGAGAGGGCAGAACGGTAAGGAAACAAGACGCCCGAAGTCCCCTGGCAGAAACCCAAGGGAAATGTCGGGGAACCCAAAGAAACCCTGAGCAAACACCGGGACTGCGCGGTAACGGCAGTGTCGAACAACCGGGTTAATGAGGTCTGAACGGCCTCACGAGAGCAGGACATGTCGGTTAAGAAAAAGCCTCTCGTTGTCGTCACGCGCAAGCTGCCGGACTCGATCGAGACCCGCATGCGCGAGCTGTTCGACGCCCGGCTCAATCTCGACGATACGCCATTGACGCCGGACCAGATCGCCGATGCGGTGCGCTCGGCCGATGTGCTGGTGCCGACAGTCACCGACGAGATCACTGAAGAGCTGCTCAAGCAGCCCGATTGCAAGCTGCGGCTGATCGCCAATTTCGGCAACGGCGTCGACAATATCGATGTCGCGGCGGCGCACGCGCGCGGTATCACCGTGACCAACACGCCGAAGGTTCTGACCGAAGACACCGCCGACATGACCATGGCACTGATTCTGGCGGTGCCGCGGCGGCTGATCGAGGGCGCTTCCATCCTCCCCGAAGGCAAGGACTGGCCGGGCTGGTCGCCGACCTGGATGCTCGGCCACCGCATCGGGGGAAAACGGCTCGGCATCATCGGCATGGGCCGCATCGGCCAGGCCGTGGCGCGGCGGGCGCGCGCCTTCGGCCTGCAGATTCATTACCACAACCGCCGTCCGGTCGCGCCGGTTATCGCCGAGGAATTGGGCGCGACCTATTGGGAAAGCCTCGACCAGATGCTGGCGCGGATGGATATCATCTCGGTGAATTGTCCGCATACGCCGGCCACATTTCATCTGGTATCAGCGCGGCGGCTGAAGTTGATCCGCAAGGACGCCTATATCGTCAACACCGCGCGCGGCGAGGTGATCGACGAGGAGACGCTGACCAAGCTGATCGAAACCGGCGACATCGCCGGCGCCGGCCTCGACGTCTATGAGCACGAACCCGCGGTCAATCCGAAACTGGTGCGGCTGGCGCGGGCCGGCAAGGTGACACTGCTGCCGCATATGGGCTCGGCCACGATCGAAGGCCGCGTCGAGATGGGCGAGAAGGTAATCATCAACATCCGAACCTTCCTTGACAGTCACAAGCCGCCGGACCGCGTGCTGCCGGGCATGCTGTAAGAGCGTTTCGGCCGCTTAGCGGTGCCCGCTGAGGTCGGTGATGACCAAGGCATCGCCGTTGAGTGGATTTAAGGGATCGCGCACGTAGCGCAGCGTTTCGAACCGCATCGCGCGCGCGTCCACCATCAAGAGCCGCCCGACCAGACCCTCGCCAAAACCGACGATTTCGCGGATCGCCTCCAGCGCCATCATCGATCCCAGGACGCCAGCGAGCGCACCCATCACGCCGGCCTCGGCGCAGGCCGGCACGGTTCCCGGCGGCGGCGGCTCGGGAAACAGGCAGCGGTAGGTCGGATTGAACTCCCCTTCGGCATTTCTCTCATGCGCACGGATCGTGGTCAGCGATCCGTCGAACATGCCAAGTGCTGCCGTGATCAGCGGCTTGCCGGCGAGGAAACAGGCGTCGGACACCAGATAGCGGGTTTCGAAATTGTCGGACCCGTCGAGCACCAGATCGTAACTGCCGATCAGCTCCATCGCATTGTGGGCGTTGAGCCACGTGGCGTGCGCCGCGAACCTGACATGGGGATTAAGCGCGTGAATTCGCTCCGCCGATGTGTCGACCTTGCGCCGGCCGATATCGGGCGTGGTGTGAATAATCTGGCGCTGCAGGTTGGACAGCGACACGATATCGTCATCGACCACGCCGAGCGCCCCGACGCCGGCGGCGGCGAGATACATCAGCGCGGGCGCGCCGAGGCCTCCTGCGCCGATCACCAGCACGGAAGCCTCCTTCAACGCCGCCTGGCCGGGACCGCCTACCTCGCGCAGCACGATATGGCGGGCGTAGCGTTCGAGTTCATCGGCACTCAGCATGGCGCAGTCAAATCCTGATTTTCCGCCGTCATTTTATTACGGGCCGCAATATTGACGATGTATCTTGAACCATCGCGCTGTTGTTGCCCACCAAGCAGATGTGCTTAATTGCCCGGACGTCAATGACCCCGAGACTTCTCATGAGATCGATGCTGACGGCAACATTGATGTTCGTGGCCGCGGTGGCTTCAGCCCATGCGCAGGTGACGGCGCCGTCCACCGCCGGCGCAAAGCCAAAAACGGTCGCGACCGTTCCGATCCGTCCCGCCTTGCAGACCCCGGCCGATACGGCGAACGCGATGGCGCAGGTGGAGCGTCTGGCGATCCAGTCGGATCTGGCCTGGGTAGGGCAGTACAACGGGGCCATCACGGGCGAAGTCAGCGAGCGCATGGTCGCCGCCATCAAGGAATTTCAGAAGGAACGGGGCGGCAAGCAAACCGGCGTGCTCAATCCACAGGAACGCAGCGTGCTGGCCGAGACAGCAAGGCGACGGCAGGACAATGTCGGCTGGAAAATTGTCACCGACCCCGGTACCGGGGCACGGCTGGGCGTGCCGACAAAACTGGTGCCGCAGCAATCCTCCGACGCCAACGGCGCCAAATGGGGTTCTTCCACCGGAACCATCCAGATTCAGCTGTCACGGCGCAAACAGGCCAACCCGACCACGGCGAAACTCGCCGAGCTGGAAAAGAAGGAACCGGCCGGCCGCAAGGTCGAATACACCGTGGTCAAGCCGGATTTCTTCGTGCTGTCGGGCATGCAGGGCCTGAAGAAATTTTACGTGCGCGGGCAGTACAAGGGCGATGAGGTCCGCATCCTCACCATTCTCTACGACCAGGCCACCGAAGGCATCGTGGAGCCGGTGGTGATCGCGATGTCGAGCGCATTCAACCCGTTTCCGAATGGCGCACCGATTGCGGGCCCCCCGCCGCGCAAGACCGTCGAATATGGCACCGGCGTGGTCGTCAGCGACGACGGCGCCATCGTTGCCGACCGCGAGATCACCGACGGGTGCATGGCGATTGCCATCGCCGGCTTCGGCAACGCCGATCGCGTCGCCGAGGACAAGGACCACGATCTCGCGCTGCTGCGCCTTTACGGCGCGCGCGGATTGAAGCCGCTGGCCTTGAGCAATGGCGCGGCAAAATCCGCCGTCGAGCTGACCGGCATTGCTGATCCGCAAAACCAGGGCGGCGGCGCGGCAGCGAGCAACATCAAGGCTCAAGCTGCCCAGGTCGGCGGCGGCAGCGATGCCGCGCTGTCACCGGCGCCAGCGCTCGGCTTTTCCGGCGCCGCCGCGCACGATAGCGACGGTAAATTCGCCGGCATCGCGCTGTTGAAGCCGGTGGTAGTCGCCGGGCCAGCGAATACCACGCCCACAGCGCAAGCGGTGCTGGTGCCGGCCGATACCGTGCGCGAATTTCTCAAAGCCAATGGCGTGAATGCGGCGGGCGGATCGCCGGACGCGAAGGCGGCAGTGGTTCGGGTGATTTGCGTGAGGAAGTAGGCAGGCGCTGCGCTCTGAAATTACGTCGGAGACGCCGCCCGACACTTCACGGGCTCGGATCCTGGATCTCTCACGCCAATCCAAATCTCACGCCTGATCGCGCCAGTCCTCCGGCAAGGCCGATCGGCGTACCGTCCGCGCGCCAGCATGCGGCGCCTGTCAGCCGGCTGTCGTCGCCAAACTGGATGGCGTTCATGCCACCGGCGATCGTCGATACCGCAACCACCTCGTGCCCCATCGATTTCAAGCTCGCGCGCACGCCGTCTGGAATGGCCGATTCGACCTCGAGCGCGTTGCCTTCGGTCCAGACCCGCGGCGCCTCGACCGCCTCCTGCAGGCTCATGCCGTGATCGATCAGGTTGATCAGCGCCTGCAACGCGGTCGGGAAGATCTTCTTTCCGCCGGGCAGGCCAAGCGCATAGACGAGCTTGCCGTCGCGCAGCGCCATGACCGGCGACATCGATGTGGTCACGCGCTTGCCCGGCGCCACCGACAGGGCGTGGCCGGGCCGGGGATCGAACAGGTGCATGTAGTTGTTCGGCACGGTGCCGAGGCCGGGAATCAGGAACCGCGCGCCGAACACATTGTTGATGGTCTGCGTGGTCGCGACCACGTTCCCCATCGCATCGGCCACGGTTACGTGCGTTGTGTGCTCGCCTTCGAACTGCGCCACGCCCGCGCCGCAGCGTTGCGCGCGGCCGGGATCGATCGCGCGGCGGCGCGCGGCGGCATAATCCTTCGAGGTCAGCCGCTCCACCGGCACGTTGACAAAATCCGGATCGCCGCTCGCGGCGGCGCGATCGGCAAAGGCGATCTTCAGCACTTCGGCCAAGAGATGAATTGTTTCGGCGGTGGCGAACCCTTGTCCGGCAATGTCGTAACCCTCGAGAATGTTCAGCATCTGCGCGATGTGGACGCCTGAGGCCGCGGGCGGCGGCGGGCCAAGGATCTCCCAGCCGCGATAATCCGCGCGGATCGGAGCGCGCTCGATCGTCTTGTACGACGTGAGGTCTTCACGGGTAATGAAGCCGCCATGCGCCTTCATGTAGTCCACGAGGACGTCGCCGAGCGGCCCGTGATACAGTGCTGCTTCGCCATAGCGCGAAATATGGATGAGCGTCTCGGCATATTCTGATTGCACGATGCGGTCGCCGGCATTCACTGGCTTTCCGCCCGGAAGAAACACGGCTGAGATCGCCTTGTCCTTCAGCATCTCCGGCGCGCCGTCGGCGATGCATTCATGCAGGTAGGGCGTCGCCGCGAAGCCGCGCGACGCGTGTTTGATCGCGGGCTGCATAACATCGGCAAGTGACATGGTACCGAACCTTTGCAGCGTCTCGCACCAGGCCTTGAGCGAGCCCGGCACAGCGACCGCCTTCGGACCATTGAGATTTTCATCGTCAACCGCGTCGAACACGTCATGCGCCGAACCCGGCTTCGACCGATAGGTATCGGGCCTCACCTGAAGCGGGGCGGTGCTCTGGCCATCGATGAAGCGGTGGCTGCCGTCGCTGAGCCGGATATGCGCCATGCCGCCGCCGATGATACCGACCATCATCGGCTCGACCACAGTCAGGGTGAACAGGGTCGCGATCGCAGCATCGATGGCATTGCCGCCGGCGGCGAGCATCTCCACGCCCGCGGCCGACGCCAGCGGATGATTGCTGACCGCCATGCCGCGGCTGGCCAATGCCGGCTGCTTTTGACATTCGAAAAACGTGCCTGTGCGATTCCGCCAGTTACCGGTCATGCTGCTATTGTCCTCACCTGCCGCAGGAGACTACGTATGGCGCATGATCTTCTCGGCATTTGTTCCGGGGTCAAGGCTGCCAAGCATTGTTCCGGCGAAGCGACAAAACACTGATTGCCGCGATCCCCGAGGCCCAAGGGGACGTTGTCGCTCGCTCAAGGCTTCCATAGCTCAAAATACTGGGGATCGTCGACCGGCATGAAGTCGGTGCCCGGCCATACATCGAGGTCGACAAGTTGCGGCGGCGCACCGATCAAATAGCCCAGTTCGGCGATGGAATCGCTGGCACAGAAGCCATTGCCCCAGCCCACTTGCCAGCCGTCGTTATGGTTGCGCATCCAGAATTGCGCGACAACCGTGGCCCGATCCTGATCGCAAGATCCGACAGCTCTATCCCATTCCGCCCTGCCGATGGGTGTACCGTTCGGACGCTGCGGATGGACGACTACCCAGGCGAATCCGGCAGCGACCCGCAGACTCTCGACGCGGAATTCAACCGGCTCGCCGAACGCCCCCTCGAAGGTTGGACGCAGGCCATCGAGGATCGCCTTGCGCTCGGGCGAACCGGTTTGCGGTGTTACGACATCCCGTCGCGCGATCTTCGGCGGCACCGCCAGCGGCGGCGGATTGACGATCTTCTCCACTTGGTCGGCGGTCCATAATTTGTCGTTGGCGCATGCCTCGAAGCCGGGATCGCCGCGGTTGGCAAGCGCGGTCCACAGCTTGTTATCGGGGCTCCACTGGAAATAGATCTGCATCTCGATCGGCCTATTGCGGCCGGGGCTCCGTTTCGCCGCCAGCGCCATCGCGTCGCCATCGATCGGCAGCACACGGAATTGCAGTAGCGCGCGGCCGAATTCACCCCACACCACGCGTCGGTTCACGATCTCGTAACGATCGAGATCGAAACGCTTGTCCTTGTTCCACCCGTAGCCGGCGAGCCAGGTCTCGATCAGTGCTCGCGTCGATGGATCCCGGTTTCCTGAACGCTGTGGCGGTTTGTTTGGCAGCGTCACGATCTCGCGCGCCGCTAGATCGGAGACGCGCTGCGCCGTCGCGGTTGCCGCGGCAGAGACCGCGAACAGAGCGAGGATAAAAGCCGAAGATAGCGTAGCTCGGATTGCCAGGCGCATAACGCTTTCTCTCCATGCTCGATCCATCGCAACGGCCCGGCAGTTTCCAACTGCGCCGGCGCTGTTACCGATCTGAAAGGCTAGAGGGGGGCGTGCGATGCATCATGACATGCATCAACGGGCGGATGGCGCTTTTACGAAAGCACGAAGTTGCGAGTGGTCACGACTGTCGGTAATTTTGCATCGACGGCAGCCGGATACCTTGATCAAGCAAATCGATTTGCTCCGTCCGGGCTTTGCACTCTTCAAGGAGCGCGTTAATGCGCTTCCCCGTACTCATCCGGAATGGCCATCTGCCTCATTAACAATCACCGTGATAAAGTTTAGTGATTCGGACAGCCGCGATCCCCTCGATGGATCGGGCCGGCAGGTCCTGAGCGAGAATTGCTCGGCATCGCGGATGCGACGCACCTCAGTGCGCGTAACCGCAGATCCCGCAACAAGCACTCCGAAGGACTTTACACAATGCAGACGATCGTACTGGCCACCCAAAAGGGCGGCAGCAGCAAGAGCACGCTTGCAATTGGCCTTGCGCTAGCGGCGATACAGGCCGGGCATACCGTCCGCCTGATCGAGACCGATCCGCAAGGAACGCTGTCGAGCTGGCACAGCCGCCGCATCCATGCCGAGCCCGTGGTCGAGCCGATCTACAACGGCGACGAACTCGATCAACGGATGCAGTCGCTGGAGCGGAGCGGAGTAACCCTCACGATCGTCGATACCGCCGGCGGCGTCACCACCGCAACAACGACCGCCATTCGCCTGGCCGACTTGTGCCTGATCCCGGCGCGCCCGAGCGTCGCAGACATCGAAGCGACCGCAGCGACGCTTCATACCATCCGCGCCTGCTACAAGCCGTTCGCCTTCGTGTTCAACCAAACGCCGATCCGCGGTCAGCGCGTCAATAGCGTGGCGACATCGGTTTGCGACGACACGGCACTCGAACTCGCCGATGTTCTCGCCCAGCCCTTCATCGTCATGCGCAACGATCATCAGGACGCGCTAAGCGCAGGCCTGGCGGTCAGCGAATACGGCCCAGCGGGCAAATCAGCGGACGAAATTCGCAGACTCTGGCAATGGGTCGAAGCGAGGCTCAACGTCGACGTGGCCGCCCACGCGGAGCCAATCGTCAACGAACTCCCGGGATCGCCCCACATCGCCCCTTCCATATTCTTGGCAACTTCCACGGAAGCTTTTCCGCTGGTTTCCTGGAGCGGCTTGTAGCAAATCGCGGCGCGAAGGATCGCCGCACGAAAGGCGAAGGAAACCTCACTTCTGGCACTTCGGGCACCAGAAGGTCGAGCGCCCGTTCTGGGTGAAGCGCTTGACGATGCCGCTGCAGCCCGCGGTCTGGCATTTCTCGCCTTCGCGGTCATAGACCTGGAAGGAGTGCTGGAAATAGCCGAGTTCGCCTGTGGTCTGGCGATGGTCGCGCAGCGACGAGCCGCCGGCCTTGATGGCCTGATTGAGCACCGCGTGAATGGCACTGACCAGCCGCTTCGCGTGGTCGGTCGGCTCAGCCTCGGCGGCGCCCTTGCGTTGTCCGGCTTTGGTAGCCAGCGTCGCAGCCAGCCGTCGCGGCGAAAGATGCGAGCGGTACAGCGCCTCGCAGACATAAATGTTGCCGAGCCCCGCAACCACGCGCTGGTCGAGCAGCGCCGCCTTCAGGCTGGTCTTCTTGTTGGCGCATGACTGTGCCAGCATTTTTGCATCGAATTCATTGCCGAGCGGCTCGGGACCGAGCCCCCTGAGCAACGGCTCGTCGTCCAGCGCCTTGCGGGCAATGATCTTCATGCAGCCGAAGCGGCGCGGATCGTTGAAAATGACCGCCGCGCCCGAGGACATGTGGAACACCACATGGTCATGCGCGCGATCCTCGCCGCGCGGATGGTGGAATTTGCCCGGCGTCTTCTCTTCCTCGTCCTTGATGACGCGGAATGAGCCCGACATGCCCAGATGCATCAACAGCACGTCGCCGGAAGCGAGGTCCGCCAGCAGGTATTTGGCGCGGCGGCCAAGACCGGTCACGGTCTGGCCCGTCAACCGCGCGACAAAATCCTTCTGGAACGGAAACCGCAGATCTTTGCGCCGGACCTCCGCTTTCACGATCCTGGACCCCTCCATGACCGGCTGCAGGCCGCGGCGGACGGTCTCGACTTCGGGCAATTCGGGCATGGATAGGCGTTCACCTTGTGGCGTTGACGTGATAGCGACATTGCGGCGGGCGCGCTATGGTCCGGCCGTTGCAAGTTTGAGGGCGTAAGGACATGGATCGGCCGGGCGAAACCACGCATTTCGGCTTCAAGGACGTTCCCCTGGGCGACAAGCAGACGCTGGTGAACGACGTGTTTCACAGCGTGGCGCCGCGCTACGACCTGATGAACGATCTGATGTCGGCGGGCCTGCATCGGGTCTGGAAAGAGGCTGATGATCAACGCGCTCAATCCGCCGCGCGGCGATACGCCGTTCGCGCTGCTCGACGTTGCCGGCGGCACCGGCGATATCGCGTTCCGCGCCGCCGAAGCCGCAGGCATTCGGTTTTCAGGCGACCGTCTGCGACATCAATTCCGATATGCTCAGCGTCGGCCGCGAGCGCGCGGCGGCACGGCATCTCGACGACCGGGTGTCGTTCGTCGAGGGCAATGCCGAGGCGCTGGCTTTCCCCGACCGCAGTTTCGACGCCTACACCATCGCGTTCGGCATCCGCAACGTGCCGCGGATCGATCTTGCGCTTCGCGAAGCGTTTCGCGTGCTGAAGCCCGGCGGCCGGTTTCTGTGCCTGGAATTCTCCACCGTCGACGTGCCCGGGCTCGATCGGATCTACGATCTGTTCTCGTTCAAGGTGATTCCGCCGCTCGGCCGCGCGGTAACCGGCGACGCCGAATCCTATCAGTACCTTGTCGAATCGATCCGTAAATTTCCCAAGCCGAATGCCTTTGCCGAAATGATCCGGGCTGCCGGCTTCTCCCGCGTCGCCTGGCAGAGCCTCTCGGGCGGCATCGTGGCGTTGCATTCAGGCTGGCGTTTGTGATTTCTGCCATTACCCACATCGCGCGGCTCGCCCGCGCCGGTTTCGTGTTCGCGCGCGAAGGCGTGTTCGGCGTGGTCGATCCGAGCCTGGTGCCGCCGCCCGGGCAGCTCGCGCTCCGCCTCGCCCGGCTGATCGAGCGCCCCGGCGCCAAATCCGGTCCGCGGCTGTCGCGCGCGCTGACGCGGCTCGGACCGGCCTATCTCAAGCTCGGACAATTTCTCGCCACGCGGCCCGACGTGGTCGGCGTCGATGATGGCGCGCGATCTGGAAAGCCTGCAGGACCGGCTGCCGCCGTTTTCGCAAGCCGAGGCCGAAGCCGTGATCGCGCAATCGCTGGAACGCCCGGTGGCGCAGGCGTTTGTAAGCCTGGGTCCCGCGGTCGCCGCCGCCTCGATCGCACAGGTGCATCGCGGCGAAACCGAGCGCGACGGCGTGCGCACGTCCGTTGCGGTGAAGGTGCTGCGGCCCAATGTCGGCCGCGCGCTTTCGCCGCGACCTTGCCGATTTCTTCTTTGTCGCGCACCAGGCCGAAGCCTATTCGGCGGAAGCGCGGCGGCTGCGGCTGATCGAAGTCATCAACACGATGTCGCGCTCGGTGGCGATGGAGATGGATCTGCGGCTGGAGGCCGCCGCGCTGTCGGAGATGGCGGAGAACACCCGCGACGATCCGGACTTTCGCGTGCCCGCCGTCGACTGGGATCGCACCGCGCATAATGTGCTGACCATGGAATGGATCGACGGCATCGCGCTGAGCGATCATGCGCGGCTTGCGGAATCGCAGGTCGATCTGCCCGAGCTTGGGCGCAAGGTGATCCAGAGTTTCCTGCGCCATGCGCTGCGCGACGGCTTCTTTCATGCCGACATGCATCCCGGCAATCTGTTCCTCGACGATGCCGGCCGGCTTGTTGCGGTCGATTTCGGCATCATGGGCCGGCTCGGCGTGAAGGAGCGGCGCTTCCTCGCCGAAATTCTGCTGGGCTTCATCACCCGCGACTATCGCCGCGTCGCCGAAGTGCATTTCGAGGCCGGCTATGTGCCGGGGCATCACTCGGTGGAGAATTTTGCCCAGGCCATCCGCGCCATCGGCGAGCCGATCCACAACCGCACCGCCGAAGAAATTTCGATGGCGAAGCTGTTGACGCTGCTTGCTCGAGGTCACCGGCCTGTTCGACATGCGCACCCGTCCCGAGCTGATCCTGCTGCAAAAGACCATGGTGGTGGTCGAAGGCGTCGCGCGCAGCTTCGATCCAAAACTCGACATCTGGAAGGTCGCCGATCCCGTGGTTCGGGAATGGATCGCAGCGCAATCTCGGCCCGGTCGGCCGCATGCAGGGAGCGATGTCGGGCGCCGGCGACCTCGGCCGGGTGCTGGCGGGCCTGCCGGCGATCGCGGCACGGTCGGTGGCCGTGCTGGAACAGCTGGAGACCATGACCCGGGAAGGCGTGAGGCTGTCGCCGGAGACGATCGCGGCGATGGGCCGAACCGAGGGCCGCAAGAGCCGCTGGCGCACCCTGGCGCTGTGGATCATCGCCGCGACCTTTATCGCGATTTTGTTCGCGGTCCGGCAGTTGTGATTGCAATGCCTGCATAGAATGATAGCATTGCTATCAGACTTAGCCGGAGATGCCCATGGCCAACCTGACCATCCGAAAGCTCGACGACGCCATTCGGGACGAACTGCGGCTACGGGCAGCCCGAAATGGCCGTTCGGTCGAAGACGAAGTGCGGGTGATCCTGCGCGAGGTCGCGCTGCAACGGCCTCCTGTCGCGGCGCCGGCCTCCCGTGCCGCTTCCCCGAGTCCGACACCGCGCGCGCATCTCGACGCGGCCGCTAGCTTCGCCCGCGTTACCCTGATCATCGGCGGCGGCATCGCCGCCTACAAGTCGCTGGACCTGATCCGGCGGCTCAAGGAGCGGCACATTCGCGTCCGCTGCGTGCTGACCAAGGCCGCGCAGCAATTCGTCACGCCGCTCGCGGCCAGCGCGCTGTCGAACGAGCGCTGCTACACTGACCTGTTCGATCCCGAGAGCGAATTCGACGCCGGCCATATCCGTCTCGCGCGCGACTGCGACCTGATCGTGGTGGCGCCGGCGACCGCCGACCTGATGGCGAAGATGGCGCAAGGCCACGCCAACGATCTCGCCACCGCCATTTTGCTCGCGGCCAACCGGCCGATCCTGCTGGCGCCGGCGATGAACCCCCTTGATGTGGAACAATGCCGCGACCCGCCGCAATGTCGCGCAGCTCGAACGCGACGGCGTCGCCATGATCGGGCCCAATGCCGGCGAAATGGCCGAAGCCGGCGAGGCCGGCGTCGGCCGGATGGCGGAGCCGCTTGAAATAGCTGCCGCCGCCGAACGCTTTCTGCGCCCGCCGCAACCGCGCCCGCTGGCGGGCAAGCGTGTTCTCATTACCGCTGGCCCGACGCATGAGCCGATCGATCCGGTGCGCTACATCGCCAATCGCTCCTCCGGCAAGCAGGGTTTTGCGATTGCCGCCGCGGCGCAGGGCCGCCGGCGCGGATGTCACCCTGATCTCGGGTCCGGTCGATCTCGACGATCCCGCCGGCGTCACGGTGAAGCGTGTGGAATCCGCGCGCGAGATGCTGCACGGGGTGGAAACCGCGCTTCCGGCGGATATCGCGATCTTCGCCGCCGCCGTCGCCGACTGGCGCGTCGCCAATGAAGGCGAGCAGAAGCTGAAAAAGACCTCGGCCGGCATGCCGCCGCTGCAGCTCGTGGAAAACCCGGATATCCTGGCCACGATCTCAAAATCTGGCAAGACAGGCGGCCGCCGCTGGTGATCGGTTTCGCCGCCGAGACCGAGCACCTGATCGACAATGCCAAGGCAAAACTCGCGCGCAAGGGCTGCGACTGGATCGTCGCCAATGACGTCTCGCCGGCAACGGGCGTGATGGGCGGCGACCGCAACACGGTCCACCTGCTGACCCGCGCTGGCGCAGACATCAAGGTCGACTCCTGGCCGGTGATGACCAAGGAAGAAGTCGCCGCCGCGCTGGTGGCGCGGATCGCCAAAACCGTCGAGAAACGCTCGTGAGCGCAACCGTCAAAATCGAAATCCGGCAATTGCCGCATGGCGAAGGCCTGGCGCTGCCGGCCTATCAGAGCGCCCACGCCGCGGGCCTTGACCTGCTGGCCGCGGTCCCGGAAGAGTCGCCGCTGGTTCTTTCGCCCGGGACAGCACGCGCTGGTGCCGACCGGGCTGTCGATCGCGCTGCCGCCGGGCTATGAGGCGCAGGTCCGGCCGCGCTCGGGGCTCGCGGCGAAGCACGGCGTCACCGTGCTGAACGCGCCGGGCACGGTGGACGCGGATTATCGCGGCGAGATCGGCGTGCTCCTGATCAATCACGGCGACGCGCCGTTTGCGATCCGCCGCGGCGAGCGCATCGCGCAGATGGTGATCGCGGCGGTGGTGCGGGCGGAACTCGTTCGCCGCGGTCTCGCTCTACGCGACCGATCGCGGCAGCGGCGGCTTCGGATCGACCGGCCGCTGATCGTAAGCTGCGGATGATCGTCATAAAAATCGCGCCGATCGTTTAATACCGCATTTTTTTGCGCCGGAATTCGCGTTCACGGTCTGGACTCTTACCCGCCGACTCCCGTTGGGGATATTGTCATTCGATTCGCGAACGGCGAGGTCATCGCCGGGCGTAAAGTCGTGCGGTTTGGGGCAAACATGTCGGGCGTGATCGTTGCGATGCGTCGGACCTTGCTGTCGTGCACATCACTGGCACGCAACGGCCTGATCGCACTTGGCACCGCCGCATTCGCGCTCGATCGCACCGGCCGATGCCGGCGATTTGTCGCTGCTGGATACATTCTCGGCCTACTTCGATCTCAACCGCCAGGAATTCGCAGTGCTGACCACGGCGCTGGCGCTGCTCGGCTTTTCGGTGGTGGCCGCGATCCTGTTGATGCGCACCCGCGTCCGCGCGGCGAACAACGAGGCGCGGCTGCGCTCGGACATCGGGGACCTGCAGGTCCAGGCCGACCGCTTCCGGGCGCTGCTGTTCGCGGAACCGCAGATCCTGATCTCGTGGGCGGCGGGCGACAATCGCCCGGAAATCAGCGGCGACACGTCGCTCCTGATGTCGCAGGAGGCCCAGCAATATCAGCCGCAGCGCATTCTGGCCTTCGGCACCTGGCTGCCGCCGGAGCCGGCGCTGCAGATGGACCATGCGGTCGATGCGCTGCGCGAGGCCGGCGAGGGTTTTCTGCTCAATCTGACGACCTCGAACGGACGCGCCATCGAGGCCATGGGCCGCGCCATCGGCGGCCAGGCCATTGTACGGATTCGCGAACTCTCTGGGCTGCGCCGGGAACTCGCCGAAACCAATCTCCGGCACAAGGCGCTATTGGAGGAAACCGAGATGCTGCGCGGTTTCGCGGCCGCAGCACCCTGGCCGATCTGGGCCAAGCGCGCCAATGGCGGTCTCGCGCTACGCCAATGCCGCCTATGCGCGCGCGACCGAAGCCGCCAGCGTCACCGATGCGATCGATCGCGACCTTGAACTGCTCGACAGCGGCGACCGCGGCGACATGGACCGCGCCCTGAACGACCACGACGGCCTTCAATGCGCGGCTGCCGATCGTGGTCGGCGGCGAGCGGCGCATCTACGATGTGCATGCGCTCAATGTCGACGGCGGAAGCGTCGGCATCGCCATCGACGCCAGCGAGGCCACCGCGCTCAGCGCGGCGCTGGTGCGGATGGCGGAGGCGCATCGCCGCACCCTCGATCAGCTGTCGTCCGGCGTTGCGGTGTTCGACGGCCAGCGGCGGCTGGCCTTCTACAACGATTCCTATCGCCGGCTGTGGGATCTCGACCGCGCCTTTCTCGACAGCAACCCCGACGATTCGAGCGTGCTCGATCGGCTGCGCGCCGCGCGCAAGCTTCCGGAACAGCCGGATTTCCGGGCCTGGAAGGCGAAGCTGCACGAGGCCTATCGCGCGGTCGAGCCGGCCAAGGATACCTGGTATCTGCCCGACGGCCGCGCTGTCAGCGTCGTCACCACGCCAAATCCGGAAGGCGGCGTCACCTATCTGTTCGACGACGTGACCGAAAGCCTGGACCTCGCGCGGCGATTCGACGGCCTGATCCGGGTGCAGCGAGAGACGCTCGATAATCTCGCCGAAGCGGTTGCGGTGTTCGGCAGCAATGGCCGCGCGCAATTGTTCAATCCGGCTTTCGCCAAGATGTGGAAGCTGTCGCCCGAGGCGATGCGCGAGCAGCCGCATATCGAGACCGTGGAAGCCTGGTGCAAGCCGCTATTCGATGACGCCAATACCTGGCAGACGATCCGCGAAGCCATCACGAGAATCGAGAACCGGGTCGAGGTGCCGCTGAAGCTGGAGCGCAAGGACGGCAGCGTGCTGGACTGCATGACCATGCCGCTGCCCGACGGCGCCACCATGCTGACATTCCAGGACATCACCGATACCGAGAACGTCGAGCGTGCGCTGCGCGAGCGCAACGAGGCGCTGGAGACCGCCGACCAGATGAAGGTCGATTTCGTCCACCACGTGTCCTACGAACTGCGCTCGCCGCTGACCACCATCATCGGCTTTTCCCACTTCCTCAGCGACCCCGTCACCGGCCCGCTGACGCCGAAGCAGGCCGAATATCTCGGTTACATCACCGCTTCGACCAACGCGCTGCTGGCGATCATCAACAACATCCTCGATCTTGCGACCATCGACGCCGGCGCGATGTCGCTCAACCTCGGCTCCGTCGACATCCGCAAGACCATCGAAGCCGCCGCCGAAGGCATCCAGGACCGGCTTGCAACCGACCGCATTCAGCTCAAGGTCGACGCCGATCCCAATATCGGCAGCTTCGTCGGCGACGAACGCCGCGTGGTGCAGGTGCTGTATAATCTGCTGGCGAACGCCGTCGGATTTTCGCCGCAGGACGGCACCATCGGCCTCAGCGCGAGGCGAACCGAGCACAGCGTCATTTTCAGCGTCACCGATTCCGGTCCGGGCATTCCGCCCGACGTCAAGGACAAGGTATTCGACTGGTTCGAAAGTCATTCCAACGGCTCGCGGCACCGCGGCGCCGGTCTCGGCCTGTCGCTGGTGCGCTCCTTCGTCGAGCTGCACGGAGGCAGGGTGCGGGTCGATTCCATCGTCGGCAAGGGCACGACCGTCACGTGCGACTTTCCGATCGATCAGGCCGCGCATCGCAACGCCGCGGAATGACCGCTCTCCACGACATTCTCGCTGGCGCTATCGAACGAGACGGCGACCGCGCATCTGATGGCCGACCTCGCCTTGCTGATCGGTCCGGGCGACGTCATCACCCTGTCAGGCGACCTCGGCGCCGGCAAAACCGCCGCCGCCCGGGCGATGATCCGATATCTCGCCGGCGACGACACGATCGAGGTCCCAAGCCCGACCTTCACTCTGGTGCAGGCCTACGATCTGCCGCCATTTCCGCTGGTGCATGCGGATCTCTACCGCGTCAACGACGCTGCCGAACTGGAAGAGATCGGCCTGTCGCCATTGCCGGAGGGCACCGTGGCGCTGATCGAATGGCCAGAGCGCGCGCCCGAAGCGCTGCCTGCCGGACCGAATCGACATCGCGCTGAGCCATCGTCCGGCGCTGGGCTCAACCGCCCGCGCCGCGGAAATCACCGGCCGTGGCAAGGCTGCCGCGCAAGTCGAAAGGCTCAAGGCGCTGCGGCAGTTTCTCGACGGCGCGGGCTACACCGACGCCAAACGCCAGCGCATGGCCGGCGACGCATCGACGCGTTCCTATGCGCGGCTGATCCGCGACGACGATATCGTCATCCTGATGAACTCGCCGCGGCGCCCGGACGGGCCGGCGATCTATGGCGGCAAGTCGTACAGCGCGGCCGTGCATCTGGCCGAGGACGTCAAGCCGTTCGTCGCGATCGGCAAAGGCTTATGCGAGCGCGGCTTCTCGGCGCCCGCGATCCATCACGCCGACCTCGATACCGGATTCCTGATCACCGAGGATTTCGGCAGCGCGGGTTTTATTGCAGGCGATCCTCCCGCGCCCATCGCCGAGCGCTACGAGGCCGCGACCGACATGCTGGCAGCGCTGCACTGCGAAGCCCTGCCGGAAATCCTGCCGCTGGCGGCGCAGATCACCTACACCATTCCCACCTTCGACACCGAAGCCTTGCTGGTCGAAATCGGATTGATGCCCGAATGGTATCTGCCGGACCGCAGGGTGGAGCTGGCCGGCGACAAGCGCGCCGAATTCGTCGCGATGTGGCGCGACCTCCTGAGCAAGCCCGCGTCCGCCCCGAAGACCTGGGTGCTGCGGGATTTTCATTCTCCCAATCTGATCTGGCTTGCCGAACGGCAAGGCATCAAAAAGGTCGGCATCATCGACTTCCAGGACGCGGTGCTGGGCCCAACGGCCTACGATCTGGTGTCGCTGTTGCAGGATGCGCGGATCGACGTGCCCGAACAGCTCGAGCTCGCGCTGCTGACACGTTACATCAAGGCGCGGCGCGCGGCCGACGCGGCGTTCGATCCGGCCGGATTCGCCGAGCTTTATGCCATCATGTCGGCGCAGCGGAATACGCGGCTGCTCGGCACCTTTGCGCGACTGAACCGGCGCGACGGCAAGCCGCAATATTTGCGTCATCAGCCCCGGATCTGGACCTATCTCGGCCGCTCGCTGGCTCACCCCGCGCTGGCGCGCGCGCGCGCGTGGTACGCGGCTAACGTTCCGCCGCCGGCTTCCTGATCTGCGATTTACTGCCTGTTAGCCAACCTGCCTCTAATCTGCACAGGACCCTGCCCAGCGCGCGGGGTTCGGCTGCTTTGACGGCGGGAGCAATGCTATGGCGACGGAACGACGAAAGGGCGAGCGGGTCACATTCGAACGCGGCATCCCCGCACACATGATGGGCATCGACGGCACCTGGCGGCGCGAATGCATCATGGAAGACGTTTCGGAGACCGGCGCGAAACTCACCATTGAAGGTTCCGTCGAGGGACTGCATCTGAAGGAATTCTTCCTGCTGCTGTCGTCCACGGGTCTCGCCTATCGTCGCTGCGAGCTGGCCTGGGTCAACGGCGACCAGATCGGCGTCAATTTCCTCAAGACCGGAGACAAGAAGAAAAAGGCGGCCAGGCGCGGTGCGCCGCAGGGCGCGGACGCCTGAGCGCGGCGTCCGGTCGCACAACCGTCATGGGGGGCGGTTAAGGCATCGATGATCGGTATGCGGCGCGAATCTGCGTGATATGATCCGCACAAACATAGAGCCCCTTCGAGAAATCTGCCAAAATGTCCGTCACCCCCACCAAAGCCATGGTCCTAGCCGCCGGCCTCGGCGTCCGCATGCGCCCGTTGACGGACCGGATGCCGAAGCCGCTGGTGCAGGTGGCAGGCCGCGCGCTGCTCGATCACGTGCTCGACAAACTCGGCGACGCCGGGGTCGGCGAAGCCGTCGTCAACGTGCATTATCTTCCCGATCAGATCATCGAACATGTCGCCGGGCGCACGCGGCCGCGCGTGATCATCTCCGATGAGCGCGACCAGGTGCTTGGCACCGGTGGCGGCGTCGTCAAGGCGGTGCCTTTACTTGGAAAAGCCCCATTCTTCCACGTCAATGCCGACACCGTCTGGATCGACGGCGTGCGGCCCAATCTGGCGCGGCTGGCCGAGGCCTTCGATCCCCAGCGCATGGATATCCTCTTGTTGATGGCGCCGACGACGAGCAGCATCGGCTATGGCGGACGCGGCGATTACGCCATGCTGCCGGATGGCGCGCTACGCAAGCGCAGGGAGCATCAGGTAGTCCCGTTCGTCTATGCGGGCGCGGCGATCATGTCGCCGTCCCTGTTCGCCGCCGCCCCAGCGGGCGAATTCTCGCTGACCAGAATGTTCGACGCCGCCAACGAACAGGAACGGCTGTTCGGGCTCAGGCTCGACGGCGTGTGGATGCATGTCGGCACCCCCGACGCGGTGCAGGCGGCGGATGAGGCCTTTCTCGAAAGCGTTGCGTGATTTCCTTGCCATTCCGGAATGCGCCGTAAAGCGCAGCCTCGGAATGACGGCCCCGCCGTCGGCGACTCCCTCCCCAATGCTGCCCGTGCCATGGTACGCCTGATCCCGAATCAGGAAGCCCATGCGTGTTTTCAGCGTTCCAGTCTCCGCGCCGTTCCTGCGCACCGTCATCGCCGCGCTGGTCGATGGCAGGTTGGTCGATGGTTTCGGCGCACGCGCTCAGCCCGAAAGGCTGGCGCAGGCGACGCTCTATCTGCCGACCCGGCGCGCCGGACGCATGGCGCGGGAAATTTTTCTCGATGAATTGAAGGCCGAAGCCGTGATGCTGCCGCGCATTGTTGCGCTCGGCGACATCGACGAGGACGAATTGGCCTTCGCCGACGAATCCGAGCGATATGACGGCGCGGCTCCGCTGGAGATTCCGCCCAAGCTTGGTGAACTCGAGCGCAGGCTGACGCTGGCAAGGCTGGTCGCGGCCTGGGCAAAAGGGCCGGTATTGGCTCCGCTGGTGGTCGGCGGCCCGGCTTCGACGCTGACACTGGCCGGCGATCTGGCACGCCTGATGGACGACATGGTCACGCGCGGCGTCGGATGGGAGGCGCTGGACGGGCTGGTGCCGGATCAGCTCGACCAATATTGGCAGCACTCGCTCGAGTTCCTTCGGATCGCGCGGCAGGCGTGGCCCGCCCATCTCCAGGAAATCGAAAAGATCGAGCCGGCGGCGCGGCGCGACCTCTTGATCGCGGCAGAGGCCAAGCGCCTCACCGCGCGCCAAGACGGTCCGGTGATCGCGGCGGGCTCGACCGGTTCGATGCCGGCAACCGCGAAATTCCTTCACGCCGTGAGCGCTCTCCCGCATGGCGCGGTGGTGCTGCCCGGGCTCGATACCGATCTCGACGAGGACGCGTGGCAACTGATCGGCGGTATCCGGAACGCGCAAGGAAAGTTTTCGACGCCGCCGGCATCGAACCATCCGCAGTTCGCGATGAACGCGCTGCTCGACCGGTTCGGCATCCGGCGCGGCGACGTCGAAATCCTGGGCGAGCCGACGCCGCACGGGCGCGAAGTGCTGGTGTCCGAGGCGATGCGGCCTTCGAACGCGACCGGGCAATGGCATCGACAGCTCGCCCGGCCCGAGATCGCCGCCAAGATTTCGCTCGGCATGGCCAATCTCGCCGTCATCGAAGCCGATAATCCGGAGATGGAGGCTCTGGCGATCGCGGTGGCGATGCGCGAGGCGCGGCATCTGAACAAATCGGCAGCGCTGGTGACGCCGGACCGCGCGCTGGCACGGCGCGTGATCGCCGCACTCGGCCGCTGGAACCTCGCATTCGACGATTCCGGCGGCGACGCGCTGATGGACACGTCAGCCGGGATTTTTGCGCGGCTCGCAGCCGAAGTAACCGCGAAGCAGCTGGAGCCGCCAACGCTGTTGGCGCTCTTAAAGCATCCGCTGTGCCGCCTGGGCGGCGCGGCGGGCGCCTTCAAGAACGCCGTCGAGACACTCGAACTGGCACTGTTGCGGGGCACACGGCCGCAAGCCGGGAGCGCCGGGCTGGCGAGCGACTTCGCGCGCTTCCGCGGTGAGCTTGCGAACTCCGGCGTGGCGAGACGTCCTCGCTGCACCGCTCCGAGCCACGGGCCGGGCTCCGTGACGAAGAACTCGATCGCGCGCAAGGGTTGATCGAGCTTTTACGGGCAGCGCTCGCCCCGCTTGAAAGCCCCGGCTCCCCGAAGCCGTATGATTTTTCGAAACTGGCAAAACGCCATCGCGACGTACTGATGGAGCTGTCGCGCGACCAGCTTGGCGTCGCGATTGGTTTCGAAGGCCCGCAGGGATCGGTGCTAGCCTCCGCGTTCGACAATCTGCTCGGCGGGCAGGCTCCGAGTGGCCTGATGGTCGAACTCGGCGACTATCCCGAAGTATTTCAGACCGCGTTCGGCGACCTCATCGTGCGGAGGCCGGAATCGAGGCGCGCGCAGCTTCACATCTATGGCCAACTGGAAGCGCGGCTGACGGAGTCCGACCGCGTCATTCTCGGCGGGCTGGTCGAAGGCGTCTGGCCACCGGCGCCGCGCATCGACCCGTGGCTGAGCCGGCCGATGCGGCATGAACTCGGCCTCGATCTGCCGGAGCGGCGCATCGGCCTTTCCGCGCACGACTTCGCGGAGCTGCTCGGCGCGGACGAGGTCATTCTGAGCCACGCCGCCAAAGTCGGCGGCGCGCCCGCCGTCGCCTCGCGCTTCCTGCACCGGCTCGAAGCCGTCGCCGGCGAAGAGCGCTGGAATGCGGCGAAAGCGGCGGGCGAAAAATATATCCGTTTCGCCGCTGAGCTGGATCGCCCCGCCAAGGTCAAGCCGATCCCGCAGCCCGCGCCGAAGCCGCCGCGCGCGGCGAGGCCCCTGAAACTTTCGGTGACCGCGATCGAGGACTGGCTGCGCGATCCCTATACGATTTATGCGAGATACATTCTGAAACTGGCGGCACTCGACCCCGTCGACATGCCGCTGTCGGCCGCCGACCGCGGTTCGGCGATCCACGATGCACTCGGCGAATTCACGCAAACGTTTGCGAAAGCATTGCCGGACGATCCGATGCGGGTGCTGCGCGGCATCGGCGAGAAACATTTCGCACCCTTGATGACGCAGCCGGAGGCGCGGGCGCTGTGGTGGCCGCGATTCGTGCGCATCGCCGGGTGGTTTGCGAATTGGGAGATCGAGCGACGCCTCAACGTCGCCAGCATCGCCGCCGAGGTCGGCGGCCATCTATCGATTCCGCTCGGCAGCGGACGCACCTTCATTCTCTCGGCCCGCGCCGACCGCATCGAGCGGCGCAGCGATCGCACCTTCGCGATCCTCGATTACAAGACCGGCCAGCCGCCGACCGGCAAGCAGGTGCGGATGGGGCTGTCGCCGCAACTGACGCTCGAAGCGGCGATCCTGCGCGAGGGAGGATTCGAGGGCATCCCCGCCGGCTCCTCGGTCAGCGAGCTGATGTACGTCAAGCTCAGCGGCAACAATCCACCGGGCGAGCCAAAGCTGCTGGAACTGAGGCGCGATCGCAATGAAGAGCCGCTGTTTCCCGACGACGCCGCCATCGAAGCCCGCAACAAGCTCGAAGCGCTGATTTTGAAATTCGAGGACGAGAGTACGCCCTATACCTCGCTGAACCTGTCGATGTGGTCGAACCGCTACGGCAGCTACGACGATCTGGCGCGGATCAAGGAATGGTCGGCTGCGGGCGGCGCCGGTGGAGGCGAAGGCGAGACATGAGCACGCCGCGCACCGTTCCCGACGAGGCCCGCGCGCGGCAGGCCCGCGCCTCAGACCCTGCGTCCTCGGCCTTCGTGTCCGCCAATGCCGGCTCTGGCAAGACCTACGTGCTGGTCAATCGCGTCATCCGGCTGCTGCTCGGCGGGGTGGAGCCGGAAAAAATTCTCTGCGTTACCTTCACCAAGGCAGCAGCAGCCAACATGGCGGAGCGCGTCTTCACCACGCTCGGCCATTGGGTCACGCTCGAGGACGCCGCGCTCGATGAAGCCATCCGCAACGCCGGCATCGCCGATCCGAGCCCCAGGCTGCGGATGCGGGCCCGCGAATTGTTTGCCTGCGCGCTGGAGACGCCGGGCGGGCTGAAGGTGCAGACTATCCACGCGCTGTGCACGCGCCTGCTGCAGCAGTTTCCGTTCGAGGCCAATGTGCCCGCGCGTTTTTCCGTGCTCGACGACCGCGACCAGAACGAAATGATGGAGCGCGCCAGCCTCAAAGTGCTGCTACGGGCCGCGGCGGCACCCGATAGCGGCGAGGGCCGCGCGCTGGCGATCGCCATGACGAGTGCAGCCGACGTGACGTTTCGCGACGTGGTGCGCGAGGCGAGCCTCAACCGCGACCAATTCCTGGCCTGGATCGAACTTGCAGGAAGCACGGACGCTGCCATTGCTCAACTCTCTGCTGCGCTCGGCCTACAGCCGGACGACTCGATCGCGAATGTCGAGCGCGAGATCGTCGAGGGGCCGAACCTGCCGCGCACACGATGGGAAGCGGCGGCGGCAATTCTCGAAGGCGGCAGCGTCACCGACGAAAAGCAGGGATTGAAACTGCGCAAAGCTCTTGCGCTGACCGGTAGCGAGCAGGTCGATAAATATCTGCGCTTCTTCCTGACCTCGGATATGACGCCGCGCAAGGCCCTCGCAACCAAGAAGATCGGCGACGCCAGGCCCGATCTCCTTGATGCGCTGAAGTGCGAATGCGACCGCCTCATGCCGCTGCTGGAGCGCCGTCGCGCGGTGGCGATGCGCGATCGCACGCAATCGCTGCTGGTGATCGCGAGCGGCGTAGCTGAAAATTATCGCCGCGAGAAGCAGGAACGCGGTCTGCTCGACTACGGCGACCTGATCGACAAGACGCTGGAAATGCTGGATCGCGTCTCCTCGAGCTGGGTGCACTTCAAGCTCGACCGCGGCGTCGACCACGTGCTGATCGACGAGGCGCAGGACACCAGTCCGCGACAATGGGACATCCTCGCGCATCTGATCTCCGAATTCACGTCAGGCGAAGGCGCGCGCGACGGCGTCAAGCGCACGATCTTCGCGGTCGGTGACGAGAAGCAGTCGATCTTCTCGTTTCAGGGCGCCGCACCGCGTGAATTCGATCTGCGGCGGGAAGCGCTGAAGAGAAAATTCGAAGGAGCCGGACTGAAATTCGATCCGGTGTCGTTCACTTACTCGTTCCGCTCCGGCGCAGCCATCCTGCAGTCCGTCGATCACGTCTTCCGCGAGAAGGCTATCTATCGCAGCATTCATAACGATACGACTTACCCGATCCATCAATCGCTCGCCGATGCCGGGCCGAGCCTGATTGATCTCTGGGAATTGCAGCACCCGGACGAAAGACAGGACATCGAGGGCTGGCAGGCGCCTTTCGACGCCGTGTCGGAAACCAGCCCCGAAGTGCGGCTGGCGCGGCGTGTCCAGGCCGAGATCAAATCGTTGATCGCAGACGGCACGCAAACCGGCGCGATCGGCAAGCGCCGTAGCTTGCGCTATGGCGACGTGCTGGTGCTGGTGCGCCGCCGCGGCAAGGCGTTCGACGCCGTCATCCAGGCGCTGAAGCACGCCAACATTCCGGTCGCCGGCGCCGACCGGCTGAAATTGACCGAACACATCGCGATCATCGATTTGATGAATCTCGCCGATGCGCTGCTGCTGCCGCGGGACGATCTGGCGCTGGCAGTGGCGCTGAAGAGCCCTTTGTTCGGCCTCGACGACGACGATCTGTTCGAGCTGGCCTGGGGACGTAAAGGTTCGTTGCGCGACGCGCTGGCCGAACATGCCGTAGCCGACAACAGGATCGAAGGCGCGCAGCGCCGTCTGAAAGCCTGCGAAGATCGTTTCACCACCGAAACGCCATTTGCCTTCTATACCTGGCTGCTCGGCGGCGATAGCGGTCGTGCCCGCATCCTGCGTCGGCTGGGACACGAGGCCAATGACGCGCTCGACGAATTCCTCGAACTGGCGCTGGGCTATGAGCGCAAGGCGCCTGCTTCGCTGCAGGGTTTTGTGGCATGGCTGCGCGCCGCCGATACCGAGGTTAAGCGCGACATGGAAATCTCGCGCGACGAAGTCCGCGTCATGACCGTGCATGGCGCCAAGGGGCTGGAAGCGCCCGTGGTGTTCCTGGTCGACACCACGTCGTCGCCCGCGGATTCGCAGCGGCTGAATCTGATCCATCTGCCACAGGGCAACGCCGCGCCGCATGCGCCGGGCGTCGTGGTCTGGGCCGGCAGGAAGGTCGACGATCCGCCCGCGGTCGCCGAAGCCCGCGCCGCGATGATTGCCGAGACCGAGGACGAGTACCGCCGACTGTTGTACGTCGCGATGACGCGCGCGGCCGACCGCCTGATCGTCGGCGGCTGCATGCCGGGCAACCGCAACGAGGTACGGCCACTGTCCTGGTACGACCTGATCGTGAAAGGACTCGAAGGCTCCGGCCTAAACATGCAGAACGTGCCGTCGCCGGATGGCGTGGTGAGGCGCTATTTGCGGCTGGAAGACGTCAGGCCGGAAATCGTCATAGCAGCGGCGCAGTTACCCGCGACCGCTCCCCCGCTGCCGGCCTGGCTGCGCACGTCGGCGCTGGCCGAACCGCGACGAGAGACATTGCTGCGACCGTCCGATCCCGCCGAAGGTGAGGGCCATCCGATCCAACCCGGCGAGTCCATCGAGATGCGCGCCCGCGCGCTTTTGCGCGGCATGCTGGTGCACCGGCTGCTGCAGTCGCTGCCCGATATCGCCGCGGAGCGACGCCGCGATGCGGCGCTGAAGTACCTCGGCCGCAACGCAGGCGATTGGACCAACAGCGACCGTGAGGCGCTGGCGGAGGGCGTACTGGCCCTGATCGGGGATCGCCGCTTCGCGCCGGTATTCGCCGCCGGAAGCCGCGCCGAGGTCTCGATCGCAGGAAGGCTGGACCGGCCGGGACGGCCGCCCGCCCTGGTTTCCGGGCAAATCGACCGGTTGGTGGTGACCCAATCCGAGGTCCTGATCGTCGATTACAAGACCAACCACACCCCCCCTCACCACCCGGCCGACGCGCCCCGGACCTACGTCCGCCAGCTTGCGCTCTACCGCGCGGTGCTCGGAAAGCTTTATCCCCACCTACCCGTCCGCACGGCATTGCTTTGGACAGAAGCCCCTGACTTCATGGAGATTTCCACTCCTGCGCTGGACGCCGAACTGGCATCCATCATCTCGGAGTGACCAAGCTTGACCCGGCAACGCCCCGTTCATACGTTGCTTGCATGACCCCGGCGGCGATTCTTTGAAGCCGCTTTTTTTCCGAACTGAACGAGGTACTGCGATGGCCGTTGGCAAGGTTTCTGACGCCGATTTCGAAACCGAAGTGCTCAAGGCGACCGGCCCGGTCGTGGTCGATTTCTGGGCCGAGTGGTGCGGCCCCTGCCGCATGATCGCGCCCGCGCTCGACGAGATTTCCGGCACGATGGGCGACAAGGTCAAAATCGTGAAGCTGAACGTCGACGAGAGCCCGAAAACGGCTTCCAAGTACGGCGTGATGTCGATCCCGACCCTGATGATCTTCAAGGGTGGCGAGATGGCCTCGCGCCAGGTCGGCGCCGCGCCGAAGGCGAAGCTGCAGCAGTGGATTACAGCGGCGGTCTGACCGCCTCGCGCATCGATCTGGTTCTGACGGCCGGCGATCAGCCGGCCGTTTTGTTTTCAGTGACTATCCCGGCGGGGTGGCGTTGGCTGACAGCACGTGGCCGGCGAGATAAAGCGAGCCCGTGATCAGGATGCGCGGAGGCACCTCGTAAGCCAGGCGCGCCAGCGAGCGCAACGCCGCTTCGACGCTGGCTGCGGTTTCCACGCGCATGCCGAGCCGGCGCGTGGCGTCCGCCAGCCGATCCAGCGGCATCGCATTATCGCGATTGGGTATCTGCACCGCGATGATGTGGCGCGTCAGTCCCGCGAAATTGGCGAGAAACCCGTTGGCGTCCTTGTTGGCCATCATGCCGACGATGACCACCAGGGGGCGCGGGACACGCTCCTCCAAGTCGCCCAGGGCCGCCGCGGCGACACGGCCGCCCTCGGCATTGTGGCCGCCGTCGAGCCAGATTTCGGAGCCTTGCGGCGCCTCGCCCACCAGTGCGCCCGACGCAAGACGCTGCATCCGCGCCGGCCATTCGGCATTGACGATGCCGGCCTCGAATGCGGCCGGTTCGATCTTGAACACGCTTTGCGCGCGCAGCGTCGCAATGGCGAGGCCGGCATTGTCGAACTGATGCCGGCCGAACAGTCGTGGTGCCGCCAGATCCTTCAGGCCGCGATCATCCTGATAGACCAGCCGTCCGCGCTCGACACTGACGTGCCAATCCTGCCCGACCGAATGCAGCGGCGCGTGCATCCGCCTGGCCTGTTGCTCGATCACGGCAATCGCTTCAGGCGACTGCTCCGCGCAGATCACCGGCACGTTGCGTTTGATGATGCCGGCCTTTTCGCCGGCGATTGCCACCAGCGTCTCGCCGAGGAATTCGGTGTGATCCATGCTGATAGGCGAGATCACGGTCGCGAGCGGCGCGTCGATTACATTGGTGGCATCAAGCCGCCCGCCGAGGCCGACTTCCAGCAGCACCACGTCGGCGGGATGCTGCGCGAACAGATAAAATGCCGCAGCCGTCTCGATTTCAAAAATCGTGACCGGCGCGCCCGCATTGACCCGCTCGCAATGCTCCAGCGCGGCGCGCAATTCGTCGTCGCCGACGAGGACGCCGCCGCCGGCGCGGCCAAGCCGAAAGCATTCATTGATCCGCACCAGAAAGGGCGAAGTGAAGGTGTGAACGCGCAAGCCCGCGGCTTCCAGAATCGCGCGCAAATAGGCGATCGTCGAACCCTTGCCATTGGTGCCGGCGACGTGGATCACCGGCGGCAGCTTGCGTTCGGGATGGTCGAGCCGCTCCAGCAGCCGATGCACCCGCTCCAGGTCGAGATCGATGCGGTTGGGGTGCAGGGCCGACAGCCGCGCGATCAATTCGCCGAACGGCGGGGCTGGCCTGGCCGCCGGCGGGTTCACGCGTGGGACGCTGCCGACGCAGCATCCGTGCCTGCCAGGGCCTGAGCCGGAGTGGCGACCGGGGCTACGGGCTTCGAGGCGGCCTCCAGCGCCGGCGATTTCGTCAGCAACCGGCAGAGCCGCGCCAGCGTCGGGCGCAGATCATGGCGATGCACCACCATGTCGACCATGCCGTGGTCTTTCAAATATTCGGCGCGCTGGAATCCTTCCGGCAACTTCTCGCGGATCGTCTGCTCGATCACGCGCGCGCCGGCAAAGCCGATCAGTGCCCCTGGCTCGGCGATCTGCACGTCGCCGAGCATGGCATAGGAGGCGGTGACGCCGCCGGTGGTCGGATTGGTCAGCACCACGATGTAGGGCTGCTTCGCCTCGCGCAGCATCTGCACGCCGACGATCGTCCGCGGCATCTGCATCAGCGACAGAATGCCTTCCTGCATGCGGGCGCCGCCGGAGGCCGCGAACACGATAAACGGAGATTTCTTTTCGACCGCGAGTTCAAGCCCGCGCACCAGCGCCTCGCCGGCCGCCATGCCGAGCGATCCGCCCATGAAATCGAAATCCTGCACCGCGACCACGACGCCGGCGCCTTCGAGCTTGCCGTAACCCACCTTGATGGCGTCGTTCAGTCCGGTCCTGGCGCGCGCATCCTTGATGCGGTCGGCATATTTGCGTTCGTCACGGAATTTCAGGGGATCGGCGGTCACCTCGGGCAGCGCCACGTCGAACCAGGTCTCGTTATCAAAGACCGATTTCAGCCGCGCCACAGCGCCCATGCGCATGTGGTAGTTCGAACCGGGAATGACGAACTGGTTGGCCTCGACGTCCTTGTAGAACACGAGCTGCCCCGAATCGGGGCATTTGATCCACAGATTCTCCGGCGTTTCGCGGCGCAGGATGTTGCGGATCTTCGGCCGGACGACGTTGGTGAGCCAATTCATGTTTCGCTCCGAATGGCAATCAAACGGCAATCGCCTTTGAATTCATATGGCGGCTAGGGGCGTGCCCGGCAAGCCGCCATGCGCGGTCTATCTCCACCGCAATTGTGGCTTATTCCGCGGCCTGTTTCGCTCCCCGCACACCCTGCGCCAGCAAAGCGGCGAGATCGGCCACCGCACGGACGGTCCTGGCCGTCGCATGGCCTTCCGCATCGAGGCTGCCGCTCAAGGCATCGACCAGGGCGGTGCCGACCACGGCGCCATTTGCATTCTGCGCGATGGCCCGGGCCGCTTCCGGTGTCCTGATGCCGAAGCCGACGCAAACCGGCAATTCGGTATGGCGCTTGATCCGGGCAACGGCCTCGCCGACGGCTTTGGTATCGGCGCTGGCGCTGCCGGTAATGCCGGTGATGGAGACGTAGTAAACAAAGCCCGAGGTATTCGCGAGCACGGCAGGCAGCCGCTTGTCATCGGTGGTCGGCGTCGCCAGCCGGATGAAATTCAGGCCCGCCTTCAGCGCCGGCAGGCACAATTCGGTGTCTTCCTCGGGCGGCAGGTCGACGATGATCAGCCCGTCGACGCCGGCGGATTTGGCGTCAACGAGAAATTTGTCGACGCCGTAGATGTAGATCGGGTTGTAGTAACCCATCAGCACCAGCGGCGTGGCGTTATCGCCGTTGCGAAACTCGCGCACCGTCGCGAGCGTCTTCTTCAGGGTCATGCCGGCCTTCAGCGCGCGCAAACCCGCAGCCTGGATCGACGGACCGTCGGCCATCGGATCGGTGAAGGGCATGCCAACCTCGATGATATCCGCACCCGCTTTTGGCAGTGCCTTGATGATCTCGAGCGAGGTCGCGGGATCGGGATCCCCCGCCATCAGGAAGGTGACGAAGGCGGAGCGACCTTCTTTCTTCAGCTCCGCGAAACGGGCGTCGATTCGGGTGGTCATTTCTTCTTCCCCCGCAAGATATCCGCCACCTGCGGGATGTCCTTGTCGCCGCGGCCGGAGAGATTGACCACCATCAGGTGATCTCTCGGCCGCTTCGGCGCGAGCTCCATCACCTTGGCGATGGCGTGGGCCGGCTCCAGCGCCGGAATGATGCCCTCAAGCCGCGACAGCAATTGAAACGCCGCCAGCGCCTCGTCGTCGGTCGCGGACAGATATTTCACACGACCGGTTTCATGCAGCCAGGAATGCTCCGGGCCGATGCCGGGATAATCCAGCCCCGCCGAAATCGAATGCGCGTCCTGGATCTGGCCGTCATCATCCATCAGCAGATACGTGCGGTTGCCGTGCAACACGCCGGGCCGGCCGCCGGCGATCGACGCCGCATGCAGTTGCGTCAAGCCATGGCCCGCCGCCTCAACACCAAAAATCTCGACGGAGGGATCATCGAGGAAGGGGTGAAACAGCCCCATCGCGTTGGAGCCGCCGCCGATGCAGGCGATCAGCGAATCCGGCAGGCGGCCTTCTTCCTCCTGCATCTGCGCGCGGGTCTCGATGCCTATCACCGACTGGAAATCGCGCACCATCATCGGATAGGGGTGCGGGCCCGCAACCGTGCCGATGCAATAGAACGTGTTGTGCACGTTGGTGACCCAGTCGCGCAGCGCTTCGTTCATCGCATCCTTCAGCGTGCGCGAGCCCGATTGCACCGGGATCACCCTGGCGCCAAGCATTTCCATGCGGATAACATTGGGCTGCTGCCGCTCGACATCGACGGCGCCCATATAGACGACGCATTCGAGTCCGAACCGCGCGCACAGCGTGGCGGTAGCCACACCGTGCTGGCCGGCGCCGGTCTCGGCGATGATGCGCTTCTTGCCCATCCGCCGCGCCACCATGATCTGGCCGAGCACGTTGTTGACCTTGTGCGAGCCGGTGTGGTTCAGCTCCTCGCGCTTGAAGTAGATTTTCGCGCCGCCCAGATGGCCGGTCAGGCGTTCGGCGAAATAAAGCGGCGACGGCCGGCCGACATAGTGCTTGAGATAGCCGTTCATCTCCGCCTGGAACGCTGGATCGGCTTTGGCGTCGGCGTAAGCATTTTCCAGATCGAGGATCAACGGCATCAGCGTTTCCGCGACAAAGCGGCCGCCAAAAATGCCGAAATGCCCGCGCTCGTCGGGACCGCTGCGGAAGGAATTGGGTTTTGCGAGACTCATCGTTGCCTTTCGCCTGCGGCCGCAAGGGCCGTATCATTGTCGATCATCCGCGCAGCGCGAACAAAGGCGCGGATCATTTCGGGATCCTTGACGCCGGGCGTGCGCTCGACGCCGGAGGAAACATCGACCCCGCCGGCGCGGGTGATGCGAACGGCTTCCGCAACATTACCGGCATTGAGGCCGCCCGAAACCATGAACGGCAGTTCCAGGTCGAGATTCTCAAGCAGATGCCAGTCGAACACCGCGCCCAGACCGCCGGGGCGCGTAGCTCCCGTGGAGGCACGGGCATCGAACAGGATGCGATCGGCTACCGCGGCATAGCCGGGCAACGATGCGAGATCGGCCGGAGTTTCCACCGCCATCGCCTTCATCACGGGCAGTCCGAATTTCTGCTTGATGTCGCGCAGCCGCGCGATGCTTTCCTTGCCATGCAACTGCAAAATGTCGGGCTGCAGCGCCTCGACGAGGTTGGTCAGCGTCGCATCGTCGGCATCGACCGTGAGCGCGACTTTCACAGCGCGGCGTCCCGCCTCCTTGCCGAGGTCGCGCGCCGTCTCGAGGGTGAGATGCCGCGGCGACGGCGGAAAGAACACGAATCCCACCATGTCCGCGCCGGCATCCAGCGCGACATTGAGCGTTTCGCGCGTGGAAAGGCCGCAAATTTTGACGATCAGGGACATGTTTCAGGGCACGAATTAGGGTGAAGACGGCAGGCCGAAAAGGCACTGCGCTTGTGGGCCGCGTTCTACAACGTCGCGCCCTGCTTGTCTCGCCCGCCGGCCCCGTATAGGCCGCCGGGCTGTGGGGCCGACAGGCGCTGCGGATCGTTCCGCGAAGGCGCTCCGCCTGCGCGCAGGTCGGCCAGTTGCGCCCGCGCCTGCCGGGCATCGGCCTCGTGCTGACGCGCGGCGCGGCGCCAGTGGTGCTGCCGGAGCCAGGTCGCGCAGCCGCCCGCCACCACCCCCGCGATCGCTACCGCGATGATGACGAAAAACAGCGGCAGCGTGATCGCAATCGACGGATCGGTCGAATTGAAGGGATCGAACGACACCGTCACCAGATGCCGGTTGGCGACCGCGAACACGACAAAGACCAGACCCAGCGGAATCAGCACCACGGCGGTGAAAAACTTGCGCATGATCCCTCTCGCGTTACAAAAAGACCGGCGGGAGCGCAGTCCGAAAAAAGGGTACGGGTTCTCTGGCCAGACACCGCACGATCAAAAAACGCTTCAAGCGCCGGCGTCGGACGCTCCGCTGTCGCGGTTCAGCCGTTCACGCATTTCCTTGCCCGTCTTGAAGAACGGGACGCTCTTTTGATCGACCGGCACATGCGCCCCGGTACGCGGATTGCGGCCGGCGCGGGCCGGACGGTGCTTGACCGAGAACGCGCCGAAACCGCGCAGTTCTACCCGATCGCCGCGCGCTAGCGCTGCGATAATCTCATCGAGAATCGCGTTCACAATGTTCTCGACATCCCTCTGATAGAGATGCGGGTTGTGCTCGGCGATACGCTGAACAAGTTCGGATTTGATCATCGAGACTGGGACCCGGGAAGGTGCGGATGCCATTTCCGTGAAAATACCTTGAACTGTCAAGACGCTAAATCAAATTTGGGCGCCGCGAAAACACGTGACAAACGACCGAAACCCGGATTGTGACAGTACCCGCAATGCGGGAGGACGGCCGGAAACCGGACTTTTCCGGTTCAATTGGCCCCTGTGGGTTGCCACAACGCCAGCATGCCCTCAAGGCCAAGGCGATCGACCGCCGGCGCGAGGCCGGCCTGCTCGATTTGCCGCGCAATCGCGCTCAAACCGAGCGCGTTGAGCGTCATCGAAGCCGCCGTTCGCAAGAAAGTCAGGTCGCCGAATTGGGGTGAAAGCTTGTAATCGTGCACCGGCAGATCGGCCTTGACACCCTTCTGCGCGACCAGCCAGGCAACCGCGGTTTTCTCGTCGCCAAGCTGATCGATCAGCTTGAGATCGACCGCCTGATGGCCGGTGAACACCCGCCCGTCCGCGACCTTTTCGAGCAGTGCGTCGTCCATGCCGCGGCGCTCTTTCACAAGGCCGCGGAACCAAGCATAGGAGTCCTTGACCAGCGAATCCAGCGCGGCACGCGCTTCCGGACTGGTCGGTTCATAGCCGTTGGGAGCCGCTTTCAGCGGTGAGGATTTCACTTCCTCGATCTTAACGCCGACGGTTTTCAGCAATTCGGTAAAATTCGGAATCTGGAACAACACGCCGATCGAACCGACCAGCGAGGTCTGTTGCGCGACGATGTGATCGGCCGCAATCGCGGTGATGTAGCCACCCGAGGCCGCTAGGCCCTCGACCACCACCACCAGCGGCTTCTTCGCCTTCAGGCGCATCAGCGCGTCGTAAAGCTGTTCGGAGCCGGCCGTGGTGCCGCCGGGTGAATTGATGTGCACGACGACCGCCGCGGCGTGCGATTTTTCCAGCCGCTCCAGCGCCTCGACGCGATCATTGTCGCTGAGGATCAGGCCCTCGA
Source organism: uncultured Alphaproteobacteria bacterium (assembly GCA_963823115.1). Classification (GTDB taxonomy): domain Bacteria; phylum Pseudomonadota; class Alphaproteobacteria; order Rhizobiales; family Xanthobacteraceae; genus Bradyrhizobium. The sequence continues at coordinate 210,617 of CAWGKJ010000007.1, read as the reverse complement.
CATGGATGCGCGCGATGGAACCCGACGTGGTGAACGCGCTGCGCCCGGCAGGCGTCGCAACCACGCCGATGGTGACGATCGCTGCGATCGCAACCAGTGCGGCGGTGACGCGCCAGAATGTCAGCTTGCGGCGAATCCTGCGGCGATCGACGATCACATCCGAATCAAGCGACATCGAAATTCTCCCAAGGGGCGGTCTTTAAGGGGAATCGCACGGTCTTCCCTGCACAGCACCAATATGCCGTGTCCCGATTACATCAATTGCGATGCAATATGAAGAAAACAAGGCCCGGCTCCCTTCTCTCCTTGGGGAGACGGGAAGAATGGAAAAGGCCCCGGTCGAAACCGGGGCCCCGTTTGGCTGAGGAAAAGAAGCGGCAGGCTTACTTCTCGTTGCGCTGCTTGAGCGCGGTGCCGAGAATGTCGCCCAGCGTCGCCCCCGAATTGGAGGAGCCGTACTGCGCGATGGCCTCCTTCTCCTCGGCGACTTCCAGCGCCTTGATCGAGACCTGCACCTTGCGGGCCTTCTTGTCGAACTGGATCACCCGCGCATCGACCTTTTCGCCGACCGCGAAGCGCTCGGCGCGCTGATCGGCGCGCTCGCGCGCCAGTTCGGACCGCTTGATGAAGGTGGTGAAATCGGTGCCGACGATCTTAACGTCGATGCCGCTTTCCTTCACATCAAGCACCTCACAGGTCACGACCGCGCCCTTCTTGACGTCGCCCGGCTCGGCGAAGGGATCGCCCTCAAGCTGCTTGACGCCGAGCGAGATGCGCTCCTTCTCGACATCGACGTCGAGCACCACGGCCTTGACCATGTCGCCCTTCTTGAAGTTGTCGATCACCTGCTCGCCCGGAAGCTTCCAGTCGAGATCGGACAGATGGACCATGCCGTCGACGTCGCCCTCGAGCCCGAGGAACAGGCCGAACTCGGTCTTGTTCTTGACCTCGCCCTCGACCGTCGATCCCACCGGGAATTTCTCTACGAATACTTCCCAGGGATTGCGCATGGTCTGCTTGAGGCCGAGCGAAATCCGGCGCTTGACCGAATTGACCTCGAGAACCTGCACTTCGACTTCCTGCGAGGTCGAAACGATCTTGCCGGGGTGCATGTTCTTCTTGGTCCACGACATTTCCGAGACGTGAATCAGGCCTTCGATGCCCGGCTCCAGTTCGACGAAAGCGCCGTAGTCGGTGATGTTGGTGACGCGGCCGGTGAAGCGCGCATTGAGCGGATACTTCGCCTCGATGCCCTGCCACGGATCGTCCAGCAACTGCTTCATGCCGAGCGAGATGCGGTGGGTCTCGTGGTTGATCTTGATGATCTTCACCTTCACGGTCTGGCCGATGGCCAGCACCTCGGTCGGGTGGTTGACCCGGCGCCAGGCGATATCGGTGACGTGCAGGAGGCCGTCGATGCCGCCGAGATCAACGAACGCACCGTAATCGGTGATGTTCTTGACCACACCGTCGATGACCTGTCCCTCTTCGAGGTTCTGCACCAGTTCCTGGCGCTGTTCGGCGCGGGTCTCTTCGAGTACCGTGCGGCGCGACACCACGATGTTGCCGCGGCGGCGATCCATCTTGAGGATCTGGAACGGCTGCGAATTGTTCATCAGCGGCGCGACGTCGCGGATCGGGCGGATATCGACCTGGGAGCGCGGCAGGAAGGCGACAGCGCCGTCGAGGTCGACGGTGAAGCCGCCCTTGACCTGGTTGAAGATGACGCCGTGCACCTTCTCATTGTTGTTGAAGGCCTTCTCGAGCTTGCCCCAGCTTTCTTCGCGGCGCGCCTTGTCGCGCGACAGCACGGCTTCGCCGAGCGCATTCTCGATCCGGTCGAGAAACACCTCGACCTCGTCCCCGACCTTGAGTTCGCTTTCCTTGCCGGGTCCTGCGAATTCGCGCAGCGCCACGCGGCCTTCGGTCTTCAGGCCGACGTCGATGACGGCCATGTCCTTCTCGATCGCAACAACGATGCCCTTGATGACGGAGCTTTCCTGCAGATTACCGCCGGCAAAGCTCTCGTCGAGCATCGCGGCAAAATCGTCGCGGGAAGGATTATAGGAAGCAGCAGTCGAAGCCATTTGTTCTCCAGATGCGGGTATCGCCGGCCATTCGGGTTAAGGGGCGTATCGGGCGTGAAGTGTCAGGGGTCCGCAAACCCTAACGACCGCTAACTGCGAAAAATCGCGTTGGCGGGCCGGCAGCATGCCTGCACGTACGATACGTTGAATAATTTTGTCCGGAGCCTGAACGAGGCAAACGACCTCGGGATATCGATGTTCAAGACCTGGAGCGGGCTTTCCTCCAATGACGGCAGCGGTTTAGTTTGAAAGCGCTCAAGCCCGCTGCCGGCCCGCTCGGACGGCCTCGACAATGTCGATGGCGGCCCGGACGCCGCCTTCTATATCCAAATGCGAGTTATCGAGCAAGTGAGCATCCGGGGCCGCTTTTAGAGGCGCGGCAGCGCGGTTCCGGTCGCGTTCGTCGCGTCTCAGGATATCCGCCAGCACCAGCGCCTCGTCGGCTTCCTCGCCCCGCGCCCGCGCCTCCAGGGTCCGGCGGCGGGCCCTGACTTTGGGGTCGGCAACGACGAAGATCTTCACATCGGCGTCCGGACAGATCACGGTTCCGATGTCGCGGCCGTCGAGCACCGCGCCCGGCGGTTCGGCCGCAAATTGCCGCTGAAAATTGACCAATACCTCCCGCACTCTCGGGATCGCCGAGACGACCGAGGCGGCATCGCCCACCCGTTGGGTCTTGAGCTCCGGATTCCCGAACTTTTCGGGATCGAGCTCGATGGCAGCGGCGACCGCGCTCACCTCATCGGTAAGATCGGCGCCGACGTCCAATAACGCCTTGGCCACCGCGCGATAGATCACGCCGGTATCGAGGTGGCGATAGCCGTAATGGTGGGCGAGCCGCTTGCCGAGCGTGCCTTTTCCCGAAGCTGCGGGTCCATCGATGGCGATAATCATGAAAATTCCGCCCCCAGCGAGCGCATCATCGGAATGAAATCCGGAAATGAGGTGGCGATGAAGGCGGTATCGTCGACCTTCACCGGTTTGTCCGCGGCAAGACCCATCACCAGGGCCGACATCGCGATGCGGTGATCCATGTGGGTGGCGACAAGGCCGCCGCCCGGCACATGGCCCCGGCCTTCCACGATCAGGTCGTCGCCGGAGATCTCCACGCGGACACCATTGACGCGCAGCATGGCGGCGGTCGCTTCCAGCCGGTCGGATTCCTTGACGCGAAGTTCCTGCAAGCCGCGCATGATGGTGGTGCCTTCGGCGAAGCTCGCCGCCACCGCCAGTACCAGATATTCGTCGATCATCGAGGGCGCGCGTTCAGGGGGCACCTCGACACCGTGCAACTTCGAGGCGCGCACCCGCAACTGCGCCATCGGTTCGCCGGCGTCGCCGCGCAGCCCGGTTTCCTCGATCGACGCGCCCATCTCGCGCAGCGTCGTAAAGAGCCCGGTGCGCAGCGGATTGGCCATGACATCGGACAGGACGATGTCGGAGCCTTCGACAATCAATGCCGCCACGATCGGAAACGCCGCCGAGGACGGATCGGCCGGCACCACGACTTCGGCACCATGCAGCTCGGGCTGACCGCTCAGCGCGATTTTGCGGCCGTGGCTACCCTCCCGGGTCGAAACGATGTGCGCGCCGAAGTGCTTCAACATCAATTCGGTGTGGTCGCGGCTGGCCTCGGTCTCGATTACCGTGGTGGTGCCCGGCGCGGCCAGCCCGGCCAGCAGCACCGCGGACTTGATCTGCGCCGAGGCCACGGGCGTGCGATAGAGGATCGGCAGCGGATCGCGCGCGCCCACAAGCGTCAGCGGCAGGCGACCGCCTTCCCCACTTGAGCCTACCCGCGCGCCCATCAATTCCAGGGGATCGAGCACCCGGCGCATGGGCCTGGAACGCAGCGAGGCGTCGCCGTCAAAGGTTGCCGTAATCGGACAGCCGGCTACCGCCCCCATCACCAGCCGGCAGCCGGTGCCGGAATTGCCGAAATCGAGGGGAGTTTGCGGCTGCGCGAACCCGGCGACGCCGACGCCGTGCGCTACCCACGCGAAATCGCCGGTTCGCTCCACTTTCGCGCCCAGCGCGCGCATGGCCTTGGCGGTATTCAGGACGTCTTCACCCTCAAGCAGGCCCGATATGCTGGTTTCGCCCACCGCCAGCGCACCCAGGATCAGGGCACGATGGGAAATCGACTTGTCGCCGGGAACGCGGACGTTCCCGGTCAGGGGTCCGCTGGAACGGGCTTCAAGCGGCCTCGGTCGGTCAGATTGAGTCAAGATTGTGGTCCTCTGCGCGGGCCGCAGGTATCACAAGGGCCGCGCTGCGTCACGCAGACATCTATCTCCCACAAAGCGCTATTGACAGCAGCGTACCAACTAGCCAAGTGAAGCACCGTTTTTCAGATATTCCCAGGATTCCATACGTGGCCAAATCCGATCTCGGAACCAAGCGCATTTGCCCGACCACGGGTAAAAAATTTTACGATCTCAACAAGAGCCCGGTGATCTCACCGTATACTGGCGAGATCGTGCCGATTGCTCCCATACCGCCGCCGCGGACCCGCGCTGACGCGGCGGCCCGCGCCAGTGCCGCGGCCGCAGCGTCCGCCGCCGAAGCAACCCCGGAGCCGATCGAGGCCGAAGAGTTGGTGCCGCTCGAGGAAGCCGACGCGGAGGAGAATACCGGCAAGGTGAAGGCTGTCGTTCCCGAGTCGGAGGACGACATCGAGATCGACGAGACCATCGAAGACGACGACGATGACGATTCTACCTTCATCGCCGACGAAGAGGAAGGCGACGAGGACGTCACCGACATCATCGGCGACGTCGGCGGCGACGAGGAGACTTGAGATCGGCCCTGAACTGTGCTGTTCAGGGTTCTGCGTGGCGCGTCGCCCAAGGCGCGCGGCAGGTTTAAGGGGCCATAGCTCAGCTGGGAGAGCGCTTGCATGGCATGCAAGAGGTCGGCGGTTCGATCCCGCCTGGCTCCACCAGCCTTCGCTTGCTTCGCAAGCTACGGCTCGGCAAGCCCTATCGTAGCGAAGGCTGCCGCGGCGTAGCCCGGAGGGCGAAGACGGGCCTCGGCAAGCTCTATCGTAGCGAAGGCTGCCGCGTTGTAACCTCTACGGCGAAGGGGGGCAGCGGCAAGAAAATGAAATATGTCTATATCCTTGAGAGTTTGGATTCCCAGCATTTTTACGTCGGTATTACTGACGACCTGCGCGCGCGATTGGCAAAACACCATGCGGGCGAAGTGCCACATACCTCGAAATACAAGCCTTGGCGGTTGAAAACCTACGTCGCGTTCAGCGATGAAAAGCAGGCTGTTGCCTTCGAGAAATATCTTAAGTCTGCCTCCGGCCGCGCATTTGCGAAGAAGCGCCTGTGATGCTTAATGCCACTGGTAACCTCCACCAAAAGCAAGAAACGCCCATGACGACTGAAATTGCTCCCGGCGCGATGACCGGATTGCGCGTGATTGATCTTACGCGCGTGCTCGGCGGACCCTACTGCACGCAGATCCTCGCCGACCACGGCGCCGACGTCATCAAGGTCGAACCCCCCGCCGGCGATGAGGTGCGCGATTGGGGACCTCCGTTCCACGGCGAAGACGCCGCCTATTTCGTCGGCATCAACCGCAACAAGCGCTCGATCGGGCTCGACCTGGCTTCCGAAGGCGGACGCGCCGTGCTGATGAAGATGCTGGAGGGCGCCGACGTCCTGATCGAGAATTTCAAGCCAGGCACGCTCGACAAATGGGGCATCGGCAACGACGTGCTGCGCGCGAAATTTCCGAGATTGATCCACTGCCGGATTTGCGGCTTCGGCGCCGACGGACCGCGCGGCGGCAACCCCGGCTATGACGCCATCATCCAGGCCATGACCGGAATGATCGCCGCGACCGGTTCGCCGCAAAGCGGGCCGACGCGCATCGGCGTGCCGCTGGTGGACATTACCACCGGGCTTTACGCGGCAATCGGCATTCTGATGGCGCTATCGGAGCGACAGAGATCCGGCATCGGGCAGTTTCTCGAAACCACGCTGTACGAAACCGGCCTCGCCATCATGCATCCGCATGCCGCGAATTATTTCATGCACGGCAAGCCGCCCCAGCTTACCGGCAACGAGCATCCGAACCTCGTGCCTTACGCGATCTTCCCGACCCGCACGGCCAATATCTTTATCGGCGTCGGCAATGACGGCACCTTCCGCAAGCTTTGCAAGGAGATCGGCAAGCCCGAACTCGGCAACGATCCGCGCTTTGCGCGCAACAAGGACCGCATCGCCAACCGCGATGCGCTGCGTGCCGAGCTCGCCGCCGTTTTCAGCCAGCACGACGCCGAACCGCTATGCGACCGCCTGCTGGCCGCGGGATTGCCGGCCGGACCGGTGCAGTCGATCGACCAGGCCCTCACCAGCGCCCACACCGCCTACCGGGGCGACGTCATCGAAAAGAACTGGTACAAGGGGGTCGCCTCGCCCATCCGCCTTGCGCGCAGCAAGCCAAGCCTGCGCCGCGTGCCGCCGAATTTCAGCGAGCACGCGGTCGAGGTGCTGACCGGGTTTGGATATTCCAGCATCGAGATCGATGCCCTGATCGCCAAAGGCGTGGTTTGCGCCCCTATGCGAAAGCGCTAGTTCCTGTATCGGGATGCCGCGCACCGCACCCCGGGGCGGGGGTGTCACCTCCGTCCATATTACCCCTTCCCTTGGCCAGCGCTTCCCCCTTACCATCCCCTCGCTTATACGGTCATTTGTACGTCATCCGGCGCTGCTAACGCGCAACCGACAGTGACGGTCCAACCGGGAGGGATTTGATGACTATTCGACAATTCGGCGCTGCAGCGGCAGTCGCTGTCACGCTTGCGCTCGCAGCGCCTGCTTACGCCGTGACCGAGATCCAGTGGTGGCATGCCATGACCGGAGGCAACAACGACGTGGTCGTCAAGCTTGCCAATGATTTCAACGCGTCGCAGAGCGACTACAAGATCGTCCCGACCTTCAAAGGGCAGTATGCGGATACGCTGAACGCCGGGATCGCGGCCTTTCGGGCCGGCAATGCCCCTGGCATCATGCAGGTGTTCGAGGTTGGCACCGCGACCATGATGGCCGCCAAGGGCGCCATCAAACCGGTTTTCGAGTTGATGAAGGAGCAGGGCGAAGCATTCGATCCCAAGTCCTATTTGCCGGCGATCACCGGATACTACTCCACATCGAAGGGCGAGATGCTCTCGTTCCCATTCAACTCGTCGAGCATGGTGCTCTGGGTCAACCTCGACGCACTAAAAGAGGCCGGTATCGCGGAGCCACCGAAGACCTGGCCCGAAGTGTTCGCCGACGCCAAGAAGCTGCATGCGACCCACGCGACCTGCGGCTTCTCCTCGGCCTGGATCACCTGGGGGCTGATCGAGCAGTTCTCCGCGTGGCACAACGTGCCAATCGGCAGCAACGCCAATGGGCTGGACGGCTTCGACACCGTGCTCAAGTTCAACACCCCGCTGGAAACCAACCTGCTGCAAAACCTGGTCGAACTGCAGAAGGACAAGAGCTACGACTATTCGGGGCGAACCAACACCGGCGAAGGGCGTTTCACTTCGGGCGAATGTCCGATGTTCATGACGTCGTCGGCGTTCTATCCGAGTGTCAAGGCGAACGCCAAGTTCGCCTACAACGCCGTCCCGATGCCCTATTTCCCGGATGTCAAAGGCGCCCCGCAAAATTCCATCATCGGCGGCGCTTCGCTTTGGGTGATGAGCGGCAAGTCGGCGGAAGAATACAAGGGAATCGCCAAGTTCTTCACCTTCCTGTCGGACACCGATCGCCAAGTCTATCTGCACGAGGTGTCCGGCTATCTGCCGATTACCAAGGCCGCCTACGAAAAAACCAAAGCCTCGGGTTTCTACGAAAAGAACCCGATTCTCGAAGTGCCGTTGAAGGAGCTGACCAACAAGCCGCCAACCGAGAATTCGCGCGGATTGCGTTTCGGCGGCATGGTGCAGATGCGTGACGTCTGGGCCGAAGAGATCGAGGCGGCGCTGGCCGGCAAGAAGTCGGCAAAGGACGCGCTCGATGCGGCGGTGTCGCGCGGCAACGAGATGCTGCGGCAGTTTGAGCGCACCGCGGTCAAGTGATGGAAGCGAGGATCGTGGCCGCGCCTGACGCGGCCACGATCCATCCAGCGAGGCATGATGGAACCCCGGGCAATTTTTTCAGGCAGGATGCTGCCCTATCTGCTGGTGCTGCCGCAGCTCGCGGTTTCCGTGATTTTTTTCTACTGGCCAGCGGTGCAGGCCGTGCAGCAGTCGTTTCTGCTGCAGGACGCCTTCGGGCTTTCGACAGAGTTCGTCTGGTTCGAGAACTACGTCAGTCTTCTGCGCACCCCCGGATATTATCAGGCGATCGGCGTCACCTTCGTGTTCTCGGCACTGGTGGTGTTTTTTTCGCTTGCCCTCGGGCTGTTGCTGGCGGTCATGGCGAACGGCAACATCCGAGGCGTGCAGGTCTATCGCACCTTTCTCATCATCCCCTACGCTGTGGCCCCGGCGGTCGCCAGCGTGCTCTTCATCTTCATGTTCCAGCCCGGGCTCGGCATGATCGCACGCGCGCTGCAACGCTCGGGCATCGACTGGAATCCAGTGCTCAACGGTACCCATGCGATGATCCTCGTCGTCATCGTCGCGGTCTGGAACCAGATCAGCTACAATTTTCTGTTCTTTCTGGCCGGCCTGCAGGCGATTCCGAAAAGCGTGATCGAGGCTGCGGCAATCGACGGCGCCAGACCGATGCGGCGGTTCTGGACCATCGTCTTCCCGTTGCTGTCGCCGACGACTTTTTTCCTGATCATCGTCAATATCACCTATGTTTTCTTTAACACGCTCGGCATCATCGACACCGCGACCGGCGGCGGGCCGAGCGGCGCCACGCAGACTCTCGTCTATAAGGTGTTCCAGGACGGCAAGGCCGGCGCCGATCTCGGCGGCTCGGCGGCGCAATCGGTGATCCTGATGGTGATCGTGGTTGCGTTGACCGCGTTTCAGTTCCGCTACGTCGAAAAGAAGGTCCATTACTGAACGCCATGGTCGAGCATCGCCGATTTGGAAACCTGCTGCCCCATCTGATCCTTCTGGCCGGCGTCGCGATCGTCGCCTTTCCGGTCTATATGGCGATCGTTGCCTCGACCCACGACAATTCAGTGATCGCCAACGGCCAGATGCCGCTGTACCCCGGATCCCACGCTCTCGAAACTTATTGGCACACCATCGTCTCCGGCACCGGCAAGACCACGCGCCAGCCGGTGGGGAGCATGATGCTGAACAGCCTGATCATGGCGCTCGGCATCACCGCGGGAAAGATCGCGATCTCGATCATCTCGGCCTATGCAATCGTGTTCTTCGCGTTTCCGTTCCGGATGACGGCGTTCTGGACCATCTTCATCACGCTGATGCTGCCGGTCGAGGTGCGCATCTATCCGACCTACAAGATCACCAGCGATCTCAGCATGCTGGATTCCTATTCCGGCCTGATCCTGCCCCTGATCGCCTCGGCGACGGCGACGCTGTTGTTCCGCCAGTTTTTCATGACCGTACCGAAGGAACTGGTGGAGGCCTCGAAGATCGACGGCGCCGGCCCGATCAGGTTCTTCTGGGATACGCTGCTGCCGCTTTCGCTGACCAACATCGCCGCGCTGTTCGTGATCCTCTTCATCTACGGCTGGAATCAATATCTCTGGCCGCTGTTGATCACGACCCGCGACGACATGCAGACCATCGTCATCGGCATCAAGAAGATCATTGACGTGCACGACGCATTGACCGAGTGGTCGGTGGCGATGGCGACCGCCGTGCTCGCGATGCTGCCTCCGGTCGCGGTCGTCGTGTTGATGCAACGCCTCTTCGTCAAGGGCCTGATAGAGACGGAAAAGTGAAATGGCGAACGTAACGCTCCGCGACGTCCGCAAGACGTATCCCAGCGGCTTCGAGGCCATCAAAGGCATCGGCTTCGAGGTTGGCGACGGCCAGTTCTGCGTGCTGGTCGGCCCCTCCGGCTGCGGCAAGTCAACGCTGTTACGGATGGTCGCGGGTCTCGAGACCATCACCGGCGGCGAGATCGACATCGGCGGACGCATCGTCAACGAGATCGAGCCGGCCGAGCGCGACATCGCCATGGTATTCCAGAATTACGCGCTCTACCCGCATATGAGCGTCTACAACAACATGGCCTACGGCCTGCGCAACCGGGGAATGCCTAAGCCCGAGATCGACACCCGCGTCCAGGAAGCCGCCCGCATTCTCGAAATCGGCTCAATGCTGGACCGCAAGCCGGGCCAGCTATCCGGCGGGCAACGCCAGCGCGTCGCGATGGGCCGCGCCATCGTGCGGCAGCCGAAAGTGTTTCTGTTCGACGAGCCCTTGTCGAACCTCGACGCCAAGCTGCGGATCGCGATGCGCGTCGAAATCCGCAAGCTGCAGCGCCGGCTCAGCACCACTTCGATCTACGTGACCCACGACCAGCTCGAAGCCATGACGCTGGCCGACATTCTGGTGGTCATGAATGGCGGCCAGGTAGAGCAGATCGGCAACCCGCTCGAAATCTACCAGAAGCCCGCGACGACCTTCGTCGCGTCGTTCATCGGTGCACCGCCGATGAATCTGATGCCGCTGCGGTCGGACGAAATCAAATCGCAGCTCGCAGGCGATGGCCGCGCGACCGGCGAAGCGGGAATTCTGGGAATCCGCCCCGAGGACTTCCTGATTTCAGGCGACAGCCTCGCCGGCGGCATCGCGCTCGACCTCACGGTCGAGGCGATCGAACACGTCGGTGCCGAGACCTTTGTCTACGGCGCCCGCCAGCAGGAGGTGCAAGGCGTTGCCGCCAATCCCGGGGAGTTGCCGCCGGGCGCGGTGATTGTGCGGATTCCCGGCACGGTCGCTCCCGCCATCGGCGAGCGAATCAAGGCCGTTGCGCCACGCGAAAAGCTGCATTTATTCAGCGCCGACGGTCGCAAGCGGATCGATCTCTAGGCTGCCCCACGATCCGGGGATGTGCCGGCGCATCCGGGATCGCCTCTGTGGAGATTCCTTGTGGTCCCAGAGACGCTTGAACGCCCCGGAAATCATGCCCATATTGGCTTTTGACCGGAGGGCAAATCGGCCCGCCGATCGCGATGGGGCGCCGCAAGGGCCCTGAAATGCCAAAGTCGCTTCGAGAGGGCTTTGTAGGTTATGACTCGTGTTCCCTCGTTATCCAGTCCGTTCCTGCTGGGATTCGACGAAATCGAGCGTGTGCTTGATCGCGTCGTTAAAGGCGCCGACGGTTATCCTCCTTACAATATCGAGCGGTGCGACCGCGCCAACGGCCAGCCCGAACGGCTGCGGATCACGCTCGCGGTGGCTGGTTTCACCCGCGATCAACTCGATGTGACCATTGAGGAAAATCAACTCGTGATCCGGGGCCGGCAGCAGGATGACAAGGCCCGGCAATACATCCATCGCGGCATCGCCGCGCGCCACTTCCAGCGCACCTTCGTGCTGGCGGAGGGGATGCACGTGCTGGGCGCGGATCTGAAGAACGGGCTGTTGTCGATCGACCTCGCCCGGCCTGAGCCGGAGAGAATCGTTAAGACAATCGCTATCAATGAGCACGAATAATGGAACGAGTAGCGGACTCGACCGCTTGAACTGACAGAGGAGTTGAGACCATGACTGACGGTAATGTTGTGTTTGAGCCGGCGGGCGTCTCTACGGAGGCGCTGGCGACCTTGGGCGAGGGTCATATCGCCTATGTGAAGCAGATCCGCTCCGAGGACGTGCCGGGACTATTTCCCCAGGCACCAAAGATCGCACCGGGACTGAAGCTGTTCGCGCTACACGCCGCCGACGGCACCCCGATCATGCTGACCGACAGCCGCGAAGCGGCGATCGCGAACGCATGGAGCAACGAACTGCAGGCGGTCAGCGTTCACTGATCGGGTGCTTCGCCGGGGTGGCTCTGACGTAGCGATTGCACTGACGCAGGTGAGTGCGGCTGTCGGTGAGCCACATCAGAATTTTGGACGCGCGGGCGTTGTCCTCGGCTCGGCCGGAAACAGACGCCCGTATTTATATTTCCGGTGCGAAGCACGTGCGAGATTGCCTCGCAGCAATCCTGACAGGCGGCCGGGCAACGCAGCCAAGTTGTTTGTACCGATCGTCCGCTTCAGAGTTCGTTAACCAGCCAACCGCCAAGCAATTGTTGGAATTCGCTGCCTAGGCCGCGGTCGCCGGCGGCAGCGCCAGCACCGAATAGATCGCCTGCGCGTCGCGCGAGGCGCGCAGCTTCTTGGCGACGTCCTGGTCGCGCAACAGCCGCGCGATCCGGGCCAGCGCCTTCAGGTGGTCGGCACCCGCGCCTTCCGGCGCCAGCAGCAGGAACACGAGATCGACCGGCTGGCCGTCCATTGCCTCGAAATCGATCGGGCGCTCGAGGCGGGCAAACAGACCGAACAGCTTTTCCAGCTTGGGAAGCTTGCCGTGCGGGATGGCGACGCCATAGCCGACCGCGGTGGTCCCCAGCTTCTCGCGCTGCAACAGGACCTCGAAAACTGAGCGTTCGTTCTGCCCGGTCAGGGCGGAGGCCCGCGCCGCCAGTTCCTGCAGCGCCTGCTTCTTGCTGTTGACCTTCAACGCCGGGAGAATCGCCTCGGGCGCGACCAGATCGGTAATCGTCATGGGGCGTTCCGAGGTGAATTGAACCGTCAGGTTGCGAAATGGGCTCTAGCGGGGCGGCGTCAGGAAGATAAGGCGGGAGACGGGCTTACACCCAAGGTCCTAATTGGGGGGCTTCTACCCCAACGCAAGACCGGTGCCAACTACCGCAACACTCCTCCAATGCCCCTTCCCTTGGGGTCGCGGACCATAGGGAGGGTCCCAGAAGCCGTCAATGCCGATTGGCGTTAACCCCCCGGCTTTATCGCCGGCGGATCGACCCAGCCGATATTGCCGTCCGGCCGCCGGTAAATGATGTTTACCCGGCCGCTCGAGCCGTGCTGGAACACGATGCAGGCTACGCCGGTCAGATCGAGCTCCATCACGGCTTCGCTGACCGAAAGCCGCTTCAGCGACGTGGTCGCCTCCGCGATGATGACCGGGTTATAGCCGGTGACCTCCTCGTCGCCTTCCGCCGGCGCTTCGATGACGTAGCTCGGCGCATCCAGCGTCGGCGCGTTCATCTCGGCAAGCGCCGCAGAGGCCACGTGGGCCTTGCGGGACGAGCGGTCTTTGAGGCGGCTCTTGTAGCGGCGCAAGCGCTTTTCGATCATCAGCAGCGCCTGGTCGGCGCTGGCATAGGCGTCGGCGGCATTGGAATCGGCCTCGAGCGTAATTCCGGAATCCAGATGCAGCGCGCAATCGGTACGAAAGCCGAAGCCATCCTTGCTCAGCGTGATGTGCCCGGAATAGTTGCCATCGAAATATTTGCGCAGCACTTCATCGGTGCGCTCGCTGACGCGGCCGCGCAGGGCGTCGCCGACATTGATGCTTTTTCCCGAGATCCGGAGGGTCATTTTTTGGTGCCTCGATTCGTAAGGAGGGGAGCCGACACTATCCCGATTTGGCCGGGACGCAATCAGGCAGGCTGGGTGTCGCGTGAGCGGTCGGAGGATGCGGCGGGCGCCGAGAGAGCATTGCCGAGCATGCTTTGTTTGTCGCGGCGGCGTTGCACCGAGGAGGGGATTCGCATCGCTTCGCGGTACTTTGCGACGGTGCGGCGAGCGATCTCAATGCCCGATTTGCGCAATCGTTCCACGATGGTGTCGTCGGAGAGGATCACCGCGGGGTCTTCCGCATCGATCAGCTGCCTGATGTGGTGACGCACCGCCTCCGCCGAATGGGCTTCGCCGCCGTCGGCCGACGCGATCGAGGCGGTGAAAAAATATTTCAATTCGAAACTGCCGCGATTAGTCGCCATGTATTTGTTGGCGGTGACCCGCGACACCGTCGATTCATGCATCTGGATCGCGTCCGCCACTGCCTTGAGGTTGAGCGGCCGCAGATGCGCCACGCCGTGGGTGAAGAAGCCGTCCTGCTGGCGCACGATCTCGGCTGCGACCTTGAGGATGGTGCGGGCACGCTGATCGAGCGCGCGCACCAGCCAGGTGGCGTTCTGCAGGCAATCGGTGAAATAGGATTTGTCGCCGTCCTTGCGGATCGTCTTCGACAGCTCGGTATAATACGTCTGGTTGACCAGAACGCGCGGCAACGTGTCGCTGTTGAGTTCGACGTGCCAGCCGCCGTCGGGGCCGGGCCGCACATAGACATCCGGCACCATGGTCTGGGCGCGCGTTGAACCGAATTTCAAACCCGGCTTGGGATTGAGACGGCGAATTTCGCCGATCATGTCGGTAATATCCTCGTCATCGACACCGCAGAACTTTCGCAAGGAAGCGATATCGCGTTTCGCGAGGAGATCGAGATGCTCGACCAGGGCCTGCATCGCGGGGTCGTAACGATTGAATTCCCGCAGCTGGATCGCCAGGCACTCGCTCAGGGATCGTGCGCAGATGCCGGGCGGATCGAATTTCTGCAGCACCGCGAGCACAGCCTCGACCTCCTGCTGCGAAGCCCCGAGCCGCTCGGAGGCCTGCCCCAGATCCGGCGGCAGGTAGCCGGCCTCGTCAACCAGGTCGATCAGGTACTGGCCGATCATGCGCTGCGCGGGTGCGGTGAAAGCGACCGCCAGTTGTTCGGCGAGATGGCTGCCCAAGGTCACCTCGGCGGCGACGAAGGCTTCAAGGTTGTAGCTGTCGTCGTTGGAGGCGCCGCCGCCCCATTCGGTGTAGGCGGTCGGCGCCGCATCCTGCGCGTTCCTTGCAGCGGCCTCGGCCGGCTCCTCGGAAAAAACGTTGTCGAGGGGGGTGTCGAGGGTCTGCTCAATTTCCGTACGACTGCCTAGGTCGCGATTCATCCATTCTTCCTGGCCCGGCTCAAAACTGTCGCCCGCGGAGCCGCCGGCCATTTCGGAACGGTCGGTGCCGGCGTCGTCGCCATAGGCGGAGCCTGAGTCGTCCGAATCGGAATATTCGGCCCGGTCCGGCAACGGCTCGCCCGCAACCGGAGATTCAGGGCCGTCGCTCGCGCGCTCGAGAAGGGGATTTCGCTCCAGTTCTTCTTCGACGAAGGCCGAAAGATCGAGGTTCGACAGTTGCAAAAGCTTGATCGCCTGCATCAACTGCGGCGTCATCACCAGCGACTGGGACTGGCGGAACTCTAATCTCTGCGTCAGCGCCATGGAGGCAAGAACCGATCCTAAAAACTTGGTCCGATTCTTGCTTAAACTAGTCCACAGCCGATGTACACGGCTTGACGAACGGGAAAAATGTACTACGGGCGAATTCCCCGCCCTACAGCCGGAATTCCTCGCCAAGGTAAAGACGGCGTACATCCGGGTCGTTAACGATCTCGTCCGGACTGCCCTCGGTCAAGATCTCCCCGGCATAGACAATGTAGGCGCGGTCGGTCAGTCCGAGCGTTTCCCGCACATTGTGGTCGGTAATCAGCACGCCGATGCCCCGATTGGTGAGATGGCGGACAAGATCCTGAATGTCGCCCACCGCGATCGGATCGATGCCGGCGAAGGGCTCGTCGAGCAGCATGTAATTGGGGCGGGTTGCAAGCGCACGGGCGATCTCGACCCGGCGCCGCTCGCCGCCTGACAGCGCGATCGACGGAGTTTTTCGCAAGCGCGTGATGTTGAATTCGTCGAGCAGGGAATTGAGTTCGGCTTCGCGCTTTTTCTTTGAGGGTTCGACGACCTCCAGCACGGCGCGAATATTCTGCTCCACCGTGAGACCACGAAAGATCGAAGCTTCCTGCGGCAGATAGCCGATCCCGAGCCGGGCGCGCTGGTACATCGGCAGCCTGGTGACATCATGGCCGTCGAGCTCGATGGCGCCGCGATCCACCTTGATCAGGCCGGTGATCATGTAGAACACGGTGGTCTTCCCGGCGCCGTTCGGACCCAGCAATCCCACCGCCTCGCCGCGCCGAACATAGATGCTGACGCCGCGAACGACCTGGCGGGTGCCGAAACTCTTTTCCACGCTATGCACCGCCAGATAGCCCGGCCGCTGCGTCAGCTGCGGGGCGGCGACCGTGCCATTGGTCTTGCGCGGCCTCGCTTTTTCGGGCGGGTTCGGCTTTTTCGCCCCGGGGCGGTTCAGGTTTTGGCAAGGGATTCAGCAACCGCGCGTCGCGGGCAATCGGAGGCGCATCGCGTACCGGGGCGGCCAGCATCTCGCCCTTCGCATCGCCGAGCGCGGTAATATCCGCGCGCGTCCGCGCAAATCCTGGCGGACTGCGTTTCGCAGGGCGTCGACGGAACATGCCGAGTAAATCCACCATCCCCGCTTCGCTTAGGCCTTTCACGGTGATCCCGCAACCCGCCGCGGGCCACTCGATTTGCTCGCGCAACATGAAGGAATGGATGTCGCTTGCCCAGCGAAACACCCTCGTTTTGAGGCGCGGACCGCCGCCGGGCGTCGTCGTAGATACAGGCTCGCGCCGCTGGCTTCAACCTCGCCGCCCCCAGATAGCGCACAAGTGATTGATATTATTTCGGTTTATTTGAGCCTGCTTCGGCGGCGGCGCCCCTCCGGGGATCGTCGGGCCGCCCTGGCCGGACGACTGAAACAGGCCCTGGACTCGCCCGCTGTCGGATTCCACCCGCGATACGCCGGTCGCCATGTCCACCATCAGCCGGTCGCCGCGCAGCACATTCTTGCCCTGGGTCAGCACGATCCCGCCAAGCATGGTGATCAGGTTGGTCTTGGTATCGAACACCGCGGTTTCCCCGGTCACGACCTGATCCTTCTGGGTGACAACCACATTGCCTTTCGCCTCCAGCCGGCGGATCGACGAACTGCCGCCGGGACCGGGCGTCGCGGACTGGATCGGCGCCGATTTTGCCGACTTCGCATTGGCCGGCCGGCGCAGGTGCCGGTGTCGAATCGTAGAACACCACCAGCGACTTGGAGGTCATGGTGGTGTCGCCCTGCACCACCTTCACATTGCCGGAAAAGGTCGCTTCCTTTTTCTTGTCGCGCATCTCGAGCGAGGCGGCCTCGATCTGTATCGGCTGGTCGCGATTTTGCGAAAAACCCTGCATCGCATTGGGCACGCCGGTGACCGCGCTCTGCGCGCCGGCGTCGCCGGCGGCGATCATCGCGAGCGGCAAAGCAGCAGCAGGCGCCGTGTGCGATCCGCCTGAACAAAGTGCTGCGCGGGGAGAGCATCATCTCGGAAATCATTTCGTGTTGGCGGTCTTGCTGGATGAGGACCGCGTCTTGGCGGAACGTGACGGAGCAGCGGGGTCGGGCGCTGCGGATGCGCTGGCAGCCTGGCTGGGCGGGTTCTCGGCAGGCGGCAGATTGTCCAGATTCATCACCACATTGCCTTCGAACCTCACCACCTCGCCGCCGCCGGTAATCCTGAGCCTGTCGGCGGTCAGCGTTCCGTTCAGCAATTTGACATCGACATGTTCATCTGATGTCACCGTGCCCTTGCCGATATCGACAAACGCCTGCGAAAGCCGCGCTTCGTAGCCAGTCGAGGATTGCAAGAAGATGTCCTTGTGCAGATTCAGCAACTGCTCCTTGGTGTCCATCAACCCGTTGAGGGCGTCCAGCGTGACGTCGTCGACTGATCTTCCATCAGCACCTTGGCGCGCAGTGTCTTGAGATCGACGTGATCCGGATCGGTCACATCCTGGGTGGCGGTCTTCGCCCAGACTTCGTAGGGCCGCTGATCGGGCGTGTAGCCGGACAAATGCGGCGATTCCATCGTGATCTTGGTGCCGGAGACGACGAGATTTCCGATGTCGAGCGGCAGCTTGGGCAACAGCATCCGGAACGGATTGAAGATCGATACCGCGACGATGGCGCGCCATCGCCAGAATCACCGCCGCCGGGACCGCGATGCGCAGCGCCCGCACCATCCGGCTGTGGCGCGCCGCGCTGGCAAAGCGCGCCTCCATTCCGGCTTGATAGGCTGGGTTCTGGACCGAATTCACCGCTGCTCCAGGGAGCGACAGCTGAGCGCACGATCCGCCAAAGCATGCCCTCGGGCCCGGCCCGGAGGTGCAAGCGGCTTGGCGAAAAGATCATGCGCTCCTTCAATAGTTTAGAGCGCGACCGGGCAAAACCGGCGTGCCACTCCTGCTGATCGCGCTCCGCTATTCTACCCGGCCTTGCCGGATTGTGCAGCGGGGAACCTCGCGTTACGAGTGTGACCGAAACGGGGCGGCAGCCGCGGCAAAGCGCCGTTCGCAGGCCCTCACGAATGCGCAAAAATGTCTTCGGTGTCCCAGCCCTGCAGATCGAGCCTGGCCCGCGCCGGCAGAAATTCGAAACAGGCCTGCGCCAGCTCCAGACGGCCCTCGCGCGCGAGCATGGCATCGAGGCGCTCGCGAAGCCAGTGCAGATGCAGCACGTCGGAGGCCGCATAGGCCAGTTGCGCCTCGCTCAGCGTCTGCGCGCCCCAGTCGCTCGACTGCTGCTGCTTCGACAGATCGATGTTGAGCACCTCGCGCACCAGATCCTTCAGGCCATGGCGATCGGTGTAGGTGCGGGAAAGCCGCGAGGCGATCTTGGTGCAGTACACCGGCTGCGGCATGACGCCGAGGGCGTTGTAGAGCGCGGCGAGATCGAACCGCGCGAAATGAAAGATCTTGGTCACCTTCGGATTGGCCAGCAGCGCCTTCAGGTTCGGCGCTTCGGTGTGATCCTTGGGGATCTGCACCACGTCGGCGCTGCCGTCGCCGTTCGACATCTGCACCACGCAGAGCCGGTCGCGGTGCGGATGCAGCCCCATGGTCTCGGTATCGATCGCCACCGAGTCGGTATAGCGGGTGAGATCGGGCAGATCGCCGCGATGCAGGCGTACGGTCATGGGCTTTAGAACCTCGTCGAATCGCTGCGGACCAAGCTACCGCTCAAACCCGGAACAGGCGAGCGGCCGGCGGACCCTCGAATGGCGACGGGAGGGCATCCAGAAAGCAGTGGTGCCCAGGAAAGGACTCGAACCTTCACGGCCGTTAAGCCACTGGCACCTGAAGCCAGCGCGTCTACCAATTCCGCCACCTGGGCCCGGGCCGGTTAGTACGGATCGGTCGCGCGCTTGTCAAATTGGCGAACTGTGACCCAAATACGCTGTACAGCGCCGACAGGTTGGCGTATCGCGAAATCGCTAAATACCCCATGATCGATCGAATTTGACCCTAGGAATTGACGCCATGGCATCGAATCTGGACACGCTGGTCACGGTTTTCGGAGGATCGGGCTTTCTGGGGCGAAGCGTGGTCCGCGCGCTCGCCAAGCGCGATTACCGCATCCGGGTCGCGGTGCGGCGGCCGGAACTGGCCGGCCATCTGCAGCCGCTCGGCAGGGTCGGCCAGATCCACGCCGTGCAGGCCAATCTGCGCTACCCGGCCTCCGTCGAGGCCGCGATGCGCGACTCCCACGCCGCCATCAATCTGGTCGGCATCCTGGCCGAGAGCGGCGCGCAGACCTTCGACGCGGTGCAGGCCAAAGGCGCCGGCGCGGTGGCGAAGGCGGCAGCCGCCGCCGGCGCGCCATGGTGCATGTCTCCGCCATCGGCGCCGACGAGAATTCGCCCTCGCGCTACGCCCGCGCCAAGGCCGCGGGCGAAAAGGCGGTGCTGTCGGCCGTCCCGTCGGCCACTATCCTGCGGCCTTCGGTCGTGTTCGGACCCGAGGACCAGTTCACCAACCGCTTCGCGGCGCTGGCGCAGATCTCGCCGGTGCTGCCGCTGATCGGCGGCGGCCTGACGAAACTGCAGCCGGTCTATGTCGGCGATGTCGCGACCGCGGTCGCCGACGCCGTCGACGGCAAGACCAAGGCCGGCGCGACCTACGAGCTCGGCGGCCCGGAAGTGCTGACCATGCGCGAGATCATGGAAATCATTCTCGCCACCATCGAACGCGAGCGCATGCTGGTCTCGTGGCCGTTCGGGCTGGCGAAACTGCAGGCGCTGTTCCTGCAGTTCGCGCCGGGGGCATTCAAGCTGACGCCGGACCAGGTGACGCTGCTGCGCTCCGACAATGTGGTGTCGGACGCGGCGAAGGCCGCCGGCCTGACGCTGGAAGGGCTGGGAATTGTGCCGGATTCGCTGGAAGCGATCGCCCCGCAATATCTCTGGCGCTTCCGCAAGGCGGGGCAATTCCAGCACAAGAGCGCGTGAACTCCGTGCTCAAGGTTGCCCTCGTCCTGAGGAGCGGCCACTTGGCCGCGTCTCGAAGGATGGGCAGCACACGGCTTCATGGTTCGAGACGGCGCTAGCGCGCCTCCTCACCAAGAGGGGTTTCTACCTTCCCATCGCCAACGCGACCAGGCCGAGCGTGCCGACGATGACGCGCCACCACGCGAACAGCGCGAAGCCGTGGCGGGTCACGTAGCTCAAAAATGTCTTCACCACGATGATCGCGGTGATGAACGACACCACGAATCCGATCGCGATGATGCCCGATGTGATCGGTCGTCATGTCGGCGCGGTTCTTGTAGAAATCGTAGGCGAACGCGCCGACCATGGTCGGGATCGCCAGGAAGAACGAAAACTCCGCCGCGGCGTGCTTGTCGGCGCCGAACAGCATCGCCGCGACGATGCTGGCGCCGGAGCGTGACACGCCGGGAATCATCGCAAGGCACTGCGCGAACCCGATTCCGAGATACATCGGCAGCGGAAACGTCGTGGCATCGTGTTCGTGCGGATCGAGATCGAGCTGATCGACCCACAACAGGATCGCGCCGCCGACGATCAGCGAAAAACACACCACCCACGGATTGAACAGATACGCCTTGATGTAACTTCCGGCAACGCAGACCGATCACCGCCGCGGGCAAAAACGCCACCAGCAGGCCGATGACGAAACGCCTGTCCTCGGCATTGGAGAACATGCCGAGCGCAACCTGCCACAATTTGACGAAATAGATGACGACAATCGCGAGAATCGCGCCGAGCTGAATCAGCACCGTGAAACTGTTCCAGAAACTGCCCTCGCCGAGATCGAAAAACCGTTCCGCCAGCAGCAAATGGCCGGTCGAGGAAACCGGCAGGAATTCCGTGACGCCCTCGACGATGCCGAGAATCACCGCCCGCAATGCATCAGACATCATGACATGGTCCGTTATGATCGATATCGGCCCGAAAAGCCGGGTTCTTCTCGCTTATTCGCTCCCTGTGCCGCAATCTCAAAAAACGTAAAAACACGGGTTGCCTCGTGCGCGCGCTTAGGTAGTTTGGCGCGCTGCTGCGGTATACTCGGCGCGCTCAGGCGGTGAGGGTTTCTCAAGCACCGCAAAATTATCAAGGGCTCATGTTCACGCTGTTTCATCATTCGTTCTGTCCGCATTCGCGCTTCATCCGCCTGGCGCTGGGCGAACACGGCCTCGATGTGCGGCTGGTGGAAGAGCGGGTCTGGGAGCGGCGCGAGGCGTTTCTGGCGCTCAACCCCGCGGGCACCACGCCGGTATTGATATCGGAAGGCCAGCCCGCGATTCCCGGCGCCGGAATCATCGCCGAATATCTCGATGAAGTTCATGGCGCCGAGATGGGCGAACGGCGGCTGTTGCCGTCGACGATGGGCGAGCGCATCGAGGTGCGCCGGCTGATGGCGTGGTTCAACGACAAGTTTTTCGAGGAGGCCTCCAATCCGCTGGTCACCGAGCGCATCTACAAGCGCTTCATGAGCGAGGAAGACGGCGGCGGCGCGCCGGCGGCGGACGTGATCCGCGCGGCGAAGGCAAATGTGCGCTATCATCTGGCCTATATCGGCTGGCTGGCGCAGACGCGGAATTATCTGGCCGGCGACCGGCTGACCTATGCGGACCTCGCCGCCGCGGCGCATCTTTCGGCGATCGATTATCTGGGCGACGTGCCATGGATCGAGGACGACGCGGCAAAGGCGTGGTACGCGCGGGTGAAATCCCGCCCGTCGTTCCGCCCGCTGCTGAGCGAATGGCTGGCGGGCGTGCCGGCATCGCGGACCTACGTGGACCTCGACTTCTGAACTCAGCCGTCAAGCTCGCCTGACGCCGATCTGAAGGCCGCGCTCGCCGCGCGAAGCCCGCGCGCTGGGTTTCGATTGCATCGGCGTTACCGATCCGGATGCGATCGCGGAAGCGGGCCGGCATTTCCGCGACTTCCTCGACGCCGGCGCGCATGGCGACATGGACTGGCTCGCCGCGCACCCCGAGCGCCGCGCCGATCCGCGCGCGCTGTGGGCGGGCGTGCGCTCGATCATCATGCTTGGGGTCAATTACGGGCCCGATGAAGATCCGCTGGCGATTCTGGACAGCGCACGCGCGGCGCGATCTCGGTCTATGCGCAGGGCGACGATTATCACGACCTGATCAAGAAGCGGCTGAAGGCGCTGGCGCGATGGCTGGTCGCCGCCGCCGGCGGCGAGGTCAAGGTGTTCGTCGACACCGCGGCGGTGATGGAAAAGCCCCTGGCGCAGGCGGCGGGGCTGGGCTGGCAGGGCAAGCACACCAACCTCGTCTCGCGCGAATTCGGCTCCTGGCTGTTTCTCGGCGCGATCTTCACCACGCTGGAGCTGCCGCGCGACGAGGCCGAGACCGACCATTGCGGCTCATGCCAGGCCTGCCTCGATATCTGCCCGACCGTCGGCGTTCCCGGCGCCCTACAAGCTCGATGCGCGGCGCTGCATTTCCTATCTCACCATCGAGAACAAGGGCCCGATCCCGCACGAATTCCGCAAGGCCATCGGCAACCGCATCTATGGCTGCGACGATTGCCTCGCGGTCTGCCCCTGGAACAAGTTCGCGCAGGCCGGCCGCGAAGCGAAGCTCGCCGCGCGCGACGAGTTGCGCGCGCCCGATCTCGCCGAACTCGCGCGGCTCGACGACGCGGCGTTTCGCGCGCTGTTCGCAAAATCGCCGGTCAAGCGCATCGGCCGCGACCGCTTCGTCCGCAATGTGCTGATCGCGATCGGCAATTCGAACGACCGCGCCCTGGCCGTCGAGGCCGAACGCCTGCTTGATGACGAAAGCCCGCTGGTTCGCGGCGCCGCGGTGTGGGCGCTGTCGCAATTGCTGGGGCGGACAGGAATTCGCGGCGCTGGCGGCGAGAGGCGATGAGCGCCGAGAGCGGACGAGACCGTGCGCGCGGAATGGTCTGGCAGGCGCGTAGACGCGAATCTGCATCCGACCAGCCCTTGATTTGGCGCTGCAAATTCCGTCATGGTCTCACGCACCATGACAAATCAGCCTTTCTTCACCAGAGACCGCGACGCCTTCATTCCCACCGACGCCGCGCGCGGGCCGTGGGACCCCAACTCGCTGCACGGCCGTGTCATCATCGGCCTGTTGGCTTTCACGATCGAGCAGCGCCATGGCGCCGACGACTTCGTGCCGGCGCGGCTGACGGTGGACATGTTCCGGCTGCCGAATTTTTCGCCGATCGAGGTCAAAACGCGGATTGTCCGCGACGGCCTGCGCATCAAGGTCGTCGAAGCCGATTTTTTCAGCGGCGGCGTCAGCATGGCGCGCGCATCCTGCCAATTGCTGCGCAAGACCGAAAATCCGCAAGGCCAGGTCTGGTCGCCGCCGAACTGGGATGTGCCGCTGCCCGCGGATATTCCCGTCCCAACCGATCCGCGGCTGGGCATGAACGGCAAATGGACCACCCGCCCGATCGTCGGCGCGATGGGCACCGTCGGCCCGCGGCGGCTGTGGATGAGCGAAGTGCGCGACCTCGTCGAGGGCGCGCCGCTGACGCCGTTCGTGCGGGTCGCGGTGGCGGCGGATTTCGCCAGCCCCTTCGCCAATGCCGGCGACCATGGCCTCGGCTACATCAACAGCGACGTCACGCTGTACCTGCATCGGCTGCCGGTGAAGGAATGGATCGGCTTCGAGGTGGTGAACCATCACGCCACCGACGGCATCGCGATCGGCGAGTGCTTTCTCTACGACCAGCAGGGCGCGATCGGGACCTCCACCGTCGCGGCCCTGGCGCAGCGCAAGCCGATGGCGAAACCCGGCGGGCGCCGAAGTAGTCCTCATTCCGGAATGGTCCGAAAGGCCAGACCCAAGATGCGCAATTGCGCATCGGGGAATCCTCGATCGCGACAACTGCGCGTTTCCGGGTTCGCCGCTTCGCGTCGCCCCGGAAGGAAAATGGATGAGAATCGCCGAACCTCACCCCTCCAGATGCCGCTTCATCTCCGGGCGCGCTTTCAGCGCCGCGCCCTGCCTGGCGGCAATCTTGGCGATGCGCTCGGGCGCAAAGTTCATGTCGACGAAGCCGGTCGCGGTGTTGGCGACCTCGTGATACTCCGCGATCTTGCCGCCGCGGAGCTTCATGATCGCGACGCCCTCGAACATCGCGCGCGCCCCCTTGGCCTCCGGCAGTGTCGAGCGATAGCTGAACGTGTAGCGCGCATAGAGCGTCTCGCCGTCGCTGACCGGCGTATGCATGTCCCAGCGAAAATCGGTTGCCGTGCGATAGAACCAGTCGTCGATCAGCTCGGCGATTTTGGCGCGGCCTGCGAAGGCGCCGTAAAACACGTCGTGGTAGACGCCATCCTCGGTGAACAGCTCGGCAAAATCAGCGCCGTTGCGTTGCTCGACGGCGTCGCAGAAGGCGCGGAGCATGGCCGGTACGTTCATGGCGTTTCTCCCGGTGATCCGATCTCCGCCACCGCCGCAAGCATCCGCGCGATGTCCTGCGGCCGCGACAGGCGGTGATCGCCGTCCTGGATCATGGTCAGCACCACGTCATCGGCTGGCAGCCGATGCGCCAGCGCGAATGCATGTCGCCATGGCACGTCCGGATCCTGCGCGCCCTGCAGGATCCGAACCGGGCAGCCGACATCGATGGCGCTGCCGAGCAACAGATGGTTGCGGCCCTCCTCGATCAGGGCGCGGGTGATCGGATAGGGCTCGCCATATTGCGAGGGCCGCAGCCACACGCCCTTGGTCTCGATCTCCTTCCGGACTTCGGGCGAGAAGCCGTTCCACATCAGCGCTTCGGTGAAATCCGGCGCCGGCGCGATCAGCACCAGGCCTGCCAGTGACGCGCTGCTTGCCGCGCGCCTTGCAATCTCGCGCGCCAGCAATAGCGCCATCCAGCCGCCCATCGATGAGCCGATCACGACCTGCGGGCCGGCGCAGAACCGCTCGAACACCGCGACGCTCTCTTCCAGCCAGCGCCCGATGGTGCCGTCGACGAACGCGCCGCCGGATTCGCCATGGCCGGAATAATCGAACCTGACGCAGGCGCGACCGTGCGCGGCGGCCCATGCGTCCAGCGCCAGGGCCTTGGTGCCCTGCATGTCCGAATTGAAGCCGCCGAGCCAGAACAGCCCCGGGCGCGCCGCCGGCGCGGGCGCGCACGGCGATGCTGCGTTGGCCGGCACCCTTGCCGACCTCGATGAAGGCCGGCGGCTGGCCGGATTCGGGGGAATTGGTCATGGATCGTGACTCTGGTTTGCTGCTGTTTGAGCGAGCGCAAACGATCCGTCAACGGACGCCGATATCCCGCCTTGGGGCCCGTTGCGGCGCTTGCGGAACGAAGCCTGTGCCCTCTATGTGGGCTGGTCTGAACATTCCGTCCGCAAACGTTGTTTGGCGTGACCAAAATGCCTCGCATTTGATGGTTTTGGCGCGCGGACATGCGAGTTCGCTTGCCCGCTGAGCCTTATTCCTTCAAACTATCGCCTTCGTTCACAACCTTGGAGAGTTACCCATTCGCCGTCCCAACAGAGCCCCGCCCGCTGCCACGAAAGACGGGCCGCGCACCAACGATGAAATCCGCAACGCACAGGTTCAGCTGATCGATCAGAACGGCACGAACCACGGCACGGTCGAGACAGTCGCCGCCGTCAAGATGGCGCTCGAAGCGGGCATGGACCTTGTGGAGATTTCGCCCAATACCAGTCCTCCCGTTTGCAAGATCATGGACTACGGGAAGTTCAAATATTCGGCGCAGAAAAAGGCCGCGGAAGCCCGCAAGAAACAGAAGGTCGTCGAGATCAAGGAGATCAAGCTGCGGCCGATGATCGACGATCACGATTACGACGTGAAGATGCGCGCGATGCAGCGGTTCTTCGAGGAAGGCGACAAGGTCAAGATCACCCTGCGCTACCGTGGCCGCGAAATGGCGCATCAGGAAATCGGCACCAAGCTGCTGGACAAGGTCAAGGCCGACGTCGCCGAATTCGCCAAGGTCGAGCAGGACGCGCGTTTCGAAGGCCGCCAGGTGGTGATGGTGCTGGCGCCGCGCTGATTCGGAACAGCCCTTCGCATTTGTGAGTATGGGAATAACGGCCCGCCAGACCATCTGGCGGGCCATTTTTATTTCGTACCGGACGTCAGCCCCGCGTCGCCTCCCAGCGGCCGCTGCAGTTCCCGCCGGAAAGCCTTGCGCTCCAACGGCCCGCGCCGGTGCTGCCGCCGAGCCTGCCGTTGCCGATAGCCACCGACCCGCCGGCTGAAATCCTCACCACGACGCGCCGCCGCCGCCGACGCTTCCCGACACGTCTGCCGCACCGGCTGTCGAGATGCGGCTGCCCGAGACCCGGAACGGATAGCTATAGGCAGGGTCGCAATTGCCGGCCTGGGTGATGATCAGGACGTTCCAGATCCCGTCATAGCCCGCCTGCGGCAGCCGCGCCGCGGCGCGGCTACGCGGCGCCGAAAGCGGCGGCGGCAAATATCCAGCGCAACGCGCGTTGGCTTCTGAAATCGGCAAAAAAGCTGATCGGTCAGGGTGGTATCGTCATTTTCTTCCTATTCTGGGCTGCGCTGCCAGGGCCGAAGGTAAATAGGTCGAATCATGCAGTTCCACGGTTCATCGTTGCCAATCTGCGTCTGGCTCTGCCATAAGCGCAACCTTCATCGCCCGGCTGATCAAGGGCTGCCGTGGCGGTGTCCCTGCCGGTTGTTTCGCTTAAGAAATAGCCGAGCATTTTCAACGCTCTAACGAGCATTTAGCCGCGAAAACGCCCCTTTGGGCGCGTTTTTCATGCGGCCATAGGAGAGCCAAATGCCCAAGCTGAAGACCAAGTCAGGCGCCAAAAAGCGCTTCAAGGTGACTGCCACCGGCAAAGTGATGGCCGCCCAGCGCGGCAAGCGCCACGGCATGATCAAGCGGACGAAGAAGCAGATTCGTCAGCTCCGCGGCACCCGCGTGCTGTTCAAGACCGACGGCGACAACATCAAGAAATATTTCTTGCCGAACGCCTGATCGCAGCAGCGATCGCGGTCCCATTTTGCCGAGCCGCGTCCGCGCGGCGATCCGTCACCCATTCCGTCAGATCAAGGATTTAAGTCATGTCTCGCGTCAAACGCGGTGTGACCTCTCACGCCAAGCACAAGAAAGTCTACAAGGCCGCCAAAGGTTTTTACGGCCGCCGCAAGAACACCATCCGCGCCGCCAAGGCCGCGGTCGAGAAGGCCGGGCAATACGCCTTCCGCGACCGCAAGCGCAAGAAGCGCACTTTCCGCGCACTGTGGATCCAGCGCATCAATGCCGCGGTGCGCCCGTTCGGCATGACCTACAGCGTCTTCATCAACGGCCTCGTCCAAGTCGGGCATCACGGTCGACCGCAAGGTGCTGTCGGATCTCGCCATCAACGAGCCGGCGGCGTTCCAGGCGATCGCTGAAAAGGCCAAGGCCGCGCTGGCGGCGTAAGTTCGAAAATCGCTGCGGCGTCTCGCAACTCCGGTGTCATGCGCGCCCCGCGCAAGCGGGGTGCATCCAGTAACCACCGACGACTTCTTGACCCCGGGGTGTTACTGGATGCATCCGTTTACGCCCGGGCATGACGGCCTAGGTGCCCGGGCTGCGCCCGCTCCCAAAGGTGATCGTCGCCATGTCCGACCTCGCTCAACTCGAATCCCAAATCCTCAGCCAGATCGCCGCCGCAGGCGACGAAGCCGCCCTGGAAGCCGTGCGCGTCGCATCGCTCGGCAAAAAGGGCTCGATCTCCGCGCTGTTGGCGACGCTCGGCAAGATGTCGCCGGACGAACGCAAGACGCAAGGTGCGGCGATCAACCTCGCCAAGGACAAGGTCACGCAGGCCCTGACCGTGCGCCGCGACGTCCTGAAATCCGCTGCCCTCGACGCAAGGCTCAAGTCCGAGACCATCGACGTCACGCTGCCGCTGCGCGAGGCCCTCGCCGAGCAGGGCCGGATTCATCCGCTCAGCCAGGTGATGGACGAACTCACCGCGATCTTCGCCGACATGGGATTTGCCATCGCCGAAGGCCCGGATATCGAGACCGACGACTACAACTTCACCAAAGCTGAATTTCCCCGAAGGCCATCCGGCGCGGGAAATGCATGACACGTTCTTCTTCAATCCGAAAGAAGACGGCTCGCGCATGCTGTTGCGCACGCACACCTCCCCGGTGCAGGTGCGCACCATGTTGACCCAGACGCCGCCGATCCGTGTCATTTGCCCGGGCCGCACCTATCGCATCGATTCCGACGCCACCCACACGCCGCAGTTTCACCAGGTCGAGGGCCTCGTCATCGACAAGGGCTCGCATCTTGGCCATCTCAAATGGATCCTGCACGAATTCTGCAAGGCCTTCTTCGAGGTCGACCACATCAACATGCGATTCCGGCCCTCGTTCTTTCCGTTCACCGAGCCGTCGCTCGAGGTCGATATCCAGTGCCGTCGCGACAAGGGCGAGATTCGCTTCGGCGAAGGCGAGGATTGGCTGGAGATTCTGGGCTGCGGCATGGTGCATCCGAATGTGCTGCGCGCCTGCGGCATCGATCCCGACGTCTATCAGGGCTTTGCCTGGGGCATGGGCATCGACCGCATCGCGATGCTGAAATACGGCATGTCCGATCTGCGGCAACTGTTCGAAAGCGACGTGCGCTGGCTCAACCATTACGGCTTCAAGCCGCTTGACGTCCCGACGCTGGCGGGAGGATTGAGCTCGTGAGCCTGAGCGCCGTTCCCGAAAAATACCGGGCCTTGCGTTCGTTCGCATTCGGCGACGGCCCGGAGCTTGCCGACAAATTGCTCGAACTCGTGCTCGCGGGCATCAAGACCGCGACCTGTAGCACCGAGGATGAGCCGAATTCGTCAACGCCGGGCGAGCGCTGGGTCGTGCTCGACGGCAACGGCACCCCGCGATGCGTGATCGAATTGACCGAGATCACCTATCGCCGCTTTGGCGAAGTGGATGCCGCCTTTGCCCATGATGAGGGCGAAGGCGACCGCAGCCTCGCCTACTGGCGCGATGCCCATCGTCGATATTTTGGGCGACAGGGTAAATTTAGCGAAGACATGATGCTGATGTGCGAGCGTTTTCGTCTGATTGAGATTTTCGCCGATCACCGAGTGGCATCATGAAATTCACTCTCTCCTGGTTGAAGGAACATCTCGACACCGACGAGCCGGTCGAGAAGCTCGCCGACAAGCTCACCATGATCGGGCTTGAGGTCGAGCACATCGAGGACAAGGCCAAAGCGCTGGCGCCGTTCACCATCGCGCGCGTGATTTCGGCCGAGCAGCATCCGAATGCGGATCGCCTAAGGGTCTGCATGGTCGACACCGGCGATGGCGGCGCGCCGGTGCAGGTCGTCTGCGGCGCACCGAACGCGCGCGCCAGCCTGGTCAGCGTGTTCTCGCCCCCCGGCACTTTCATTCCCGGCAAGAACATCACGCTCGGCATCGGCACCATCCGGGGCGTCGAGAGCCGCGGCATGCTGTGCTCGGCGGCCGAACTGCAAATCTCCGAAGATCACGATGGCATCATGGAACTGCCCGCCGACGCCCCTGTCGGCATTGGCTATGCGCAATGGGCAGGCCTCGGCGATCCCGTGCTCGAAATCAACCTGACGCCGAACCGGCAGGACTGCACCGGCGTGCACGGCATTGCGCGCGATCTGGGCGCCGCCGACATGGGCAAGTTCAAAGATCCCGCGATCAGGCCAATCAAGGGCGAATTCCCCTGCCCGGTGCAAGTGACCGTCGAGGACGCATCGCTGTGTCCGGGATTTCGCGCTCCGGCTGGTACGCGGCGTCAAGAACGGCCCGTCGCCGGAATGGATGCAGAAGCGCCTGACATCGATCGGCCTGCGGCCGATCAACGCGCTGGTCGATATCACCAACTTCATGACCTACGACCGCGCCCGGCCGCTGCACGTGTTTGACGCTGCCAAGGTGAAGGGCGATCTTACCGTGCGCCGCGCGCGCGACGGCGAGACGCTGCTGGCGCTCGACGGCCGCACCTACACCCTCGACAACCGTACTTGCGTGATCGCGGACGACCACGGCGTCGAATCGCTCGCCGGCATCATGGGCGGCGAGGCTTCCGGCTGCTCGGAAGCGACCACTGACGTGCTGATCGAATCGGCGCTGTGGAACGAGATCAACATCGCGCACACCGGCCGCAAGCTCGGTATCAATTCGGACGCGCGCTATCGCTTCGAGCGCGGCGTCGACCCCGCCTTCATGGTGCCGGGGCTCGAACTTGCAACCAAACTGGTCATGGAGATGTGCGGCGGCACCGCGTCGGAGAACGTCGTCGTCGGCAACAAGTTCGGCGTCGATCGCGTGATCGATTTTCCGCTGACCGAAGTGAAGCGGCTTGCCGGGATCGATGTGCCGATGCCGGAGATGAAACGCATCCTCGGCCATCTCGGTTTCATGATGGCCGGCGCCGGCCCTGTGGTGAAGGTCGCGGTACCGTCCTGGCGATCCGACGTGCACGGCAAGGCCGATATCGTCGAGGAAATCGTGCGCATTTTCGGCGTCGACAAAGTGCCGATGACGCCGTTCGAGCGCGGCGACGCACCGCGCAAGCCGGTCCTCACCGCCATCCAGATGCGCACCCGGCGCGCCAAGCGCGCGCTCGCGGCGCGCGGCATGGTCGAGGCGGTGACGTGGTCATTCATTTCGAAGCCGCACGCCGAGCTGTTCGGTGGCGGACAGCCCGAGCTCGCGCTCGCCAATCCCATCGCTTCCGACCAGTCCGACATGCGGCCAAGCCTGCTGCCCGGCATGGTCGCCGCGGCGCAGGCGAATTCCGACCGCGGCTTTCCGGATGTGGCGCTGTTCGAGGTCGGACAGGTGTTCAGGGGCGACCGGCCGCAGCACCAGCTCACCGCGGCCTCCGGCGTTCGCCACGGCTTCGCGTCCTCGAGGGGCGTTGGCCGGCACTGGTCCGGCTCGGCCACAGCCGACGCGATCGACGCCAAGGCCGATGCGTTCGCGGTGCTTTCGGCCGCGGGCGCTCCGATGCAGGCGCTGCAAATCGTGTCCGGCGGCCCTGGCTGGCTGCATCCGGGACGTTCCGGCACCATCCAGATCGGCCCGCAAAACGTGCTGGGATATTTCGGCGAACTGCATCCGCGCGCTCTGGAAGAACTTGGCGCCGACGGCCCGTTGATGGCGTTCGAGGTGGTGCTCGATCGCATTCCCGACGCCAAGCAGAAGCCAACCCGAGCCAAGCCGGTGCTTGAACTCTCAGCCTTCCAGCCGGTGTCGCGCGACTTTGCCTTCATCGTCGACCGCGGCGTCAAGGCCGGCGACATCGTGCGTGCCGCGCAAGGCGTCGACAAGAAGCTGATATCAGGCGTCACCGTGTTCGACGTCTACGAAGGCAGGGGTATCGACGATGGCAAGAAATCGATCGCGATTGCCGTCACGATCCAGCCGCGCGAGAAAACCATGACCGACCAGGAGATCGACGCGGTCGGTGCGAAGATCGTGACCGAAGTGTCGAAGAAGACCGGCGGCGTTCTCCGCGGATGAGCCTTGCCGGCCTCATCCCGGGGGATATCAGCATCAACATCGCGATCGCCCTTTGTGTGATCGCTTTCGTTTCGGGCACGGCGCGAGGATTTTCCGGCTTCGGGTCGGCGTTGATTTTCATGCCGCTGGCGAGCAGCCTGGCCTCGCCACGCCTTGTCGCCGCACTTCTGGTGATCATCGATTTCGTCGCTGCGGTGCCGCTCCTGCCAGATGCGTGGCAGCACGCGGACCGCAGGGCTACCGCGGTCATGGTGGCCGGCGCGCTGATCGGCGTGCCGATCGGAACCTGGTTCCTCATCCGGCTCGATCCGGTGACGACGCGCTGGATCATTTCCGCCTTCGTGTTCGCGCTGCTCCTGCTGCTGCTGTCGGGCTGGCGCTACCGCGGCAAGGACCACCCCGCGCTTTCGATCGGCATCGGCGGATTATCGGGCTTTTGCAGCGGGCTGGCGCAGACCGGCGGCCCACCCATCGTCGGCTATTGGCTTGGCCGGCCGATCGCGTCGGTGACCGCGCGCGCCAACATCCTCTTGTTCTTTGGCGCTTCGGATTTCTTTTCCGGCGTCAGCTATGCGCTGACCGGGCTCATCACCGCAGACGCTGTCCGATTTTCGCTGCTGGTCGGTCCGGTCTATGGCCTTGGCGTGTGGTTCGGAGCTCGGCTGTTCGGCCGTGCCGACGCGACGCTTTTCCGCGCCATCTGCTACGCCCTGATCGCTGCCGCCGTCATCATCGGCCTGCCGGCGCTGGACGGCGTGCTGCGCTAGGCGCTTGCACCGCGCGCCGCCACGGCGCTAGGTTAGCGTCGCCCGACAACAATAAGCTCCAGGGGAAAGCGCCATGATCGATCGCCGCGACGTGCTGAAGCTTGCCCTCGTCAGCGCCGCCGCACTCGCCTCGCCCGCGCTGGCGCAGACACCGGCGAAGCCTCGCACACGAATCGTGTTCCTCGGCACCAAAGGCGGGCCTCGCGTCGGCATTGGCGCATCCAATCCCGCCAACCTCGTCGTGGTGAACGATACGCCTTTCGTGATTGATTGCGGCATGGGCGTCAGCCGCCGGCTGGTCGAAGCCGGCGTGCCGATCCCCTCGGTGAAATATATCTTCATCGGTCATCACCATTCCGATCACAATCTCGAATACGGCAATCTGTTTTACAACGCCTGGGCGGCCGGCCTGTCGACACCGATCCAGTCGTTCGGCCCCAAGGGCATAGAGGCGATGACCAGGACCTTTTGGGAGCTGAACAAGTTCGACGTCGAGACCCGGATCGACGACGAAGGCCGCCCCGATCCGCGCAAGCTGCTGATCGCCAAGGACATCACCGAGGATGGCGTGGTGCTGCAGACCGAGGACGTGAAGGTAACGGCGTTCCGCACGCCGCATCCGCCGATCACGGATAATTTCGCCTACAAGTTCGAGACGCCGGACGGCATCATCGTGTTTTCCAGCGATACCGCCTACAATCCGAAACTTGCGGAATTCGCCAAGGGCGCCGATGTGCTGGTGCACGAATGTCTTTACGTGCCCGCGGTCGACCGCCTCGTGATCAAGACCAAGAACGGCGCGACACTGAAGAAGCATCTGCTCGAGAGCCACACCACCACCGAAGACGTTGGCCGCATCGCCGCTGCCGCCGGCGTCAAGGTGCTGGTGCTCAGCCATTTCGTCCCCGGAGACGACCCGCTGGTCACCGACGACGACTGGACCGCGGACGTGAAAAAGAATTTCTTCGGCCGGATCATCGTCGCCAAGGACCTGATGCAACTGGCCTTGCCGGTGTAATGTCGCGACGCTTCGAACGGATCCACCCTCGTTCCGGATTCGCGCGCTCGCGCCCTGGACGGGCCGCCCGATGGTCAGGCGACGCTTTCGGTGATCACCAGATCGCAATAGGCATAGCCATCGCGCTCGACGCGCTCGCCGGGCACAACGGGAAGCGAGCGCGAAAAATCGGTCCCGCCACCACGCAGGTATGAAACTCGCCATTCTCGCCGCACGGGTCGACGCCATCGGGCAAGTCGGCCAGCAGTTGAGCATCGAATTTGCGCCCGGCAAATTCAGCCGGCAACTTTTTTAGATCGACGGTTGCGAGATAGGCTTCCAACCCGCTTTCGATCATGGCATGCGCCAACGGCAAGGTCGGCCGCTGCCATAGCGGAAACACCGGCGTGATGCCGGTGCCGGCGAGCTTTTGCTCGCGATACGCCTTGATATCCTCGAGGTACAGATCGCCGAAGATGATGTGGGTGATGCCTTCCTGCGCGGCGCGCGCGACGGCCTCGCCCATGCGCGCTTCGTAAATCTCGTTCGGGCAGGGATAGGGGATCGACACGATGCGCGGCGGCACGCCCGCCGCCTCACACTGCGCCAGCAAGATCTCCCGCCGCACGCCGTGGATCGACACGCGATCGAAGGTCTCGGTCACCGTCGTCAATGCGCCAACGACGTCGAATTCACCCGCGCGCCTGACTTCATGGAGTGCGAAGGCGCTGTCCTTGCCGCTCGACCATGAGATCAGCGCTTTTGGCCTTGGCTGTTTCAATTTATCGGCGCTCCCGCAGGTCTCGTGCTCCCGCCGTCGCTTCGTCGCTGGCGCACCTCCGGTTCGGTATCCCTGAGCGCGCCGATCCTTCGCAGCGCCGCCTCTGCCGCGCGCTCGCCGCTTTCCCAGGCGCCGTCGACCGTTCCCCACAGGGTTTCGTGGGTCGCCTCACCAGCGAGGAACAAGGAGCCGATCGGCTCGGTGAGGATTTTTCGCGATGGCTGCCCGCCCGGCACGGCCGACGACATCGCGCCAAGCGCGAACGGCGCCGTATTCCAGCGGGTCGCACTCGATCTCTTGACCGCAGTAGCGGCGTCGCTGCCGAACAGTTTGGTCAACCATTCAATTGCGAAGGCCACCATCGCCGCCTCCCCCTGCGCCGAGAGATCGCGGCCGAATGAGCCTGCGACATCGATCGCACACAGTGACGATCCCCCGATATTGGCAAACAGCAGCGCCGTGCGCGTCGAACTGCTCTGCTCGATGATGACGTCGTCGCGTCCAAGCCCCAACGGATTGCCCGGCAATTGCAGGGCGATCCGATCGTAGCTGCCGAGGCTCAATTTAGCCGCGGCATCGAGCTGGCGCTTCGGAATATCAGGCGTGAATTTGATATTGCCCGCGGTCAAGACATTGCTCGACACGGTGACGATAGCGGCGCGCGCGACGATCTTGCCCGCCGGCGTTTCCACCGCGACGTCGCGGTTACTCCAACTGACGTGGCTTGCGGGCGTCGACAGCGACACCGGAATCTGCTCGCCGAGCTTCGCGACCAGCGTCCCCAGGCCCTGGCGGCAGGCGATCACCGCGTTACGCTCCTGCGCGCGGGCCTTATCGATCACCGAGATGTCTTTCAGGTCTTTGCCGGCGAAGTTGGCGCCGAGCACGAACTCCGCCGTCCCGGCCCAGTCGCCGAGATCCTTCGGCAGAACTGACGCGCAGGACACGTCCGCCTTGCCGCGCGAAGCCTCGTCGATGGCGCGGTTGGCGCGCACCAGTGCTGCGAGAAATTCCTCGGTTTCTCCGGCCCGCGCATTGCGGCGGCCGACGCGGATTTTCTGGCCTAGTGGCGCCGGCGAGATGTCGAGCCCGGCGCTGCGGGCGAGCCTGATCATCGGATTGGTGTCGGGATTGTGCATCCAGCGCGCGCCGCGATCGAACGGCACGTCGAATGTCGCAGAGTCGGTCAGGCAGCGGCCGCCGATCTGGCTCGCCGCCTCCACCACGATCACCTTGCGGTTCGCGGCCATGATGCGCCGCGCCGCGGCGATGCCGGCGGCGCCGGCGCCGATCACGACAATGTCGGCCTCGCGCGGCAACGGCGCCCCCCACGCGCGCGCGGCAAGTGCCGGCCCCGCCGCCAGTGCGGCGGACGCCGACAGGAAATCGCGGCGCGTCATTGTCATGTCATGGTTTCCGAAAGCTTTGAGAAGGATAGGAACATCTCGCGAACTTGCCGCATCCAGGTGTGGTCGGCAACCGTCATGGTGAATCAATCATGATTGATCCACCCTTTGCATGAACCAAATTGCAATGGCTTTCGACCATGATAAGGAAAGGGAAAAAGCGGCCGGAAAGGCCGCTGGGGGGAAGATGCCATGGGCGTCGTGCTTGATACCGTCGGCAAGGTGATCGCGAGCTACCTTCAGAAGGAGGTGCCGGGCTATGAGCCGTTCACGCCGAGCGATCCGGAACATTTGCGCGGCGTCATCGAGCCGGGCGACGTCCTCCTGGTCGAGGGCAACAACCGGGTTTCCGGCATCATCAAATATCTCACGCAGTCCACCTGGTCGCATGCCGCGCTCTTTGTCGGCCCGATCGACGGCGCGGAGGAACCCGATGGCGAGCCGCATGTCCTGATCGAAGCCAATATCGGCGAGGGCGTGACCTCGGCGCCGCTGTCGAAATATTATCCCTATCACACAAGGCTGTGCCGCCCGGTCGGCCTGTCGTTCGAGGACCGCACCACGGTGTGCCGCTACGCCATCAACCGGATCGGCTTCGGCTACGACACCAAGAATATCCTCGATCTGATGCGCTTTCTGTTCCCGCTGCCGATCCCGCAGCGCTGGCGGCGGCGCATGATCGCGTTCGGCTCCGGCGATCCCACCAAGATCATCTGCTCGGCGCTGATCGCGCAGGCGTTCGACGCCGTGCGCTATCCCGATCCTGCCCAAGATCACGCGGGCCGGCTCCAGGCAGGCCCGGCGCGAAATCCTGCACATCCGCGATTCCTCGCTCTACATGCCGCGCGATTTCGACATCTCGCCTTATTTCGAAATCGTCAAACCCACCATCGTGCACGGCTTCGACTACACGGCCTTGCACTGGGCCGACAAGCAAAAGCCGCTCCAGGAGGTAGCGGGCGAATTCGGACCGTTTCCAGAGACGATCGACTCGCCGCCACTTGTTCCTGAAGAGATTGACGAAGAGACGCCGCTTCCGGCTGCGGAAGTGACCGGTGAGGAAGCAACGCTGGTCGAACGCATCACCGTGTCGGAGCATTTCATGCTCGTCGAACACGTCCCGGAACGCCGCATACGGCCGCGGGCGGGCGCCGCGGGGTTCGCAGCTTAGGATTTCCAGACGTCACTCGGCCACACCGCCTCTTTTACCAGGCAACCCGGCGCGAGCAAGCCCGCCATAGAGCGCTTCATCGGGCATTTCCGATCGCAGGATCGAGCGCATCGCGACCAGCTTCTCGATATCGATGCCGGTTGCAAAACCTTTACTTTCGCACAGGAATGCCAGGTCCTCAAACACGACGTTGCCGGTAGCGCCCGGTGCGAACGGGCAGCCGCCGAGACCGCCGAGCGAGCCATCAAGGATGCGCGCGCCGGCATCGAGCGCGGCGGACGCGTTGGCGATCCCCATGCCCCTGGTATCGTGCAGATGAACGCAAACCAGCTTCGCGCCGGACATCCTCACGATCGCCTTGGTCAGCTCACCGACCTGCTTCGGGCCGGCGTAGCCAACGGTATCGGCGATGGCGACGAAATCGACGCCGGCCTCGAGACATTTCTCGGCCAGTTTGATCACTTCGTTGGGATCGACCGGACCGGTGATCGAACAGCCGAGCGCCATCGAGATCGCGGCATAGACGATCGGCTTGTGGGACTTGCGTCGCGCAATTCGCAAAGCCGCCGCACATTGGCAATGGCCTGCTCGCGCGACCTTCTCGCGTTGGCCTGGCTGTGCTCCTCGGTGGCCGAGACCACCGTGGCGATTTCGGCAACCCCTGAGGCCAGCGCCTCGTTGACGCCGCGTTCGTTGAGCGCCAGCGCGATGCCGTGCGCGCCCGGGAGCGCCGCCACGGTGCGAACGATCTCGCGCACGTCGGCGAATTGCGGAAAGGCGCTCGCGGGCAGGAAGGAGCCTACCTCGAAATGCCGCACGCCCGCGCCGTATTCGTCGCGGATCCAGCGCTGCTTCGCCGCGGTCGACGGAAAGGTCTTCACCAGTTGCAGACCATCTCGCAAGCCTACTTCGCGCAGACTTACGCGGTCGTCGGGATAAACGTCCTGAACTCGGGTCATGCGAGCCTCACTGTGGTCTTGCCGGTTGAAGAATATTCCTGTTGCTCGAGCTCGGCACGAACGTCCGAGGTGTCGGCGCCGAGAACCGGCACTTTCAGTCCTTCGCCGATATTGGCGCCGTTCCACTCGATCGGAAGCGCGGGGACGCGGAATGGCTTGCCATTGGCATTGGTGTTGTGGACCAGGCCGCCCGGGCGCAGCACATGCGGATCGCTGAACAGATCTTCGGGGCGATTGATCGGCGAGAAGCAGATGTTGAGCCGGTCCAGTGTCGCCGAGAGATCTGCCGCGTTCCAGGTCTTGATCACTTCGGCAGCGCGCGGAATGATCCTTGTCCGCGCCAGGATCCTGTCGGTGGTCGTACGCAAGGTGGGATCGTCCAGAAATTCCTGCAATCCAAACTCCCTGCAAAAGCTCTGCCAGTGGCCTTCGGTGACGACGCCGATGAAAATGCGTTCGCCGCCGGCGGTCTCGAAGATGTCGTAGATCGGCCAGGCGTGCTCGCGCTCCGGCATCGAGCGCGGCTTGTTGCCGGTCATCTCGTACTCGACCATGTGCTGCGCCACCAGAAACAGGCAGTTTTCGAATAGGCCGATGCGGATGTTGGCGCCTTCTGCCTGCCGCCGCCGCGCTTCTGGTAGAGCGCGGCGAGAATCGAGATCGCGCCGAACATGCCGCCCATGATGTCGTTGGCGGACGAGCCGACGCGCTGCGGCTTCTCCTTTGTCCCGGTCATGGCGGCCAGCCCCGACATCATCTGCACGACCTCGTCGAGCGCCGGGCGATGCTCGTAGGGACCGGACAGAAAACCCTTGTGCCCGCAGACGATGAGATGCGGATACAGGCGGCGCAGTTCATCCGCGCCCAGGCCCTGCTTCTCAAGTTGCCCGTCGCGGAAATTCTCCAGGAACACGTCGGCGCTGGCGAGCAGCCGATGCAT
Source organism: uncultured Alphaproteobacteria bacterium (assembly GCA_963823115.1). Taxonomy (GTDB): domain Bacteria; phylum Pseudomonadota; class Alphaproteobacteria; order Rhizobiales; family Xanthobacteraceae; genus Bradyrhizobium. The sequence goes on along the minus strand of CAWGKJ010000007.1, from coordinate 171,774 downwards.
GGTCTCGCGGTCATCCGGCTTTGCGAAGTCGAGCACGACGCTGCGTTTGCCGCGGTTGAACAAAGGGAAGAACGACGTTCCCATGCCGCCCAGGCTGCGGGTTTTGTCGCCCGCAGGCGGTTCGACCTTGATGACCTCGGCCCCCAGCTGCGCCAGGATCATGCCGCAGGTCGGTCCCATCACCATATGGGTCATTTCGACGACCCTCACGCCTGCCAGCGGCAATCCCGTCCCGGTCATCGTTTTCTCCCGTGTTCTTCGGGCCATTGGCCGATCTGGCGTCCAGACTAGGCTTCCACGCGCCATCTGAAAAATATAATCTGTCGAATAGTGTATTCTCGGTTTTAGAACGCTAAACCATGGATTCGCGCCAGCTTCGCTATTTCATCGCGGTTTACGAGCAGCGCAACCTGTCGCGGGCGGCGGATCAGGCCAGCGTGGCGCAATCGGCGCTCAGCCATCACATATCCAACCTCGAAGCCGAGTTCGCAACGCCTCTGTTCGACGCAAGCCGCGCGGCATGGAACCGACCGCCGCGGGCGAGCGGCTCTATGAGCATGCCCGCATCATCCTGCGGGCGATGGCCGCGGCCGAACGCGAGATCAAGCAGGGCGGCAGCGTCATCGCCGGCGACATCTCGATCGGCATGGCGAATTCGGGCGTCAAGGCGATCGGCGTCCCGCTGATGCAGGCCGTGCTCGCCAAATATCCCAATCTGAAGCTGTCGCTGACCGAGAGCCTGTCGGGCGCGACGCTGCTGCACCTGATGGCCTCCGAGGTCGATCTCGCGCTGGTCTATAATCCGCCCGTCGGAAAAGGACCTGATCGCCGAGCCCGTGCTGGAAGAGCAGATGTTCTGCGTCGGCACCGCCAAGATCATCGGCAAGAGCAAGGCGCCGATCACATTCGAGGACCTGACCCGGCTGCCGCTGATCATGCTCCGGTACGGACTTTCGTCGCGCGCCTTGCTCGATGACCCTGTCCTGCTCAAACGGCTGGAGGCCAATGCCATCCTGCATCTCAATTCGATCAGCGGAACCACCGGCGCGCTGCTGGCAGGGCTGGGATGCGCGGTCGCGACCAAATTATTCGCACGCGAACAGCTGGAGGCAGGCCGCCTGATCGCACGCGAAGTGGTCGAGCCGACGCTGACGCGGACGCTCTATCTGTGCCAGCTACGCAACCGGCCGATGACCTACGCGATGGAAGAGATGCGGCGGCTGATGCTGAGCCTGATCGCGGATCAGGTCGGGCGCGGCGCCTGGGAAGCGACGCTGCTGATCCAGGGTGGGAACCCATAAATTCAGATTGGCGGGCCGACGTCCGCTTTGGTGCGGATAACGGACTCATGCGATGCAGCATTTGGTTGCACAGCCGCTTCTAAAACGAATATTCCAATCCGGCAGTGGCTCCTTGAAAAAGCACACCTGACCCGCAGTTGACACCAAGCGCACGCACGTTCGACGGAGTTGTGGAAGTTTCCTGGATCTGTCCAGGCGCCAAAGCAACGCCGTCGAGCCATAGCGCTTTGTAGCCTGCCTTTAGCGCCAGCCCCTTGTTAATTTGGTATTTCAACTGCAAGTCGCCTTCGCTGACGAAGGCGGCGTGGTTCGTCCTGGCTTGCGATGGGTACACCACCTTCTGCATGCTGACCCCGGTTGACTGCTCTGCATTATTGTCAAAGATTCCAGTCTTCATCAGTCCGTGAAGCGAAAAGCGACCAAGCTCCAGCATCTTTACATCCACGCCGATTTGGACGCCATAAAGGTTGTTCGTCGTGCTTGTATTCCAGAAAGGGGGGTAATTTCCTGCTGGCCCACCCGGCGTGATCTGAAAAAGAGTGCAATTACAATTTTGCTTCCATGTAGGTGCAGTGAGATCTGCGGGTGTCAATGTACCCTGAAGATTGTCATTCAGTTGGAGCCAGCGGAATCCGGCCAGCATGGTCACTCGACTGGAGAGGTCCAACCGCCCGTTGGCTTCGGCATTATAAAGGTTCGTGGTGGATTTCCATGCCATTGCTTGGTACGGGAAATCTTGTGTTTGCCAGAAGGTGCCGGGAGCCTTCATCACCAGCCAGTCTGCCGGACTGTCGGGGCCAATGGCTTTGGTGGTACTCTGGTCGAAGATGTTAAAATACGACAGCTCCGCACCGTAGCCAGAATCGTCATGGTAAATTAGGCTTATTTTCGGTCCGGGAGAAAAACCTTGTTGAAACTGGTTGCTGTTGAAAGCTTCGGTGCCAGTGGCGGTTGACGTATCGTAGAATTTTACGTCGCCCGGCACTCGTGCAACGAGCGATTGATTTACGCCGCCCAAACGGCCCAAGACGTTAGCCTCGGCTGAGACAGTCCATCGCGGAGTGCTCCTGGTCAACCGGCGTTCGGGAAGACTCCGAGATGGCGGCAACCCTTTACTATCCGCCGATTTGCCGAATGAATTCTCTTGGTCTCCGGCCGAGGCAGTCATCGGCAGGAATAGCGTGGCGAGCAAAGTAAAGAGGAAACAGCTGGCGACAAACCCATGTCTATTACGAAACGATCTAAAAAGAGTGCTCATGGTTTGTCGCCAGCCATCCGAGTTCCTTGCGATTGAGTATCCGCCTACTTGTGAATCCGAGCACCATATTTGCGAATGGTCTTGCCCATCTCCGGGCTCAGGGGCTTGACCAGTTCGGCATTGTACGAGCCCGTCGGGCGCAGCGGCTTCGGCTGCCCGGTCAGCTTATTACTTGAAAAAATTTGCTCGACTGCGACCGCGTATCCGCGAGATGTCGCAGCAGGAGAGCCCGTTCGCACCGCGGGATCGACGTTGGTAGCGAGAATCGAAATTGAATCGTCGTTGTTGCGGATGATCTCGAAGGTTCGGAATTGTTGAGGAAAGTCCCGCAGCGATGAGGTCTCGACCTGCCAGAAACCGAGTTCGGGGCGGGCCGGATCCGGCGATTTGAAGGCGGTGATGGCGTTGTAGTGGCGGTGGCCCGCGATCCATAGCATCAGGTTCGGATATTGATGGAGTTTGGCGATCAGCTCCGGCTCGGAGGCATACGCCACCGAACTCCAGCCCATGACGGAACTTGCCGGCTCGACGCCGATCGGCACATGCGCGGCGATGATCATCAATTCGCCCCTGGTTTGGCCGTCCTCGAGCTCTCTCACCAGCCAGTCATAGCGCTTCTTGTCGAGCGAGCCGTGGCCGTAGCCCGGCGAACTCGTCGCGGAAGGAGCGGGGCTGACATCTTCGTCGGCCTGGGTATCGTCCAGCACAACCACCTTGATCGGCAATGCGGCGTTTGGCCGAAAGCTGTAGCAGGCAAACTCCTCGTCGATATTGGCGCGGGTGAAGCCGTGACCTACCGGCTGCGACGAGGTGTTGAAGAATTCGCCCAACCATTCCTTTCGCCGAAGCGAGCGGCGGTTCGGGTCGGCCTTGACCTTTGGCGGGCTGGCGAAGTCGCCGACCGGTCCGGCGCCGACGATGTCGCCGTTGGGCGTGGCGCCGTCGAGCGCGCCCATGTAGTAGTCGCGCTTGTTGATGCCGTCGGGATCGGCGAAGATGTCACCGAGCTTGAGAAGCTCCTCGCCGACATACACCTGCCGGAGATAATCGTTCACCGGGTTGGTGCCCATCCAGAAATGATCGTGATTGCCGAGCGTCTGGTACCACTTGATCGATTTGTCGAGGCCCGCCGCCTTGTATGGCTTTTGGTAATCGATCGAGTCCGCGCCGGCATGAACGCCGGAATTCGGCGTGATTGTTTTTCCATCGAGCACGTCGATGTACCAGCGCAGCTCGTTGTATTGTGTGTTGTTGCAGGTGTCCCCCAGCGAAATGCCAAAATCGAAGCGGCTGCGCCTGTGCAGCGCGTTGATGGTCTGCACCGCGGCGTCGAGAACATGGGTCGTATCCAGCATCACCGGCGAATATCCCGAAGGGATATCGTGCTTGAGGCCGAGATAGATCGCCGACGACGGCGATTCCTTGTCGCAGACGTGAATGTCGCTGATGGCGAAAAAGCTCAGCAACCGCGCGGCGTGGTGGGCCGGTTTTCCGGCTGCGGGCTGGGCGAACAAATCGAGCCGCCTGTCATAGGATAGCGCGGGCCCATAGTGCCAGCGGCCGAAGCCATTCTTTTGATAATTGGCAACATCGTCGACCCGGATCGCCACGGCGGGCTTTTGATCTGGCAGCACCGTCCGCTGCAGCGTGGTGCGGATCGCAGGCTCGATCGGATATGTTCCGATCGCAGGTTTGCTCGCGGCTTTGCCGAACCCGAAGCCGTACGCCGCCAACGCGCCGACGCTCACTCCAAAATCGCGACGTGAAATGGCCATGCTGGCTTGATCTCCAATTATAGCGGATCCGGTGATCTAGAACGCAGCCCGGATCCCGCCGCTGACCGCAAAGTCGTTGCCGTCGGCGCGTGCGAAGGTGGACGAGACAGTGAGTGTGGCGTTGACATTCCCGGCAATTCCAGCGCCGACGCCGGCAGTGACCCTGCCGTAGGTGCGGTCCTGCGCGGAGACCGGCGTCAGGATCGGGAGCAACGGTGCGCTCACCAGCGTGGTGATCACGTTGCGAGCGGAGCCCGCGAAATCCTGCTCGGCCGTGAGGTTGATGAACGGGCTGTACTGCGTCATTCCCATGACGAATGGCAATCGTAATTGAACCCCGGCGTTGCCGGTCAAGGCGTTGATCGTTTGCCTGTCGACCATCATGGTCAGCAGGATGTCGCCGCTCTCGGTGTAGGCGCCGATGATCCCGTGGGTGTAATTGAATCCCGCGATCGGGCCGACGCGAAGCGCTCCGGCGTTGACCAGGTAGCCGGCCCTGGCCGCCGCCGTGAAGGTATCGGCGCTGGTGCTGCCCTGGATCACGTCGATCACGCCCTGGCGATCCAGCGCAAAATCGTGGCGGCCATAGGCGGTGAGCGCGTCAACGAACCAGTTGGTGTCGGTGAACGAGCCGTAGCCGGCGAACTGATAGGATTTGACGTGGTCATGGGCGTTCTGAACGCCGAGCGTGACATCGGGTTGAGAGTAACCCAGCGCAAAACCCAGCCGCCATCTGGAATCGTAGCGGTACTCGATTCCGAAGGTGCCGCCGGGGGCGTGATAATCATAGCCGGCATTGAAGAACTGCCTGTCGAGGCTGCCGGTGGCGTAGCTGAAGTCGCTGTAAACCGACCATCTGTCCTCCGGCTTGACCGGAGCCGGAGCCTTGGTCGGGCCGGCATAGGCCATCGCCATCGCGTTGCCGATTCCGAACGGCTGGGAGGGGCGCGAGGCGTCGAGCCGGCCAAACACCGAACCGGCGAAACCGGTGGCAAGGCTGGCGGTGATGGCGCCCTGGGGCACCACGGTGGTCGGCGCGTCGATCTGGTTGGCCATGTAATTTCCGATCAGCGCCATCGCGGCGGCGGTGGGGTGCACCGAGTTTTGATAGAAGCAGCCTGCGAAATTCGTGGTGACGCCGGTAGGCGGGGGTCCCAGCGGCGGCCCGGCTTCGCAAGCGGTGGCGCTGGTGAAGCCGTACATCCCGGGATTGTCGTGGACGCGCTGCTGCAGGATTTCAAAGTTGAACATGAAAATCCGGACGCCCGACAGCGCCATCGGTTGAAGCAAAATCTGGATTTGCTGGTAATACGTGTGAGCAAAGGCATCGCGCGTCGCCTCATCAACGGCGGTGCCACCTTCGGGTTGAGGGAAGTACTTCGAATTGCCGGCGCTGAGCCAGGCGATGTTGCGGGCGCCAGCATCGACCAGTTGCTGCACCCCGTAGGTGACGACATTGGTATAGGTGACGCCGTCATAGGTGCCAGTGAGTGGCGCGACGCCGGTGCCGTTCACGGCCCGCCCCGCCGCCGCCAACCCGAGCGCGGTGGCGGCGGCAACACCGCTGGTCGTGATAAGCGAAGAATCATTGCCGCCGATCGACACCGTGACCAAGTCGGTGCTCTTGAACCGAACACCATCATAGGCGAGCCGGGCGAGCTCATACGGGAAGCCGGCCAAGGGTGGGACAGCGACACCGAGCTCGGCAGTGAGTGTGTTGCCATTGTCGGTCCGCGCACCGCCAATGGCATAATTGGTCAGTCCCGGCAGGCCATAGATCGATTGCAGCGTCTCGACGAAGTTGGTGCCACCTGTAAACCGGCAACTACTGGGATTATTGATGCAAGCTGTAACGCCTGCAAGCCGGAACGCACCGCCCGGAGCAGCACCGGTGTCGGCATAACTGTCGCCGAAGTCGTATAGCGCGGTAAACTGCGCCTTGGCCGGAAGGATTGTGGCTCCCAGTATTACTACGGAGACGATCGCCGCCGCCGCGGTGCCGCAGGCGGCGAAAATTCGATTCAGTGGCAACGAAATCGGCGCCATCCGCGAAAGGTCGTGACCCATCCCAATTCCCCCCTTGAGACCGGTTCGTCGGACACGGTCGCGACTTGCTTCTCAGGCGGCTAAGTGATTCGCGGCGGCAACGCGTTGTTCCAGGTCAACTTTGACTTAACTTTCGGTCGTCGGTTGCGAACAACACGAGCCAATGGTGGATCTGAATTGAGAATGTTCGACACGAGCTAATCGATTGGGTGCGCCACCTGACCGACCAGCGCTTCGACTTGGCACCGAGCCGGGCGGTTCAGCGTTACCAAGGTCGCGTATCGGTGACCTTCCCATGGCGCGGCCATCTCGTGACGGGAAGTCACAGGCGTCAGAACTGGCAGGCCTTCGATCCGGCCCATGATGAAATCGAGCAGCTCTCGGGTCATCGGGTCAACGTCTCACCGATTGCAGTGTCCTCGCGCGCACTCCCTGACCCCACGATGCCGCCGATAACGAGATCCGATGCGAACTTCTTGCGGCCGCGCCAGAAGCGCGACGCCTCCATCAGCGTCGGCGAAAGTGCCCGGCATAGTTGCCGGGCACTTGGCTCGCCGGCCATTGCGCAATTTTTTGAAGTCGGCGAGATTGTCGTTGCTCGCTGGATCTAGAAGGCCGCATACGTTCGTTGTCCGGGAGACTAATTTCCGAAATGGGTCCAGACTATGCGAAAACCCCGCGGTTCAATTTTCGTGTAGAAGCACAATCGCAATCCGGTCGGTCCGAGAGTAAAGATTGCTCGCGCCTCCACCGAGAAACGGCAATTGAGAAGATCATACTGAGCGTCCTCCGCTCGCGCGCGTTTTCACACAGCTTCTGGGTCAAAAGCGACGGTTCGGATGTCCGCGTTACTTCCGCTTTACCCCTCAGACTCGGACATCTCGACTTAGGGCACAAACCGAATCAGAATCCCCGGCCGGTATCGATTTTATCGAACGTTGTTATCGATATGTTCGTCTGGATTTCTGGATCGTAGACGCCAACCATGGTTTTTCGGTACGTTTTCGGAACAAGGGCGACCGCGGCTCCGCAATGCGCGTCAGCAAGCCTTTCAGGGGAGGAAGAATTCATGAGTGCCATCAGCATCGATGCCGGACTTGATCCTGCAACCGCGCGCGGCGGGGCGGATGACATATCGCGGCGGCTCGAGAGCCTGCCCGCCTCGTCCTATCTGTGGCGTCTGGTGATCCTGCTGTCGCTCGGCGGCTGCTTCGAAATCTATGATTTGTTCTTCACCGGCTACATCGCGCCTGGTCTCAACCGCAGCGGCTTGCTGACCACCACGACGCAGGCCTTTTTCGGCTTTTCCGGGATCGGCGCATTCGTCGCCGCGACCTTCGCCGGGCTGTTCGTCGGCACTTTCTTTCTGGGCTTCCTGGCCGACCGCTTCGGACGGCGCTCGATCTTCACCTGGGCACTGCTCGCCTACAGCGCGGCGACGGTGGCGATGGCGTGCCAGACCACGTCGGGCGGCGTGCTGTTGTGGCGCTTCATTGCCGGGATCGGCATCGGCGTCGAGATCATCACCATCGACGCCTATATCACCGAACTGGTGCCAAGCTGGATGCGGGGTCGCGCCTTTGCGGTCAATCAGGCCGTCATGTTTGTCGCTGTCCCCGTTGTCGCGGCGCTGTCGTGGTGGCTGGTGCCGCTGTCGCCATACGGCATCGATGGCTGGCGCTGGGTGGTGCTAACAGGCGCCGCCGGCAGCATAATCATCTGGATCCTGCGGCTGTTCGTGCCGGAAAGCCCGCTCTGGCTGGCGCGCCATGGCAGGATCGAGGAGGCCACCAAAATCCTGCAGATGCTGGAGGCCTCCGCCGGCAGCGGCGCGGTCGCCATGCCGAAGAGCGTGCTGGCCGGATCGCCTGCGCGCGCGGTAGCGAAAGCGGGCTATGCCGAGATGTTCAAGCCGCCATACCTCTCGCTCGTCGTGCTGTTCATGATCTTCAACCTCTGCCAGGCCTTCGGCGTCTACGGCTTCGCCAACTGGGTCCCCGCCCTGCTGGTCGAAAAGGGTATTACCGTCACCAAGAGCCTGCAATATTCCTTCATTATCGCTTTCGCCTATCCGATCGCCCCGTTGCTCGCCGCAAGCTTTGCCGACAAGCTCGAGCGCAAATGGATCATCTGCGGCGCGGCGGTGGCGATTGCCGCGTTCGGAATGGCGTTTTCGCAATTCGCGCAGCCGGCGCTTCTGATCCTGTGCGGCGTGCTGATCACGGCGGCCAACATGACCATGTCCTACGCCTATCACGCCTATCAGACGGAGGTGTTTCCAACCTCGATCCGCGCGCGCGCGTCGGGCCTTGTCTATTCGATGAGCCGCGTCAGCGCGACCTTCTCGGGCTTCATCGTCGCCTATGTGCTACGCGAGGCCGGCGTCGGCGGCGTGTTCGGCTTGATCACGGCGGCGATGGTCATCGTGATTGTGGCGATCGCGGCTTTCGGCCCGAATGTACGCGGCAAACCGCTCGACGCCTAATCGATCCCGCGGCCTTGCCGAACCCCGCGAGCATGTCTACCTCTCGCCAGAGTTTTCGCTTTTGGGATAAGGCCGCCATGCTGGATGCCGCCGTCAAGGCTCTTTCGCAAATCCTTTCGCCGCCGATGCGCTCCATCCTGTGGCGATCGATTGGGCTGGCGCTGGTGCTGATCGTCGTGCTGGCGATCGGCCTGCAGCGGCTGTTGAGCTGGTTCGCGACCTCGGGCGAAGGCTGGGCCGAGGCGATGCTGGGCCCGAACTTTCAGACGCCGCTGAACGTGCTTTCCTGGATCGTTTCGATCGCCGCCGGTCTCGGCGTCGTGTTCGGCGCGGTCATGCTGATGCCCGCGATTACCTCGCTGGTGGCAAGCGTGTTCGTCGACGAGGTCTGCCGAGCATGTCGAGCGCGAGCATTATCCGGCGGAGCGTCCCGGCGTGGCCCTACCGTTCGGCATAGCCATGACCGAGGGCGTCAAGACCGCGCTGCTGACCATCCTGGTCTATCTGATCGCGCTACCGTTTGTGTTCATCGCCGGCGCCGGATTCCTGGCGTTCTTCGTTGCGACCGCCTGGCTGCTGGGGCGGGAATATTTCGAACTCGCCGCGATGCGGTTCCGCCCGCCAGCGGAAGCCAAGGCGATGCGCAGGGACAATGCGGCCATCATATTCACCGCGGGGCTTTTCATCGCAGCGTTCGTGTCGATCCCGATCGTCAATCTGGCGACGCCGTTATTCGGCATGGCCTTCATGGTCCATATGCACAAGCGGCTGAGCGGGCCGCGGCCGGAGCTGATCTGAACCCGCGCGAAAGACGAACGTGCCGGTGGTGTGAGTTTCTCCCTCACACCGTCTTTTCCGGCCAGCGGCAGAGATCGTTGATCGGGCACGCCTCGCAGCGCGGCTTGCGTGCGAGGCAGGTGTAGCGGCCGTGCAGGATCAGCCAGTGATGCGCGTGCAGCATGAACTCGGCGGAATCACGCGCTCAAGACCAAGCTCCACTTCGAGCGGCGTGTTGCCCGGCGCCAGGCCGGTTCGATTGCCGACGCGAAACACGTGGGTATCCACCGCCATGGTGTGTTCGCCGAACGCCATGTTGAGCACGACATTGGCGGTCTTGCGGCCGGCGCCGGGCAGCGATTTCGATTTCGGCGCGGGTGCGCGGCACCTCGCCGCCGAATTCGGCGACCAGCTTTTCCGACAGCGCAATGACGTTCTTCGCCTTGTTGCGGTAGAGCCCGATGGTCTTGATGTAATCGCGGACCTTGTCCTCGCCGAGCGCGAGCATCTTTTGCGGCGTGTCGGCGACCGCAAACAGCGCGCGTGTCGCCTTGTTGACGCCGGCGTCGGTCGCCTGCGCCGACAGAACGACCGCGACCAGCAGCGTGTAGGGATTGAGATGCTCAAGTTCGCCCTTCGGCTCGGGATTGATCTTTCGGAAGCGGCTGAACGCGTCGCGGACTTCGGCTGGGGTCCACGGCTTTGAAGAAGCCTTTTCGGCGGGCTTTCCTCGTCCCTGGCTTCGCCGCGGCGCGCGCGTGGCGATTTCGCGGTGGCCCCGGGAACTGCTGATTTCGATTTGGGCAGGGGCTTGCGGGTGATTTTCGCCATGATGCCGGTATACTGATACGCCATGACCGCAGGCAATGACTTTGATCCGGATCCGCAGCCGGAATTGTTTTCGGCGCTGCTGACGCCGCACCGCTCGCTGAGCCGCACCGGCTTTCTGGCGTGATGGCGTTCGTCAGCATCATCAGTTTCGCCGCGGGCGTGGCGTTTCTGCTGATGGGCGCGTGGCCGGTGCTCGGCTTTTTCGGTCTCGATGTGCTGGCGATCTACTGGGCGTTCCGGATCAATTTCCGCCGCGCCGGGGCGACCGAGGAAATCCTGGTAACGCCGTCCGAACTGCGCGTGCGCCGGGTCAGTCACCGCGGCCATGTAGTCGAATTCGTATTCAATCCGCTGTGGGTGCGGCTCGATCAGAAATACGACGCGGAATTCGGCATCGAAAAGCTCTATCTGGTCTCGAAAGGCCGCCACGTCGCCATCGCGAGCTTTCTCGGCCCGGAAGAAAAGGCCAGCTTTGCCAAAGCTTTAACGGCCGCGCTGGGGGCCGCCCGGCGTGGCCCGACCTATCATCCGGTTTCATGACGGCTCGTCGGAAATCGGGTGGCTTGGACGTCGCGCCCGGCCTACATCAGGGACATGATGAACCTTGCCATGAATGACCATCGCCTGGCCAAACCGGGCTCCCAGAACGCCGCGCTTCGCGACTATGATTCGGTGCGGCGCGCCATCGCCTTCATCTCGGAGCACTGGCGCGCGCAACCGACCATTGAAGCGATGGCGGATGCTGCCAGCGTAACCCCGGACGAACTGCACCATTTGTTTCGCCGCTGGGCCGGACTGACGCCAAAGGCCTTCATGCAGGCGCTGACGCTCGATCATGCCAAGGGCCTGCTGCGCGATTCCGCCAGCGTGCTCGATGCGGCGCTGGACTCCGGGCTTTCCGGCCCCGGGCGGCTGCACGACCTGTTCGTCACCCACGAGGCGATGTCGCCGGGCGAATGGAAGAACGGCGGCGCCGGCATGACGTTGCGTTACGGATTTCATCCCTCGCCCTTTGGCACGGCCGTCGTGATCGCCAGCGGCCGGGGCCTCGCCGGCCTCGCCTTCGCCGATCCGGGCGAGGAGCCGGCCGCGATGGCCGACATGCAGCGGCGCTGGCCGCGCGCGACCTATGTCGAGGACCGCGACGGTACGGCCGCGCTGGCGCAACGCATCTTCGACACGCAGCTGTGGCGGCCGGATCAGCCGCTCCGCGTGGTCCTGATCGGCACCGATTTCGAGGTGAGGGTCTGGGAGACGCTGTTGAAAATCCCGATGGGCCGCGCGGTCTGCTATTCGGATATCGCAACCAAAATCAAAAGCCCCAAGGCGTCACGCGCGGTCGGCGCGGCGGTCGGAAAAAACCCGATCTCGTTCGTGGTGCCCTGCCATCGCGCGCTCGGCAAAAGCGGCGCGCTGACCGGTTATCACTGGGGCATCACCCGCAAGCAGGCGATGATCGGCTGGGAAGCCGGACAGGTGGGGATGCACTGATCAGCGCTTATCGGTCCAGCCTGCGCGCCAAAAGAGGCGGTGACCGTTTTCGGGAGAGATAACGATCTCGGCCTTCTCGCTCACACCGCCAGATCGAGTTTCGACGCAACGGTGGCGTCGGCATTCAGCCGGTAGATCACCGGCGCGCCGGTGGCGAGTTCGCGCGCGAGAATTTCCGTCGGCGAGAGCTTCTCCAGCACCATGATCAGGGCGCGCAGCGAATTGCCGTGCGCCACCACCAGGGTGCGCTCGCCGCGCAACACGCAGGGCAGGATCTCCTGCACGTAATAGGGCAGCGTACGCGCCAGCGTATCCTTCAGGCTTTCGCCGCCGGGCGGCGGCACGTCGTAGGAACGCCGCCAGACATGGACCTGCTCCTCGCCCCATTTCTTGCGGGCATCGTCCTTGTTGAGGCCCGAGAGATCGCCATAGTCGCGCTCGTTGAGCGCCAGATGCTTCCTGACGGGAATGCCGGTCTGGCCGATCTCGACGAGCGCCAGATCGAGCGTGTGCTGCGCGCGCTTGAGCACCGAAGTAAACGCGATGTCGAACGACAGCCCCTGCGCCTTCAGCTTGCGGCCGGCTTCCTTGGCCTCGGCGATCCCCTTCTCCGTAAGATCGGGATCCTTCCAGCCGGTGAAGAGATTCTTCAGGTTCCATTCGCTCTGGCCATGACGCACCAGCACAAGAAGACGATCGCTCATTTTCTTGTTTCCGTTCAAATCTTTAGGAGTCGCCAAATCTTTATCTAGAAGTCCGAATCTTCAGAAGTCGCGAAGCCCGAGCACGTCGGCCATCGAATACAGTCCGGGCTTCTGACCGCGCGCCCACAGCGCGGCTTTGATGGCGCCTTGCGCGAACATCGTCCGGTCCTCGGCCCGGTGCGTCAGCTCGATGCGTTCCATCGCGCCGGCGAAAATCACGCTATGGTCGCCGGTAACGGTGCCGCCGCGCAATGACGCGAAACCGATGTCGCCGGTTCGACGTGCGCCGGTGAGGCCGTCGCGGCCCCGCGCCGAATGGGCCGTCGAGCGCGATCTTGCGGCCCGCGGCCGCGGCTTCGCCAAGCATCAATGCCGTGCCTGACGGCGCGTCGACCTTGGCCCGGTGATGCATTTCGAGAATTTCGATGTCGAAGCTGTCATCCAGCGATTGCGCGACCCGCTTGACCAGCGCCGCCAGCAGGTTGACGCCGAGGCTCATATTGCCCGACTTGACGACGATGGCGCGCGAGGTGACGCTTTGAATGACGGCGTCATCCGACGCCGAGCACCCGGTAGTGCCGATGACGTGAACCAGGCGACGCTGGGCAGCGATGGCGACATTGGCGATGGTCGCGCCGGCACGGTGAAGTCGAGAATGCCGTCCGCATTTGCCGACAACGACCACAGATCCGCCGAGAGCTGGACCCCGTTGGCGGGCAGCCCGGCGAGCACGCCGGCGTCTTTTCCCAGCAGCTCAGAACCGGGCGCTTCCAGCGCGCCGACGAGGACGGCGCCCGGCGTTTCCGAGATCACGCGCGTCAGCGCGCGCCCCATCCGGCCGCCGGCCCCCGCAACGATCAAGCGCATGTCGGACATTTTTCGAAAACCTCGCCCTTGCCGTATAGCCGGGGCAGCCGGTCGGGGCAACCAGCCGGAGTTAAGGCTGCGGCCCGTCGTAGCCTTCGATGATCACGAGGTCGCTCTCGGCATGGGGCGATCGCATCGCTACCAGGCGTACATATTCGGGCGAATTGTAGCAGGCGAGCGCGGTCTCGTAATCCTTGAATTCCAGCACCACATTGCGCGAGCGCGACGAGCCTTCCATGGGCACATGCTTGCCGCCGCGCACCAGGAATTTCGCACCGTATTTCTCGAACACCGCGCCGTTTTGCGCGACGTACTCCTTATAGCCGTCCATGTTGTGAACATCGACGCGCGCGATCCAGTAGCCCTTTGCCATTCTAGCGTCCTTCCTTTTGTTTTAACCCAGCGCCTGCGCGATCTCCGCCTGGATGGCATCCGCCGCCGCTTTGGGATCGGCGGCTTCCACAACGGGCCGTCCGACCACCAGATAGTCTGCGCCGGTGGCAATGGCACGGGCCGGCGTCATGATGCGCTTCTGATCGCCGGTGGCCGCGCCCGCAGGCCGGATACCCGGGGTCACCAGCACCATCTGATGGCCGACGATCTTGTGCAAGGCTGCCGCTTCCTCGGGCGAACAGACCAGCCCATCGACGCCAAGCACCTGCGCCTGCTGGGCGCGGGCCTCGACCAGATCGGAGACGCCGAGGCGATACCCGGCGGCGTGAAGATCGCCGTCGTCATAGGAGGTCAGCACGGTGACGGCGAGGATTTTCAACCCCGATCCCGCGCGCCCCTCGACCGCCGCTTTCATGGTCTGCGGATAGGCGTGCACGGTCAGGAAAGTCGCCCCTGACCCGGCGATGCTCTCGACGCCGCGCGCCACCGTGTTGCCGATGTCGTGCAGCTTGAGATCGACGAACACCTTCTTGCCGGCGTCCGCGAGCTGACGCACCAGCGGCAAGCCTCCGGCGTAGGCAAGCTGATAGCCGATCTTGTAAAATGTCACGCTGTCGCCGAGCCGCGCAATCATCGCTTCCGCGACTGCGACACCTGGCAAATCGAGCGCCACAATCAACCGGTCGCGGGGAGCGATACTGGATGGCTGCATGTCACCTCACATCATGCGTTGGGAAGCTTCGATCAGCTGCCGCACCAGCGCGTCCAGCGCCTCGATATCGGCCGAATGTTTCAGTCTGTCCCTATCGTCATAGGCCTCCGACGCGAACGACAGCGCGAGCTGGTTGGGAATGACGGTCGCGTGGCAGGCGGACAAAATCAGCCGCAGCGCCGCCAGGGATCGCGTTCCGCCGAGGCGGCTTTCGGAAGCCGCGGCAATCGCAAAGGCGCGTTCGCGAAACACCCGGCCGCGGGTTTCGTCCGCATCCTGCACCCGTGTCACCCAGTCGATGGCATTCTTGACCAGAGGCGGTACGGACGCGTTGTATTCCGGCGTCACGATCAGCACCCCATGATGGGTGCCGATCATGCGCTTGAGATTGATCGCGTTCTTCGGCACACCCGATTTGGTCTGCAGGTCGCCGTCATAGATCGGCAGCGGAAAATCGGCGAGCGAAATGCGGGTGACCTCCGCGCCGGCCTGCGCGAATTCATACGCCGCGGCCGCCGCAAGCCTCACATTAAGAGAGCCGGTGCGAAGCGAGCCGGGGATCACTAGGATTTTCAGCGCTGACATGATTGGCACCGCTTAAACCATGATCCGGAAAAGTGGAAACCGGTTTTCCCTCGCGACAGACGCGAAGCGTTTGCGCGGAGATCATGCTCAAACAAAGAAATCAGATCATGATCCAGGGTGAACCCACCGCGCAAGCGTGCGCAATCTCAGTGCTTGCGATACACCCAGACACGCGCCGGCGGAAGGTTCATCCAGATGCGTTCGGAGGCTTCCGTGGACACGCCCGGCAGCGATTTCGGAATGGGCGGCGCAACGGAATAGGTGAACTGCACGAACGGCGCACCGGGCGCGAGCGCGCCGAAGGCATCGCGGATCAGCTTGAGGCGCGTCAGCATCGGCTTGGTAACGAGGGGAAGGCCTGACACCACGGCGGATGCGGGCGCATTCAGCACGTTCCGCAGCGAGTCGCGCAGCGTATAGGCGTCGCCCTGCACTACCTTGGCATGCGGATAGCGGTCGCGCAGCAGCGCGCAGAAACCAGGATTGTATTCGACCAGCACCAGGCGCTTCTGGTCGATGCCATGCTCGATCAGCGCGGTGGTGATCGCACCGGTGCCGGGTCCGAGTTCGACGACAGGGCCAGTGGAATTGACATCGACATACTGCGCCATGGTGCGGGCGAGCACCCGTCCCGAAGGCATCACGGCGCCCATATGAAGCGGCTTCTCGATCCATGAACGGAGAAAACGGACCTCATCGTCGAGACGAAGGGGCTTCTTCAACGCACGCACGGACGATTGCAGAGGCATGTCGCTACCAGGCGGGACCGCAGCTTATGCGGCAGTGTCAGAAAATGGTCATAAAGACGTATAGGTCACAGGCGGCACGGTCAAGCCGAACCCACGCGCGCAGGGCCTGCCAAAGTATGCGCAGTCCAGCGATAAGACCATGCGCTTCCTGGGGTTTTTAGCGCGGTCAAAGCCAAAACCCGGGACCGCTTTTCGGGCCACGCTCTATGGGGTGGCGCGGTTGCCGAAGAAGTCCTTGACCTTAGTGAAGAAACCCGCCGCTTCGGGCTGGGTTGCGCCGGAGGACAGTTTTTCGAATTCGGCCAACAATTCCTGCTGCTTCTTGGTGAGATTCTGCGGCGTTTCGACCACGACCTGGACATACATGTCTCCGGTCTGGCGCGAACGCAACACCGGCATGCCCTTTGATGCAATGCGAAAGCGCCGGCCGGACTGAGTCCCGGAGGGGATTTTCACCTTGGTCTTGCCCTTGTCGATGGTCGGCACCTCGAATTCGCCGCCCAGCGCCGCCGCCACCATCGAGATCGGCACGCGACAATGCAGATCGGCACCATCGCGCTGGAAGAACTCATGCGTGGCCAGCGACAGGAAAATGTAGAGATCGCCAGGCGGCCCGCCACGGACACCGGCCTCGCCTTCGCCGGCAAGCCGGATACGCGTGCCGTCTTCCACCCCTTGCGGAATATTGACCGACAAGGTCCGCTCGCGCGTCACCCGGCCCGAGCCCGTGCATGAGGGACAGGGATCTTCGATCATCTGGCCGCGGCCCTGACAGCCGGGGCAGGTTCGCTCCAGCGTGAAAAATCCCTGCGCCTGCCGCACCCGCCCTGCCCCGCCGCACATCGAGCAGGTCTTCGGCTTGGTGCCGGCCTTGGCGCCGGTGCCCGAACAGGATTCGCAGGTGACCGAAACCGGAATCTCGATCTGGGCGGTCTTGCCGAGGAAGGCTTCCTCCAGCGTGATTTCCATATTGTAGCGCAGGTCGGCGCCGCGCTCGCGCCCGCCGCCGCGTCCGCGTTGCCCGGCCATGCCGAACAGGTCTTCGAAAATATCGGAAAATGACGAGGCAAAACCGGCGCCGAAGCCGGGACCGCCGCCGCCCTGCTCGAACGCCGCATGGCCGAAGCGGTCATAGGCGGCGCGCTTGTCGCCGTCCTTCAGGACTTCGTAGGCTTCGTTGATTTCCTTGAAGCGCATTTCGCTGGTGGCGTCGCCCGGATTCTTGTCCGGGTGCCATTTCATCGCGAGCTTGCGGAAGGCCGCCTTGAGTTTGGAATCGTCCGCGCTCCGCTCGACTTCGAGAGTTTCGTAGTAGCAGCGCTTGGTGGACATACTTCAAATCCGCCCGAAGTTCGTCCCCATTCCGAAGGAATGCGTCCCCTTTAAGGATGCAGCCTCCGGCTTAACGAAAAATGACCCCCATTCTCGGAGACGCGGCTTTGCGTGCTCTTCAGAATGAGGGTCATGATATCAGCTCGTTTAAGCAGACTTCTTGTTGTTCTTGTCGTCGTCGACTTCGGTAAACTCCGCGTCGACCACGTCGTCCTTCGCGGCATCCTTGGCCGCATCGCTCTCGGCCTGCTGCTTGTACATCGCCTCGCCGAGCTTCATGGAAGCCTGCGCCAGCGTATTGGTCTTGGCCTTGATCGCCTCGGCATCGTCGCCCTTCAGCGCTTCCTTCAAATCGCTGACGGCGTCCTCGATGGCGCGGCGCTCGCTCTCCGCGACCTTCGAACCATGTTCGGCCAGCGCCTTCTCGGTGGAATGCACCAGCGCGTCGGCATGGTTCTTGGCGTCGACCGCCTCGCGGCGTTTCTTGTCCTCGGCGGCGTTGGCCTCGGCGTCCTTGACCATCTTCTGGATGTCGGCTTCCGACAGACCGCCGGAGGCCTGGATCCGGATCTGCTGCTCCTTGCCGGTCGCCTTGTCCTTCGCAGACACGTTGACGATGCCGTTGGCGTCGATGTCGAAGGTCACCTCGATTTGCGGCATGCCGCGCGGCGCCGGAGGAATGCCCATCAGATCGAACTGGCCGAGAACCTTGTTGTCGGCCGCCATTTCGCGCTCGCCCTGGAACACGCGGATGGTGACGGCGTTCTGGCTATCCTCGGCGGTCGAGAACACCTGGCTCTTCTTGGTCGGGATCGTGGTGTTGCGATCGATGATGCGGGTGAACACGCCACCCAGCGTCTCGATGCCGAGCGACAGCGGCGTCACGTCGAGCAGCAGCACGTCCTTGACGTCGCCCTGCAGCACGCCGGCCTGGATCGCAGCGCCAATGGCGACGACTTCGTCCGGATTGACGCCCTTGTGCGGCTCCTTGCCGAACAGCTGCTTCACCACTTCCTGGACCTTCGGCATGCGGGTCATGCCGCCGACCAGCACCACTTCGCCGATTTCGCCGGCGGTGAGGCCTGCGTCCTTCAGCGCCTTGCGGCAGGGTTCGATGGTCTTCTGGACGAGATCGTCGACCAGCGCCTCGAACTTGGCGCGCGTCAGTTTCATCGTCAGATGCTTCGGCCCGGACTGATCGGCCGTGATGAACGGCAGATTGATTTCGGTCTGCGTGGTCGACGACAATTCGATCTTGGCCTTTTCGGCGGCCTCTTTCAGGCGCTGCAAGGCAAGCTTGTCGTTGCGCAGGTTGATGCCCTGCTCCTTCTGGAATTCATCGGCCAGATAGCTGACCAGCCGCATGTCGAAGTCTTCACCGCCGAGGAAGGTATCGCCGTTGGTCGACTTCACCTCGAACACGCCGTCGCCGATCTCGAGGATCGAGACGTCGAAGGTGCCGCCGCCGAGATCGTACACCGCGATGGTGCCGGTCTTCGATTTGTCGAGACCGTAGGCCAGCGCGGCCGCGGTCGGCTCGTTGATGATGCGCAGCACTTCGAGGCCGGCGATCTTGCCGGCGTCCTTGGTGGCCTGACGTTGCGCATCGTTGAAATAGGCGGGAACGGTGATGACGGCCTGATCGACCTTCTGGCCGAGATGGGCTTCCGCGGTCTCCTTCATCTTCTGCAGGATGAAAGCGGAGACCTGCGAGGGCGAATAGGTTTTGCCGTCGGCTTCGACCCAGGCGTCGCCGTTCGACGCCTTGACGATCTTGTAGGGGACAAGCTTCTTGTCCTTTTCGACCATCGGATCGTCATAGCGGCGGCCGACCAGGCGCTTGACCGCGAAGAAGGTCCGCTCGGGATTGGTCACGGCCTGGCGCTTGGCTGGCTGGCCGACAAGGCGCTCGCCGTCATCGCTAAAAGCGACGATCGACGGGGTCGTCCGCATGCCCTCGGCGTTCTCGATGACTTTCGCTGTCTTGCCATCCATTACGGCGACGCACGAATTCGTGGTGCCGAGATCGATCCCAATGACCTTTCCCATGGTCCTCATATCCTTCTTTTTGCGGCAGGTTGGCAGGGCCCTGACGGCGCACCAATCCAAACCCCCAAACGATCAAATGCTCGCGATATTGCGACGGTGAGCCTCATATAGGAGGGGGGTACGGGCCTGCAAGGACCGGGACGCAACGCTAGGCCCATGAAATGCCTCAGCCTTGAAAGATAGTGTCCGCGGAGTGCCTCCGGGACGGCCCCCCGGAGCGAGACGCCATTAGCCTCACCGGCAGATCAGGCCGGGGAAATGATCGGCGCAGGCGGGCAGGTGACGGGTTAAGGGAATAGACGGCGGCCCGGCCTGTTGCCGGGGCGTCAAAACCGCTAAAAGCGGGACACGAAAACGTGGCCCCGGTTAAGGGGGCCGCGACCGGCCGACCATTGAACGGCCTCAATGCAAACCCAGTAGAATTTTCATGAAGCCCATTCGACTATCTGTCCGCGGTCGCCCTGCTCGTCGCCGCCGCGTGTCTCGCCTTCCGTCCCGCCATTGCCGCGGACCCGGTTTTTCCGCCGGGCGTTCGGGTCGGCATGACGCCGCTTGTGGGCCTCGTTCGCGGCCAAAATCATTCGTCGGGTTTGAGACCGAGGACCACGGCGTCAAGGTATTGGTGACCGAGCTTCCGGCCGAGGCCTATGGCGAAGTCACGACTGCCTTCAAGGCCAATCCGGCGGGCACCGGCGGCATCAAGCCCGAGAGCATCGAGACCGCCGCCGGCCTTGCCTACTACACCGCCGAAAACGCCAAGGACGGCGCGGCCAGCGTGCGGCGCTATTCGATGATCCTGCCGGGCGGCACGTTCTCCGGCTATATCGCCGTACAGGTCCCCGAGAATGCCACCAAAATCTACACCGACGACGCGGTGCGGCAGATGTTCGCCTCGGCGGTGATCCGCAAGGAAGTTCCGGTCGAGGAGCAGCTGGGCCTGATGCCGTTCAAGATCAGCGAACTCGGCGATTTCAAGAATGTCCGCACGCTGGCGCCGGGCGCCGCGATCATTCTCGCCGACGGCGACGAAACGACCGGCTTTGAGCCGGCCCCCTTCATGGTGATCGGCCTGATCGGCATCCACGCCGGCCCAGCCGGACGATCGCGGCCGGTTCGCGCAGCAGGCCGCGACCACGATCCCCGGGGTACGCGAAGCGCGGATCACGATGTCCGAGCCGATCCGCATCGACGGCATGCCCGGCTATGAGACGCGAATCGACGCCACCAGCGGCAAGGACAATACCGCCGTCACCGTGGTGCAATGGCTGCGGTTCGGCGGCCCGAACACGTTGCGCATCATCGGAAGTGCCCCGCGCGACCAATGGCCGAAAGCATTTCCGCGCTTCCGCGCCGTGCGCGACGGAATTCAGCCCCGCGGCTGATTTCGCCCGTCAGCTGCCAGCAATTCGATCCCTTGCAGGCGCGCAACCTGCTTTACGCTCGCATCGGCGACCTGATTTGCTGGCTCGGCGATTTTCAGGGAGAGGCACCATGTTGGATCGAAGGCAGATTCTGGCGGGTCTTGGCACAACCGCGATCGTGACGACCTTTTCGAGCAAGCTCTGGGCGGCGGCTCCGATCAAGCCCGATGAGGCATCGGCGCTTCTGGTGATCGATGTCCAGAACTGCTTCCTGCCCGGCGGCAGCCTCGCCGTGAAGGACGGCGATCAGGTCGTTCCCGTTATCAACCGCATCGCCAAAGGCTTCGTCAATGTGGTGATGACGCAAGACTGGCACACCTCGGGCCATGTCTCCTTCGCTTCCGCCCATTCAGGCAAGAAGCCCTTCGAGACCATCGATCTCGCTTATGGCAAGCAGATGCTGTGGCCCGATCACTGCGTGCAGGGAACCGACGGCGCCGCGCTTTCGAAAGACCTCTCGATCCCGCAAGCCGAGCTGATCATTCGAAAAGGCTTCCACAAGGACGTCGACAGCTACTCGGCCTTCACCGAGGCCGACGGCAAGACCACGACCGGGCTTGCCGCCTACCTTAAGGCGCGCAACATCAAGCGCCTGTTCGTGGCCGGGTTGGCGACCGATTTCTGTGTCGCATGGACCGCGCTCGATGCGCGCAAGGCCGGCTTCGAGACTTATGTCGTCGAAGACGCCTGCCGCGGCATCGACACCCAGGGTTCGCTGGCGAAGGCCTGGGCGGACATGGCCAAGGCCGGCGTCAAGCGCATCCAATCCGCCGATATCGCGGTCTAGACAAAAGTATTTTCGGAAAGCCTGCCCCGGACTTGGTCCGGGGTCATACCGCCTTCGTGCCGGAAAACGTCAAACCATAGAGACCGGAGTTCGATCGGGCTTCAGGCCTGTTCGGAGCGCTGGCTTTCGCGCCGCCTTTGGCGACCGCGACCAGCGCCGGCCGCAATACGCGCTCGCCGATCATGTAACCGGCCTGCACGACATGGACGACCGTTCCCGCGGGCACGGACGGATCGGGAACTTCGTACATCGCCTGCTGAAAATTCGGATCGAATTTCTCGCCCGACGGATCGAATTTCTTGACGCCGTTTTTCTCCAGCGCGTTGAGCAGCGACCGCTCGGTCAACTCCACGCCTTCGATCAGCGCCTTCAGTCCGGGGTCGGCTGTAGCCTTCGCTTCGGCCGGAACCGCATCGAGCGCGCGCTGCAGATTATCGGCGATATCGAGAACATCGCGCGCGAAGCCGGAGATGCCATAGGCCCGCGCATCGGCAACCTCGCGCGCGGTGCGCTTGCGCAGGTTTTCCATCTCCGCCAGCGTGCGGAGCATCTTGTCGCGCGATTCCGCGGCTTCCTTTGCCAGCACCTCTACTGATCCAGGTTCGGGATCGTCGGGCATGATGTAGGGCCTGGAAACGACGGGCTCCGGTCCTTGCGCCGGGTTCACCGGTTCGTCGTTCTGCCGGTCGGGATCGGTCATAGACTGTCCTCTTGAAAATCGCCTGGGACGAATGGGGATGGGGAGTTGCTGGCCGGGATATCGTGCTTTAGGCGCAGAAAATCAAGCGCAACTACCCGGCACCAGCCGGATCAACCGCCCAGCATCCGGCTGACGATGCGGGCAGCATAGTCCACCGTCGGTATCACCCGGGCATAGTTGAGCCGCGTCGGCCCGATCACGCCGAGAACGCCGACGATATGACCGGCGGCATCGCTGTAGGGCGCGATGATCGTGGAGGAACCCGACAGCGAAAACAGCTTGTTCTCCGACCCGATGAAAATCCGCACACCCTCAGCGCGCTCGGCGCGTCCCAACAGATCGATGACGCCGCGCTTGGTCTCGAGATCGTCGAACAACAGCCGCACGCGCTCCAGATCCTCCAGCGCATGAAGGTCTTCCAGCAGATTGGCGTGACCGCGCACGATCAGTTGCCGGTCGTCGGTTTCGCCGCCGGACCAGCTCGCGATCCCCGCGGCGATGACCTTTTGCGTCAGCTGGTCGAGTTCGGCGCGACTTTGCGTCAATGCCGTTTCAAGCTCGAGGCGCGCTTCGGCAAGCGTTCTGCCCCTGATCCGCGAATTGAGGAAATTGGTGGCTTCGACGAGCGCCGACGAGGGAACCCCCGGTGGCAGCATCAGCACCCGGTTCTCGACCTGGCCATCCTCGCCGACCAGCACCACCAGCGCGCGCTCCGGCTCCAGCCGCACGAATTCGATATGCTTCAGCCGTGAATTGGATTTCGCGGTCAGCACCACCGCCGCGGCCCGGGTCAGACCGGACAGCCGCGTCAAGGCTTCGCCGAGGGCGGCCTCCACCGACTGCGCCTTGCCGACATTAGCAAGCTGGCTCTGGATCGACTGCCGCTCCGGTTCGGTGAGATCGCCGATCTGCATCAGGGCATCGACGAAAAACCGCAGGCCGAGTTCAGTCGGCAGCCGCCCCGCAGAGGTATGCGGCGCGTAGATCAGCCCAAGCTGCTCGAGATCGGCCATGACGTTGCGCACCGAGGCCGGCGACAGCGGCACCGCGATCAGGCGCGAAATATTGCGCGAGCCGACGGGCTCACCGGTCGCCAGATAACTCTCGACGATTTGACGAAATATGTCGCGCGAGCGCTCGTTGAGCTGGGCAA
This sequence comes from uncultured Alphaproteobacteria bacterium, assembly GCA_963823115.1. Taxonomy (GTDB): domain Bacteria; phylum Pseudomonadota; class Alphaproteobacteria; order Rhizobiales; family Xanthobacteraceae; genus Bradyrhizobium. The sequence continues at coordinate 148,358 of CAWGKJ010000007.1, read as the reverse complement.
GCCCGGCATTCGGCGCGATCAGACCAATCGGATCATGATGGGCCACAACGTACTCCCTTAACACTTTGCCTAATCTGTCTCTCTCGGGGGGAGGTTACAAGCGGGCATTCGTCCCGTCAGGGATGCCAAAAGCCTTGCCGCTGACCCCTCCCGCACCTACAAGCACCGCCAGACATCGTGTTTTGCCGAATTTCTGGAGGATTTCCATGCGTCCAAGCCGCCGTGCGCCGGATGAACTGCGCGCCGTGTCGCTGGAACGCGGCGTGGTCAAATATGCCGAGGGTTCCTGCATGGTCAAATTCGGCGACACCCATGTGCTGGTCACGGCCACGCTCGAGGAGCGGCTACCGCCATGGCTCAAGGGCCAGGGCCGCGGCTGGGTCACGGCCGAATACGGCATGCTGCCGCGGGCGACGCTGGAACGCACCCGCCGCGAGGCTTCCGCCGGCAAGCAAAACGGCCGCACCGTCGAAATCCAGCGCCTGATCGGCCGCTCGCTGCGCGCCACCGTCGATCTTGAAGCGTTGGGCGAGCGCCAGATTACCGTCGACTGCGACGTGCTGCAGGCCGACGGCGGCACCCGCACCGCCTCGATCACCGGCGCCTGGGTCGCGCTCGCCGACTGCATCGGCTGGATGAAGGCCCGCAACATGCTGAAGACCAACGTGCTGCGCGACAACGTCGCCGCGATCTCGTGCGGCATCTATAACGGCACGCCGGTGCTCGACCTCGACTACGCCGAGGATTCGGAAGCCGAGACCGACGCCAATTTTGTCATGACCGGCGACGGACGCATCATCGAGGTGCAGGGCACGGCGGAAAAGACGCCGTTCACGCAAGATGAGTTTCTCGCGCTGATGGCGCTGGCGCGCAAAGGCGTGACGCGGCTGGTGGACTTGCAGAAGATGGCCGTGGCGTGATTCCGGATCGCGCGTAGATTTTAGAGGCACATGCACCGCCGTATCACAGGCAAGCTCGTAATCGCGACCCACAATCCCGGCAAGCTCGCCGAGATGCGCGAGTTGCTGGCACCACACGGCGTCGAGGCTGTCTCGGCGGGCGAACTCGGCCTCGGCGAGCCCGACGAGACCGGCGACAGCTTTCGCACCAATGCCCGGATCAAGGCGGCCGCCGCGGCAAAGGCCGCGCAGCTGCCGGCCTTCGCCGACGATTCCGGACTGGTGGTCGACGCGCTCGACGGCGCGCCCGGAATTCTGTCGGCGCGCTGGGCCGGCCCGGACAAGGACTTTGCCGCGGCGATGACCCGGATCGAACGCCTGCTAAGGGAGCGCGGCGCGACCCAACCCTCGCAACGAACGGCGCATTTCGTTTCCGCTTTATGCGTCGCCTGGCCCGACGGTCATCTCGAGGAAGTCGAGGCGCGCGCCGACGGAACGCTGGTGTGGCCGCCGCGCGGAACCGCCGGCTTCGGCTACGATCCGATGTTCCTGCCCGACGGACACACGCGCACCTTCGGCGAAATGACCCCCATCGAGAAGCACGGCCTGCCGCCGCTGGGGCTCGGGCTGTCGCACCGCGCCCGCGCCTTCGTCAAGCTGGCGGAGATCTGCCTTGACTAGTCCGTCGGCAGCCTTCGGCGTTTACGTGCACTGGCCGTTTTGCCTGTCGAAATGCCCGTATTGCGATTTCAACAGCCATGTCCGGCATGCCGGGATCGACGAAGAACGATTTGCGCGCGCGTTCGCGCGCGAGATCGAGACCACCGCCGCGCGCACGCCCGGCCGGCAGGTATCGTCGATTTTCCTCGGCGGCGGCACGCCGTCCCTGATGCGGCCGCAGACCGTCGGCGCCATCCTGGATGCGATCGGCAGGCACTGGAACGTGGCGCGCGATGTCGAAGTCACGCTAGAAGCCAACCCGACCAGCGTCGAGGCCGCGCGCTTTGCCGGCTATCGCGCCGCCGGCGTCAACCGGGTATCGCTCGGCGTGCAGGCGCTGGACGACGCGTCGCTGAAGGCGCTGGGCCGCATGCACACCGCGCGCGAAGCGCTCGACGCGGTGGCGATCGCCCGCGGCGCGTTCGAGCGCTATTCGTTCGATCTGATCTACGCCCGTCCCGATCAGACGCCCCGGATGTGGGCGGAGGAACTGAAACGCGCGATCGCGGAAGCCGCCGAACATCTGTCGCTGTATCAACTGACGATCGAGGAGGACACGCCGTTCTTTGGGCTTCATGCCGCGGGCAAACTGAAGACGCCGGACGAGGCGACCGCGCGCGCGCTGTTTGACATGACGCAGGAGGTTTGCGGACAGCACGGCCTGCCGGCTTACGAGATTTCCAACCACGCGCGGCCCGGCGCGGAATGCCGGCACAATCTGGTGTACTGGCGCGGCGAGGAATATGCCGGCATTGGGCCGGGCGCGCATGGGCGGCTCGATATCGACGGCGTCAGGCACGCGGTCGCGACCGAAAAACGCCCCGAGGCCTGGCTGATGCGGGTCGAGGCCAACGGCCACGGCGTCGTCACCGACGATCTCCTCAACAGCGAAGAGCGCGCCGATGAATTTCTGCTGATGGGATTGCGGCTCGCCGAAGGCATCGATCCCGGCCGCTATGCCGAGCTGTCGGGCCGCGCGCTCGATCCCCGCCGCATTGCGATACTGCGCGAAGAAGGCGCGATATCCGTCGATGCCAGCGGGCGGCTGCGGGTCACCCAGGCCGGATTTCCGGTGCTCGATGCCGTGGTCGCCGATCTGGCGGCGTAGCTTCTGTCGTCCCTGCGAACGCAGGGACCCATACCGCGTGATCTATCGATAACGCGGTGTCGCTGACGCCTCCCTTAAGACGAACACCGGTGGATATGGGTTCCCGCGTTCGCGGGAACGACGACGGCTACGCGCCAAAACTCTTCGGCGAGCCGGCGACCGGCGTGCCGCCGCCCGATCCCACCCGCATCACCGCGAGACCGCGCTCGTTGGTGCCATCGGCGCGGAAGCGAAACAGGCCGTCGATGCCGGCAAACCCGGACGGATTGGTCAGCGTGTCAGGCGCGAAACGTTGCGGCCCTTGCGTTCGCGCCAATGCCGCGACAAGGGCCACCGCGTCATAGGCGAGCGTCGCGGTGCGCACCGGCTCGGCGCCGAATTTGGCGCGGTAGCGGGCCGAGAAACTGCGGAAGCCGGCAGGATCCGGCGCGGCATAGAGCCCGCCCTGCAAGGCGGGGCTCGCGAACACGCGCGGATTGTCCCACAGGCCGGTGCCGAGCAACTGGATGTTCTTCAGGTTCGCCCCGGCCGCGGTCAGCGCGTCGGCGACGCTGACAACCGAATTGCCGTCGTCGGCGATGAACAGTGCGTCCGCCTGGCCCAGCGCCTGCGCCACGGTCCGCGCCGGGGTGGCGCGGTCGGCGCCGTATTTTTCGAACGCGACGACGCGGCCGCCTCGTCGGCCCACCGCCTGCTTGAACGCGGCCTCGACCACGTTGCCGTAGGCGTTATCCGGCAGCAGGGCGGCGAAGGACCGCTTGCCGATGCTGGCCGAATACTCGACGATCCGGTTGACGTCGGACTCGGGCAGGAAGCTCAAGAGATAGACGCCGCGTCCCGCCACGCTCGAATTGGTCGAGAACGCGATGACCGATACGCTGCGCGCGCGCGTCAGTTGCGCCGTCGCCGGCACCGACTGCGCAAACAGCGGACCGAGAATGATCTCGGCGCCCTCGTCGAGCGCCTGCTGCGTTCCCTGGCTCGCGCCTTGCGCGTTGCCGCCGTCGTCCTTGATCAGAAGCTGGATATTGGGGTTCTGGAATTCCGCCAGCGCCATCTCGGCGGCGTTCTTCATCGATAGCGCCGCGACGCCGGCATTGCCCGCGGCCGACAGCGGCAGGATCAATCCGACCTTGACCTGCCCGGTGCCGACGGCGAGCGGCTGCTGCGGCGGTCCCGCGGGGCCGGCCTCGGGCTGCGAGCTGAATGGATTGGAAAACTGGCCAAGATTCTGCTGCACGCTGGCGCAGGCGCCGAGCAGGGGCGCGCCGAGGATCAGGCCAACCGCCGTTCGCCGGGTTGCTCCGGACGGCCGAGACTCGGAAGGCTCGGGCCCTGACGGCGCAGACTTCGAAGGCGCAGATTTGGGTTTGAACGACCCCACCATCGCATCTCTTCTCTTGGCCGACCAAAATCGGCCAGAACCTCCCGCTCCCAACGATCAGGAGAGCGGATTCAGGCATATTGTCGGCGAATAGTTAACCAAAACAAAAGGATTATGGCCGCCAACCGCGGGCAAAAGTTGTGGGCCGCCGTTCCCTCGCCGTGGCGCGGCCCCGTATTTCCTTGCACGCAGCGTCGTGGCGTAAGTGCTGCGTTCCCTCTAGATTGGCCATTATGCGCGCAAAACCTGCCCACACAAATAGAACTGATGGCTTGGCGGAACCCGCGACCCGCACCTTTGCCGTCGGCGGCCACATCCTGACCGCGCCGAAGGCGGTTCCCGGGCTTCATCTGGTGGCGACGCCGATCGGCAATCTCGGCGACATTACCTTGCGGGCCCTGGAAACGCTGGCCGGCGTCGACATCATCGCCTGCGAAGACACCCGCATCACCCGCCGGCTGACCGAGCGCTATGCGATATCGGCGCAGCTCAAGCCCTACCACGAGCACAACGCCGCGCTGGCGCGGCCGAAGATTCTGGAAAAGCTGGCGCAGGGCGCGTCCATCGCCCTGGTGTCGGATGCCGGAACGCCGCTGATTTCCGACCCCGGTTTCAAGCTGGTGCGCGAGGTCTGTGCCGCCGGTTATCCCGTGATCGCGTTGCCGGGACCGTCGTCGGTACTGTCAGCGCTGTCGGTGGCGGCGCTCCCCACCGACCGGTTTTTCTTCGAGGGGTTTCTGCCGCCAAAAGAGACCGCGCGCCGGGCGCGGCTGGCCGAGCTGGCGCGGATCGACGCCACGCTGGTGATGTTCGAATCCGGCAACCGCGTGCAGGACACGCTGGCCGATCTCGCCGCCGTCATGGGCGCGCGCGATGCCGCCATCTGCCGCGAGATGACGAAGATGCATGAAGAGGTCAGGCGCGCGCCGGTCTCCGAGCTGGCGCGAGCGGCCGGCACGCTGGAGACGCGCGGCGAATTCGTGCTGGTGATCGGTCCGCCCGCGGCGGGCGCGCAAACGATGGCCGAAAGTGACCTGGACGACCTGTTGCGAGCTTCGCTTCAGCGCGACAGCGTCAAGGACGCGGTCGCGCATGCGGTCGAGCTGTCTGGCCGGCCGCGCCGCGAGATCTACGCCCGCGCGCTCGAGCTCGCCAAAGAAACCAAAACGCAAGCGAGCGCGGGAGGCGGCGATGGCGAAGACTGACGAAGCCGCGCCGCCCGAAAGGCTCGCAAAGTCAGCCTCGCCTGCGCGCGTCGCCGCGTTTCGCACCGGCCTTTCGGCGGAAAGCCGCGCCGCCGCTTGGCTGATGGCAAGAGGCTATCGCATTCTCGCACGGCGTTTTCGCACGCCCTATGGCGAGATCGACATCGTGGCGCGGCGCCGCAGCCTGCTCGCGTTCATCGAGGTCAAGGCCCGCGCCAGCTTAGATGAAGCCGCCTGGGCGGTGACGCCGCGCCAGCAGGCGCGCATCATCGCGGCAGCCCAAGCCTGGCTGATGGCGCATCCCGAACATGCCGAATTCGAACTCCGTTTCGATGCCATGCTGATTGCACCGCGGCGGTTGCCGCGCCATCTGTTGGCGGCCTTCGACGCCAGCACCTAGAGCGCTTCCCGAATGACTTGAATTGTCATCACCTATCCCAATAACCACATGGTTCGAGACGCGCGGCGTTGCCGCGCTCCTCACCATGAGGACCGTGGAAGACCTCATCCTGAGGAGCATCGCAAAGCGATGCGTCTCGAAGGATGAAGCCCCGGACTCTGAAAATGCTTTAGAACTCCATCCCACCGAACAACCTGCGGACCCGCCCATGAAATTGAACGTCGCTGTCCAGATGGATCCCATCGCGCGCATCAACATCGCGGGCGATTTGACCTTCGCGCTGCTGCTGGAAGCGCAGAAGCGCGGCCACGGGCTTTCCTATTACACCCCGGACAAGCTCTCGCTGAAGGGAGAGGAGCTGGTCGCGCCGGTTCAAAAGCTCACCGTGCGCGACACGGCCGGCGACCATTTCACCCTGGGCGAGCCGCGCCGGGAGGCGCTCGCGGCCTTCGACGTCATCCTGCTGCGGCAGGACCCGCCGTTCGATCTCGCCTACATCACCTCGACGCATTTTCTCGAGCGCATTCACCCCAAGACGCTGGTCGTGAACGACCCGGCCAGCGTGCGCAACGCGCCGGAAAAGATCTTCGTGATGGATTTCCCGCAGCTGATGCCGCCGACGCTGATTTCGCGCGACCTCGACGAGATCAACGCCTTCCGCAACGAGCATGGCGCCGTGGTGATGAAGCCGCTGCACGGCCATGGGGGTGCTGCGGTATTTCGCGTCATGCCGCAGGACATGAACTTCGGTTCGCTGTTCGACATGTTCTCCGTCACCTTCAGGGAACCCTGGGTGATCCAGCGCTTTCTTCCCGAGGTCAAACACGGCGACAAGCGCATCATCCTGGTCGACGGCGAGTTCGCCGGCGCCGTCAACCGCGTGCCGGCCCCGGACGACCTGCGCTCCAACATGGTGCGCGGGGGTGCTGCGCAAGCCACCGACCTCACCCCGCGCGAGTGTGAAATCTGTGCGACGCTCGGACCGGCGTTGCGCGAGCGCGGATTGTTGTTCGTCGGCATCGACGTCATCGACGGCAATCTCACCGAGATCAACGTCACCTCGCCGACCGGCATTCGCGCCATTGCGCGCCTCGGCGGACCGGATATCGCGGCGATGATCTGGGACGTGATCGAGAAGAAGCGGGGCGGTTAAGACCGTCGCAATGACGGTTTGAACGGCCTCGTTTCACTGGCCCCGCGCCATCTCGAAGGATGAGGCCCCCGAACTGGAAACGGCGTAACGTCATCCAGCTCAAATCACAGGAGTGCCCCGCTTGGCCGATCCAGAAACCGCCAAACCGCCAGCCGGCCTCGTCTACGAGGACACCGGAGCCCTGGCGCCGCTCGTCTACTTCGACATCGTCGGCGCCTACGGCACCATGAACGGCGCGGTCGAGGTGGAGCTCGCCACCCGCATTCTCGCTCCGAAGCCGGACGGCTCTACCGAGATCAAATTCATATCGACCGGACGATTGCGGTGCAGCGCGGCCGCCGCCACCATTTTGCGCAACGGACTCGATGCCGCGCTGAAGATGCTCGAGCAGCAGCAAACCGATCCGGTCGCGGCCTCCAAGATGAATTGAGCACGCGGTCGCTCTCGGCGGGCGGACATCATCTGCTGATGATGGGCTCGCCAGGCGCCGGCAAGTCGATGCTGGCGGCGCGGCTGCCCTCGATGCTGCCGCCGCTGTCGCCCTCCGAGTTGCTCGAAGTGTCCATGATCGCTTCCGTCGCCGGCGAAATCCGCGACGGCGCGCTCACCGCGCGGCGGCCGTTCCGCAGCCCGCATCATTCCGCCAGCATGGCGGCCTTGACCGGCGGCGGCATGCGCGCCCGGCCCGGCGAAATCTCGCTGGCGCATCAGGGCGTGCTGTTCCTCGACGAATTGCCGGAGTTCGATCCGCGCGTGCTGGATTTGCTGCGCCAGCCGATCGAAAACGGCGAGGTCTCGGTTTCCCGCGCCAATCACCGCGTCACCTATCCCGCGCGCTTCATGCTGGTGGCGGCGATGAATCCCTGCCGCTGCGGCCACGCCTATGAGCCCGGGTTTTCCTGCAAGCGCGGCCGGATCGACCGCTGCACGTCCGACTATCAGACGCGTATCTCGGGCCCGCTGATGGATCGCATCGACTTGCGGATCGAGGTCCCCGCGGTGACCGCCGCCGACCTGATCCTGCCGCCGCCGGCGGAAGGCTCGGCCGAAGTGGCCGCGCGCGTCGCCGCGGCGCGCGACATCCAGCTAGCGCGTTACGCGGCGGCCGGACTGCCGCATGTCCGAACCAACGCGGAAGCCTCCGCTTCGCTGCTGGAAACGATCGCGCAACCGGACCAGCAAGGCCAAAAACTGCTGCGCGAGGCCTCCGAGACCATGCGGCTTTCGGCACGCGGTTATCATCGCGTGCTGCGCGTCGCCCGCACGCTCGCCGAAGCGTTGTCGTATCGCGCGCTGGCCGAGGATGTCAGGCGCGCGGCCTGATGGGCAAATCACCTCGCCCGCCGATTTTTGCCCTGTCCAGTCCTGCTGCGAAAAAGAATCCGCTTCGCCGCACCCCCAAATCACTTCTATATCCGCTGCCGTCCCGTCCCGTTCAGGGGCGTTTCGCGAACGTCACGGACGTTGGGCACGGGATGCGGTGGACGCGGCGGCACGCTGACGACGATGCCTGCTCGCGGACGGCGAAGTCGTGTGGTCCTGACGCCCCGACGCTGGCGTCAAGTTGGCGGAAGCAGTTTCGCGGATGACAGTGGCAAAAGAGCCCGGTCGCTGGGGAGAGCACGAAGGAAACCGTTAAAACCATTGCGCGGGGAATGCCGGACGTTTCCGGCGTGACCGTGGTGACTAACGCGTGCGCTTTCTACACTACGCACGCGGACGCGCCGAGCGTCCGGCATTCCCTGCGCCCTCTGAATTTCAGAGAGCGAAACGTTCACGCAAGCCTCGGGCGAAATGCGCCGCGAGATCACGAAGGCGTGTCAGCGAACACGCGTTGTTTGAAGATTGAATCAGTATCCCGTCGTCCCTGCGAACGCAGGGACCCATAACCACCGGCGGTGATTGTTTGCAGAAGGTATCCGATGCCAGCGCTCTTACCGATAAGGCACGGCGTCGCGATGAGCGCAAGCGCTCACGCGGGGGTCCCTGCGTCCGCGGGACGACGGTGAGAGATTGCGAGGAACAACTTGTCCGCCGTAGCTCGACGAGCGAAGGCGGGAGCGACGAAGCAATCCACTCTTTCTTTGTTATTGCTCCATGGATTGCTTCGCGGAGCCTGTCATCGGGCGCGCATTCGCGCGACCCGTTAGCTCGCAATGACGGCCAACAATTCGAAGCTTGGCTGTTTGAAAGTTGAATCAGTATCCCGTCGTCCCTGCGAACGCAGGGACCCATAACCACCGGCGCTGATAGTTTGCGGAAGGTATCCGATGCCAGCGCTCTAGCCGATAAGGCACGGCGTGATGGTGAGGGTCGTAATCTTCACGTCGTTCCCGCCGTGCACAGGCCCGACATGGAGCGCGTCAACCCGCCGGTAACGAGTTTTGTTTACGCTCTGCCAACCATAAGCCTCGCGTATTGGAGCGCTTATCGGCGAGCGAGTGTGCGTCATGTTGCGTTTCAAGATTCTGGCTTCGGCCGTTCCCCTGTTGGTGGCCGCCGTATTCGCGCGCGGCGGGCTGATGCCCGGCCCGCACCCCTGCATCGCCGTCGGCGAGGCCTCGGTCGAGATCGCCGAGCTGCCGTGGCGCGCCGACCTTCATGTCTCCTTCACCGACGATCCGGCGCTGGCGACCGTGCGGGTCCAGTTGTCCGACAGCGCCGAGGCCGCCGATTTCGTGGTCATCGACGATGTCGATACGCCCGACGCCGGGGTCTGCGAGGCCACCGCCGCCACACGGCTGGTGGCCATCTCCGCCACTGCCGCGGGCGCAGCACCCTTGATCTATCTCTCGCCCAGCGGCCCCGCCGACTACCGGATTTTCGTGCGATCGAAGGCCTTCACCGCGCGCGACGCGGCCGCGCTCGTCGTCGGCGCCGGCAGTGGACATCGCCGGTTGCAAGCCGCCGCGCTCTGAGTTTTTCGCCTTAACCACGCCTTAACCCTGTTGTCATGCGGGCGCCGCGAAGCGGCCGGCTTCAAGCACTTCGCAAGGTCGCCGCCGCATCGTCTTCCCCAAGGCAAACGGCGCGAGTCGCGCGCTTCGAAATATGATTCGCGAAGAGCAATTCGCGATCCTCACGGCAAACTCAGGGTGATCGGCGATGGGGCGGGTTTTCCGGATCAAGTTGGGCATACGCCGTTTCTCGCGCCGTCATCCGTGGCTCGTCTTCACCGTCCGCTCGTTCTTTGTCTTCTCCGCCGCTTTCGGCAGCGCCTACGGCTTCATCGCGGGAAGCCGGTCCGAGAATTCCGGCTACGACCCGCACGCCTTCGCGATCGGCGCCAGCTTCCTGTTCGCACTCGCCTGCGTGGCGCTCGCTGCCCTGAGCTTCCGGCTGCGCATGATGCGGCAGAAATTCCGCAAGGTCGCGCTCCACAACGAAGCGCTGGCCGACCGCAATTGGGAATTGCAGGAAGCCGAGCAGCGGGCCCGCAGCCTGTTCGAATCGCAGGGCGACCTGATCGTGCTGCGCGACGCGACAGGCGCCATCACCTTCGTCAACGACGCCTATTGCGAACTGGCGCAGCAACCGCGCAGCAAGCTGATCGGCAGCACCTTCACGCTGACCGTGGTCGAGCAGGGCGACGCCGCGCTGGAACCGAACGGCACACGAATTCACGACCAGAAGATCGCCGGTCCGCTCGGACCGCGGTGGATCGCCTGGCGCGAGGGCCTGGTTCGATCGGATGCGGGCGCGCCTTCGGAGATGCAATGCGTTGGCCGCGACGTCACCGACCGCACTGAGACCGAACGCGCGCTGGCCGAGGCGCGCGATCAGGCCGACGCCGCCAACCGCGCCAAGTCGCGCTTCCTGGCGATGGCCAGCCACGAGATCCGCAACCCCCTGAACGGCATCATCGGCATGAGCGGGCTGCTGCTGGACACCTCGCTGACGCCGGAGCAGATGACCTACGCGAGAGCGGTGAAAACCTCGGGCGACGCGCTGCTGTCGCTGATCGAGGAACTGCTGGATTACTCCAAGATCGAGGCCGGCAAGATCGACCTCGAGCAGCGCCCGTTCGCGCTGGCCGCCTTGATCGAGGACATCACCGAGTTGCTGGCGCCGCGGGCGCAGGCGAAAAAGCTCGAGATCGCGGCCTATGTCGACGAGCGGCTGCCGATGGAGGTGGTCGGAGATTCGGCGCGGCTGCGGCAGGTGCTGCTCAATCTCGCCGGCAACGCCATCAAGTTCACCTCGGCCGGCGGCGTCGCGCTGATTGTCGAGCCGGGCATCTGGCCCAACGAAGTCAGCTTCCTGGTGCGCGACACCGGCATCGGCATCGCGCCCGAGGCCCAGGCCCGCATCTTCCACGAGTTCGAGCAGGCCGACGAGCGCATCGCGCGCAGCTATGGCGGCACCGGGCTCGGCCTCAGCATCTCCGAGCGCATCGTCAAGCGAATGGGCGGCCGCATCACGCTCGAAAGCGCGCCCGGCGCCGGTTCGACGTTCGAGGTTTCGGTTCCGCTTCCCGCCGCCGACGGCGACGGCCGCGCACAGAAGTTTGCCGCGCCGGACCTGGCGGGCCAGTCGATCATGGTGGTCGCGCCGCAGAGCATCGAGGCCACGCTGGTCGCCCGGCGGCTGCAACGCTGGGGCGGCCACACCTGCATCGTTTCCGATATCGCGGTGGCGCGGGCGTTGCTGCCGGAACGGACCTGGCACGCCGTGCTGATCGACCGCGCGCTGGGCGCCGGCGACGTCGCGCTGCTGGGCGAGGCCGCGCGCGCGCACGCGACGCAGCGCATCGTCATGTTCACGCCGGCCGCGCGCCACGAGCTGCAGCATGTCGCCTGCTCCGCGTTCACCGGCTACCTGATCAAGCCGCTGCGTGCGGCCTCATTGGCGGCCCGGCTGACGACGGCGCCGGAGGTGCTGGCGCCCGATCTTGCCGGCGATGCCCTGATCGAGGCACCCGCCGCAGCCGAGGCGCCGGCGAGCGCGCCGGCACGCGGGCTTTCGATTCTGGTCGCCGAAGACAACGAGATCAACGCGCTCTTGATGCGTTCGCTCCTGACCCGCCTCGGCCATCGCGCCGTCATCACCACCAATGGCGAAGAGGCGTTGGAATCATGGCTGTCGGCCAAAGCCGCCGGCACGCCTTACGATCTCGTCCTGATGGACCTCCAGATGCCGCAACTCGACGGCATCGAAACCACCAAACGCATCCGTCGCCTTGAAGCCGGCCAGCCCGGCGGCCAGACGCCGATCCTGGCACTCACGGCCAATACGCTGGTGGAAGACCGCTACGCCTGTTTCGAGGCCGGCATGGATGGATTCCTGATCAAGCCGCTCGATCGCGAAAAGCTCGCCGAGGCGCTGGCCGGTCTCGCCGCCTCACAACATCTTGCCGCCTGAACCGGAGGTCTCGTTGCAGTGACGATCGGCCAGCCTGTCACACGCCGGCAATCGCGGCGTCACATGGCTGTTGAACGGGCGTGATTTCTGATCCGCGAAGGCCGCACCGATTCGATTCGGGACACCTGCGGTCGCGAGGATGTTCATGCACAACGGCGAATTGGCGCGATCGACGTTGCGCCTGATCGAGATGCTGCGGCCGGAGAATGTCGGGACCGCAGCGCAGACGGCGATGACCTGGTTCAAGCCGCAGCCCTCCCCGGCTGGCGTCATCCGGCCGCTGCGATCTGTTCCGGCTTTGCCGGCCACGCTCGGCAGGCTCGGGGCGCTCGAAGTGCGGCTCGCCGAGGGCAAGCGCGAGGTCAAGCGCGCCCAGAAGCTGCGCTATCGCGTGTTCTACAAGGACGGCACCGCGATCGCCGACGCGGCGACGCTGCTGGCGCGCCGCGACAAGGATGCGTTCGACAAGATCTGCGACCATCTGCTGGTGATCGATCACGCCACCAAACCTTCGATCAGCGGCAAGCAGCCGGTGGTCGGCACTTACCGCCTGCTGCGCCAGGATGTGGCTGAAAGCCACGGCGGGTTCTACACCGAGGATGAATTCGATATCGCCGGGCTGATTGATCGCCACGCCGATTTGCGTTTTCTCGAGCTTGGACGATCCTGCGTGCTGCCGCGCTATCGCAACAAGCGCACCGTCGAATTGCTGTGGCACGGGATCTGGACCTATGTCCGCCAGCACCGGCTTGACGTCATGATCGGTTGCGCCAGTTTCGAGGGTACCGATCCCGACCGGCTGGCCTTGCCGCTGTCGTTCCTGCACCACTACGCGCGGGCCCCGGAAGGCTGGCGCGCGGCCGCGCATCCCTCACGCCGGATCGAGATGAACCGGATGGCAAAGGGAGCCATCAACCCGAAGGCCGCGCTGCATGAGCTGCCGCCGCTGATAAAGGGATATTTGCGGCTCGGGGCCTATATCGGCGATGGCGCCGTCATCGACCACCAGTTCGGCACCACGGATGTGCTGATCGTGATGCCGGTCTCCGCCATCAATGCCCGCTACATCGATCATTTCGGCGTCGACGCCTCGCGCCATGCGGCATAAAATCTAGAGCCGCCGCAGCGCCACCGTTTCAACCACATGATCGGCGCCCTTTTTCAGGATCAGCGTCGCGCGCGGCCTGGTCGGCAAGATGTTGTCCTCGAGATTGGCGAGGTTGGTGCGCTCCCAGATCGCCAGCGCGGTCGCGGTGGCTTCCTCGTCGTTCAGCGGTGCATAACGATGAAAGTAAGATCGCGGGTCGTGGAACGCCGTGTCCCGCAGCGCCAGGAAGCGTTTGACGTACCATTGCCGCAGCACCGGCTCGTCGGCGTCCATATAGACCGAGAAATCGAAGAAGTCGGAAACCACGGGCACCGCCTTGCCATCGCGCGGCAGCCGGCCGGTCTGCAGGACGTTGACGCCCTCGACGATCAGGATGTCCGGCTGATCGATCTCGATCCATTCGTTCGGCACGATGTCGTAGGTCAGATGCGAATAGACCGGCGCGCGCACCGTCCGCCGCCCGGCCTTGATGTCGCTCAGGAACGACAACAGCGTCGGCAGATCGTAGCTTTCGGGAAAGCCCTTCTTCTGCATCAGGCCCTGCCGCTCGAGCACGGCGTTGGGAAACAGGAAACCGTCGGTCGTCACCAGATCGACCTTCGGCCGCGGCGACCAGCGCGCCAGCAGCGCCTGCAGCACGCGGGCGGTGGTCGATTTGCCGGCCGCCACCGATCCGGCGACGCCGATAATGTAGGGCATCTTGCGGTCCTGGATGCCGAGGAACTGGCGCTGCGCGTAATACAGCCGCTGCGTGGCGTCGACATAGATCGACAACAGCCGCGACAGCGGCAGATAGATTTCCTCGACCTCCTTGAGATCGAGGCGGTCGTGCAGCGAACGCAGGCGATCGAACTCGCCCGGCTCCAGCGTCATCGGCGTGTCGTCGCGAAGATGCGCCCATTGCTCCCGGGAGAATAGCCGGTAGGGATTGTACTGTTGTTCCGGGGCCCGAATATCCATGACGCCGCCTCAGCTTTGACTTCGGGACATGATCTGGCCCGAACGCCGGTTTGCCCTAGTCGCGCTTGCGCGACGCCTTTTCTTCCAGTCCGGACATGCTCGTGCGCTGCGCCAGTGCCGCCTCGACGTCCTCAAGCCTCACACCGCGCGACTTCAGAAGCACCAGCAGATGAAACAGCAGGTCCGCGCTTTCGGCGATCAGGTGGTCGCGATCGTTCTCGACCGCAGCTATGACGGTTTCCACCGCCTCTTCGCCTAGTTTCTTGGCACAGTGCTCCGCGCCCTTGTCGAGCAGCTTGCGCGTGTAGGACGCCTCTCCTCCCGACGCCGCGCGGGCATCGATGGTGGCGGCGAGATCGTGGATCGTGAAACGCGGCATCAGCTCAACTCAAACGCGCGCCCGGAAAGGCCAGGCGCCACCCCTCCAGGCATTTAGCACTTTTGTGACGGAGAGTCGTCAAGGATCAAGCCGCATCGGCAGCCCGGCGCGCGCCATATGGTCCTTGGCTTCGCGTATAGTAAATTCCCCGAAGTGGAAAATCGACGCCGCCAGCACTGCGGTCGCGTGCCCCTCGCGGATGCCGTCGACCAGGTGATCCAAATTGCCCACGCCACCCGACGCGATGACGGGAACCGGCACGCTGTCCGCGATCGCGCTCGTCAGCGGGATGTCGAAGCCTTGCCGTGTGCCGTCGCGGTCCATCGAAGTCAGCAGGATTTCACCGGCGCCGAGCGAAACCACTTCCTGGGCGTATTCGATGGCGTCGATCCCGGTCGAATTGCGGCCGCCATGGGTGAAGATTTCCCAGCGATCCGATCCGCCGCCGCGCCTGACGCGCTTGGCGTCGATCGCCACCACGATGCACTGATCGCCGAATTTTTCGGCGGCTTCCTTGACGAATTCGCGGCGGCTGACGGCCGCGCTGTTGATCGAAACCTTGTCGGCGCCCGACCGCAGCAGGGTCCGGATATCGTCGACGGTGCGTACCCCGCCGCCCACCGTCAGCGGCATGAAACAGGCTTCCGCCGTACGCCGGACCACATCGAGCATGATACCGCGATTTTCGTGCGTGGCCGTTATGTCGAGAAAGCACAGTTCGTCGGCACCGGCGCCGTCATAGGCGATAGCCGCTTCCACGGGATCGCCGGCATCGCGCAGATTGACGAAATTGACGCCCTTGACGACCCGCCCGTCCTTGACGTCGAGACAGGGAATGACGCGCACCTTGAACATTTTCGAAGACTCCTAGGCCGCGGCGCGCGCGCTGCGGATCAACGCCAATGCGACGGCGGGATCGAGGCGGCCGTCGTATAGCGCGCGCCCGGCGATCGCTCCGGCCAGTTTCTTGGCGCGCGGCGCAAGCAGCGCTTTCACGTCTTCGATCGAGGCCAGCCCCCCCGAAGCGACGACGGGTATGGAAATGCTTTCGGCGAGCGCAATGGTGGCGTCGAGATTGAGGCCCTTCAAGAGCCCATCGCGTGCGATGTCGGTGAAGACGATAGCCGCGACGCCGGCATCCTCGAACCGCTGCGCGATCTCGAGCGCGGTCACCTGCGAGGTCTCCGCCCAGCCTTCGACCGCGACCTTGCCGTCGCGCGCATCGAGACCCACCGCAACGCGGCCGGGGAACCTTTTCGCCGCCCCCCTTACAAGCTCGGGATCGCGCACCGCCGCGGTGCCGATGATCACCCGCGCAATACCCTTGTCGAGCCATGCCTCGACGGTCCTGAGATCGCGGATGCCACCGCCGAGCTGTACCGGCATGACGACCGCTTTCAGCATCGCCTCGACCGCGAGCGCGTTCATCGGCCTGCCGGCAAAGGCGCCGTCGAGATCGACCACGTGCAGGTACTCGAACCCTTGCGCAGCGAAGGCGCGCGCCTGCGCCGCCGGATCGAGATTGAACACGGTCGCGCGCGCCATGTCGCCCTGTTCGAGGCGCACGCATTGGCCGTTCTTCAGGTCGATCGCGGGAAAAAGGATCACGGCTTCCACTTCAGGAAATTCGAAATCAGCGCCAGACCGAAACGCTGGCTCTTCTCCGGGTGAAACTGGGTGCCGATCGCGGTGTCCTTGCCGACCATCGCCGTCACCGGCCCGCCGTAATCGGCGCGCGCCAGCACGTCCGCCTCATTGGTCGCGTTGAGGTGGTAGGAATGCACGAAATAGGCGTGGCGGCCCTTCGGTCCCAACGGCAGGCGCTCGAGCACCGGATGCTCGCGGATCGGATCGAGCGTGTTCCAGCCCATATGGGGGATTTTTAGATTCTCCTCCCGCGGCGAGATCTTTTCGACGTCGCCGGCGATCCAGTTGAATCCATCCGTGGTGACATGCTCCTTGCCGCGGGTCGCCATCAACTGCATGCCGACGCAGATGCCGAAGAACGGCCGCGCCTTGTTGCGCACGGCCTCCGTCATCGCCTCGATCATGCCGTCGACCGCGTCGAGACCCCTGCGGCAATCGGCGAAGGCGCCGACGCCCGGCAGCACAATGCGATCGGCGCGGTACACCACCTCGGGATCGCGGGTCACGACGATTTTTTCCGGATTTTCCATGCTCCGCGTCGCGCGCTCGAACGCCTTGGCGGCAGAGTGCAGATTGCCGGAGCCGTAGTCGATGATCGCAACGCTCACCGCGATACCCCCGGTTCCGGAAACAATCCGATGATCTCGTCTTGCGGCACCGGCGGCGGCTTCGAAAACGGCTGGCCCGGAATATCCCATGTCGGCGGCGGACCGCCGCGGTCGACCGCCATCTGATCGTTGCTGAGCGCGCGCTGCCGGGCCGTCCAGCGATCGAAAAAGCGGCGTTCCGCCGCCTCTTCGTCGTCGGCCACGACGATGTCGAGCTGGCGCCAATTGCGCCGCGACAAGGTCCAACGCTCCAGGCTCGCCGCTTCAAAGCCCAGCAGCAGCGCAACCAATACGCCTACGAGAAAGACCGTGCTACTGCCGACACCGAGCCGCACCATGGCAAAGTGGACTGCCCCCACCAGGACGATCCAGCCGACCAGCGCCAGCCACAGCCGATGCCAAGCAAGCCACACCACGCTCAACAGCGCGGCCCAGAAATGAAATCCGTCGCGAACGAAGGTGAACTTGTCGGTCGCCGCGATGGCAGCGCTGCTCGCTGTGGGAGCGTGTACTGTGTAAACCGGCATCGAACCTCTCCGCAGAGAACAAGAAGTCAGCCGCCGAGCTGGCCCTTGGTGGACGGCACTTCACCCGCGGCTCGTGGGTCGATCGCGACTGCCGCGCGCAGGGCCCTTGCCAAACCCTTAAAGCAGGATTCGGCGATATGATGGCTATTCTCGCCATATAGGGTTTCCACATGCAAAGTCACGCCGGCATTGATCGCGAACGCATTGAACCATTCGCGAACCAGCTCGGTGTCGAAGGTGCCCACCTTGTCGCGCGGAAACTCCACCTTGAAAACCAGGACTGGCCGGCCGGAAATGTCGATCACAACCCGCGACAGCGTCTCGTCCATCGGCATATGGATGGAGGCGTAACGAGTAATGCCCGCCATGGAGCCGAGCGCCTGCTTTACCGCCTGGCCGAGCGCGATACCGACATCTTCCGTGGTGTGGTGATGGTCGATATGAAGGTCGCCCACCGCCTTTATCGACATGTCGATGCGGGAATGCCGGGCCAGCAGGTCGAGCATATGGTCGAAGAAGCCGATGCCGGTCGCGACGCTGGAGACGCCCGTTCCATCGAGCTTCACCGTCACCTCGATATCGGTCTCTTTGGTCTTGCGCTTGATGGTGGCGCTGCGCATGAAATCTGCTTTCCCTTGGCCGACCCGTCGGCCGAAAACGCGCCCTTTTAACAGGCTCATCCCGCCTTCGCTACTGCGGGATGGCCCTTCAGAGGCTCGACTTCCGCCTATGGTGACCGGAATGCCGAGATTGTAACCCCGCTTCCCAGTCCCTAAATCTGCCCGAACGCGAGGATCCTCCATGCAAGCATCACAATCCCAGTTGCCGGTCTGGCACGGCACCACCATTTTGACGGTCCGCAAGGGCGGCAAGGTGGTGATCGGCGGCGACGGCCAGGTCTCGATCGGCCAGACCGTCATCAAATCCAATGCCAAAAAGGTCCGCAAACTCGGCAAGGGCGACGTCATCGGCGGCTTTGCCGGGGCTACCGCCGACGCCTTCACGCTGTTTGAGCGGCTGGAAAGCAAGCTCGAGCAATATCCGGGACAACTGACGCGCGCTGCGGTCGAACTCGCCAAGGACTGGCGCACCGACCGCTACCTGCGGCGGCTGGAGGCCATGATGATCGTCGCCGACAAGGACGTTTCGCTGGTCCTGACCGGCACCGGCGACGTTCTGGAGCCGGAAGCCGGCGTGATGGCGATCGGGTCCGGCGGCAACTACGCTCTGGCTGCCGCCCGCGCTTTGACCGATTCCGACAAGGATGCCGAAACCATCGTGCGGCGAGCGCTCGATATTGCCGCCGATATCTGCGTCTATACCAACCGCAACGTGACCATCGAAACGCTGCCGAGCGGTTGATCGATGCACCGGATTACATCTTTCTCCCGATGTCCGCCCTGATTTCGCCGATGGTCCGCAATCGATGACGCTTGAACCTAACGCATCGCCGGCTACCAGATTTTCGGCGTGGTATTGGCTGTTGATCGCAGCCAGCCTGATCGCGCTTCAGGCGTCGATCCTGTTCGCGATGGGGCGGGTCCCTATCTGCACCTGCGGCTATGTGAAGCTCTGGCATGGCGTGGTGCAGAGTTCGGAGAACTCGCAGCATATCAGCGACTGGTACTCGTTCTCGCATGTCATTCACGGCTTCCTGTTCTACGCTGCGACCTGGCTCGCGCTGCCGCGCCTTGCGTGGCCTGGCCGCCTGATCGTCGCGATGGTGGTGGAGGGCGGTTGGGAGGTAGTTGAAAATTCCAACTGGATCATCGAGCGGTACCGCACCGGCACGATGTCGCTCGACTATTACGGCGACAGCATTATCAATTCGGTGTCTGACACGCTGTTCATGATCGGAGGCTTCCTGCTGGCAAGAAGGCTCCCGGTTACATGGACGATCGTGCTGGCGCTGGCCTTCGAGATTCTGGTCGGACTTCACATTCGCGATAATCTCACTCTGAACGTCATCATGCTGATCCACCCCTTTGAGGCGATAAGGCACTGGCAGGCGGGACCGCCTATCCTCTAGCGCCGCTTGCCCTCCCCGCATTTAGAACCTAGCTAGGACCTATGACCGACTTTTCCCCTCGTGAAATCGTTTCCGAACTCGACCGCTTCATCGTCGGGCAGACCGACGCCAAGCGCGCGGTCTCCATCGCGCTGCGCAACCGCTGGCGGCGGCTGCAGCTCACCGGCTCCTTGCGCGAGGAAGTGCTGCCGAAAAATATCCTGATGATCGGGCCGACCGGGGTCGGCAAGACCGAGATCGCGCGACGGCTGGCGAAACTGGCCGGCGCGCCGTTCATCAAGGTCGAAGCCACCAAATTCACCGAGGTCGGCTATGTCGGCCGCGACGTCGAACAGATCATCCGCGACCTCGTCGAAATTGCGATCGCACAAGTTCGCGAGCGCAAGCGCAAGGACGTGCAGGCCAGAGCCCAGCTCGCCGCCGAGGACCGCGTGCTCGATGCGCTGGTCGGACCCAACTCCAGCGCCGCGACGCGCGATTCATTCCGCAAGAAACTGCGCGCGGGCGAACTCAACGATAAGGAAATCGAGATAGAGACGCAATCCTCGGGCGGCATGCCATTGTTCGAGATTCCCGGCATGCCGGGCGCGCAGATGGGCGCGATCTCGATCGGCGATATCTTCGGCAAGATGGGTGGCCGCAGCAAGACCCGTCGCCTGACGGTTGAGGATTCCCACGAGCTTCTCGTCAACGAAGAGTCCGATAAGCTGCTGGACAACGATCAGCTGGTGCAGGAAGCGATCAATGCGGTCGAGAATAATGGCATCGTATTCCTCGACGAGATCGACAAGATCTGCGTGCGCGAAGGCCGAAGCGGCGGCGGCGACGTCTCGCGCGAAGGCGTGCAGCGCGACCTCTTGCCGCTGATCGAAGGCACCACGGTCTCGACCAAGCACGGCGCGGTCAAGACCGACCATATCCTGTTCATCGCGTCGGGTGCGTTCCATATTGCCAAGCCATCGGATCTGCTGCCGGAGTTGCAGGGCCGCCTGCCAATCCGGGTCGAGCTGTCGGCACTGACCCGCGACGACATGCGCCGCATCCTGACCGAGCCCGAGGCTTCGCTTATCAAGCAATATGTCGCACTTTTGCGGACCGAAGGCGTGACGCTGGATATTACCGACGACGCCATCGACGCGCTCGCCGACGTTGCGGTCGCCGTCAACTCCACGGTGGAGAATATCGGCGCCCGGCGACTGCAGACCGTGATGGAGCGCGTGCTCGACGAGATTTCCTTCGCTGCCCCCGACCGCAACGGCGAGACCATCCAGATCGACGCTGAATACGTGCAGAAGCACGTCGGCGACCTCGCCAAGAACGCGGATCTGAGCCGGTTTATTTTGTAGGTTTTGCGGCTAAGATCGCCGTCCCTGCGAAAGCAGGGACCCATGATCACCTTGGCCGTTACTGGATCAGATAGCGGCCGCCGCTTTCGCAAAGACGCAAGCCGGTGGTTGGGTCCCGGCTCGCGCGGAGTTTATCATCGGGGGCGCATTCGCGCGACTCGTTGGCTTGGCCGGGACGACGATGAATTTTGGTTTGCGTGTGCGGGAAACCCCCTGGCGGTCGATGCTTGCCGTCAACGTCGCCGTATTGATCGGGGTGTTGCTGTACAAGATCACTCTTCCGCCCTACGTCCCCTACATCCATCTCCTGGTCGACTATCATTTCGGCTTTACCAAGCGCGCGCTGATTGGCGCCGCGGTATCGCTGTTCTTTTCCAAGATACCGGTGTGGCTGGTATTCGCGCTCTCCGGCACCGTCTGGCTGATCACGCTCGGTCTATTCATAAAGTTGTTTCGGCGGACCTTCGGATTCGACGATCAGCACATGCCGCTGTTCGTGTTCATGGCCGGCTCGCCATTCTTTCTGAAGAACTTCATGTACACCCTCGGGCATTTCGATATTTACGGATGCGCGCTGGCGATCTGCCTGCTGCTGCTGCCGGCGCGTTCCCTTGCTTTCGTGCTGCTTGCCGCGCTGGCTTCGATAATCCTGATCCTGATCCACCACATCCATCTGCTGATGTACGTGCCGACCATCGCGGTCATCGTGGTGCTACGTTACTATCTGGTGCAGGGTTTTGACCGGCAAAATGTGATCGTGGGTATTGCCGCGGCGCTCTGCGTCGGGCTGTTGTTCTTGTCGGCGCAATTCCTGGGAACGATGGCGGTGCCCGAGGCCGAGTTCGTCCGCTACCTGCAGAGCCGCGTGGCCGACCCCAACCGAACCAATCTCCTGAGTTTCAGCTACATCTGGTATCAGCCGCTTTCCAGGGAGATCTCGGATACCTGGCAGCGGTTGCCTTCCAATCTTCTGGGCCTTCCCGTGTTCGCGCTGCTGATCTGGCTGCACGCCCCGCTCACGCGATATTTTGCCGATATGATCCGCGCGCTTTCAAATGAGCTCCACCGCCGCATCGTCATTGCCGCGATTGTGATCGTGAGCGCGGCCTATCTGATCATGTTCGCGATGGTGTTCGACTATTCGCGGTGGATTTCGAATTGGGCGGTCTGCATGTTCCTGATCTTGCATGCGGTCAAGACCCTGCCAACCTCGCGGGCCGTGCCACTGATTTCAGGGGATGAACGAAAGACCGCCATACTCGGCTGGATCGTGACGCTGATCCCGCGCGTCGGGATCGTCAGACCCTTCTGAAATAATCTCTCAGACTTTCGCCCGCCTGATACGCACGTAAAGCGCGCCCTCTCCGCCATGGCCGACATGGGCTTCCTCGAAGCCGACCACCAGCGAGCGGAATTCCGGCAAGCTGAGCCATTGCGGAACCTGGCGGCGCAGCACGCCGCGTTCCAATTCCGCTCCCATTTTGCCCTTGCCGGTGATGACCAGCACGAAGGTCAGGCCGTCGCTGTGAGCGCGCTGCAGGAAGCCAAACAGCGCACGATGAGCGCGCGTCTGGGTCATGCCGTGCAGATCGAGCCGGGCATCGATCTCCTTCCTTCCGCGCGACAATTGCGCGCGCTCGCGGCGTCCGAGCGGCGCGAGCGGCGGAGCTGCCGGCGCCTCCGGCTTGGGCGCTCGCTGGGCTTTGGCTGATGGGACCGGCTTCGATAATTCGGTGGCTTTCGCAGCGGCCGGCACGTCCGCAACGCGCGAATCAGTCGGCGGCCTTGCGGCCCGCGGCTTTTTCCGCAGCGGCTTTGTCTGTTTCGCCACGCTCTCCCACAGCGCGCGCTCTTCCTCGCTCAGGCTGCGGTTGCGGCGAGCCGGCGCCGGCAACTCCGGGATCGGAAAGCGTTTCATTGGCCGCGGCGATAGTGATGGTAGCGACGGGCGCGATATTCGTCCCGGTTCGGTTGAATGTTCGGGCGGGGCTCCGGCAGCGGCACCCTGGCGGCTGTCGTTTGAGGGCTGGAAGTCTGCGCCGTGGCCGCTGCAGGTTGCGCCGGCGTGACCGCCGTGTTCTTCGCCGCCTCCGCCGCCCTGGAAGAATCCTTCATCGGGTCAACCTGCGGAAACAGCTTGGCGATTTTCTCCGACGGCCGCGCATCCGGCACCGGCATCTTGCGGCCGCGCGCCGTTGGATCGAGGCTCTTCGGCACCAGCATGACGAACCGCATGCTGTGCCGGAGCCGGCCGGACACCTTTCCCGCATCAGCGCCGGCGCCGAAATAGAGATCGGCGCGCGCCGGCCCCGTTATCGCAGACCCCGTGTCCTGCGCGATCATCAGCCGGCGAAACGGCGTCTTCGATTGCTCCGATTCGATCGGCAGCTCGCCCTCGATAAAGAACGGGGTGCCGTAGACGTGCAGCGCCTTGTCGACCGCGATCGAGCGGCCCGGCGTCAGCGGCACGCCCTGCGCGCCCACCGCTTCCTCCTTGTCGGAGAGCGATACCTCGCGGAAGAATACGTAGGCGCGGTTTTGCCGCCGCAATTCGCTGGCGCCGTCGGGATTTTGCTCCATCCATTCCCTGATCTTCTGCATCGACATCTGCTCTTTCGGGATGATGCCGCGGTCGATCAGGATGCGGCCGACCGCCGTGTAGGGATAACCGTTATGCGCATCATAATTGATGCGGACGGTCGAGCCGTCCTCGAGCCGGACCCGCGCCGAGCCCTGGATCTGCGCGAACAGCAAATCCGTCTGATTCTTGAGCCAGCAGATTTCGAGGCCTCGGCCGGCGATCGCACCGTCCTCGATCTCGGCCCGGTCGTAATAGGGCACGAGCTTGCGACGGCCGATCTTGCGAAAGACCTGCCCCTTGTTGGGCAGGCCAACGGCGTCCTGTTTGAAGCCGCGGACGAACAGGTTCGATGGGCGGCGATAGACCGGCACGGTGTAGATGTCGGTCTGGGTCCGCGAGCCGTCGATCACCGGCTCATAGTAGCCGGTGACGAAGCCGTCGTCTTCCCCGAGCCGGGAGATCCGCACGGGCAGAAAATGTTCTTCAAAGAACGCCTTGGCCCTGGCGCCATCGGAAATGTCTTTGGCTCTGGCAGCACGGCAGGGATCGCGTAACGAGGTGCCCAAGGCCTTGGAGTTGGCGGGGGGCTTTTGCTGCGCAGATATCGGCTTGCAGCTCAGGCGAAACGCCTTGTAGGCCTGCAGATGATCGTCCTCGCTCCAGCCCGAGATATCGGCCCACGCCACCGGCGCATATTGGCTGCCGCTGATCTCGATCGGCCACTCGAGACGAGGGTATGGCAGATGTCTGGGCTCGGTATGCGGGATATGTGCGGTACCCGCAGGATGCGATGTATGCGCGGCCATCGCGACAAACGGAGCCAGCGACAACACGACGACGATGGCACAAAACGCGGCGGCCCGTCGCCTGAAGCCTTGCGCGTTAGCTAGCGCTTCCCGTGCCAACCAGCTTCCAGTTCGGATCGCGTGAAGTGGTGTCACGGGCGAATGTCCAAACATCGGTAATATCGGCGACCTTATCCGGACTGCCGTCCACGATCGTGCCGGCCTTGTCGCGGGTGACCGAGATCATCTGCGACACGAACCGAACCGTCAGCTGCGCCGCCCGATCCCGCGCTTCCGCACCCACAAGTTCGGCCTTGTCGATCGATACGAAGCGGGTTTCGGTCTTCTGCTCGCGCTTCTCGCGATCCTTGATCGCGCTCTCGAAGCTGTCATAGACCTCGGATGACAACAGATCCTTCAGGGCGCGGCGGTCGCCGTTGGCGAACGCAAGCACGATCATCTCATAAGCGCTGCGCGCGCCTGAGATGAAATGTCGCGGGTCGAACGAGGAATCCTGCGCGGCAATGGCATCGAGCCCGTGCGCGATCGGAGTGCCGGGCTCGGCCAGACCTTTCCACCGATCGGTCGGCGGCACGACGTCTGCCGTGGGCGCCAGCGGCGCCTGATCGATCACCGCACCAGGCATAGGAACCACATTGTTCTCCTGCGCGCCCTGCACCACATTGCGCGCAGGGTGCTCAAAGGGCGGCCGTTCGTTTCCGGTGCGCTGTCCGAGGACATTGCGCAGGCGCAGGAAAATGAAGACCGCCAGCGCCAGGAAGATGATGGTGTAAATATCCACGTCGCGTTCGCTTTCTGGTTCTCACGCCGGCAACGGGCCCGGCGGTAAAGCGCTCCCTTGGGGAACAGCAGAGATTACATCATGGATGGGTCAACAACATGTAGGCACGAAACTTGGCCCGGCCAATGGCGCTTTTTGGCATAAAACCCCATGCCTATGGAAATAGGCCAAGCCTGACGCCCTCGTCGGTTTGCCTGAAAACAAATTATAGCGCGTTTTCAACACAGGGGGAAACCCCGATCGTTCCTGAAAATCGCGCATTTTCAACAATTTAGGGTGTACGCCGAGTGCCGATGACCGGTATTTGGCGTGCCGTCCGGCGCCTCAGGCCGTGGCCAGGCGGACCTGGCGCGATTGTCATCCTTGTGGAACGAGGCGGGGCTATGATAGCCACTCGCCCCGATATCGGCATTTTCGCACTTCACGTGCGCGGATTCTGACGCAAAATCAGTCGCCGCCCGCTTGAAAACGCTCCAGGAGAGACTTCCATGACCAACGGCAACGGCGCGCCTCCCGAAGCGGCCCCCCCTCCCCAGCTTAACGTGATGGCGCAGTACACCAAGGACTTGTCGTTCGAAAATCCGAACGCGCCGGCCTCACTGGCGCCGCAACAGCAGCAGCCGGCGATCAATATCCAGATCAACGTCAGCGCCAACAATATCTCCGAAAACGAATATGAAGTGACGCTTTCGGTCGAGGGCAAAGCGGAAAACGCCGGCAAGGTGATGTTCAGCTTCGATTTGGCCTATGCCGGCGTATTTCGCATCGTGAATGTGCCGAAGGAAAACCTGCATCCGCTGGTCATGATCGAGTGCCCGCGGCTATTGTTCCCGTTTGCGCGCGAAATCATCGCAACTTCGGTGCGCGACGGCGGTTTCCCGCCTCTGATGCTGGATCCCGTGGATTTCGTCGGGCTGTATCGCCAGAACCTGGAACGGCAGGCCGCAGCCGAGGCCGCGCAGGTCAAACCGAGCTAAACGCCCAAGAAATCGCTCCAGATCGGCTTGTCGCCAAGCGTGGCGATAAAGGACCGGTGCGCCGCGCGATCGGCGTCAGTGACGCGCGGCGCCAACGGCACCTCGCGCTGCCGCCGCGGCGTTTCACCGTGTCCGCCGCCGCGCGAATCGCGGGTCTCGGCCGCCAGGATCAATTGCGACTGCCGGGCTCCGATCAGATCGATATAGACCTCGGCCAGAAGCTCAGCGTCCAGCAAGGCGCCGTGTTTGGTGCGGCGGGAATTGTCGATCGCATAGCGCGAGCAGAGATCGTCGAGACGGTTCGACACGCCCGGATGCTTGCGCCGTGCCAGCAACAGCGTGTCGACCAGCCGGTCGCGCGGGATCGGCGGTCGCTGGATGCGGTCAAGCTCGGCGTTGATGAAGCTGGCGTCGAACGAGGCGTTGTGGATGACCAGCGGCGCGTCGGCAATGAACGCGAGAAATTCGTCGACCACATGGGCGAACAGCGGTTTGTCGGCAAGGAACTCGCTGGAGAGACCGTGTACTGCGAATGCTTCCGCCGGCATGTCGCGCTCGGGATTGAGGTGCCGGTGAAAGATCTGGCCGGTCGGCATGCGGTTGAATATCTCGACGCAGCCGATTTCAACCAGCCGGTCGCCCCTTAGGGGATCGAGACCCGTGGTTTCGGTATCGAGAACGATTTCGCGCATCAGCTATACCCGCTGAGATTGACGAATCAGGATCGTCGCTGCGGCATCCTAGCAGCCTCGGCCAGAATGTCCCGGATTTGGGCGCGCACGGGATCGAGCCCGTGCGAAGTATCCACCACGAAATCGGCGCGCTTGCGCTTTTCGGCATCGGGCAATTGCCGCGCCAGAATGGCGTCGAGCTTTTCGCTGGTCATGTTGTCGCGCGCCAGGATTTGCTCGCGTTGAATTTCCGGTGACGTCGTGACCACCACCACGGCATCGACGCGCTTCTCGCCGCCGGTCTCGAACAATAGAGGCACATCGACCACGGCAACCGACGCGCCGGATCGCTCGGCTTCAGCCAGGAACCTTTGACGGGAAGCGCCGAGCATCGGATGAACGATCTGCTCGAGCTGCTTCATCGCCGCGGGGTCATGCACCACGCGAGCCGACAGACGGGTGCGATCGACCTTGCCGTCGACGGTCGTGCCTGGAAATGCGGCCTCGATGGCAGGCGCCGCCTCGCCTTCATATAATCTGTGAACGGTGGCATCGGCGTCGTAGACGGGAACGCTGGCCTCAGCAAACAGCTTGGCGGTGGTCGATTTCCCCATGCCGATCGAACCGGTCAGTCCAAGGATTATCATCTAGCTATCGCCATTGGCCGCCTTGTCGGGAATTCTCTTACACAGCGAGCAGCCGCTCGCTGCGCAGAAACGCAAGCAGTTGTAATAGCGGCAAACCGAGGATGGTGAAATGATCGCCTTCGATGCGTTCGAACAAATGGACACCGAGCCCTTCCAGCTGATAGGCGCCGACGCTTGACGTAACGGCTTCCCCGGCCTCGGCCAGATAGGCTTCGATTTCGGCCCCGCCCAACCGCCGCATGGTCATCTGCGCGATCGTCGCGGCTTCGAACAATATCTTGCCATCGGTTACGACGGCAACGGCGGAGTGCAGTTGATGGCTCTTTCCAGCGAGTTCACGCAATTGCTCCGCCGCCTGCGTGCGGCCGGCCGGCTTACTGAAAAGCCGTGTCCCCAACGCCAAAGTCTGGTCCGCGCCGATGATGAATTTGCCAGGCTGGTGCCTCGACACCGAGAGCGCTTTCTGGCGCGCCAGCAGGGCGGCGATGTCGCCAGGCGCCGAAAGACCAGAACTTTGCTGCCTGGCGCGTTCGTCGATATCGGCCGGAACGGCTTCGAATTCGATGCCGGCGTTGGCCAGCAACGCCTGCCGGGCGCGGCTCTGCGACGCCAGGATCAACGGAAATTCTCCACGCCAAAGCGTCATTCCGCAACCCGTTGCCGTTGCCTGTCCGTGAACAGTTTCATCACGGCGGCGGCGGTTTCTTCAATCGACCGCCGCGTCACATCGAGCTGCGCCCAATTGAATTTTGCGCTTAATCGCCGTGCGAATGCGACTTCGTCTGCGACTGCCTGTCGATCGATATAATCATCATTAGTGGGGTTGGCGCCCATACTGAGCAGTCGATTTTGCCGGACCTGGATCAGCCGCTCCGGCGTTGCATGCAGGCTCACCACCAGCGGCTTCTTCAGCGTCTCCAGCTGATGCGGCACCGCGATGCCCGGTACCAGCGGCACATTCGCGGTGCGGATGCCGCGGTTGGCGAGATAGATCGAGGTTGGCGTCTTCGAGGTGCGGGACACGCCAACTAGAACCACATCGGCCTCTTCCAGTCCTTCGACATGCTGGCCGTCATCATGCATCATCGTATAATTCAGCGCATCGATACGCTTGAAGTAATCCGCATTAAGGGTGTGCTGTGCGCCAACGCGTCCCGTGGTCGGGGCTCCGAGATAGGCGTGGAAAAGCTGCATCACGGGACCGATGATCGAAAGGCTCGGAATATTGATTTCCTTGCACTTGGCTTCCAGCCGTCCGACGAGATCCTTTTCCAACAAAGTAAAAAGCACGATACCGGGCGCCTCCTCGATTTCGTCGAGCACGCGATCGAGCTGCTTCTGGCTGCGCACCAACGGATAGACATGCTCGACCGGCGTCACGTTCGCGTATTGGGCAACCACCGCGCGCGCGACCGTGATCAAGGTTTCGCCGGTCGAATCGGACACCAGGTGAAGATGAAAATAGCTGCCGGTCGTGGGCACGCGGACCCCTGTATATCCTGTGAATTCTTGTGGACCTTACCTGAGAGAATTGGGCGCGGGTCCTGGATCAGGGATAACCCGGCTTTTTCTTCACAGGCCTCAGGGCAAGGATAAGTCCCCTTGCTGGCGGGAACGATAGTGGGATTATGTGGACTTGTCTCTTCATAGACGGCTTGTAGATCAGCGCAAGCGCTTGATGCGAGTACCCTTATTCGGATCAGCGGACGTGTAGCAAGAATTGTTGACGGATGTGAATAAGCCTAGGGCAATTGCGGGAAACCTTTGCGCGGTCGCAATCCACCGCTACTTAGACTCAAACCTAAGATTCTAAAATTATTGTTTTAGAAAAGGCCTGCTTGCGGATATGTCTCCGTTCCGCGCTAGGTAATATCCTTGGCAACGTCGAGATCAACTCGGCTGATCCGATGCTGGCGAGAGCGAATTTGGCGTTCGTTGGCGAGTGAGGCTTCCCGATGCTCGAGTGGATCAAGGCGCTGCATGTGATCGCCGTCATCTCGTGGATGGCCGGCATGCTCTATTTGCCACGGCTGTTCGTTTATCATTGCGGAGCAGAGGCAGGGTCGAAGCAGTCCGAAACGTTCAAAGTGATGGAACGTCGGCTGCTGAAGGCCATCATCAACCCGGCAATGACG
Source organism: uncultured Alphaproteobacteria bacterium (assembly GCA_963823115.1). Lineage (GTDB taxonomy): Bacteria > Pseudomonadota > Alphaproteobacteria > Rhizobiales > Xanthobacteraceae > Bradyrhizobium. Next base: position 118,926 of record CAWGKJ010000007.1, on the reverse strand, counting down.
GTGACATGGCTGGCGGGACTTTACCTGGCTTGGTCCGGTCATCTGTTTTCGGCGAGTTGGTTTCACGCCAAGCTGCTGCTGGTCATGGTGCTGTCCGGCGTCCACGGCGTTTTCGCCCGTTATGTCAAGGACTTCGCGGCCGACCGGAATACCAGAAGCGAGAAATTCTACCGGGTTATCAATGAGGTACCAACGCTGTTGATGATCGGGATCGTGATCCTGGTGGTGGTGAAGCCGTTTTGACGGCTGGTGCTGTTCACATCTTGGCCGCTGGCTGCTTGCGGAAAGCCGGGCGATTTTCTATATTGCTGAAATCCCACCCAACGCAGGCGGATGTGGTTGTGTTCCGGTTTCCTTGGTTAGACCGGCCATCGCATCAGGTTTGAAGCCTCTCCGGCGCCTTCCTTGCTCAGACCTGCGGACTCTTCCTGATCTTACGTCCGCATTTTCTTAAAGAGCCACCTCGCAATCCCCTCCAAGTTATTCCACAGGACCACCCCAATGCGGGAAATGAAACTTCAAGACCTCAAAGCCCAAACGCCAGCTGAGCTCGTCTCGTTCGCGGAAGAGAAAGGGGTCGAAAACGCGAGCACCATGCGCAAGCAGGAGCTGATGTTCGCCATTCTCAAGCAACTTGCGATCCAGGAAACCGACATTATCGGGGAAGGCGTCGTCGAGGTTCTCTCCGACGGCTTCGGATTCTTGCGCTCGCCGGATGCCAATTATCTGCCGGGACCGGATGATATCTATGTCTCGCCCTCGCAGATTCGCCGCTTTGGGCTTCGTACCGGCGACACCATCGAAGGCCACATTCGCAGCCCGAAGGAGGGCGAACGTTATTTCGCGCTGTTGAAGGTCAACACGCTGAATTTCGAAGACCCGGAAAAGTCGAAACACAAGGTCAATTTCGACAACCTGACGCCGCTGTTTCCCGATCAGCGCTTCCGGCTTGAACTCGAGGACCCCACCAGAAAAGACCTTTCTGCAAGGGTTATCGACATCGTCGCCCCGATCGGCAAGGGCCAGCGCGCATTGATCGTGGCGCCGCCGCGGACCGGTAAAACCGTGCTGATGCAGAACATCGCCCATTCGATCACGGCCAATCATCCGGAGTGCTACCTGATCGTGCTCCTGATCGACGAGCGTCCTGAAGAAGTCACGGACATGCAGCGTTCGGTGAAGGGCGAGGTTGTCTCTTCCACCTTTGACGAACCGGCAGTGCGGCACGTCCAGGTCGCCGAGATGGTGATCGAGAAGGCCAAGCGTCTGGTCGAGCATGGCCGCGACGTCGTGATCCTCCTGGACTCGATTACGCGGCTAGGGCGCGCCTACAACACCGTGGTGCCATCGTCCGGCAAAGTGCTGACCGGCGGCGTCGACGCCAATGCGCTGCAGCGGCCAAAGCGCTTTTTCGGTGCCGCCCGCAACATCGAGGAGGGCGGTTCGCTCACCATCATCGCGACAGCGCTGGTCGATACCGGCAGCCGGATGGACGAAGTGATTTTTGAAGAATTCAAGGGTACCGGCAATTCCGAACTGATCCTCGATCGCAAGGTTTCGGACAAGCGCACCTTCCCGGCGATTGACATTTCGCGCTCGGGCACGCGCAAGGAGGAGTTGATCACCGATCCGCAGGTCCTGAAGAAGATGTATGTGCTGCGCCGGATCCTCAATCCGATGGGCACGATGGACGGGATCGACTTCCTGCTCGACAAGTTGCGCAACACGAAGAACAACGCGGAATTCTTCGAGTCGATGAATACCTGAGCTGTCTCAATGATTTTGGAGAGGGGCCCCTTTGCGAGGAGGGGTCCCTTTTTCATGCGCATTCCATGGTGCAGCCTTTGCTGCACCATAAATTCAGCTTGAAAAGATCCGCGGCTTTCCCGAGGCATTAACTAAGTATATGATTTTGCTATTGATTAAATGGTATCGCATGATGCTCGCGAAACCACACCCCGCTTCCGCAACAAATTGCTGCGGGCATGTTGCAGTGACGACTGCAGCATTCTCCGGCATCGGCACCTCCGCGGCAATCTGGGCCAACGGAAATTGCGTTGGCCTTTTTTTGGGGCGCGGGCGCAAATAGGCGATGGATCCACGCGAGCAGACCATTTTTGCGCTTTCATCGGGTCGGCTGCCGAGCGCGATTGCCGTGGTGCGAGTATCGGGGCCCGAGTCCGGGACCGTGCTTAGCTCGCTGGCGGGCAAGATGCCGGCGCCGCGGTTGGCGACGCGCGTCCTTTTGCGCGACGCGAACCGGCAGCCGATCGACGATGCGGTGGTCCTTTGGTTTCCGGGGCCGGCGAGTGCGACCGGAGAGGACGTCGCCGAAGTTCATGTCCATGGCGGAAGAGCGGTGCTGGCGGCGTTGTTCGCGGCGCTTTCAGATTTTGAGAATATCCGCGCGGCGGAGCCGGGCGAATTTACCCGCCGCGCGTTCGAGAACGGCAAGCTCGACCTTACCGAAGCGGAAGGCCTCGATGACCTGATCCATGCCGACACCGAGCGGCAACGCCGCCAGGCGCTGCGTCAGTTGAAAGGCGTGCTTGGCGACAGGGCGCGCGATTGGCGGGCGCAGATCATCGAAGCCTCCGCTTTGATTGAGGCAGGAGTTGATTTCTCCGATGAGGGCGACGTGCCGGCGGAGCTGATCGCGCCGGCGCTGGCGAAGATCGGGACGCTGCTCGGCGAGATCGAGCAAGTGCTGGCGGCGCAGGGGCGAAGCGAACGGCTGCGGGAAGGGCTGGTGGTTGCGATCGCAGGCCCTCCGAATGTGGGCAAGTCGACGCTGATGAATGCGCTGGCGCGGCGGGAGGTGGCGATCGTCTCGCCTTACGCCGGCACCACGCGCGACATTATCGAGGTCCAACTCGATATCGACGGTTATCCAGTGACGGTGATTGACACCGCGGGAATTCGCGAAACCGAAGATCCCGTCGAACAGGAAGGTGTACGCCGGGCTAGGGCGCGCGCCGCGGATGCCGACCTGGTGTTGTGGATGAGCGATCCGGAGCACCAGGAAAATCAGCACCGGGGCGATGCGCCGGTTTGGAGAGTGCGAAACAAGATTGATCTAGCTACCAGCAGCGCGGGTCTTGGGCAGCGACAGGGCGGTTTGGAATTTCGGATTTCAGCGAGCAGGGGCGACGGGATCGGCGAACTGATCGGGGCCCTGGTGTCGTTCGCAGAGAACTATTTTGGTTCGGCTGAAGGAGGCCTGATCGGGCGTGAGCGGCAGCGCAAGTTGCTGCAGCAGGCTGCGGCCTCGCTACAGCGCAGCATGGACGTCATTTCGGAGGGCGAGGAACTCGCCGCCGAGGATCTTCGAATGGCAGCCAGTTGCCTGGGCCGGTTGCTCGGCCGGGTCGATGTCGAGGATATCCTCGATGTGGTCTTTCGTGATTTTTGCATCGGCAAATAGGATTGCTTCGGTCAGGACGCTAGCTGTTTCACGTGAAACAACATCCAGGCTGGCCGGCCGGCGGAGCGGCGGTTGTTTCACGTGAAACATCGTTCGCGATGAACTTACTGCTTCCGGGTCTTGCGGCCCCGCGATAAACATCGCGCCATGATCAACCGGCAAGAATCATTTGACGTCATCGTCATCGGCGGAGGTCATGCCGGCTGTGAGGCCGCAAGTGTATCCGCGCGGGCGGGCGCCAGGACAGCGCTCGTCACTCATCGCTTTGCGACCGTCGGTGCGATGTCCTGCAACCCCGCCATCGGAGGACTCGGTAAGGGTCATCTGGTACGCGAGGTCGATGCGCTGGACGGCTTGATGGGGCGCGTCGCCGATGCGGCGGGTATTCAGTTTCGCATGCTTAACCGGCGCAAGGGCCCGGCGGTCCGCGGTCCACGCGCCCAGGCCGATCGCAAGCTCTATGCCGTGGCGATGCAGGCCGCGATCCGCGAGACAGCCAATCTCAGTGCGATCGAGGGCGAGGCCGACGAGCTGATCGTCTCCGATGGCCGCGTCATAGGTATCCGACTGGTCAATGGCCGCGAACTTTCCGCTGGCGCTGTCGTCATCACGGCCGGCACCTTCCTGCGTGGCCTCATTCATCTTGGCGAGAAGACCTGGCCAGCGGGCCGCGTCGGCGAGGCGCCGACCCTAGGCCTATCAAAATCATTCGAACGCGCCGGCTTCATGCTGGGGCGGCTGAAGACGGGCACGCCACCGCGGCTCGATGGCACCACGATCGACTGGTCGGCGGTGGAGATGCAGCCCGGCGACGATCCTCCAGAGCCATTTTCGGTGATGACCGACCGGATCACGACGCCACAGATCCAGTGCGGCATCACCCGCACCACGTCGGCGACCCACGAAGTGATCAGGGCCAATGTCCATCGCTCGCCGATGTATTCCGGGCAGATCAAGAGTACCGGACCGCGCTATTGTCCCTCGATCGAGGACAAGATCGTTCGGTTTGGCGATCGCGACGGTCATCAGATCTTCCTGGAGCCCGAAGGGCTCGATGACTCGACGGTCTATCCCAATGGCATCTCGACCTCGCTGCCAGAAGAGGTGCAACTGGCAATCCTGGCTTCGATTCCAGGGCTGGAACGGGTACGGATGGTCCGGCCGGGCTATGCGATCGAGTATGACCACGTCGACCCCCGCGAACTCGACCCGACCTTGCAGTCCAAGCGTCTGCACGGATTGTTTCTGGCCGGACAGATTAACGGCACGACAGGCTACGAAGAGGCGGCGGCGCAGGGGCTGGTTGCGGGTCTCAATGCCGCATTGGCCGCCGGCGGAGCCGAGCCCATCGTGTTCGATCGCGCTGATGGCTATCTCGGCGTGATGATCGACGATCTGGTGACCCGTGGCATCACCGAGCCCTATCGGATGTTCACGTCGCGGGCCGAATACCGACTAACGCTGCGGGCCGATAATGCCGATCAGCGGCTGACGGAGAAGGGGATCGCGCTGGGCTGCGTGGAGAAGCACGTTCGCGACGCCACGGGGTCAAGATGGCCGCACTCAACGACGCGAGGATGCTGGCCAAATCTCTGACGCTGACGCCCAACGAAGCCCAGAGATATGGCCTGGCACTCAACAGGGATGGCCAGCGCCGCTCGGCTTTTGAACTATTGGCCTATCCGGAGATCGGCTGGCCGGAGATACGCGGCATCTGGCCGGAATTGTCGGCCATTGACCCAGGGATCGTGGTGCATCTCGAGATCGATGCAAAATACGACGTCTATCTCAAGCGCCAGGTGGCGGATGTCGAAGCCTTCCGCCGCGACGAGGGCCTGATTCTCGGCGACATCGACTACGCCGTGGTGCCCGGACTTTCCAATGAGGCCCGTTCGAAGCTCGAATTCGCACGCCCCCGTACAGTCGGGCAGGCGGGCCGCCTCGACGGAATGACGCCGGCGGCGCTCGGCATTCTGGCAGCCTATCTGCGAAGGGAAGCGCGGCGGAAGACTTCCGCAGCGATAGCGTAGACGTTTCACGTGAAACAAAAGAAGAGCCAGACCGGAACTCCCAACATCACCCTGAGGTACTCAGACCCCGTTTCCCGTCGTCAGACACACGGACGCCGATGCGCCCTCACAAGGACAACGACCCATGCTTGTTGGAAAACGACGACTGGGCAAGACGCTGCTGGAACGACACATTGTTTACGATTTGATTGAGGACGATGACCCGATCGGATTTATCGAGTATTCAGCGCTCCGGGACGGAGTCGAGATCCGCGGTCGACGCTATTCCATCATTTCAGAGCGGAAGCCCATGACGCTGCTGGAGCAAGTGGCGAAGCTGCTGACTTGGAGATGGAAAGATGTTTTTGCGTTCAGGGACGATGCCGGACACCTGATCGCTACGGCCGAGAAGAGCGCGCTAAATACGTTTTTACTCCACCGTGAGGGAGTTACGTTTTCGATTCGGTCGCGGCGCAAAGGCTACCTGGAGGTATGCCGGCAGCGTGATGGCGCGGCGATTGGCGAAGTCGAATACCGGGGACTAATCGCCTCCGAACTGGTGTCGTTGTTGCCACCGGAATGGGAGCGGTCCATGCAGGCTTTTGTGATGTGGATGCTGCTGTTCTACGTCCAGCACGAACGCCGTGCGGACAACAACTAGCTCGAACTCGCTTGCGGTTCTGGCGTGCACGCGCCGGGAACGTGCGAGCACCTTTCAAGTCAGCCAGCCGCAGCCCGGCAATCAGTTCACGTGAAACGAAACGGGCCGCATCTTTCCAACGTCGACTTTGGATGCGGCTCTTGCGCGCCGCGAGGGTAGACCCCAAGGTCCGTCGTCATCCTCCGGAGATTCGCAACGGTCGAGACGATCCAGCATATGACCAAGCACGCTCGGGCGCCAAAATCTGCCATCCTCGCCGGCGACAAGGCGGCGGCGCTGGCGCTGACGCCTGTTTCACGTGAAACAGAGGCGCGGCTGGATCGGTTTCTCGATTTACTGCTGGAGTGGCAGGCCAAGACAAATCTCGTGGCGCCATCGACTCTTCCGAATCTCTGGACCCGCCACGTCTCGGATTCGCTGCAGCTTCTGACCATCGCGCCGTCAGCGAAGATATGGGCCGACTTCGGCAGTGGTGGGGGCTTTCCCGGCGTGGTACTCGCCTGTGCACTCGCCGACATGCCTGATACGATGGTCCACTTGGTCGAGCGTAACGCCAAGAAGGCCGCTTTCCTGCGTGAGGCGCTGCGCGTTACCAACTCTCGCGGCACGGTTCATCTGGCTGACATCGGGGATAGTGTGGATAGAATCCCCGGCCCCGTTGATTGCGTCACCGCCCGCGCGGTGGCTCCGCTAAACCAGCTCATCGGCTTCGCGGAACCGCTGGTGCAACGGGGTGCCAAAGCCATGTTTCTCAAGGGCCAAGATGTAGAGGCTGAATTGACCGAAGCCGCTAAATATTGGATTATCAACCCGCATCTGCATTCCAGCCGCACCGGCGGACACGGCTGGATCGTCGAGTTTGATCGCATCGAACGTCGCAACCCGTCCGCCAAAGCCCATGGTATCCGCGCATGACCGTAATTGATCATATTTATCAAGAGGATAAGGCACCAAGGTCGGAAAGCCATCCGCGTATCCTGGCGCTGGCCAACCAGAAGGGCGGCGTCGGCAAGACCACCACCGCGATCAATCTCGGCACGGCGCTCGCGGCAATCGGCGAGCGCGTCCTCATCGTCGATCTCGATCCGCAGGGCAACGCCTCTACCGGTCTCGGCATCGATCGCCGCAGTCGCAACTGTTCGACGTACGATGTCTTGATCGGCGAAGCCAACTTGCGCGAGGCGGTGGTGCCGACCGCGGTGCCGCGGCTGCATATCGCCTCATCGACGATGGATCTGTCAGGCCTGGAGCTCGAATTGGGATCGACCCCGGGCCGGGCTTTCCGGTTGCGCGATGCGATTGCCGCGCTGAACAATAACGTCTCCCCGGAATCCGAAGATTACACCTACGTGCTGATCGATTGTCCGCCGTCGCTCAATCTTCTCACCGTCAACGCGATGGCGGCTTCCGACGCGATCCTGGTGCCGCTGCAATGCGAGTTCTTCGCACTCGAAGGCCTGTCGCAATTGCTGCAGACCGTGGAGCAGGTGCGCACCACGCTCAACCCCAATCTGTCGATCCATGGCATCGTGCTGACCATGTTCGACGCGCGCAACAATCTGTCGAACCAGGTGGTCGCCGATGTCAGGCAGTTCATGGGCAGCAAGGTCTACAACACCATGATCCCGCGCAACGTGCGGATCTCCGAGGCGCCGTCCTACGGCAAGCCGGTGCTGGTGTACGACCTCAAATGCGTCGGCAGCGAAGCCTATCTCAAGCTGGCGACGGAAGTGATCCAGCGCGAACGGGAGCTCCGCACGCATTGATCGACGACACGTCGGGCGGGCAAGGCCAGGTGTGCCCGCCGACATGATTTCGCGGGGATGGCGGTGCGCGGGGCACTAAGAGCGCCCTCGCCTGCCCCATGACCCGCAAAGCGAAGTGAAACAGGAGCGCTCGAGTTGAATCCAAGGGAGCTAGCGATGGCCGACGAAGCGCGTTCGCGACTGGGCCGCGGTCTTGCAAGTCTGATCGGAGATGTCGGTGGCGAGGCCGCGCATCTGGACCGGCCACGCGCGCAGCGCAAGGTGCCGATCGAATTCCTCAAACCCAATCCGCGCAACCCGCGCCGCGAGTTCGCCGATGCGGAACTCGGCGAACTCGCCGATTCGATCAGGCAGCACGGCGTGATCCAGCCGATCGTGGTGCGTCCGATCAAGGGCGCGCAGGACCGCTACGAGATCATCGCCGGCGAGCGCCGCTGGCGTGCCTCTCAGCGCGCGGGCCTGCATGAAGTGCCGATCGTGCCGGTTGATGTCAGCGACAGCGACGCGCTCGAGATCGCGATCATCGAAAACGTCCAGCGCGAAGATCTCAATGCCATGGAAGAGGCGCAGGGCTATCACGCGCTCGCCAACGAATTCAAACGAAACCAGGACGAGATCGCTAAGATCGTCGGCAAGAGCCGCAGCCACGTCGCCAACATGATGCGGCTGACGAAATTGCCGGCCGAGGTGCAGGCCTATATCGCTCTCGGACAGCTGTCGGCCGGCCACGCCCGCGCGCTGATCGGCGTGCCCGATCCCCTCGCCAGCGCCAAGCGCATCGTCGAGGAAGGTCTCAACGTGCGTCAGGCCGAGGCGCTCGCGCATGTCGAGGGCGTGCCGGTTCGCAAACCGCAGAAGGCGCGCGGCGGCAAGGTGAAGGATCCCGATACGGTCGCGCTGGAGAAGCGCGTCAGCGACGCGCTCGGGCTCGCGGTCAATATCGACCACCGCGATCCCGGCGGCACCGTGCACGTTCGTTACCGCGACCTCGATCAACTCGACGAGATCGTGCGCAGGTTGGACAAGGGCGCCTGACCCCGCAGGGGCGCTGGAAGCGTTGACACTCAGCCCCTTCTCTCAGCCCCTTCTCTTCGCATTCACCGCGATCGACAACAGGGCGCGCTGCGCGATCACGGCCGCCAGCGGCGCCTGCTTGCGCATCTCCAGCGCGGCGGTCGCGAGTTGATCGATAATCAGCGCCAGCCTTGCCACGCTGAAATTGCGCAGCGCGGTTTCGACGTTCGGCTTCCGCGAGAAGTGCAGGCGCGGGAATCCGCTGTCCAGTAGTGCCGCGATCTGGGTTCCGTCGGCTACCGCGAGGGCCGACTTGTGCAGCCACGCCGCCTGGCGCTGGGCCGCGGAAATAATCATTCCGGGATAGGTGCCAGCGATCATCGCCTTGGCGAACTCGGTCTCGACCAGTTCCGGCTTGCCGGCGAAGGCGCCGTCCACGATCGGGTCGACCTTCAGCTCGGAAGCGTCCGCCACGACCGCCATTACATCGTCGAGCGTGACCTCACTCTTGCCGTGCGCATAGAGCGCAAGCTTCCTCAGTTCGTTGCGTGAGGCCTGGCGGTCGCCGCCAAGCAACGAAACCAGGGTCGCGCGTGCGTCCGGCGCGATGCGTAAATTCGAGACCCGCAATTCGTCGTCGACCAATCTTGCAAGGTCGCGCGCGTCGTCGGGATAGCAGCCAATCGCGACCGCTGTCCTGGCGCGCTCGCAGGCCTTGCGTAGCGGCGATTCGGGGCGCAGCTCGCCGGCCTCGATCACGATGCGGCAATCTTTCAGAGGGCTGTCCGCCAGCGTATCGATTCCGCTGGCGAAACTGCGTGAACCGGCGCGGACGCGGATCGCCCGCCGGCCGCCGAACAGCGGCACCGTCATCGCCTCATCGACCAGCCGCGAAGGCTCGGCCGAAAGCTCATCGCCATCGAGCCTCACCAGCGAAAACGGATCATTGGGGTCGTCAACCGCGGAGGCCAGGAGCGCCTCGGCGCGCTCGCGCACGAGGCCGGCATCAGGACCATAAAGCAGAATGATCGGGCGAGCCGGATCGGGCCGGGCGAGAAACGCGTCGATTTCTTTTCCGCGAAGCGCGACCACGACCGGACCTCTTTGGAGTTAGGAATCGTCTTTCCGGGAATCTCGAAACTCCGGGCTCGCGCTCCGCACCCCCGGAATGTCGCTCGGGTCAGGTTCCCGCGACGAAGAATGACGCCAGCCGGGTCTGGATGTGTTCCGCGATTTCCTGGGCGGCGCGATCCTCGGCGTCGCGGAAGGCGCGAGTACGGGCGAAGCGCTGGAGGCTGCCCGGCATATCATAGGACACGCGCGAGAAGGTACTGCCGGTCATGACCGATTTATTCGAAGTGATCTCGATCAGATTGTATTGCGCATCGATGCCATAGTTCTCGCTGGTCGGTAGCGCGGTGTTCGGATCGACCATCAGTGACGAACGGTTGCTGGTGAACCGGATCACCAGCCGATGGGTGGGCGGCATGCCAGTCGCGGTGCCGTAGAGCTTGAACGCCAGCGCGTTGCGGATCTCGACCCCGACCCTTGCCTCGCGCGAGGCGTTGGGCTTGTCGATGGGCGGAAGTTCGATCCCCATCAGCTTTTCGCGCAGGGCGGGCGTACCGTCAGTGTGTTCGGCATACATTGGCTGAAAGCAGCCTGCCGTCAGCGCCGCCAGTGCGGCCACCGCCAAGAGCCGAGCGGCGATGCGGGTCCTAGCCAACGACATTCACGATCCTCATGGGAACAACAATCACCTTGCGGACGGCCTTGCCGCCGAGAGCTTGTTTTACAGCATCGAGAGCCAAAACGGCAGTCTCAATTTCCGGATTTTGGGCAGTGCGGGCCACCGTGACCTCACCCCGTTTCTTGCCGTTGACCTGAACCACCAGCGTCACCGTGTCTTCGACCAGCAAATCGCGTTCGATTTGGGGCCAACTGGCCTCCGAAACCAGGCCGAGCTGGCCCAGCACCTGCCAGCACTCCTCGGCCAGATGCGGCATCATCGGCGCGAACAGTTGAGCCAGGATGACGGCGGCCTCGCGGATTGCCCACACCAGATCCGGTGACGGCTTCTCCTCCCGCGCCAGCACATCGCCCAGCGCGTTGGAAAATTCCCGGATATAGGCAAGGCAGACGTTGAAATGCAGCTTTTCGATGCCGCTGGAAACCTTGTCCAGCGCCCCGTGCGCCGCCTTGCGAAGGGCCAGTGCCTCGGGGCCAAAGCTTGCCGGCCGCGCCGCCGTTGTAGCCTTCTCGGCGATGTCGGCGGATTCGTTCACCAGCCGCCACAACCGCTGCACGAAGCGCGAGGCGCCCTGCACCCGCTCGTCGCTCCAGATCACGTCGCGATCTGGAGGCGAATCCGACAGCATGAACCAGCGCGCCACGTCGGCGCCGTAGGTCGCGATGATATCGTCGGGATCGACGGTGTTGCGCTTCGACTTCGACATTTTTTCGATCGCGCCGATTGTGACCTCTTCGCCGGTATCGATCAGGCTGGCACGGCGGCCGCTGGCTCCCACCTCAATCTTGACCTCGGCCGGCGTGACGTAGGTGCCGTCGGCCTTTTGATAGGTTTCGTGCACCACCATGCCCTGCGTGAACATGCCGGCAAACGGCTCGTCCATGCCGATATGGCCGGTGGCCTTCATGGCACGAATGAAAAAGCGGCTGTAGAGCAGATGCAGGATCGCGTGCTCGACGCCGCCGATATACTGGTCGACCGGCATCAGCCGGTCCACCACCGCACGGGTGGTCGGCGCTTTGTCGTTCCACGGATCGGTGAAGCGCGCGAAATACCACGACGAATCCACGAAAGTATCCATGGTGTCGGTTTCGCGCTGCGCCTTGGCGCCGCATTTCGGGCAGCTGACGTGCTTCCAGGTCGGATGATGGTCGAGCGCGTTGCCGGGTTTGTCGAAGGTGACATCCTCGGGCAATACCACCGGCAGGTCCTTGTCGAGCACCGGCACGACATCGCATTTCGGGCAGTGGATCACCGGGATCGGGCAACCCCAATAGCGCTGCCGCGAAATGCCCCAGTCGCGCAGGCGGAAGTTCACCTGCCGCTCGCCGACGGCCCCCACCCTTCCCTCCCCCGCTTGCCGGGGAGCGTTGGGGAGAGGCCGCAATTCGGCTTCCAGCCGTTTTGCAATTTCTTCCTTGGCCTGTTCGATGGTCATGCCGTCGAGGAAGCGCGAATTGATCATGCGGCCGTCGCCGTCATAGGCGGTATCCGTGATGACAAAGGTCTTCGGGTCCTGGCCTTCGGGACAGACCACGGGGGTATTTCCAAGGCCGTATTTGTTGACAAAATCGAGGTCGCGCTGGTCGTGCGCCGGGCAGCCGAAAATCGCGCCGGTGCCGTATTCCATCAGCACGAAATTGGCGACGTAGACCGGCAGCTTCCAGTTCGGATCGAACGGATGGATCGCCCGGATGCCGGTATCGAAGCCCTGCTTCTCCTGGGTGTCGATGATCTCCTGCGCGGTGCCGATGCGCTTTGCCTCGGCGATGAATTCCGCGAGTTTTGCATTTTGCGCAGCTGCGGCCTGCGCCAGCGGATGATCCGGCGCGATCGCCATGAATTTTGCCCCGAACAGCGTGTCATGCCGCGTCGTGAATATCTTCAGTTCGGTCTCGCCTGAAGGCGTCGTGGCGGGGTCGAGCGCGAAGCGCACCAGCATGCCTTCGCTGCGGCCGATCCAGTTACGCTGCATCAGCCGCACCTTGTCGGGCCAGCGATCAAGCGTATCCAGCGCGTCCAACAATTCCTGCGAATATTTGGTGATCTTGAAGACCCACTGGTTCATCTCGCGCTGCTCGACAACAGCGCCGGAGCGCCAGCCGCGGCCGTCGATCACCTGCTCGTTGGCGAGCACGGTCATGTCGACCGGATCCCAGTTGATCTTGCGCTTCTCGCGCTCGGCCAGCCCTGCGCGCAGAAAGTCCAAAAACATCTTCTGCTGGTGCTTGTAGTAGCTGGGGTCGCAGGTCGCGAATTCCCTGGACCAGTCGAGCGACAGCCCGATGGATCGCAGCTGCTTCTTCATGGCGGCGATATTGTCGTAGGTCCACGCCTTGGGCGCCACCTTGCGCTCGATCGCGGCGTTCTCCGCCGGCAGACCGAACGCGTCCCAGCCCATCGGGTGCAGCACGTTATAGCCTTTGGCCCGCATGAAGCGCGCCAGCACGTCGCCCAGCGTATAGTTGCGGACATGGCCGATATGGATGCGCCCGGACGGATAGGGGAACATCTCGAGCACGTAATATTTCGGACGCGGATCGTCGTTGCTGGAGGCGAAGATCGCCTTTTCGTCCCACTGGCGTTGCCAGCGAGGCTCGGTTTCGCGTGCGTTATAGCGTTCGGAGGTCATGGAATCGCGCGCTTTTTGTGGTTTCGGGGCCGTTCAGAGGACGGCGGACTAGGCCACAAAAACGGCGGGGGGGTCAACGTCCCCGCGCTTCAAAAGGCTGACCGTGGAGGCCTCAGCCAGTCAGCTTCATCCCGCCATCCGTAGCCCGCACGAAGCCGTGTTCGACCACGGTATTGCGGCCGCGGTGCTTGGCCGCATAGAGCGCGGCGTCGGCGGCCTCGATCAGTTCGCCTGGCTGCTGCGCGTCGTTCGGCCTGGTGCAGGCCACCCCGACGCTGACGGTGACGGTTTGATAGCAGGAGGTCGCGTGAGGAATCGCGAGTTGCTGCACCTCCGCGCGCACCATCTCGCCAATCTCCAGCGCCTTGCTCCCGTCGGTGTTCGGCAGCAGCAGGCAGAACTCCTCGCCGCCGTAGCGCCCGGCAAAGCCCATGGTTTCGTTGCCAATTCCGGACAGAGTTTCGCCAATCCGACTGAGGCAGGCATCGCCCTCGGGATGACCGTAGGTATCATTGAACAGCTTGAAGTGATCGACGTCGATCATCAAAAGCGACAATTCGCTGTCGTATTGCTGGGTCTTCATCCATTCGAAGTCGAGCCGGCTCTGGAAGCCGCGCCGGTTGGCGAGGCCGGACAGCATGTCGATCGAGGCGATCACGGTCAGCCGGTCATTGGTGGCGACGAGTTCCCGCTCGCGCTGGCCGAGCTGCGCCGCCATCGCGTTGAAGGCCCGGGCCAGCGGAACAAATTCCGCCGGCAACGACTTGGTCGCCGCGCGTACCGACCAGTCGCCCAGGCCGAAGCGTTTTGCCACCGAATTCGATCATCTCGATCGGCTGGATGATGAGCTTCTGCGCCGCGATCAGGGCGCCGATCAGCACGAACAAACAGACGAAGCCGAGCTGCAGATAGGCGGTGCGGATATCGCGATCGATCGCGGCGGACACCTTGGCTTCGTCGATACTGACGATCAGGCGTGATTGCGTTCCGGCGATGCGCGCAAAGCTGACGGCATGCGTCGAGCCATCGGGGGCGACGAACGAAAACGACCCCCGCGGCTCATCCGAACCGATCGCTTTTTCGGCAACCGCCGACCATAGCGCTACCGTATCCAGCGGATGACCGATGATGCCGGCCTGATCGGCCGGTGCAGCCAGCACGGTTCCCTTGCTATCCACCAGCACGGCCGAAATACCGGGACGACCTCCGAGGTTGTTCATGGCCATGGACACCCAGTCGAGATTGAGGCCGGCGAGGATGACCGAATCCGCCGCGTCATTGATGGCGGACACCGGATAGGCCGCAATCATGACGGGCTCGTTGGTTCGCTTGGCGAACAGAAAGTCGCTGAAGACGAGGCTGCGAGTCTCCCGCGCCTTCTTGAGATAGGCGCGGTCGCTGAGATCGACGCCGACGAAGATGTTATTTGTCGAGCATTGGACAAGTCCGTCTTTGCCGACAATCATCAGAGTACGTATCCATGGCAGACTTGCCGGCAGGCTGGGGCGCAGCATGTCGCAACTGCGGCCCACGCCGCCCGCCGAGGCGCGGATATAGGCCGCCGACTTCAATATCGTTTCGACCGATGAGATGACTTCCCGCTGGGCATCGGCGCTGTGCTGCGCGAGATTGGAGAATTCCTGGGAGGCTCGCGCGATCTGCCTGGCGCGGGTGTCCTCGAGCGAGCGGGCGCGCTCCAGCATCAAGGGTGCCACCAGGATCAGCGCCAGCAATGCTAGCCGCGCGCGGATTCCTAGAAGCCGCTTGAGTTTCGCTCTCCTGCGGTTGAAACTGACGCCTGACATCCTTGTTCCCCGGCCCCCGCGTGCAAGGTAGACGGAAGGGTTCAAGAAGCCTTTCCCGAACTTGGTAAAATTCGAACAAACCCGTAAATCGATCTCCGACGGATGACATGGCGCCGCAGAATCCATCGCCGATAACCGCGCATTCACCAAATGGACTTGCCAGCGTGGAGCATGAGATCGCGCACGCCTGCAAGGAAGCGCGACGCGATCGCGCGTCGGTGACGCTGATCGCGGTATCCAAGACGTTTGATGCGGAGGCAATTGCGCCTGTCATCGCGGCTGGGCAGCACGTTTTCGGCGAGAATCGGGTGCAGGAAGCCAAGGCGAAGTGGCCAGGGTTGATGTCGGCTTACTCCGGGCTCGCCTTGCACCTGATCGGGCCGTTGCAATCCAACAAGGCGAAAGAGGCTGTGGCGCTGTTCGACGCCATTCATTCAGTCGACCGTGCGAGTATTTGCGAAGCGTTAGCCAAGGAAATCGATTCTCAAGAACGGCGACCGCAATTGTTCGTCCAGATCAATACGGGCGCGGAGCCGCAGAAGGCGGGCGTGGCTCCAGCCGAGGCCGACGCCTTCATTGCCAGCTGCCGCGAAAAATATGGTCTGCAAATTTCCGGTCTGATGTGCATTCCGCCGGTTAGCGATGCGCCGGCGCCGCATTTCGCGCTGACCGCGAAGATTGCCGCGCGCAACGGGCTGGCTGGTCTTTCGATGGGCATGAGCGCTGACTTTTCCGTCGCGATCCAGTTTGGCGCTACCCATGTACGCGTCGGGTCAGCGATTTTCGGCCATCGCTGACGCCCGCCTACTCGAACGCGATCGACACCTTTCCGATCGAACCGAAATCCGCCTCGAACAGATCGCCGGACTGAATCGGCAAGGGTGGATGGCAGGTGCCTGTTGTCACCACCTCGCCCGCTCTCAGCGTCACGCCAAGCTGACGCAGTTCGTTGGCAAGCCAGGTCAGTGCTATCCGGGGGTCGCCAAGCACGTTCTTGCCGTGCCCGGTGAAAGTCTTGCCGCGCAGCGCGATGACCGGCTTCTCCTCGACGAGATCAAGCGCGCGCCAGTTCGATTTCGCCGGGGCACCGAGAACGAACAGATGCGCGCAGGCGTTGTCGGCGATGATCTGCGCGGCGCCGGCGCTCACGAAATCCGCAAAACGCGAATCCGGAATCTCGATCGCCGGATGAAGCGTCTCGACCGCATCGAGAACCTCTTGCACGCTGTAGGGCGCCGACCGCGGCGGCAGGTCCGCTCGCATGCGAAACGCGAATTCCGGCTCGGCGACGCGCATTTCGTTTCCGGCCATCGAGGCCGTGCCGCCATCCGGAATGACGGTTTCGGGCAGAATGCGCCCGGCCATCGGGCCATCGACATTGATGTGCTTCTGCCCGGCCTCGCTGGTGGCCGCGATTTTCCAGCCGAACAGAGGTCCAGTCGAGTAGTTTTCAATCTCCGCCTGGATGGCGTAACCCTCGGCGCGGTCGCGAGGCCGCCGCGGCGCTTCGAGACCAGCGAGCTTGGTGCCGGCGCGCCAGTGATCGTGCAGGGTCCGGGACGCCGCCGCTATTTGATTCCTGTCGAGCATCGCTCCGCTATCCCCAGTTGGCGCTCATCCGATGACAATCCTGGTGTTCGGCCCCAGCCGCCCCAGCAACCGCAACATCGCCGATTTCGTCATCGATACGCAGCCGGCGGTCGGCCCGAAATTGTCGCGGGCCAGATGCAGAAATATCGCGCTGCCGCGGCCCTTGATACACGGCGCGCGGTTGTGATCGATCTCGACGATGAAATCATAGAGCCGGTCGTCGCGCCTGAGCCGATCGCCACCGCGGCTGCGATCCCGCCGGATTGGCTGGTTATAGTGGCGGCTTGATGGGTCTTCGCACCAGGCGTCTTCAGGTCCGATGGCGCGGACGGTCAGGAACGTGCGCGGCCGGGGGTGGCGGTCGGCGCGCCACCACACCTGCCGTGGCCGAAATGCGCCTTTTGGGGTCCCGCCATCCCCCTCGCGCTTGTTGGTCTTGATGCCGCCACGTCCCAGCGCAACCGGTATCGTCCGCCCACCCGCTGTCAGCCAGCCCCGGCGCGAATCGCCGGCGGCAGCGCGTATCCTGATCACCGCAAATGGCCGATTGCCCGGGACTGCCGTATAAGTATTTGAAGTAACTTTACTTTCCATCCGACATCCTCGGATTGCGCGGCTGCCTGCAAATACGCTAATTCCCCCATTACAGGACATTCATCCAAATGCCCGCGATTTGGGATACAGTGCGCGTTGGCTTGTGAATCTGTAACAGTCCCTTACCTCAAGACGAACCTAGACTGACATAGCCTGACCTTACCAACCGAGATTTGGGCTGAAGGCGCTTTACACATGCACCCGCCGCCCCAGAGGATTGTACCCATGCCCAATGCCCGCAAGATCCTGATCGTGGATGACGATATCGATCTGCGCGATACGCTGGTGGAGCAGTTATCGCTGCACGACGAGTTCGAAGCCTCCGCGGTCGATACCGGTGCGAAGGGCGCCAGCGCCGCCAGAGCCGACGCCCCCGACCTTGTGTTGATGGATGTCGGGCTGCCCGATACCGACGGCCGAGAAGTGGTGCGCAGCCTTCGCAAGGGCGGCTTCAAGGCGCCGATCATCATGCTGACCGGGCACGATACCGATTCGGACACCATCCTTGGACTGGAATCTGGCGCCAATGACTATGTCGCCAAGCCGTTCCGTTTCGCGGTGCTACTGGCGCGGATCCGGGCGCAGCTCCGCCAGCACGAGGCCAGCGAAGATGCAGTGTTTTCCGTCGGCCCCTACAGTTTTCGGCCCGGCTCCAAGATGCTGACCGGCGCCAACGCCAGGAAAGTGCGGCTGACCGAAAAGGAGACCGCTATCCTGCGCTTCCTCTATCGAGCGGGCCAACTCCCCGTATCGCGCGAGACACTGCTGCAGGAAGTATGGGGCTATAATTCGGGCGTCACCACGCACACCCTGGAAACCCATATTTATCGGCTGCGCCAGAAGATCGAAAAAGACGCGGCCAATCCCGAGATACTGGTCACGGAAGCCGGTGGCTACAAGCTGGTGCCATGATAGGATTCGGGCCGCGATTCGTATTAGTTGGTTAATTTGCCCCATTAGCGCGCCCCGATCACCGGTCCTGCATGTCGATCGAAGATGACGTTGCCTTGCTCGAGCGCGTCCCGACCCTGCGCCTGTTGGGGACGGATGCTCTGCGCATGCTGGCGATTGGCTCCGAGCAGCGCAACATATCGCGCGGCGACGTGCTTTTCAGCGCAGGCGATGACGCCGATGCGGGATTTGTCGTTCAACGCGGCGCGTTTCGGGTCGAGGACGGTAATGGTGCCGAAATGATCGCGGGTCCGGGCGCATTGATCGGCGAGCTTGCGCTGATCACCACGATGCAGCGGCCGTCCACCGCGACCGCGATCGAACATTCCTCGGTGATCCGCATCGCGCGCAGCCTGTTTCAGCGCGTGCTGGAAAGCGATCCCGCCGCGGCGCGGCGGTTGCGCGATGAGTTCGCCAACCGCACCAGCCAGATGGCCAGCGATATTCTGATGGCCGGCGCGAAGCTGAGTATTTGAGGTCACACCTCCAGCGTCACCGTCACCGGCACGTGGTCGGACGGCCGTTCCCAGCCGCGCGCATCACGCGTGATCCGGAAATCGCTGATGCCGTCTTTAAGCGCGCGCGATACCCAGATGTGATCGAGCCTTCGGCCGCGGTCGGCCAGCGTCCAGTCCGCGGCGCGATAGCTCCACCAGGTGTAGAGCTTTTCCGACAACGGAATCCGCTCGCGCGCGACGTCGATCCATTCGCCATGAGCCTGTGCGGCCAGGAGCTTCTCGCATTCGATCGGGGTGTGCGACACAACTTTCAGTAACTGCTTGTGCGACCACACGTCGTTTTCATGCGGCGCGACATTGAGATCGCCGACCAGGACATGGCGGTCGTCGCCGCGCGGATGCAGTGGTTCGCAGGTCTTCATCTCGTCGAGGAATTGAAGCTTGTGTTCGAATTTCGGATTGAGCGCGGGATCGGGAATATCGCCGCCGGCCGGAACGTAGAAATTATGCAGCACCAGCGGTTTGGACAGTTGCGCCTTCTCGCCGAAAGCAACCGAGATATGACGCGAATCGATCTTTTCGCAGAAGGTGCGGATGTCCGTGGTGTCGAACGGCAGTTTCGAGACCACGGCGACGCCGTGGTAACCCTTCTGGCCGTTCAGCGCGACGTGTTCGTAGCCGAGCCGCCTGAAACGCTTCAGCGGAAATGCATCATCGACGCATTTGGTTTCCTGCAGGCACAATACGTCCGGCCTCACCGATTTGAGGAATTTGGCAACCAGATCGATGCGCAGGCGCACCGAATTGATATTCCATGTTGTCAGGGTGAGGCGCATGGCGACCGGGAACAAGAGCTGACGTGCGCCTGATGACGCATGTCTCTGTCCCGCAATCAAGGAAGATTTTCAGCCCGGCGGCGGTCCGTAATTGGTAAAGTCGATCTTGAACAGGCTGGGATCGAGCTTTTTGGAGGAGTCCAGATTGTAGACCGCGACCGTGGTGTCATAGCCCTGCGGATCGGTCACCGTCCACTGCTTGAGCTGACCGTCCTTGGCGCCAACCATCAGCATCAGGCGGCTGGTGCCGATCAGCGTCTGCTTCTCCTCGATGGTGACGCTGACGAAAACATCGTCGGCCGTCACGCTCACGACATTGGTGTCCTTCATCAGATCGATGCGGTCCGACAACAGGTACCGCAGTGGCGTCTGTGACAGCGGGTAGACGTCCTGGGTCGCAAGCTTGCGGTCGCGAACCACCATCGACGATCCGTCGGCGACGATATCGATCGGACTCGGGGCATCATATTCGAAACGCACCTTGCCGGGCTTCTGAATGTAAAAGTCACCCTTGGTCTTGCTGCCGTCAGGTCCGACCTGGACGAAATTTCCGACCAGGGTCTGCAGCGACGACAGATACGAGCTGACCTTGGCGGCCTGCGCCTTTTGATTCGCATCGAAGGTCGAAAAAATATTGGCGGGAACGTTGCGGCGCGGATCGGGAATCACCGGATCCGGCGGCGATGCCGTGGTTGCCCCGGTCGTCATCGAGCCTTTCTGCGGATCCGACGCACTCATCTGGAGGCCGCTACGTGCTTTTGGCGCGGGTTTGGGAATCGGAACGGTCGGCCCGGCAGGAACGGACTGCGCCGAAGACGGTGCTGCGAGGCTGACGATGGATGCCGCGATCAACAACGGCAATCCGGCACGGATGCCGGCAGCCGCGAATTGTTTGGCCATTCCAAATCCGGGATTCTTATTCAATGCGAGGTCCTGTCAGGCTTCGGCCACTTTATCGTGGATTCGGCGAAAGGAGATATCGTTTTTCCGTGAAAGTATGATGCCCGCTCCAGCAGTCTCTTGCTCGACGACGCCTTCAAAAGCGGCTCTCTTCTTCCTCGACCAGAATTTCGCGCTTTCCGGCGTGGTTGGGCTGCCCGACGATGCCCTCGAGTTCCATCCGCTCCATCAGCGACGCGGCGCGGTTATATCCGATCTGCAGCCGGCGTTGAATATAGCTGGTGGAAGCCTTGCGGTCTCGTTTGACGATCGCCACTGCCTGTGCAAACAGGTCGCCGCCACCATCGTTGCCCATGCCGGTGGAATCGAATACCGCGCCGTCTTCGTCGGTGGGTTCTTCCGCGGTCACCGCTTCGAGATATTCGGGCTGCCCCTGCGACTTGAGATGGCGCACCACCTTCTCGACTTCTTCGTCGGAGACGAAAGGCCCGTGCACGCGGCTGATTCGACCGCCGCCGGCCATATAAAGCATGTCGCCCTGTCCGAGCAGTTGCTCGGCGCCCATCTCGCCCAGGATCGTGCGGCTGTCGATCTTCGAGGTGACCTGAAACGAGATGCGGGTCGGGAAATTCGCCTTGATGGTGCCGGTGATAACATCGACCGATGGGCGTTGCGTGGCGAGAACTACATGCAGGCCAGCGGCGCGCGCCATTTGCGCCAGCCGCTGTACCGCGCCTTCGATATCCTTGCCGGCGACCATCATCAGGTCGGCCATCTCGTCGACGATGATGACGATATAGGGTAGCGGATCGAGATCGAGCTTCTCCTCCTCGTAGATCGCCTTGCCGGTTTCCTTGTCGAAGCCGGTGTGCACCGTGCGCGTCAGGTCTTCGCGCCTGGATTTTGCCTCCAGCAGACGCGAATTGTAGCCGTCGATATTGCGGACGCCGAGCTTCGACATCTTCTTGTAGCGCTCTTCCATTTCGCGCACCGCCCATTTCAGCGCGACCACGGCCTTCTTGGGGTCGGTCACCACGGGGGTCAGCAGATGTGGAATGCCATCATAGACGGAAAGCTCGAGCATTTTGGGATCGACCATGATCAGGCGGCATTGCTCGGGACGCAGCCGGTACAACAGGCTGAGGATCATGGTGTTGATGGCGACCGATTTGCCTGAGCCGGTGGTGCCCGCGATCAACAGATGCGGCATGCGCGCGAGGTCGACGATAACGGAGTCGCCGCCGATGTTCTTGCCGAGACACAGCGGAAGCTTCGCGACCGATTCGTTGTAATCCTTGATCGCCAGCAATTCGCGCAAATAGACCTTTTCGCGATGCGGGTTCGGCAATTCGATGCCGATGGCGTTGCGGCCGGGCACCACGGCGACGCGCGCCGAGAGCGCGCTCATCGAACGCGCGATGTCGTCGGCCAATCCGATGACGCGGGACGATTTGATGCCGGGCGCGGGCTCCAGTTCGTACAAGGTCACCACCGGGCCGGGGTGGGCCTTGACGATTTCGCCGCGGACGCCGAAATCGCCGAGCACGCCTTCCAGCGCACGCGAATTCGAATCCAGTTCCGATTTGCTGAGCGGCTGGCGATCGGACGCCCTCGGCGCAGTGAGGACGGAGATCGGCGGCATCTCGAACTTGTCGGATGATTTGCGCGCCGGCGCGCGGGGCGCTGCCTTCTTGCGCGGAGCCCGCGCGGCAGGAACTTCGTCTTCTTCCTCTTCTTCTTCGAAATCCTCTTCGGCCTGCGGGGCCAGCGACGGAGCCGCGCGGCCGCCGAGGCTAGGCTCCTGGCGTTCGAACGAGATGCTGCGTGGTGCCGGCGCGCTTGCCACTAGCCCGCCGTAAATCAGCGTCAGCAATCGCCACAGCCTTGCCTTCGCGCTCATCGCAGCATGAAACGCCCATCCCAGCGAGACCGAACCGTCGTCACCTTCTTCCTCGAAGGGCGCGTCGTCGTCCTCGATCTCGGTCAATTCCTCTTCCTGCGGGCGCGAACCCAGGCCGCTCGCGATCAGGAATGTTGCGATCATCGCAACGAACAGGATGATTCCGAGCGCGAGGCGGTAGGCGACGCCGGGCGGACCGAACACCACGGCGGGCGCGCGCACCATCGCGTCGCCGACGACGCCGCCAAGCCCGGTCGGCAGCGGCCACGCGCCGCCGTGCTGCCAGCAGCTGAAAAAGCCCGCCGAGATCACCGTGCAGAGGACCCAGCACCCGATCCGCAGTGCTTCGCGGTCGAAGGTGCGATGCGTCAGCATGCGCCAGCCCCACACCGCCACGGGGAGGACCAGCATGATCGCGCCAAGGCCGAGGATCTGCATCAGAAGATCGGCGCCGATCGCGCCGGGATAGCCGACGATGTTGCGGATCGCGCGCGAGGTGGCGTGGCTGAGACTCGGATCCTGCACCGACCATGTCATCAGCGCCGCCGCTGCCACGCCGGATAGCGCGATCAGGCCAAGTCCTGCGAGCTCGCGGAATCGACGCGCGAGGGCCTCGCGGATCGACGCCGGCAATTGGCCGACCAGGGGAATAACACGTTCGATCGCTGGCATGCTCATGGGGCCTTCGCGGCTAATCCAGAATTTCGACCAGGCGGTGCAAAGCTTCGGCGGTTGTTTCGCTATCCTGTACCAATGCCAGGCGGATATAGCCGGCACCGGGATTGCTGCCGTCGGGCTGCGGTCGCGCCAGATAGCTTCCCGGCACCACGCGCACGCCGCCGTCCCTGTAGAGTTTCACCGTCGCCGCTTCGTCGCCGCCGCGCTCCGACACATCGAGCCAGACGCAGAAGCCGCCGGCGGGCCGGCGATAGCCGTAGCGATTGCCGAGGATCTGGTCGGCGAGATCGAACTTGATCCGGTAGAGCCGCCGGTTCTCCTCGACATGCGCTTCGTCGCCATAGGCCGCGACCGCGACATGCTGCAGCGGCACCGGCACCTGGGGAGCGGCGACATTGCGCAGCTCGTGAAACATGGCGAGAAAGCTTTTGTCGCCGGCGGCGAAACCAACCCGCATGCCCGGCAGGTTCGAGCGCTTCGACAGCGACTGAAACGCGACGGCATTTGTAAAATCGGGTCCAGCGCATTCCAGCATGCTGCCCGGGGCGGTTTGCGTATAAATTTCCGAATAGCACTCATCGCTCAGGATCATGAACCCGAAACGGTCGGCCAGCATTTTCAGGCGGCTGAAATATTCTGATGTCGCCACGGCGCCTTGCGGATTCGCGGGCGAGGCGATGTAGATCGCGACCGTTCTCGCCAGCGTGGCGTCATCGAGCGCATCGAGATCGGGGAGGAATCCGTTGGCAAGCGAGGTCGGCAGATAGATCGCCTCGCAGTTCGCGGCGCGCGCGCCGGCGGCGTAAGCGGGATAAAACGGATTCGGTATCAGGATCGCGGGCTTGCCCCTGCGTTCTCCGACATAACGGGCGGCGGTAAGGGCCGCGAAAAACAGCCCCTCGCGGCTGCCGTTCAGCACCAGCAGCTCGGTTTCGGGATCGACCGGCCGCGGCAGCTGGAACCGGGTGGAAAGCCAGTTCGCCGCCGCCCGCCGGAACGGCTCGATGCCTTTGGCGATGGGATAGCGGCCGAACTCGGCGATATGCTGGGCCAGCACCGGGCCGACGAAAGCTGGCACAGGGTGCTGCGGCTCGCCCAATGACAGCATAATCAATGGTTTACCCGGCTGGTACGGGGCCAGGAGCTCGGTCAGCCGTGCGAATGGCGAGCGCTCGCTTTCCTGATTGCCGGCGCGCTGCGGCGCACGGGATGAAGCGGTCATTGCCATACTCTAAAGCGCCAGCACTGTTGGGCAGCCGATCGCACTGCGAGACCGGCCGGAAGCGGATCAAACCACCATAGATACGGCGAGGTTAAGACGCGATTAACCATCGACGCCAGCGACGATTTTGCTAACTTTCCGCCGGATCATCCCGGAGACACTATTTCGGATACAGTGATGCCAACCAAGGTCACGAGCAATGGCCGCGTAACGATCCCGAAGCGGGTCCGCGACTACTTGGGAACAGGACCCGGCACCGAGGTTACCTTCAGGCGCGCTGCCGACGGCAGTATCGTCATCGAGCGAGCCGACGGGACACGACCGCCGAGCCGGTTCGCTAACCCGTCTTCGCGGATTGGCGGGTTTTTGAGATCCCCGCTCGTTATAAATCAATGGTTTAGGTCAAAAGGTCTTCACTACAGCGGCTGGCCTGGTTGACGTCGGCTGTGGTGATCCTGGGCGGCGGCTGCGGTGGCAGGCGCAGCTTGAGCCGGTCGATCAAGAGCTGGAGTTCAGGTTCAGGATGGGTGTAGCGGGTAAGGAGAATCTCGCGCCCGTCGGTGGTCGGCAGATGAACGTCGATCATCTGGACGGCGGCGAACTTTTCGAGCGCGCTCCGCGCGGTCAGCCCGGGTGCCAAAGCATGAAGGCGACGCGTGAGCGTGATCTGCATGCAGTAAGCCAGAAAGGCGATGAAGATGTGGGCTTCGATCCGCTTCTCGTCCTGATGGAAGATCGGACGAATCGCCAGATCGCCTTTGAGATTGCGGAAGGCCTCTTCGATGGCGACGAGCTGGATGTAATATTGCCATAGCTGGGCGGGATCATTGTCGGTGAGATTGGTGCGCAGCAGATAACGGCCTTCGCGCCGCCGCGTCGTTTTCAGTTTCTTGCGATTGAGCGCGAAGGTGAAGCTCGGGCGCTCCTTGTCGATCTCGACATCGACCAGGCGCCATGCGGCCGGCGCTTTGGAGCGCGCACCGCCGAGTTTCATCAGCAGTTCTTCGCGCGAGATTTCCATGGTGGCGATTTGCCGGAGCCGCTTCCACAGCATTTCAGCTGCCGCCGTCGCATCGCGCGTTCTTTGCTGACCCGATCATCGCTTTGCGCGAAGACGTAAAGCTCGCCGTCCTCAGCCAACAGCTTGACCTTCACGCCCTCCCGCGCATCCTGCCAGGGCTTTTCCAGCAGGTGCTTCTCCAGCCGGTTCAGGCGTCCCTTCGGCGTTCCCACCAGATACTGCACCGGCGGATCGCTGTTGCGCATTTCGGCCAACACGGCCTCGGTCGGCACACCGCGATCCATTACCCAGACCCGCCGCGCCTTGCCATATTGCTGCTCGATCTTGCCCAGGAACATCCGCAGCGTCTTGCTGTCGGCGGTGTTGCCAGGCAGTACCTCGTAGGCCAGCGGCAAGCCGTCGGGCGTCACCACCAGCGCGATCACCACCTGCGGGCAGTCCGGCCGCTTGTCGCGACTGTAGCCGTGGCGGCGCTTGCTGCCTTCGGGCAGGTCCGATGCATTGACCTCGAAGTAGGTGCTGGTCAGATCGTACAGCAGCACGTCGAAGTCGGCGTTGAACAGATCGCGCCAGCGCCCGACCAGATGCGAGAACAGCGCTTCCTTGTGATCGAGCAGCAGATCGTGACAGGCATAGAGCTTGTGCTCTTCCGCCAATCCGAAGTCCGCGCCCAAGAGATCGGCCATCGCACTGCTGCCGAACCATTGCCGATGCAGCCGCCATTCGCTACCCGGCGCGATCAGTCGGTAGCTGGCGAGAACCTGCAGGACCTGGTCCCACCGCGTCCCCTTCCGGTTCGGCGGCAGGCGATCGGCCCAGAACCGATCGAGCTCAAGCTCCCGCCACAACTGCCCGGCCAACCAGCACGCGCCCCATTGCCGCGGACGACAAAGCTGCATCTCCGACAGGCGAAGCTGAACGATGGATGCATCGCCCGCGACCGCCTCGCATCGATCTTCCGGAAACAGCGCCAGCGTCCGGGCACGCCCCGCATCCTCGTCGAACACTTCGATCGCCTTGCGCCACGCTGCCGCCTGCGAGGAGTTGATCTCGCCGAGATACAGAACATGCCGCTGCACCACCCGACCGTTATCGAGACGCTTGTTCTCGACCACGTTCCAGTAACTGTGCGCCTTGCCGTTCTTCCTTCGCTCGGTGCGTCGCAGAAACATGATGCAGCGAATTTATCCGTATCATGCCGCGCTTGGGAATCGGGTAGGTCTTCACTACAGCCGTTTTTGGCCAAAATTGAAGACGTCGCCCTTTGTAAATCAGATACTTAGCCGTCCAAAAAATCTCAAAATCTGCTTTTTCGACCGCGAATCCGCGAAGACGGGCTAAGCTACGCGGCGTTGCCGGCCCCGGTCCTTCAACCGATGAGATCATGGCGATGCTGCGTGGGGATGATTCGTAGCCCAGAAGCGAAATCCGCGTTTTGATCGCGCGCTCAAGGCCTTCAGCGAACGACGTACTGGGTAGTGAGTAAGAACAGCGGAATTTGGGAAACCAAAGACATCACGACGCACATATGGATCATGATCTGAGTCACGGGAATTGCGGGCGGGGTCAAAGAGCCGAAGA
The DNA here is from genome assembly GCA_963823115.1 of uncultured Alphaproteobacteria bacterium. Lineage (GTDB taxonomy): Bacteria > Pseudomonadota > Alphaproteobacteria > Rhizobiales > Xanthobacteraceae > Bradyrhizobium. The sequence continues at coordinate 92,134 of CAWGKJ010000007.1, read as the reverse complement.
ACAGCGGTTGCATCTGGCGCCTTGCACTCTCGGCGGCGCTTCGAGCAACCCGGTTCCAACGAACGGCAATAAAGCCACTGCAAAAACTCAGGGGCACCGTCCACAAGGCGATCTCGTCCCACAACGAAGTCGAGTGGGCGTCCTTGAGGTGCCAGTTTGGACATTGATTGGGGGGATCAGCCATCAGCAATATCGCAACCGTCACCAGGGATAAAACCACGCTCGCCGCGACAGCTAGCCGGGCAACCTTGACCCAATTGCCTTCATCAAATCTGGGAAGTTGCGTGTTCTCTGTCATGCTTGCATCCTAATCGGGATAGCCACGAAATCAAATTCGGCAGCACGCGTAGGATGACGATAGCTGACGGGTCGATCGAGAATGCGCGTCTGATGACAAACTCAGTGTATTGCGCCATTTTGCTGGATTGAGCGTTCCGACGATCGGCGGGTTACGCCTCTGAAAATTGCAACCAGTCAAAAAAAGAAAGGGGCTCCAGCTTGCGCTGGAGCCCCTCAACGGTCAGGGCATTGCCGGGTATGTGCCCAAACCGTAGTTGTGGGCGCGACCATCGCGAGATGGCCGCGCCCCGGGAGAACTTTACATGTTGTAAGCGCGCTCGCCGTGATCGGTGATGTCGAGGCCTTCGCGTTCCGCTTCCACGGAGGGACGAAGACCGACGACAATATCGACGAGCTTGTAGAGGATCGCCGAACCGATGCCCGACCAGAGCAACGTCGCTCCGACGGCCTTGCCCTGCGAGATCATCTGGGCGACGAGATCGTAGGTGCCGGCGTTGTTGCCGGTGATGTTGGTGTAGTCGGTGATGCCGACGCCACCGAGGGCGGGATTGACCAGGATGCCGGTGCCGAGCGCACCGATGATCCCGCCGATACAGTGGACGCCGAACACGTCGAGAGCGTCGTCATAGCCGAGGGCGTTCTTGACCGCGCTGACGAAGAACAGACAGAACGGAGAGACAACGAAGCCCAGCACCAACGCACCGATCGGGCCGGCAAAACCCGAAGCGGGCGTGACCGCCACCAGACCGGCAACCGCGCCGGAGCAGATGCCGAGCAACGAGGGCTTGCCCTTGACGATCCACTCGCAGAGCAGCCAGGACAGCGCCGCACCCGCGGTCGCCACCATGGTGTTGACGAAGGCCAGCGCCGTTGTGCCGGTGGCCTCGAGGTTCGATCCGGCATTGAAGCCGAACCAGCCCACCCACAGCAGAGAGGCGCCGATCATGGTCATGGTCAGCGAATGCGGAGCCATCAGGTCCTTGCCGTAGCCGACGCGCTTGCCGACGATCAGCGCGCCGACCAACCCGGCGATGCCGGCGTTGATATGCACGACCGTACCGCCTGCGAAGTCGAGGGCACCGGCACCAGCAAGCCAGCCGACCGCGCCCGTGACTTCATCAAGCTTGGCCTGGGCTGCCGTCTTGGCCGCAGCATCGGTCGCCGCGGCAAGCGCCTTGGCAGCTGCTGCGACGTCATCGGGAGCGGCGACGTACCAAACCCAATGCGCGATCGGGAAATAGACGAAGGTGACCCACAGCAGGATGAACAGCATCGCCGCCGAGAATTTGATGCGCTCGGCGAAAGCGCCGACGATCAGGGCCGGAGTGATCATCGCGAACGTCATCTGGAAGACGAAGTAGGCGAGTTCCGGAATCACGACGCCATTGGAGAAGGTTGCCGCCGTCGAGTTGGCGTCGACACCATGCAGGAACGCCTTGGTGAGTCCGCCGATCCAGGGCGTCATGCTGCCGCCGTCGCTGAAGGCCAGCGAGTAGCCGTAGAGCGTCCAGACAACGCCGACCATGGACACGATCGCGAACACCTGGGTCAGGATGGAGGCCATGTTCTTGGTCCGGACGAGACCGCCGTAGAACAGGGCGAGGCCGGGAATCGACATCATCAGAACGAGCGCGCTGGATACGAGCATCCAGGCGGTATCGCCCTTGTTGGGGACGAGGGCGGCGGCCGGGGCTGCGGCGGGCGCCGCATTCTGCGCGAGCGCGGTGTCGACAAAGCCTACGGCGCAGAGCGCTCCGATTGCGAGGACTGCCCATCCCGCACTAGTTGGACGTTTGAACGTCATCTATTTAACTCCTGATTGGTAAAGTGGGTGAGCGTGAAATCAGAGTGCCGCCGCATCGGCCTCGCCGGTGCGGATGCGAACCGCATGGTCGAGGCTGATGACGAAGATCTTGCCGTCGCCGATCTGTCCGGTTTTTGCAGCCGACGTGATGGCTTCGATGGTCTTGTCGACCTGGGTCGCTGCGACAGCGACCTCTATCTTGATCTTGGGCAGGAAGCTCACCGCGTATTCAGCGCCGCGATAGATTTCCGTATGGCCCTTCTGCCGGCCATATCCCTTGACTTCCGTTACCGTGAGACCGTGAACGCCAATGGCGGTCAGGGCGTCACGGACTTCTTCGAGCTTGAATGGCTTGATGATCGCCATAACAATTTTCATCGGTCCATATCCCCGCTTGGGCCCGGTCCAGACACGACCGGGCGTTTCTCGACTGAGGTTCACCACGCGGAGAAAAGTTCACTACGCGGGCACAGCCGGAACCGATGGAATCAAATGCCGTGCCAGACGGCGGGAATTCCCTAACGGATTATGAACGCGGGCCTTTTCGCGCCTGACGCGAATCGATCCTACCTGCGTTATTCGGTCGCGCCCAAAGCCTAGTCAGGCCTGCACAAAACGCAGGCAGGCCAAACTCGCGACACAATCATTGCTCACGGGAAGGGCAAAAAAGGCCATCTTCGGTAGTTTTACTGCAGGGCCTCGCCGTGCAGGGTGATGTCGAGGCCTGCCATCTCGTGCTCCCGGGATACCCGCAACGGTACGAACATACCGACCAGCTTCAGCAATACGTAAGTGACCCCGGCGGACCACACCAAGGTGACGGCGACCCCGTAGAGCTGGATCAACAGCTGGTGCGAATTGCTCTCGATCAGCCCCGATGTCCCGCCGATCGAGGCGGTCGCAAACACCCCGACCAGCAGTGTTCCGGTTATTCCGCCGACGCCGTGAACGCCGAACACATCGAGCGAATTGTCGTAGTTGAAACGGCGTTTCAGCCAGGTACAGGCCCAGAAACAAACTGCGCCAGCGGTCACGCCGATGACGATGCCGTGCCATGGCGCGACAAATCCTGAAGCTGGCGTGATCGTTCCCAGCCCCGCGACCGCGCCGGAAATCATGCCGAGTACCGACGGCCTGCGCTGGATCGACCATTCGATCGCGCCCCAGGTCAGCGCGCCGGCACAGGCGGCGAGATGCGTCGCGGTGATCGCCATGACCGCGCGCGAATTCGCAGCCAGTGCTGATCCGCCGTTGAAGCCGAACCAGCCGACCCACAGCAGCCCGGTGCCCACCACGGCGAGCGACAAATCGAACGGCGACAGATTTTCGGTGCCATAGCCGAGGCGCCGGCCCATCACATTGGCGGCGACGAGGCCGCCGGCACCTGCGCTGAGATGCACCACAAGGCCGCCAGCAAAATCCAGTACGCCCATGGTACCGAGGAAGCCGCCGCCCCAGACCCAGTGCGCGAGCGGGACGTAGACGAACATGAACCAGCCGATGGAAAACAGGAGATAGGCCGAGAAGCGCATCCGATCGGCGACCGAGCCCGCCACCAGCGCCACGGTGATGATCGCGAACGTCATCTGGTAGAGCATGAACAGCGCTTCCGGAATCGTCTTCGCCGCGGGATTGACCCCGTCCATGGTCATCCCTGCGAGAAACCAGCGATCGAGCGTGCCGAGCCACGGGCCGTCGCCGGCGAACGCCAGCGAATAGCCGAATGCCACCCAGAGAATCGAAATAATGGCCACGGCCGCAAGACTTTGCGCCATCGTCGCCAGCACGTTCTTCTTCCGCACCATGCCGGCGTAGAACAGCGCTAGACCCGGTATCGTCATCATCAGCACGAGAGCCGTCGCCACGATCATCCACGCCGTGTCGGCGGAGTTGATCTCAGACGTTTCGGCAAATGCCGGTGTCGCAAACAAGAAGGTCGTCGCAAGACCCGTTGCTGCAGCCAGCTTTGCTGCACGATACGATAGTGCCCCCATGGTATTTCCCCAGCCAGATTTGCAAGAATTCAGAGCGCGTCGCTGTCGGTTTCACCGGTCCGGATCCGCAGCGCGTGATCGATCGGCGTCACGAAGATCTTGCCGTCGCCGATCTGGCCGGTGCGCGCACTGGACGTGATGACGTCGACCGCCTTGTCGGCGAGATCGGATCCGACGGCAATTTCGATCCTGAGCTTCGGCAGAAAGTTCACGACATATTCAGCGCCGCGGTAGATTTCGGTATGCCCCTTTTGGCGGCCGTATCCCTTGACCTCCGTTACCGTCATGCCGTGGACACCGATCGCCGTCAGCGCTTGGCGCACCTCGTCCAGCTTGAAGGGTTTGATAATGGCAACGATGAGCTTCATGGTCAGGCTTTCATTTCTTCAGATTCGGAGATCGGTTGCGCCCCGATTTGCGCCCCGGCAAATCTGGCATCTTTTTGAGCAAATTGCACAAAAAGTTGTCGACGGAAACGAAAAAACAAAGTTTTGGACGGTTTAGAGTGGGAACTGCTCTGTACAAACACAGCGGGTGTTCGCCAAGATACACGTAATTGCCGGTGGTGCCGCTGGACGGGGCGCTTTGGGGGGGGGAATGTCAGAACGATCCTGGTTTTTTGCGTCACAGGGCCAGCAGCAGGGCCCGTACCCCGACGCCCAGATGCGCGCGTTCGTCGCGAGGGGCGTGGTCACAGCGGAGACTCTGGTCTGGACCGAGGGCATGTCGGGTTGGCAGAAAGCGGCCGAAATTCCCGGCCTGATCGCCGGTGGCGGCAGGGCTCCTGCGGTGCCGCAGTCAGGCGGTCTGACGGTAGGCGCTGGCGACGGCGCCTTGTCGGTCGATTTGCCGCTCTGGCCCCTCTTCGGCCGAATCCTTCTCTACATTATCGGCATATTGCTGGTGATCCCCGCACCCTGGGTCGCCACCAGCCTCTATCGCTGGATGGCGTCACGGATGAACGTGCCGGGACGACCCAACCTCGCGTTCAATGGTCAGGTCGGAGATATCTGGTACGTGTTCGTCGCGTTGGGGCTGATGAGCTATGCGGGGCAGGCAAGCAACTACCTACAGCTCGTCAGTATTCCGGTGGACGCGTTTCTTTCATGGATGATCCTGCGCTGGTTCGTTGGAAACCTCAGTTCGAACGGCCAGCCGCTTCCGATCGCCTTCAGCGGTAGCGTTTGGGGGTTCATTGGCTGGCAAGTGCTGATGGTGCTCGCTGTCGTCACCATCATCGGCTGGGCGTGGGTGATTGCCGCCTGGGTGCGATGGATCTGCCGCAACATCAGTGGCACGCGGCGCGAGATCATCTTCAATGGGTCGGGACTGGACGTGCTGTGGCGATCGATCCTGTTCTCGATCGCCTGCGCTTTCCTGATCCCCATTCCGTGGATGCTGCGCTGGTACACCAAGTGGTACGTGTCGCAGTTCGCGCTGGTCGGGCGAACCGCCTGACGCGCAGGCAAAGTCGCACTATCTACGTTCCCGCAGCGAGCCTTCCTGCGCCACCGAGGCCACCAGCGTGCCGTCCTGCTTGAAGATCAGGCCGCGGGTCAGGCAGCGCCCGCTCTGCGCGCTCGGCGAATCCTGGGCGTAAAGCAGCCATTCGTCGGCGCGGAACGGCCGGTGAAACCACATCGCGTGATCAAGGCTTGCCGTCATCATGCGCTTGTCGAACAGGGTGCGGCCGTAACGCGCCATCGCTGCGTCGAGCAGCGAGAAATCCGATGCATAGGCCAGCGCGCACATATGCAGCGCCGGATCGTCGGACAGTTTCGAGGCGGTGCGGATCCAGACATTGATGCGGCCGTCGTCGATCTTCTGGCCGAAATAGCGGCCGATCTCGACCGGGCGCAGCTCGATCGGACGGTCGGATTCGTAGTAGCGGCGGATGAACTCCGGCATCTCGCGGAACATCGGCTGTTTTGCCAGTTCTTCGGCGGTCAGCTTCTCCGGCGGCGGGACGTCGGGCATCTTGTCCTGATGGTCGAACGCGGCTTCTTCCTCGACATGAAACGATACCATGATCGAGAAGATCGCATGGCCGTGCTGGATCGCGGTGACCCTTCGGGTCGAATAACTCTTGCCGTCGCGCAGTCGCTCGACCTCATAGATGATCGGGATCTGGGGATCGCCCGGCAGGATGAAGTAACAGTGCAGCGAATGCGGCAGGCGGCCCTCGACGGTACGGCACGCTGCCACCAGGGCCTGTCCGATCACCTGCCCGCCGAATACCCGCTGCCAGCTTGTCTTCGGACTGTTACCACGAAACAAATTCACCTCGATCGGCTCGAGATCGAGAATGGAAATCAGGTCAATCAGGCCATTGGACATCGAAGTGCTTTCGTTGATTCTTGCGCCATTCCGGGGCGCGGCGAAACTGCGAACCCGGAATCTGGAGATAATCGCCGCGAGATTCCAGGTTCGCGCCGTCCAAGACGGCTGTTGCCGACCTGGACGATAATAAATACCGCCGAATTCGGGTAAAGCCGAGGTCGGCCGGTGCGAGCCCGGAATGACGATGTGAGGGTTAAGAACCCTTGTTTCACGGCCCTGTTTCGCCCAGCTATAGTCATGTAGCAAGTATAGTCTATGACCTCCGTGAGTAAGGGATGGGAATGTCGGCACAGCGAAGCATTGTTATTGGCGGCGGCGCATTTGTCGGGCTGGCGCTGGCGCTGGCGCTGCGCCAGGGCCTTGGCATCGAAATTCCCGTCATCGTGGCCGATCCGGCGCTTGCGGCTCGGCCGAGCCGCGACCCGCGCGCGACCGCCATTGTCGCTGCCTGCCGCCGGCTGCTCGACGCCATCGGGGTGTGGGGCGAGGTCGCCGCCGGGGCGCAACCCATTCTCGACATGGTCATCACCAATTCCAGGCTGGAAGACGCGACCCGTCCGGTATTCCTGACGTTCGCCGGGGAAGTCGACCCGGGCGAACCGTTCGCTCACATGATTGAGAACCGCCATCTGATCGATGCGCTGATCCAGCGCGCCGAAGCCGAGGGGATCGATCTCAGAGCCAGCGCGGTGACGGATTTCACCTCGCGCGCGGATGGTGTCGAAGTGACGCTAGCCGACGGCAGCGTGATCGATGCAAGCCTGCTGGTCGCCGCCGACGGCGCGCGCTCGAAATTGCGCGAACGCGCCGGCATCGCCACCCATGGCTGGGAATACGATCAATCCGGCATCGTGGTGACCGTCGGCCACGAGCGCGATCATCTCGGCCGCGCCGAAGAACACTTCCTGCCCTCCGGTCCGTTCGCGATCCTGCCGCTGACCGGGAGGCGCTCGTCGCTGGTATGGACCGAGAAGCGCAGCGAGGCCGCGCGCATCGTCGCGTTGAGCGAAGATGAATTTCACGGCGAACTTGAGCAACGCTTTGGCTTGCATCTCGGCGAGATCAAGGCGCTCGACAAACCGCGCGCGTTTCCGCTTGGCTATTTCGTGGCGCGTTCGTTCATCGGCGAGCGGCTGGCGCTGGTCGGCGATGCCGCGCATGTGATTCACCCGATCGCGGGACAGGGGCTCAACATGGGCCTGAAGGACGTCGCAGCGCTTGCCGAGGTGGTCGTCGATGCGGCACGTCTCGGCATCGATCTCGGACAGGCCGACGTGCTCGATCGCTATCAGCGCTGGCGGCGGTTCGACACCATGGCGATGGGGCTTGCCACCAACTCGCTGAATCTTTTGTTCTCGAACGAATCGACGCTGCTGCGCGCGGTGCGCGACATCGGGCTGGGGCTCGTCGATCGTGCGCCGCCGCTGAAAAGCCTGTTCATCCGCCAGGCGGCGGGACTTGCCGGGGAAGTGCCGCGGCTATTGAAGGGCGAGGCGTTGTAGGAAGCCTGCGGACAGAAGAGGGGTGGCCTCACGGTGAGGAGCGCATCCTGCGCGTCTCTAACCATCAGACCGAAACGTGTGACGCTGCTGCCATCCTTTGAGATGCGCGCAAGGGCGCGCGCTCAGGATGAAGGCGTTTCACTTCCCTGCATCGTTCGCAAGGACAAAAGCCGCGATGGAATCGATGAGGCTCGGGTCGAGCGCCCGCTCCGCCTGATTGTAGGCGGCCAGATCGTCTCCCTCATCCGCAACATCAACCAGAACGTGGTTCATGTCCGGAAGCCAAAGCGTTTTCGCCGTCGGCGCCGCCGCGCCAAGGGCGACAAAATCCAGCCGCGCCACCTGCCGGTCACGACCGCCTGCGACAATGAGCGTCGGCGCTTCGATCAGTTTCAGGGGATCGATCGGGTCTTCGGTAAATGCCGAGGCGATGCCGGGTTGCGTCGATGGCGGGATCGCAAGTCCCGGCGGCAGCGGATCGACGATCTGGCCGGCCATGATGGCGTCCATGGCTTTCGCGATCAGCGTGAAAATGTCGGGGGCAAGCTTCTTTTCAAGCTGAGCCTTGAGCAGGTCGCCCTGCCGTCGGGCGGCGGTGGCCAGCAGCACCAGGCGGTCGACGGGTATGCGCCGCGCCGTCAGGATCGCGACCAGGCCGCCCTCGCTGTGTCCGACCAGAACGATCTTCGAGAATTTTCCGCTGCTGCGCAGATAACCGACCAGCGCGGCGGCGTCGTCGACATAGTCCTTGAAGCGAAAATCCTCTGGCCGCCCAAATTCCGGCTTCCATCCGCCCGCGCCGCGCTTGTCGTAGCGAAGCGTCGCGATTTTACGCGCAACCAGTTGCTCCGAGAGTTTCTTCAAGCGTCGCGGGCTTGATCTGAGGCCCGTTGCCATCATGGTCGGTCGATCCGGAGCCCGCGATCAAAAGCGCGACAGGTGCTCGGTCGACATCGGGCGGGATCGTCAGCACGGCGTCGATGGCGCCGACGCGAATTTTGCGTTTCGTCGGCGAAGGCGCTGACGGTCATGCCGAAAGGCCAGGGTCAATATGACGATCGCGCGAAGGATCATTCGGCGCGCATGCCGTCACTCAATTTTCCGCGCTTCTTCCGGCAGCATGATCGGGATGCCTTCGCGGATCGGATAGGCGAGTTTTGCGGAACGCGAGATCAGTTCCTGCCGCGTCGCGTCAAACTCCAGCGGACCCTTGGTCAGCGGACAGACCAGGATTTCCAGCAATTTGGGATCGACGGTGCCTTCGAGGCGTTCTGGCGGGGAACTCATGTCTTAGTCTCCGGCTGTGGTATGTCGTTGCTCTAGCATATCCGATCGAAACCGGTAGCCTTGCAGCGCCTATTGCGAGACGATCCGGAGCAGTTCGTCGAGCACCGCCTGCTTTCTTGCTCGGCGGCAATGGTTTGTCCGACAGCGCAAAGCCGAGGAACGCCCAGTAGAGAATTTGCGCGCGGGCCCGGGCTGTGTCGGGTGAAAGCCCGGACGCCCTGAGCAGGTTTTCCACGTAACCCAATCGGCGCCGGTCGATAGCCTGCACCGCGGCTCTGCGCCAGGGGATCGACCGTGGCCCAGGTGCGGACCGCGTTGTTCCAGCGCCAGTCTGCCGCCGAACGCCCGGCGCAGCAGCAGCGGCAGGGTCGTCTTTGCCGGAGGCGGCTTCGAGATCGGCGATGATCTGCTCGGCGGCGACCTCGCGCCAATGGTTCAGGATAGCGGCGTGGAACGCGCCGATATCGGCGAAATGCCAGTAGAAACTGCCGCGCGACACCCCCATCGCCTTAGCCAGCGGCTCGGCCTTCAGCGCGGTAAAGCCGCTTTCGGCCAGCACCTTGAGGCCCTGGTCGAGCCAGTCTTTCGCGGAAAGTTGATCGGTCATATCCGTCCCTGCGACATCCAACCATACACCGCTGTATTGACAGCCGCCAGCGCCCGGCCTAGTACCATACAGTTCTGTATGGAGGCCGGTCCGATGCGCGATCTCTTGCTGCAATGTTCCGGATTGGCCGCGATAGCGGTGGCTGTATCCATGGCATACTCGGTGAAACCAAAGTATTCGCGCGTGCCACCATCGAACCGGCGCGATTGCGCACCCTGATCCGGCTGGTATGGCAGGCCGGCGCGGTGGCCTGGATCGGCGGCGGCGTGCTGCTGATTGCCGCACCCTGGATGGCATCGGAGCCGGCGCGGCACTGGATCGTGGTGACGCTATCATGCGTGTTCGCGTCCGGCGCGCTGGGCAACGCCATCGCCACACGCGGCCGTCATTTTGGCTGGATGGCTCTCAGCGCCGTTGTCGCGCTGGCGTTGGCCGGCTATTAGTTCGCGTGGCCAGACCGCGGCTTCGTGATCCCGCAACACCTTAGAACGTCTCTAGTTTAGAGGGAGTCTCTTTGCGCGCCCGGCGGCAAGGCGCTAGCTGAGGGCGTAAACCCAGATGCGGCGGATGCTGGAAGAGATGCGCGTGGCGATGCAGTCTCGAACGGAATCGCGCTATGGCGCTTTGCGCCGCAGCCTGGCTTTCTCTTTGGAGTTGCGGCGCTGCGCGCGCCGAGGATGCCAATTCCTGGCACGAAATCGAAACCAAATACATCTTCGGCTTTACCACCGGCTCCGGCATCGGCCTTGAGGGCGAGAAGGAATTCACGGTCGACACCATCGGCCGGTTCGGCAAACGCGACGGTCACTACGCGGCGACCGAGACCAAGTACGAATTCGAATTCACACCGAGCCAATTCATCCAGATCGAGTTCGGCGCGCTGGGATCGACCCACAATATCGGCGGCGTGACCGGTCTCGACGACCGCAATCAGGCCGCATGCGCCGGCGCCTTTGCGGAATTCCGCTATCTCGCGATCGAGCGCACCTCGAATAATCCGCTGTCGGTCACGCTGGCGGTCGAGCCGACGGTGCGGCGGATCGACGAGACCAGCGGCGAGCGCGTGCAAAATTTCGAATTCGAAACCACCGTCAACGCCGATCTCGAACTGATGAGCAATCGGCTGTATGCGGGGTTCAATCTGCTCTACGAGCCCGAGGTCACGCAGACCGCGATCGGCGACACCCAGCGCGAAGCCACCTTCGGCGGCTCGGCCGCGCTATCGCTCCGGCTGGCCGTCCAATGTCGTCGCTGGGCGGCGAGGTCTGGTATCTCAGGCATTACGATGCCGCCAATCTGACGGCTTTCACCGGCGACGCTGTGATGCTGGGACCCGCGCTCTACATCCAGTTCACGCCGAAAATGTTCATGGTCGCGGCCTGGAACGCCCAGGTCTGGGGACGCGAGATCGGCAAATCCCGTCTCGCTCAATCTGGCGGAGTTCCAGCGCCAGCGCGCCAGGCTCAAATTCGCCTGGGAATTTTGATCTTTCTCAATCACCGGAAAGGATGACGGGTGTCTGCAGTGCTGATCATGAAAAGACTGACTTTGGCCGCGCTTTGCGCCGTCGCGCTGCTCAGGTGTCCCCGTCGCAGGCGCAGCAGGCGACCGAGATCCAGCTGACCTATTCCAAGGGCCAGTTCCAGCCGAGCCAGGTGAGTGCGCCGGCCGACAAGCCCGATCACCTTCCGGGTCAAGAATCTCGACGCCAAGGCGATGGAGTTCGAAAGCACTTCGCTGCGGGTGGAAAAGGTGGTCGCCGCGGGCAGCGAGGGTGTCATCAATGTGCGGGCGCTGAAGCCCGGACGCTACGAATTTTACGACGACTTCAACGACAAGGCGCGCGGCGCCCTGATCGTGCAATAGGCGAGGCGTCCGGTGCTGGCCGCACTCATCATTGTGTTTCGCGAGGTGTTCGAAGCCGGACTGATCGTCGGCATCGTGCTCGCGGTGACCGGCTCGGTTCCGCATCGCAATCGCTGGATCGGCGGCGGGGTGCTGGCCGGTGCGCTTGCGGCCTGCGTCGTCGCGGCATTTGCCGGGGCTCTGTCGCAGCTGTTTGCGGGCATGGGGCAGGAGCTGTTCAACGCGGCCATCCTGGGCGTCGCCGTGATCATGCTGACCTGGCACAATGTCTGGATGGCGCATCACGGCCGGGAAATGGCCGGCGAAATGCGCGCGGTCGGCCAGGCGGTCGCCGACGGAACGAAGTCGCTTCTGGCGCTGGCCGTGGTGGTCGGCGTCGCCGTGTTGCGCGAAGGCAGCGAGGTCGCGCTGTTTCTGTACGGCGTCGCCGCGTCCGACGGCGGATCGGCCGTAAGCCTCGCGACCGGCGGCATCATCGGCCTGGCGCTGGGCGCCGGCGTTTGCCTGCTGACCTATTTCGGCCTGATGCGGATTCCGCCGCGGGCGCTGTTCGCCGACCACGACCGTTCTGATCACCCTGCTTGCGGCCGGCATGGCGGCGCAGGCGGTGGCCTTCCTCGAACGCGCCAACTGGCTCAACTCCCTCGATACCGTGGTTTGGGATAGCGCCTGGCTGCTTTCGGAGAAGAGCATCGCCGGCCGCACCCTGCACACGCTGATCGGTTACACCGATCAGCCGACCGAAATGCAGCTTGTGGTCTATGCCGCCGTGCTGCTGGTGACGTTCATGCTGATGCGGCTGACCGGATCGCAGCGACCCGATCACGTCGTCGCCGTCGGGTGACGACCCGTGGTCAGTTCCGTATTGGCTACGGGCGCGCGGACTTGCGCGCCGACGCGCTACCTGGCGTCCTCGATTTCCATCAGAACCAGGAACTCTTCAAAGGGATCTTGACCAAATCCCATCGCTTCGTCGCGGGGCGCTCGCTCGAGGCGTAACCAGCTCTCCGCCTCAGCCATCCAAAGGGCCCTGCTTTTTGGCTCCCGCATGGCTAACCGCCTGCATAACGCGGCTCGCGAACCAAGCTCCAACTGACTGATCATTTTGGCGCCCCTGCCTGAGGGTTTCATGTTTCCCCTCTGCACCTGAAACGATCCCGACGTCTTGACCTGTGTCAAAGTGATCGAGGCCGGGGTGCCGGCGCCATTTGCCTCGTTCACTGCAGCCCGGGTCGCCGCTGGTGCGCTTCCTGGCGAGATCCATCTCGGTGACCGCGATCAGAATTTCCGCGCGCGTCTTCAGATCGGGCGCTTCCAGCATCGCCTGCTTTTCCGCCGGCCCATAGGGCGACATCATCGCCAGCGCATTGACCAGCGCCTCGTTGGGCGCGCGCTCGACGCCTTGCCAATCGACCTCAAGCTTATTGGCTTTGAGAAAATCCGTCAGCACCGCGAGCAGCGCCTCGCGGTCGACCGCTTCCTCGCCCTTGCGCGCCGTGAAGTCGTCGATGAACGGGAAATAATCCACCTTGCATTGCCGATACGAGGTCAGCCCGGACATTTCCTCGATCACCCTGAAGCGCGCGATGCCGGTGAGTTCGAGGATGTAGCGGCCGTCGCCGGCTTTCGGCGAGCTGGGTAATCCGTCCGACGCAGCCGACGCGAAACAGCGCCGGTCTGGCCTCGTCCTGGGAGTGGGAAGCGTCCGGCTGAATCATTCCGATCAGCCGATGGCCGTCGCGCAGCGCATCGTCCACCATCGCCAGGTAGCGCGGCTCGAAGATGTTGAGCGGCATCTGGCCGCGCGGCAGCAGCAGCGCGCCCGGCAGCGGGAACACAGGGATCACCTCTGGAAGGTCGCCGGGCCCGCGATATTCGGCATTGATCGGCATCTGCGGCCCCGGTGCTGGCCTATGAGAACAGGATCGTCGACAGCCGCTTTCGCCCCTCGACGGTGGCCTCATCGGCCGGCCCCCACGCCTCGAAGAACTGGACCAATTGCTTTCGCGCGCCGTCCTCATTCCATTTGCGGTCGCGCTTGACGATCGCAAGCAGCTGCTGGGTGGCCTCGGCGCGCTTGCCAGAGGCGTTGAGCGCGGTCGCAAGATCAAAGCGCGCCTGATGATCGAGCGGGTTTGCGGCGACTTTTTGTTCCAGTTCTGTGACCGGGCCGAGCGCCTTGGCCTGCTCGGCGAGATCGATCGACGCCTGCACGGCCTTGACCGCTGCGTCGTTACGTTTCGATTCCGGGACCATGGCCAGCGTCTGCTTGGCCTGTTCGAGCGCGCCGGTCGCCACGTAGCATTTCGCGAGCCCGGCGAGCGCTGCGATATTGGTGGCGTCGGCGGCCAACACCTCGGCATAGATCTGCGCCGCGCCGGCGGGGTCGCCCTCGGCGAGAACGGCTTCGGCCTCTTTGAGGATTTCCGCGATATTCGGCTCGCCCGGCATGCCCGCGGTCAGCTTGGCGATGAAGGCGCTGACCTGGCTCTCCGGAACCGCGCCCATGAAGCCGTCGGCGGGCTGGCCGTTGACGAAGGCGATCACGGCGGGGATCGACTGAATTCCCATCTGGCCCGGGATCGCCGGATGCTCGTCGATATTCATCTTGACCATCTTGACCTTGCCCTTGGCGGCGAGGACCGCCTTTTCGAGGATCGGCGTGAGCTGGCGGCAAGGGCCGCACCAAGGCGCCCAGAAGTCGATCAGCACCGGCTGGCGCTTCGACTCCTCGATGACGTCCTTCACGAACGTCTGGGTGGTCGTCTCCTTGATCAGATCGGTCGCCGCTTGTGGTGCCGCTCCGCTGCCCTGCTCTACTATCGTCACCGGAATCCTCGCCTGATGTCTTGTGAATTGAGGCTGTTTAGCACTTTCCCGGCCTTAGTTGGCCCTTGGGCGCCCGATTTGCAATCGGCGCAACTCGCCCGTACCCGGAGTCGGCCTGATTGCCATGCGATTTTCCCCGATCCTGGCCGGATTGGGCCCGATTCGTCCCCAAATCGCCACCGCGCCCGGATCACCAGCCGGTTGGCGGCCGCGCGGTGGCTGTTGCATTCGTGGGCCGCATTTGGCATAGCTCTGACCGTTGCCGGCAAGTGATCGCCGCCAATCTCTCGGATGCGGGTGTAGCTCAGTGGTAGAGCACGACCTTGCCAAGGTCGGGGTCGAGGGTTCGAATCCCTTCGCCCGCTCCAGATTTTCTTTGAAGTGGCAAAGCCATCACGAAACGACAAGCCGCCTCCTGGCGGCTTTGTTGCTTTTGCGTCCATTCGCCGGAAAGGATGAAAGCCTTTGCTGTTCGGGATGAACATGCAATGCTCTTACACTCGAAGTTGTAAAACCACCTGATGTCGCGGCGGGGGGTAATCCCATGAGCCGAAACATTGTTCTCCTGTCCGATGGTACCGGTAATTCTGCAGCGAAGGTCTGGCGCACCAACGTGTGGCGCACCTTCGAGGCGCTCGATCTGTCGGGAAATGACCAGGTCGCATTCTACGACGATGGCGTCGGCACTTCGTCGTTCAAGCCGCTGGCGATTCTCGGCGGGGCGTTCGGCTTTGGCCTCAAACGCAACGTGGTCGACATCTACAAATTCGCATGCCGCAACTATCGCGACGACGCCGACCGCATCTATGGATTTGGATTCAGCCGCGGCGCCTTCACGATGCGCGTCGTTATCGGACTTGTCCTCAATCAGGGACTGGTGTCGGCCGAAGATGAGGCTGAGCTCGACAAAAGGGCTCGCGCGGCCTACCGGCAATATCGGCGCGAGCGGTACCACACCGTCTGGCACATCGAGGATGCGTTCCGGGCGATCCGCGATCTCTTTCTGCCAAAGGATTACGACAAGGCCGGTAATCGCCCGGTCGACAGGATTCGCTTCGTAGGCGTTTGGGATACCGTTGCTGCCTACGGTGCGCCGCTGGACGAGATGACCCGCGGCATCAGCCGTTACATCTGGCCGCTCGAGCTTCCGAACCACACGCTCGACCGTGAACGGGTGATGCGCGCCTGCCAGGCGCTCGCGCTCGACGAAGAGCGAACCACGTTTCATCCGGAGTTGTGGAACGAGCGGGGCGTGCCTGCCGGCGAATTCGATCCGGACAAGGATCGCTCTATCAAAGACGAACAGATCAGCCAGGTCTGGTTCGCCGGGGTGCATTCGAACGTCGGCGGGGGCTATCCAGACGATACGCTGGCCTACATTCCGTTCGTCTGGATGATCACCGAGGCGCAGCGCTGCGGTCTGAAATTCAAATCGGATGCCGTCCCGCCGCCGGCTGTGCCGGCGGACCCCGATACGTTCAAGAACGCGATTTCGAAACGGGACAAGGACGGTCGTCTCTACGATCCGCGCCAGGGGCTCGGGGGTTACTACCGCTACGGGCCGCGCAAGCTGGTACAGCTTTGCACCCCTCAAGACGCCGACAGTGAAGACGACCAGGTCCTGATCGAGCGGCCGAAGATCCACGAAACCGTCTTCCGGAGGATTGAAAATCGTGCCCACGCCTACGCGCCGGTCGGTCTGCCGCCCACCTACGACGTCGTGAAGGAAAACGGCGCCATCGTTACGCCGGATCAGTTTGGCTTCGAGACCGGCAATGACGCGAAGGCTCGTGCGGACTCGCAGGAGCATATCTGGAACGAAATCTGGAAGCGGCGGATCGTTTACTTCGCGACGGCCGGAGCGACGCTGTGGTTGCTGGTGTTTCCGCTCGTCAGCGGCGCGCAGCGCGCGGACGAGTTCAACAGCCCGATCCGATGGGTATCCGATATCATTCGCTTCGTCGGCGGGTTCCTGCCCGGCTTCGCATCGACGTGGGTCGATGGCTACGCGCGCGCGCCAGTCCCGTTCCTCCTGCTCTCGGGCCTTGTGACGTTCTTTATCCTATGGGGAATCCGGATCGCTTCGTGCATCGCCGACGGCATGGGCACGATCTGGCGACGAATCCCCGATGCGCCGCAGGGGCTTCCGAATAACTGGATCTACCGGCTCCGTAACAATCGGCACTACATTGCATTTCACGAAGGCCTTAAGCGCAGATGGGCGCCCGCCTTTTTTGCCCTGCTGCTGGTCTATCTTGGGCTCTCCCTCATGAGCCACCTGCTTTACAATATTCAGGACGTGGCGGGTCTCACCTGCATCGAAAGCAGCGATCCGGCGGCGAAAGGTATCGCAAGGGGCGACTCCCTTGCGCAGCCGATCGAGTTCAAGACGTCGGATCTCTGCAAAGCGACGGGTGTTCTTCTCGAAGGCGATGGCGCCAGGTACTATGTGAAGATCGAAGCGCTGCCGTCCGCGCCCTGGCGCGATGCGGGAATTCCCGTTCCGATCGGCGGGTTCTCGGCGGCGACCCAACCGGTCTGGTATCAGCGGATTCTGCTCGGGCTTCTCGTTCCGCTGCGGCGCGAAGTTAGTCAGGATTGGTTCAGGATCGTGCTGCGTTACGGCAGCGTCGGCGGCGAAGAGGCCTTTATCGGACCCGATCCCGAGGATTCCGTAATTGAAACGATGATCAAGCCGACCCGCAAGGGCGAACTGTTCGTCTTCGTCAACGACGCCGTAATCGGTATCCCCAAGCTCTACAATTTCTTCTATCGCAACAATGAGGGTGTCGCAAAATTAACAGTGTCGCGGAAATAAGCCGGACAGGGATGGTTGCGTGAATGCCGCCAAGTTTGTGCGAAGCAACGTAGGAGCGTCGGCCGCGAGTTTCGTGAATGAATTGTCTCGGAATATTTTTCTCAATTCGTCTCTAGCTGACGGCAATCTGACGGCACCGTGCAGCGGACGCTTCCCACTCGCGGTGGATGTGATAGCATTTCACGGTCTGATCCACCTTACGGCAGACCAAAACTACGTCTCTCGAAACACTCAAAATAAATAACAGACGCAGCCGTTTCGACTGCATAGGGAGTGACGCGATGAAATCGGCCTTCAATCGATCCGTTCTTGCGCTGGCAGCAATACTCGTTGTCGCGGGCGCCAGTCAGGCCAGTGCGCAGCAAAAGCCGGTGAAGAAATACGATTCCGGCACCAAGGAATTCTGGACCCATCCGCCGGACGACTGGTTCCTCGGCGACGAAACCGAAGCCCAAAAGGGCCTCGCACCGCCGTCTGGTCCGCCGACCGGCGCGTCGGAAGCGGAATTGGCCGCGATGATGAAGAAGATCAAGCTGCCGCCGGGCTTCAAGATCGAAGTCTACGCGCCGGGCGTGCTGGCGGCGCGGCAGATGGCCTGGGGTGACAAGGGCACACTGTTCGTCGGCTCGTTCGGGCTCGGCAACGTCTATGCGATCAAGGACAATGGCGGCAAGAAAGAGGTCAAGACCATCCTCAAGGGACTGCGGATGCCGACCGGCGTCGCGTTTCGCGACGGCGCGCTATACGTCGTCGATATCGACAAGCTGATCAAATACGAGAATGCCGAAGCCAACCTCGACAATCTCGGCGCCGGCAAGGTGGTCTATGACGACATGCCATCCTATGTCGCGCACGGCTGGAAATATCTGGCTGCGGACAAGGACGGCTGGTTCTACATTCCGTTCGGACCTCCTTTCAATATCGGGCTGCCGCCGACCGGCAACTCGCAGATCCGTCGCGTCGATCCGAAAACCGGCAACGCCGAACTGGTGGCGCTCGGAGTCCGCAACAGCGTCGGCGGCGACGTCGATCCGCGCAGCGGCAAGTACTGGTTCACCGAAAATGCGCGCGACTGGATGAGCGATGATACCCCAAGCGACAAGCTCAACATGATCTCGAAGCTCGGCGAGCATTTCGGCTATCCCTATTGCCACCAGGGCGACCTGCCGGATCCGAAGTTTGCGATGGGTCACAAATGCTCGGAATTCACCCCGCCGGTGCTCAATCTCGGCGCGCATGTGGCTCCGCTCGGCATGAAGTTCTACACCGGCGACCAGTTTCCCGCCGAATACAAGAACTCGATCCTGATCGCCGAGCACGGCTCGTGGAACCGGCATAAGTATCGGGGGGCGAACATTGTGCGCGTTACCGTCGGTGCGGACGGCAAGAACCCCAAACAGGAAGTGTTTGCATCCGGCTGGCTCGAAGGCGATCAGGGCTATCTCGGCCGGCCCGCCGATATCATCTTGGCCAAAGACGGTTCGATCCTCGTCGCTGACGACTGGGCCGGCGCGATCTATCGCATCAGCTACAGCAAGAAGTAAGGCACGATTAGTCAAAGGCTGCGGCTGCTTGGGAACGAGCGGCTGCAGCTTTGCGTTTTCGAGGTGACACCCGTTGTGTTGCACGCATTACTGAGAACCGTCAGTCCGGACCGCGGGCGTAGCGCGTGGTCCGGAATGACAAGCCAGGACTAGGAGTATCAATCATGCGCTGTCGGCTCGTCCTGCGTATGCTGTACGGCCTCGCATTGGTACTTTCCCCGCTCGCGACTGTTCCGGCCCATGCCGCCGACGTCGCTGCCGGCAAGGAAAAGGCCGAGCTGTGCAGCGGCTGCCACGGCGAGGCCGGCATATCGCAAACCGAAAACATTCCCTCGCTTGCGGGCCAGCCCGACCAGTTCATTCAGTGGCAGCTGGTTTTCTTTCGTGCCGGCACGCGCAAGAACGCGCAGATGCAGCCGATTGTCGAGCAGCTCGGCAATGACGATATTCGCAATCTCGGCGCCTACTTCGTTTCGCTCGCGCCGCCAAAAGCGACGAAGGCCGACGACAATCCGGATCTATCGGAGAAAGGCGCGCAGGCGGCCGCAGGACGGCGCTGCGCGTCATGCCACACCGATACATTCGCCGGTACGAAGGCCGTGGCGCGCCTCGCCGGTCAACGCGAGGAATACCTGCTCAAGGCGCTGCACGACTATAAATCGGGCGTGCGGTCCGGCGGCGGCATGGCGGCGATGGCGGATGTCGCCTATCCCCTGAGCGAAGAGGAAATCACCGCGCTCGCGCATTATCTCGCGCATCTGTGATTTGTCGTCCCGACCAAGCGAGCGAAGCAAGCGCGAGTTCGGGACAACGCGGAAACGGGTTTTTTACCCGCGCTGCGTCTCATAGGCCTTGAGATGCGTGTAGGCGGTGCGCAGCTTCGGCACCGGTACCTTCGCGGTATCGCCGCGCGCGATCAGGTCGCCGATCACGTGATCGGCTTCGATCGGGGCGCCCGCCTTGATGTCGCGGAACATCGAGGCGGTTAGCTGCGAGCCTTCGGCGGTCAGCATGCCGCGGGTGCGTTCCAGAGACGGCGCGCGGGGCGCGTGGCCCTCGGCTGCCGCGACCGCGCAGCACTCGTCGAGCATGCCAAGGATGAAATCCCTGCCGCCCGGCGCGGCCAGGATAGGGCCGACCGGGCTGCGCATCAGGCAAGTCGAGGCCGCAAGCGACGCCAGGAACACCCACTTCTCCCACATGTCCTGAATGATGTGCTCGCTGGCCCCGGCCCCGAATTTGCCCGGCGCCACCACTTCGGCGATGGCGCGGACGCGGTCCGACAGCTTGCCGTCGCGT
Source organism: uncultured Alphaproteobacteria bacterium (assembly GCA_963823115.1). Taxonomy (GTDB): domain Bacteria; phylum Pseudomonadota; class Alphaproteobacteria; order Rhizobiales; family Xanthobacteraceae; genus Bradyrhizobium. The sequence goes on along the minus strand of CAWGKJ010000007.1, from coordinate 71,944 downwards.
TCCCCGAAAGTGAGCGACTGCATGGGGTGGAGCTGAACAACCTCGCGATGTTCATTGAGCGTGGCGCCGATCGCACAGAGGCCGCCGAGGACGCGCTCGCGCCCGAATTTTCCGTCGAGCTCATCCAGATGCAGCATGCCGTTGAGCAGCGGGATGATCGCCGTCTTCGGTCCGACGGCCGGCGCAAACGATTTGATCGCGTCGCCGAGGTCGAATGCCTTGCAGCTCAGGAGAACGACGTCGAATTCCCGGTCTAGCTGGTCCGCCTGCACGGTCGGCGGATTCTTCAGTGTCACGTCGCCGTTGGGGCTCCTGATCACGAGGCCCGCGGCAGCCAGCTCCGCGGCGCGCTTGGGGCGGACCAGAAAGGTCACATCGCTGCCGGCCTGCAGCATTCGGCCGCCGAAATAGCCGCCGATGGCGCCGGCACCGACCACGAGAACGCGCATTCAAAACCCCCGAGCTTTTTGTCCCAAACCCCATCCTGAGGAGGCGCCTTCGCCGGGCCTCGGGGGATGCGAAATGCATTGTGGCCCGATGGTTCGAGATGGCGCAAGCGCCTCCTCACCATGAGGACCGGCAAAAGACGTCTACCACTTTTCCCCGAACGGGCGAATTTCGAGCTCGAAGGTCCACGCGCTGCGCGGCTGCTGATAGAGCTGCCAGTAGGAGGCGGCAACCGACGTTGGTGGCATCAGCAAGTCCGGGTTGCTGAGCGCTTCCTTGCCCCAAAGCTTCTCTCGGCGTTCGCGCACCCAGGCGGTGTCGACGCCGGAATCGATGACCAGGTGCGCGACGTGGATGTTTTTCGGCCCCAACTCGCGCGCCATCGATTGCGCCACCGCCCGCAGTCCGAATTTGGCACTGGCGAACGCTGCAAACCCGCTGCCGCCGCGCAAGGAGGCGGTGGCGCCGGTGAAGAAGATGTTGCCCTGGCCCCTCGGCAGCATCAGCCGTGCCGACTCGCGCCCGGCCAGGAAACCGGCCCAGCAGGCCATTTCCCACACCTTGCGGAACACGCGGTCCGTGGTCTCGAGAATCGGGAAGTTGACGTTGGCACCGACGTTGAAGATGCAGACTTCGAGCGGCGCATGTTGGTCGGCATCATTGAGAAATGCGGCGACCTCGTCTTCCTTGCGCGCGTCAAGCGCACGCGCGACGATTGATCCGCCCGCGGCCTCGATATCCCTGACCAGCGGCTCGAGCTTGGCGCCGTCGCGCCGGCCTGCGAATACCGTGAAGCCTTCGGCGGCGAACTTCTTGGCGATCTCGGCGCCGATATAGTCTCCGGCGCCGATCACCGCGCAGGTGGCGTTGCGTTTTTCCATAAACGCTCTCCTTGCTCGTCATTGCGAGCGAAGCGAAGCAATCCATGATGAATTAGCCGCGCAATGGATTGCTTCGCTTCGCTCGCAATGACGGCGGGTTACCTGCCCGAAACCAGTTCCTCGACCTCGCGCAGCTGCTCCTTGCCGAAAAACATCTCCTTGCCGACGAAGAAGGTCGGCGAGCCGAACGCGCCGCGTTCGACCGCGGATTGCGTGTTCTCGATCAGCTTCGCCTTGACGTCGGGATCTTGCGCCCGCGCCAACAGTTTGGCGGCATCGAGGCCGGATGCGGTCAAGGCCTTGATCGCCACTTCGGGATCGTCCATTTTCTTGGGCTCGACCCACATGTGATGAAACGCAGCGTCGACATAGTTCTCGAACACGCCCTCGAACTGCGCGGCGACGGCGGCGCGCATCAAATTGAGGGTGTTGACCGGAAAGAACGGATTCCAGGTGTATGGCTTGACCTGAAAGCGCTTGATGAAGCGCTCGGTCTCCAGCGCGTGGAACTCGCGCTTGTTCTTGACGCCGGCCAGCGTTTCGGCGGGGGACCTGTTGTTGGTGGCCTTGAAGATGCCGCCGAGCAGAATCGGCACATATTCGAATTTCACGCCGATCCGCTTTTCGATCGCCGGGATCGCCTCGTGACTGAGAAAGGCATTGGGGCTGCCGAAGTCGAACAGGAATTGCGGCGACGTTTTGGTCAAGGCGGCCTCCCGGGCTTCTTTGTTACCCGATCATTCTGGCGCAGCGCAAGCGCCGCGTCCACTCATTTTATGACGACCGTAATACTGTGAGGCTGTCGGAACGAAAATCGGCGGCTTGGGCGATCCTGACGACACGCGCGCAGGCACATCGCCGCGAAAGAAAGACGCCGAGATGGCTGCCTCCGCGTCACCCCCCCAAGTTGGCTGCCGGTCGCGCTTGCGGCGGATCGGCGCGATCTCTGAAGGCGAGTTTCACGACGTGGTCGCGAATATCTTCGGGCCAGCCGGCAATGAGACCGACAAACCGCCGTCGGTCGTCCGCGAACAAGGCCCGCGCGGCCTCCTCGAAGCCCGGAAGGTTTCCCGCCATGACGGACATGAAGTGATAGGCGGCATCTCTCGCCGCGCGGCTGCGATCGAGATCGCCGCTGGCGCGACGCGCCTCCTCAACGAGCTTCCGCAGCGCCACCGACGCGCCGCCGGGTTGTGCCCCGAGCCATTCCCAGTGCCGCGGTAACAGCGTCACCTCACGGGCGACGACACCGAGTTTGGGTCGCCCGCGCCCACGCGGTTCAGTCGCCGGGGCCTCGTTGGCAGGGGGTTGCGAATCCGAGGCGGATGGCGGCAAGCGTGCAAAGACGTCGCGTTCGGTGCCGCTCAGATTCAGATCGATCGGCCGGCCACTGGTATCGTCAAAGACGACGACGGGCTCCGCAGCGGCCTGTCTGGACGTTTTCATAACCGCCAGCGCGACCTCAGCCAGCGCGCCGGATGCCAGCCGACGAGGGCCTATGAAGGCAGTAAAGCGCTGGGAGACCGCTGGAATCATCGGACAGCTCTATCTTTGGCAATACATATTACCCGGGTAAATTATCCTGTCAATATCGCCCGGGTAATAATTCCTTGGTTGGGCCTGGCCCACAGGCCGTCCAATCGCCAATCCCGCGGCTCCCTGCTACGAGGTCAGCACACCCATCGCCCACGCCCGGGGAATCACCATGCTTACCGTCCACCATCTCAACAACTCCCGCTCCCAGCGTGTGCTGTGGCTGCTGGAGGAGCTTGGCGTTCCCTACGAGATCGTTCGCTATCAGCGTCAGCCGGACATGCATGCACCGGCCGAGCTGCGCGCGATCCATCCGCTCGGAAAATCCCCGGTCATTACCGACAACGGCAACACCATCGCCGAATCAGGCGCGATCGCCGAATACATCATCGATACCTATGGCGAGGGGCGGCTGATCCCGCCGCCGAAAACACCGGAACGGCTGCGCTATACCTACTGGCTGCACTACGCCGAAGGTTCGGCGATGCCGCCGCTCTTGTTGAAGCTGTTGTTCACGCTGATGCCGAAGCGCGCGCCGGCGCTATTGCGCCCCCTGGTGCGCAAGGTCTCCAATCAGGCGCTCACCGCGCTGGTCAATCCGCAGCTCAAGCAGCACATGGCGTTCTGGGAGAGCGAGCTGGGAAAAAACCAGTGGTTTGCGGGCGGTGAGTTCACTGCCGCCGACATCCAGATGAGCTTTCCGCTGGAAGCGGCGGCCGCGCGCGGCGGGCTTGATCAGGGCCACCCCAAAGCGATGGCATTTCTGGATCGCATTCACGCCCGCCCGGCCTACAAGCTCGCGCTCGAGAAGGGCGGGCCGTATTCGATTGGACGCTGAAGCTTCCGGCGGTCGACGCTAAATGCACTGAGCATCTAGCCGCGGTCGCCAGACCCTAGCTCGTCTTCTGGACTCCGCCAACGGAAGGCAGCGCCCTCACGGTGACGCCGGGCGGCGGCACGTCGTCTTCGGGCACGAAGAAATCCGACATCAGGGGCACGGTTGCGTCGACACGGTAGGGCTCGAAATCGCGCACGCCGCTTTCATAGAGCACCTTGTCGTCGATGCAAAACTGCCCGGTGAACGCGCGCGACGGCTTTGTGAAGATCACGTGGGCCGCATCGCCCATGATTTCCGGCGTGCGGCTGGCGCGCATCATGGCGTCTCCGCCGAGCAGATTGCCCACGGCCGCGGTGGCGATGGTGGTGCGCGGCCACAGCGCATTGACCGCGACGCCGGCGGCTTTCAGTTCCGCGGAAAGTCCGAGCACGCACATGCTCATGCCGAATTTCGCCAGGGTGTAGGCGGTGGAGTGCTCGAACCATTTCGCTTTCATGTCGAGCGGCGGTGACAACATCAGGATATGCGGATTTTTCGCCTTCTTCAGGTGCGGGATGCAGTACTTCGACACCATGAAGGTGCCGCGGGTATTGATGCCCATCATGAGGTCGAACCGCTTCATATCGGTCATTTGCGAATCGGTCAGGCTGATGGCGCTGGCGTTGTTGACGCAGATATCGATACCGCCGAATTCGGCGACCGTCTGGTCGATGGCCGCGATCACCTGGGCCTCCTCGCGGATATCGCACAGGATCGGCAACGCCTTGCCGCCGGCGGCGCGGATCTCGTCGGCCGCGGTGTAGACGGTGCCCTTCAGTTTCGGATGCGGCTCGGCTGTCTTCGCGGCAATCGCGATATTGGCGCCGTCGCGCGCGGCGCGCAGCGCAATCGCCAGACCAATGCCGCGGCTGGCGCCGGATACGAACAGCGTCTTGCCTTTGAGGGATGTCATGGGAGCCTCCGGTTGCTGGTACACTTGGCTCCCTCCCCCGCAAGGGGGAAGGAGCGCGTTTTCGTTTGCGGCAATGCGTTTCTACGCATCCGCATGCAGGATCCGGCCGCGCGTTTCCGGCAGCGCGAACGCGGCGAGGAAGAACACGCCATAAGCCAGCACGGCGAAGATCGCGATGGCGTTGGCGAGCGATGTCGAGTTCGAAAGCGCGCCGACCAGGAACGGGAACAGCGCGCCGATGCCGCGCCCGAAATTGTAGCAGAATCCCTGGCCCGATCCACGCAGCCGCGTCGGATAGAGTTCGGTGAGGAACGCGCCGACGCCGGAGAAATATCCCGAGGCGAAGAAGCCGAGCGGGAAGCCAAGCAGCCACAACACCTCGTTGGTCAACTGCAACTGCGTGTAGAGCAGGACGACGGCGATCGCGCCGAGCGAGAAGGTCAGGAACAGGTTGCGCCGTCCGATACGGTCGGCGAGCCAGGCGCCGACGAGGTAGCCGATAAACGAGCCGATGATCAGCGCCGCGAGGTAGCCGGTGGAGCTGACGATCGAGAGCTTGCGTTCGGTGGTGAGAAAGCGCGGCACCCAGAAGGTGATCGCGTAGTAGCCGCCCTGGCATCCCGTCGCCATCAGCGACGCCAGTATTGTGGTCTTGAGAGTCGAGCTCTCGAAAATCTCCCACAGCGCGGGCCGGTCGCCCGACGCTACCTGCTTGGCGCGCGTCGCGGCGGCGATCTCCGGCTCGGTAACATAGCGCCGCAGATAGAACACCAACAGCGCCGGCAGCGCGCCGACCGCGAACATCCAGCGCCATGCCATCTCCGGCGGCAAATAGGAGAACAGGATCGCTTGCGACAGCACGGCAAGGCCCCAGCCGATCGCCCATCCGGATTGTACCGAGCCCACGGCGCGCCCGCGATATTGCGGGCGGATCGCCTCGCCCATCAGCACGGCGCCCGCGGCCCATTCGCCGCCGAAGCCGAGACCGAGCAGCGCGCGGGCGATCAGGAGTTGATCGAAATTCTGCACAAAGGCGCAGACCAGCGAGAAGAACGAGAACCAGAGGATCGTCAGCTGAAGGGTTCTGACCCGGCCGATGCGGTCGGCGACATAGCCGCCAAGCCAGCCGCCAATGGCCGATGCGAGCAGCGTCACGGTACCGGCAAGCCCGGCGGTTCCCGGATCGACCTTCCACAATACGATGATGGTGCCGATCACCAGCGGATAGATCATGAAGTCCATGCCGTCGAGCGCCCAGCCGGACGCGCAGGCCCAGAAGGTTCGCCGCTCCGGCGGGTTCATGTCGCGATAAAAGGCGAGAAGGCTGGTGTCTTCGATGGGCGCGACTTCGATCGGTCCCGATGGCTCGAACGTACTGCTCATGACGGATATTCCCCCCGAGGGATTTTTTGGCCGGTCTTCCCCTATTCCCCGCGGCCGGCTTGCGCGGGGTTGGCCAAATCTACGCTGATCCCCGACACTGTCATCAGGCAATCCGCTCGTCCGCCACTGGTCCAGTTATTCTCCGGCGGCGGCTGCGCCACGGGTACGCGGATCGGGGGCGCCGAGCAATCCATGGTCGGTCACCGCGATCGAATTGGCCGAAGTCTGGCCGAGCGGCTCGACCACGCGGTGGCCTTTGGCCCGCAGCGCGGTCAGCGTTTCGTCGGCGAACCCGCGCTCGATCCGCACTTCATCGGGCAGCCATTGGTGGTGCAAACGGGGGGCCGCCACCGCGGCCGCGACGTCCATGCCATAGTCGAGCACGTTGACGATCACCTGCAGCACCGTGGAGATGATGCGGCTGCCGCCGGGCGAACCGGTCACCAGAACCGGCTTGTTGTCCCTGAGCACGATGGTCGGCGACATCGAGGACAATGGCCGCTTGCCGGGACCGGGCAGGTTGGCCTCGAAGCCGACGAGGCCATATGCATTGGATGCGCCGGGGGCCGCGGTGAAATCGTCAAGCTCGTTGTTGAGCAGCACGCCGGTACCTTCGGCGACCAGGCCGACGCCGTAGCTGAAATTCAGCGTATAGGTGTTGCTGACGGCATTGCCGAGGCTGTCGACCACTGAGAAATGCGTGGTGTTGCTGCCTTCGCGCGGCGGCATCGCCCACGGCGCGTCGGTCCACGGCGTCGCCCGCTCGAGATCGATGCTGGCGCGTTGCTTCGCCGCGTAGTCCTTGGAAATCAAGGTTGCAACTGGCGAGTTGACGAAGGCGGGATCGCCGAGATAGCGCGCGCGGTCGGCATAGGCGCGCTTCATCGCCTCGATCATGACATGCAGCGAAGGCGCGGAACCCTGTTTCATCTCGCGCATCGGAAAGCCTTCGAGGATGTTCAGCGTCTCCAGCAGCACGACACCCCCGGAGGAGGGTTGCGGCATCGAGACAATGTCATAGCCGCGGTAGCTGCCGCGCACCGGCGCGCGGATGATCGCCTGATACGATTTAAGGTCGTCCAGCGTCATGGTGCCGCCCGCATTGCCAATCGCCCTGGCCAGCTTTTCCGCAACCGGACCCTCGTAGAATCCGCGCGAGCCCTGTTCGGCAATCGCGGCCAGCGTCGCCGCCAGATCGGCCTGTACGAGCCTGTCGCCCTCGCGCAGCGAGGCGCCGTCGGCCCGGGAAAAGATTTTTGCCGATGATGGCCAGCGCTTAAGCCGCCGATGCCAATCCGGCAGCGTGTCGGCGCTGTCGTCGGTGACGATAAGGCCGCCGCGCGCGAGTTCAATCGCCGGCCGCAGCAGATCGGCCAGCGCGAATTTGCCGGAGCCGTATTTCTCCAAAGCCAGCGTCAATCCGGCGACTGTACCGGGAACCCCGATGCCGAGCGCGGAATCGCGTGACTTCGCGGTATCGGGCTTGCCGTCGGGCCCAAGGAAAATCTCCGGCGTGGTCGCGGCCGGCGCGGTCTCGCGATAGTCGATGGCGACATCCTCGTGACGCTCCGCCGAGTGAATGATCATGAAGCCGCCGCCGCCGATGTTCCCCGCCCGCGGATAGGTCACGGCCATGGCAAAACCGGTCGCCACCGCAGCGTCGACCGCGTTGCCGCCACGCCGCAGCACGTCGGCGCCGATCCTTGCCGAGATGCTTTCCTGCGCGACCACCATGCCATGCTCGGCGGCAACCGCATGAATGCCATCGGCAGCGGAAGGCGTGTAGAAGCCGCGGCGCTGCTCCTGGCCGCTCGCGGGCAGGGCAAATGCGACCATCAGCACGAGGCCTGCAAATATCCAGCGCTGTCTTGTTGCAAGGGTGGTCATCAAAATTCCGCCACGGGTAAGAGCCGGTCTGGTATTAGCAGGACCGTCGCAATACCAATGCTATATGGCTTAGGGCGAGGGAGGCAAAACGCCTCCTCGTGAGTGACGGGATATTTCGAGCATGCCGGTTATCGCTTCGGACGAAGGCATTGCGGGCATGCGACAGACCTATCCGCCGCGATCGGCCGTCGTCAGCTGGATTTTCTTCGACTGGGCGGCACAGCCCTATTTCACGCTGATCACCACTTTCGTGTTTGCGCCCTATTTCGCCACCCATGTGGCCCCCGATGCCGCAAGCGGGCAATCGCTGTGGGGCTTTGCGACGGCGGCGGCGGGCCTGATGATCGCGCTGATGTCACCGGTGCTGGGCGCGGTCGCAGACGCCAGCGGCCGGCGCAAGCCATGGATCGCGGCGTTCGGCGCGATGCTGGTGATCGGCTCCTCCCTGATGTGGTTTGGCAGGCCCGGCGATGTCAGCGTGATTCCGTCACTGCTGATCGCTTACGGGATCGCCACCGTCGGTGTCGAATTCGCCACCGTCTTCAACAACGCGATGATGCCGACGCTGGTGCCGCCGGACAAGATCGGTCGATTGTCCGGTACCGGCTGGGCTACCGGCTATATCGGCGGCATTCTCAGCCTGATCCTGGTGCTCGGCTTTCTCGCCGCCAGCCCCGAAACCGGGCGCACGCTGTTCGGCTTCACACCGCTGTTTGGTCTCGATCCCGTCACCCACGAGGGCGATCGCATCACCGGCCCCTTGACCGGCGTCTGGTTCATCATCTTTGTGCTGCCGATGTTCCTGCTGACGCCGGACTATCCCGCCAGGCGTCCGGCGAGGGAAGCGTTGCGCGAAGGATTGACCGAACTCAAGCAGACGCTGCTCGAATTGCCGAAGCAGAAGTCGATGGCGGCATTCCTGCTGGCCAACATGATCTACACCGACGCGCTGGTATCGCTGTTCGCCTTCGGCGGCATCTACGCCGCCGGCACCTTCGGCTGGAACACGATCCAGATCGGCACATTCGGTATCCTGCTTGCGATCGCCGCCACCTTCGGCGCGTGGCTTGGCGGCAAGCTCGACGACAAGCTGGGGTCGAAACGGGTGATTGCCGGCAGCATGATGATCCTGCTGGTCGCGATCGTCGCGATCCTGCTGGTGGACAAGGATACGATTTTATTTCTCAAGGTCGCGCCGCCGGTTCCGGGCAGTGCGCTGTTCTCCGGCGCCGCGGAACGCGCTTATCTCATCCTCGGATGTCTGATCGGGATAGCCGGCGGCCCGCTGCAGGCGGCGTCACGCACGCTGCTGATCCACATGGCGCCGAAAGACCGCATCGCGCAATATTTCGGGCTGTTTGCGCTGACCGGCAAGGTCACGTCATTCGTCGGGCCGCTCCTGATCGGCGCGATCACCGCAATTACCGCAAATCAGAAAGCGGGGATGGCGGTGCTGGTGCTGTTCTTCGTGGCGGGACTGGTGCTGCTGGCGCGGGTAAGGGAGGAATGACCAACGATAGCGGGGGTCAGGCCCGGCAACGACGGGCGCTGCTCAATGCCGGAAATGCCGCACCCCGGTGAACACCATGGCGATCCCGGCGTCGTCGGCGGCCTTGATGACTTCGTCGTCGCGGATCGATCCGCCCGGCTGGATCACGGCGGTGGCGCCGGCCTCGATCGCGACCAGGAGCCCATCGGCGAATGGAAAGAACGCGTCCGACGCCACCACGGAACCCTTGGTCATCGGCACGGCCAGTTTCAATTCAGCGGCGGCATCCTGTGCCTTGCGCGCGGCGATGCGCGAGGAATCGACCCTGCTCATCTGCCCGGCGCCGATGCCGACCGTGGCGAGATCCTTGGCGTAGATGATGGTGTTGGATTTGACGTGCTTGGCGACCCGGAAAGCAAATTTGAGATCGCGCAGCTCGGCATCGGTCGGCGCGCGCCTGGTCACGACCTTCAACGTCATGTCGTCGACCACGGCGTTGTCGCGGCTCTGCACCAGCAAGCCGCCGGCGACAGTCTTGGCGGTCAGGCCCGTCCCGCGCGGATCGGGCAGACTGCCCGCGAGCAGGAGTCGCAAATTCTTCCTCTTCGCGATGATCGCAATCGCTTCTTCGCTCGCATCGGGCGCGATGATGACCTCGGTCAGGATTTCCGTGATGACGCGCGCGGTATCGGCATCGAGCCTGCGGTTGACGGCGATGATGCCGCCGTACGGCGATTGGGTGTCGCAGGCGAAGGCCTTGCGGTAGGCGCTGACGAGGTCGGCGCCCTCGGCGACGCCGCAGGGGTTAGCGTGTTTGACGATGACGCAGGCCGCGGTGCGCGACGGATCGAACTCAGCGATGCACTCATAGGCCGCGTCGGTATCGTTGATGTTGTTGTATGAAAGTTCCTTGCCCTGCAGCTGCCGTGCCGTGGCGACGCCTGGGCGTTTGTCCGGCGTGCGGTAGAACGCGGCCGTCTGGTGCGGGTTCTCGCCATAGCGCAGCGCCTGGATCAGCCGCCCGCCGAAAGCGCGGTAATCCGGCGCTTCGGTCTTGAGCTGAAGCGCGAACCAGTTCGAGATCGCGGCGTCATAGGCCGCGGTGCGGGCATAGGCCTTGGCGGCCAGACGCCGGCGCAGCGAAAGCGTGGTCGCGCCCTGGTGAGCGGTGAGTTCGTCGAGCACGGCCTGGTAATCCTGCACTTCGACCAAGACGGCGACGTCGTCGTGGTTCTTTGCCGCGGCGCGGATCATCGCGGGGCCGCCGATGTCGATATTCTCGATGCACTCCTCGTAGCCGGCGCCCTTATCGACGGTGGCCTCGAACGGATAGAGATTGACCACCAGCAAATCGATCGGCGCGATGCCGTGGCTCTTCATCGCAGCCGCATGTTCGGCGTTGTCGCGGATCGCGAGCAGCCCGCCATGCACCTTGGGATGCAGGGTCTTGACCCGTCCATCCATCATTTCCGGAAAGCCCGTGAGTTCCGAAACATCCCTGACTTTCAACCCGGCGGCAGCAATCGCTTTCGCGGTACCGCCGGTGGAGACGAGCTCAATGCCGTGACCGGCCAGCGCCTGGGCGAATTCGATCAGTCCGGATTTATCGGAAACGGACAACAGGGCGCGGGTTACGCGGCGCGGATGGTCGGTCATGGGCTTATGTCCTGCAGGATAGGGCCGCCGGGTAGCACGGTTTTGTCAGCGATGAAACCGTAGCTGGCCCTGCAGCCCCGGAAATTGCAGGGGATATTGGCGGGCAGTTTCCGGAGGTCTTATCTCAGGCAGCCTTGGACTTGATGGTCGGGATATGCCTGACGTCTTCGGTGCGCTCCGCATGCCAGGTATCGTAAGCGGCCTGCATCCGGGTCCAGATTCCCGCACCGTCGCCAAAAAGCTTGCCAAGCCGAACCGCAATGGTCGGGGATACCGGCTTCTTTTCCTGCAGGATGTCGTAAAGATGCTGGCGCGAAATCCCAAGCAAACCGGCGATTTCTGCCTTGGTCCGGCCGGTGGCTGGAATAATGTCATCCCGAAGCAAAGCGCCAGGGTGAGTGGGACAGCGATTCTTGGCACGCTTTGCCGCATAGACCATGTCTGTTCCTTTAGTGGTATTGCTCGAAATCAACACGGCAGGCTTCGCCATCCTCGAATTCGAAGGTAATGCACCACGGTCCATTGACGTGGACCGAATAGCGCTTCGGATCGAATCCGTGCAAGGAATGAAAATCGAAGCCCGGAACGTTCATTTCCTCAGGTCGGACAGCAACGTCGAGACGGTCAAGCCTCGCGAAAATACGTTTGTGCATTTTCGCATCGATCTTCGAACTCCTGCCCTTCGTCCATAACTCCGAAAGGGCTTTGCTCCTGAAGGTTCGGATCACACCAAGCAACGTAAGCAAATAGCTTACACGTGTCAAGCGCCGCGAACGTTTGTGACGTTTGCTGCGAACGATGTTTTACAGCGGTAATTCCGGCTCGCGGCTGGCGTTGCGCCGTGCGGTCGTTGCCGAGGCGGAAGTCGTCGAGCGCACAAAGTTCCAGCGGATCGAGGAGGCGTGCCGGGAATCCTGCCGGATCACGATCTGGGCGGTGCGGCGGGGGCCGTCGTTCCCGGCCAGGAACACGCTGTCTTCCAACTCGACCCTGTCGTCGAGCGCTTCGAAGGTCCAGACGTCACGGTTCGGCAGCACCAGCATCACGCCGCGTGCGTCGCTGAGCCGGCTCGCTTTCACGGCGGGGTGCAGGTGAAACCGCAGCGCGTAGTCGGTCTCGTTGCCCTTGATGCGGGTGCCCGGCGTCAGCAACAAGGTATCCTCGCCGTCTAGCCTGGAACCGTCGTGTGCGACCATCAGCACCCGGCGATGCGCCACGCCGAACCGTGCCGCATAACCGTCATGCGATGTGGTCAAGAGCTCGCCGTTGGCGACCACTTCGCGATAGCTCTCCACGGTCGACGGGCCGCTGACGACGGGCGCGCCGTGCAACAGCCGCTTCATCGCCGAGAGCTCGACGAACTGGCAGGACGACGTATCGTGAAAGGTCAGCGTCGAATGCGCCGCCGTGCTGCGTGCAAAGGCGCGCCAGTTGTCCCGGCCGGTAGAGGGCATGCCGCAATTGATGACGATCCGGCTCGGCCCTGACGACAACTCGAATGAAAGGCAGCCCGCATGGGCGTCCTGACTGACGCTCGGCGGCGGCGGCGGCCCGGTGTCCATGATCACCGTCGTCACGCCGGCCTCGAGGCGCTGAAAGCCAGTGTGCGGCATGCTTGCCATCGGCACGCCGTGGGTATCGTCATAGGCGAGCAGCGTCGCCAGGAGATCGGATGGGGCGCTGCTCATGCCGTTGAACAGCGCGAAACTGCCGTCGCCGTGACGGAAGAAGCGCAGCATCGGCATCATGCGGTCGATCGCGTTCAACAGCGCCGGCGGCGGCGCGATGTTGCGGGCGGCGAAGGTCTGCCGCAGCGGCAACAGGTCGATCAACAACTCGATCAGCGCGCCGGGATTGCGCGAGATGTGTCCGCCATCGGGGAGTACCTGCCGCTGCAGTTCGTCGGAGAGCCTGCGCGTGGCGGCGCGGATTTGCCGCCCCTGGTTGGCCAGACAAAGTGAGGCGTAGCACAGCGCAATCAGCACCTGCAGCCGCGGCACGCCGTCGATATCCAGCATCGTATAGCGCAGATAGCGGATCTCGCGCGTCAGTCCGCGCAAATAGCGCCGATAAAATTTGCCGTCAGTATCGCCGAGCACCAGGGGCGCCTGCGACAACAGCGAAATGACGCGCCGCGCCATCACGTCGGGGCGGCGGCCGGCGGGGCGTTTGCGTGCCGTATTCGAAATCCAGTCGTCGACCAGCGAGCGGGCGTTGGCGCGGGTCAACGCGGTATCGGCGGCGCGCAGATGCCGCAGCCATCCGAAGCCGAGCAGCGCCACCTCCCAGTCCTCCGACGGCGGCTCAAGGTCGAAAATCGAGCGTCCGTGGCAGGTCACGATCTTGCCGGCAAACACGAAGCGGCCGGCATAGATCTCGGCAGCGCGGGTGGCGTCGGCCGTGCGCAGGTCATGCGGCGCGATGATCAGGCGATCGGTGCGGCTCGGCCACAGCCCCGATAGCGCTACCGAACCGCCGCTTGCGCGCGCCATCAGGTTCCGCGCGAAGCGGTGCACGATCAGCGTCGAGATGCGTCTGCGTTGAGCGACCGACACGCCTTACCTTGATTGGGAGGATTCCGAGCGAATCCTTTTAATCCGGAAACGCGGCCAAGACACCATCTTGAAACCGCCCGAATCAGCGCCAGGTCACCGAAATCCAGTGCAAAATCAGGATTTAACCAGCCGCGCGGCGTAAAAGCCGTCGAGGCCGCCCAGCCGGGGGTCTTGATGCGGCAGGTGGCAGGGCAAAGTGCGCAGGTCGCCTTCCTTGGTCAGGATTTCGCTGAGCCCCGCAACCTCACCGGCCGTGATCGGCGCCCGGCGCACGGCTGACTCGGAAGCTAGAAGGGCTGCAATGGCCTGCTCGCCCTCTTCCGGCTCCAACGAGCAGGTACAATAGACCAGCGTCCCGCCGGGCCGGAGCAGCGCCACCGCCTTTTGCAGGAGGCGCTTCTGCACCGCCACCAACGCGCCGATATCGGCTTCCTGCCGCAGCCAGCCGACGTCCGGATGGCGGCGAATAGTGCCGGTCGAGGTGCAGGGCGCGTCGAGCAGAATGCCGTCGAAGCCCTCGGGATTTGTTTCGCCTTGCCACTCGGCGGCGTCGGCGACCACCATCTCTGCCTCCAGCTGCAACCGCGCGAGATTGTCCCGCAGCCGCGCCATGCGGGCCGGCGAACGATCCACCGCGGTGACGCGCGCGCCGGCGTGCGCGAGCTGTGCCGTTTTGCCGCCGGGCGCGGCACAGAGATCGGCGATGGCCTTGCCGGCGACGTCGCCGAGCAAGTGTGCCGGCAGCGCGGCGGCGGCGTCCTGCACCCACCATTGGCCTTCTGTGAAGCCCGGCAACATCGTCACCGGGCCGTGCAGCAACGTACGCACCGTCCCTGTCGGCAGCGTCTCGCCGTGCAGTCGCGTCGCCCATTGCGCCGAATCCGATTTGACGGTGATATCGAGCGATGGCTCGTAGCCGATGGCGGTCGCGATCTCGCGCGCGACGCTGTCGCCGTAACGGGCGATCCAGCGCGCCAGCAGCCACGGCGGAATATCGAGGGTCTGCGACTTAACCTCGTCGATCAGCGGTTGCCCCTCTCGCGCGCAACGCCGCAGCACCGCGTTGACGAGGCCCGCATACTTGGAGGCCCGGCGGTCCGACTGCACCAGCCGCACCGACAGATCGACCGCGGCATGATCGGGCACGTCCATCCAGAGAATTTGCGCGGCGCCGATCAGGAGCGCGCTTTGCGCGCGCGGCGCATCGGTCGGAATGCCGCGATTGAGCAGCCGCGACAGCAGATGGCCGAGCGTGCCGAGCCGGCGCAATATTGTCGCTACCAGCCGTCGCATCAAGGCGCGGTCGCGGTCGGACAGTGACTTCAATCCGGGATGCGCGGCAGCACCATCGAGCTGCTCGTCGAGGGTGCGGTGCTTATGCAGCACGCCGTCCAGAATATCCGCCGCGATCCGCCGCGCCGCGAGACCGGGCACTTCGGTGGGCAGTGCGAATCTTTGAGAAGGCATGGAGCGGGATTATCTCGCGAGACTGGACAGCGACTCAATGCCATCAGAAGCAAAACGCCTTTGGCATGGGAATATGCCAAATATAAGAATCGCTCTAGCCATTTCACGATGGCAATACGATCTGTATGACGAAGTCTTGAACTGAGCCCATTTATTGCCAAGGCTGGAAATAAGGCTGGAAATTCGGAGATGACGGACGATCCTGCAATGCCTGTTACGGCCGCACCGGCGCCGGAACGCAAGCCGCTCACACCCGCGGCAAAGCGCGCGCTCGCCGAGGCCGAAGCCCGCAGGCAAGCCGCCGAGGCAAATGCGAAGCCAGCGGCAAAGGAGTTTCAGGGTCCGAAGGGCCCGGAACCGACCCGTTATGGGGACTGGGAGACCAAGGGCATCGCCTCGGATTTCTGAGTCCGGCGCCCTGCTTGCTGGCCCGACGAACAAGTATCTGATTATTCAAGTAAAAAAGCCGCGCTGCAGCGCGGCTTTCGCATCTCAAATCGGGGGAGGCTGTTCAGCGCGAAACCACCACGGTCGTGCCGACGGAAACGCGCTGGTAAAGGTCGGTGATGTCGTCGTTCAACATCCGGATGCAGCCATAGGAGACAAAGCCGCCGACCGAGCCCGGCATGTTGGTGCCATGGATCGCGTATTCCCCGCCGGCCAGCGTCATGGCGGCGACGCCCATCGGATTGTGCGGCGAGCCACCAGGAATCACGTCCGGCATCGAGGGCTTGTCGTGCTTCACTTCCGCCGGCGGAGACCAGGCCGGATTGCGATACTTGCCGTCGATCTGGGTGACGCCAGCCCACTGCTTGCCGGCCTTGCCGACGCCGACGGGATAGCGGACGGCGTGACCCTGATCGAGCACCAGATAAAGCCGGCGCTCATTGGTCTTCACCACGATCGTTCCCGGCGAATAGTCGCCCCGGAAACCCACCATGTCCGGCCGCGCCTCGGCCGTCGTTGCTCCCCACATCCCCGCTCCGATGGTGGCCGCCAACGCCACCGCAATCCTCAACGACATCAATTGCTCCGCTTTCACTTCGATCGCCCCTCAGGGGCGTGAAACTCAGGGCAAACCCGGCAGGAACGCCGGATTCCCGCTGCTCGCCCACGCAATTTTAACCGCATGGATTAACCAAGAGGTTGCCGCTCCGCCCATTCCGGGCGCCCGGCGCGGCCATAGAAAGAAAATGTTGGCAACAAAGTAAATGCCCGGAAAACAACACTCGCCCGAAAACGGCATCGCTGGCCAGCCTGCCGCTGACAATCGCGTGAGTGGTGGGAAGTTGGGTGGAGATATCGCAGCGGCTCAAGAAACTCCCTCGCTCCGCGTTAGCGGAGACGAGCGAATCCCGCTCTTGGAGCGTTGGGGTGAGGGGCTGGTTCCGCAAGTTCTGAAGAAAAGAATATGTGCGCGGTCAGTTCCCTCGCCCGGCGCGTTGCCCCGGGAGAGATTTGGAGAGCTTACGCCGACGCGTCCTTCTTGTTCTGGCGGTGCTTGACCAGATCGTCGACCACGGCGGGATCGGCCAGCGTCGAGGTGTCGCCGAGGCTGCCCGGTTCGTCCTCGGCGATCTTGCGCAGGATGCGGCGCATGATCTTGCCGGAACGGGTCTTGGGCAAACCCGGTGCGAACTGGATCTGGTCGGGGGACGCGATCGGGCCGATGTCCTTGCGCACCCACGCCACCAATTCCTTGCGCAACTCCTCGCTCGGTTCGGTGCCGGCCATCAACGTCACATAAGCGTAGATACCCTGGCCCTTGATGTCGTGGGGATAGCCGACCACGGCAGCTTCCGAGACCTTGGCATGTGCCACCAGCGAACTTTCGACTTCCGCAGTGCCCATGCGGTGGCCGGAGACGTTGATGACGTCATCGACGCGCCCGGTGATCCAGTAATAGCCGTCGGCATCCCTGCGGCAGCCGTCGCCGGTGAAGTACATGCCCTTGTAGGTCGAGAAATAGGTCTGCTCGAAGCGGGCGTGATCGCCGTAGACTGTGCGCATCATCCCCGGCCAGGCTTTGGCGATGCAGAGGTTACCCTGGCATTCGCCTTCCAGCACCTTGCCGTCGGCGTCGACGATCTCCGGCACCACGCCGAAGAACGGCTGCGTCGCCGAACCGGGCTTGAGCCTGGTGGCGCCGGGCAGGGGCGTAATCAGGATGCCGCCGGTTTCGGTCTGCCACCAGGTATCGACGATCGGGCAGCGATCGTCGCCGACCACGCGGTGATACCATTCCCACGCTTCCGGATTGATCGGCTCGCCGACGCTGCCGAGCAATCGAAGTGACTTGCGCGAGGTCTTCTTCACCGGCTCGTCGCCGGCCTGCATCAGCGCGCGGATTGCGGTCGGGGCGGTATAAAAAATGTTGACCTTGTGCTTGTCGATAACGTTCCAGAACCGCGAATTATCTGGATAATTGGGCACGCCCTCGAACATCAGCGTGGTCGCGCCGTTCGCCAGCGGCCCATAGAGAATATAGCTGTGGCCGGTGACCCAGCCGACGTCGGCCGTGCACCAGTAGATATCGCCGTCGTGATAGTCGAATACGTATTGATGCGTCATCGACGCGAACACCAGATAGCCGCCCGAGGTGTGCAGCACGCCCTTGGGTTGGCCGGTCGAGCCCGAAGTATAGAGGATGAACAAAGGATCCTCGGCGTGCATGTGTTCGCACGGACATTCGGTCGTCACCATCGCGGCGGCTTCGTGGTACCAAAGGTCGCGCGAAAGTTTCATGTCGACGGCGGCGCCCGTGCGCTTGACCACGACGACCCAGTCGACGCCGTCGGTCTTGGCGATCGCGGCGTCGACATTGGCCTTCAGCGGCACTTTCTTGCCGCCGCGCAGTCCCTCGTCGGCGGTGATAATGACCCTGGATTGGCAGTCGGTGATGCGCTGGGCGAGGCTGTCAGGCGAAAAGCCGGCAAACACCACGGAATGAATCGCGCCGATCCGGGCGCAGGCCAGCATCGCGTAGGCGGCTTCCGGAATCATCGGAAGATAGATCGTGACGCGGTCACCCTTCTTGACGTTACGGGTGCGCAGGATGTTGGCCATCTTGCAGACCTCATCGTGCAGCTGCCGGTAGGTGATGTGCTTGGACTCCGAGGGGTCGTCGCCCTCCCAGATGATCGCCGTTTGGTCGCCGCGCTTGTCGAGATGCCGGTCGATGCAGTTCCAGGCGACATTGAGCACGCCGTCCTCGAACCATTTGATCGAAATATGGCCGGGCGCGAAGGAAGTGTTCTCGACCTTGGTGAAGGGCTTCATCCAGCCGATGCGCTTGGCCTGCTCGGCCCAGAACCCGTTGGGGTCGCTCATCGAGCGCGCATACATCTCCTTGTATTTGGCCTGATCGATCCAGGCGCGCTTGCCCCATTCGGCGGGCACGTCATAAATTTTCTCGGACATCTCACACCCTCCACACTGGCGGCCAGTGAACGCGAACACTGCGGGCCGTCTTCATCGTTACAATGATTATGCGTCGTGCCTAATGGAGCCGACAAGCGGAACAAATACGACCTTAGGCGTGCTTGTTGCCATCCGCGGCACCAAATCGCAGGCGGCCAGGGCACGGACCGCTGCCTGCCCAGCCATCACGATCGCGTTTTTGGGCCGTCAAAAAGCCGCATGGCGCGTCTGCTCGGTCGCATAGCGGTAACTAGGAACCGTTACGCTGCGGGTGTGGGCTGGCGCTCGCCGCTGTTACCCCCTAAATGGCCTCCCCGGGGGCGTGAGCCGCCTGCCGGACCAAAAGACAAATAGCCGGCATTTGCAGGGTGCGTTTGGAACAGGGCGTCTAAAGTCATGATGGATCAGCAGAATCTTGCGGCTGCGCGGCCCGTTTCCGCCGATCCGCCTCTGGCTGCGACGCCGGGACACCCCGCCAGCGTGGAAACCCTGGCCAGGGAACTCGGCCTCAAGCTCGGCGACCAGAACCAACTCACCATCCGCCGCATCAAGCGGGGCAAGAGCTATTCTTTCGTTCGCGCCAACGGCACGCCGGTCCGCCATACCGGCACCATCAGGCGCCTGCACTCGATGGCGGTTCCCCCGGCCTACGCCGAGGTTCGCTATGCCCCCGACCCGAACTCGCATCTGCAAGCCGTCGGCCGCGATGCCGCGGGCCGGCTGCAATACCGTTATCACTCCGACTGGGAAAAGGTCCGCGAGCACCGCAAGGCCCATCGTCTGGCGCGGCTGGTCGCGGCATTGCCGAAGATCCGCCGCAACGTCTCGATGCATCTGTCTGGCGACGCGCCGACCCGCGAATTCGCGCTGTCGGCGGTGATCGAGCTGATCGCGCGCACCGCGATCCGCCCGGGCAACGAATCCTACGCCCGCCTCAACGGCACCCGCGGCGCCACCACGATGTTGAAGTCCAACGTGACGCTGGAAGACGATTGCGTCGTGCTCTCCTTCAAGGCCAAGGGCGGCAAGGCCGTGCGCAAGGAATGCGACGCGGCGAAGCTGGTGCGCGCCATCGGCATCCTGCGCGACGTGCCGGGCAAGCGGATGTTCCAGTACCGGGATAATTCCGGCACGGTGCGCGCGGTCTCGACCACCCAGGTCAACGCGTTCCTGCGCGAGATCGCCGGCATCAAGATTTCGCTGAAGGATTTCCGCACCCTGATGGCATCGGCCGTGGTGCTGGAATTGCTGTCGCGGATCTCGCCGGCCGCCAGTGCCCACGGCCGCCGCAAGCAGGTGCTGGACGCCGTCCGCGCCGCTGCGGACGAGCTGTCGAACACGCCCGCGATCTGCCGCAAGAGCTACGTCCACGACACCATCGTCACCGCCTTCGAGGACGGCATCCTCGAGCGCTTCGCCGCGACGATGAAAGGCTATCGGTCGCAGTCCAAGCGCGAGGCGCTGCTGGCGCAGGTGGTGACCGCGGCGGCGGCGTAGTTCACACTCCGCCCATCCTGCAGACGATCTTCCATTCGTCCGGCGTCACCGGCTGAACCGACAGACGCGAATATTTCACCAGCGCCATGTCACTCAATCGCTTGTCGGCCTTGATCGCGGCCATCGTCACCGGCGTCTTCAACGGCTTGTCCGCCCTGATATCGACGCAGACGAACTTGCCGGTCTTGTCGGTGGGATCGGGATAGGCCTCCTTGACGATTTCGGCGATGCCGACGATCTCTTTGCCTTCGTTGGAATGATAGAAGAAGGCGCGGTCACCCTTCTTCATCTTCACCAGATTCTGCCGGGCGGTAAAATTGCGCACGCCGGTCCAGGCCTCGCCCTTGGCGCCTTTCGCCACCTGCTGATCCCACGACCAGCTCGAAGGTTCGGATTTCACCAGCCAGTAGGCCATGGTCATCCCTCCGCCTTGAACGGGCGCGTCAGCAGGCTTTCGATCGCCTCGTCGATCGTCGCCGCCCCGCGCAGGATCGCCGCGACCGCATTCGATACCGGCATATCGACATCTTGCGAGGCCGCCAGTTCGACCAGCACGGGGGCGGTGAATTCGCCTTCGGCGAGTTTATCGCGTGACGGCCGCTCGCCGCGCCCGAGGGCGATGCCGAGCGCGAGATTGCGCGACTGCGGGCTGGAACAGGTCAGGATCAGATCGCCCAGCCCCGAAAGCCCCGACAGGGTTTCGCTGCGCGCGCCGCAGGCGCGACCGAGCCGTATCAACTCGCTGAAGCCGCGCGTGGTCAGGGCGGCCTGCGCCGAGGCGCCCAGTTTCCGGCCAACCACGATGCCGGCCGCGATCGCGAGCACGTTCTTGGCGGCGCCGCCGATCTCGACGCCGCAAACATCCGTGGTGTGGTAGGGCCGGAAGGTGGAGGAGCCCAGCGCCTGCACCAGCGAGCGCGCGAGCGCCTCATCCCTCGCCGCCAGCGTCACCGCGGTCGGAAGACCGCGCGCGACGTCCTCGGCAAAACTCGGTCCCGACAGGATGGCTGGTATCGCCTCGGGCGCGGCTTCCGCGATCACCTCGGTCATGAACTTGTGGGTGCCGCGCTCGATGCCCTTGGCGCTGGCGATGACCGGCACAGCCTTTGCCAGATGCGGCGCCAGCGCGGTGACGGCCGCGCGCAGATTTTGCGCGGGGGTTGCCATCACGATGATGTCGGCGCGGGCGGCCAGCGCGATGTCGCTGGTCACGCCGATGCTCGCATCCAGCCGCAGATCGGGCAATTTCGGATTTTTGCGCGAAGCCGCAATCTGCGACGCGCGCGCGGCATCGCGGGCGTAGAGCACGACCTCGCGCCCGGCCCGCGCGGCGACGCCGGCCAGCGCCGTTCCCCACGCGCCGGCGCCGATGACAGCGACAGAGTTGAAAGAGGGCATCGCGGCCAGTCTCCTGTTAGAATCCCGCGCGGGTATTGGCAAACCCCGCCGGCGCCGTGGCGTTGGCGTCGAGCAGCCAGCGCGCGCGGGGCGCGGCGTCCATGGTGTCCACCAGTCCCAGCGCCAGCCGTTCTGCGCCGGCCCAGGCGATCATGGCGCCGTTATCGGTGCAGAGCGCGGGCGGCGGGATGATCAGCGTGGTCTGCGCTTTTGCCGCGACCCCCTGCAGCGCGCCGCGGATCGCCTGGTTGGCGGCGACGCCGCCGGCGGCGACCAGCGCGCGCGGCGGCCCGAACCGTTCGTGAAACAGCCGCAAGCCCACGTTCAGCCGGTCGGCGGTCGATTCCAGCACCGCGGCCTGGAAGCCGGCGCAGAGATCGTTGATGTCCTGCGGCTCCAGCGGCGTGATGCGGCTGGCTTCGTTGCGCACCGCGGTCTTCAATCCCGACAGCGAGAAATTAGCATCGCTGCGCCCGAGCATCGGCCGCGGAAACGCGAAGCGTTTGGGATCGCCGCCTTCGGCGGCGCGCTCGACCTCCGGCCCGCCCGGATAGGGCAGCCCGAGCATCTTGGCGATCTTGTCGAAGGCCTCGCCCATGGCGTCGTCGACCGTGGTGCCGAGCCGCACGTAATTGCCGACGCCGACCACCGCGACGATCTGGGTGTGGCCGCCGGAGGCGAGAAACAGGCAATAGGGAAACGCCAGCGCGCAGGTCAGCCGCGGCGTCAGCGCGTGCGCCTCGAGATGGTTCACCGCGATCAGCGGCGTGTTGTGCACCATCGCGATCGCCTTCGCGGTGGTCAGCCCCACGATCACGCCGCCGATCAGGCCGGGGCCGGCGGCGGCGGCGACCGCCGAAAGCTGCGCGAAGCCGACACCGGCTTCCTTCATGGCGCGGTCGACGATGCCGTCGAGCACGTCGACATGGGCGCGCGCCGCGATCTCCGGCACCACGCCACCGAAGGCGGCATGCTCCTCGGTCTGCGAGCGCACGATATTGGACAGGATTCGTCCCGACCCGTCGCTCTGGCGCTCGACCACGGCGGCGGCGGTTTCATCGCAGGTGGTCTCGATGCCAAGAACCAAAGTTGGTGCCAGCGTGGAGGTGTCGTTACCCAATGTGAGCCCTTGCGTTGACAGCGAAAGCGGCGTTTCGGTATCCCCGGTTACAGGGCGGTGTTGCAAAGTGCAATCGTCCGTTGACGTCGATATCCCGGGCTTTGGAGCTTGATGCATGGCCGTTCTCGTCACCCGTCCGCAGCCTGACGACGAGACCACGGCTTCAACCCTGCGCGCGAGGGGGTTCGAGGTGCTGCGCGCGCCGATGCTGCGGTTCGAACCGGTCGCGTTCCGCGACAATGGCGAGGCGCATTACGGCGCCGTGATCGTCACCAGCGCCAATGCGTTGCGCGGCATCGAGCATCACCTCAGGGGCCACCGCTTGCTCGAGCTGCCGCTGTTCGCGGTGGGCGAGCATACCGCGTCAGCCGCCCGCCGCGCCGGTTTTACCCACGTGATCTCGGCCAACGGCGACGCTTCGAGCTTGCGCGATTGCGTGCTCGCAAGCGTGAAGGCGAAGGCGCTGAAGAAAGCCGCGACGCTGCTTTACCTGGCCGGTGCCGATCTGGCCCGCGATCTTGCCAGCGAACTCGGCGAGCATGGCTTCCGTGTCGTCAAGCAGATGACCTACCGGATGGCGCCGGTGGCGAGCCTGCCGCGCGACGTTTGCGACGCTTTCGCGGCCAACCGGGTCGAGGCGGTGCTGCACTATTCGCAACGTAGCGCGCGCGCGTTCCTGGACGCGGCGCGGGCCGCCGGCGTCGAAATCTCGGCGCTGGCGATCCCGCAATGCTGCATTTCCGAAGGCGTGGCGGCGGTCGTCCGCGAAGCCGGGGCCACGCAGGTCATGGTGGCGGCCTCGCCGGACGAAAATGCCTTGTTCGGGGCGTTGGACCGTGCTTTGCGGCCGGTAACGCGTTAGAAAGCGGTCTCATACGAAGGTGATGCTTGGTCCGCGCCCGAAAAGCGCGTCAAAACAAGCGGTGAGAGCCCTGGTGCTGGTTCGGCCGAACCGGGGGCGTGCCGAATTGGGTAGCGTTCGGCCTTGAGGTAATGAGGAACCATCGCGATGGTCGATGACAGTCCCGAGGACACTACGCTGTCGCCGGATCCGGGCCGCGCCAAACGCGCGCCGCCGACCATCGACCTGGAAGCCACGGAAGTGACGGGTGAAACCAACCATGCCGCCGCCGGCGCGGAGCCGAAGCGGCCATCGCCGTGGCGTGCGACGATGATTTCGGCGGCATCAGGCGCCTGCGCGGCCGCGCTGGTGATCGGCGTGGCCTGGATTGCGGGATGGCCGGGCGAGGCCGCTGCGCCGCCGTCGCCCCCGGTCGAGTCAGCCGTGATCGATGATCTCGCCGCGCGCATCGCCGGCATCGAGTTCAAAGCCAATAAGCCGGCCGTTGCCGCGCCCGATCCGGCGGCGGCCGCGCGCGTCGAGGCGCTGGAGAAATCGCTGGCCGCGCTGCGCGGCGAGCTCGCCGGCCTGCGCGCGCAATCGGAGAAGCTCGCGGCCAGTCTCAACGACGTCAAAGCGGCGCCGGGCGAATCCGCTCCCGCGCCCGATCTCACCGCGATCGACGCGCGCATCGCCGCGGTCGAGCGCGCGTCGCGCGCGCAGAGCGCCGAGATCGCGCAAGGCAGCGCCAGGCCGGCCGATGACGTGGCGCTGCGCCGCATCGTGGTGGCCGCCCTGCTCGACGTTCACGTCCGGGCCGGCGATCCCTACCCGGCCGCGCTGGCGGCGGCAAAATCGCTGGCCACCAGTCCCGATGCGCTGAAGCCGCTCGATGGCTTTGCCGCTTCGGGCGTGCCGAGCGCGCCCACTCTCAGCCGCGAGCTGCTGGCGCTGGTGCCGAAACTGTCGCCGCCGTCGCCGGAGAATGCCACCACCGGCACGGGCGTGCTCGATCGCCTGCAGGCGGGGGCCGCCAAACTCGTGCGCATCGAGCGCACCGACACCGGCGGCAACGACCGCGCCAACGTGGTCGCGCGGGTCACCGCGGCGGCGCTGCGCAACGATTTCAACGAGGCGCGGCGTGAGTTGAATACGCTCGTGCCGGCCGATCGCGCCGCCGCGCAGGCGTGGATCGAAAAGGCCGATGCGCGCGACGCCGCGCTCGCGGCCTCCCGTCAATTCGCGGCCGACGCCATGTCTGCCCTTGCCGAGCCGGCGCTCGCAAAGCCTCGGCAATAGGATGTCGATGGTCCGGATCATTCTGTTTCTGCTGTTCATTGCGCTCGTGGCCGCAGGCGCGGCGTGGGTAGCCGACCAGGCCGGCGACGTCGTGCTGACGGGGGACGGCTGGCGCATCCACCGCACGCTGCCGGAATTCGCGCTGATGTTCGGCGTCGCCCTTGTCGCGGCCATGCTGGCGTGGAGCATCCTGCGCGCGCTGTGGCGCACGCCGGGAAAGATCCGGCGCGTCAGGCACGAGCGCCGTCAGGCGCGCGGACGTCACGCCATCACCCACGGGCTGCTCGCGATCGGCCACGGCGATGCGGCGGCGGCGCGCGGACATGCCGCGCTCGCGCGCAAGCACGCCGCGAACGATCCGCTGGCGCTGCTGCTGCACGCGCAATCGGCGCAGCTCTCGGGCGACCGCGAAGGCGCCAAGGCCGCGTTTCACGCCATGGCCGAGCGCGCGGACACGCGGCTGCTGGGATTGCGCGGATTGTTCATCGAAGCGCAGCGCGCCGACGACCCGGTCTCCGCCGTGATGGTCGCGGAGGAGGCGCTGAAGTTGGCCCCGGCATCGACCTGGGCGTCGCAGGCGGTTCTGGGCTTCCGCTGCGCCAGGGGCGACTGGAACGGCGCGCTCGATATCCTCGACAACAATCTCGCCTCCGGGCTGATCGACAAGGCCGCGTATCGGCGCCAGCGCGGCGTGCTGCTGACGGCGCGCGCGCTGGAACTGGAACAGGTCGACCGCGACCTGTCGCGCGAAAGCGCGATGGAGGCGATCAAGTTCGCGCCGACGCTGGTGCCGGCAGCGGTACTATCAGCGAAATATCAGAGCGAGGCGCATCAGGTGCGGCGCGCGATGCGGATCGTGGAGGCCGCCTGGCTGGCGCAGCCGCATCCCGATCTCGCAGACGCCTATGCGCATGTGAAGCTCGGCGATTCCGCCCGCCAGCGGCTGGTGCGGGTCGAGACCCTGGCGGCGAAAGCGCCGGGTCATCTGGAAAGCGCGCTCGCGCTCGCGCGCGCCGCGATTGACGCGGCGGAATTTACCCGCGCGCGCGACGCGCTGGCTCCGTTCGTATCGGCGCCGACGCAGCGGGTGGCGATGCTGATGGCGGAAATCGAGCGCACCGAGCACGGCGACAGCGGCCGGGCGCGGGCGTGGACCTTGCGCGCGGTGCGCGCGCTCCACGATCCCGTGTGGACGGCGGACGGCTATGTCAGCGACGTCTGGCGGCCGGTATCGCCGGTGTCGGGCCGGCTCGATGCGTTCCAGTGGCAGACGCCGGTCGCGGCCTTGCCGTCGGACAAGAGTGCGGCGATCGAAGCGCAGGAATTCAACGAGGCGATGTCGGCGCCGCGCCGTGTCGAGCCGCCGCGCGACCCTGAGGCAGAGGTGGCACCGCCCGCGGCGCAGGATAATGTGCCGGCCAATCCTCCCGCCAAAGCCGTCGAGGAGGTCCCCTCGCCGGCGCCCTCCCCGCCGCCAGCCGAATCCGTAACCGTGACCGCCGCGCCGTTGTTCCGCGCCCGCGCCGATCTCGGCAAAGGCAATCCGGCGGCCATCCCCGTCGTGATTCCCATTGTCCGGCCGCCCGACGATCCCGGGGTCGACGAGGACGCCGTTGGGGATGAATTCGCGGAACAAATCAACCCGACGCAGGGCCAGGCCGGCGGCTGGCGCGGATTTCTGGCTCGCTGGGGCGGGTGATTCGCCTCATCCGAGCCGCGTTTTTCTTGCCAAAGGGGGCGCTGCCCGATATCAGGTGCGGGCGTTTTCGGCCCCAACGCCGACCGCATCGCTTGGTTCGCCGCAATAGCTCAGCTGGTAGAGCACGTCATTCGTAATGACGGGGTCACAGGTTCGAATCCTGTTTGCGGCACCAGACAAATATATGAAAAGATTTAGTTTTTCCTGATCGGTTTGTGATGTGAGAAAATCTATTTTGACAAAGGACCCACCGCGTAACCACCTGCAAGCGTCAGCCACGACGATCGTCACTTCCTGGGCTTGACAGACGTGATGACGTAGGTTGCACCTTCGACGATCTCTCCTTCTCCCGTCAGATCAAAATCGACGTACCAATCCGGATCAGTGTGCCCTCCTGCGGTCTCACTCCGGATCTTCTGCGCCACGCCGGCGAGGGCCTTGGCCACGGCTTCGTTCGTTCTCAACGTGCCCGTTTCAACAATCGAAAAATGACCCGTCCCCTTCCAGGCAAACTCATGGAACAGGGGCCATACCGCGCCGCTTTCAATGGCGTTCGCGGCAAGACCGGCTGCGGTACCGATCAACGTCGGGCCAGTGACGGGGAAGGCTCTCCCGCGTTCAACGCGATAAACGAGTAGCGCCTCGCGGTTACGCAATTCACGATATGTCAGTGTGACGAAGTGAGAGTTCTGGTGACCAGGATGCCGTAAAATCCGAAGGCGCATTCGAATAGATCTCTTTCACCTCCTCAAGTGGCCCGATCTTCCGGCCGCGCTCGCCCATGAGGTAGAGATGAAAATTGTCTGTTCCGAAATCACCCTCGCCGTGCGCAGCAATGGAATAGCGACCGTCCGGTGATCTGCCGCCATTCACCTCGAGAAAAGCCTGCTTGCGATATCTCGTGGTCTCTCTGCTCGAACTTGAAGTCGCAAGCGAAAGCAACGCGGCAAAAGTCAAAACGGCAGCAGCCGAAAATTTCATGGCGGCAGTCATCACCAATTTCGCGCCGGCGGCGTCGCCCCAAGGTGGAAATTGGTCACGCTGAACGTCCCGTTGCCATTCACGACAGCATCCAGACGTGCATTCAGGTCGATCATACCTTCAATCGCTTTCGGATTTGACGTGAGGTAGACGTGGAGTGCCAGCGGAAGCGAAAGGGGCTCCTCATCCCCCTTGCTCACGACCACGACATCAACGGTAAACCCATCCGGATAGGCGGAGCCGTTACCCTTGTTTTGCTCCTTGGCGGCCCGATACTTCCTGGGAGTTGCCTGCCTTGTCTTCGCAAGAATGGCCTGCTGCCCTGTCTTCAGGAGATCAATCTGCCACTCCACTTTGCCATTTTGCAGTTTCAACAGGACGAGGGCCGTGTCGCACCATTTGCCGTCGACTTCCCACAGGAGAAATGAATCGCCCTTTGTCCAGCGGGAGGGAAGAAGGCTGATGTGGTTTGCTTGCTTGTAGCCAACATTTGCCTGAATGACGGCCAAAACGTTCCCCGTCTTGACCTCGACCAGGCTGTTGCGCGGATCGGGCGTATCCAGGCCGGGTACCGTTACCCCGTACAGATGATCCGGAGACAGCGTGCTTTCAGGGATCTCATAGCCGGCGGGAGCTGTTTGTCCCAGAGCATGGCCGCTTGCGATGCTCAGCGTCGCAAGGACGCATACGAAAAGAACGAGCCCAGGCGCCAGCTTCGGTTTCATCAGTCAGCTCCAGATAGGAATCACAAGTCTTCTTATTGCGCACAAACCTGTCAACGGCTCACTGCGGCGATCACACCTCAGCAAACGATATCGATGAAGCGGTGTTATCGGGTCGCGAGGCAACGTGATAGAGTGGCCGTCGTCAAGTCTGCGGAGGCACGTCAGGCCACCGGGCGCTGACATAGCCAAAACCGCAGGCTACGGTGACAAGAAAGCCGATCGCCGGGGAGCACCAGGGAAACCGTTAAATCCATTGCGGGCAGAAATGCCGAGTGATTCCGATGAACCTGTTCAGGAAACAACCGTCGTTCGTCTCGTCGTGCTTCCCCGCTTTGCTTCTGTTGAGCGGCTGCGGAGAGGCGGGACCCGAGTGCGGTTCTTCGGAGGTGCGCGATTCCGTCATCAAGACCATTGCGGATGATCGCAACAATCCGCTCCTGAATTACGCGATCCAGAATTCGGACACGGTTACCGAGCAGGTGAATTCGGCGGGCGCCAAGGCGCGCAGCGCGGATGATGCGGATGCCGAGGCCGAAAAACGGGGCATCCTGGAAAAAGCGAAACAGGGCGCGATCTATACCCTGGACGACACGATCGTCGTCAATTCAAGAAGGCGGGCGGCGGCTGTCTGCACCGGGCTGTTGTATGTCAGGGTCGGGGACACCACCGTCCAGAAAGCGGTGGAATTCAGGGTGGAGCAGGCGGCGGATGGCAAGACGTCCGTTTCAGTCGAACCATTCTTGTTTTGAGCCTTTGCAGGGATATCCGGCTGCTCGGTCCGAATATTCATTCGAGGACACCACGCGATCTCCAGAAACCGACGCCCTGCCCTGCTTCTGCAGGGCGAAACTCGCCGATCTCAAGGATGCCAACGTCACAAAGTCCTTTTGAGTTCGCTTGCCACCTTTTCTAAAACATCGCCCCACTCGCCATCCCTGCTTTGACGGAACAGCCTGGCCGTCGGGTACCAGGGGCCATCCTCTCTATCGCGCAGCCACCTGAAATCAGGATGGAAGGGGAGAAGGATCCATACCGGCTTGCCGAGGGCTCCGGCCAAATGGGCCACGGCGGTATCCACCGAGATCAACAGATCAAGCTCTGCGATCAAGGCGGCGGTATCGGAAAAGTCGGCCAAAGCCGAAGCATGATCGATCACAGCCAAATTCGATTCCAGGGTGCCGCGGTCGCTCTCCCGGAGATCTTTTTGAACCGAATGCCACTCCGCTTCGCTGCTGACGAGGGGCAGAATCTGCTCCAGCGCAATGCTTCGCCTGATATCGTTTCCGAATTTGGGATTTCCTGACCAGGCCAGGCCGATTCTCGATCTGGTTTTTTCGCCAAGCCGGGCACGCCAGCATTCAACCTTCTCCATGGACGGGAACAGGTACGGAGCCGATGCAGGGATGGTCGCCAGGGTGGTCTTGAAGGCCAGCGGCAGGCTCAGCAAAGGACAATGAAAATCAAACGGCGGTAACGTCTCGCCCTGACGGATAATTTGAAAATGGCCTTTCTGCGCTTCGAGCAGCGGCACCAGCGGCGCCTGCGCCTCGAATACGATGTCGCAGCCGAGCGCGCTCAATTTCGGAAGATACCTGAGAAACTGGATCGTATCGCCGAACCCTTGCTCGGAATGAATCAGGATTGTCCTGTTCGCGATATCGGCGTCGCCAAGCCAGAGCGGTTGAACAAAATTCCGGGCCAGCGATCGGGATTTTTTGGTCTTGAATCGCCACTCGTATAATGGCCACCCCTGTTCGTACTCGCCGAGCGATAGTTTCAAGAGCCCCTTGTTCAAATAGCCTTCCGCAAGATCGTGTTTTAGGGCAATGGCCTTGTCGAAGCAGGCAAGGGCTTCGTTGTCGCTGTTCAGGTTGGCGAAGGCGTTGCCGCGGCCAAGCCAGGCGCTCTCCAGATCAGGATTGAGGGCAAGCGCTTTGTCATAAGCTGCGAGAGCGCCGTCAAAGCGCTTGAGCTCGCAGAGCGCATTGCCACGACCGAGCCAGGAGTTTTCCAGATAGGGCTTGAGGGCCAACGCCCTGTCATAAGACGCAAGGGCTTCGTCAAAGCGCTCGAGTTCGCAGAGCGCGTTGCCGCGACCAAGCCAGGCCTCGTCGAGATCGGCTTTTAGCGATACCGCCTTGTCATAGCTCGACAGGCCCTCCGCCAGCCGGCCAAGTCCCCTGAGAGCACTGCCCCGGTTACTGCAGGCGTCCGCGTCATCCGGCTTCAAAGCAAGGGCCTTATCGCAGCTTTCAAGCGCTTCCGAAAAACGCTCGAGTGCGACCAGAGCATCGCTGCGGTTGCTATGGGCGTCCGCATAAGACGGCCTCAGGGAAATGGCCTTGTCAAAGTCCGCCAGCGCCTCCGCCGGACGCTTCAGGGCCAGCAAGGCGTTGCCACGGTTATTGTAGGCCTCCACATAATCCGGCTTCGATGCGATGGCCTTGTCATAACTTGCCAGCGCTTCGGCGGGACGCCGCAGGCGCTTCAAGGCAATGCCGCGATTGTTGTGGGCTTCCGAAAAATCAGGTCGCAGCGCTATCGCGTTATCGTAACTGCCGAGGGCCTCCTGCGGACGGTTCAACGCCATTAACAGCGCGTTGGCCAGGTTATAGTGGGCGTCCGCAACGCCAGCATTTACCGCGATGGCCTTCCTGAAAAACTCAACGCCTCGCTCTGCCCGCCCGGCTTCGCAAGCGATGATGCCGAGCAAATGCAGCGTGTCGAAATGTCGGGGGTTTCGCTGCACGACATAATCAAGCGCTCTCTCGGCCTCGGCCACGCGTCCACTCTGGAAGGCCGCGACACCCTGCATGAATTTGTCCTTGGATTTTTTCAGCATCGCCTTCACGCCATCTATCCATCGAACAACACCTCAATGACCGACCCGCGTCCGCAGCACCACGCCCGCTTAGATGGGTACGCCGGATGCTCGAGACCTGAATGATGGTCATCAACCTCGCTCGGGGTTCACCTGCGGGCTTGTTCCTTCCACGCTATTTGATGCCCGTCATCATCGCAATGACGCGGCCGGCGGTTCGAATTCCGCCTGCGCGAAACCGCGAATTTGTCGAGCCGGATCAAGCTGATTTGCCCTGTCCAGTCCCGGTTGAAAAAAATATTCCCCTTTTCGCTTCACCCAAATCAGCGCCATAACGCGCGCCGTCTCGTCCCACACAAGGGGCGTATCGCGATCGTCACGGACGCGGGGCGCGGGATGCGGTGGACGCAGGCGGTGCTGCTGACGAGAGCGCTAATCCTGCGGACGGCCAAGTCGTGTGGTCCTGACGCCTCGACGCCGGCGTCAAGCTTTGCGGAGCGATCCGCGAAGTGACGGTGACAAAAAAGCCCGATCGCCGGGGAGATCACGAAGTAAGCCGTTAAAACCATTGCGTGCGGGAATGCCGGGTGATTCCGGTGAACTCGCGGTGACTACCGCGCGTGCTTACTACCAATACACGCGCGGCCGTGGGTGCAACGGGCACCCGGCATTCCCCACGCCCTCTCTGGGGCGGAAAGTTTTTGCACAATCCGGGCGCCCCGCGCCGCGGCATCGCGAAATCGTATCTGGATCAGCCGTCAGTGCGAGCGAACGCGCCACACTATTCGTCGTCCCTGCGAACGCAGGGACGACCGTGTCCCGTTATCCTTGCCTACGCACTCAACGCGGCTTCGGGAGCCAGCTCAGGACTCTCCGCCTGCAATCCGCCGAATCGCCGCTCGCGGCCATGGAACGAGGCCAGCGCTTCCGCAAGATCTTCCGCCCCGAAATCCGGCCACATCCGGTCGGTGAAATGCAGTTCGGCGTAGGCGCTCTCCCACAACAGAAAATCCGACAACCGCTTTTCGCCGCTGGTGCGGATCACGAGGTCGACGTCGCGAAGCCCGGCTTCGCCGGTGACGAACCCCGAAAAAATCTCGCGGGTGAGATGATCGGCGCCCGCGGCCTTGGCCGCGGCATTCAGGATCGCGTCGCGCGCCGAGTAGTCGACCGCGATGCGCAGATGCAGGACGTCGCCGCTGGCGGTGGCGGCTTCCGCGCGGCCGATGGCGTCGGCGAGGCCGGCGGGCAGGCGGTCGCGGCGGCCGATCACGGTGAGACGCACGCCGTTGCGGGCGAGGCTTTCGACCTCGTTGGCGAGATAAAACCGCAGCAGCGACATCAGTGCGGAGACCTCCGCCTTCGGCCGGCGCCAGTTGTCGCTGGAGAACGCATACAGCGTCAGCGTCGCCACGCCCTGCTTGGGTGCTGCTTCCACGACGCGCCGGATCGCTTCGATGCCGGCCTCGTGTCCGCGCAGCCGCGACAGCCGCCGCCGTGTCGCCCAGCGCCCGTTGCCATCCATGATGATGCCGACGTGAAGCCCGGATGGCAGGTCGGACGAGATCGCACTTTGCATCACAAAGTTTCCTTGCAAAAAAGGGGAAGAGGTCAGGCGGGCAGGATGCGAAACTTGCTGGCGGAGGCGTCTTCCTTGCCAGCGGCTTTGGCGGCATCGCGCACCAGCCGCTCCAGCACCGCGAGATAATCGAGGAAGCGGCGGCGGCCGGTCTTGGTCAGGCGGCAGGAGGTGTGCGGCCGGTTGCCCTCATAGCCTTTGGTCACCTCGACCAGGCCGGCTTCCTGCAACACGCCGAGATGACGGCTGAGGTTGCCATCGGTCAGGCCGCAGAGCTGCTTGAGATCGGCGAACGCCAGCCCTTTTGGATGCGCCATCAGCGAGGTCAGCAATCCCAGCCTCGCCTTCTCGTGGATCACGCGGTCGAGGCCGTCATAGGAAAACGGCGCGTGGTTGCCTTCAGTCTTCGACATCGTCTTCTCCGGAAGCAAAATGCAGGATCGCGGCCATCAGCAACTGGCCGATTACGAACGGCAGGCCCATCGTCCACGGCGACAGCGCGTGGCTCTGGCTGGCGAGCAGCAGGACCGCAAAACCCGCGACGAAATACCATGCGCCCGCGAACGCGACCGTGCGCGGCAGCGAGCGGACGGAAGCGAACACCCCGAGGCTCACCAGCACCTGCCACAGGCCGGGCAGCATCCACAGCGTTTCGGCTGCGAACTTCCACAGCATCACCGCCAGCAGCACGCCGGCAACGAAGGCGGGAAGAAACTGCTCGACCGCCTGATGGATCATGGCATCCGCAAGACCCGAATGATGCCGGCGCGACCGCGCCTGCATCTCGGTCCAGATCATGCCGGCGGACACCAGCGCGGCCGCCGCCCAGCCGGCGAAGAAGGTCAGGGGATGACCGGAGGGATCCTCGAGCCACCAGAATTGCAGCAGCGCGGTGGCAAGCGCCAGTCCGGCTGTCGCGGCCATGGTCGCCGGGCCATAGCCGCGAAACGCCGTGCCGGCGGCAATCTGGCTGCGGATGGCGAAGATGTCGGCCAGCGCCTTGTCGAGATCGCGCATCCCGGGTTCTCACTTTGCGATGCAAAGTATACGTGATCGCAAAGTGGATGCAAGCGGCCTGCCGCGTCATCCGTCCCGTCTGTGTGATCTTCCTCACATAACCGTTTCTTCCGTTGGCCTAGTCTGCCCGCAACGTCAGGCCACCACCGCCAACCACAGGAGAGTTCAAATGCGCAAATACATGCTGATCGCGGCATTGGTTCTGGTATCCGCAACCACAGCACAGGCCGGAGTCACCAGGGGCCTGACGCTGGCGTCGGCCGATGAGCCGGCTGTCGTCGCGTCGCCCAAGGAGCAGCTCAAGCCCGCTGACGCGCCGGCAGCTACCGAGGTGCCCAAATATGTCGACAGGCCTGCTGCCGTTAACACGACAACGGAAGCGCCGAAGGTCGACGCGGCCAAACCCGCCGCCGACAACGCCGACAGGAACACCCAGCCGAAGAGGGCTGAAAAGCCGAAGCACCGGCAGTATTGGACCGAATCGCGCATCATCGGCGAACTGCATCGCCACGGGATTTATTGGTAAGTCGCTTAACGCATTCGGTTGGGCTTCGGCTCGATCCAGGTCGTCGCCGGATCGGGCCGGAGCTTCAACTTACCGCGATGTGTGAAGCCATTCACAGCGGAACGGCGCAAACGACCTATATGAGGCGGTCCGAGCCTGCTCACAGGAGGCGCCCGTGCCGTCACATGACAACCCGAGTCCGAAGAAAAGCGGCATTTGCTGGCCCGGAATTTTGCGAACCCTGCTGGTCCAGATCGTCGTCCTGCTCGCCTTGTCGAGCGCGCTCGTCCGCTATCTGAACTGGTCGTCGGACGCCGCCTGGGCTGAATTTATCGCCGCAAGCGAGCCAGCAGCATCGGGTGCGAAATCTCACCCGCTAAGCGTAACGCCGGCCGAGGCCGTCAGAAGCCCGGCGCTGTACGTTTGGAGGGTCTGAGGGGACGGTTTCAGCGTTATTCCGAAACCGTCTGCACCACGCTGCCGACGGGACGCGCGCTGGCGACCGGCAGCTTCATGTCCTTGACCAGCGCCTGGTCGTATTCCGCCAATGTCTGCAGCGGCGCCTTGGCTTTCATCTGCACCACCTTGTAGCCGCCGGCCTTCAGTCGCTGCAGCAAGGTCGGCAGGGCCTCAGCGGTGTGCTTCTGGAAATCGTGCATCAGGATGATGCCCTTGCCCTGCTTGTCCAGCTTGGTCATGACGGTATTGACGACCTGCGCCGCGTCCTTCGATCTGAAGTCGAAGGAGTCCAGATCGCAGGAAAATACCGCGACGTTGCGCGAAGAGAGATAGGCCATCGCCACCGGGCCATGCTGCAGTTGCGGGAAGCGGAAGAACGGGGACGGGGCCGCGCCCAGCGCCAGCTTGACGGCGCTGAAGCCTTTCTCCAGCTCGTCCTTGGCCAGCTGATCCGTCATCTTCTTGCTGTTCAGATTGGCGTGCGACCAGGTGTGGGAGCCGACGGTATGCCCGGCTGCGGCCACCTGCCTCAGGATCTCCGGATGGTAGCTGGCGTGCTTGCCGATCGGGAAAAACACCGCCTTGGTGCACTCGTCGTCCAGCGCCTTGAGCACCGACGGCGTATTGACCGGCCACGGGCCGTCATCAAACGTCAGCACCACTTCTTTGTCGGTCAGAAAATCGAGCTGCTTGAAATGCTCGAAACCGAAGCCCGGCCCGCCCGTGGTGTCGATTTCCACCACGCGGCTGACGCCGAGGGCATCCGGATTGGCGCATCCAGCCCTGGACGGCATCATCGGAGCGGGAGCCTTCGGCGTGGCGGGCCTGGCCGGAATGGCTGATGTGACCTCGACCTCCTCGCGCGCCAGCGCGGGCCTGGCGGGAGTGGCCGCTGCAAACCGCTCGGCCAAGGGCGCGCTGACGGTACCGGGGGCCGCGACAACGGTCCGCGGGGAAACCGTGAAAAACCAGATGGCGGCGATGACGACGGCCGTCACAGCACTCGCCAACATCAGACCTAACGCAGTACGCATGGTTACACTTTCCTGAACAGGCCGCGTCGCTTTTTCGCCAAGCCATTAATGGGAAATAGTTCTTAACGACGTGCCAACGCGGCGCCGTTTCCCACCAAATTGAGCCCGTCCGCGCCGTCGCTGGCGGTCCGATGCTTTAGTGACAAACGTCACATTTGGCGGCTTGAGTGATGGACATCACAGCCCGGATCATGCCGCTCGGGCACAAAGAGGCCATCAACAACGCGCCGCCACCCGCGGCTAACCGAGGAGCTGAACATGACCGCTTCCTTTACCAGCACCATCCGCCGGGCCGGTCTGGCTCTGGCTGTCGCGGCTTCTTTCTCCGCGCTGTCGTCGAGCG
This sequence comes from uncultured Alphaproteobacteria bacterium, assembly GCA_963823115.1. GTDB lineage: Bacteria > Pseudomonadota > Alphaproteobacteria > Rhizobiales > Xanthobacteraceae > Bradyrhizobium. The sequence goes on along the minus strand of CAWGKJ010000007.1, from coordinate 36,118 downwards.
CGAGCTTTGCCTTCAGCGCCGAAGCGCAGCAAATGTGCACCGGCGACGCGTTCCGTCTGTGCAGCTCCGAGATCCCCAATATTCCGGCCATCACGGCGTGCATGTACAAGCACAAGGCCGATCTGAGCACGGGTTGCCGGACCGTGATGGATCGGGATCTGGCGGCGCAGAAATCCAAGGTTGCTTCGCAGTAATACGAACGTGACCTTCCGTGGTGTCGCAACGCCACGCAAAATGCGTTGCGGCGCCGGTTTCAGCACTTTACAACGCGCTGAGATAACGACCGGCGGGCGTCACATCATGACCAGATCACTCCTAATCATTCCGCTCGTTCTGATGGCTTCAGCGGCGTCCGCCCAGCAGGACCATGACGCCTGTGCGCGGGATGTCTCGCGTTTTTGCCGCGCTCACATGAATGACGGCGATCAGGTTGTCCTGGCTTGCCTTCAGCAAAACCGCGCCAGGCTCAGCAAGGCCTGTGCGAAGGTTCTGACCGATCACGGGCAGTAGCTGACATCACGTACCGCTGCCGGCGGCGGTCGCGACCGGCAGCACCTCCTTGGCGGCGCGGTCCGGCGTCTCTTCCTTCCATCGCACCGATCCGAACGGCCGTTCCAGCATGCGGCGGACGCGCACCGGATCGGGTCCGAGATGAAAATCCATCGCGCGCTGATACAGCGCGCGTTCGGGTTGCGTCGAGCGGTTGCGCTGGCGCAGATAATCGAGCCAGGTCGGGCAATGATAGCGTTCGGTCCACAGTTCGGGATCGGCGATGTCGCGCGCGATCGACCAGCCATAGGCGCCGTTGCGCTGGCGGCTGAGCTGCACTTCCTGCATCACATTGTGGAACGCGCGGGCGCTTTCCTGCGCGACGCGATATTCGATCTCGACCACCAGGGGGCCGCTGCGCCCGGTCAGCGAAAGCCGCACCTCGGGGTCGGCGAGCACCTCGGCGTCATCGTTGCGGGCGCCGACCGGCGGCATTCGCAGCCATATTGCGAGGAGTGGTGAAGCGAACATCAGGGCTGCGGAAACCAGAAGCGCGAATTCCACGCCGGCCGCGTCGGTCAGGCGTCCCCAGCCCCAGCTCCCCATCGCGATGCCGCCGGCGATGGAGGCCTGGAAAGCGGCCAGCGAGCGTCCGGCGACCCAGCGCGGCGCCGAGAGCTGCACGCCGATATTGAATAAGGCGACCGCCAACATCCAAACCGCGCCCGCGACAACCAGCGCCGCCGCTGTGAGCAGCGGCGAGCGGCTCAGCGCGACGGCCGCAATGGCGCCTGCCATCGACAGCGCGCAAGCGCGTACGGCGGCCTCACCGCTCATCCGCCTGCGCACTTCGGTGATGTTGAGCGCGCCGATCACCGCGCCCATGCCGAAGGCGCCGAGCATGATGCCGTAGGTTTGCGCGCCGCCATGCAAGAGGTCGCGCGCGACCAATGGCATCAGCGCCGACACTGAGCCTCCGATCAGGCCGGTCACGAGCGTTCGGGCCAGAACGATGCGGATCGGTGGCGAGTTGGCGATGTAGCGCACGCCCGACACCATGGCACGATTGAGCCGCTCGCGGGGCAGGCGCGACGGCTCGCTGGTGCGGCGCCACAGAAACAGCACGACCAGAAGCGGGATATAGAGCACGGCGTTGGCCGCGAAGGCCGCGACCGCGCCAGCGGTGGCGACGACGATGCCGCCGATGGCGGGACCGAAACTTCGCGCGATGTTGTAGCTGATGCCATTCAGCGCCACCGCGGACGGCAACGTTTCTGGCGGTACCTGCTCGCTGACCGAGGATTGCCATGCCGGTCCGAACAGCGCCATGCCGCAGCCGACAATGAAGCAGAACGTCAGCAGGATTTCCGGGGTGACGCGACCGAACCACGCCAGCATCGACAGCGCGGTTGCGCCCGCAAGCGCAATTCCCAGCGAGACCAGCGCCACGATGCGGCGGTCATACATGTCGGCGATGGCGCCGGCCGGCATCGAGATCAGCATGACCGGCAGCATCAAGGCGGTCTGGACCAGCGCGACCTTGTCGGCGGATGACGTCATCTGCGTCATCGCCCAGGCGGCGCCGACCGCCTGAATCAACAGGCCAAGGTTGGAGAGCAGGCTCGCCAACCAGATGCGCCGGAATGCGGCATGCCGCAGCGGGGCGGCCACGCCGTCGGCGGCAAACATCGAGCGTTTCGGCTGTTGAGTCATTACCCGTTCCGTGTGCACCGGTCGCGGCCGGCTCTTGATTCCCTGCGATCTGAAGTGATGCCCGCGAAAGTCCTTGCCTGTCCAGTGGCCAGGGCCGCTATCGGCGGTCACACAGGTCGGCTAAGATGCTAAATCATAACGGGGGAGGTCGCAATGAGGATTTCGCGGCGGGCGATTCTGAAGGGCGCTGCAGTCCTGCCCCTGGCGGGCGGTAACTTTGGCCTCCGCGCCTTCGCGCAATCGCCTTCCGCCGCGCCGGCCGCCGCGGTTCCACCCATCCTTTTCGTGCACGGCAACGGCGATCACGCGGCGCTCTGGATCACCACGCAGTGGCGGATGGAATCGAATGGCGTCCCGCGCGACCGCATGTTTGCGATCAATTTCACAGATCCGCTGGCGCGCACCGACGATACCAAACCCGAACCGAACAAATCCTCGACCGAGGACCAGCGCCGCGAACTCGGCGAGGCCATCCAGGAATTGAAACGCCGCACCGGTGCGTCGCGCGTGGCACTCGTCGGCAATTCGCGCGGCGGCAATTCGATCCGCAGCTACATCAAGAATGGCGGCGGCGGCGATGTCAGCCACGCCGTGCTGTGCGGCGTTCCCAACCATGGCGTCTTCGATTGGGATGACATGCTTGGCAACGAGTTCAACGGCCGCGGTCCGTTTCTGCGCGGGCTGAACGAAGGCGACAGCGAAGTCACGCCGGGCACCGCGTTCCTGACCTTGCGCAGCGACGGCATGGACAAATATGCGCAAGCCGACGGTCGCTTCGTCGGCAAGCCGGGCACGCCAACCGGCGTAACCGCAGAAGGCCCCGCGCTCAAGGGCGCAACCAATCTCGTGCTCGGTGCGGTCGACCATCACGAGACCGCATTTTCTCCACGAGCGTTCCGCGAGATCTATAAATTCATTGCCGGAGGCGAACCGGACAGAGTAGCGATTGCGCCGGAAGCGGAAGTCAGGCTCGGCGGCCTTGTAACGGGCACGCCGGGCGGGGTGCCAACCAACCGCCCGGTGGCGGGCGCCTCGGTGGAAGTGTATCGCGTTTCTCCCGATAGCGGCGAACGCATCGGCGGCGTCATTCACACCTCGCAGACCAGCGCTGACGGCCGCTGGGGGCCGGCTCAGGTTGATCCGTCGTGGTTTCTTGAAATGGTGCTCACTTCAGCCGGCTCGACGACGACGCATTTCTATCGTTCGCCGTTTCCGCGCTCCTGCGATATCGTGCATCTGCGCGCCGCCCGCCCGCTGGGAGCGGCCGACGCGGGCGCAGCCGCGGTCGTCCTGATGTCGCGGCCACGCGGATATTTCGGTGTTCCGCGCGATGTGGTGCTGTTCGACGGGAAGGAGCCGGCGGATGTGAAACCGGGCGTGCCGACCGATTCGATCAGCACGCTGCGGCTTCCAGCCGCGGAGATGGGGCGCTTTGTTGCGGCGCTGTTCAACCAGGAGCGGATGGTTGCGCGCGCGTGGCCGGCCTCGGAAAACAGGATTGCGATTGCCGAGCTGACTTACTAGCTCACATGTAGCGGTACGCCCTCACGCTGGCGGAAGCTACATTGGCGCTGGCCAAGATCATCGCCGTGTTTCGCATTGGGCTTGTCGACCAGGTGCCGGTGAGGCCGACTAGAGCGGTGACGACGCAGCCCGATCGCTCGCAGATGTTCCGCATCACGCGTCGGTGACGAAGGCATTGCTTGGACGCTCGCCCAATCTGCTCTAAACTTGCGACATGAGCGACACCCAGGCCCAGTTTTCGGTGTTGAAACAGACTGCCAATTCGGCGGTAGCCGATGCCATCCAGCGGCTGGTCGAGCAGGGTGCGGACCACGAGCTCAACCGCATCAATCTCCTGGATTTTTCGGCGCGGACCGGGCTCGACGAAGAGCGGGTAATTTCCGGCTTTCTGCATGCATCACGGCTGGGGTTGTTTGATCTGACATGGAATGTGCTGTGTCCCGGCTGCGGCGGCGTGCTGGGTGCCCACAGCACGCTGAAATCGCTGCGTCCGGATGACTATCATTGCGGTCTGTGCGCCTGCGGCTACGAAGCTTCCGTCGACGAGCAGGTCGAGGTCGCCTTCACGGTCAGCCCCCGCGTCAGGCGCATTGCCGCCCATGATCCCAATTCGCTGCCGGTCTGGGAGTATTACAAGCAGGTGTTCTGGAGCTCAGGCGTCGATTTCGACCAGGAAGCTCTTGCGACGCTGGCCGATGAGGTGACGCTGGATACGCTTGAATTGCCGGCGGGCGAGAAGGCGGTGCTGTCGCTGCAATTGCCGAAAGAATTTGTCATTGTGTTCGAGCCGGTCACCCACTCCGCGCAATTCATCGACGTTCAGGGTGAGCCGACCAGGGAACGTCAGCAGCTTTCGCTTATTTACAACAAGACAACGACGCCGACCGGTGGAACCAGGACGATGCGTCCGGGACCGTTACGGCTGTCGCTGGACAATCAGGCCGACGTGCGGGTACTGCCGTCGGTCTTTGTCGCGGGAGATGCGATGCATCACCTGATCGGCAGGCGCAAGCCGTTCCTTACCGCCAAGCGGATGCTCTCGAACCAGACCTTTCGCGACGTCTTCAAGGCCGACAACCTCAACATCGATCAACGTCTCAAGATCACGTCGCTGACGTTCCTGTTCACCGACCTCAAGGGTTCCACCGCGCTGTACGAGCGGGTCGGCGATCTCGCCGCGTTCGATCTGGTGCGCGCGCATTTCCACGCGCTGCTCGGGATCATCTCCTCGGAGAAGGGCGCCGTGGTGAAGACGATCGGTGATGCCGTGATGGCGACCTTCATCAGGCCCGAACACGCGATCGTCGCGGGACTGCGGATGCGCGCCGCCATGGATGCGCTCAATGTCGCGCGTGGAACCGACGATCTGGTGGTCAAGATCGGTATTCACGAAGGTCCGTGTCTCGCCGTCATGCTCAACGAGCGCCAGGACTATTTCGGCCAGACCGTCAATATCGCCGCCAGGGTTCAAGGCCTGTCGACCTCGCAGGCGATCCACATCACGGGCCCGGTGATCGACGCGCCGGCGGTGGCCGCCATCCTGGACAGGGAGGCGATAACGCCGATCCAGAAGCAGGCAGCACTACGCGGCATCGCCGACAAGATCGTCGTCTATGAAATTCCCTGAGATTGCCGAACCGTAATGCGTCTTGCCGGAACCGGCGTGGATTGCGCAGGTCGAATTTCCAGCCCATATATCGGACATGGCCGGGATACGGCGGCCAACCTATTCCACGCAGTTTTGGTAGCGCGCGATGCTGAACGGATTACGCCAATTCATTGCCGACGTTATCTCTCCGACCGCGCATGGTCAGCGGACATTCGACGATACCGGATATCGGCTGGCGGCCACCGCGCTGCTGATTTACGTCATTTCGCTCGACGGGGAGCCGTCCGAAACGGAAAAGCGGAAACTTCACAGCCTGATCGAAAGCCGCTTCGGGCTTGCTCGCGGCGCTGCCGATCAGTTGATCGCCTCTGCGACCCTGGTCGAGGGCGAGGCGGTCGATCTCTATCACTTCACCAGCGTCATCATGCGCTCGGTGAATGAGGCCGGCCGGCTCCGCATCGTCGAGATGATGTGGGAGCTGGTGTATGCCGACGGTCAGGTCAGCGAGTTCGAGGATAACGTGGTCTGGCGTGCGGCCGATCTCTTGGGGGTGTCTTCGCGCGACCGGATCGATCTCAAGCATCGTGTGGCCGAAGGCGGTCTGCGGCAGCCGCGGGCGGCTGAGATATCGCGGACCCGGCAATGAGCCACGCTGCCGCCGGGCGTTTCGAGCCGCCGATGGTGCGGTGCCGGACATGACGAAATCTTAATGTACCGGACAGCCTGTCGCTGACTGGCGCATTTAGCCAGAATTATTGCGATGCAGCTCTGCAGCATTATGTGCCGGTGGCTCGCCGATATGCCTGGAGGTGGCTTGCATACCACCTAGGGCGTATGCTTTCTCGTCCAAAGAGCTGGCCGCAACCCTCAATTACTTTATGAGCTTTAAATCGTGACCGAGCGTGTGACGCTAATTACTGGTGCCTCGGCTGGGATAGGCACCGAACTGGCGCGCATTTTCGCGGCAAAGGGCCATCGCGTGGCGCTGGTGGCAAGGCGTGCGGATCGTCTGGCGGCGCTGGCGGTCGAAATCGTCGCCGCCGGCGGTGCGGCACCGATTGTGATCGCGTGCGATCTCGAACAACCCGATGCCAGCGACAAAATTGTCACGGCCCTGGCCGCCGAAGGGGTGGAAGTCGAGTACGTCGTCAACAATGCAGGCTTCGGCTTGTTCGGCCACGCCATCGAACTGGATCGCGCGGAACAGCTCGGCATGATCGCGGTCAACATCCGCGCCATGACCGATTTATCGCTGCGGTTTTCCGATCACCTGATCCGGCATCGCGGCGGTATCCTCAACGTCAGTTCGATCTCAGGCTTTATGCCGGGGCCCGGGATGGCCGTTTATTATGCGTCCAAGGCCTATGTGCTGTCTTTCTCGGAAGCACTGCGCGGAGAGCTCGCTCCGCGCGGCGTGCGCGTGACCGCGCTTTGCCCCGGTCCCGTGCCATCGGAGTTTCAGGCGCGGGCAGGATTCGAACCCGGATTTGATTCCGCCATCCTGAATGTCTCGTCGTCTGATGTCGCAAAGGCAGGGTACCACGGGCTGATGGCCAACAAGCGGGCGGTACTGCCCGGTCTCGGCATCAAGATGGTGCCGTTTCTGCTCCGGCTGTTTCCGCGCGGGTTCATCCTGGCGGCTGTCGGTCGCCTTCAGTTGCGGAAGCTCCGATAAGGCGTCCGACGCCGGCTTCCTGGTCCGTCATCCGCTACTTGACTGCCGTGAACCGATGTAAAATTAGGGATGCATTAACAATGATTCCGGCTTGACAGGCACCGGGCCGCGTCGGCCGCGCATTGCGGGCGCCGGGCTGGATATCAGGCGCCTTCGACTTGACGGCTCTGTTCCTGAAACACTGGACGGCCAGGCTGGCGCGGCTATTTTGGGCGCGCGAGGAGCGGGAACGATCCGGACGATGACGATAATGTTCGCCGGGAGATCGACTGGATTATCGTGCCGCTCAGGGTGCGGCGGCATTTCCGGGAATTTGCCTGGAAGCGCAGATGCTCGCAAGGCAGCTCGGCGCGCAGGTCGCGCCGTACCGCGAAGGCAGGAGGCGATATGACCGGCGATGAATTCGCAGCTCTATTGAATGACTTCACCCTGTCGGCGGAATCCGGCGACGGGGCACGTTTCGCCGGCCATTTCACCGGGGAGGCCATCTATTACGACTACATCTATGGTGCGCACAAAGGCCGTGCCGACATCGCGCACATGATGCAGAACCTGTTTCACCGGGATGCCACGGACTATCGGTGGGAGATGTTCGATTCCGTGTTCGACGGCAAACAAGGATATGCCTGGTCGCTGTCGAGCTTCACCTCGAAGATTCCGCAATTCCAGGGAAAGCGTGTCGTGATCGACGGCATCAGCCGCTTCATCGTGCGCAATGGCTTGATCGCCGAGTACCGTGAATCCGTCAATGGCGGGGTGGCGATGGCCCAGTTGGGCGTCGAGCCCGACCGCATGGCAAAGGTGTTCAAGCGCTGGACCGGATGGCTGAAGCAACGGCCGGAAACGATCGATTATCTGGCACGGCCCAAAGGTTCGCGCGCGAAGACGGGCGCCTGAAGGGCATAAATCAACAATGGGTTGTCGAAAAACGACAACAACAAGCACTGGGAGAACGCGGTGACCTATCAGCATATTCTCTACGAGGTGAGCGAGAAGATCGCGACCATCACGTTGAACCGGCCCGACCGCCTGAACGCGTGGACGCCGATCATGGAACGCGACGTGCGCCACGCCATGGAGGCGGCGGCGGCCGACGACGATGTGCGCGTCATCGTGCTCACCGGTTCCGGGCGCGCGTTCTGCGCGGGCGCCGACATGGATGTGCTGAAAGGGCTCGATCCGGAGGATATCAAGAGAGCCCAGAGCCTGCCGCCCTTCGACATGAACCGCAGGCCCGATTGGCAGGCACGCTTTGCCTATTATCCCTCGATACCCAAACCCGTCATTGGCATGCTGAACGGCGCCACCGCCGGCCTCGGGCTGGTGCACGCGCTCTATTGCGACCTGCGCTTTGCCGCCGACAATGCCGTCTTCACGACGGCGTTCTCGCGGCGCGGGCTGATCGCCGAGCACGGTATCAGCTGGATGCTGCCGCGCATCGTCGGCCATGCCAACGCGCTTGATCTCTTGATGTCCGCGCGCCGGGTTTCGAGCGAGGAAGCGCTGCGGATCGGTCTGGTCAATCGGCTTTATCCGGCCGACCAGCTGCGCGAGCAGACCTACGCCTATGCGCGCGATCTTGCCGATTTCGTCTCGCCGAGCGCGATCGCCGTGATCAAGCGGCAGCTTTATGATGTGCCGTTCCAGACCCTGGCTGAAGCGACCGTCGACGCCAACCGGGAGATGATGGTGGCGCTGCGCGGCGGTGATTTCCGCGAAGGCGTCGCGAGCTTTATGGAGAAACGGCCGCCACGATTTACGGGGAAGTGAGCGAAGAGGTTTGAGCTTGCCGAGGCCCGTCTTCGCCCAAGGGGGCTTCGCCGGGCACCACGCTTCGCCCTTCGGCTATCACGTGGCTGCGCCACGCGTAGCCCGAAGGGCGAAGCGTGGTGGAGCCAGGCGGGATCGAACCGCCGACCTCGTCATTGCGAACGACGCGCTCTCCCAGCTGAGCTATGGCCCCATCGCGACCGCCTCGTGAACGGAGGCAACCCGCAATCGGCGTCATTTACAATCCGCGCCAAGGGCAAGTCAAGAACGGCGAAATCGCTGCTTTCCGCCTTATTTGCCCGGAACTTCCCTTGTTTGCGGGGGGTGGAACCGATATTTAGCAGGAAGTCGAATCCGCGACCGAACCCCCGAGTAAGCCAGCCATGCGTGCCGTCCTCGACATCGTTCTCATCGTCCTTGATCTCTATGTCTGGCTGCTGATTGCATCCGCGATCCTGTCCTGGCTGATCGCCTTCAATGTCGTGAACACGCGCAACCAGTTCGTGTCGTCGGTGGCGGAGTTTCTGTACCGAATCACCGAGCCGCTGCTGGCGCCGATCCGCTCGTTCATGCCGAATCTCGGCGGGCTCGATATCTCGCCGATCATCCTGATCCTGATCATCATGTTCATCCAGCGGGTGATCACCTATTACATTTATCCCAGCGTATTCTGATCGCGGGCATGGACGCTGATGGATCCTTGGCGCTATTCCACCCAAGGCATCAGCGTGGCGCTGCGGGTGACGCCGCGCGGCGGGCGCGACGATATCGACGGGCTTGAGACGCTCGCCAACGGCCGCACCGTGGTCAAGGTGCGGGTTCGCGCCATCGCCGACGGCGGCGAAGCCAACCGCGCGGTGACGGAGCTGCTTGCCAAGGCGCTCGGCGTGCCCAAGGCCAGGGTGCGGATTCTCTCCGGCACGACCTCGCGCCTGAAACAGATCGCCGTCGAGGGCGATCCCGCAACGCTTGGCGAGAAATTGCGAGCGCTGACCGCGACAAAGAAGGATTGAGATGACGGCCCGGATCATCGATGGAAAAGTCACTGCATCAGAGCTGCGCGCCCGCGTTGCCGGCGAGGTGGCGCGGGTGCGGCACGAGCACCGGCTGACGCCAGGGCTCGCGGTGGTGCTGGTCGGCAGCGACCCCGCCAGCCAGATCTATGTCCGCAGCAAGCACAAGCAGACGCAAGAAGCCGGAATGGCATCGTTCGAACACGTCTTGCCGGCCGACGTCGCGCAAGATGAATTGCTGGCGCTGATTGCGCGGCTCAATCGCGATCCTGCCGTGCACGGCATCCTGGTGCAGTTGCCGCTGCCGAAGTCGCTGCACACCGAAACCATCATCAACGCCATCGATCCCGCCAAGGACGTCGACGGGTTGCATCCGAACAACGCCGGACGCCTCGCCGGCGGCTTTGCCGCGCTGTCGCCGTGCACCCCGCTCGGCTGCATCATCCTGACCAAAAGCGTGCACGCCTCGCTGGAGGGCATGAACGCCATCGTCATCGGCCGTTCCAATCTGGTCGGCCGCCCGCTGGTGCAGTTGCTCCTCAATGAAAACGCCACGGTGACGATTGCGCATTCGCGCTCGCGTGACCTGCCGCAACTCTGCGCCCGCGCCGATCTGGTCTATGCCGCCGTCGGCAAGCCGGAAATGGTGCGCGGCGACTGGATCAAGCCGGGCGCCACCGTGATCGACGTCGGCATCAACCGGCTACCGACCGCGGACGGCAAGACCCGTCTGGTCGGCGATGTCGCGTTCCAGGAGGTGTCAGGCGTCGCCGGCGCGATCACGCCGGTACCCGGCGGCGTCGGCCAGATGACGGTGGCGTGCCTCCTGGTCAACACGCTGCGCGCGGCCTGCGCGATTCATGGGTTGCCCAAGCCGGCGGTTTGAGGGCTCGACGCTACGCGCCCTCTCGCCATTGCAATGACGAAACTACCCCGCCGTATTCTCGATCAGCCGGCGATAAAACCGGATCATGTCGGCATAGCCCTCGATGCTGAGGCGCTCGTTGGTGCCGTGGAATCGCTTCAGGTCGTCCGAATTGGCTCGCACCGGCGAGAAGCGGAAAATATTGTCGGTAATGTCAGCGTAGTGCCGCGAGTTCGGTCGCGGCCACCATCAGGCCCGGGGCGACGATGACATCCGGGAAAATCTCCCGGATGGTGCGGTTGAGCGTCTGGTAGGAGGGGCCAGCGGTGCCCGTCACCGGGGTCGGATCGAAATTGGCCGCGGTCGGCTTGATCGAGATGCGATCGTTGTTGACGGTCGAGCGGACATGGCCGGTCACGCTGGCCTGGGTGTCGCCGGGGATCAGGCGGAAATTGACGGTGGCCGCAGCATTGCCGGGCAGCACGTTATCCTTGTCACCGGCATTGAAGATCGTCAGCGCGGTGGTGGTGCGGACCATCGCCTCGGGGGCTCCTCCGCTCTTTTCGAATTCGCGCAACAACAGCGGCTTGAACAGCCACAGGTTGGACAGCACGACGCGGTTGAAGCCGGTCATTTCCGGCGCCAGCGCGGCGAACATCTCGGCGACGGTGCTGCGAATCTGCATCGGGAGGCGATGGTCCTCCAGCCGCGCCAAAGCCGCGCTCATCATGCCGATCGCGGTCTCGTGCGGCGGCATCGACGAATGGCCGGGCGTGGCATGCGCCGACAGAACCAGAGAGGCATAGCCCTTCTCGCCAACGCCGATCAAAGCGGCAGGCTTGTCGAGGCCTTTCAGGATGCCGTCGGAGATCAAGAGGCCTTCATCGACCACGAAGTCGAGCCGGACGCCGCGCGAGGCCAGGAGCGCTGCAATTGCCTTCGCGCCGCTGAGTCCTCCGATTTCCTCGTCATGGCCGAACGCAAAATAGATGGTGCGCCTGGGGCGAAAGCCCTGCTTCGCCATCGCCTCGGCAGCCTCCAGCATCGAAAACAGGTTGCCCTTGTCGTCCCAGGAGCCGCGGCCCCAGATAAATCCGTCGGCGATGACGCCATCGTAGGGCGGCTGTTGCCAGTCCTTTTCGGTGCCCGGTGCGACCGGCACCACGTCCTGATGCGCCAGCAGCGCAATCGGCTGCGCCTTGGGATCGGTGCCCTCCCAAGTGTAGAGCAGGCTGTATTGGCCGACGACCTCGCGCTTTGCCGCGGCATGAAACGCCGGAAAACTTTTGACGATAAGCGCCTGCAGACCGCGCAGCGCCTCGGTGTCCTGATCCGGATTATCGAAATTCGAAATGGTTCGGAACCGGGTCGCTTCGCCCAGCCGTGCCGCGGCGCCCTGCGCGTCGACCTCGGCGCGTGGTACGGCGGCGGCCTCAATCTGCCGCGAGCCGTGGCTAACGACATTGAACATCAGCACGGCGGCGAGAACGATGACTGCCGCGATCGCGAGCAACAGGACGTTGCGGATTATTCTTACCAGCCGTCGCATTGTATCTGCCGCTCCTCATGATGAGGCGAGCACTTTCGCCGCTTCGCGGCATGACGCAAGTGCTACTTTCCCTTCGCTCGCGCGATGCCGTCTGCAATCAGCTGGTGCGCATCCTCGGCTCCGCCCCAGCGCAACACCTTCACCCATTTGCCCGGTTCGAGATCCTTGTAGTGCTCGAAGAAGTGCTGGATCTGCTGCAGCGTGATGTCGGGCAGATCGCTGTAGGTCAGCACCTTGTCATAGCGTTGGGTCAGTTTCGATGACGGCACCGCGATGATCTTTTCGTCGCCGCCGGCCTCGTCTTCCATCAAGCAGCACGCCGACCGGGCGTACGCTCATCACGGCGCCCGGGACGATCGCGCGGGTGTTCGCGACCAGCACGTCGCAGGGGTCGCCGTCGTTCGAAAGCGTATGCGGGATGAACCCGTAGTTCCCGGGATAGCGCATGGCGGTATAGAGAAACCGGTCGACGACCAGCGTGCCGGCCTCCTTGTCCATCTCGTATTTGATCGGCTCGCCGCCGACCGGCACTTCGATGATGACGTTGACCTCGCGCGGCGGATCGATCCCGATCGGAATGGCGTCAATGCGCATGGATGGCTCCGCGAGGCTTTGAAGTCAGGTTCTGGATGAAGGTTAGGCGGCGTCGGCCGGAGGTCTCGACGCGGCTGGCGAAGCCCGGTCTCAATTGGTCCAGGCGAAGGCGACCTTGTCGAGCGACTTGGGCCCGAATTTCTCCGACGAGCGTGCGACCATGCGGCCGCCAAGCGCACGGTAAAACTCCGTCGCCGGTTCATTGTCGGAAAGCGCCCAGATCACCATGCTCTTCAGCCCGCTCTGCAACAGGTCGCGCCGTGCGGCGGTGAACAACCGGCGGCCGAAGCCGAGCCCCTGAAACTCCGGGCGCAGATAAAGCTCGTAGATCTCGCCCTCGAAATGCAGGCTGCGTGCGCGGTTGCGGCCGTAATTGGCGTAGCCGGCGACCTTGTCGCCGAACACCAGCACGCTGACGCGGCTGCCCTTGCGGATCGCGCTATCCCACCACTGCGGGCCGCGGCGGTTGATCAGCTTCTCCAGCTCGGCGCCGGGAATGATGCCCTGATAGGCCGAGCGCCAAGCCTCGTCATGGGTAGACGCTACCGCCGCCGCGTCCGCAGCTTTGGCTGGCCGAACCTCGATCAGGGTTGTGCTCATGGACCCAATCAAAGCAAGTCAGCGCGTCGGCTTCAAGGTCTATCGTTAATTATCAGGTTAACCTGTGGATTTCCTGCATCACTTTTGCCGCCGGATTGTACCGAAAAAGGACAGGGAGGCGCTTTGGGCGGCGTTTGAGGGGCGGTTGGCCGGACTTGGTTGGCGTCGGCGGGTCCAAATCGGGCCTGGCGTGGCCTCCTTCACGAAAAAAGGCGCTGGATTTGATTTGCCTTGGGTATTCTGCTCGCTGTTGCGAACCCGTCCTCATCGTCGCACCAGGCAAATTCATGCAATGGTTCAAGGCCCTTTTCGCTCGTGGTGGCGCTCGTGGCGGTCTGTACGCGGGCCGCGGTGGCGCAAGGGCTACCTGGCGCGCAAGGGCCTGAAGCGGAGCCCGACCGCATGCAGCGATGGCTGGTGCCCTCGCCCGATGCGGACATCGCGGCGCACGCAGTGCTGTTTCGCCCGGCCGGCGACGGGCCTTTTCGACTTGCGGTGATCGCGCATGCCTCCACCCAGAATGCGCTCCGTCGCGCGCAAATGCCGCAGCCCGAATACCGCGCGCTGGCGGCGTGGCTGGTGGCGCGGGGCTTTGCGGTGCTGGTGCCGGAACGCCCGGGCCATGGCGCGACCGGCGGGAAACTATCTCGAGGACCAGGGTGGCTGCGACGAAGCCGACTATTCAGTGCCGGGCGGGCCATGCGCCGGCCAGATCATGTCGGCGCTGCGATTATCTGCGCGGACAACCGTTCATCCGGGAAGACGGCGCTGTCATCATCGGGCACTCGGCCGGCGGCTGGGGTGCGCTGGCGCTGGCCGGGGAGAACCCGCACAAGCATCTCGGCTATCATCGCATTCGCGCCGGGCCGCGGCGGCCACGCCAACGACTTCCCCAACCAGGTCTGCGCGCCGCACACGCTGATGTCGTCAGCGGCCGAATTCGGCCACGGTGCGCGAGTGCCGGTGTCATGGCTGGTGGCGGCCAATGATACCTATTTCCCGCCCGACTTGTCGCGGCAGCTCGCCGACGCGTTTCGCGCGCGGCGGCGGCAAAGTCGATTTTCACGTGCTGCCGGCGTCCGGCGGCGAGGGCCATTGGCTGGCGGAGACCGAAGCCGGGGTAAAGATCGCCGCACCGGAACTGGAGCGCGCGCTGCAGCGGCGCCGGTCCGAAACCGGACAAAAAGCGATGACGCTGTATTTCCTCGTCAAATATCTGCACGTGCTTGGCGCGATGGTCATTCTCGGCACCGGAACCGGCATCGCCTTCTTCATGCTGATGGCGCATCGCAGCCGCGATCCCGCCTTCATCGCGCGCACGGCGGCGACCGTCGTGATCGCCGACATGCTGTTCACGCTGACGGCCGTGCTGCTGCAGCCCGTCACCGGCGGATTGCTGATGGCGCTGTCTGGCACCGCGCTTGCCGAGCGCTGGCTTGTTACTTCGCTCGGGCTCTATGCGGTCGCCGGGCTGTTCTGGATTCCCGTGATCTTCATGCAGATCGAAATGCGCGATCTGGCGCGAACGGCGGTGACGCGGCAGCGAGCCGCTGCCGCCGCGCTATTTTGTGCTGTTTCGCCGCTGGTTTGGGTTCGGCATTCCCGGTTTTGGTTCGGTCATGATCATTCTCTGGCTGATGATCGCCAAGCCGTTTTAGGGCTTGGGAGAATCGATGAGCGAAGCGCGCAAGATCCTCGTGCTCGGCGCGTCCGGCCTGATCGGGCGGTTCGTCACCGACGATCTGCGCGCGCGGGGCTTTCATGTGGTCGGGGTCGCGCGGCGATTTTCGCCTTCGCAGAAGACAAGCGCGCTCGATCTGGAGATGCCGGTCCTGTCGATGGATTCGGCGTCGCTGGCGCGGCTGATCGGAGATCACGGCATCGACGTCGTGGTCAATTGCCTCGGCGTGCTGCAGGACGGTCCCGGCAGCGACACCCGCGCTGTGCATCGCGATTTCGTCGCGCGGTTGCTGCAGGCGATCCGCGACAGCGGCCGGGCCATCCGCCTCATCCATATCTCGATTCCCGGCGCCGCCAATGACGACCGCACCGCCTTCAGCGTGACAAAACGCGAAGCCGAGCGGCTGATCGCGGCATCCGGCATCGCCTACGCGATCCTGCGGCCCGGCTTTGTCATAGCGCCGTCGGCCTATGGCGGCAGCGCCATGCTGCGCGCGCTGGCGGCGTTTCCGATCGATCTTCCGGCAGCCGAATCCGCAACCCTGTTTCAGCCGGTGGCGGTCGAGGATGTCGCGGCGACCATTGCCTGGCTCGCCGGCCGCGATACCACGACAAGGCCGCCGACGCCGTGGCGTGGGACCTGATGCAGCCGCAGCCGGTCACGCTTGGCGGCGTGATCGCGCAATTCCGCCGCTGGTTCGGCACGGCCGATGTGCCGCGGATCGGGCTGCCCGCCTTCCTGCTCGATCTCGGCGGCAGACTGGGCGATCTCGCGAGCCTGCTCGGCTGGATGCCGCCGATGCGGACGACCGCGATCGCCGAACTGCGGCGCGGCGTCAGCGGCGATCCGAAGCCGTGGATGCTCGCCACCGGCATCGTGCCGAAAACGCTGTCGCAAGCGGTGGGCCAGCGCTCCGCCACCATCCAGGACAAATGGTTCGCCCGCCTATTTCTGGTCAAGGCGCTGGTCATCGCCGAGCCTCGCGGTGTTCTGGATCGCCTCGGGCTTCATCGCGCTGGTGATTTCCTATGACGCGGCGGCGGCGATCCTGACTCGCACGGCTTTCCGCCGTCGCTGGTCGCGCCGGTCACCGTCGGCACCAGCCTGATGGACATCACCATCGGCGTCCTGATCGCCTTTCGGCGCACCTGCGCGGCCGGATTGATCGCCGGCATCGCGGCGTCGCTCGGTTACATGCTGGGGGCGGCGATCCTGACGCCGGATCTGTGGATCGAGCCGCTCGGCGCGCTGGTCAAGACCGGGCCGGCGATCGTCCTGATGCTGGTGGCGCTGCTGACGCTGGATAACAGGTAGCGGCAAGCGGAGTGGGAAGTCGGTTCGACGTGGCAGCCAGGCTCGCGCAACGAGCATTTGCTTGGCCCGAGATGACGCCGATGAATTGGCCGACGATGATGTGATCCTCTACGACGGCGTCTGCGTGTTCTGCTCGCGCTGGGTCCGCTTCGTCGCGGCGCGCGACGAGGCGCGGCGGTTTCGCTTCACCGCGATCCAGTCGGCTTACGGCACGCGGCTGGCGCAGGCCTTCGGCATCGACCCGGAGGACCCCGACACCAACGCCGTCATCCACGGCGGCGAGGCCTTCTTCAAATCCGACGCCGCGCTGACGGTGCTGTCGCATCTGCCGGGCTGGGGTTGGGTGCGGGTGTTGCGTCTGGTGCCGAAGCCGCTGCGCGACGCCGTCTACAATCTGGTCGCGCGCAACCGCTACCGGATTTTCGGGAAGTATGAGGAATGCTTTGTGCCCGATGCGGCAGCTGAGGGCGAGGGTGATCGAGTAGGCCTCTCGTGGGCAGCGTGGGACGAATAGCGGGGTTGCCCTTCGCGAGAGGAA
Organism: uncultured Alphaproteobacteria bacterium; assembly: GCA_963823115.1. Taxonomy (GTDB): domain Bacteria; phylum Pseudomonadota; class Alphaproteobacteria; order Rhizobiales; family Xanthobacteraceae; genus Bradyrhizobium. Next base: position 19,184 of record CAWGKJ010000007.1, on the reverse strand, counting down.
GCCATCACCTCCCCCGCCGCCCTCTCCCCTATCCCGCGCCCCATGCGCGGTGGAGAAAAAGTTCGGCGAGGTGGCTTCGCCGGCAAAGAACAAGCGGCCGTCGACGGGCGCCGCGAGCACGGCGCGCTTCCCGGCATGGCCGGGCAGCGCGTGCGAATAGGAGCCGCGCGCGAACGGGTCGTGGGCCCAGCGCGATTCCGCCAGCGGCTTTAATCTGCGGCGGAAATCCGAGCCGAGCAGCGCCACGATCTCGTCGATCGCCTGCGCCGCCAGCGCGCCGTCGCCGGCGTCTTCCAGTTGCCGCGCGAAACGTCCGCCGAAAAAGCCTTCGATGCAGGGTTGGCCGAACGGGCGCAGATGAAAGGCGCCCATCGCGGTGCGCATGGTGGCGCCGCGCAGATTGCCATCCTTCGGCAGCGCGTCCGGTTCATCCAGCGCCAGCGTCACCTTGTCGGCCAGCCCGAGCGGCAGGCCGCGCGCGGCGTCGACTTTCGCCGGCAGCGCTGGGTGAAAGCGGATCGCTTCGTCGGCGATCAGATTGGTCGGCACGGTGACGATCACCTTGGCGGCGGAAAGCGTGCCCTTTGAGGTCTCGATCCGCACGCGCTTTCCAGAATGATCGATCAGCGTGACTTGCGCGTTCAGCACAATCGGGCAAGGCGCGCCATAGGCCGCGATCAGCGCGCCAAAGCCGCGCCGCACCCGCCAGTTGATCTCGGTGTCCTCATAGGCGTCCATGTCTGATATCGAGACCCGGTCGAGTTCGCTGCCATTGATGTAGGTCGAGATCGCGTCGATCATCGGGTTCCAGCGATTGCCGGGATCGAGACACTGTGCTGGCGGCGCTGTCGCGGCCGCCGTTCTTCGCGGCATCCTGGCGCGGTCGTAAAAGCCATCCAGCGCCTGGATGAAGTCGAGGCGCTCTTTCGCCGGAAACCCGGCATCGAAACTCTGCTCGCGCCAGGGCGGGCGGGTCTTGTCGATTTCGAAATTCAGACGCTCGGCGATCGCGACGAAGCGATTCTTGTCCGCCGAATGCAGCCAGCCGCAGCCGACATCGAAGGTGATGTCCGGCGCCGCCTGGATGGTGTAACCGCGGCCGCCGACGCGGTCGCGCGCTTCCAGCACGATGACGGATAGACCGGAATTTTCCAGCGCCCGCGCCGCTCCAAGGCCCGCGGCGCCCGCGCCGATGATGGCGACGTCGACTTCAGAAGGGACGAACATGGGATTATCTCACCGTCGGCATTCTTAGGATGCGCCGACCGAACGCGGGTTACCGAGTTAGGCAATGAATTTCCAAGTTGGCAACAGCCGACCTGGACGGCGCAGGTCCGAATCCACTCCCGATCGTGATTATGGATTCCGGCTTCGAGGCTTCGCCTCGCCCCGAATGACGATCAATATTGTAAGTGACGCGGCTGCCAATAGCCTCGCTTGTTACGCCACCGCTTGTTTGGTTTTTTCCGCGCGCTTGCGGTCGTTGGCGTCGAGGAATTTCTTGCGCAGCCGGATCGACTTCGGAGTCACCTCGACCAGTTCGTCGTCCTCGATATAGGCCAGCGCCTTTTCCAGCGGCATCTGGATCGGCGGCGTCAGGCGCACCGCTTCATCCTTCGAGGTGGTGCGGATGTTGGTGAGCTGCTTGCCCTTCAGCACGTTGATCTCGAGGTCATTGTCGCGGGTGTGCTCGCCGACGATCATGCCCTTGTAAACCTTGCAGCCGGGCTCGATCATCATCGGGCCGCGATCCTCCAGCTTGAACATCGCATAGGCCACGGCCTCGCCCTGATCGTTGGAGATCAACACGCCGTTGCGGCGCCCCTGGATGTCGCCCTTGTAAGGCGCATAGGCGTGAAACAGGCGGTTCATGACGGCGGTGCCGCGGGTGTCCGTCAGCAATTCGCCCTGATAGCCGATCAGGCCACGGGTCGGCGCGTAGAACACCAGCCGTTGCCGGTGACCGCCCGAGGGACGCATCTCGATCAACTCGGCCTTGCGTTCGCTCATCTTCTGCACGACGACGCCGGAATGCTCCTCGTCGACGTCGATCACGACCTCTTCGATCGGTTCCTGCCACTCGCCAGAGGCCTCGTCTTTTCTCAGCACGACGCGCGGACGCGACACCGACAGTTCGAAACCTTCGCGGCGCATGGTCTCGATCAGGATGCCGAGTTGCAACTCGCCGCGTCCGGCGACTTCCATCGCGTCGTTGTCGTCCGATTCGCGAACTCCCAGCGCCACATTGCCTTCGGCCTCACGCAACAATCGGTCGCGGATCATGCGGCCAGTGACCTTGGTGCCTTCGGTGCCAGCCAGCGGGAAATCGTTGACGCGAAACGTCATCGCCAGGGTTGGCGGATCGATCGGCTGCGCCTGGATCGGCAATTCCACAGAGGGATCGCAGATGGTGTGAGCGACGGTGGCGTTCGGCAGGCCAGCGAGCGCGACGATGTCGCCTGCTTCCGCCTCGTCCACGGCGGTGCGTTCAATGCCGCGGAAAGCCAGCACCTTGGTAATACGGCCGGTCTCGATCAGCTTGCCATTATGATCGAGCACCTTGACGCTCTGGTTCGGCTTGACCGACCCCGAAGAAATGCGTCCGGTGATAATGCGGCCGAGATAGGGATTAGCTTCCAGAATGGTGCCGAGCAGGCGGAACGGACCTTCCTCCACCACCGGAGGCTTGACGTGGCTGAGGATCAGATCGAACAGCGGCTGCATGCCGTCGTCGTGCGAACCCTCAAGCGTCGTCGCCATCCAGCCCTGCTTGGCGGAGCCGTAGAGAATCGGGAAATCGAGTTGATCCTCGCTGGCGTCGAGCGCCGCGAACAGGTCGAACACTTCGTTGATGACCTCGACGGGGCGCGCGTCGGCGCGGTCGACCTTGTTGATGACGACGATGGGCTTGAGACCCATCCGCAGCGCCTTCGATACCACGAATTTGGTTTGCGGCAGCGGACCCTCGGCAGCGTCGACCAGCACCAGCGCGCCGTCCACCATGTGGAGAATGCGCTCGACCTCGCCGCCGAAATCGGCATGGCCCGGCGTATCGACGATGTTGATGCGGGTGTCCTTCCACTGCACCGACGCCGCCTTGGCCAGGATGGTGATGCCGCGCTCGCGCTCCAGATCGTTGGAATCCATCGCGCGCTCAACCTGTCGCTGGTTGTCGCGGTAGACGCCGGATTGCTGCAGCAGGCGATCGACCAGCGTGGTCTTGCCGTGGTCGACGTGGGCGATGATGGCGACGTTGCGAAGTTTCATAGCTCTTCTTCTGGCTCGGACAATGGAGGGAGCGCGATCTCGCCGGAAAACCGGGACCCACTTTTCCGGATCACGCTCAAAACCTGGAATTCGAAAGGCGCGCATGGCGCCCAAAAAGGAAGCCCGGCCAAAAGGACCGGGCACACCTTGATCGTTGCGCCGCAATATAGTCAGAAATCGCCGAAAAACAATGGGTTGTTTCGGGGTTGGTTAGCTGATTTTGGGCTCCAGGGTAATCGACCACAGCGCCACATCGGCGCGATCCCGCAAGGTTACGGTCATCTGTCCGGTTCCACCGTCGATCCCGACGTGGCCGAAGAACTGCATTCCCGCCGATGGCGGCAGGTTCTGCCTGTCCAGCCCTGGCGCCTTGATGAACCGCACGTCGGGTCCGAACGTGTTGTCGAGCTCATTAGGCCCGAATGTGCCGGCATGCAGGGGGCCGGAGACGAATTCCCAGAACGGTTCGAAATCCTGAAATTGCGCCTTGTCGGGGTTGTAGTAATGCGCGGCGGCGTAATGCACATCCGCCGTCAGCCACACCGTGTTGGCGACGCCTGAGGTCTTGATGAAGCGCAGAAGATCGGCGATTTCGAGTTCGCGGCCGCGCGGCGGGCCGTCGCCTTGCGCGAATGCTTCCGAACCCTTTTTGTTGGCGGCGTCGTCATAGACGATGAGGCTGAGCGGCATGTCGGATGCGATCACCTTCCAGGTCGCGCGCGAGTTCAACAGTCCGCGCTTCAGCCATGCGAGCTGGTCAGGTCCGAGGAAATAGCTGTCCGGACCGTAGGCGGTTTGCAGGTTCGGACCGTTGGCGCCGCGATAGCTGCGCTCATCCAGCATGAAGACGTCGAGATGCGGTCCGTAGTTGAGAGTGCGATAGATCCGGCCGGGCTCGACGATGCTTTCGCGCATCGGATACATCTCGTGAAACGCGCGGGCCGAGCGCGCGGCGAGCAGCATGACGTCGCGCTCCTTGTAGGCGGCGGGGAGCTGCTTCGATGGCGACCAGTTGTTGGTGACTTCGTGATCGTCCCACTGCACGAAGATCGGCACCTCGGCGTTGAAGGCGCGGACATTGTCGTCGAGGAAATTATACTTGTGCGCCGCCCGGAATTCGTCGAGCGTCTCGGCGACCTTGGCCTTTTCCGGAATCGTGATGTTCTTCCAGACCTTGCCGTCGGGCAGTTTTACCTCCGGCAAAATGATGCCGTCGGCATAGATGCTGTCGCCGGAATGCAGCAGGAAATCCGGCCGGTGCTTGCGCATGGTGGCGAAGGTGACCATGCCGCCGTCGTCGGGATTGATGCCCCAGCCTTGCCCGGCGACATCGCCGCCCCAGACGAAGCTGACGTCGCGCCGGTCTGCCGGCGCGGTGCGGAAGCGGCCGACGGCCGGCTCGCTGGACACGTCGGTATGCGCAAGGTCGCGGAACCTGACGCGATAGAAGATGTCCTGCCCGGCCGGGAGATTTTCCAGCAGCATTTTGGCGGTGAAGTCACTCTCGGGCAGCGCCGCGATCGGCGGCAAAACCCGCGCATTGCCGAACGATTCGGTGGTGGCAACTTCGACCATCATTTGCGAAGGCCGGTCCGCGCGCGCCCAGACCACGCCGCCATCGGCGCCGACGTCGCCGGATTGCACGCCATGGGTGATTTGCGGCCGGTCGGCGGCGCGGCTCAGATAGGGCATCGCAACGCTGCTGAGCGCGCCCGCGCCGGTTGCCGCCGCGGTGGAAAGAAAGCGCCGGCGCGAAAGTCCGGAAGCGGGGTTGCGGGAAATCCGAATCGTCATGCGAGCCTCCTTGGATCGGCCAGCAGGATGTGCTGAAAGCTCTGACAGGCCTAGGAAGATTCTGTGACGGCTCGATTACAGAAAATGCCGCTTACAGTGTGCCGGTGGCGCGAAACTGAGCACTCGCCCGTTGCAGATTTTGCGACATGCTCATCAGCAGCGCCCTGCGGTCGGCGACCGCAGTGTGGAATTGCTCGAGGACGATGCCGAAGGCGGTCAGCGCCCCTTCCTCGATGGCGCCATCATCGAAGCAGCGCAGGGTATCGCGCAGGATGTCGTCCGCCTCGGATTGCATCCGGTCGAGTTCCTCGGTGGAATCGCTGCGGCGCGCGACCGCGATCATCTCCAGCAGCCGTTCGCGCAGCGATGTGTTGCTGTTGCGCTCGTCCTTTTTCAGATAGCCGGCGAACCACGCGCCGGCCGAACCCATGGCGGACAGCGCCATCAGCCCCCACCAGATGTAATCGCTGTAGCGATCGAGGAAGGTCTTTTCCTCGCCGTCGACAAAGGCGGCGGCGCCCGGATGTACGGGGATGGCGGCGTCCTTGTCGGTATCCGGGGTCTCGATCTTGGCGGCCAGCGGGAATTCCGTCATCAGCTGCTGCCGGACAGCAAACAATTGCCGGGTGAAGGCGGCAACCGTCGCTTCCGAGAGACCTTTGCGTGCGACGATGTGGTGGGCGAAGCTGATCGTCTTCACCTCTTCCTCGGGTTTATCGGGCGAGCCGCCGAAAGCGCCCGCGGGAATTTCGGCCGCCTCGTACATCGGATGGTTTTGCGCAATCGCCTCGGCGGAATCGATGGCGAGGAAAGTCGGCGTACCGCCGTCGCGTGTCGATGCATTGATCGCATCCGCGGTGATCTTGCTGTTGACCGGTCCGGCGGCGAGATAGGCATCCGCCTTCTGGCCTCGGATGGCATCCGCGGCTTCGTTAGCCGGAAACTGAACGATCTCGACCTTGTTCGGATCCACGCCGTATTGCTGCAGGATCACCTTGAGAAAATTGACATTGGCCTGGGTGCGGCCGACGACGCCGATGCGGCGTCCGGCGAGCTGCGGAATTTTGGTGATCTTCGGGCCTGATTTCTTGCCCTTGCCTCTCACAGGCGGCGGCACCCACAGCACCGCGACGTTCTTGCGCAGCGTCGCGACCGCCTGGGCATTTTTGGGTACGTCGAGATCGCCGCGAATGATGGCGAGATCGGCCTTGCCGTCGGCAAGCGCTTGGGCGCTCGCGTCCGCGCCATCGGTCTGCATCGGACGTAAACGGACATAACCGCGCGTCTGGTTAAAGGCCTGCGTCAGCGCCTGGACGACCTTGAGGTCATCGCTGTTGGCCGGACCGACCGCGATCCGCAGGGTTACCGGCCGCATCGCAAAGTAGTAAGCGCCCACCGAGCGCGCCGATCACGGCCAGGATCCCGGCGAGCATGACGAACGTCATTTTCTGCTTGGCCGGGCGCGCCGACGGCGGCTCGGGCGATCCGGCCAGTTCGAGGCCCCCGGTCATCGATCTGGCAAACAATCGTTTGAGGTTCAATTTCATATGACCAATGCGGTTAGATCGACATATTGTAGCAAATTTCCTACCAGACGCGGGGTTACATCTGCGTCATGGTTACCGAGACGGGCCTTGGGCAGGCCTTTCCGCCTCGATTGCGGCTCGGATTCCCCGGGGTTCGTCCGGTGTTAGGGTAAAATGGGTATGAAATCGGAGGCGGTCATGGCGGAACGACTGTCGGCGGAAGCGCGAAAATCGGCCCTGAAGGGGTTGCCGGGATGGGCCGAGACGCCTGGCCGCGAGGCCATCGCGCGAACCTTCGTTTTCAAGGATTTCAACGAAGCCTTCGGCTTCATGTCCCGTGCGGCGCTGGTGGCTGAAAAGAACGATCACCACCCGGAATGGCGCAACGTTTACAAGACGGTGGAGGTGGTTCTGGCGACCCATGACGCCGGCGGCGTCACCGCGCTCGATATCGAGCTGGCGACGGCGATGAACGCGATCGCCGGCAGCTCGGCGTTGCCTGATCCGGTTCCCGCTCAATCTTGCAGCGGGCGCACGAAATCCCCATTTTCAGCTACATGCGCTGCGGCGATTTACCGCGCAGCTCTTGGGGAGCCTACATGATGGCAACCGAACATACCGTGGGTTTTGAGCCGGCCGACCGGCTGGCGAAAGACCGCGAAAGCGTGCGCCGGCGCTTCTGGATCAAGTTCAAGCGCGTCGTTGCACAGCTTCCGTTCGCCGAGGATCTGCTCGCGGCCTATTATTGCGCGTTCGACAAACAGACGCCGCGCCACGTGCAGGCGGCGCTGCTCGGGGCGATCGCCTATTTCATCCTGCCGTTCGATTTCATTCCGGACATGCTGCCGGTGCTCGGCTTCACCGACGATGCCGCCATACTCGCCACCGCGATCCGCCTGGTCGCAACCCACATCACGCCCGAGCATCGCGACGCTGCCCGCGCCGCGTTGAAGCGGATGGGCAGCGCCGGTCGCGGATGACCCCGAAGATGAGATCTGAGCGTGCCTAGCCTGACGGCGGCAGGTCAAGCTCTACCGCTGCTTTTGCGCCGTGCGGACCTGCTGTGCGCGGGCATTTTGCTCGGCTTGCCAGGCCTGGAACTGCCTGAACAGCGCTTCCTTCTCGGCATCGGAGGGCTGCTTTCCCGTCGCCGCGGGCTCTGCTTCAGGAACTCGTCGAACTTGCCGCGCGCAACCGGTTCGATGCCATGGCTGTCAAGCCATTGCTGGGCGGCGCGGGAAGCGTTGCCAGTCCGGCAAGCGGGGCCGACAGCGAAACTTCTTTCCATTTCGGATGGAAGGGCGGCTTCTGGAAGTGCGGGAAATTTCGTGAAGAAGTTATCCACGAACAGCGCGACCTTTCGATAGCGATCGGTATTGGGCGCCCAGTTATAGGCCGCAAGCACCGCCGGCACCGCGATGGTGTCGACCTGCTCCCGATCTGAGATCAGGTTGGGATAGTCCTTCGCCGAGAGGGTCGCCGGCAGGTAGTCGCCCTGCAGCGGCTTCTCGTAGTTGACCGTCACCAAATGGAACCGATCGTCCTTGAAACTGCTCACGGACTTATACGGCTTGCCGCCACAAACGATCACGGCGTCGATTTCGCCGGCCTTCATTTTCTCCATCGCGATGCGTTGCTCGATATACACGACCTTCGGCTTCATTCCGAGCCGCTCGAACACGGTCAGCGCGGTGACGAAGGTGCCGCCATTGGGAAGGTCGACGCTGATGGTCTTGCCATCGAGTTCCCTGAGATTATGGATCGATTTCGACGCGATGACATGCACCTCTTCATTGTAGAGCTTGGTCACGTAGGTGAATTGCTTCTTGATATCCTTGGCGAAGCCTTTCCTCTCCAGATAGTCGAGCGTGTCAGACCGCACGATTCCGAGATCGACGCCCTGAAGGAACAGGATGTCGGCGACGCTTTGCACCGAGCCGCGGCCGACGATCGGAAGCACGCGCATCTTGTTGCCGTCATCGAGCACCGAAGCCAGGTCGGCGCCGAACTGAACATAAGTGCCGCCGATGGTGCCGGATATCAGCGTCACCGTGTTGGTGTTCAGGGCCTTCTTTGTCTCCACCGATCCGAACTGGAATATCGCCTTGAGGCTGTCGCTGACCTTGGCCGGATCAAATTCCGTTTGCTCGGCCCTGGCCGCGAATGCACAACCCGCCATCATGGCGATGATCGCCATCCTTAGTAAACGCTGCATAGTGTTCCCCAGTTTCGTGAAAATTAATTCTGCATTTGGGCCAGACGCTGCTTCGCATCCAGCGAACCGAGCCGTGCCGCCTTCTGGTACCAGTCGCGCGCCATCACCGGATCCGGCGTGATGCTTCGCATATCCTGTATTCCAAGCACGGCCGGATCATAGGTCTGCGCCAGCATCAGCGCCGCACTGGCCTCTTGCGCCTCAGCCGCCCGCTCGAGCAACAGTCGGGCCGGCGCGATGTCGCCTACCTCGATCAGGCTCTTTGCGCGCTTCAGAAGCGCCGCGAGTTCATCGCCGGCAAGACGCCTTGCCGGCGGCGGAGCCGCTGCCTGCTGAACAGTATCGGTCTGAGTTTGGATCTCGGGCTTGCTCTCCGGGGCGGACCTGAGTGCGAGAGCAACATCATCACGCGTCGGCGTGACCTTCACGGCCGGCGGTATGGCCTTGACACTGACCGGGGGCTCCACCACCAGCGTCGGTGGCCCGCTGCTGGCCAATTGCACCGTTGCTGCGGGTTGCAGATCGGACTTTGGTGTCGTGCCGGACTGATCCGATGCTGAGGCCATGAGCGAGGCTCTGGCGTTCGCAAAAAGCGCGAGCGGATTCTCCATGGATGCGATCACGGTCGCGATCGCCGCGGCCGCTATCACGAAAATTCCCGCCTTGACAATTCGCGGCCAGACCGCCGCTCTGTTCAGCTCCCTGCCGGTTCCAAAGCCGCGCCGTCTGGGTTCCTCGGCATCGTCGGAGAGAAAGAGCGGCATGGGTTCTTCAGGAGCGGAGTAGCGATCTACCGGAAGTGAATAGTCCTCCCTCGCCATCGGAAGTGAATAGTCCTCCCTCGGCATCGGTGGCATGGCTTTGTAAGCCACCGGTTCGGGATCCCCTACTTCGTCGTCAAATGCCCCGAACAGCTGGTCGTTGTATTGTTCATTGTACGGAGTGAGCCTCGCATTTCGCGCCATGGTTGATGCCTCCACACTCTACGCAACATCAGGGCATCCCGGCTTTTGGCTTCTTCATATTCTTTTCGGCCAAACGCCCCGCCACCGGCGCTTAACTCGCATTTCGAATCAGTCCAAAAAGCGACGATCGCCGGCCCGATTTGGGAGATATTTTGATTTTATTGCGGCACTACCGGACGATTTGTTGAAATGTGTTCCAAATTTTCAGGCGCAAATGAAACTCTTGCGCCGGCTTTAGGCCGGCGACGCGGCATCGCCGCCACTTCCGCGAAACGCGAGATCCGGTCCGCCGCGACGGCGCGGCCTGATCGCAAGGCCGCCTCGGAATACCGGTCGCAGAGCATTTTCCGGCAAAGTGGAATCAGGTTTGCCCGCAAGAAAATACCCGCTTCAATAATTTGCCCGTATTCCGACCGCAAAACCGGTATCCGGGGTTTGCGGAATACGCGCTCATCGAGCCGGGCGACGATGCCGATAGCGGCGCGATGACTGAGAGCCATGCGTCAGGGATGCAGGATCACCTTGCCCATCGCCTGGCGGCCCGCAAGCACTTTCAATGCGTCGGCGGTTTGCGCCAGGGGGAAGGTGCGGTCGACATGCGACGAGATCTTGCCTTCCGCCGCCCACTTCACGAGCTTTTCCAGATTGGCGCGATTCTTTTCCTGGTTGAGCCGCGTCCACGCGCCCCAGAACACGCCGCGGATATCGCAGCCTTTCAGGAGCGCCAGGTTGAGCGGGATCTTCGGAATGTCGCCAGCGGCGAAGCCGATCACGAGGAAGCGGCCTTCCCAAGCGAGCGAACGCAGCGCGGCCTCGGCATAGCTGCCGCCGACCGGATCGAAAATGATTTCCGGGCCCTTGCCTCCGGTGAGCCGCCGCAAGCCGTCCTTGAGGTCTTCGCTGGCGTAGTTCAGCCCCAGCTCGGCGCCGTGGGCCTTGGCGAATTCAAGCTTTTCGTCCGAGGACGCGCAGGCGATCACCTTAAGGCCCATCAGCTTGCCGACTTCGCAGGCCGCCAAACCGGTACCGCCGGCGGCCCCCAGCACCGCCATGGTCTCGCCTGGTTTCAGGCTGGCGCGATCTTCCAGCGCATGCAACGCGGTGCCGTAGATGATGATAATCCCGGCGGCGCGATCGAAATCCAGATTGTCGGGGATCCTGATGATGGAATTCGCCGGCAGCGCGATCTTTTCGCGTGCGCCGTTGTGGCCGCACGACGCCACCACGCGGTCGCCGGGTTTCAGATCGGTGACCCCGGCGCCGATGCTTTCGATCACGCCCGCGACCTCGGCGGCCGGAGAAAACGGAAACGGCGGCTTGATCTGGTATTTGCCCTGGATCATCAGGAGGTCGAAGAAATTCAGCGCCGCGGATTTGATGGCGATCACGGCCTCGCCGGGCCCGGCCACGGGATCGGGCACCTCCGTCAGCACGAGATCGTCGGGACCGCAATATTGCGAGCAGAGAATGGCTTTCATGGACACACCTGATTTTCGGACGCACAGTTAAGGCTGGAACGCTTCTTGCCGGATTTGACGCCGGGGGACAATCAGTTTCGGGTGCCTTGGGGGCAGCCGTCCATCCCGTTATTGCAATGACGGCGGCGAACGAAGGGATGAAATCATGTTTGAAAAAGGCCTGCTCAAGGGAAAGCGGATTCTGGTCACCGGTGGCGGCTCCGGGCTCGGCGCCGCGATGGGGCGACGCTTTGTCGAACTTGGCGCCGAACTTGTCATTTGCGGCCGCCGGCTCGAATTGCTGGAGACGACAGCGGCTCAATTGCGCAGCGATGCCGGCGGCAAAGTCGTCCCGATTAAATGCGATATTCGCGACGGCGCCGCGGTCGAGGCCATGCTGGACGCGATCTGGCGCGACGGGCCGATCGACGTGCTGATCAACAATGCAGCCGCGACGTTCATCGCCCAGACCGAGCATCTATCGTTTCGCGCAGCAGACGCCATTCTCGCCCCGACGCTGCACGGTGCGATGTACTGCACGCTCGGCACCGGCAAGCGCTGGATCGAGGGCGGGCACAAGGGCGTGGTGCTGAGTATTCTCTCGACCTCGACGATCACGGGCCGCGCCTTCACCGTGCCTTCCGCCATGGCGAAGTCAGCCATTCTTGCGATGACCAAGAGCCTCGCGGTGGAGTGGGGTCCCAGGGGCATCCGAACGGTGGCGATTGCGCCCGGCGCATTTCCGACACCGGGTGCGTCCGGCCAGCTCCGGCCCGAGGGCCGTGACGAAACCTGGGCGTCGAGGAATCCGCTCGGCCGCGTCGGCGAGCATCGCGAGCTTGCCGATCTTGCGAGTTTCCTCGTTTCCGATTCGGCCGGCTACATCAATGGCGAGATGGTGGTGCAGGATGGCGGTGCGCATCTGCGCAGCTCCGGCGCCGAGGATTTGCTGCAATGGACCGACGTGCAGTGGGAAAAGCAGCGGGCGGCGCGATCCAAAGGCTCTGGATGAATCGCGTCGCATGGTGCACGGCAGGGCTCACGGCGTGCCCAGTCGAAGCCTCGCCGCAGCTTCCCAAAAAGGCGTTTCCCGGCTATCCATCGCCAAAGTGGCGATCCGATGTGCGAGCCATCTTCCAGTCACAATATTGAGGGAACCAGACCGGGTCATGTCCTTGCCGCGAACCCTGACAGCTCTGGTTGCGATGGTGCTGGTGTGCGGGGCCGCGGGCCTTGCGCAGGCGCAGAGCGCGTCGCCGAAGGCCTCAAAGGGCGCGGCCAAACCTGCGGCAAAGCCGGAAACCAGGCAGGCTGCCGCCGTTGTTGGCGGCGCTGAGCCGACGCTGATCGGTCAGTTCGGAACCTGGGGAGCCTATACGGCGACACCGAACGGCAAGAAGGTTTGCTTTGCGCTGGCAAAACCCTCGTCGTCGAAAACCAATCCGCCGAATTGTCCGCGCGACCCGGCCTATGCGTTCGTCTCCACGCGCCCGGCGGAAAAAGTCACCAACGAAGTTTCGGTCATGATCGGCTACACGCTGAAGCCGGGTTCGGAATTGACGCTGGAGGTCGGCGGCGCCAGCTACGCGATGTATACTCAGGGCGATGGCCTCTGGATCAAAAACGCGGCCGAAGAGGAGCGCATGGTCGACGCCATGCGCAAGGCCGCGGATGCGGTCGTGAAGGGCGTTTCGGCCAAGGGCACCGAGACCACGGACACGTTCTCCCTGAAGGGGCTGGCCCAGGCGCTCGACCGGTTGGCGCAGGATTGCAGGCGCTAGGCTACTTTCACCGTCAAGATCGATGTATTTCGTGCCTTTCCAGCGGGCAGTGGAAGGCCTATCTGATGTTCCATGAACGACACCATGACCAGAACTTCAATCCATGCCGATCCTGGTGCCAGCGCGCCGTTGGAAAAGATCGCGCTTGAAACCTATGTGCCGCCGGCAATGCCGTCGCTGGTCGGTCTGTCGCGCGCGGAAATCTCGGACCGGCTCGGCGGGATCGGTGTCGCTCCGGCGCAGCGCAAGATGCGCGTGCAGCAGCTGTGGCACTGGATCTATGTTCGCGGCGCCGGGAATTTCGACGAGATGACCAGCATCTCCAAGGAAATGCGCCTGCAGCTCCAACAGCATTTCACCGTCGCACGTCCCGAGGTGGTCGCCGAGCAGATTTCCAGCGACGGCACTCGCAAATGGCTGCTGCGGTTGCCGAGCGGCGACAAGGTCGAGAAGGCGCATGAAGTCGAGTGCGTCTATATACCGGAAACCGATCGCGGCACGCTGTGCGTTTCCTCGCAGGTCGGCTGCACGCTGAATTGCGCGTTCTGCCACACCGGCACCCAGCGGCTGGTGCGCGATCTCACCGCGGGGGAAATCGTCGGCCAGATCATGGTGGCGCGCGATCGCCTCAACGACTGGGCCGACCGCAAGACGCCTTCCGGCGGTCGCCTCGTCACCAATGTGGTGATGATGGGCATGGGCGAGCCACTTTACAATTTCGACGCGGTGCGTGACGCGCTGCTGATCGTCGCCGACAACGAAGGCATCGGCATTTCCCGCCGGCGCATCACGCTGTCGACGTCGGGCGTGGTGCCGAACATCACCAGGACCGGCGATGAGATCGGCGTCATGCTGGCGATCTCGCTGCATGCGGTGCGCGACGAATTGCGCGACGAATTGGTGCCGCTGAACCGGAAATATCCGATCGCCGAACTGCTGCAGGCCTGCCGCGACTATCCCGGTTCGTCCAATGCGCGGCGCATCACATTCGAATATGTGATGCTGAAGGGCGTCAACGATTCGCTCGAAGATGCAAAGCTTCTGGTGAAGTTGCTGAAGGGAATTCCGGCCAAGATCAACCTCATTCCGTTCAATCCGTGGCCGGGCACACGTTACGAATGTTCGGACTGGGAGCAGATCGAGAAATTCTCCGAGTATATCTTCAACGCCGGCTATTCCTCGCCGGTGCGCACGCCGCGCGGCCGCGATATCCTTGCCGCCTGCGGTCAGCTCAAATCCGAAACCGAGAAATTGTCGGCGCGAGAGCGGCAGGCGCTGCGCGCCATGGCGATGACGGATTGATGCGAATGGAGCGATTCAACTCGTCATTGCCTGCGACAAACGCGAAGCGTTTGCGCAAGGGAGCGGAGCGACGAAGCAATCCAGCTTTGAGCGACGCTATAAATTGCTTCGCTTGCGCTCGCAATGACGGCAATTTGGGTTCGGCGACATGGCACTGATCGGTCGCCTCTTCGTCATCCTGTTCGGCTTCCTTGCCGCCTGCCTGGTTGCGGGAATGATCGTGGTTGGCGCGGTGCTGTTTCCGGAATTCAGCGACCTCGGTACCGGGCCGATCGATCAGGGTGCGTTGAATATCGTGCTCGGCTTCGGCTTCATCTTCATCAGCGGCTTTGCATTGCTGCCGGCGATGATCGTGGTGGCGATCACCGAGACATTTTATATCCGGGGCACGCTGACCTACGCGGTCGGCGGCGCCCTGGTTGGCCTGGCCTGCTATCTCGGTCTTGTCCCGTTCGATCCCGCGACGCTTCGCTTCGAGGGCATCGTCCGGCGCCACCTCGAAATCATGACCGGTGCCGGGATCGTCGCCGGCCTCGTCTACTGGATGATCGCGGGCCGCAATGCCGGGGTCTGGCGCGAACCGCCACGCTTGCTGACGCCGCCGTCACCGCTGCCGTCGCGGTCGACCTTGCCACCGGCACCGTGAGGAAGTCCGTTTCAAAGACTTTTCATCACCTCCCTCCTCGGCTAAACCCCGCGCCATGAACCGGACCGGACTTTTCATCGCGCTGGGCTTGGCGCTTGTTGTCGGATTGCTGTTCGGGATTTATCCCGAACTCGATCTGAAACTCGCGGCGCTATTCTACGATCCCGCGAGCAGGAACTTCCCGCTCAAGCTCAACGCAGTGGCCGCGGTCGCGCGCGATGCCGCGATGTGGATCGCGTGGGGCCTGGCATCACCGGCTATCGTTGCACTGCTGGTCAAGCTGGTGCGGCCGGATCGGCCGCTGCTGATCTCCGGGCGTGCGGCCGTTTTCCTCCTGGCCACGCTCGTTCTTTCCGCGGGCGTTCTCACCAATCTCACCTTCAAGAGCTATTGGGGCCGGCCGCGCCCGGTGGTGGTGACGCAGTTCAACGGACCTGATCAGTTCGTGCCGTGGTGGGACCCGCGCGGCGCTTGCGGGCGCAACTGTTCGTTCTTCTCCGGCGAGGGTGCCACTGCATTCTGGACCTACGCACCCGCGGCGCTGACCCCGCCGGCATGGCGGCCGTTGGCCTATGCCGCAGCGACCCTGTTCGGGGTGATGACGAGCCTGCTCAGAATGGCATTCGGCGGGCATTTCTTCACCGACGTGGCGGCAGCGGGGCTGGTGACGTTCCTGGTGGTTTGGCTGGCGCACGGCTACATCTACCGCTGGCCGTCGACCCGATTATCCGACGAGGGCGTCGACGCCGCGTTGACCCGGCTGGCGTGGCCCGGCTACCGGCTTCGCCGGCGCCTCTGCGGCCGCAAAGCGGGCCCCTCGCGGCAGGCGTGAGCAACTTGATCACGCCACCTGCCATTAAACGCGTGCCCATCGGCGCGAAATTTGATATTCGCGCACTCAAGCCGTGAGCGGCACTGGAAATTTCGATCGATTGGAAGCTTCATGAGTACGATCCTGAAAAGCCTGCCCAAAGGCGAAAAAGTCGGTATCGCTTTCTCGGGCGGTCTCGACACCAGCGCGGCGCTGCTGTGGATGAAGCAAAAGGGCGCCCGAGTCTTTGCTTATACCGCCAACCTCGGCCAACCTGACGAGACCGACTACAACGAGATTCCGCGCAAGGCCATGGACTACGGCGCGGAAAAAGCCCGACTGGTGGATTGCCGCACCCAATTGGTCCACGAAGGTATTGCCGCCGTCCAATCCGGTGCTTTCCACATCAGCACCGGCGGCATCGCGTACTTCAACACCACGCCGCTGGGTCGCGCCGTGACCGGCACGATGCTGGTATCGGCAATGAAGGAGGACGGCGTCAACATCTGGGGCGATGGCTCCACCTTCAAAGGCAACGATATCGAGCGTTTCTACCGTTACGGCCTGCTGACCAACCCGAGCCTCAGAATCTACAAGCCCTGGCTCGACCAGCAGTTCATCGACGAGCTGGGTGGCCGAGCGGAAATGTCGGCGTTCATGACCGCCCATGGATTCGGCTACAAGATGAGCGCCGAAAAGGCGTACTCGACCGATAGCAATATCCTTGGTGCAACCCACGAAGCCAAGGACCTCGAGCGCCTGGACAGTGGCATCAAGATCGTCAATCCCATCATGGGCGCGCCGTTTTGGCGCAACGACTGTATCGTCGAGGCCGAAAAGGTCGCCGTGCGGTTTATCGAGGGCCAGCCCGTCGCGCTGAACGGCCGGACGTTCACCGATCCCGTCGCGCTGTTTCTCGAGGCCAACGCCATCGGCGGTCGACATGGCCTTGGCATGAGTGACCAGATCGAGAACCGGATCATCGAGGCCAAGAGCCGCGGCATTTACGAAGCTCCCGGCATGGCGCTCTTGCACATCGCCTACGAACGCCTGATCACCGGCATCCACAACGAAGACACCATCGAGCAATATCGGATCAGCGGCCTGCGTCTTGGCCGATTGCTCTACCAGGGACGGTGGTTCGATTCTCAAGCCCTCATGCTGCGCGAAACCGCCCAGCGTTGGGTGGCTCGTGCGGTCACCGGCGAGGTGACACTCGAGCTGCGCCGCGGCAACGACTACTCGATCCTGAACACCGAGAGCCCCAACCTGAGCTATCAGCCGGAGCGGTTGAGCATGGAGAAGGTGGACGACGCGGCGTTTACGCCAGCGGACCGTATCGGCCAGCTCACAATGCGCAACCTCGACATCGTTGATACCCGCGCCAAGCTGAATCTCTACGCCGAGACAGGCTTGCTATCGATCGGCGACGGCTCCCACATCTTCAGACTCGATAGCGACAAGAGCTGAACCTGCATCGCGATCGGACAGAGAAATGGCCGGGATTGCTCCCGGCCATTTCATTTGTGTGACGCTTCGTTGTTACCGCGGCGGGGCGATGCCGGGCGGTGGCGGCGGCAGCGATGCCGTTCCGCCGTTGAGCAGCGGCGTGATGCGACGGATGGTGACGCGCCGGTTGATGCGGCTCGGCCCAGCCGTCTGTTCCTTCAGATATTGCGAGCCATAGCCCTGCGAAGTCAGGTTTTCCGCAGGGACACCGAACTGTTGCGTCAATAGCTCGGCCGCCGATTGGGCGCGACGATCCGACAGCGACAGGTTGTCGACGTCGTTGCCGACCGCATCGGTGTGCCCCTCGATCAGGAACACCTCGCGCGGGTTGCGCGCGATCGCCCGATTGAGGCCATCCGCGATCACCTGCAGCCTCGCCGCTTGATCGGGCGGGATCTCCCACGATCCGAGCTCGAAGTTGATGGTGTTGAGATCGATGCTCGGCATCAACTGGCGCACCGACGGGCTGTAGCGGATTTCGTCGAGCGAATAACGCCGCTCGATTCGGTCCACGGGCGGCGCCAGCATGGTTTCGTAAATCAATTCCGGCGGAGCTTCATCTGCTTCGACGATGTAGCGATTGTAGGGGATGCGGATCGCCGGCGCCGGCAGGTCGACATAGAAACCGCCGACCGCGAGCGGGTCGCGATAGGTGTTGTCGATGATGATGATCTCGCGGCCCATCGGATCCCGCCGAATCCGGCGCAGCATCTGGCCGTCGCGGCCGGTGATGGTGATGATCTCCGAGCCGTCGGGACGAATCACGATGGTGCGAGTTTCGCCGCCGACCTGCTCGGTCCGGATGTCGCGCGCGCCGAAACGGAATTGCTCTTCTTCGTTATGGCGAATGAACGACTGCCCCGAGGGATCGACAACGATGACACGGCCGGGTTCGGTGAAGACCTTGCGGCCGCCCTGGTCGCTTTCCTGCCGCGCGCCGCGGAAATCTTCCATGCGGCGCGGCCCCTGCGCGGCTGCGCCAGGCGCAATCGGGGTCAGGGCTTGAGCGGACGGCGGCGCAGTCGGAATCGGCGCTGTAATCGTCGGCGGCGGCGGCCGATGCGCTAGCGGCGCGCCACCAGGAGGCAGCGCGGTCTGCCCACCGCTCGGTGCCGGAGCGCCGGGGGGAAGGCCAGTACGTGGTGCTCCCGGGGTGACGCCCGCGGGCGGCAGCGGTGGCGTCCCCGCGGCTCCGCCTGCGGGGGGTGCCGAAGGCGCCGGTTGAGGCGGCGGAGCGCCGGGCGGCTTGGCACCGGCGGGTGGCGGTGACAGGGGAGTTGGCACGCCCTTCTGCAGTGGTTGTATCGCAGGCGCGGGACCCGGCGACGCCGTTGGCTTCGGCGGCACAGGCGTCGGCGAAGCGGCGGGAGGAGCCGGCATCGTGGGACGCGGCGGCGGAGCCGCGGCAGGAGGCGGTGGTGGCGGTGTGGGTCGCGGTGCCGCAGCAGGCGGTGGCGGGGGCGTAGGACGGGGCGGCGGTGCCGCAGCAGGCGGCGGAGGAGGCGTAGGACGCGATGGTGCTGCAGCGGGTGGTGGCGGCGGCGGCGTTGGCCGGGCCGGCGGCGGAGGTGGTGTGGGCCGGGGTGGCGGCGCGGCAGCAGGAGGCGCTGGCTTCGCCGGCGCTGCGGCAGGCGGAGGAGGCTTCTTGGGCTTCCCGTCGGGACCGAGTTCTTCTTTCGCGGCCTGAGCCACTACCAGCGGCGCGGTTTGCGCGTGCGATAGGGGAGCAAGCAACTGCATTGCCGTAAGGGCAGTTGTGGCAAGCAGCACGAGACGGAGTTTTGTCATGATGTTCTGGATCCCTCGGAGAATTCTTGGCAACAAGGCTTGGCGACAAAGTGTGATGAACGAATAGGCGTTAGGCCGTATTGTGGCGGCCCTCAAAGGTGGGCTTGCTTTTATTTCTGAAGG